>CAURLG010000032.1:0-2936 GCA_963525825.1 uncultured Atopobium sp. | reverse complement strand
CTTTGCCACCTCAAAGATGGGAAGCATCTCGGATGATTGAGCAATCTCGATATCGGATTTAACCTCAGACATGTTGTTCCTAACCTAAAGTGGACTGCATGCACGTACTAAACACAAGATGCGGCTGTTACGCCGCATCAAGTTTTACTTATGAGAAGTCGGCAATCTGCTGATCTAGCTGAGCAACAAGCGTAGTAAGTTCTTCCGCACGTGCACGTTTCTTCTCGATAACCTCAGGCGCTGCCTTAGCAACAAATCCCTCATTAGCAAGGGTACGCTCCACACCAGAGAGTTCCTTCTTTGCAGACTCAAGGTCTTTCTGAAGACGCTTGGCCTCAGCAGCAAGGTCAACAAGCTCACCAAGAACAACGTACATTTCAAGGCCAGCATCGGTGACAGAAACAGAACCAGCAGGCTTCTGAGGCGCCTCAGCAACCTCAAGCGAGCTTACGCGACCAACGTTCTGGATGAACGCTGCCTGTTCCTTCAACGCTGCAACGTCTTGTGCTGGAGCTTTAACCACAACAGCAAGGTCTGTCTTTGGCGACAGCCTGTAACGAGCGCGAGAAGAACGAACAGCAGAAACAACGGTCTTAGCAAGTGAGAAGTTATGCTCAGCTGCCTCGTCAACAAAGCTTGCAAGCTTCTCTGGATCTGGCCACTCAGAGACCATCAAGAACTCTGCGTCATGACTCAAAAGACCAGATGCAGGAAGGGCATCCCAAACGCTCTCGGTAACAAATGGCATAGCTGGGTGTAAAAGCCTCATGCTGACATCCAGGACAAAGACAAGGTTGCGCTGAACCTGCAGGCGCTCCTCAGGAGTTCCATCCAGAAGACGGCCCTTGCAAAGCTCAATATACCAGTCGCAGACATCATTCCAGAAGAAGGACTGAATGTTGCGAGCGTACTCACCAAAGCCATAGGTCTCAAGCTGCTCAGTTGTCTCTGCAACAACCTTTGCAAGGCGCGAGAACATCCATGCATCTTCTGATGTCTCTGCCTTTGGCATGCCGGCAGTGTAGCCGTCGAGGTTCATCTGAACAAAGCGACTTGCATTCCAAATCTTAGTAACAAAAGAACGTGCCTGATCAGTTCTTGGAGACTCAATAAGCTCACGGGTCTTCTTATCAAGAACAGCATCAAACTTGACGTCCTGGTTGTTGGTAATAAGCGTAAGCAGGTTATAACGCATTGCGTCTGCACCATACTTAGCAATGAGGTCCATAGGATCTACGCCGTTACCCTTTGACTTGGACATGCGGCTGCCGTCCTTAGCCAAAATGGTTGCGTAAATATAGACATCATGGAATGGAATCTCTTTGGTGAAGTAGAGTGAGCTCATAATCATGCGAGCAACCCAAAGAGCAATGATGTCTCGAGCGGTTACCAGGACCTGCGTTGGATGGTGGCCCTCAAGCTGCTCAGGATGGTCTGGCCAACCCTGTGTAGCAAAGGTCCACAGCTGAGAAGAGAACCAGGTGTCCAGAACGTCCTCATCCTGGTGAACATGATGGCCGCCACACTTTGGACAGACATCAGTGTCTTCCATAAGAGCATCCTGCCAGCCACAATCATCGCAGTAGAACACAGGAATACGGTGACCCCACCAAAGCTGCCTGGAGATGTTCCAGTCGCGGAGATTCTCCATCCAAGTGAGGTAGGTCTGAGTCCAACGCTCTGGGTGGAAGGTAACCTGACCATCTTTAACTACCTGTGCTGCAGGCTCTTTGAGCTTATCAACGGCAACAAACCACTGCTCGGAGAGCCATGGCTCAAGAGTTGTGCCGCAGCGGTAGCAATGCATAACGGAGTGATCAAGGTCTTCAACGTGATCAAGCAGGCCATGCTCTTCAAACCAAGCAACAATAGCCTCACGAGCCTGATCTCTGTCAAGGCCGGAGAACTCACCATAGCCGTCAACAACAACAGCATGCTCATCAAAGATGTTGATCTGCTCAAGGTTATGAGTCTGACCCATAGCAAAGTCATTAGGGTCATGAGCTGGAGTTACCTTAACAAAACCGGTACCAAAGCCTGCATCAACATGCCAGTCAGAGAAAATTGGAATCTCTCGATTAACAATGGGCAGAATAACAGTCTTTCCAACAAGATCGGCCTTTTCTGGATCCTGAGGAGAAACAGCTACGCCAGTATCACCCAGCATAGTCTCTGGACGAGTAGTAGCTACGGTAATGTATTCAACGCCATTAACAGGCTCTTTGAGTGGGTAACGCAGATACCAAAGATGGCCCTTCTCGTCAGCGTACTCTGCCTCATCGTCAGAGATTGAAGTCTCACAATGAGGACACCAGTTTACGATGCGCTTACCGCGATAAATAAGCTGGTCATGATACCAGTCAACAAAGACCTTACGTACTGCCTGAGTGTACTCAGGAGACATAGTGAACTTCTCGTCATTAAAATCAATGGAGCAGCCCATGCGCTTAATCTGAGAAACAATGGTTCCGCCGTACTCGCGCGTCCAATCCCAGCAAGCATCCAGGAATTTCTCGCGACCAATTTCAAGACGAGAAATACCCTCTGACTTAAGCTTCTTATCAACCTTAGTCTGAGTTGCAATGCCTGCGTGGTCAGTTCCAAGAATCCAACGAGTTGAATAACCGCGCATGCGAGAATAACGAATGTAGGTGTCCTGGATGGTGTCATCCATGGCATGGCCCATGTGAAGGATGCCGGTAACGTTTGGTGGAGGGATAACTACCGTACGGTCTTCAGTTCCCTTACTACGACCATAGCAATCTGCCTTTATCCACTTTTCAATGAGCTCAGGTTCAGCTGCCTGAGGATCATAATTCTTGGGCATCTCTTCCACAGTAATCTTGCCTTTCATATGCTTTTAGCAGTATTCCTATTAACCATTTGAACAGTATAATGCATTGAAACAGATGTGGTTTAGGGGAATATAGTAATGT
>CAURLG010000031.1:0-4152 GCA_963525825.1 uncultured Atopobium sp. | reverse complement strand
GTAGTTGAGCACGTTGATTAACGTGTACAGACCGCCAATGACCAGGTAGGGCCAGAGGTGCGCTTTGGTGATTGCGATAAACTCGCGGATAAACGCCGTGGGCCAGTACCAGCCTTTGGTGTGCGAACCGATGCCATCTGCCTTAATGCCCAGGTTGTGGGCGTATTCGGCGCAACGGAAAACGTGGAAATCGCTGGTAACAACCGCGGTGGTGAAGTCGCCGGTTGCGGAGGCAGTGTCGCCGCTCGGTGCACTCGCGTCTTCGGCCGCTGCTGTGGCGGGCGCGCCGTCGGCCGCTGCGGAGGCGCGGTCGGCGCGGATAATGGCTAGCGAGTACCTAAGATTTTCCCAGGTAGTAGTGGACTTGTCTTCCATAAGGATTGCCTCGGCTGGAACACCCTTCTCCAGAAGATAATCGCGCATGGCCTGAGCTTCGGAGACCACCTCATCAGCACCTTGACCTCCAGAAACAACAAACTTTCCGTGTTGATGCTGCTTGTTCCACAGTTCAAGTGCCTTATCAATCCTGCCCGCGAGTAGCGGGGTTGGTCGCGGACCATCAAGTCCGGCACCATGAATGATGATGTAATCGTATTGACGACGGCGGGGAAGGATCCGATATATCCACGAATAGAACAGCAAGGCCACAAAAGTAAACGAGAACCATAAGCCTTCAAGTGTAAAAAGCCCCAGCAAAAAGACAACAACATGGCGAGTATCTGGGTCAAAATAATTTACGATAGACGGAGACGCAAGCAGTAAGATAAGAAATCCAGCCATCAAAAACGGCAGCATCGACGTCAGTGAAAATCCGTTATTTTTTACCACAACTATGGTGTTGATCAGCAAGAAACCAATGGTCAGAAATGGTGTCAGCAGTACAAGAGTAATCAGAATTAGCCCAAGGATAAAGTTGTTCAGCCTCAGCACCAGAAGAATTGATGACCACGCAAGAGCCGCGAACAGAAAAAGTGCATTGCGGAACTGTCGAGGTTCCTTGATAAATGAGTAAATAAACAGCACACCAGGAACAACCGCTGGAGCCAGCAGGGTGGCGTACAAGAGTATGTATTGCCAATCAAATTGAGCACCAGCGTCTTTAAGTAAGTTATCAATGGGCATGCAAATTCCTTTTTTGACAGCTGGCTTTCTCCACAAAGCGATTCATTGAAGAGGTTCATTTGGCGAGAAACTCATCGACCAGAATTATAACAAAGCGCCTCTGCGTAGCTGCCGAGACGCCTCTGCATAACACTACGGAGCAACCGCGTACAACAGAAAAGTGGACATCTGCCCTTTTGTTTCGGTGAACGGTAACCGCTCGCCGATAAGCGTTGTTCCTCATCGGTCGAAGGTTTGGTTAACGGTATGTTAGCGTTCACATTGTTTACGTGCACAAATATTCGTTATTTGTAAAACGCATTTCTCGCCAGCCTAAAATTCATGAAAGTCTGCTCAACCTTTCACGGTTTCGTTCTAGATTTACGTAAAAAAGTGCTTGAAAATGTACTTCGCGAGTGTTCGTCGTTTTGTTGTGGAGAGGACCCAATTGTGGCTGCAACAAAGCAGCGAGCTTTCGCAAAAACGTTTATAAGCCTCGTCAGTGTCACGCAAAAGGCGTGCTCCTCCACGAGGTAGGTAGTGTTTCAACTGCAGAAACACAGATTTTAGGAGGGTTTTATGAAGGGTTATGCAATGCTCAAGATCGGCGAGTCCGGCTGGATTGAGAAGGAGACACCAAAGTGTGGTCCTCTGGACGCAATCTGCAAGCCACTTGCGGTCGCAATTTGTACTTCTGATATTCACACTCTGTGGGAGGGCGCAATCGGCGACCGTCACAACATGATTCTTGGTCATGAGTGCTCCGCAGAGGTTGTCGAGGTCGGCGAGTGCGTCAAGGACTTCAAGCCTGGCGACCGCGTCCTCGTTCCTGCAATTACTCCAGACTGGAACTCCCTTGAGGCTCAGGCTGGCTACTCCATGCACTCCGGCGGCATGCTTGCTGGCTGGAAGTTCTCCAACTTCAAGGACGGCGTCTTCTCCGAGTACTTCCACGTAAACGACGCAGACGGCAACCTTGCTCACATGCCAGAGGGCATGGATCCAGCAGACGCCTGCATCCTTTCCGACATGGTTCCAACCGGCTTCCACGCAGTTGAGCTCGCTGGCGTTGAGTTCGGCGACACTGTCCTGGTCATCGGCATTGGACCTGTCGGCCTTATGTCCGTTGCTGGTGCTGCACTCCACGGTGCTTCTCGCATCATTGCTGTTGGTACCCGTCCAGTCTGCGTTGAGGCAGCTAAGGGCTACGGCGCAACCGACTTCATCTCCTACAAGGACGGCCCAATCTGGGAGCAGGTCATGGAGCTCACCGGCGGCAAGGGCGTTGACCGCGTCTGCGTCGACGGCGGCGGTTGCGAGACCTTCGAGGACGCTGTCAAGGCACTCAAGCCTGGCGGAAAGATTGGTAACGTCAACTACCTGGGCTCCGGCGACTACGTCAACATTCCTCGCGTCGAGTGGGGCGTTGGTATGGGCCACAAGGACATCCGTGGCGGCCTCATGCCTGGCGGCCGTCTGCGCATGGAGAAGCTCTCCAGCCTGGTCACTTCTGGCCGTCTGGACCTTCACCCAGAGGTTACTCACCTCTATCACGGCTGGGATCACCTCGAGGAGGCTCTCTTCACCATGCGTGATAAGCCATCCGACCTCATCAAGCCAGTTGTTGTTATCGACTAGGTAACCAATCAGGTAGCGTGATTTAGTTCGTTTAAGCTGGCGAGAAGTTCGGTTTTCTCGCCAGCTTTTTGCGTTGGTGGACGCCAACGGAGTTTAGGAAGCGGTTGTATTCATGAAAATCCTTGTTGTATCAGGCTTTCTTGGAGCTGGTAAAACCACCTTCATTCAGGAGCTCGTGCGCCGGACTGGGCGTGATTTTGCTATCTACGAGAATGAATATGGCCAGGCAGATATCGATGCGCGTCGCTTGAGGCAGGACTCCGACCTCAAAGTTTGGGAGTCTACCGAGAATTGCATTTGCTGCTCGGGCAAGCAGGATTTTGCGACGTCGGTGCTGACCATTTCAAACACCATCGATCCCGAGTATTTAATTGTTGAACCAACTGGCGTGGCTAAGCTGCAGAGCATTCTTGATAACGTGAATCAGGTGGCCTGGGAACGCATTAGTTTGCTGGCGCCGGTTACCGTGGTTGACGCCGTTTCGTGGCAGAATCAGCGCACCGATTTTCCAGAGATTTTTGACAACCAGCTGAGCGCCGCCGCGAGCGTGGTGATTTCCAAGCTTGCTCCAGGTAGCGAGGACGCCGCCGAGCCCATTAAGCAGCTTGCGGCAGAGATGAATCCGCAGGCAGAGGTTATCGCCGAGTCTTCGTACGCTGCTATTCCCGACGAGTGGTGGAATGGTCTTCTGACTCGCGCGCTTGACGGTTCTGTTCTTAAAGATCCAGCTAGCGAGAAGGACGAGGGGCCTGACCTGGAGACTATGGCGCTGACTCACGCTGAGCTTCCAAGTCCAACGCACTTGATTTGGCTTTTGGATGCAGCTTCGGCCGGCGTTTTTGGAAAGCTTGCGCGCGCAAAGGGTACGCTGCCTTGTGGTAATCAGTGGATCAAGTTTGACCTGGTAGAGCGTTCGTGGGCCATTACGGGCGACGAACCTCAGGAAGAGTCCAGGTGTGTGTTTATCGGCCGCGAACTGCTGCGCCATGGTCTTCGTGAGGTGTTTGTGCCGGCGTTCTGGCACGAGCAGTCGGACTTGGCTGACGAGCACGATCACTCGCATTGCGACCATGAGCACGGTCACTGCGTGCATGAGCATTGCGATCATGAGCATGGCCACTGCGAGCACGGCGAGCACGAGGATCACGAGCATCGCGCGCACCACGCAGGTCACGAGTACAGCTACGGCGAGCACGAGCATAGCGCGCACGAGCACGAGCACCACGCGCACGGCGAGCACTGAGTCGCAAGCGCATAAAACCTGCAACTAAAAAGAGCCTCCGATTGAACTGCCTCCCATTTCTTGGACACCAGAAATAGGAGTCAGTTCAAAACACACTTAAGTCAGATAATCTGTCAAAAAGACGTATACATGACGCTGAAAATACCTCAAACGCGCAGATTATCTTCATT
>CAURLG010000030.1:0-5907 GCA_963525825.1 uncultured Atopobium sp. | reverse complement strand
TACCAAAGCTGCGCTATTTTGTGCGCCAGGCCTAAAAGCCGACGCTAACACGCTGTAGAATCATAATCACCCGCATCTGAACTGCCTCTCATTTCTTATGTCCAAGAAATGAGAGGCAGTTCAGATGTGGAGGCTCTTTTGCTAGTTCTTGAGAGAATTAAGCGGAGCGGGGAAGCGACCGCCGCGGTGGGCAAGCACCGTGCCCGCAAACTGATTGACCGGCATGATAGGCGCGGAACCAAAGAGACCGCCGAACTCCAGGACGTCTCCCTCGTTGTAGCCGATAGCTGGGATAACGCGGACCGCTGTAGTCTTGGTATTGATAACGCCAATAGCCATCTCATCTGCGATGATGCCCGCAATGGTTTCCACGGAAGAATCACCAGGAATAGCAATCATATCCAGACCAACGGAGCATACCGAGGTCATTGCCTCGAGTTTCTCGAGAGAAAGCGCACCGTCTTGAGCTGCGCGAATCATGCCCGCATCCTCGGAGACCGGGATGAATGCGCCGGACAGGCCGCCAACGCTGGACGACGCCATGACGCCGCCTTTCTTGACGGCATCGTTGAGCAGGGCAAGTGCGCAGGTGGTTCCGGGGCCGCCGCATTCGCCAACGCCGATGAGCTCTAGAATCTTAGCGACGGAATCGCCAGCTGCTGGGGTAGGCGCAAGACTGAGGTCTACGATGCCCTTCTCGACACCCAGGCGCCTTGAAGCCTCACGGCTCATCAGCTCGCCCGCGCGGGTAATCTTGAATGCGGTCTGCTTGATTTTCTCGGCAACGTCCATGAGGTTTGCGGAGTCGGGGAGTTCGGCGAGGGCCGCAGCCATGACGCCAGGACCAGAAACGCCCACGTTAATGACGGCGTCCGCCTCTCCGCTGCCGTGGACCGCGCCGGCCATGAAGGGGGAGTCCTCCACCATGTTGGCAAAAACGACCAGCTTAGCGGCACCGTAGCACTGAATGTCGGTGGTTCGACGAGCGGCTTCGAGCACGGTTTTGGCCATGAGCAGGACGGCGTCCATGTTGATGCCCGCGCGCGTAGACGCGACGTTTACCGAGGAACAGACGCGCGACGTGGTGGCAAGCGCCTCGGGGATGGATGCGATGAGTCGGCGGTCGGCGTCGCCAAGGCCCTTGTGGACCAGTGCCGAGAAGCCACCCAAGAAGTCGATACCTAGTGTCTCGGCCGCGCGGTCCAGTGTGTGGCCCAGTGGGGTCAGGTCTTGCGCCGAGGTACATGCCGCAATCTGTGCGATTGGCGTGACGGAAACGCGCTTGTTGGCAATGGGGATGCCGTACTCGCGTTCCAGGTCCTCGGCCACGGACACCAGGTGTTCGGCCTGGCGCGTGATGCGGTCGTAGACCTTCTGGCACATGCGATCCAGGTCCTCGTCTGCGCAGCTATTGAGCGAGATACCCATGGTAATGGTGCGCAGGTCAAGGTTTTGCTCGCTGACCATGGCGAGGGTTTCGGCAATTTCCTGTGGAGTAATGTTCATGCGCGTCCTCTCGGAATGCAGTTGTCGTGCGAGCGCCGGGGCGTGGGTGCAGCTTGCGTGCGGTATCGGGGTCCAGGTGCGGTTGTCGTGTGGAGACAACGTCTGGCTTTTGGCGGACGACCAGCCGCAGGGGTTTCTCGACTATTATACTTAAGCAACAACGATAAACGGGGCAAGTTGCGAGGTAACGTGGCAGAAAAAGTCACCCTAAAAACGATTGCGCGCGAGGTAGGGCTGTCGCCCGCCACGGTTTCGCTGGTGCTGAACGGACGGCCGGTGCGCGTGAGCGACGAGAACCGCCGTCGCATCCTCGACGTTGCCCGCCGCGAGCACTACATTCCCAACCAGATTGCAAGAAGCCTGGTCACGCAGCACACGCAGACGCTGGGGTTGATCGTACCGAATATCGAGAGCCGGTTTTTCTCGTCGTTTGCCAAAATGCTGGAGATGAAGTGCCGCCGCCGCGGGTACGCGCTGTTCATCACCAACTCGGATAACAGCACATCAAACGACGCGGACCTTGTGCGACTGCTGGTCAATCGCGGCGCCGACGGCATCTTTATCATCACGTCCGACGAGGTAGAAGCCTCAAAGCAGCTCATCGCCGACCTGGAGCAGCTGCCCGTGCCGTACGTCATGGTGGACCGAACCATCGACGCGCTCGACTGCGACAAAGTCACGTTCAACAATGAGCTTGGCGGCTATCTGGCCACAAAATACCTGCTAGATCACGGTCATCGCCGCATCGCATGCATGGTCAACACCGCTTCCAACACCGGCTGCGCGCGCCTCAATGGCTACGTTCGCGCGCTTGGCGAGAAGGGCCTGGAGCTGGATCAGTCGCTTGTGCTGACCAGCGATTATTACATTCCTGATGCGTATCTTGCAGCTCAGCAGCTGATTCGCGTGAATGCTACGGCGGTTGTTGCAACGTCGGACAACATTGCGTTGGGCCTGCTGCGCTATCTGTACGAGCGCGGTTTGCATGTTCCGCGCGACTATTCTGTTGTCGGATACGATAACAGCATCTCAGATGCACTGTTTGAGCCAGCGCTGACCTCGATTGAGCAAAATGTTGATGAGCTTTCTGACGCCGCGCTTTCGATTATGTTCCGTCGTCTGGGTGAGCACGGGGCGGATGTTGTGCAGAGAGCTGCGACGGAAGCAGCCGCGACGCAAGAAGCTGCGACGCAAGAAGCCGCGACGCAAGCAGCCGCGACGCAATCAGCTGCGACGCAAGAAGCTGCGGCGCAAGAAGCCGAGACAGATAAAAATAACGGCATCGAAACGCAGGCTGACAGCGCGTCAATCCAGATAATTCTTGAGCCACGCATGATTGAGAAGAATAGCGTGCGTCTTTTGGGGCGCTAATCAGTTTTCTGCATATTTGTGCAATTAAATTCATTTCTATGAATACGTAATTTTTGAGCTCAAAATTATGTGCCGAAAAAGGTAAAAAACCCGTTTAGTTGGAAATGAAAATTGAAAAATAGACGTTTTATTTCCAACTAAGACGATTTTTTACCGCCTCAAAAACTTTTATCTGGGCAAACGTTGTATGCAGAAAAATGAAATTTCCAACTAAACGACTTTTTTACCACTTTGGTGTGTATGCACTCTACTTGGCACCATTTTGGTTGCATTTTGGCATTGTGGGTACTGTTGGGGGATCATTTTGCTGCTCAAAAGACATCTCAAAAAACTTCCGTGAAATAAATTTCAAGAAATCTCACAGTGATAAAACGTTTTATCACTTACAGTAGTACTTGAAACATAGCCGAAGCATCATACTGTTATGTATGTGATGTTTTATGCGCACCCAGTTGAGTGCGAACAAAACAAACGCTCAGGTGATGGAAGCAACGAGGTTGCCTAACCTGCGTAAACGCGCAGGCGGCAGCCCAAGAAAAGGAGGAGCACATGGCTCAGCCCGTGTATGGCACACCTTGGCAGACCCTGAATCAGCCTGTATCTGAGGACGAGCTTGCCGGCGTCGATAGGTATTGGCGCGCAGCTAACTACCTGTCTGTTGGTCAGATTTATCTTCGCAGCAACCCTCTTATGAAGGACGGTTTCTCTCGCGAGGACGTTAAGCATCGCCTGGTTGGCCACTGGGGAACCACCCCAGGCCTGAACTTCCTGTTTGGCCACGTCAACCGCTTCATCCGCGACCATAACCAGAACACCATCTTCCTCATGGGCCCTGGTCACGGTGGACCTGCAGGTACTGCACAGTCCCTGCTCGACGGCACTTATCGCGAGACCTACCCATTCATCACCGACGATGAAGAGGGCCTCCAGAAGTTCTTCCGCCGCTTCTCTTACCCAGGCGGAATTCCTTCCCACTACGCACCTGAGACTCCAGGCTCCATCCACGAGGGCGGCGAGCTGGGCTACACCCTGTCCCATGCTTACGGCGCTGTCCTGGACAACCCATCCCTGCTGGCAGTCGCTGTTGTCGGCGACGGCGAGGCAGAGACCGGCCCACTTGCAACTTCTTGGCAGACCAACAAGTTCATGGACCCACTGACCGATGGTATCGTTCTTCCAATCCTGCACCTCAACGGCTACAAGATTGCTAACCCAACCATCCTTGCTCGTATTTCCGACGGCGAGCGCGACGAGTTCTTCCGCGGCATGGGCTACCACCCATACAACTTTGTTGCAGGCTTCGACGACGAGGACCACGCATCCATCCACCGTCGTTTCGCAGCTCTTCTCGAGGCTGTCTTCAACGAGATCTGCGCTATCAAGACTCGCGCAGCCGCAGGTGACGCATCCCGTCCTTACTACCCAATGATCATCTTCCGCACCCCTAAGGGCTGGACTTGCCCTCCTTACATCGACGGCAAGAAGACCGAGGGCTCTTGGCGTGCTCACCAGGTTCCACTGGCATCCGCTCGCGACACAGAGGCTCACTTCCAGGTCCTTCGCGACTGGATGGGCTCCTACAAGCCAGAGACCCTCTTCACCGAGAAGGGCGCAATCCGTCCAGAGGTTACCGCCTTCATGCCTAAGGGCGACCTCCGCCTTGGCGCTAACCCTAACGCAAACGGTGGCGCAATCCGCCGCAACCTCGTCCTTCCTGACGCAAAGAAGTACGAGATCCCAGTTGCCGAGAAGGGCCACGGCTTTGGTGCTACTGAGGCAACGCGCGTCCTTGGCGAGTACACCGCTGAGCTCATCAACAGCAACCGCTCCGAGTTCCGTATCTTCGGACCTGACGAGACCGCTTCCAACCGTCTGCAGCCATCCTTCCAGGTAACCGACAAGCAGTGGTTCGGCGGCTTCAACGACGACTTTGAGAACGACGAGCACATCTCCCCAGTTGGTAACGTTATCGAGCAGCTTTCCGAGCACCAGTGCGAGGGTCTGCTTGAGGGCTACACTCTGACCGGCCGCCACGGCATCTGGTCCAGCTACGAGTCATTCGTTCACATCATTGACTCCATGATTAACCAGCACGCTAAGTGGCTCGAGGCTACCGTTCGCCACATCCCATGGCGCAAGCCTATCTCCGCTCTCAACCTGGTCCTTTCCAGCCACGTTTGGCGCCAGGACCACAACGGATTCTCTCACCAGGATCCTGGTTTTGTTGACATCATGCTCAACAAGAGCTTCAACAACGATCACATCACCAACATTTACTTCCCAGCAGATGCTAACCTCCTGCTTGCAGTTGGCGAGAAGTGCTACACCTCCACAAACTGCATCAACGCAATCTTCGCTGGTAAGCAGCCTGCTCCAACGTGGGTAACTCTCGACGAGGCTCGCGAGGAGCTTGCAGCTGGCGCTAAGGAGTGGAAGTGGGCTTCCAACGCTGAGGCTGGCGAGGAGGACATTGTTCTCGCATCCTGCGGCGACGTCCCAACCCAGGAGCTCCTGGCAGCTCTTGACATGCTTGGCAAGCTGGGCATCAAGGCTCGCTTCGTCAACGTTGTTGACCTGCTCAAGATCCAGAACGCTTCCGAGAACGACGAGGCTCTCTCTGACGAAGAGTTCACCAAGCTCTTCTCCGCAGACAAGCCAGTTCTCTTTGCATTCCACGCTTACGCAGGTTCTGTCCGCCGCCTGATTTGGAACCGTCCAAACCACGACAACTTCAACGTTCACGGCTACGAGGAGCAGGGTTCCACCACAACTCCTTACGACATGCTGCGCCTGAACAACATGGACCGTTGGGCACTTGCTGCTGACGCTCTCCGCATGATCGACGCTCAGAAGTGGGCAGATCAGATCGACGAGTGGGAGAAGTTCCGCACCGAGGCCTTCGAGTTTGCTGTCGAGAAGGGCTATGATCACCCAGCATTTACCGACTGGTCTTGGCCAGACGCTTCCGATGCTGATCAGGCAATCTCCGCAACTCAGGCAACCGCCGGCGACAACGAGTAACACGTCGCG
>CAURLG010000029.1:0-6008 GCA_963525825.1 uncultured Atopobium sp. | reverse complement strand
CCGAAGATGTCGGAGACAGGGCGGTCGGTGTAGACAGCGTAAATTGCCTCGGCAATCTCGTTTGCAATGGTAATCGTCTTGATCTTGGAGCCTTCCTGGTTTGCTGCTGGGCAAGGAATTGCGTCGGTGACCACGCACTCCTCAATAGGAGCGTTATTGAGGCGCTCGATTGCAGGACCAGAGAAGATACCGTGGGTTGCGCAGACGTAAATATCGCCTGCACCCATTTCCTTCAGCTTGACAACAGAAGCGCAGAGGGTACCTGCGGTATCAATCATGTCGTCGTTAACAATGCAGGTTTTGCCCTTGATGTCGCCGATGATGCCCATAACAGCACTCTCGTTGTGACGAGGACGGCTCTTATGTGCAATAGCAAGGCCACAGTCAAGGTAGTCGGAAAGCTTCTTAGCTGCCTTTGCGCGACCCATATCGGGGGAGACAACAACGGTATTCTCCCAGTCAAATGGCTTGCTCTTAAAGTAATCGCCCAGAAGATAGAGAGCAGTCAGGTGAGAAACAGGAATGTCAAAGAAGCCCTGGATCTGGCCCTGGTGCAGGTCAAGTGTGATGACGCGGTCAACGCCAGCTTTCTCAAGCAGGTTTGCCATCAGACGAGCGGTAATAGGCTCGCGAGCAGAGGCTTTGCGGTCCTGACGAGCATATGCGTAGTGAGGGATAACCACAGTAAAGCTGTTAGCAGATGCGCGTTTTGCAGCGTCAGCAACAATCAGCGTTTCCATAACCAGATCGTTGACGTTGACGCCTGCCAAAGACTGAATGAAGAAGACCTCGTCGCCGCGGACAGACTCGTCAAAGCGTGCATAGATTTCTCCGTTAGCAAACTTCTCAAGGAGAAGGCCTTGTAGCTCTAGGTGAAGAATGTTTGCAACTTTACGAGCCAGTTCAGGGTTGCCTGTACCGGTGTAGAGCTTGATGTTTCTAGCAACTAATAGCGGATCACTCAGGTTCTCGAACATCTAGTCCTCTTTCTCAAGCTTGTGACGCCTCTGGGCGGCGTATCCCTCAACAATTTTCTGCTCAGAGCGCTCGAGTGCAAGCGCGTCTGCTGGTACATCCTTTGTGATGCACGAACTTGCCCCCACAAGTGCGCCATCACCAATTGAGACAGGTGCCACCATCATGGTATCGGATCCAACAAAGACGTTGTTGCCAATGTTAGTCTTGAACTTGTGGTAGCCGTCGTAATTGCACGTAATTGAACCTGCGCCAATGTTGACGCCGGAGCCCATGGTAGTGTCACCAATGTAGGAGAGGTGAGGTACCTTAGAGCCTTCACCGATAGTTGAATTTTTGATTTCAACGTGGGTTCCTGCTTTGGCATGTGGCATAAGGTGAGTGCCTGGACGCAAGTAAGCGCGAGGACCGCAGGTAGCAAAGTCGTCTACCTGTGCGTTGATAGCTACAGTTTCATCAACAACAGCGTCGTTGCCAACAAGCGTATCGGTCAGACGAGTGTTAGGGCCTACCACGCAATTCTCGCCAATTGAGGTCTTGCCGTAGAGCATAGTCTGCGGGAGAACCTCGGTGTCCATACCAAGCGTGACCTCGGGACCAATCCAGACGGAAGTTGGGTCCAGCATGGTGACGCCCTGGCTCATCCAGTGCTCGTTGATGCGCTCCTGCATGATGCGGGTGGCAACGGCAAGCTCGGAGCGGGAATTGACGCCCAGCGCCTCTTTGTAGTCGTCAACGTGAACAGCAGCAACGGGCTCGCCCTGGCTGACGTAAAGGCCCACCATGTCGGTGAGGTAGTACTCGCCCTGAACGTTATCATTGCCGAGAAGATCGATGTTTGCGGTCAGTCTTCCGCCGCAGAAGCAGTACACGCCAACGTTGCATTCACGCTCTTGCTCGCGCTGCTCTGGCGTAGCGTCTTTGTGCTCAACAATGGCAGTTACCTGGCCATTAGAAGAAATGACGCGACCATATCCGGTTGGATCTGGGGGCGTCATTGTGAGTACCGTACATGCGTTGTGGTGAGCTTTAGTTTCTGCGACAAGGTCGAGAATAGACTGTGCGCGCAACAGAGATGCGTCACCGTTGATAACAACAACGGGTCCCTTGAAGCCACCAAGAGCATCCTTTACAACCTTGACGGCGTGGCCGGTGCCAAGACGCTCAGTCTGGGCAACATACTCAAGGTTAGGGAAGCAAGAAAGTGCAGATTTAACCTCGTCAGCGTGGTTACCAACAACCACAATGACGCGGTCAGCGCCAGCAGTAATTGCGGCGTTGACACTCCACCAAACAAGGGGTTTATCTAGTAATTTGTGCACAATCTTAGGGTGGTGGGACTTCATGCGCGTTCCCTCGCCTGCAGCGAGGACAATCGCAGTAAGTGGCATACGTAAGCCTCCAAAGTACTTCGTATTACTCGATACGAGTGCGTCCCTACACAAAAGTTGCGTAAAAATGGCTGGGGTAGTAGGATTCGAACCCACATTCCAGGCACCAAAAACCCGTGTCCTAACCGTTGGACGATACCCCAATGTAATCACTACGTTGGTTTTGTCCGCAACCCTATTAAGTGTATCAGCTTAGCGAGGCAAATGCTCCACAAATTGCATCAAGAACAAGAACTGCTAAAGTCTGCGCGTCTGCGGTAGTAAACGAGCCGTCTACGTTTGTTCCTTCTGGCAGCACAATCTTGATAGGGGAGCCCGTTGCATCAGCAGATTCAATGGCAGTGCGCAGTCTTGCTGGCAGCGTCTCGTTTTCTTCCATAGAAACAGAGCCAATACCAACCTGTCCGCGGGCGGGCATGCTTGGGGCATAGGCTGTGGTCAGAACCAAAATAGTGGCTGCATCAGTAGGGGAATCGGCGCGATCAATCATGGTCATGCCGCTTGCCTCGGTAGTTGCCTTAGAAAGGTTATAGACGCGAGCAGCTACGTTTCTAGAGATAGGATCTTCTCCCGTAATGGCAATGCAGGTGGTCTCAAGAACGTTTGCTGCACGAGCAAAGCCCATAGGACCTTGTGGGTGAGGGCCTTTTGCCTGTTTACCAGACCAAACGTGGCGCAGACGCTCAATAGCGTCGAGGGTATCCTGGAATGCCATACCGTCAGCAAGCTCGCCGACGCTTTCCTGGAAGAGCTTAACGGCAGCCTCGGTGTGAACACCGTAATGGCCATCAACTTTTCCGCACGAGAAACCCAAGATGTTGAGACGCTCTTGCAGCTGACGCACGTCATTGCCGTGGAAGTTAGGAAGGCGCAGGTAGAGAGTTCTGTCTCCAAGTTCATAACCCTCATCGACCATGATTGCCCAGGTAGAGGCATCTACTTCTTCTCCAAGAGAAAGGTCATGGTCAAGCCTAAAGCGTGCAACGGCGCGAGCAGTTGACTTGCCAAAGGTGTGGCTTTGGCGCTCATCGTCTTCGATGGTGTAGCCAAGCTTTACGAGGCGTTCCTGAATGTCTTCAACGGCAGCACCAGTGCTACCAGGAGTAATTGGATCCATAATTACCTTTCTCGGTTCACAAAGAAGTCTGCCATAGACAAAAGTGTGTCGCGAGCGTCTTCAGTAAGTATCACGTTTTCAAGCACGTGCTTTGCTTCATCAACTAAGGCAAGAGCGTGCGTGCGGACAAATTTTATCGCATTAGCGCTTTCTATAAGCTCCACAGCGCGCTGAAGCTCCAAAGTATTGATAGTATGCGCAGAAAGTATGGAGACAAGCTCTGTCTTTTCTGCTGGGCCAAGATGCTCAAGTGCGTAGACCACCGCAAGCGTTCGCTTGCCTTCAGTGATGTCTGACCTAAAATCTTTGCCCTGTACCTGGGCGTTTCCGACCAGGTTGAGAAGATCGTCTTGCAGCTGGAAGGCAAGGCCTACCTTGAGGCCAAACTCTTTGAGCGCATCGAGCGTTTTCTGATCAGCACCACCGATGAGCGCGCCCATTACCAGGGGATATGCGGCAGAGTAGTAGGCGGTCTTGGAGAGCGCCATAAAAAGATACTGCTCAGAGGTAATATCCCAGCGCTCGTTTTGAGCCCAACCAAGGTCAAGCGCCTGACCCTCAAGGGTGTGCTCCTGCATGGCGAGAAGGGCGTCGATAACGCGAACTTTAAGCTGGTCAGAGAGGTGGTTGGTTGCGGTAACGCGTCTGACAACATTGACCAGCGCAGAATCACCAACGTTGATGGCAAGTCCGGTACCGAGTGTCTTGTAGAGGCACTTCTCGCCACGGCGTAGCTCTGATTTATCTGCGATGTCATCGTGGATAAGAGCCGCCGACTGGAAGTCCTCGATGGCGCAGGCCACGGGCAAAGCTGCTTCTGCTGAGCCGCCAACTGCTTCGGCGCCCAGGCAACAGAGGACCGGACGCACGCGCTTGCCGCCGCCCGCGCTGAAGTGAGCGAGTGGCTGGTAGAGATAGGTGTTCAGGTCCGCGCGTGTACGCTCCGAGGGCGTGGACGTGGCTGCGGGCGAGGCCGCCACTGCTGCGGGCGCTGCGGGTGCTGCGGGCGTCGTTGCTGCTGCGGGCGCTGCGGGTGCTGCGGGTGCCGCCGCTGGTGCCGCGGGGAGTCCGCGCATGATCTCTGCCTCGACGGCGGGGAGCTTTTGGGTGAGGTAGTCGGTAAAGTTCACGGAAATCCTAGCCGCGATAGCCGTCTGGGTTCATCGACTGCCACTTCCAGGAATCGCGGCACATGTCGGCGAGGTTGTACTGAGCCTTCCAGCCAAGCATGTCGGCAGCTTTCTGGCAATCGGCGTAGTTGGTTGCAACGTCACCTGCGCGGCGAGGCTCAATAACGTAAGGAATCTCTTTGCCGCAGGCCTTTGAGAATGCCTTGATAACGTCAAGTACTGAGCTACCGGTGCCAGTGCCCAGGTTGAAGATTTCAACTCCCGTGCGGCCAGCCATCCATTTAAGTGCGGCTACATGGCCAGAACCAAGGTCGCAGACGTGGATGTAGTCGCGAACGCCCGTGCCATCTGGGGTGTTGTAGTCGTCGCCAAAGACGTGAACAGCCTCGCGCTTGCCCACGGCAACCTGAGCCACGTAAGGGACCAGGTTGTTTGGAATGCCTGCAGGATCTTCTCCGATAAGGCCGGACTGATGAGCGCCAATAGGATTGAAGTATCTGAGCAGGACAACGTTCCACTCTGGATCTGCGGTGTGAACGTCGGTAAGAATTTGCTCGATCATCCACTTGGTCCAACCATAAGGGTTGGTTGCGTTTTTCTTGGCACTTTGCTCAGTCAGGGGGAGACTATCTGGGTCTCCATAAACGGTGGCAGAGCTCGAGAAAATAATTGACTTGCAACCGTGGTTTCTCATGACATCAAGAAGGGTGAGGGTATTGCCCAGGTTGTTTGTGTAGTACTCGATAGGCTTGGTAACAGACTCGCCAACGGCCTTGAAGCCAGCGAAGTGAATGACAAAGTTAATGGCGTGCTCATCAAAGATGTGGTTGAGTGCATCTGCATCGTTGACGTCTGCCTCGTAGAACGAAAGGCGCTTAGCGTTTTCTTCTCCCACAATGGTTTTGATGCGATCGATAACCTTTGCCGAAGCATTGGAAAGGTCATCAACAATTACGGCCTCGTAGCCGGAATTGAGCAGTTCAACAACGGTGTGGCTGCCAATAAAGCCCGCGCCACCGGTGACAAGTACGCAGGAATTTTGTGGAATCAGAGTGTCAGACATATCAATCCTTTCGTGGACTTATATCGTCATAAGTATACGGCTTTTCTGCACAGCGTTGTGCGGTACGAGCACGCGGGTTTCTCGCCAGGTGCGCGTGCGGGCGCACGGGTTTCTCGTCGCACAAGTCCTTCTGCTATTGCGAGCCTGAAAAGTGCAAAGAATCTGTATTTGAGGCACCGATTCTTTGACAAAAACAGGCAAATCCACAGATTCTTTGATGTTTTTAGGCAGAAGTTACAGATTCTTTGAAGAAATCAGGCACGTTCTAACTAGGGTGAGTTACGTCTCAAAAAGTGGTGTAAGGCTATTTCCTTACTACCTTCTAGCCTACA
>CAURLG010000028.1:0-8121 GCA_963525825.1 uncultured Atopobium sp. | reverse complement strand
GGGATAAGGAGAACGGTTATCTTCTTGATACGTGCCTTACAGCTCAAGATAGATTTAAAGCCACGCTGGATTACTTCCGAATTCCGTACGGTGATAAGTAGGTTTAACTGATCTTTTCTCGCTTTGAGGTTATATTGCTGTTTTTGATCAATAGACGTCAGCTTGTTGAGTGCATCCTCAAGCAAAACATAGAGTCACCCGCAGAGCAGGTGACTCTAATTGTTCATTCATCTATGCTTATTTCCTAATACTTTGCATGTATCTCGCCATTACTTAGAAATCTGCCAGCCTTCAATGCGCGAGCGAGCTTCAACAAAGTCATGGTAGGGACCGCTGTGCGAGATAAGCTCCTCATGGGTGCCCTGTTCTGCAACACGTCCATCTCTAAGGAAGAAAATCTGGTCAGCTTCCTCAATTGTTGAGAGACGATGCGCAATTTCAAGCACAGTTTTTCCTTTACAGAGTTGGGCAAGGGCTGCTTGAATTTCTGCTTCGTTTTCTGGATCAACACTTGCCGTGGCCTCATCGAGAACAACAAGAGGCGCATCTTTCAAAATTGCGCGAGCAATTGAGATGCGTTGTCTCTCGCCTCCAGAGAGTCGCGCTCCACCTTCTCCAACTTTTGTCTTATAGCCCTCGGGCAGAGCTTTTATGAACTCATCGCAGCGTGCGGCCTTTGCCGCTTCTACAATCTCTTCAAATTGTGCATCAGGCCTGCTGAGGGCAATATTACGCTCAATCGTGTCATCCATAAGATAGACGTCTTGGAAAACCATGGAGAAGTCCTCAAGAATACTGTCGCAAGAAAGCTCACGTACATCGTGGCCTCCTATGCGTACGGAGCCGCCTGTTGCATCGTAGAAACGTGCAAACAACTTGGCAACAGTTGTCTTACCTGAACCACTTCCTCCAACAAGAGCTGCAGTTGTTCCCTCGGGAATAGTCAGAGACATTCCGTTGAGCACAAGAGGTCCATCTCCGTAAGCAAATGAGACGTCATGCATCTCAAGGTTGTGATGCTCAAGTTTTACAGCTTTGCAATTGTCATCGATTGCGGGTGCGGATTCGATAGCGTCAAGACGGTCGATAACTTCTCCAATGTGTCCAATTACGTAGGCAGCATCGCCACAAGCCTCGATTGATTGGAACAGCATAAAGGAGAACATCACTAGCGTGCAGAAGTTAAGAAGAGATATCGTGCCGTTCAGAAAAGAGATACATACGATAACAATGACGCCAATCGAAGCACTGCGTGTCACAAAGAGAAGCAAGGCGTTGAAGGGTTGGAAAGCAAGCTCGGTTTTGAGATTTACATTTCTAGAACGTGCGTAAGCGGAGCGCACTGCAGACACAGCGGCATCTACCTGCCGGTAACTCTTAACAACAGGCATACCGTGGATGTATTCCAACGTTGCTTGAGCCATATCCTCGCGTGCATCATTTTGCGCGGGCGACAAACGCGCAGAATTTTTGAACATCAGCTCCAGTACCACCGTTGCTACCGCAATCGCAGCCAATGCAAGGATGCAGGCCCGCAGATCCATGAAGGCGAGAAACGCCACCATTGCAGCTGCGGTTATGTATCCGTTGCCAAGCATGTCTACCATGCGCATACCGTGGATTTCCACAAATGACAGCTCGGTTGTGAGTGCCGAGAGAATTTCTCCTGATGGGTGATTGTCAAAGTAACCAAGAGGGACGCGTTTCAGCGCTTCTCCAATACGTATACGCACCTCGTTGGAACGTTCTGCAGCTACGGTTTCCTCGGCTCGTGCTCTCAACCACATAAGTGCTGCGCGTAGCGCAATCGAAGCAATAATGGCCAGTCCAGCCGTAAGTGCAATTTTAAGATCGGGTTTCTCGCCATTTGATAAGCCGAGAAACCCGCACATGGCCCAGGCGGCAATGGCGATGGGTGCTGCAGAAACAAGTGAGATAAGAAAAGAGTATGCAAAGCCACAGAGAATTCGCGTTTTCTTGTTGCCCGTCCAACGCACCACTTTTATAAGCGCACTAAACATTACGCTGCTCCTTTCTCACTTCATGAGTTCCATTGGAGATATGTGCTTCCCACATGCGGTGATAGAGATCACTTGAACCAAGGAGGTCCGTATGTGTTCCTTCAGCGACGATGTTTCCGGAATCCATGACTACTATCTTGTCAAAATTACGTACCGTTGAGATTCTGTGCGCGATTACTATCAGCGTCTTTCCACGTGCAAGCTCTGAGAGTGCCTGCTGGATGAGCTCTTCGCTTTCGGGGTCTATGAACGCAGTTGCCTCATCGAGCACAAGAATCGGTGCATCTTTCAGATAGGCGCGTGCGATAGAGATGCGCTGGCGTTCTCCACCCGAAAGAGCTCCTCCGGCTTCTCCGGAAAGGGTCTCAAATCCATTTGCAAGCTTATCTGCCAATTCTTCACAGTGCGCAGCGGCAAGCGCGCGCTCTACCTCGGCGTCAGTTGCGCCCTCACGTCCGAGCCTTACGTTCTCAAAGATTGTTCGATCAAAGAGGAAATTGTCTTGAGTCACAAAGCTTACAAGACCAGCTAGCTGATCAAGTGGTATATCGCGCACGTCAGTTTTTCCAATACAAATTGTTCCTGATCCTGCGTCCCAGAATCGAGCAATGAGCTTGGCCATTGTTGACTTTCCAGAACCACTTGGTCCCACCAGAGCACACGAGGTACCTTCAGGCACTTCAAGAGAGATTCCGTGGAGCACTTCTTCGTTGGAATATGAGAATCGGACGTTCTTGAATGAGACATTATGGGACGTGATGATTGCGGGAGAGGAGACTTCGGGCAAGGGTTTCATCTCTAACAGCTTACTAACGCTGTCCATTACCTTCTCGATTTCCTTGAACATATTGGTGTACTGCGTAATTTTAGTGAGAGGACCAATGACGCCGATTGACAACATACATGCAAGAGCCATCTGAGCTACGTCGATACTGCCCGAAGCTACAAGAATGCATCCAACTGGTACAACACCCAGAAGAAGCGTTGGCAGTATTGCAAACATGGCGTTCATGGGGACACGAGCAGACTTATACCAGGCAAGCGTTAGTTTCTCAAATTCAGAGATGTCGTTACGAAAACGAGCATACGAGGAGTCGGCTTGGTTGAAAGTCTTGATGACTTCGATGCCATCGATGTATTCGACGAGTGTTGAGTTAACGCGCTCACTTGCTGTCCAGTACGCTGCATAGTCTCGTTCAAAGTTTTTAAAAAGGAGCGAAAGAGGCACAATTGACAAGGCTGGTGCGATGAGCATAGAGAGAGCCAGCCGGATATCAATTGACCACACGATTGCAAAACACAAGATGAGAAGAAGCACATTGCTGGTAAATTCCGGGATAACGTGGGCAATAGGTAGCTCCATTTGCTCAATATCGTCAATGATTATTTTCTTAAGTGCTCCAGAGGGCGCTGATTGAACATCGCCGAGGGAGCATGCAGCAAGATGTTTGCACGCGGCGTTTCGCAAGTTTTCAAGCGTATGGTAGGCA
This sequence comes from uncultured Atopobium sp., assembly GCA_963525825.1. Lineage (GTDB taxonomy): Bacteria > Actinomycetota > Coriobacteriia > Coriobacteriales > Atopobiaceae > Lancefieldella. The sequence goes on along the minus strand of CAURLG010000028.1, from coordinate 4,610 downwards.
ACGCTGTGTGATGTCGATGATGAGGCTAGATAGCCTATTGCCTGAACTGCTACTCCGAGAAGGGCAATGAGTGCCCAGTGTCCAACTTCACTGATGGCAAGGGTGCCTGATATTGAGAGCGCAATCAACTTGTAGGCGGCAAAAAAGGGAACAATGCCTCCAACAACACCTACCACAGCAAATAACAGCGAGGCTCCAAGTTTTAGACGCTGTCCGCGTGTAAATAAAGCAAGCCGCTGTATCCAACTGCTCTTTTTCTTTTTACTAGGGTCCATGGGTCCTCCCAAACGACGAGTATGAGCAAATTGTATTCACGGCTCGTAGAATGAGAAAAGCCCGATTGTCGCGGTACGCTCCAAGCGTATCGAAACGTATCGAAACGTATTGAAGCGCGCCTATCTTTCTAGACCAGCGTTTTCGCGGTAATCTGCGGGTGACATACCAACAACGCTACGGAACGTGGAAGCAAATTTTGAAGCATTGGTATATCCGACTTCAAATGCCACCTCACCGATTGGCTTAGAGGTTGTTCGGAGGAGCGTGGCAGCTTGTGCCATACGGTAGCGCGTGAGGTATGCGTGCACACTGGTGCCATAGACTTCCTTAAAGCATCGTTGCATGCTGGCATAGGGGAATTCAAACTCTTGAGAAAGCTCTTTGAGCGTCTTGCGAGAAGAGAGATCGGAGGTTAAGGCCCGTTCTATATCCTTTATCTTGTCAACCTTGGCGCGCGTGAGACCATACTGTCCAATGCGTCCACCTTCAGGAATGCTGCTCCCGAGAAATAACAGGAGCTCCATAATCTTGAGTTTTAGGTAGGCGTCCCTAAAGTAATCCTGAGCGCTGTACATTTCGCAGAAGATATGCTCGATGGACGCTCCACCGCGAAGCACACTTGGCTTGTCACCTAAACAGAACTTCTCGTAAAGTAGTTCAACTTTTACCGGAAATCCCTCGGGAAAAACAGATTGCAAAGATTTGTCTGCCGTGTCCAGGTCAAGGCAGACGGTGACACCTCGGTAGTGCCCAAAGGGGAATCGGAAGAGGCTTTCATGTCTTGAGTGGTCGTCGATGCCTAAATCACCTGTGTCCAGGTATAGGCATGAGCTGGTTCCGGACTCCCACTCAATTCTTCCCTCACGGCAGTAGTTCAGACAGAGCATGCGTGATCCTGGGATAAGTGTAAAGCCCGACTCCAAGTTCCATACGTTTGTGAAGTCGTTGAACATAAGGGTGATTCCAGGCATGACGTCGTGCATTGTCATGATGCCCTGACCATCAGTTCCCTCTGCCCGCCAGACGGAACTTCTCGCGTCGTGCGTCACACGACGGACGTTGCCACCCATGTTGGCATAATCAGCAATGTCCATTGTGTCTCCAGTTCCCTTAGCTTTTTTGAAGAGCGTTTTCAAAGAATGACAACACGTTTGACCAACCTGTATCGTTGAGCACACCTTGGTCTACAAACGATCCGTCTTCCATGCGGGCAAAGTCGGTGCAACATGCTCTGATGAACTCAGGATCGTGTGTTACAACCACAACAGCTCGGCCTTCTGCCGCAGCGGCGGTAACGCTTTCGGCAACCTGCTCCATATGAGCAAGGTCGAGTCCACTTGTAGGCTCGTCAAGCACAAGTAGGTTGCGCCCTGATGCAAGCGCTGCAGCAAGTGCAACACGTTGCATCTGTCCGCCTGAAAGCGAGAGTGGATGGCGTTGTGCCAGTTCAGTTAAGTCTAACGATGCAAGTATAGTACGGGTGAGGTGTTCGTCGGCACGTCCCGTGGAGGCAAGCACCTCATCAAACACGCTCTCTTGGAAGAGCTGATGGCTTACGTCCTGCATAACCAAGGAGCCGTTTCTTGATCTGCTTGAGAGTGGGGCAGGACCTTCTCCGACGTCTACGGTTCCCTTGCAATTGCGAACAAGACCGCAGAGACAGCGCGCAAAGGTAGACTTTCCAGCACCATTGCTTCCGATGATGGCAGTGACGCCGCCTTTTCTAAAAGAGATACGAGAAATGCTGATGCCACGGTCTGATTGTGGATAGTGATAGTTCATATCCCATATTTCTACAAACTCGTTTTTCTCGCCCCGTGTGCAGCACTGTTCAGCTGCAATAGCTGCGAAGGTTGGTGCGCGCAGCCCAAGTGCATGCGCCTCAGCAGCTGTTGCCGCGTAGAATTGCTTGGAGGCAATCTCGCGTTCCACGCTGCCTGAGCGCATCACAACAATGCGATCGGCGATGCCCTCTAACCAATGGAGTCGATGCTCGGAGATGAGTACGACGCGACCCTCGGCTTTCCATTTTGCAACAATCTTTCGGAGAAGCCCTATAGAAGCAAAGTCAAGGTTGGAGGATGGTTCGTCAAGGACAAGAACATCTGGGTTAAGCATAGTGGCCGAGCCACAGGCAACGCGTTGTTTTTCTCCACCAGAAAGTGAGAGGCAGCTGCGGTTGATAAGATCTGTGAGCTCAAGCGCGTTGGCGACGTCCTTTAAGCGTGTGCGTATCTTGTCAGGTGTTATTCCTTGGTTCTCACATGCAAATGCGAGTTCACCGGTTGTATCCAAACAGAAAAATTGGGTCTTAGGATTCTGGAAGACTGATCCGACCTTTGGCGCTAGTTCCCAAAGCTCGTGGTTGGAAGGTGTAAGACCACAGACCTCAATCTTCCCCGAGAGTTTCCCCTCATAATAATGGGGGATGAGGCCATTGACGAGCCTTGTGAGGGTAGTCTTTCCAGATCCTGAGGCACCCGTCAGACAGACTACTTCACCAGGGGCTACGTTAAGGTTGACCTCGGAGAGGCTGTTTTTCTCGCTTGCCTGATAGCAGTAGCATGCATTTTTTATCTCAATCATTTCAATCCTAGTAGTAGAGCAATGGCGTAATCACCGCGCAGATAGTAGCTATGGCGAGAAAGGCGATTACTATCCAGTCTCGTACACGCATGCGCGCTTCGTTTATGTTTGTGCGAGCTGTTGGTCCACCGAGTCCTCGCACAAGCGCCGAAGCAGAGAGGTCTTCACCGCCTCGCACTGCCGAGACAAGCAGAGGTACCAGGCAATTCTCGATAGCGGAGATAGGGTTTCTGAACGTCTTACTGCTGCGCATGCGTATAGCAGCAGCTATCTGTCGGTAGTCGTCGGCTATCGCTGGGAAGTATCGAAGCATTACGACAAAGGGAATTTCTACTGCCTGAGGCATGTGCATACGGTCGCATGCTGCCATGAACTCACTCACTGACGTGGTTGTGACTAGCCAGGTTCCCATGGCAATACCAGGGGCGAACTGCCTTACGATTCCCGAGATGCCTAGCGTGGCAAAGAGAGCAACTCCAGTGAGGTATGATTCCGCGATTGCTGCCACAGCGCTTGCAGCCCCGTATAACGTGAGGTAGGTGATTGCTGAGCGGAAATGGTGAGAGAGGGCTAGCATGATGAAAGGCGTTGCAATAAGCAACGGCTTAACCACAAGGAGAGGCCCCACGTTATAAGACCCAAGCATAATTGTTGAGACGACGAGTGTGGCAAGCACTTTAGTGCGGGGATCAAGCACGAGCCCTCGGTTATTGGCAGTTGAGAGGAACAGCCTCTTTTTCATTATGCGATGCCGGCTCGCTCAAAGTGCTTGTGGAGGAGTTTCTTGCCGATGACGGCTCCGATACACCCTGCGATACATGCAGCAAGAGCAAGAGGTAGAAGGCTCCAGTCAGGAATGTAGCTGGAGAGGGCGTTGGCATATTCCTGTCCGTAGCCAGAGGCGATACCTGCGAAGTAGCTCGTGCGATTCATGACGATGGGAATATAGTTGCCTATCAACCATACGCTCAGGACTCCGTGTGAAATTATGGCGCGCCCTGCGCTGTTATAGTTACCGCTTCTGAGGACAAGGTCGGCGAGAAGACCACATACTGGCCCTGTAATAAAGGCATATACGCCCATGCCACCGAGACCCATAAGGAGGCCGAGGATGGTTCCCATGATGAAAACCATTCCGAAATGCCTGACTTTTGTGATATAGAGCATGTACGGAATGCCTCCGATAAGTGGGCAGATGACGGAGAGCAATGGAATGAATATGGGAACGTAGCCCAGCATTGCCACAGCCATGATGATTATGAAGTAGAGAGCGGTGAAGATACCGATGTTTATAAGGTCCTTCGGTTGCAGCCCTTTTTTCTTGACTGAGGGTGTTTCAGACATAATGCGTCTCCTTTCGGTTAGCTCTATCTAACTTATAAAGGATAGACACACAGAAACTCAGTCAATAGCCCATTTGTATCATTATGTCCCGTTTGAATCATACGATAATTTATGATTCATGTAATAAGAGAGCGAGCGAAATTGTTAAAAAGTATAAAACTGAACTTTATGACTACTTTGAGGGTCTCGGATTAATAAATTAAATGTAGAAATAGGAGCTAATAATTATTTATTCAACTAAGTCTTCCAGCAGTGTTCGTGCCATACCGTTAAGATCTAATTTGTGATCTTGGGTGTAGGAGAGCTCAGTTTCGTGTAGAGTTTGCATTGCGGTTATTTCCTTTCTGAATTGGTTGTGGTGACTATATTTTAGGAAATAACCGCACTTCTTTTAAACACCTGAA
>CAURLG010000027.1:0-8479 GCA_963525825.1 uncultured Atopobium sp. | reverse complement strand
GCTTCTACACCCTGGCCCATATTTACCCAAGAATTTCGTAAAAGTCCTGTCGAAGTATCAAAGAAGTACAGCTTTCCATCGACCGGAACTGATTTAGCAATAACCGGAACACCCGAACCAATTTCACTAGTTAAATACCAGGTTTTACCATTAGGAGCAGTAAACCATCCTTCAGTAAAACGACCATCAGCGCCTGCCCAGCTCCAACCCTTATCTGTTTTAACCCAATTGTTTTTTATCAAGCCGTTATCTTTATCTACGCAGTAGTAAGTGTAGTGATAATTAGGAGTATTTTTATTTTCGAGAATATAAAATAAGCCATATCTAGCGTGCGGTAGCCATGTCTCTGGCTCAAAATACCAGGTTTTGCCATCAGGTGTAGTATAGAAACCAGATGCTGCTGCACCTGTTTCATCTACATAGTATTGATGACTGTCATAAGTAATCCACTGACTTTTTAGAATAGTTCCATCTTCAGTATAAAAATATACCTTTCCATCAACTTTTTTCCACTTTGGATAATAGGATTTAGAAGTTGATTCAGGAGCACTTACTGTGGAAGTATCAGTAGTCTCTGCAAGAGCAGGAGTAGCGTGGAGTCCGCAAAGTAGAGCTGCACTCAACGAAGCAACTGCAATGAGCTTTTGCATTGAAGGCCTGCTGGACAAACATGTCTTCTTTTTCATGGGCATATCCTTTTTTGAAGGGATAACTTTCTATATAAATAATAGTTTGATATGTCTGTTATTGTTCCCGTAAATTAATCCTATACAAATTCTCTATCTTCTATGAAAAAATGCTCAACTAATGAGATAAAAAACGTTTAATAGCAGATATATCCATAAATAAATGCTGGAAAACAGCTTGATTACCTGTGGCTCTTCCGGTAGATGGTGTGAAAATCTCCATGAGTGGTTTCTCGCCACATAAGTTGTTGATTAAGGTTATTATATTCCACGTGGCGAAACGTCACGGTATCGCGCTCCACAGGCGCAGTTTTGCCCTGCGGGGCTAAGAAAGAAAGGCACGAAATGGCTCAGGGTACTGTAAAGTGGTTTAATCCAGACAAGGGTTACGGCTTCATCTCTCGTGAGGATGGCGACGATCTGTTCGTACACTTCTCCGAGATTCAGATGGACGGTTTCAAGACTCTCGATGAGGGTCAGCCTGTCGAGTTTGAGATTACCACCGGCCAGAACGGTAAGCTCCAGGCTTCTAGCGTCCACAAGATCTAGTACTTGCGAACACTACCATCAAAAGGAGACCTTCGGGTCTCCTTTTTTGTTACATCGCTATTTTTACAGTTACAGTTACCAAGAGCTTTAATACCAATGCTTGATGGTAAGGTCGGCAAGTTCAGAGAGTTTCTCGATATCTTGATGCTCATCATCACAATTAACAGCACAGGTGATAAGGCCAACAGAATTTCCTGTCTGAAGAGCCAATGGAATATCTTCAAACAGTATTGTTTTCTCGGCTGGAGTATTAAGGCGTTTAAGCACCTCAAGATACAGATGAGGCTCATCTTTTGCAGATCCAACATCTGCTGCAAACACCTGAGTATCAAACAGAGTGGATAGATGTAAACGAGGTTCAAGGAGAGCAAGAAGCTCCGGCTCGTTGACAGTTGCCAATGCAGTAGGGATGTCTTTTTCTTGTAACTTGCCAATAAAATCAACAACACCAGGTCTAAGCTGCACGGAGTTTACAAAGAAGCTTTTACTAAGCTCTTTCCACTCGGCAACAATCTCTTCTGGATCCTCCTTTAGCCCATAGGTGGCAATTGCCCATTCGGCTCCCTTTTCAAATCCAAGAGGGGAGAGAATCTTACCAATTTCTGGAGTGTAAGGGATTCCTCGCGACTCAAAAAACTCCTGGTCAACAAGCTTCCAAATATGGTGCGTATGAGCAATAGTGCCATCAAAATCAAAGATTGCTGCTTCAAAATCGGTTGCAAGAATATCTTCAAGTGTCGAGAAAATCACAGTGTTCCAATCAAGTTGCGGTGAGCTTGTGTTTTTTATTGTTGACGTGCCAGTCTAGTGTAAACTTTTAGCAAGTATGAAGAGGAGTAAACCAATACTTTTCGGAGGACCGCATGAAACGCAGCTTATTTAATACTCGCGGTAAATTGCTTGCTATTTTGTTCTTTGTTGTCGCAGCATTGTTTGCAACAACAGTTCAAAACGCATATGCAACTACCTACACCACAATGGATGCCCAAGGAAACATTATCCAGAGTGAATCGCTAAAAGATGCCGTAGCACTTGCTCGTGCAACTGGCAGACCTATTGCGCTTGACCCAGGTCACAGTGATGGCCTTGAAGGCAGAGATCCAGGTGCTACCTACTTTGGACTCAAAGAGGGAGATCTGGCTTGGGCAACTGCCATGTATGCCAAGAAGTATCTGGAAAAATGGGGTGTACAGGTTGTTGTTGTTCGTGGAGAACACGAGGATCCATCGATCAAGACGCGCGTACAGCGTGCTGTTGACGCAAACGCTTGTGCCATCATCTCGCTTCACTACAATGCCGGCCCTGCATCTGCAACGGGCTCAGAGGTACTTGTTCCTCATAAGGTAAGCTACAACTATGATCTTTATCTCTCCGGTCAAATTTTTGCCGGCAAGGTTAACTATTACCTCAGAAATAAAGTTGGTATTGTTACCCGCGGTGACGGCGCAACAGAACGTGGCTACAACGACCAATACGGAACAGACTATTACGAGAATGGCGATGAGTCCGATTATTACGGTATTGTCCGTTATGCTCGTCAAAAGGGAATTCTTGGCGTAATTATTGAGCATCAATTCATCTCTAATCCAGCACATGCTGCTGAGTTTAAAGACCTTGGCGATAATTCCAAGATTGACTATATTGGCTGGGCAGATGCATGGGCAATTTGGGAAATGTACAGCTCTGATACCTGGTGGAGCATGAGTAGTGTTTCAGTAGCTCAAAAGGATAGTGACGTCACTCTAAAGCCAGTTCTTACTGGCGTAGTTACTGACGCAACATTTACTTACAGCTATGTTGGTCCAGATGGAACAAAGGTAACGGTTGCATCTAACACTACGGCAACTTCATCTACCTTTACGCTTCCTGCTAGCGGCCGTTACACCCTGTATATCACAGCAAGATCTTCTGATGGTCAAGAAGTAACCCGCCAGACAAACTATGACGCTAAGATTAAAGAATCCTATGGCTGGCGCAGAGCTGCTGAAGGATGGATGTATTCTGATGACAACGGCACTGCTTACGTAAGCAGATGGCTTAAAGACGATGATGGCTGGCATTATTTTGATGCTAGGGGAATTGCTGTTTCTGGCTGGTTTACTACGCCAAATGGTAAAGTTTGGTACTTTGACGCAGCTGCAACTCATAACGCTGCCGCTCTTGGCCAGAGGACCATTTCAGGTAAGTCTTATTACTTTGATGAGACTAATGGAATGGCAAAGAATTCCTGGGTCCACCAGGCTGATGATTCTTGGTCTTGGGCGACAGGAGATGGCTCTCTGCACGCAGGTTGGAAGTACATGCCAAATGGCAAGTGGTTCTACTTTGATGCTAACAACAGCTATCACGCTACCTTTGGTCTTATGACTGACGGAAACAAGAAGTACTACATTGATCAGAATCGTGGTCTGATTTACGGTGGTTGGGTCAATCTTGCTAATGGAGATTGGATCTGGCTTAATGACGACGGTACTCTTTACTCTGGCTGGAAGTACATGTCTAACGGCAAGTGGTTCTACTTTGATGAGAATGCTGAATATCCACTGATGAAGACTGGACTTGTTATCACAGCTAGCGGCTCATACTACGTTGATGCCAATAGCGGCATGAAGGCTAATGACTGGGTAGAGATGCCTAATAATGTCTGGGCTTGGGCTCAATCTAATGGTGCTCTTGTTTCTGGTTGGTTTAATACTCCAAATGGCAAGACCTGGTACTTTGATCCAAATACAAAAGAGCACGGTGCTCTCTTTGGTCTTCAGGTAATTAACGGCTCATACTATTACTTCGACCAGAGTAATGGATTGTTGCGCTCTCAAAATGTCACTCTTCCTGATGGTCGTGTTGCTTATGCAGATGCAAATGGCGTTCTTAACATCAAGTCTGCAGATAACAACAACGGTGGTAATGGCGGAGATAATAGAGACGCTAACAACACTCCAGCTGATGACGGTTCTCCAATTGAGCCAACTCGTGGTAATTTCTCTGATCGCACTAGCGTTCTTGGAGCGCCTCTTGTCACGAAAGAGGATCTTCAGCGAGATTTCAACAAGCGCGTAGGTTCTGCTTATCCAGCTGTCTATGCCGAGAAGGGCGCTGCAACAGGAACCGATTTTGTAAACCAGCTATGGCAGGCTGCAATTGACGAGGGAGTTCGTCCAGAACTTCTCTATGCACAGGTCATGATTGAGACAGGTAACCTCCGCTTTGGTGGCGATGTCCTTCCTGAGCAGTGCAACTTTGGTGGTATGGGTGCAACTGGAAACGGAGCGCGCGGACTCTCATTTGATACCGTTCTTAAGGGACTTCGTGCACAGGCTTTGCACCTTCGTGCATACGCAGGTTATGAGCCACTGACCGTTGATCCAAGCGAGGCTCAAAAAGTTGACCCTCGCTACAGTGCTTGGATTCTTTCTAGGAAGGCAAACATTATCCGCAAGCTTGCTGGTACGTGGGCAATGGATAAGAACTATGCGGTAAAGCTTGTTCGCGTAATGAATGAGCTGTAAAAGCCACAGCACATTGTGCAAAAGGAGTTCCGAGAAATCGGAACTCCTTTTTTATGCCAATTCTTTGTGAGTTTGAGTTGAGTTATCTCATCTATCCGGCTCTCCTTCAATGGAGTTGAGCATGTCAAAGTAGACATCATCTTTAGTCATTATTCCTAGGTTCATCATGAAGTTCTTGGCCACACTAAAAAGCTCTGCATCAAGCGAGGCTCGCGTACCATCCAAGAAAATAGTAGAGACTTCATCTGTCGGAGCAACAGGAATTTGATTTTCTATGAGTGTGGCGTAAATCTCATCATCGTTCATATCTTCGCAGCTAAACTCAGGCTCACTTTGCGCGAGAATTGCTGTCTCGGTACCAATAATAAATGTAGCTCCTGGTAAGAACTTCAAAGCAAACTGATAGCAAGCTTGGGCGGCTTTCAGATGCCTGAGTCTCCATTGGAAGAACGCCATGCGATAATAGCCAAATCCGATACTCTCGGGGTCATGGGCAAGCAGCAGGAGCTTCTTGAGTTCATCTGCCGCTGCAGTAATGTCCAGCGACTCTTCAAGACAGTGGGAGAGGTGTAGCCTTGCACTCATGCTAAGAGGAGCAATCTCAACAGCCCTTCTCGCGTGCTGAAGAGCACTTTGAGTTTGTCCCTGAAGCGTCTGAGCAATAGATATCAGAAGGTGAGCCTCAAAGTAAGACATAGGAGCTAGACGAGTGTTTTTCTCGGGATTAGAGAGAATTCTGTTGTAGAGCACGCGATCAACGTAGTTCATAAAGACGCGCCACTGAGTAGTGCTTGAGTCCGTGTAGGTGTTATTGCCATCAACGGAGTCCAGCGCTTCACGTAGGAGCAGTTCTGCGTCTTGATAGTTTTTCTCGCTAATAAGACGCTGGGCCTTGGTGACCGCCAAGGAAAGAACGCCTCCGTCAACAAATTCTTCTGAAATAGCCTCAAAGTCATCTTCTGCAAGCGTGCCCTTAATAAAGCGAGAAACCACGCGTTCTCCAGCTGCTCGCACCGTAGGATCGGTAGAGTTTGCGGTATACGACAAGATAGTGCGGACGTTTTCTTCTGTAGAAGAAGAGAGGTTGCGCAAAATTTTGGTGATAATTTCTTCTCGCGCCTGACCTTCATCAATAGAAAGCCCCGACACTTCATCAGTGCCTAGTGCGTGAGCTGCGACGCTATCAAGGCGTTTTTGAGAAGACTCAACAAAATCGTACCTGCTTGGTGGACAGAAAATCTCATCGTCTAAGGTAAAGAGCGGCTGTACTGCATGAAGAATGCCATCTGCCTCGTCAATTTGCGCGTTCCAGAGCTTATACACAGAAAGCGGATTAGTATCTTCTGTAATGTTTGTATCTTCAAATTGCTTGCGAGTAATGTGGAACGAGAAAAGACAGGCATGCAGCTTGTTTGTATTGCATATGCCAGAGAGCCATACCTCGTTAATCCTCTTCGAGCTTCTAAAAGCACTTGCGGTGATGAGCATACCAAGGTGTAAGTTGTAAGCGGTTGCCGCACGGCTGAGGTCATCAAAGGTTGCTTCTTTGATACTTCTATCTGCGCCAAGAAAGCTTTTTGGAAATTGCTCTGGTAGGGCTAGGTGCACTCTAAAGGCGGCAATTCCCTTGTGTACGTTGGTCCTAAACTCAGTGACAAGACGCTGAGATAGACGCAGGCTTTCAATGTGTAGAGAGATGGCTTTGCGGACAACCCATTCGCCATCTTCTTGGGTGCTTTGAGTGGTGGCGCAGCGGGGGCGAGATTGCTTCATCATGGTAGAAACAATCTTTTGCTCAAAAGCAAGCAAGTCAAGCTCAGATGCCATATTTGCATCAAAAAAGTATCGCTCTGCAAAGAGGGCAGTGTTTAGTGCGCTTTCAATAGTAAGGAGTTGAATCTTCTGCTCATAGGAAAGTGCTTTTTGATTAGCGCGCAGATAAAAGAGGCCATTGGTACGCAGGCGCACCACGCGGCAGGGGATAGTAATGTCTTGCGCATCGAGAACACCGGCATCTTTTAGTCGCTGGGCTAGATGCAGTTCAAAATCGCTTGGCGGGATAGCAACAGACCCACCTTTTCGATGAGAATCTTTTTCACGCAAAAATGCTGTAGTTACAAAATGTTTAAGCACTTCTAGAGGGGTGGTGGACTCTGTAAGTGTAAGAGAAAGCGCTTCAATATTGAGCTTTGTATGCCAACCAGTCTGATCAATAGAACCAACATGTTGATTATTTTGAGCAGCGTTTAGAGACTCATCAGGCAGAACGTCTGTATTGACGAGAGACGGATAGAGTTTTCCAAGCCTGTTTCTTCCAGGTTGCTTAGCTTCTGGATTATTTTCCTGACGAGTCATCATACACCTCCCAAGTTAGGCATAGTGATTCATCTATAGTTAACTATATACCTTAGCTGGTGTACGACATTTCAGCTGTCAATAGTTAATTCGGCAGGCGAGAAGAAAATGTCATTGACTGGTTAGTTTTGCGTCGTGAACGGTATACTCACATACGTAGATGATTGGATTGACATGGCAATAATGCAAAACGTAACTGATACAAACAAAGCACTGGTAACTTCTGATGCAGTTTCAGATCTGCAGAATCGCTCGCTTATTATTTTTGACTTTGATGGGACTATGGCAGACACGTTGCCCACCATTGTTTCTACCGCAAAGATGGCAATGACAGACTGCGGCCACACAGACTTTATAGAATCAGACCTTAAAAAGCTTGTAGGACCGCCGTTTCCTTATGCGTTTGAGCTAGTCTTTGGCTTAAGCCATGAGGATGCTGTTGCGGTTACTAAGCGTTATCGAGAGCTTTATGTAACTACAGGAAAATGGCCACTCTTTGAGGGTATGAGAGACCTCATCGATGACCTTCACGTCGCCGGTAAAAAGGTTGCGGTAGCAAGTTCAAAGAATCAGCCTATGCTAGAGATGGGGCTTAGGGACAACAACCTTATTGGTGTTCTTGATGCCTATGCTGGAAGAATAGATGAGGCAGCAACCGATAAAATCACTGCTATTGCTCACGTTATGCGCCAGCTTGGCTTTGATGCTTCTGAAAGCGTTATGGTAGGGGACCGCCGTTTTGATATGGAAGCAGCATTCCCAAATAAGATTCCGTGCATTGGCGTTTTGTATGGAAAAACGACCAATAAACAGGAGCTTATCGATGCGGATGCGGTTGCAATTGTAGATACGGTAGAAGATCTACATCACGTTCTTCTCGCCTAAGAACCGTTACATACACAAAAAACGCCTTGTCGCTGAACTGCCTCCCATTTCTTGGACACGAGAAATAGGAGGCAGTTCAAAACACACCTAAGTCGGATAATCTGTTAAAAAGACGTATACATTACGCTGAAAATACCTCAAACGTGCAGATTATCGTCATTAGATGTGTAAAATGCCCGCATCTGAGCAGAATATCCGACTTAGGTGTGTTCCGTAGATACAGAATTTACCTATAGTTAAATTCTTTATATATTCCTATTCATTATTCAGCATATTAAATAAAGTTTATGCATAGAGATGCATATCAGGTAGTGCGACCGCCTAGCTGCCTGCTATCTTGATTAAGAACATGTCGATTCTTCAGCAGAACACAAGAAAGCTGCGCTATTTTGTGCGCCAGGCCTAAAAGCCGACGCTAACACGCTGCAGAATCATAATCACCCGCATATGAACTGCCTCCCATTTCTTATGTCCAAGAAATGGGAGGCAGTTCGA
>CAURLG010000026.1:0-8655 GCA_963525825.1 uncultured Atopobium sp. | reverse complement strand
GCGTCATGTATACGTCTTTTTAACAGATTATCCGACTTAGGTGTGTTTTGAACTGCCTCCCATTTCTCGTGTCCAAGAAATGGGAGGCAGTTCAAAGTTGGCACACGCGATATGCAAAATCTTTTAGACATTGATTCGCACGTATTTTTCGGTGTGCGGTAGAATATTATTCGCAAGCGTTTTGTCTTGCACCTGTATGTAAAGTATTGCCAAAAACTTGGTGTTTACCACGTATGGTGCACAAAGTTTGACGCGTAGAAAGGAAGCCTAATGGCTGAAGATCAGTACATGCACCTTGTTATTGTTCGCCACGGTGAGTCTGAGTGGAACAAGCTCAACCTGTTCACTGGTTGGACCGACGTTGACCTTACCGAGACTGGTCACGAGGAGGCAGCAGCTGGCGGCCGTGCTCTCAAAGAGGCTGGCTATGACTTTGATGTTTGCTACACCTCTCTGCTCAAGCGTGCTATTCACACTCTGAATCATGTTCTTGATGAGCTTGACCGTAACTGGCTTCCTGTTCATAAGACCTGGCGTCTGAACGAGCGCCACTATGGTGCACTTCAGGGCCTCAACAAGGCTGATGCAGCTGCCGAGCACGGCGAGGAGCAGGTAAAGATTTGGCGTCGTTCCTTTGATGTTCAGCCACCAGCTCTTGAGCCAGGCGACGAGCGCGATCCTCACGTTCAGGAAATGTTCCGCGATGTTCCAGCAGAGGATCTTCCTTACACTGAGTGCCTGAAGGACACCATTGCACGCGCATGGCCTTACTTTGAGCAGGAGATCAAGCCACAGCTTGAGGCAGGTAAGCGTGTTCTTATTGCTGCACACGGCAACAGCCTTCGCGCTCTTGTTATGCAGTTTGAGCACCTCACTCCAGAAGAGATTCTTGAGGTTAACATCCCAACTGGCATTCCTTGCGCATACACCTTTGACAAGGATTGGAACATTGTAGACAAGCACTATATTGGCGATCCAGCTGTCATTGAGGCAAAGATTAACGCCGTTGCTAACCAGGGCAAAGCTAAATAAACAGCTTGCTAACACGCAATATTACTAAGTAGAACGGGGTGGTTTAAAACCACCCCGTTTTTTTGCCTACTTATAGAACCACGATGAATACGCCAACAGCTATAAAACCTACTTTGAATAGTGTTACGATGTACCGCCGAGAAAAGAAGGGATTGTATGTTTAAAAGAGAGCTCAACGCAAAACTTGTTCTTTCTGTAATTGCAACAGGAATTATGTCCTTCTCGGGAGTTGTCGTAGAAACCGCCATGAACGTGACGTTTCCAACGTTAATGGAGGAATTTTCTATTGGCACCTCAACGGTACAATGGATGACTACTTCGTACCTTTTGATTCTTGCTATTATCATGCCTATGTCATCGTTTTTAAACAGACGATTCAAGACAAAAAGTATCTTTACCGTAGCCATGATCTTCTACATCAGCGGCATTCTTTGTGGATTTGCTGCTCCAACGTTTATGTTATTGCTGCTTGGCCGTATTTTAGAAGGAATCGGCACCGGTCTAGCGCTACCACTAATGTTCAACATCATCACCGAACAGGCCCCACTTAAAAACATGGGTGTCATGATGGGCATTGGTATGCTTGTTACCGCCGTTGCACCTGCAGTAGGACCTTCAGCTGGTGGCTGGATTGCAGAACATCTTGGATGGCGAATGATCTTTGCCGGTCTTCTCCCCTTCTTGATTGTGGCGTTTGTGCTGGGAATTAGTTCAATTCAACAGAGTCATGAAACTGAAGTGATCTCTTTTGATGTCTTTGGCTGGTTCCTTCTTACCGTGAGTTTTATTGCGCTCATCTTTGTTATTGACGAGTCCAGCGCGTTTGGTCTGCTTAGCATTCCTGTTTTGCTTGCAATGGTGATTTTTGTGGGCTCGCTTGCGCTTTTTGTACGTCACGAGAACTCCTTTAAATACAAGGAGCAATCGGATAAATCTCCAAAAATTCCTATCATTAACCTTGAGGTATTTAGCGAGAAGGGCTTTATACTCTCGCTCTTTGCTATTGTTTCTCTGCAATTTATTATTCTTGGTCAGTCATATCTTCTGCCTAACTTCTCCCAGCTAGTACTGGGTGCAGGTGCCACTGCAGCAGGAGCTCAGATGCTTCAAGGATGTGCTATTGGCGCAGTTATGGCACCAATTTCTGGCCAGATTTTAGACAAGCTAGGAGCGAAAAAGCCTATTGTTACAGGCATTCTTTGCTGCCTTACCAGCATGCTCCTTTTGCTGCTCTTTGTTCACCAGCTTACCGTAGAAATGATTACATACATTTTTGCCATCTTTGCCATTGGTCAGGCACTTCAGATGGGAAACAACTTTACGGTAGCTTTGGGACACTTACCGGAAGGCCGCAAGGCTGATGGAAATGCTGTTATTAACACAATGCAGCAGCTCTTTGGCGCTATGGGCACCAGCGTTATTTCTGGCGTTGTAGCGGCTTCTCAGCTTGGAGCTACAGACTTAGCTACGAGCACCCTTGCAGGAGCTCAGAATGCACTCTTTGTACTTGTGTGCGTAGCTTGTATTCCTCTTGTTACCATGGGAATTGTGCTCTTTGTACTGCCTAAGATGACAAAATAAAACGCAACAGCGGTATTTAAAAGGAAGCAAATTAAAAAGCTAGGTATCCAAAAGAAGGATATCTAGCTTTTAATTTAGACGTTTGAATTGATTGTTTTACGACACAATAGCCGATAACTTCAATCCAATAAAAACAGCAACTAGGCACGTTATAACATTGACCGCAATATTCACACCTGCAGCAGCCCAATTGCCTGCTTGAATAAAGGTAAGAGTTTCATTTGAGAAGGTCGAGAAGGTCGAAAGTCCTCCGCAAAGGCCCACGGCTAAGAATAGCTTGACCTGTGGCTGAAGTGGACTTGCAAGATCAAGCCCCGTCACAAAGCCAATAATCAAACCTGCAACAACATTTGCAGCAAACGTACCAACTGGCAGATTAGGAATCCACTGTTTAAAGAGGACTCCCAATTGCCAGCGACCTAAACTACCCAGAGCTCCACCAAGAGCCACAGCTAACGCTTCAAACATAAAATGCCCCTACTCCAGCTCACGCGAGCCCGTATACAGCTGATAATACTCTCCATGCTTTGCAATAAGCTCATCGTGAGTACCACGCTCAATAATACGACCGTGCTCCAGAACCATAATGGCGTCCGAATTACGAACCGTAGATAACCTGTGAGCAATCACAAAGACAGTACGACCTGCCATTAGGGCATCCATGCCCTTCTCGATAAGTGCCTCAGTACGCGTATCAATACTGGAAGTTGCCTCGTCCAAGATAAGCACGGGAGGATCGGCAATAGCAGCACGCGCAATTGCCAGAAGCTGCCTCTGACCTTGGGAAAGGTTAGCGCCGTCAGAGGTAAGTACGGTGTTGTAGCCACGTGGCATACGGCGGATAAACTTATCTGCGTTTGCGATTTTTGCTGCAGCAATAACCTCGTCATCAGTGGCGTCTAACTTACCAAAGCGAATATTGTCCGCAATGGTACCCGTGAACAGATGTGTGTCCTGCAAAACAATGCCCAGGGAGGACCTTAGTGCAGACTTCTTGATGTCATTGATTGGAATGCCGTCGTAGGTGATGGTTCCGCTACGAACATCGTAGAAGCGGTTAATGAGGTTGGTAATAGTTGTTTTACCAGCGCCGGTTGAGCCAACAAATGCAATCTTTTGACCAGGCTTTGCAAACAGGGTGAGGTTTGCAAGGACCGTCTGATCATCGTCGTATCCAAAGGTCACGTCATCAAAGCGAACGTCTCCAGCAAGAGGGGTTTTCTCGCCAGACGGTGTGACCCAAGCCCAGGACTCTTCTCCTAACTCGTAACCACTAACGCGAACCAGGTCAACCTTGCCCTCATCAACCTCGGGAGTCATCTCCATAACCGCAAAGATGCGCTCGGCACCGGCAAGAGCGGTAAGCAGGAAGTTGGAGAGCTGTGTGAACTGGTTGAACGGCATGGCTGCCTGGCGAACAAAGACCAGGTAGGATGCAAGACTTGCAACATCCGCGTGTCCGTTTACGGCAAGTAGAGCGCCAACCACGGTGACCACAGCGTAATTGATATACGTCAATGAAACCGTGATAGGGACCATAGTGGCTGCGTAACCCTGAGCACTTGTTCCAGAGTGCCGTAACTCGTCATTAACCTTTTGAAAATCAGTAAAGTTGGCATCTTCGTGATTAAAAACTTTAACCACTTTAAGGCCAGAGATTGTTTCTTCTGCAAAACCATTAAGGACACCAAGACTTTTTTGCTGCACCGAGTAATGCTTGGCAGAGCGCTTACTTGCGTAGCGTGCATAAACCACAATCAAAACGTCAAAGAGAATAGTGATGAGCGTCAGCTGCCAGTTAAGAACAATGAGCAATACAAGCGTGCCAACCATCTGAATAAACGCCAGAACAAGGTTGGCAAAGCTGTTATTGAGCGCTTCCGAGATGGTATCCACGTCATTTGTAAAGAAGCTCATGATATCGCCGCGAGTACGCTGGTCAAAGAATCTTAGGGGCAGCGATTCAATGTGCTCAAAAAGGTCTCGTCTGATGTCAAAAACAATCCTCTGAGCAGCACGAACCATAATTTGCGTGTAACCAACACTGGTAAGAGCGCCAATTGCATACACAACCGCTGTAAATACAATGAGGTTGGTAAATGCGTTTACGTCTCCCCTGCCCACTGCAGCAACAACAGGCTTAATCATGTAGGTGCCAAGGAGCGCTGCTAAACCGCTGATAGAAACAAGAAGTGCCACCAACATAAGGCGCTTCTTAGCATGACCTAAGTACGAGACAAACACTCTAATGGTATGTCCGATGTTTTGAGGACGTGCTCCTCCTGCGCGATTAGCCATGTGACACATCCTTACCAGCAGCATCAATGTCTGATTCACTACCGCCAATCTGCGACTCATACAGTTCTCTATAGATAGGGCTCTTGGCGAGAAGTTCTGTGTGAGTGCCAGTCATATGGACCCTACCGTTATCAAGAACAACAATCTGATCTGAGTCCATAACCGAGTTCACACGCTGGGCAATGATGATCTTTGTCATGTCAGCAAGCTCAGCAAGGCCTGCGCGGATCTTTGCGTCGGTTGCAGTATCAACTGCACTAGTAGAGTCATCAAAAATGATGATTTTTGGCTTCTTCAAAAGTGCACGCGCAATGCAAAGGCGCTGCTTCTGGCCACCAGAAACATTGACGCCACCCTGACCAAGGTCTCCGTCCAAGCCGCCAATCCTATCTAGGAACTCATCAACGCATGCAATAGAGCACGCGTGAAGCAGCTCCTCATCAGTTGCATTGGGATCGCCCCAGAGCAGGTTGTCGCGGACGGTGCCGCTGAACAGCACATTTTTCTGAAGGACAACAGACACTGCGTCACGAAGTGAAACAAGATTGTAGGAGCGGACGTCATTCTCGCCAACAAACACGGTGCCCTCAGTTGCATCGTACAAGCGAGCAATCAGCTGGATAAGGGTAGTTTTTCCGGAGCCGGTGCCGCCGAGAATACCAACAGTAGAGCCTGGCGCAAACGAGAGGTTAATGTCTTCAAGGACGTCCTCTTCAGCGCTCTGGCTGTACTTGAAGGACACGTTTTCAAAACGAACCGCGCCGTTCTTAACATCAGTCAGGCCGTGCTCTGGAGACTCAATAGCAGGCTCCTCGGAAAGAATCTCTCCAATTCGACGCACGCTAGTAATGGCGCGAGCAGTAAGCAAGAACACGCCAGAAATCATCATAAGAGAGTTCATGATAAGCAGTACGTAACTCATGAAGCCCGTGAGCTCACCAACGCCCAGTCTGCCAGCCATAATCATCTGGCCACCAAACCAAAGAATAGCCACATTAGTGACATACATTGAAGCCTGGAAAATAGGCAGGTTTAAGACGGACGTTCCAAAGGTCTTTGTAGCAGTCTGCGCATACTGGGTATTAACTTTTTCAAAGCGCTCGGAGACATATCCTTCTCGGACATACGCCTTAATAGCACGCACGGCCGCAAAGTCTTCCTGCAGAGCCTCGTTAAGCTTATCCATTGCACTTTGCATAACGCGATACAAAGGACCAACGCGCTTCACAATAAAGAAGAGTGCAATAGCCAAGAAAGGCAGCACGGCAAAATACACTACTGCCAGCTCTGGGCTCATAATAAACGCCATAACCAAGCCCATGACCAGCATAATTGGTCCACGCATAAACGGGCGCGTACCCATTGCAAAGGCGTTCTGAATAATGGTTACATCAGAAGTCAAACGCGTAACCAAAGAAGATGAATCGTATTTATCAAGATTTGCAAAAGCAAACTCTTCCATTCGGCGATATTCATCTTGTCTGAGTTGGGCGCCTAGTCCCATAGCCGCTTTTGCCGAGTAGCGAGCATAGCCAATGCCGGCAAACATGGCGAGAAGAGCAAAGATAACCATAACGGCACCGTTTACAAAAACAGTCTGAAGGTTACCCTGTAAAATACCCTGGTCAACAATTTGGGCCATGAGTACAGGAATCACTAATTCGAGTAGGGACTCTGCAAACACACAGAGTCCCGACATAACAAAGTCCTTTTTATACGCGCCAAAATGGTCCAAGATTACCTTTAACTCAGCGCGAGCAGATGGAGCTTTTTCTTCTACAGAAACATCGTTCATTTCTAAAACACCATGTACCTTACTGTCTTGCGTTGCTTGGTTTGCTTATGCCTCTTTTGGAAGCGTCTGAAGCGAAACCTCTTTGAGCTGCTCATTAGAAACAGGCGAAGGAGCGCTGGACATCAGATCAGAGCCAGAAGTAGTCTTTGGGAAGGCCATGACGTCGCGGATGGAATCAGCACCTGCAAGCAGCATGCATACGCGGTCAAGACCAAGTGCAAAGCCGCCCATTGGAGGTGCGCCAAACGTCAGAGCCTCCATCAAGAAGCCAAACTGAGCCTTTGCACGCTCTTCAGTAAAGCCGAGCTTCTCCAGAATCTTAAGCTGAAGGTCAGCATTGTGAATACGCATTCCGCCACCGCCAGCCTCAAAGCCGTCCATGACAAAGTCGTACGTATACGAGCCCATAGCCAGAGGGTCAGTGTCCAGAAGGTCAAGCTCATCCTCACGAGGAAGCGTAAAGGGCTGATGCTCAGAGGCATAAGACTGAGTTTCCTCATCCCAGTGGAACAGAGGGAAGTTAACAACCCAGAGGAAATCATGACCTTCTCGCGGTACATCCAAGACCTTTGCCATATGCAGGCGCATACCACCAAGAATCTCATCTGTCTCCAGGCGGCCGCCCACAGCAAAGAGAATCAAGTCCCCTGCCTCAGCAGACATCTCTGCACGTAGTGCCTCAAGCTCTTCTGGCGAGAAGAACTTGGTAATAGGACCTCCCACGGAACCGTCCTCTTTGAAGGCGACCCATGCAAGTCCCTTGGCACCAAAGCCAGCGGCTACCTCGGCAAGCTTATCAACCTGAGAGCGTGGCCAGGTGCCTGCACCCTTAACGTTAATTGCCTTGACGTACTGGCCTTCGGTTGTAGCAGCAGAGCTAAAGAGCTTAAAGCTGGACTGCTTGAAGACCTCAGAGACATCGTGGAGCTCCATACCAATGCGGGTATCAGGCTTATCGGAGCCGTAGGTATCCATTGCGTCCCAGTACTGAATCTTGCGCAGTGGAGCTGGGAACTCAATGCCCATCTTTGCAAATGCATCGCCCAGAATATCCTCAAGCTCGGCCATGACATCTTCCTCACGGACAAATGCCATCTCCATATCAACCTGTGTAAACTCAGGCTGACGATCTGCACGAAGGTCCTCGTCGCGGAAACACTTAGTAATCTGGTAGTAGCGCTCAACGCCGCCAATCATCAGCAGCTGCTTCAATAGTTGTGGAGACTGTGGCAGTGCGTAAAAGTTTCCACCCTGCATTCTGGAAGGAACCAGGAAGTCACGAGCTCCCTCAGGAGTGGATTTGAACAGTGCTGGAGTCTCTACCTCAGTAAAGTCACGCTTATGGAAAGCCTCACGAAGCGCAAACGCAAAATCAGAACGCATACGAAGATTCTGTGCCATCTGAGGACGGCGTAGGTCAACATAGCGATACCTCAGGCGAAGGTCCTCGTTAACATCAATGTGGTTCTCAATCTGGAATGGTGGAACTGCACTAGTGTTAAGAACCTCAATCTTTGAAGCAAGTACCTCTACCTCACCGGTAGCAAGAGCCTCATTAGTCTGACCTTCAGAACGATGCTGAACCGTACCAGAAATCAAAACAGGCCACTCAGGACGAATAGTCTCTGCAGTTGCAAATGTTTCTGCATCAACATCAGGGTCAAATAGAATCTGTGTCAAACCCTCACGATCACGAAGGTCAACAAAGATCAGGCCTCCAAAGTCACGACGACGCCAAACCCAACCAGTGAGCGTAACGGTCTGACCGATATGCTCTGCACGAAGCTCTCCGCAGGTATGCGTATGCATACTGTGCAAATCAACAGCTGCGTGAGCGGAATAATTCTGGGGGGTTTCTGAGGAACAATCCATTTTTATCCTTTCGTCTTTGCTTCCCTGTGCCAAATCGGAAAGCGCCTTCAAGACGGCAAAAACGTGTAGACGGCACG
>CAURLG010000025.1:0-9114 GCA_963525825.1 uncultured Atopobium sp. | reverse complement strand
TCTACCTCAACCTTGTCGACCTCCTGGAAAGGAGCAAGGGTTGAGACCATGACGATTGGCTCGTCATAAGGGTTGTTGACGTAGTGGACCTCGCCGGGCTCAATGTGGATGAAGTCGCCAGCTGAGAGGGTGTGGACCTCACCGTCAACCACAATGTCAATCTTACCCTGGAGGATGTGGAAGTTCTCCTCCATGATGTTGTGGTAGTGGGCCTGGAAATCCTGGCCTGGCTGGAACTGGACCATGGCATAGTTCATGCGAGGGCCCTTCATCAGGTACTTAGGGCCGTGATCTCCGCACCTATACTCAAAATCGTTCTCGTTGACAATAAACATCTTGCTTTCCTTTCAGGCGCAACTTGTACTGCGACCAAACGTTCTTTTTGCGTGCCACGCGTAACCGTGGCGCGGCGGAGTCCCGGTGCTTACAGACCAGGTGCTCTCCACATGCTCTTGACCTTGCCCTCTTCTGCAAGCTCAAGCTGACTCTTGTAAACATCCTTCCACTGGACATAGAGCTGGTCGTAAACAGCCTTGTTGTCTGGGTTGGGGGAGAATGTCTTATCCCATTTAACAACGCGCTTTGCGCCCTCGGCGATACTTGGGTAGATGCCCACGCCGTATCCCGCAAGAACAGCGGCGCCCAGAGCAGTTGCCTCTTTGACCTCTGGAATGCGAACGTTCTTGCCGGTAACGTCGGCAACAATCTGTGCCCACAGAGGGCTCTTGGAAGCTCCGCCTGCAAAGATGAGCTCGTCTGGCTCATTGCCGGTAGCCTCTTTGACCAGGTCAATGTGGCCACGGACGAGTAGGGCGGTGTTCTCCAAAATTGCACGATAGAAGGTGTACTTATTGAAACGCTCTGGATCAAGCTCAAAGTTAGTGAACGTTGGGCTTGCGTGGGTCCAGTGGATGTAGTTCATAACGTCGCTGAAGCAGCAAAGCATACCATGGCTACCTGCAGGAATCTCTGCAGCGTGCTCGTTCATAACGTCGTACACGTCAATGCCACGCTCTTCTGCCTCGGCTTTTTCTGCCTGGCAGAAGCCGTCACGATACCAACGCATAACCAGACCCGGCTTGAATGCCAGAGCCTCGTACTGCCAAATCTGTGGGATAGCGTGGCAGTTCACACGAACGCGATAGTCTGGATCAGGAGTGCTCTTATCGGTGTTGAACTCGTACTGCCAGAAGCTACCACCAAAAACACCAGCCTGACCAGGCTCGCAAGCGCCAACGCCAATCATGCCCAGCTGGCAATCGCCACCGCCGACAACAACAGGTGTACCCTCAGCAAGGCCGGTCTCTGCTGCAGCGTCTGCAGTTACAGCGCCAAGAACTTCTCCGCATTCGATGACCTGGCCAAACAAGTCGTCGCGAAGACCGCACTCCTTTGCAATCTCTGGATCCCAGGCGCGTTCTTCCAGGCTCATGATGCCGGTGGTGCTGCCGTTTGATGGCTCAACCGCCAGAATACCGGTGAGCTTGTAAGCAAGCCAGTCGTTGAACATGCCAATCTTGGCTGCCTTGTTGTAAATCTCTGGCATCTTGTTCTTAACCCAAAGAAGACGAGGTAGAGCGCCTAGTGCATAGGTCTGTCCACTCTTCTGGTAAATCTTCTTTTCAAGCTCTGGATCCATATCAATGAGCTGCTTGACCTCGTCAACGCTTCGAGCGTCAACGTTAGCGCACGCCCAAATCTCATTGCCGTCCTGGTCATACAAGAGGATGCCCTCGCGCATGCAGGTGGTGGAAATACCAGCGATTTCTTTAGGATCAATGGAGGTCTTTGCCAGAACCTCTTTGATGCAGTCCAGAGCAAGCTGCCAGTCAGCAACCCAATCAAAGTCCATGCTGCCAGGCCAACGAGGGTCCTCATGGTGCTCCCACTCGCGCTGAGCAACCCCAACCTGCTCACCGTCAACACTAAAGAGAACGGCGCGAATACTTCCTGTTCCCGCGTCTAGTGCAAGAAGATACTTGCTCATCAAATCCTCCTTGTTTACGAAAGAAGCAGCTCAGCAGCGGTGTCTGAATCCGTGATGAGCACGTTCAGATAGCCGCCGTTAAGCACTGCCTTAATTGCTGTAACTTTATCTTTGCCACCAGCAACGCCAACAACGTTCTTAAGCTGGCGAAGCTTGTCCAGATCGGTACTAATGACACGATCTTCAATTTCTGTCTGAATAAGATTGCCGTCTTTATCCATAAAGTGATTGAGAACGTCACCGACGGCTCCCTGCATCTTAAGCACGGTCAGCTCGCCCTCGTTAAGGATGCCATTGCGCAAAACGGTGGCGCCCTCAACTGCGGCGCCGATGCCGACCACACTCATGTCTGCATATTCCGTCATAGTGGACACGTCTTGCAGGCTTTTCTCGTCAAGAAGTGCATCGCGCACTTGGCGAGAAGACACAACAAGTGGAGACGGTGTCAGGAACAGGTGCATAGAGTAGGCGGTGGTGCCAACGGATGGAAGGTAGTAGCTCACGCCGCCCGTAAGGCTTACAACGTTGAGTGACTCCTCGCGGTTCTTGGCAAGAAATCCCAGCATGCGACTGACGGTGTCGCCGTAGCCAATGTTGAGGTAGCCGTCCTCGCGCAGGTGATCGGAGACGTAGTGAGCTGCGCCCTGGGCAATGGATTGATTAATGGCAGAGCTGTCCAGGGGAGTTGGGACCACAAAAGCGTCTTTGAGGCCAAAGCGGTCAATAAGGAGCTGTTCTGCGGAAACGCGCTGGCTATCGTTCTTTCTGAAGCTGAATTGAACAATGCCTTGAGCGCGAGCCTCTTCAAGCAGACGAATAACTTTTGCACGAGAAACGCCCATGACCTCAGCAATCTGAGCCTGGGTGTTATCTTCCATGTAGTAATACCATGCAGCCTTGGTGGCTAGTGCATATGTCTGCTCGTCCATCCGTCCTCCAGTTGATACTTTTGTTTAATGATAAAACATCTGTATCTAACATACTAGACTTCATTATAGTAATTATTCTCCCTATTAACAGGAAGATATACTACAAATACCATAATTGCGTATAGAGGTATTGCGGACTATTGTTCATGATACAATCAAAAATACCATTCACGGCAGTAATAATACCGTTTGCCGTGACGGTGCTTTGAAGAATGCCTATTTATAGATATCTTCAAAGTGTGAGATTTTGTACGGCCGTTTGTTATTTTTGGTAGGAGGTACTATGGGTGAAACTTTTGACATCGATATCGATGCCACTGACCCAAAGTCGCCTGAAGGAAAAGATGCGTGTAAGCAGTGCGACACACTTCTTTCCGTTCGTGGAATCAAGAAGTCATTTGGTTCCAACGAGGTATTAAAAGGCATTAACTTAGATTTGGCGCCAGGAGAGGTCATCTCTCTTATTGGTGGCAACGGTTCCGGTAAATCTACCCTCATGAAGATCATCATGGGTATTTACTCTGCCGATGAGGGAGAAATTTCTATCGATCGTCAAAAGGTTGATATCTCCAACCCTAAGGCTGCACTTGCACACAGTATTTATATGGTTCCTCAGGAGCCAATGCTGTTCCCTAATATGACCGTTAGAGAGAACATCACCATTGGTTTTGAGGCTCCAAAAGCTGAGCTCAACAAGATGCTCGAAGATACTATGAAAGAGATTGGCTGGGAGCTTGATCTGGACCGCAAGGCAATGACACTTTCCATTGCTGAGCAGGGCATGGTTGAGATTCTCCGCGGTCTTATGCGTCATTCTGAGATTCTTATTCTAGACGAGCCAACTTCCGCACTTACCTTTGACGAGGTACAGAGCCTCTTCAAGGTAGTCCAGGAGCTCAAGCAGAAGAACATTGGCATCATCTACATTACCCACCGCCTGGCAGAGGTCTTTGAGATTTCTACCAGCATTGGCATTCTGCGCGACGGCGTTATGGCTATGCGCGGCAAGGTAGAGGACTTCACGCGAGAAGATCTTGTACGCGGACTTCTTCCACCAGACGCAGCAGAGATTAAGAAAGAAATTGCCGAGAGCGCAAACATTGATTACGACGCAGAGCCTATTTTTGAACTTGCTGAGTTCACCGGCTATGGCTTTGCTGACGTAAATCTCAACATTTATCCAGGCGAGATTGTTGGTCTTGCGGGTATCGTTGGTGCTGGTAGATCAGAGATGGCTACCACCATTTACGGTATGGATAAGGTGTTGGGCGGCAAGGTATTTGTCGATGGCAAAGACATTACCGGCAAGTCCACCAAGGACGTTATTGCTGCAGGTCTGAGCTATGTCCCAGAGGACCGCTTTAACGACGGTCTGTTTAGAATTCGTGACGTTGCCGAGAACACCACAAGCTCTCTGCTTGCTAACTCTTCTCTTGGTAAGTTGCTGCTTAACCGCAAAGAAGAAGATAGGGTTTCTCAGAACTACGTTGATAACTTCCGCACCAAGGTCACAGGTCTTGATCAGGAGGTAGGCGGCCTCTCTGGTGGTAACCAGCAGAAGATTGTTATTGGCCGCGCATTCTCGGTTGCTCCAAAGGTTGTTATTTTGGACGAGCCAACCCGTGGTATTGACGCTGCTGCTCGTGGCGATGTGTACGCCGTTTTGCAGGAGCTCCGTAAGCAAGGCGTTTCTATTCTTCTGATTTCTTCTGATATGGAAGAGATTATTGAGCTTGCTGATCGCGCGTTCACCATGTACCAGGGACGCATTAATCACGAGTTCAAAAAAGAAGAAATTACGCAGGACAACCTCATGTCCGCTGCATTTGGATTGTAGGAGGTGACGTATGGATCTTGTAAAGCGCCTTCTCAAGGCTAGGGGACTGAGCAGCCTCGCATTCCTGATTGCTCTCTTTATTATTGTTGGTGCAATGAATCCTGCATTCTTGACACCAGCAACAATTGCTGCCTGCTTTAACACGTCCGTTGTCTACACATTGGTCGCTGTTGGTGTGGCTTTCACCCTGTTTATTGGTGAGATTGACGTTTCTGTTGGTTCTAACTTGGGTCTTGTTGCTGTGGTAGTTGGCAGCATGCTGAGAGATGGAACTCCACTGCCTGTTGCTTGCCTGGTAGGTATTCTTATTGGTGTAGCAATTGGCCTGGTCAACGCCTGGGGCGTTGCCGTTATGAAGGCTCCATCGCTCATCTTTACCCTGGGTACCAACGGTGTTCTGCGCGGTATTGTCTACGTGTACACCAATGGTCAGTGGGTTGAGAACCTTCCTAAGGAGTTCAAGGACTTCTCGGCAGTAACCGGTATTGGCGACTTCACCGTTTACTATTGCGCAGTTATCGCGCTGGTTATTCTGATTCACTTTGCACTAACCCAGACCCGCCGTGGTCGCTGGTTTGCAGCAGTTGGCGATAACGCTAACGGTGCAACTCTGGTTGGTATTCCAGCTCTTCAGACCAAGATTCTGGCATACGTTATCTGCGGCGTTATGGCAGCTATCGGCGGCATCATCTTCTGCAGCCGTATTGGCTTCGTTACCCCAATGAGCGGTAACGGCTACGAGATGAAGGCTATTGCAGCCTGCGTTCTTGGTGGCGTTAGCCTGCTTGGTGGCGTTGGCTCCGTCCTTGGTGCAGCTGTCGGTTCCGTCATCATGGCATCCATCAGCTACCTGCTGGTCTTCATGGGCTTCTCGTCAAATTACGACAATGCAATTACCGGCGTTATTCTGATTGTCATTGTTGTTGTGGACGCCCTGCTTCAGCACCGTTCCATTGTTCAGAACAGGCATGCCCGTCTGAACGCACGTGTTTCTCCAAAGGCAACTTCTGAGGTTCTTGCAGAGCAGATTGCAGACTTTGGTGAGGCAGCTATGAGCCCTTTGGGTAAGAAGGGCGGTGTTCGCTAATGATGAAGACGCTTAAGGGATTCTTGTCCAAGGGTCAGACAAGCTGGAACATGATCCTCATCGGTCTGCTTGTGCTTGAGTTTGTGATTTTTGGTGCTGCAAATGGCAAGTTCTTGCGTCCAGCACTGCTGTTTACCAGCATTAACGACAACCTGCCAGTCTTTATGATCTCGCTCTTTGTAACGCTTGTTATGGTTACCGGCGGCATCGACATTCAGGTTGCGTCTCTGGTTGGCCTCACGTCCATCACCATTGGCGTTGGCTGGCAGGACTTTGGTCTTCCCATCTGGGGTGCTGTAGGCGTTGCCTTTGTCCTGGTTGTTGCTTGTGGCGCACTTTCGGGCTTCTTGATTGCGTACTGTCGAGTGCAAGCAATGGTTGTTACCCTGGGTGGTAGCTTCCTGTACTCCGGTCTGGCACTGCTCATCTCCACGCTCTCCAAGACCGAGAGCTATCAGGGAATTGGTGGTTTCCCCGAGGACTTCAAGTTTGTATCTAACTTCCAGCTCTTTGGCGTCATCCCATTCCAGCTGCTGATCTACATCCTGATGCTGGTTATCGCGTTCATTCTGCTGCACAAGACCAAGTATGGTCGTCGCATCACCCTGGTTGGCGTTAACCAAAGTGCAGCTGAGTTCTCCGGCATTAACAGCCGAGCAGTCATCATGTCTACCTACATGCTTTCCGCAGTTTCTGCTGTTATTGCAGGTGTTGTTCTGACTGCTTACCTGGGTACCGCTAAGTCCGATCTTGGCGCCGACCTCACCATGGACATCATCACCGCAGTTGTTTTGGGTGGCACGCTCTCTACTGGTGGTAAGGGCTCCATTGTTGGTACCGCACTTGCTTCGTTTGTTATTGCATTCTTGCGCTTCGGCTTGCCACTGTGCTTCAAGGTAAGCCCACAGTACCTGGATATTCCTGTTGGTGTCCTGCTGGTTGTTGTCATCGTTGCTCGATCGGCAGCAAGCGGAACAAATATTGGTACGTTTTTGAAATCGCTGCTTTCAAGCAGCAGTAAAGCCAAGGCATAAGCTTTGGGGAAATTGTGCCTTAGGCACAGACAAGGGAGGTTACCTATGCAAGAGATTACTCGTCGTGGTTTTATTGGTGCCGCTGGTATTACCGCAGTTAGCGCTGGCCTCGCTCTGGCAGGCTGCAATAATGGTGGTGGCGAGAAGAAGGAAGAGACCAAGAAGTCCGAGGGTGGCGGAGACGTCAAGGGTAAGACCGTAGCATTTATTCCTAAGGTCACCGGTAACGCATTCTTCGAGTCCGCAAACAAGGGCGCACAGGACAAGTCCAAGGAGTGGGGCTTCACCGTTGACTACATCGGCGACGCAACTGCTTCCGTTTCCGCTCAGGTTTCCGTCATCAACCAGGCAGTTGCTAACGGCGTAGACGCAATCAGCATCTCCACCGTTGACGCAAAGGGCGTTTCCGACGCACTGAAGAAGGCAACTGCTTCTGGTATCGTAGTTACCACTTGGGACTCAGACGCTAACCCAGAGGATCGTACCCTCATGGTTTCTCAGGGTACCCCAGAGATCCTTGGTCAGATGCTTGTTGATATGGGCGTTGCTGGCCTCAAGGAGCGCGGCAAGGATCCAGAGAAGGACGAGATTACCTACGTCTGGCACTACTCCCAGGCAACTGTTACCGACCAGAACTCCTGGCAGGTAGCTGCACAGAAGATCATCAAGGAGAAGTATCCTAAGTGGAAGAACGTCCACGAGAACTACTACTCCAACCAGGACGCAGAGCAGGCAATCACCATTGGTGAGGCAATTCTCGACGCTTACCCAGATATTGACCTGATTATCTGCAACGACTCCACCGCTCTTCCTGGCCAGCTCCAGGCTGCAGAGAACAAGGGCTACGACGCAAAGAAGATCACCATCACCGGTTTTGCTTCTCCACAGTCCATCAAGTCCTACTGCGAGCACGGCACCATCTACAACTGGGGCCTCTGGGACTGCGCAGTTCAGGGCGCTATGGGCTGCTACGTTGCAGCATTCCTTGCAGCTGGTAACGAGGTCAAGGTTGGCGACACCATCTCCATCCCAAGCATTGGCGATGTTAAGGTTGAGCCTAACGACTCCATCTCCGAGGGTGCAAAGACTGGCGATAAGAACAACGGCGTTGTCCTGCTTCCTGAGCGCCTTGTCTTCACCAAGGAGAACATGAACAACTACTCCTTCTAATTAGAAGCGGTACGTTTAAGGCGTAAGTTCACGGCTGGCGAGAAGATCGATCTTCTCGCCAGCTTATGAGGTAATTCAGCCGCAGAGGAGGGTGGTCCTCCCAGGGTGGTTCTCCTAAGGAGGGCGCCGCCAAAGAACCACTCCTCTTCTGCGAGCTTTAAGGTTTTATTGAAAGGATTTTCATGGCAGATCTGGACGGATTGAAAGTAGCTAAGGATTATCACGTAGACACTCCTTTTGCTAACAATCAGGGATTTTATGTAAAGGGTGCAAACAACCTCGACTGGGGTATGCAGAAGCACCTCTCCAACATCTTTGATCCAAAGAGCGGCAACACTGTAATGTTCGCATTTGACCACGGTTACTTCATGGGTTCAACCGCTGGTCTCGAGCGTCTTGACCTGCTGCTTCCACAGCTTGCTCCTTACGTTGACTGCTTCATGGGCACCCGTGGCGCAATCAGGACTTGCGTTTCTCCTGAGGTTTCTAAGGGCATCGCTCTTCGCGTTTCTTCTGGTTCTTCTATGCTGCAGTCCGACCTCTCTCACGAGGTTGTCGCTGTTGACATCGAGGATGCTATCCGCATGAACGCAGACTGCATGGCTGTTCAGACCTTCATCGGTGCTGATGGTCAGCTCTCCAGTATTGATAACCTGAGCCAGGTCATTAACGCTGGCTTCCGCTACAGCATTCCTACCCTTGGCGTTTGCGCTGTTGGTAAGGACATGGAGCGCACCGGTCGCTTCTTCAAGCTTGCAACCCGCATCATCGCTGAGATGGGCTGCCAGATTGTTAAGACTTACGACTGCGAGGACTTCGAGGAAGTCGTTGCAGCATGCCCAGTTCCAATTGTTGTTGCTGGCGGCAAGAAGCTTGCTGAGCGCGACGCTCTGCACCTTGCATACGACGTCATCCGCAAGGGTGCACGCGGCGTTGACATGGGCCGTAACATCTTCCAGAGCACCCATCCTCTGCAGATGGCTGAGGCTGTCCGCATGATTGTTCACGAGGGCGCAACCGACGCTCAGGCATGGGAGTTCTTCGAGGACGCAACCCACTAAGAGCGCGCA
>CAURLG010000024.1:0-13381 GCA_963525825.1 uncultured Atopobium sp. | reverse complement strand
AACCGACGCTCAGGCATGGGAGTTCTTCGAGGACGCAACCCACTAAGAGCGCGCAAGTGCGGCGCGGCGGGCGCAGGTCCAACGGGCGTGAACCCGCGCGACCTCCGAGCACGAAAGCGCGCCAAGCGCGAACGCGCGCGAACACAAATGCGCTGCTCACACGTGGCTTTCTCATGTTGCGAGAAACACACTGACCTTGAGCTGGTAATCCTTTCGGATTACCAGCTTTTTTCTGCAGCGTGCTAGCGTCGGCTTTTAGGCCTGGCGCACAAAATAGCGCAGCTTTGGTAGGTTCTGCTGAAGAATCGACATGTTCTTAATCAAGATAGCCAGGCAGCTAGGCGGTCGCACTACCCGATATGCATCTCTATGCATAAACTTCATCTAATATGCTTGAAAATGAATAGACTTATATAAGAAATTTAACTATCGATAAATTCTGTATCTACGGAACACACCTAAGTCGGATATTCTGCTCAAATGTGGGCATTTTACACATCTAATGACGATAATCTGCATGCTTTAGCTATTTTCTGCGTCATGTATACGTCTTTTTAACAGATTATCCGACTTAGGTGTGTTTTGCGGACCCGAAATTTGCCTCGCGAGCCGATGGCGATAAGACCAGATTTTCTTGCGTGCCGTATACCTGCGGTTTTATGTGATTGTATATTTTATAAGTTCGGATATGTATATAAAAAATTTCATGGCATCTTTTGGGCCGCACTTGAGCCACATTCAAGATGTATTTAAGGGTCATTGCCATTGCCATGTCACTTCCATGACATTCATAGAAATTCAAAAGATATTCGAGCGGCTATTTGCTACCCTTCCCAGAAAATTTAAATCAGCTTAACAGGGATTTAACGCCCCTTCTGTTGTACTAAAGCCAGGAGAAGGGAGTATCTATGAAATCAAAGCAAGCTTGTGGTTGGAGCTGCCGCCTACGTGTCCTGCCTATTCTATTTTTACTATTAGGATGTGCGTTTGTTGTTTATGGCGCTTCTCGCGGAGAGGTTAGTGCCGTATTGGGAAAAGCGGTACGAATCTGCCTTGAGTGTGTAGGTATTGGTTAGGTGACCTGCAGTGAAAGTGCTCTCAGGGATAAAATTTCTTGGAAAGAAAGTGCGAGAATTTATCACTAAAAGAGGTTTCGTGCAGGCATGCGCAACCTTTCTAACCAACCCTCACCTAACAAATTTTGCTAAGGGAACTATCTATACTGGTCCTGCAAAGTCAGTCTGTGTCCCTGGACTTAACTGCTATTCCTGCCCAGGGGCTACGGGCGCTTGCCCTATTGGAGCATTTCAGGCGGTAGTTGGATCATCTAAATTCAGCTTCTCGTATTACATTACGGGTATTTTGATTCTTATTGGAACTTTACTAGGCAGGTTTGTCTGCGGATTTCTTTGTCCATTTGGCTGGGTACAAGATCTTCTCCACAAGATTCCATTCCCAAAAAAATTTAGCACCAAAAAGCTCAAAGCCTTGCGCTATTTGAAGTACGTCATATTAATTGTGCTTGTCTGGGCTCTACCAGCTTTGATTCAAAATGCCGTAGGAATGGGAGAGCCTTATTTCTGTAAGTATGTTTGTCCACAGGGAATTCTTGAGGGAGCAATTCCGCTTTCTTTAGCAGATGTCAGCATTAGGGCAGCTCTGGGCACACTTTTTACGATGAAGTTCAGCATTCTGACAACTGTCGTACTGTTGAGCATCATGTTTTATCGACCTTTTTGCAAATGGATTTGCCCGCTCGGGGCTTTTTATTCTCTGTTCAATCGCATCTCAATTTTGCAGTATCGAGTTGACGAGAAGGCCTGTGTAAGCTGCGGAAAGTGTGCGCGTACATGCAAGATGGACGTAGATATTACGAAGAATAACGCAGCTCTTGAGTGCATTCGCTGCGGAGAATGCATAAAGGTATGTCCTGTTCATGCGATTGATGCAAAACTCCTGTTAATCAACAAGAAAATTGAGCAGTCGGAAAAGGTTGCTACAGCAAAGCACTTGGCTGATCAATAGGCGACAAGCTCAATAAAGTAAGTGTCATAAAACGTGTATAGCTACGTTTCGTACGTAGAAAAGACAGAAAGGACTATGAAATGAAAAAACTTGTAACAAAATCCCTGACGTATGTCGCTGGCCTACTTATGGCAGTTGCGCTTGTTGGATGCAGCATCGGCGGTACTGGCAACACAGGCACAACAACCGCTCCAACTGCCGAGCAGCAGAATTCTGCTGCAGTTCCACCTGAGGCAGCATCAAAACTGCACCTCAAAGACGGCGATACCTTCCCAGATTTTAAGGCAACAGATATTACTACTGGCGCTACCTATGACAACACCGTATTTGGACAGAATAAGGTCACTGTTCTGACTTTCTGGTTCAATGGCTGTACTGGCTGCATTCAGGAGATGCCAATGCTTCAAGAACTTGCTGATACCTATAAGGACAAAGGTGTCAATGTCTTGGGTGTTAACGCCGAAGCCGCATACACGGACGACGCTAAGAAGGAAGCCGTGAATATTCTTCAGAAGCAGGGCGTTACCTACGGAAACGTCGCTCTTGATCCTCACAGCGACGGCGGTCACGTTATCGAAGGCCTCACAGCGTTCCCA
Source organism: uncultured Atopobium sp. (assembly GCA_963525825.1). Lineage (GTDB taxonomy): Bacteria > Actinomycetota > Coriobacteriia > Coriobacteriales > Atopobiaceae > Lancefieldella. The sequence goes on along the minus strand of CAURLG010000024.1, from coordinate 10,760 downwards.
ACTACTATGGTTATTGACCAGAACGGTAGACTTGTGGGCGATCCAATTACCGGTGGCTCCAGCAAGCTTCAAGGCAGCGAACTTCAAAAGCGCGTTGACCAGGCTCTTGCTCAAGCAAAGTAGTTCATAGAAACTTACATACCACTCACGGCACACGGCGAGAAGAACTTCTCGCCGTAGGGTTCAATCGGTTAGCATTTGAAGTGTTGTATGAAGTACGCCTGGGCTGAGTCACTTGAGCTTGGTCCAGGCGTACTCTAATGCTTGTAAATAGCATCAAGCTGCATTTGAAAGGGAAGAATTGAAAATCCTTGTAGTGGAAGATGAAAAAGAGCTTCTTGCCTCTATTGGAGAGGGGCTTGAGCTGGACGGTTATTACGTTGATCTTGTCGATAACGGCACTCAGGCTCTTGAGATGGCTCAGCTTGAGCAATATGACCTGATTCTACTTGACCTTAACCTTCCTGGTATCGATGGGCTTGATTTGCTACGCGCCCTGCGTGCAGAGCGCTCAGAGACTAAGGTATTGATTCTTTCTGCGCGGTCATCGGTGTCTGATCGCATTGTTGGATTAGATGCGGGTGCTGATGACTACCTTATAAAACCCTTTGCGTTTGGTGAACTCGAGGCCCGTATGAGGACGCTCTTGCGCCGCGAATATACGCATGGAGAAGCGTCTTTGACGCTGGGAGAACTTCGGTTTGACACTACAGCTCGACAAGTTTTTGTTGGAGATGCTCAGGTTAATTTCACCAAGAAAGAACTTGCAATTCTAGAGTATCTGATGCGACATGCCGGAGCGGTTGTGAGCAGTGAAGAGCTCATGACTCATGCGTGGGATAGCAACGTGGACTTATTCAGCAATTCTGTGCGTGTTCACATTTTTTCGGTACGAAAAAAGTTACGAGAAGCTCTTGGATATGACCCAATTTCCAACAAAGTAGGAGAGGGTTATTGCTTTAAGAGGGACAGCGATGACTAAGATAAGAGAAATAATCCCAAAGCCAATGCGCTCGATACGTGCCCAACTCACTCTTCTTATGGTGGGCTTATTGGTGTGCTGTTGCGTTGTTTTGACCTGGCTTGTGTATCGCTCGACTTCTGAGCTGCTGGAACTAGCGGCAGCCAACGCCATCAATCAAGGAGCTCTTTCTATCGTTTTGGATGTAGATGCTATCGAACGCTCTATTTTGTTTGACGCGCTGGGTATCTTGCTTGTTGTGATTGCTGTGGGAAGCTGTGTGGCTTATTTTTTAATAGGACACTATACCAAGCCAGTTCAACAACTCTCTGCTCACATGAAAGAAATTAGCCCAAATACCTTGTCTGATTCCATTGAAATTGAGGGCGGTGGAGAAGAGATTCAAGAGCTGGTTAAGTCATTTAATCAGATGACTGAGCAGTTAGATGAAGCATTTGCAATGCAGAGGCGCTTCTCGGCTAGCGCAGCTCACGAGCTCAGAACGCCAATTGCAGTACTGAGGACCAAGCTGGATGTTTTTAAGAAAAAGAAACGCGAACAGCATGAATATGACGAACTTGTAACTACGATGGAGACATACATTGACCGCCTATCTTCCATCATCACTGACCTTTTGGAATTTGCGGAGACATCTGAGTTAGGAGAGGTTGAGGACGTTTCTCTTGATTCAGTAATTAAAACGGTCGTGGATGATCTTGAATCGGTTGCTCAAAATAATATGGTAAACGTACAGGTTAACACGCAGATTGATACGCATTCTGATACACAATCTGAGGCACAGACCTTTATCGTTAAAGGAAATACCAATCTGCTATATCGGGCTCTTTACAACCTGGTTGAAAATGCCATTCGTTATAACAATGAAGAAGGTTCAGTCAACATTACTCTAGAAACCAGGGGTCAAGAAGGCGTGATTATAATTGCCGATACAGGAGTAGGCATTGCGCCTGAGCAAAGAGAGCTTGTATTTGAGCCGTTCTACAGGGTGAATAAGTCACGATCCAGAGAGTTTGGCGGCGCAGGCATTGGTCTTTCACTGGTCAAGACCATCTTGAAGCGACATGGAGCTTCCATAACAGTCTCTGAAAACAATCCTCAGGGTTCTGTATTTACCATTAGGATTCCGCTGGTTAATTCAATAGATTTTGACTAACTTCTACATACTTCATCGGCGCTGCCGTTTGGAGATAAGACGAAATACCAGCTTATGGCGAGAAGTACAATGGTTAAAATAGTCTTAGCACATAGATGCCCTAGTGATGAAGGGGAGCCAAGCATGGAGTTTATTCTGGATACAGCTGATCTTGAGGCAGTTAAGCAGCTTGACGAGCTTTTGACTATTGATGGAGTTACCACTAATCCCGCAATCATCACTAGAAGTGGTAAGCAACCTGAGCAGGCAATTAAGGAGTTCGTGGAGTACCTGTTGCCTGAGCAAAAATTCTTTGTGCAGGTTGTTTCAACTGACTATCAGAAGATGCTGGAAGAGGCTCGTTATATATGCGGCCTTCGTCCCGAGAATACCTACGTGAAGATTCCTGTGACTCGCAACGGATACAAGGCAATTAAGCAGCTCAAGTCCGAGGGTCTTGGTGTTCTTGCAACCGCTATTTATTCTGCGGACGAGGCATTCCTTGCAGCTATGAACGGTGCAGATTACCTGGCTCCTTATGTTAACCGTATGTGCAACTATGGTGACGGCATCGGTCAGGTTTTTGACCTTATGCAGATGCTTGAAACCCACAAGCTGAATTCTAAGATTCTTGCTGCATCATTTAAGAATACCGAGCAGGTTCATGCACTTATTTCTGCTGGCATCGACGCAGTCACCCTTCCTCCTGATATTGTTTACACTATGATTGACCATCCTGGAACAAAGATTGCTGTTGACGAGTTTTCCGCTGCATGGCGCGAGGCTTACGGTAGGGATACGTTGCTTGATAAGTAGAGTATTTAACTTTTTGATATAAGGAAACTCAAATGAAAATCAAAAAAATTAAAGTATTAAATCATTCTAGAATCAAGGATTTTCAAATTGAAGTTAGGAACAATTTAGTATTAGTTGGATGTAATGGCTCTGGAAAATCTTCAATCCTTCGATGTCTTAATTTAGTTCTAGGATGCTCAAAGCAACAATTAAATTATCAAATCTCTGAAAGTGACTTTTCAAAGGTCGAAGAACCATTAATTATTGAAATTGAAATTGGAGATTTGTCGGATGTGATAGAAAATAATTTTTATGATTCAATTATATTTTCAGGTGATAATGAAAAAAGAATAAAAATCACCTTAGAAGCTATAGTCAATGAAGATGAAATTGAAATTAATCGATATGCCACATCATCAGGAGGCAATAAAAGATACCTATATGGCAGAGACGTATTTTTGATAGGATGGAGTTTGATTTCTAATGGTTCGACTGAAGGTCTATCAAAAAATAATACAGTAAAGAAACTACTTTCGAATCTTAATATTGAGTCTAATAAAGAAACGATAAGCACAATAGTTGATGACCTATGCGACGCATTAGATAATTCAGAGGAATTAAACAACCTAAAAAGTGACCTTACATCAAAATTAACTCATGTAACCAACGTGGGAATACATTCGACTTCCGATCTGAGATTTATTCCAGGATCAAAGGTTGACGATTCTTTATTGAGCGATGTGCGTCTTTTGATTTCAGATATGAGAGGAGAAAAGAGAGAGATAGCGCATCAATCTGATGGAATGAAATGTATCATTTCACATGTCATAGCCTTGGCAATAAGTGGTGAAGAAGAGATAATTGCGGTAGATGAACCTGAAGTTCATTTACATCCATCAAGTCAGCGATGCTTGGTCGAATTACTAAAAACTGAAAGTAATCAACTAATTCTTGCTACTCATTCTGCAATAATAGTAAAAATGTTTGATCCAGAGGATATAGCGATTGTTCATTCAGACGGCACAATTACTCAGGTCCAAAGAAATTCTATGGAAATCGGAATAAAGAAACTTGCAAGTTATTGGTTAAATGAACATGTAGGACTTTTTACAGCAAACAAGATAATCGCTGTTGAGGGTATTTCGGATGCCATCGTAGTTAAAGCTGTTGCAAAGAAACTGGGTATAGATTTAAATCTTCTAGGAGTAGAGATTTTAGTAATTAACGGGTTTGACGAATGGAAAGCTGTCAGGACTTTTTTCGGAAAAACAGGGTTTGATATCCCTTGTTATTTCCTATTAGATATCGATAAAAATAATAAAAATGAAATAATTGCAAGTCAGCTTCAAATAAGTATAGATAGTTTAAATGCAAGTAATTTTTTCTTCTCAGACCCTGAATTGGAAAGAGAGTATATTCGAGCATTTGGAGTACAGAATTTATATAGTGGACTAAAAGAGACTCATTATTTAACAGATAATGAGCTTAAAGACAAACAATATAATGCAAGTACAATTAGTGAGAACGACTTATATGACATATGCAAAAAACATAAAGTTGAATGTGCATTAGCTGTATCTGATTTATTAAGTCCAGATATCGCAAATAAAATTTCTTCTGTTTCAAGTATTGTAGAAAAAGTTGCAAATGATTAACTTATCACGGAAGCAAAGAGAAGCCTGTAACTGCGAAAGCTTGAGCTTATTAATCACCGCACCAGCTGGCTGTGGAAAGACAGAAGTTTTGGCTCATAGATCAGCTTTTCTAATTAAAAAACTTAATGTTATTTCTAAGTATCAAAAAATATTAATACTAACTTTTACAAATAAAGCAAAGGATAATATCAGAGAGCGACTGAAGCCGCTTCTATCGACAAACGAATTTAGGTATGGGGTTGATGTTTCAAATTTTCATGAATTCGCGATGAAGTGTATAAGAAACTATGGAGGCTTGGTCTATAAAGTTGATCAATCATGGCATTTTCCGGAGGATGACTTTTGGGAAAATGAATGGATGAATGCCCATGGGCTAAAATGGAACGAAAAGAAAGAACTTAAAGAAGCTTTAAGAAAGGCAAAACAAGCGCATCTTACTGACGAGAGCGTTATTCAGGTTTTGACAGAAGAAAAAAATAATCTTGCAATTGAATATGAGAGAAATCGAATTGAAAATAAAATATTAACCTACGATGACATTATCAGATTAGGCACACTTATTCTTCAAGATAGCAGGGTTAGAGATTTGTATTTTAGTCATTATGCAACAGTCATTGTCGATGAGTTTCAAGATTTAACACCTCAAGAACTTAAAATGATTCAAAGTTTTAGTAAAGGAAAGGCTACTTTTGCCGGTGATGTTGCACAGGGTATTTTTTCATTTGCAGGCGCAAATCCCGAATTCGTATTAGATGCCTTAAAAGAAGAGTGTGAAAAGCATATAGAACTGTCCGAATCATATAGATCAAATTCTTCAATTCTGGAGGTAGTAAACTTACTATGTCCTCAGACTGGAGGAATAAATTTAAGTGCTGTAAACAAGTCAATTCCCAAAGGCTTAGTTAAAGTGAGGCAGTTTGACTCGGAGGAAGAAGAGTCAATTTTTGTAGTGAATAGATGCAAAGAGATTTTAGAGAAAAACAAAAATACAAGGATTGGAATTATAAGTAGAACCACAGGTAGACAAGCGACTTTAATATCCCAACTCGACCGACAAAAAGTATCCTATTTTGATTGGTCCTTGCCAGAAATATCATGCGAGACTATTGCTACACTGAGTTCATTGAGTCAGGTTGTAAACATACCAATTGATCAGCTATATGCAACTGTATGTGAAAGTAATTTGAATATTGATGAATCTATAAAGAAAGAAATAAAAGGTCTTTCATTATGGGGAGAGCAGAAAAGAAGATATGATGAGAACGCAAAAGTAACAGTAGGAGAGTTTGTTGATAAATGCACGCCAAATTATTCCAATAATCCAGGATTACATATATTGAATGGACATAACGGAAAGGGTCAGCAATTCTATTATGTTGTAATACTTGGCGTTGAAGAAGGTGTTATTCCTGATTACAGGGCAAGAAATGATGATTTAAAACTGATGGAAGAAGCTAGAATATTATCAGTGATGGTTTCAAGGGCCAAGGTCGCTCTAACTTTTACTTTTGTAAGAAATCGTCAAGGATATTCACAAAAGATTTCAAGTTTCTTAAATGAAGAGATACTGAAAAAATCTACTACAAACTGACTTAGATTATGTATATAAGTCAGACATAGGGGTATAAGCAAAACCGTAAAGCAGAAACACGGTATGTGTTCACGGCTAGCTTGTGCCCCTTTTTAGGTCATCTACCTGTGGGGTTTCTCGCCAAACGGAACACGTACATAGGAAAGGATGATTCACAATGGGTAAGATTCTTGGAATTGATCTGGGTACTACAAACTCAGCTATGGCTGTCCTCGAGGGTGGAGAGCCAACTATTATCGTAAACGCAGAGGGAGACCGCACAACTCCTTCCGTCGTCGGCTTCCGTGCTGACGGTGACCGCATTGTTGGTAAGGCAGCAAAGAACCAGGCTGTCACCAACCCTGTAAACACTGTCTTCTCCATCAAGCGTTTCATGGGCCGCAAGTTTGACGAGGTCCAGTCTGAGATCAAGACTGTCCCTTACAAGGTCAAGGCTGGTACCGACGGTCGCGCAGTTGTCGAGATTGAGGGCGTTGACTACACTCCAGAGCAGATCAGCGCTATGACCCTTGCAAAAATGAAGGCAGATGCCGAGAAGTACCTCGGTGAGCCTGTAACCGACGCTGTCATTACTGTCCCAGCATACTTCAACGACGCACAGCGTCAGGCAACCAAGGACGCAGGTAAGATTGCTGGCCTCAACGTTCAGCGTATTGTCAACGAGCCAACCGCAGCAGCTCTTGCTTACGGTCTGGACAAGAAGGACCAGGACCACAAGGTTCTTGTCTTTGACCTCGGTGGCGGTACCTTCGACGTCTCCTTGCTTGACCTTGCAGACGGCGTTGTTGAGGTTCTTGCAACCAACGGCGATAACCACCTGGGCGGCGACGACTGGGATCAGCGCGTTATCGACTGGCTTGCAGACAAGTTCAACTCCGACAATGGCATTGACCTCCGCAAGGATCCAATGGCACTTCAGCGCCTCAAGGAGGCTGCAGAGAATGCCAAGAAGGAGCTCTCCAGCGCTCAGCAGGCACAGATTAACCTGCCATTCATCACTGCAGACGCAACCGGTCCTAAGCACCTTGACTACACTCTGACTCGTGCAGAGTTTGAGCGCATTACCCGCGATCTTCTCGATCGCTGCAAGGCTCCTGTAACCAAGGCACTCCAGGACGCAGGCCTTCAGCTCTCCGACGTCAGCGAGGTCATTCTGGTCGGCGGCTCCACTCGTATGCCAGCTGTTCAGGACCTGGTCAAGAGCATGACCGGCAAGCAGCCTAACATGTCCGTCAACCCAGACGAGGTTGTTGCAGACGGCGCAGCTGTTCAGGGCGGCGTTCTTACCGGCGACGTCTCCGGCATCCTGCTGCTGGACGTAACTCCACTGTCCCTGGGCGTTGAGACCCTCGGCGGCGTTGTTGACAAGGTCATCGACCGCAACACCACCATCCCAACTTCCAGCACAAAGGTTTACTCCACTGCAGCTGACAACCAGACTTCCGTTGAGATTCACGTCCTCCAGGGCGAGCGCGAGATGGCTTCTGACAACAAGAGCCTTGGTAAGTTCAACCTTACCGGTATTCCTGCTGCTCAGCGTGGTATCCCTCAGATTGAGGTTACCTTTGACATCGACGCAAACGGCATCCTGAAGGTCACCGCTAAGGACAAGGCAACCGACAAGTCCCAGGAGATCACCATTTCTGGCTCCACCGCTCTGTCCGACGACGAAGTTGACCGCATGGTCAAGGACGCAGAGTCCCACGCTGAGGAAGACAAGAAGCGCAAGGACGAGATCGAGGTCCGCAACCAGGTAGACTCCCTGGCATACAGCACCGAGCAGACCGTCAAAGACCTTGGCGATAAGGTCCCTGAGGATCAGAAGAAAGCTGTTGAAGAGGCAGTTGCTGAGGCAAAGACCGCACTTGATGGCTCCGATATTGAGGCAATCAAGAAGGCTGGCGAGAAGCTCACTGAGGTTGGTCAGAAGCTCGCAGAGATTGTCTACGCAGACGCTCAGGCTCAGACCGCTGGTAACAACGGCGCAGCAAGTAACCCTTCTGAGCCAGATGTTGTTGATGCAGACTACGAGGTTGTCGACGACGATAAGAACCAGAACTAATCTGAGTTTCTCGGCATATGCGCTTGGGTAACTTGGTGCAGCAGCTGGTAGACAATGTGATATGACTCGGAGGCGGCTGGCGGAAACGTTTGGCCGCCTTCTACACATAGGGAGGTGATGGCGGTGGCAACAGAAAATCAGAACAAGGTTGGCACTTCCTTTGATAACGAGAATAACGGTGATGAAACCGTAGGCGCCGTCGGCGTTGTGGGGGATGGTTCCGCAAGTCAGACGCTTGATGGCAACGCGACCGCTGCCAACGGCGCAGCTGGCACAGCAGGCGCAGGCCGTCCGATGACCGAAGAAGAGATGGTTGCTGAGGCAATTCGTCGTGGAGAAGAGACGGCTGAGGCAGAGATTGCTGCTGACGCTCAGCGTGCAGCTCAGGAGCGCGACCGCCTGCAGAACGAGCTGGACTCGGTCTCTGACCAGATTGAGGCAGCAAAGCAGCAGGCAGCTGAGGCAAATGATCGCTTCCTTCGCCTGCAGGCTGACTGGGATAACTACCGTCGTCGTACCGCTCAGGAGCGTCTTGATGAGCGTCAGCGTGCAACAGAGAAGCTGGTGGTTGACCTTCTCCCTGTCATTGATGACTTGGAGCGCGCTATTGAGCACGCGGACAACTTGACCGACCCTGCAGCTCAGCAGTTTGTTGAGGGTGTCACCGCAGTGTGCAATAAGCTTGTGGGCGTCTTGAACAAAGAGGGTGTTGAGGTAGTTAACCCTGTGGGTGAGGCCTTTGATCCTCTATCTCACCAGGCAGTGAGCCAAATTGAGGATACCCAGGCGTATGATGAAACCGTTGCTCAGGTGTACCAAAAGGGTTATCGCATGGGAGGCAAGGACATTCGCACTGCAATGGTTGTTGTTACCCATGGCGGCCCAAAGCGCCCAGCTGAGTCAGAGGCTGCTGACGGCGCAGAGGCAGACGGCGCAGACAGCGCTGCCGCAAATGGCGCAACCGAGTAAGACAGAGTAGTTTAGAGAGGAGGCCGTGCTGAATGGCAGGTAGTAAGACTTTTTATGATGTTCTTGGCGTGAAGCGCGACGCCTCGAAGTCTGATATTCAAAAAGCGTTTAGAAAACTTGCAGCTAAATACCACCCTGATAGGGGTGGCGATGAAGCCAAGTTCAAGGAAATCTCAGAAGCGTACAACACGCTCTCTGACGATAAGAAACGTCAGGAGTATGATCAAATGCTCGCATTTGGCGGTATTCCTGGAGGTGGATTTGGTGGTCGCCAGGGCGGCTTCACCTATACCACCAACGTAAACGGCGCCAATTTTGCCGATTTCTTTAACGGCTTTGGTGGCGGTGCAGGCGCGGGAGCTGGCGGCTTTGACTTTGCCGACATCTTTGGTGGGCGAGCAAACCGTCCAGTTGCAGGCAGTGACCTTACTATGTCCGTAAACGTATCGTTTGACGAGGCGTTTAAGGGAACTTCTCGCAAGGCAACGTATCGCGTTCCTTCAACTGGTGAGGAGCAGTCGCTGACCATCAAAGTGCCAGCTGGTGCTTACGATGGCATGAAGCTGCGCTACAAGAAGCACGGCGAGTACGGCGTTAACGGCGGTCCACGAGGCAACCTTGTGGTTACCATCAACGTTGCAGCTCATCCGGTCTTCTCGCGAGATGGCGCTGACGTGCGCATGAAGCTGCCAGTGAGCATTTACGAGGCAGCTTTGGGTACTTCGGTTGACGTGCCAACGCCTGACGGAACTACGGTGAGACTCAAGGTTCCCGCAGGTACACAGAGTGGAAAAACGTTCAGGTTCAAGAACTTGGGCGCTCCTCGCGTAAAGGATCCTGCGACTCGCGGCGCGCTGTATGTTTCGGTGGACGTCAAGGTTCCAACAAAACTTTCCAAGAAGGAGCGAGACGCTCTTCAGGCGCTGCTTGACGCCGACGAGCGCAGCTACCGAGAGGAGCGGTAATGGCTCGAAAGAAGGATGACGGTCGTAACAAGCCGCTCTACATGATTAGCGTTGCGGCCGAGCTCACGGGCATGCATCCGCAGACGCTGCGCGTGTACGAGCAGAAGGGCCTGATCAACCCTGGCCGTTCCAGGGGCAACACGCGCCTGTATTCTCGCGCGGACATTGACCGTCTCAATCTTGTCTCAAAGCTGACGGACGAGGGCATCAATCTTGCCGGTGTTGTGCGCATTTTGGACATGCGTGAACGAGCTCTCGAGAAGGACGATCTTATCGATGAGTTGCGTGAACGCATTCGCGTGCTTGAGGATGAGCTCCACGAGTACCACATGCGCGAACGCATCACCTCGCTTGTTCGTTATAGCGAGACCAGCCCAGAGATGGTAATGCAGCGTCTGCTTGGTATGCCAAGCTCCACTCCTTCTGACGCTAACGCCGAGGGCGACTCGACGCAGCCAAAGGAATCGTAAGACGACGAGGCAAATTGCTACTAGTAAGATGACCAGCTTCCCGTGTGTGCAGGGAGCTGGTTTTTCTTGATTTTGGTTACCATTTACCGAATACCGAATACCGAATACCGAATACCGAATACCGAATACCGAATACCGA
>CAURLG010000023.1:0-13467 GCA_963525825.1 uncultured Atopobium sp. | reverse complement strand
CCTATATTCCTATAAGAGAAGCAGGACATACAACCAAGCGTGCTGTCGTTATTGCTATAGCTGTAAACACAGAAGCTAAAAGACAAATCATAGGGCTTGAGTGTATAGATACCGAGTCTTATCTTTCCTGGAAAGACTTTCTTATCTCTTTGAGAGAGCGAGGACTTAGTGGAGTGAGACTTGTTATCTCTGATGCCCATGCAGGTCTTGTAAGAGCAATCGGTGAGGTACTCACAGGCGCTGCCTGGCAAAACTGCCTTTGTCACCTAGAGAGAAATGTCTTTGATAGATGTAGAACAAAAGCTCAGGGCAAAGCAGTTATTGCTGCTATGAAACATACCTTTGAAGCTACTGATACTGATTTGGTACGCACAGGCTTTGAGCACCTCTATGAAGTGTATGAAAAGATAGATCCAAGAGGAGCACATCTTCTAGAAGAGTCAGAGCCATATGTACTGACCTACCTAGACTTTCCAAAAGAACATGCTCATTGGATACGTACAAACAATCTCTGTGAAAGACTCAACAAAGAGATAAAGAAGCGTACACGTGTCGTTGGAGTATTTCCCTCCAAACAAGCAATGCTTCGCCTTGTAGGAGCGGTATGTATCAATCAAAACGAAGAGTGGTTTGTAGCAACGCACTTCATGGACAAGCACTCTCTTCTCTTTGAAGAGTGTTCTAAGAGAGAGTCATGTACACAAGAGACTATCGACCATCTCTTACAAGTAATTGATAGTGACTTTAACGCTTGTAAAGAGGTGGCATAATGTAGGTTAGAAGGCAGTAAGGAAATAGCCTTACACCACTTTTTGAGACGTAACTTTCCAGACCCTCTTACTGCAAGATAATTAATAGACGGAACAATTATTATGCCTGGCTTATTTTTTGGCGCATAGAGCTCTTTAAATTTCTTTTTAAAATCAAATGCTACCATTTTTGCCCCCCCCTACGACAGCTTGTTAAAAATCCTATCGTTTCTGGCTATTTTGTAGATGATAGCACCTTAGCAAGTTCAAGTAAGAGCTTTGACTTCAGTGTCTCTAATTCCTCTGGAGAAGGACAGGTTGAGTTGTCATACATCTTTTCCATGGGGTACCACCAGACAGGACCTTTGCCATTATGACCGTATTCACCTAGGTCACCTGAAACCCTAGGGAATAAATGCCAGTGAAGATGGGAATCTCCGTTGCCAAGTAGCTCGTAGTTCATTTTCTCGCAAGGGAATGCGTGCGATACCGCTTCCCCAACAAGGGACATCTCTTTAAGGAACTTCAATTTAAAGTCAGCATCCAGCTCGTGTAGTTCTGATGCATGTTGCTTACATAGAAAAATGGTATATCCCTTAAAGTACTGGTTATCACCTAGGACAACGTATCCCGTTTCCAATTCTTTGACAAAATAAGGATTATTTCCTTCTTTAATCATTTGAATTCTGTCGCAAATCAGGCACATTCTTTAGTTCTTTCTTTAGAGGGTAGATATTGAAATTCATCAAAATATAAAGTTATAAATTGTTGCTTTCGGCCTCAGTGGGTTTCTCGGTAGGCTTCTTTGTAAAGAGCTTGCCAGATTTCCTGAGCTGATAGGCAAGAATTAGGATAGTTACCAGCATAACAAGCGTGCAAACGATGGAACCTTCTGCGCCAAAGCTACCGCCGGTAAGCCAATCCGGGCCACTGCCAGGGGCAAACTGCAGCAAAGAACTGCCTGTAGTGCTACCGCTTACCAGAACTCCAAAGATGTTGCCCTGAGCAAAGTTCCAAGCTCCATGAATGCCAGCAGCTCCCCAGAGATTGTCTGTTTTGATGATGTAGAACGTTTCCAAGACGCCAAAAAGAATTAGGTCGATCAGGGATTGCATAGTAAAGCCGCTGTTAAACATGTGGAGAAGGCCAAACAGACTGCTCGAGACCACGATTGCAATAATTTTGTTGGATTTCTCTGCCATGACAGGAAGAAGCCAGCCTCTGGTAACAAGCTCTTCTGTTCCTCCCTGAATCAGCCAAAACGGAATGGTGAGAAGAACAAAGCCGAATGTATAAGGCGTAAAAGTAGTGCCAACCAATTGATAAGATCCGGTCAAAATGAGAATCAGCATCACAACAGAGAAGAGAAGAATTCCTAGAGCAAAGCCTTTGAACAGCTCTTTCTTCCAGTTGTCTTTGTAAAATCCTAGAGTAACAATCGGACGTTGTTCAAAGAACTTAACCCATAGTAAAAAGAGACCAGCAATAAAGACGAAAGAAAAGAGTGAGAGTAGGAGGTAGTAATCTCCAAAAAGCTCCTGCATATTTGAGGGATTAGAAAGACAATCTGTAAGCTGTGGATTTGCTAAGAAATAGGGGACTGCGGCAAGAGCTGCTGAGAAAGCCATTACAATGGCGCCGACAATTTGTCCAACAATCATAGTAAAAAAGGCAAAAAAGGGGCTAAGCCAAGCAGGAGTCAGTCTTTTTGCCAGCTTGACGTCAGAAAACATACGATTTTCTTGCATAAAAACTCCTAGTAGGTGTCACTCAAGGTATGTCATAAAACTGACGGAAGTCCAGTGACGATAGCAGCAGACAGCGTCTACCGGTGATTAATTCTCTTTATACTCTAAGAGAAAATCGCAACAATCGCCACCGTGGCCTATGGTTTTTGTGCGGCCCCAGATAAGCTGTGGATGCAAATTACCGTATCCTGCATCGTCGCTATCACAGTATGCAGCGGTTATTTCGGGGCAGCCATATTTTTTGGTTATCTCATAGTAGGGGCAGCTTACAATGTTAAGGCTCGCTTCGTTACCGTGACTTTCTGGATATTCAAAGGCAAATCCAGCATTTGATGTGCAGCTTTTCTCGATACCTGATTTAAAGAGGCGAGGAAACTTGCGTGCAAGGCCAAACGTTTTGATGGCCCATTGGAAGAGTGGGACTCGTTTGGCAGCAAAGCGCTGGAAATATTCGCGAATATACCAGACGGCCTTTTCTTGTGGGATGCCCTCTGCGCGTAAAGCTTCATATACTGCAATACCAGGATAAATACGCTTGTAAGAGTGGGCGCGGAGCTCTTTGGAATCGGATGCATTTTCTGTACAGAGCGCTTCGTACCGCTTTTGAGCTGCCTGTGCAATCTGATCCGCTTTTTCTTTGCCGAGGTCATCGGAGACTATCGCGCACGTATCTTTGATGAGCTGCTGAACTTTCATACGAGCCTCACTAGTCGTAAAAATGCCCTGATGAAAAGCTAAGTAGTGCACATTAACAATTGTACGCTTAAATTTTATGAAACGCTGTAAGCACGGATTCCCAGCAATGGTTCAGGTAAAGTTTTTTAGCACTTCCAGACCAAGAAGCAGTGCCTTTTCATGGGAGTCTTTGCCAAAGTCTCTCTCGTCATATTCATGAACGTTTGCCAAAGAGTCTGCCGTAAAAAGGAACTGTCCAAACTGAGCTCCTCGTTTTCTGCAGCAGGCGGCTAGTGCCGAGCATTCCATTTCTACAACTGAGCATCCTTCTTGCAGGCGATACTCAACCATTTCCTTTGTCTCACGGAAGAAACCGTCAGTAGACCAGGTGGTGCACGTTTCAAAAGAGAGGCCGTCTTTTTTGAAGGTCTCTTCTATGACAGAAATTGGATCTTCGTCGAGCTCTATATATCTTGATGCTGGAAGATAGTGATAGGACGTCCCTTCCGCCCTAAGAGCTTTGGTTGGGACGAGAAAGGCATTTTCTTGTATCTCTTTTAGAACGCCGCATGAACCAACTGCAATTATTTTCTTACATCCACAGGTAACCAGTATGTCCATTACCTGTGTGGATGAAGCAGATCCAGTAGGGGATTGAACTAAACAGATTTTCTCGCCATATGAATCTAAAACGTAGACTTTAATATCTCGAGAAACGGTCACGATTGTTTCTACGACTTCTGCTCCGTGCTGGTTGGCGTAATCATGGACAACGTCTCCGAGAAATGCAAAGAGGCACTTTTCTGGCAGCTGGCCTGCGGTCCATTCGTGATCTGCTGAAATAACCTCTGAGGAGGTATCGTCATATTCTAAAAGAGGTATTTCGTTTTTTATAATCACGGGAGCTCCTGAGTTGTAAGTGCCTTTGAGAAGTCTACCATCATTAAACGTTACACTTGCTTTGAGAATTCAAGGAAAAAATAACGTCGGACAAACAAAACAAATCGAATAATCATCTGTTATTTGATTGACAACGTATACCATTTGTATCAAAATCACCTTAAAAGGAGCTGATACTATGGCAACAAGTCCTACTCAAATTCGCATCGATAGTAATGTCAAAACAGAAGCAAATGAACTGTTTAAAAACCTTGGCATCGATATGTCAAGTGCCGTAAACATCTTCTTGCGCCAGTGCATTTTGCACGGCGGCCTTCCTTTTAAAGTGGAAATCCCAAAGTTTAATGCTGAAACACTGGCTGCTATGGAAGAAGCACGCGATATCATGTCAGGTAAAATTCAAGCAACATCCTACAACACCGCAGATGAGCTGTTCGAAGACCTTAATGCAGGGGTTTAAGTTATATGCTTAAACTTCAAGCAACTTCTAAGTTTCGGAAGGATTACAAGCGCATTAAAAAGCGAGGTCTTGATATATCTCCACTCAAAGAGGTGCTTGACAAGCTCTGCGCTGGGGAAGCTTTAGACCTCAAACACAAAGACCACGCTCTTACTGGATCCTACCAAGGGTTTAGAGAATGCCATATTCAACCAGACTGGCTTTTGATTTATGCTATTCACAAAGACGAGCTTATACTTGTTGCTTCTCGTACGGGAAGTCATGCTGATTTATTTAATATGTAGCAATCATGTCTAGAAGTTCTTTTGTATAGTCTTCTGGGTAATTGATGGAATACTCGCCATGATATAGGCCTTTCTTTATTTCAAGAATGCTATCAGGCAGTGCCTTATGTAATTGCTTTGCTGAACAGATCATCTTTTGCTGTTCTTTTTCTCCGACAACTATATGGACTTTGGCGTGGACATCTTGAAGGCTGGGCTTTATCTCATAGGATGTATTTGCTTCCAAGAATGCAATCATGTTTTCTTTTGAGATCTGTGACGTATCCCGATAATAGTCTTCAAATAAATCTTTACGAATATGAAGATAGTCAAATTGCATTTGAGCAAACCATTTCTTTTTCACTAAGCCATAACTTAGAGAGAACGTTGGTTTGATCAAGGCATTTGTCAGCTTGGACGGAATGACAGATGCACTTTCAATGACAGCGTTTCGACAGATCGAATTTCGTTGCGTCAGCATCTCAACTAAAATCTGCGCGCCAAGGGATAGGCCTCCGATAAGCAGAACCGAGCCACCAAATTCATTATCGATAAAAGAAATGAGCCGACTTGCGTTTTTCTCGATGCTTATAAAATCATTGTCACTACCTGCATGTCCGTCAAGGATTGGCAGCACAACGTGATATCGACTCTTTAACAGCTCAGCCTCGGCCTTATAATTCCACCAAGATAGGCCGCCGCCATGAAGCAGCATGATTACGTCGTTATTTTGTTTTCCAAATTCTACCGTTTTCATAGCTGCTCGAATCAGTTTGTGCTTTTAATCTAAGCCCGAGAAAGCACCACAACGCACTCCACGTGCTTGGTGTGAGGGAACATGTCCACAGGTGTCACGCGCTCAATGGCAAACCCGCTGTCGAGAAGAACTTTGAGGTCTCTGGCCTGCGTCACAACGTTGCAGCTCACGTACACGATTTTCTTCTGGGCTAGCTGGGCAGTTGCCTTGAGGAAGGTAGGTGTGGAACCCGCGCGAGGCGGGTCAAGAATAATAACGTCAAAGTTCTGACCGTCTTTTGCCAGAGCTTGCATGTAGCGAGTGGCATCGTCGCAGATAAATTCGGCTTCAAGTTTGTTGTTTCGAGCGTTTCTGCGAGCCATTTGAATGTTGTTTTCAACCTGGTCAACGCCAGTGAGTGAGAGGTTGATGCCTTGAGCTTCGGCGGCGTGTGCTAAACAAAGTCCAATGGTTCCTGTGCCGCAGTACGCGTCGAGGACTCGCAGGTTGCTGGCCTGCGCGTCGCCGGTCTGCTCGGAGTCAGCAAGCTTGGAGCCAGCAAGTGCGCCGTCGATGGCCAGCTGGTAGAGCACCTCAGTTTGCTGAGGGTTGGTCTGGTAGAAACTAGTTGGGCCAATCTCAAACGTGCAGCCCAAAAGTTTGTCGCTCATGGATGTTGAGCCCCAAAGCAGACGGGTTTCTCGCCCTAAGATTGCGTTGGTGCGCTTCTGGTTGACGTTCAAGAAGATGCTGGTCAGCTCGGGGTGCACCTTGCGAAGCGCAGCAATAAACTCCTGCTCATGAGGCAGGTGCTGGCCGTTGACCACCAGTACCAGCATGACGTCGTTGGTGGCATATCCGCAGCGAACCACGCCGTGGCGTAGCGCCCCCTTGCCGCGATCCTCCTGGTAGGCATGGATGTTGAACTGGCCAGCAAGATACGCCACGTCGTTGAGGATAGCGCGAGCTCGACCGTCTTCTACCAGGCACTCCTTTGAGGCAATAATTTTGTGCGTTCCGCTTGCATAAAAACCAGAGCGAACTGTGCGCCCCTTGCCTGGTGCAAATGGCGTTGCTGCCTTGTGACGATACGCCAGAGGTTCGTCCATTCCGCGGATGGGCTCGATAGTTACGTTATTGATGCTTGCCAGCGGGGCGAGAAGTTCTTCTACCTGCGCCTGCTTACGCTTAAGTTGGATAGGATAGGGGACCGAAAGCCATTCACAGCCTCCGCAACTACGCGCAATAGAGCATGTTGGTGTCTTGTATCCCATAGTTCCTCTCCAAATCTTGGGTTACTACTATACCGTTTGCGGGCTTAAATGGCACGTTGAGGGGATTGTTGTATCTAATATGTTTCATTTTTTGTATCGTTTCCCGTTTGTCTAGAAAACCGTTAAGCTAACAGGCACAGTATTTTGGCGAGACAAAAGAGGTGGATTATGGCTCTCATCAGCAAAATTGGTATTATCGGCGCTAATCATGTTGGTGCACATGTTGCAAACGCCCTACTTTACCAGGGACTTGCCACTGAGCTCTACATTAGCGACACAAATGAGGTCCTCTGTAAGGCTCAGGTAAACGACCTGCTGGACGCAATGCCATTTTATCCACACCCTGCTCGCGTTTTTGAGCTTGATGATCGCTATGAGGAGCTTGCTGGTTGCGACATTATCGTTAACGCCGCAGGTCATGTAGCTGCTGCTGCGGGCAATCGCGATGGAGAGCTCTTTGTTACCACTGACGAGGCCAAGAAGTTTGCAAAGCGCATCGCAGACGCTGGCTTTGATGGCGTTTGGGTCAACATCGCTAACCCCTGCGACGTTGTTACCACTGAGCTCCAGTATCTAACTGGCGCCGATCCAAATAAGGTTATCGGCTCCGGCACCACGCTGGACTCCGCTCGACTTCGCCATGCGCTTTCTGGTGCTACCGGCTATCCAGCATCTTGCATCAACGCTTGGATGCTCGGCGAGCACGGCAACGGCATGTTTGCTTGCTGGTCACATGTCTCCATTGGCTGCCTCACCCTCGATGAAGTTGCAGCTCAGGCGGGCAAGACCTTTGACCTCCCAGAGCTTGAGCAGGCCGGACGCATGGGCGGTTACGTCACTTACAGCGGCAAGCAGTGCACCGAGTACTCCATTGCAAACGGCGCCGTCGAGGTCATCAAGGCTATTGTCCACGACACCAAGCTGATCACGCCAGTCTCCACGCTGCTCAACGACGTGTATGGCGTTTCTGGCTTCTACTCTTCACTTCCTGCAGTTATCGGCGCCAATGGTGTTGAGAAGGTCTTTGTGCCCAAGCTCTCTGACTCCGAGATTGAGGCTTGGCGCAAGTCTTGCGAGCATGTCAAGAGCAACATCGAGCAGCTTGGTTGGCTTGAGGTAGACGCTCGTATTGACTAGCGCGACGCACGCCGTGCCAGCTCTGCGACGGGCGCGAACTGCGGCGGACGCGAGCAGCGTCGGCTGCGAGCATAGCCTGCGAGCAGGCAATAGTGCACACCGAACACACCTTGGGGGCTTCTCCCGAGGTGTGTTTTTATTCGACCACGCTGTTTCTCTACCATCTTTTGGCTGCCCTTTGATTGCGAGCCTGAAAAATGCATGAAGTCTGAGTAAACTTACTCAGACTTGGCGAGAAAAACCGGCAAATAGCTCAGACAAGGTGCGCTTTTCCGGCAAATCATTCAGACATGGCGAGAAAATCGGGCTCCATGGAGGGGCAATCTCGAGCACGCTTCAAAGCCCGCCTTAAAAGCGCAAAGAATCTGTGTTTTGGATACAGATTCTTTGTAGAAATCAGGCAAATCCACAGATTCTTTGACGTTTTTAGGCAAAAGTTACAGATTCTTTGCAGAAATCAGGCGCGCTTAGTCCAAGCCTTACAGGTCGGTTACTTTTCTCGAAGAGACGACCTTCTCGTTGCGTGCAGCGACCTTCTCGTCACATGCAGAGTTCTTCTCGCCACGCGCCACGTGCCACACGCACCTTGCGCGACCAAGCACTCGTCTCTCGCCGCGCGCCGAGATCAACAAAACCACCGTCTCACCTGCGATTTTTAAACAACATTTAAATAAAAATTTCTCTTGACTTGCAATCAATGTGATATCACAATGATGCCAACAGAAAGCTCATTGTCACAAAGGAGATCTTATGAGCACCGAGAAAATCATTAAGTCCAAGAGTGGTTGGCTGTTCCTGCTGATTACCATTGTTCTTTTTGCAGTTGCAGCCCTGTTTACGCTGAATTTTGTACTCAGCGCTATCGCTGCAGACAGAAATCCTCGCCTGGACCCATCGTTCCCAAGCATCATTGGTGCACTGGTATTCTTCTTTGCAGGACTGTTTGTTTCAAGTGGCCTGTTCAGCCTTCAGCCTGGTCAGGCAAAGGTGTGCGTGCTGTTTGGTAAGTATATTGGCACCGTTAAGGACGAGGGCCTTCGTTGGGCAAATCCTTACTATGCCAAGACTCTTTCCACAAACTTGGGAGATCTTTCCTCTCTCGCCACGGGCGCAGGTGTCCCAACGGTCAACGTGCATACCTCCATCATTTCCACCCGTGCTCGCACGCTGAACGGCGAAGTCCTCAAGGTCAACGACCGCATGGGTAACCCAATCGAGATCGCCGAGGTTGTTGTTTGGCGCGTGAGCGATACCGCAAAGGCCCTCTTTGACGTCGACGACTACGACAGCTATGTTACTATGCAGGCAGAGACCGCGCTTAGGCACGTCGCGAGCATCTACAGCTACGACCACATGGAGGACGAGTCCGAGTCCAACACCGCAATTACTCTGCGCTCCAACATTGAGGAAGTCTCCGAGGCACTTCAGTCTGAGCTGAGCCGCAACCTTTCCGTCGCTGGTATCACCGTTGACGACGCTCGCCTCACGCACCTGTCCTACGCTCCTGAAATCGCGCAGGCAATGCTCCGCCGCCAGCAGGCAGAGGCAATCATCGCTGCACGTAAGAAGATCGTCGAGGGCGCCGTTTCCATGGTTGACATGGCTCTCACTCAGCTCTCCGAGAATGGCGTCGTTGAGTTCGACGAGGATCGCAAGGCCGTCATGGCATCCAACCTCATGGTTGTTCTCTGCGGCGAGTCCGAGGCTCAGCCTGTGCTTAACACCGGTTCCTTGCAGCAGTAAAGCTTGGCGAGAAACCCATGGCACCTCGCAAACAATATCCACTTCGTGTAGCTCCAGAAGTCTGGGAGGCGGTTGAACGCTGGGCGCAAGACGACATGCGTTCAACTAACGCTCAGGTAGAATGGATTTTGCGCGACGCTCTGCGAAGGGCAAAGCGCACTCCAAAAGCTAATAACACTCGTTTGAATAAGACAGATAAGATGGAAGAAGGAAACTAACATGGCCGACAACATTCCACAGCCACCTGTTCCTAACGCTCCCGTACCTCCTGCAGCTCCAGCTGCCGCGACCCCGGCTCCAGCTCCAGCACCAACTCCAGCCGCACCGGGCGAGGTTGTTCCTGTGCTGAGCGTCCAGCACTTCACCAAGAAGTACGGATCCAAGGTTGCCGTTTCTGACCTTTCGCTCGACGTTATGCCTGGCGACATCTACGGTTTTATCGGCCACAACGGCGCAGGTAAGACCACGCTTATCAAGTCCATCGTTGGTGCTCAGCCATTTGAGGGCGGCGTCATTTTTGTGGACTCCAAGAACGTGCTGGTTGACCCCGTTGGCTCAAAGCAGGTCATTGCTTACGTCCCAGATAACCCAGACATTTACGAGTTCATGAGCGGCATTAAGTACCTCAATTACGTCAGTGACATCTTTGGCGTTCCTGCGGAGAACCGCGTCGAGCGCATTACTACGTTGGCCAACCGCCTGGGCATCACCGATTCCCTGGCAAACGCTATTGGCAGCTACTCTCACGGTATGAAGCAGAAGCTGGTTCTGATTTCTGCTCTGCTCCACGAGCCAAAGCTCATCATTTTGGACGAGCCATTTGTTGGCCTGGATCCAGCAGCAAGCTTCGAGTTGAAGAAGATGCTGCACGAGCTTGCCGACCGCGGATCTGCCGTGTTCTTCTCGTCACATGTTCTTGAAGTTGTCGAGAAACTCTGCAATAAAATTGCAATTATTCGTCAGGGTAAGCTTCTTGCCGCAGGTAAAACGGACGAGATTCGAGGCAATGCTTCTCTTGAGGAAGTCTTCCTTGGTCTTGAGGCTGGCGCTCCTGGCGTTTCTGCCGAGATTGCTCAGGATATGGCTACTACAAAGGATGGCGCCGCTGTTCAGCCAGTCATTCCTGGCGCACCTGTAGCCGCCGCTCCTGCAGCTCCTGCCGCACCTGCAGCACCAGCCGCACCTGCAGCACCAGCAGCACCCGCAGCCCCAGCAGCACCTGCAGCACCTGCGGCGCCTGCTGCACCCGCCGCGCCTGCAGCACCAGCAGCCCCTGCGGCTCCAACCGTGCCTGGTGCACCAGTGCCTCCAGGCGCTCCAGTTCCTCCTTCCTTCCCTAAGGAGAACTAGTCATGGCAAACAACGTTCCACAGGCTCCTCAGCGCCCCGATGTGCCTGAGCAGAACCTGCAACTTTCAGGAGATGTCTTTATTCCAGCTCAAGTAAGTGCTGGTCAAGTTCCTGTTCTTGATCGCTCTGAGCTCAAATTGCCTTCTGACCTCAAGGTATTCTGGATGCTGCTTAAGGTTCAGATCACCATGATTTGGACTACTCAGGTTATAGGCGCTCGAAAGAATTTTGAGAGAAAAGTTGGCGCAAATGCTCTTCCTATTGTCGGCGGCGTTTTTGCAGTTGTTGGCGCACTCTTTATGATGGTCTACATCTACGGCGTTTCAACAACTTTAGCCATTGCCGGCTTCACAAGGCTGCTGCCTCTTGCGGGAATTCTAGCCGGTGCTCTACCTGGTGTTATTTTGACATTTGTAAAGGCCAATGGCGTGCTTTTTGCGTACAAGGATTACGACTTTATCATGTCGTTGCCAATCAAAAAGAGCACCATTATTTATTCTCGCGTAGCTGCTCTTTATGCTGCAGAGGGTATCTGGTCTATCACCATTATGCTGCCAGTCTTTTTGGCTTACTTCACCTTTGAGGCAGTCACGCTTCCGCGTTTGATTGGTGCTTTGTTTGCGCTTCTTCTTGGACCTAACCTTGCAGTTTCTGCTGCAATTCTCTTGGCTTTTGCGGTTGCAGCCCTTGCTGCAAAATTGCACTTCAAGAACTTGGGAATGGTCATGGGCGGCGTTTTTGGCCTTTTCTTTATGGTCGCGTATCTGTTCTTTATCTTTACGGTATCTTTCAACGCAGATAAGTTTGTCCCAGGAGTGGTGGATAATTTCCGTGACACTGTTTTTACCGTTGCAAGTTCAGTTGGCGTAGTTTATCTTCCATCGCTATGGATTGCTGATTTCTTTAACTCCGGCTCCATTGTCAGCTTCTTGCTGTTTGCTCTGGTCTCCGTTGGAGCTCCTGCAGCAATTGTGGCAATTATTTCTCGCTTCAACGACCGCATTAATGCGCTGGTAAGCGAGGACAAGGTCCAGAAGAAGTTCACCACCAAACAGATTTCCACTAAATCTGCGACGCCATTTGTTGCCCTAATCAGAAAAGAGATTCAGACCATCACGGGCTATCCAGCAGTCTTTATAAACATGCTCTTTGGCTGCTTGCTGATGGTTATTCTCGCCTTTATTTCTCTGTTCTTTAGCACGTCGTCTATCGTGGCCTTCTTTGTTCCTGCGTCCGAGGTTCCGCGCTATCTCCCTTTGGCAAGAACCATCTTTGGCATGGTAACCACCTGGTTTGGCACCTCGATGTTCTGCGCTGCCAACTCTGCTGCCATTTCATATTCGCTGGAAGGCCGCTCAAACTGGCTGATGGCAACCATGCCCGTATCTTCAAAGCAGATTTTTGGCGCAAAGATTGCCGTTAACATGATCTACGTGCTCATCTTTAGTGTTGTGACTCAGATTTTCTTCCTGATTCCTGGTCACATCACCATTGAAACGGCCCTGAGAAACGTCATTCTGCCACTCTGCATTGTGTTCCTGGTGTCTAACGTTGGCCTGGCCATTGATATTCGTCGACCAAACTTTGACTGGACTTCTGTCATCGATATCACCAAGAGAAGCCTTTCGGTCACCGTATCTTCTCTTGCGGGCACGCTGGGCTCCATGTTTGTCATCGGTGGAACGTTCATGATGATGATTATTCCGGTTATCGAATCATTTAGCTCGTCAACAGGCGTGATTAACGAGACGCTGCCAAACATTATCTTTGTCACGCTGTCGCTGGTGAACGCAATTATCGGCTACCTGATCTTTAACAACACCGTTCACCGAGGAGTTAGAATCTAACTTTTGTGATGGGCGCGAGTGGTGTTCTGCGATTTCGCATCATCTACCTGCGGTAACAGTTTAAATTCTTCTGTCGAGAAGAAACTTTGAGGCACCCACCGTATGTCGTTTATCGAATGGTGGGTGTCTCTTTTTGTGCTTTGCGGTACGGTAGGGTGGCTAGAGGTTTTCTTGTTCGGTAAGTAGCAGGAAGGGCCGAGGCATATCGCGCTAGACTCGGGCGTGAACTATCGGCTGACCTTCTCGGCTGCTTGCCGCAGTCAGAGGAGGCATCATGGCCGAAAAAAATGTTTCTAAGGTAAAGAATGTGGTCCTGGTGGGCCAAGGTGGCGTGGGCAAAACCATGCTTGCCGAGGCAATGCTGCATCTGACGGGTGCAACCACTCGTTTAGGCGGCCACGCAGGTACAAAGCCCACGCTTGATTACGATTCACAAGAGTCAGAGCGCGGATTCTCTATCTCTACTACCATCGCACCAATTACCTGGGAAAATACACGCATTAACGTGCTTGACGCACCGTGCTATCCTGACTTTGTGGGTGACGCCTATTCGGCAATGAGCGCTGTTGAGACTGCGCTGTTTGT
>CAURLG010000022.1:0-17170 GCA_963525825.1 uncultured Atopobium sp. | reverse complement strand
ATTTGAACAGTATAATGCATTGAAACAGATGTGGTTTAGGGGAATATAGTAATGTTCTTTTAATATTTCATATAAAAAATTACACTTTGTATAAAAAAGTAGTAGTATTGATTTTCAAAATATTCAATTCAAAGTTTTAGCTGAAAGAAGCCACATTAAACATACCAAACACTAAAATTACTTGAAAAATTATCGACAGTATCTAGATTACATACATAGTCAACGGCTTTTTCTACAGATAAAGAAGGTTTGACATGAAAAGCAATGTTAAAGAAATTCAAAATGACCTTAAACGGAGTCTTTTTTGGAGTAACAAAAAGTTGTTACTCGGCTCTTTTTTCTTTACAACTTCTCTAGAACTAGTTACGGTATGTTCTCCCTATATAACTTCAATTCTCATGAACTCCGCTGTGTCAGGATCTTTTAATGACTTTCTACAAGGTTGTCTATTTGCCGCTATATTAACAATCTCTGCAATCACAAATAAATTAGTGGTTCGTTATTTTGTTCCTAATTATCTCTATCATGCTGCTAACTCTTATCGCAACACCGCATTTAATTACATGCTGAAAAAAGGTATAAACTCGTTTGAAGCAAGTGGTAGTTCCGTTTATGTATCTGCACTTACTAATGATTTAAATACTATAGAAACCACATATCTTGAACAGATGTTTTCTTTGGTGAGCGATAGCATATCTTTCATTGTGGCTCTCATAATGCTAATGGTTCAAAGCATTCCATTAACTATGGTAGCTATTGCTGCTTCAATTCTTCCTCTGATTATCGGTGTAAAGCTAGGCGGAACACTCGGTAAAATTCAAAAAGAATCTTCTGAGAAAACAAGTCAATTTATTGCTCAAATCACTGATCTGGTAAAAGGCTTTCCTTTGATAAAAGCTTACGGAGCAACAGAGGCTGCCGTAAGACTATTTGAAAAAGACAATGATGCTCTTGAAAAATCAAAAAAAGAGAGTAGAAAGACTACTCGATTCATTAATACTCTGAGTTGGAGCGCTTTCGGATTATCTCAATGGGCTGTTTTAATTGCTGGTACATATCTTTGTATTTCAAATCAAGGAGTTACCCCTGGTGTAATTCTTATGGCTACGTTACTAATGAATTACATCAGTCTTCCTTTACAAACAATTCCGCCGGTACTCGCGTCACGTAAGGCTTCAAATGATTTGATTTTAAAATTTTCTGAGACTCTCGCTGACAATAAGGAAGAAGAAGGACAACAGGTTTTAGATAAAGTTACAAAAGGAATAGTCATCAATAATCTTTCATTTGCGTATGAACAAAATAAAGCTGTACTGAAAAATTTATCAATCAAACTTCTACCTAATAAAAGTTATGCAATTGTTGGAATATCAGGATCTGGAAAGTCTACTTTATTTAATCTACTTATGGGTGGCAATTTAAGTTATCAAGGAGATATATTTTACGATAGCTTAGAGTTAAGAACTATTAATAAGCAGAGTCTCTATCAAAATGTTTCACTCGTACAACAAGAGAATTTCTTATTCAATGCATCAATTGAAGACAACATCACTATGTTCGAAAGTCACTCAAAAGATGCTATTTCTCAAGCATGTGAAAAAGCTGGTCTTACAGATTTCATTAAACAACATAAACTGAGTTATCAATGTGGCGAAGCAGGTTCAAACCTTTCTGGTGGCGAACGTCAAAGGATTTGTATTGCTAGAAGTTTGTTAAAAGGTTCTAAAGTTCTATTTTTTGATGAAGCTACATCAGCACTTGACCATTCGACTACTGACCAAATTATAAATTCAATAACAAATCTCACAGACACACTACGTCTAGTTATTACACACAACTTAGAGGAAGCTCAACTGAAAAAATTTGACGAAATTATTGTAATGAAGGAAGGTAGTATTATCGAAATGGGTTCGTTTGAGGAACTTATGCAACAAAATCATTACTTTAAGGCCCTCTATACTCTTGAACAATAAATACTATCTGCAGATACTTTTTATGAGGAGCTCTATGTCTGCCACAATTCCTGAAGCCACTGCTCGACTTGAACTTGTCCTGGGAAAGGATCGCCTTGGACGGATTCAAAATTCCTGCGTCATGGTCTTAGGGCTTGGTGGCGTTGGCTCAAACTGTGTTCAGGCTTTGGCCAGAGGCGGTGTAGGTTCCTTTGTCTTAGTGGATGCTGATGCAGTAGAAGCATCCAACCTTAATAGACAGGCTATTGCCTATGTGAGCACCATTGGAAAAAGAAAAGTTGACGTTACCAAAGAGATGATTCTGGACATTAATCCAGACGCTCACGTGGTCACACTTGACGCTTTTTTGCTTAAAGACAACGTTGACGAGCAGCTCTCTGCTCTTCCAAAACCAGATGTTGTAGTTGATGCTATCGATACCATTTCTGCCAAATTAGCTGTTGTGGCATGGTGTCAGAAAAACGATATCTACCTCATCTCCAGTATGGGTGGCGGCAATAAGATCCACCCAGAACTCCTGGAAATTACTACGCTTTCAAAAACGCATACCGATGCTCTTGCTAGGGTAATGAGAAAAGAGTCCAAAAAGCGCGGCCTTGCCGACTTCCGTGTGCTCTACTCCCCCGAGCCAGCGCGACCAGTTTTTGCACCAGAAGGCGCAACCGGCAAATCTGCCAAGCTAGGAACTATGTCCTACTACCCTCCTATTATGGGTCAGATGATTGCCTCAGACGTTATTTTGCATTTATCAGGTCTTGATCATGAGTAACCTCACGTATTTTGATGCGCACGTCCATGCCAACCTTATAGACTTCCCACTCAATGTAGCGAGAAGTTCTAATGACGCCGGATTAGCTTTCTTTACCTGCGGCGTTACTCCTCACGACTACCTTGAACTTGCTCCTCAGCTTACGCAAGACAACATCCGTGTGGGGCTTGGAGCACATCCCTGGTACATCTCTGATGAGCGCGTTACTCAAAAAGATATAGAGCTCCTGCTAGAACTTATGGAGCAGACATCTTACATTGGCGAGATTGGACTAGATTTTTCTTCTCGCTATTGTGTTGATGGGTTGCAAGATTTGCAGGTTAAGGCCTTTACGAAGATTTGCAAACGCGCAGCAGAGCTTTCACGCAACAGCCAACCACGAGTGCTCTCGATGCACACCGTGAGAAGCGTTGATGCGGTGCTAGACATTCTTGAGCAGACAGAAGCCGCTCAAGAGTGTGTTCCTATCATCCACTGGTTTAGCGGTAGCTCAGAAGAGCTCCAAAGGGCTATTAAGCTTGGCTGTTGGTTCTCTGTTGGCGAGATGAGCCTTAAGACCAAGCGTGGCCGTGAATACGCTAAGGTCTACCCAAAAGATAAACTCCTTACCGAGACTGACCTTCCCTCCAGTAATCACACAGATATTGACGCTGCGGACATTGTGGATAGCCTGAAACGCGCGCTTAGCGGTCTTAGCGAGGCCCGTGGATACTCTGTGCAAACTGAAGTAATGGCAAACGCAGCAGGCGTTTTTGGCGTCTAAGTGTTAAAGTCTTACGTATGAGAAGATTACGTAAAATACCCACACAACGCCTTGTTGGAACAGGCAGGGCGCAACTTTCTGGAGCAATGCTTGCAAGCTCATCCGATGAGCTGGGACTTGCTCTTAATGACGTTGTGCTTGTTTTTGCCTGCAGCGATAACTTTGTGCCGTATTTATCTGTAGCAATTCAATCCATCATTGAGAATGTCAATCCAGAACGTCGTTACGATATCATTGTTTTGACTCGTGACCTCACTCCTACCAGCATGATTACGCTTACTCGTCAGGCTCAGCTTGTTGATAACGTCCATGTTGGCTTCTTAGATGTTGACGCTGCCCTTGGTGATATTGAGCTTCCTCATCATGGTCACTTTAGACCAGAAACTTACTACAGGCTGCTTGCTCCCTCGCTGCTTCCTAACGTCAATAAAGCCATCTACCTTGACTCTGACCTGGTAGTTAATACCGATATTGCAGAGCTCTATGATATCGATGTCACAGGATACTTGGTAGGCGCTACGCGCGACGCAGATACTATTGGACAGATTGATGGCTATGACGCCACAGTTGGCCCCTACCTCAAAAATGAGCTGGGTATGGATGATCCTCACGATTACTTCCAGGCAGGCGTCATTTTGATGAACCTGGAAGAGATTAGAAAGCAAATTTCTCCTGAGGAGTTTCTTAAGGTGTCAACCATGCGTGCATGGCGATGGCTTGATCAAGATGTTCTTAACAGGTTTGTAAACGGCCATTATCTCCGCATTAATATGAAGTGGAATTACCTGGTAGACTGGCAATTCCTCCGCCGTGATCACATTGTTGCTCAGGCGCCAAAAGATGTGCGAGAAGAATACGAAGAGGCTCGTAAGAATATCTGTATTGCGCATTTTGCAGGACCAGACAACAGGCCTTGGCTCTATCCAAACTCAGATCTTGCGGGTCTTTTCTGGTTCTATGCTCGTCGCTCCCCGTATCTTGAGGAGCTTCGTTCACAGCTTGAAGAATCAAGACGTACGGTAAGAGGTCTTTCTCACCGCGTGCAAAGTGGTGTTCTTTTCCGCGGCTTGATGCCTTTGTTTGATACCGTTTTCCCACCAGGCACTAAAACACGCACCAAAGTTATTACGTCATACAACAAACTTGGTGGCGGCAATTTATAACGCAAAAGGAGGTCTTTCGACCTCCTTTTTTATTGCTATGCGAGTTATTTCTTTTTACCCCTAATGATTTCTGGGGCGTTTTCTCCACCAACACTTTCTGGAGTGACCACAACCTTAGTGATATCCAAATCTGATGGCAGGTCAAACATGGTCTCTTGCAGCGTAGACTCACAGATTGCACGAAGACCACGAGCACCGGTGCCGCGAGCTAAAGCCTTCTTAGCAATCTCTCTGAGTGAATCCTCAGTAAACTCCAAATCTACGCCCTCAAGCTCAAACATGCGCTTGTACTGCTTGGTAAGAGCATTCTTTGGATCTGTGAGGATACTCATCAGATCCTCCTCACCAAGCTCACGAGTAGAAGTGATAACTGGAATACGGCCCAAAAGCTCTGGAATCATGCCAAACCTGTGCAGATCCTGAGGCATTACCTTGGCAATAAGCTCAGACTCACCTTCTTTGACATTCTGAGCAACATCAGAGTTAAAGCCAATTCCCTTTTTACCAATGCGGTCAGCAACAATCTTATCCAGGCCAACAAAAGCGCCGCCACAGATGAACAAGATATTGGTGGTATCAATGTGAATAAGCTCCTGCTGAGGATGCTTACGGCCACCTGTTGGCGGAACACTTGCAACGGTACCCTCAAGAATCTTCAGGAGTGCCTGCTGAACACCCTCACCAGAAACGTCACGAGTAATTGAGAGGTTCTCGGCCTTGCGAGCAATCTTATCAATCTCATCGATGTAGACAATACCTACCTGAGCGCGGTCAACATCGCCATCTGCGGCAGTAATGAGCTTAAGCAGGATATTCTCGACATCTTCACCAACGTAACCGGCCTCGGTAAGGGTTGTTGCGTCAGCAATAGCAAACGGCACCTCAAGAAAACGAGCAAGCGTCTGAGCAAGCAGCGTTTTACCAGTACCGGTTGGACCTAGCAGCAAGATGTTGGACTTTGCAATCTCAACATCCTCCTGGCCTTCCTGAGGCTCATCGTTGCCTGAAAGAATACGACGATAGTGGTTATACACTGCTACCGACATAGCACGCTTGGCGTCTTCCTGACCCATTACATACTGGGACAGCTCATCGTAAATCTCATGTGGAGTTGGCAAGTCTTTGATAACGGGCTCATCAGAGTGAGTCTCAATCTCTGACTCTTCATCAAAGCCAAGGGACTCATCAATCATATCCGAGCAGGTAGAGACGCACTCATCACAAATGCAGACTCCACCAGGACCCTGAATAAGCTTATTTACCTGCGACCTACTCTTTCCGCAGAAAGAACAGTGCATCTCATCTAATCCGCCAAAAGGCGAGAAGTCCTGGTCTTTAGCCATAACTTAAACCCTCAATACAAGTACAATTATTGATCGTTACGAGAAGAGATAACGCGGTCTACCAGGCCGTAATCACAAGCCTCCTGTGCACGAAGATAATTATCGCGCTCGGTGTCTACATTGATCTTCTCGATAGGTTGTCCAGTATAATCCGAAAGCAGCTCATTGATCCTCTGGCGAATCCACTTTGTCTCATCTGCAATAATCTGGATATCGGTCTGCTGACCCTGAACGCCACTGGATGGCTGGTGAATCATAACCATAGAGTTAGGAAGCGCAAGACGCTTACCCTTTGCACCGGCTGCAAGAAGAACAGCGCCCATTGATGCTGCCATACCAACGCAGATGGTAGAAACATCTGGCTTGATGAAGTTCATGGTGTCAAGAATGCCCAGGCCTGCATAAACGTCTCCACCAGGAGAGTCAATGTAGAGAGAAATATCCTTGTCTGGATCCTGGCTCTCAAGGTGCAAAAGCTGTGCAATGACCAGGTTTGCAGAATCGCGCGTTACCGGCTCACCCAAGAAAACAATACGATCATTGAGCAGTCTGGAGTAGATGTCATAGCTACGCTCACCACGAGGAGTCTGCTCAATAACATACGGAATGGTTGGAATGTTTGTTGGATAATGCATAATCCTCCTTCAAATGTCTTTCCTTAGAAACATACCCCGGGAAGCATGTCTCTAACCCGGGGTATGAAAAATTCAAAGTAACTGCAACTTTTGGCGCAGTCTTTCTGGCGAGAAACCCAACCAGTTGCGGACTACTCAGCGTCCTTCTCTGCGTCCTCGTCCTTCTTACCTGCCTTCTTCTTAGCAGGAGCCTTCTTAGCAGGCTTCTTCTCTGCCTTCTGCTCTTCCTTAGCAGCCTCAGCAATCTCGTCGACAACGGTGACGGTTGCGTTATCGCGCAGCCAATCAAGAGCCTTAGAACGACGGATAGACTCGCGGATTGCAGGAAGACGGCCAGCCTTGCGCCACTCCTCAATTGCAGACTCAACGTTAGGAACACCAGCACGCTCAAACTCTGCGCGAATGTCTTCCTCAGTTGCCTCAAGCTTGAGCTCAGCTGCCATTGCGTCAAGAGCCAGGGACTGACGTGCACGCTCCTCAGCCTGAACGCGAAGATCAGAGATGAAGTCATCGGTCTTGATGCCACGTGCAGCCAGGAACATATCAAGAGTCATGCCCTGCTGCTGAAGACCATTCAAGAACTCCTGAGCAATCTCGTTGAAGACCTCGTTCTTGTACTCCTCTGGAACCTCCTCAAGCTGAAGACGCTTGCCCAAAGCCTCAACAACACGGTCCTCTTTAAGAGTTGGAAGAGAATTCTTCTTGTCGGACTCAATCTCAGACTTAACAGCCTCACGGAGTTTCTCGACCGTGTCATAACCAAAGGTGTTCTTTGCAAGCTCGTCAGTCAGCTCTGGAGTGACGGATTTCTTGTGAGCAACAACCTTGACGTTGATATCGTAATCGTGAGAGTGAACCTCATCGCCGTGTGTGTGGCTGTGAGTCCACTTGACCTCTTTCTCCTCACCTGGCTTCATGCCGATGAGTGCCTCCTCAAGCTCTTTTGGAGCCTGGGTGCCATTAAGGGTAAGAACGCGGTCCTCGCCCTCCATGTGAGCAGCGCCCTCAATGTTCTTGATGTCTACACCAATGGTGTCGCCCTCTTTGACAGCGCGCTTCTCCTTGGTGTTCTCAAACTTAGCCTGGTAAGACAGAAGCTGCTTAATCTGGTGATCAACCTCAGCCTCAGTTGCCTCATTTGGAGGCATGTTAATTGCAGGAGCATCGTAAGAATCAAGCTTAGCCTCAGGGCGAACGTTGAAGACTACCTCATAGGAGTAATCCTGGCCCTCAACAGGAAGGTCTGCATCCTGGTTGTAATCACCACGGCCGACAGGAACAAGGTCAAGCTCCTCAAGAAGCTGTGGCTCTGCTGCGCCGAGAAGATCGTTGGTTGCCTGAGCAAGGACTGCCTCGCGGCCAACAATGCCGTCAATGACAGGACGAGGTGCGCGGCCCTTGCGGAAACCCTGGAAGGAATACTTGTTTGCAATGTCCTTGTAAGCCTGCTTAATTGCAGCGTCTACCTCTGCAGCAGGAACTGTAACCTTGACGGTGAGTTTCTCGTCAACTGGCTTATCTGCGGTAACGGTGATGTTCAACGTTCCTCCAGTGTCTCGTAAAAAATGCTGGCGTACCAGCTCTTAACCAAATTTCTGCATGGTGCGGGCGGAGGGAATCGAACCCCCACGGACTTAGTCCACTAGAACCTAAATCTAGCGCGTCTGCCAGTTCCGCCACGCCCGCATATTTATGCAGCCTTGCAATAATAACAAACTTTTGCGCTCTTCACTAGGAGAACTTCGTATTCTAAACACTTCCCTCACGAAAAAAGACCGGCCTTTTTCAAGACCGGTCTTGTTCAATTGAAAAGCTCATTCTCCAAGCACGTTTTAAAGATCTTGTAGTGCAAAGGTCTCGGGCTCACTCTTTCTTGCCGCAGCAAGTGCCTGAATAAGAGCGGTAGCAGCAGACATTGCGGTGACGCAGGTAATGCCCTGGCTGACAGCTTCTGCGCGCATCTTGGTGCCGTCGCTATGAGCCTCGTGACCATGAGGTGTATTGATGATGAAGCTGACGGTCTTATCGCGCATAAGGTCAACAACATTTGGATGACCATCGGAAATGCGATTGACGGTAGTGCAGTCAATTCCGGCCGCACGCAGCGTCTTTGCGGTACCGCCCGTGGTGTAGATGCCGTAGCCAAGGTTCTCCAGAGCCATAGCAACAGGAGCAATGGCGCGCTTATCGCGGTCGCACACACTGATAAAGACAGAGCCCTGCTCAGGAAGCTTGTTCTCAACTGCCTCACGAGTCTTTGCGTACGCTGCTGGGAAGGTGCGGGCAATACCCATGACCTCGCCGGTAGACTTCATCTCTGGGCCAAGGATTGAGTCAGCACCAGGGAATCTAGACCAAGGCATGACCGCCTCTTTGACCGCGTAGTAATCGACGGTGCGATTTTCGTCTGGAAGCAGGCCTTGTGCTCTGAGCTCACTGATCTTCTCGCCAGCCATGATGCGAGATGCGTATTTGGCCAGGG
Organism: uncultured Atopobium sp.; assembly: GCA_963525825.1. Taxonomy (GTDB): domain Bacteria; phylum Actinomycetota; class Coriobacteriia; order Coriobacteriales; family Atopobiaceae; genus Lancefieldella. The sequence continues at coordinate 8,042 of CAURLG010000022.1, read as the reverse complement.
AAACGCCAGTTGCCTTGGACGAGAATGGCACGGTTCTAGAAGCGCGAGGGTTGAGCTCGATGACAAAGACGTGCTCGTCGCGAACGGCGTACTGGATGTTCAGGAGACCTCGAATGCCGCAGGCAAGCGCCAGCTTTTTGGTGATGGCCCTAATCTGGTCAACAATCTTTTCAGAGAGCGAGAAGGGCGGCCAGCAGCAAGCGGAGTCGCCAGAGTGAATACCGCACTCCTCAATGTGCTCCAGGACGGATCCTACGTAGCACTCCTCAGTATCGCAGAGAGCGTCAACGTCCAACTCAATGGCGTCCTCAAGGAAGGCATCCAGGTAGACAGGACGGTCTGGTGTGACGTGTGTAGCAGATTCCATGTAGGTGACCAGGTCTGAATCGTCGTAGACAATGGCCATACCGCGACCACCAAGAACGTAGCTTGGGCGGACAATCAGTGGGTAGCCAATGCGACGTGCAGCGTCGCGAGCCTCGTCCATGGTAGAAGCAACTGCCGATGGTGGGCAGGCAATGTTCAGGCGATCCAGAAGGGCTGCGAAGCGGTCGCGGTCCTCTGCCAGGTCAATTGCCTCTGGCTGAGTACCCATGATAGGAACGCCAGCGTCCTTCAAGGCGCGTGCCAGCTTGATTGGCGTCTGGCCACCAAGGGTGACAATGACGCCTTCTGGCTTCTCAACCTCAATGACATCCATGACGTCTTCAAAGGTTAGAGGCTGGAAATACAGGCGATCAGAAGTGTCATAGTCTGTAGAGACCGTCTCGGGGTTGCAGTTGACCATGACCGTCTCATAACCCTGCTCGCGAAGAGCATAGGCAGCATGAACGCAGCAGTAGTCAAACTCAATGCCCTGACCAATACGATTAGGACCAGCGGAAAGAATCATGACGCGTGGCTTTTCTGCCTTGACGTACTCTGTGGCGTTGCCCTTCTCGTATGTGACGTAGTGGTACTGCGTGGTTGCACCAAACTCACCTGCGCAGGTATCAACTGTTTTGACCTGCGGGCGAACACCCAGCACTTCCCTCACAGCGCGGACAACGTCTGTCTTGGTGCCGGTAAGGTGCGCAAGTTGCTCATCCGAGAAGCCCAGCTGTTTGGCAGCAAGCATGTTATCGGTGGTGAGGCCGGAAAGACCAAGCTCCTTGATGCGTTTCTCGGCGTTGATGATGCCTGCCATACGGTGCAAGTACCATGGATCGATGCCAGTCATATTATGGATGCGCTCAACGCTCCAATTTCTGCGCAGAGCCTCAGCAACGTAGAAAATACGCTCTGGTGTTGGCTTGCTGACCAGCTCATCAAAGTTCTTCTCGTCAAAGACATCGTGGCCGTCAGCGCCCAGACCAGCGCGATCTTGCTCCAGGGAGCGAAGTGCCTTCTGCAGGGCCTCCTCAAAGGTTCTGCCCATAGCCATAGCCTCACCAACCGACTTCATGCGGGTGGTCAGAACGCGGCTGGTGCCCTTGAACTTGACGAAGGCAAAGCGAGGAACCTTGACCACGCAGTAGTCAATGGAAGGCTCAAAGGCAGCAGGAGTTGCCTTGGTGATGTCGTTGGTAATCTCATCCAACGTGTAACCAACAGAGAGCAGTGCCGCCATCTTTGCAATGGGGAAACCAGTTGCCTTGGACGCCAACGCGGAAGAGCGGCTGACGCGAGGGTTCATCTCAATGACAATAACGCGGCCGTTAGTTGGGTTGACCGCAAACTGAACGTTAGAGCCACCGCAAGCAACGCCTACACGCTCGAGAATAGCGATGGAGTAGTCGCGGAGGTTCTGGAGCTCTTCATCGGTAAGCGTCTGAGCTGGAGCAACGGTAATGGAGTCTCCCGTGTGGACACCCATTGGATCGAGGTTCTCGATGGAGCAGACAACAATACCGTTACCTGCGGTATCGCGCATGACCTCCATCTCAATCTCTTTCCAGCCCTCAATGGACTCCTCTACCAGTACCTCGTGCTCTGGAGAAAGCAGGAGGCCCTGCTCAACAATCTCTACGAGCTCTTCTGGAGTGTGCGCAATGCCGCCGCCTGCACCGCCAAGGGTGAAGCTTGGGCGAATGACCACAGGATATCCCAGCTCAGCAACAATACGCTGGGCGTCTTCCATGGAATGAGCGATGTCTGCGCGAGCAACCTCCAGGCCAATGTCCTGGACTGCCTCGCTGAAGAGCTCTCGGTCCTCACCGGTGCGGATGGACTCCAGGTTGCAGCCGATGACCTCGATGTTGTACTTGTCAAGAACTCCAGCCTCGCCAAGGCCGATGGTGCAGTTCAGAGCGGTTTGTCCGCCCATGTTTGGCAGAAGCGCATCAGGACGCTCGCGCTCAATGACGCGGGTCACAGACTCAACGGTGATTGGCTCAACGTAGGTCCTGTCTGCAGTTTCTGGGTCGGTCATGATGGTTGCTGGATTTGAATTGACCAGAACAACCTCAAAGCCCTCTTTGCGAAGGGCGCGGCATGCTTGCGTGCCAGAATAGTCAAACTCGCAAGCCTGACCAATAACAATTGGACCAGAGCCAATGACTAGGATCTTCTTTATATCAGTACGCTTTGGCATTAGAAGCGCCTCCCCTCACGAACGTCGATGGCAAGATAGTCAGACTGTCCCTCCATCAAACGAGCAAATGCCTTAAATAAATAAGATGAATCGTGAGGTCCTGGGCTTGCCTCAGGGTGATACTGAACGGAAAACGCTGGAATATCCAGGAATTGGATGCCCTCTGGAGTGCCGTCGTTAAGGTTGACGTGGGTGAGCCTGACGCGACCAAACTCCTTTGTCTGGACAACAGGAGCAATACGCCTTGCGGACCACTCGCAGAGGTTGTCAAAGTGCTCGGAGATTCCACCGGACTCCTCTGCAATGAGCTTGCCCAGGCTTGGGAAAACCAGGCCGTAGTTGTGGTTTTGAGCAGTAATCTCAACCTTGCCAGTTAGAAGATTCATGACTGGTTCGTTGCCACCGTGGTGTCCAAATTTGAGTTTCTCGATATCCGCACCTGCGACAATGGAGAGCATCTGGTTGCCCAGGCAGATACCAAAGACGGGAACCTTGCCCAGAACGCCGCGAGCGGCCTCCTGCGTAGCGTCAACCTGCTCTGGGTCACCAGGGCCGTTGGAGAAGAAGATGCCGTCTGGGTTGTAGGCCAAGGCGTCCTCAGCAGGTGTGTTCCACGGTACAACCGTGACCTCGCAGCCGTTTGCCGCAAGACCCTGGAGAATGCCGTTCTTCTCGCCACAGTCGTACGCGACAACGTTAAAGCGCTTCTTGGACGTAGCGGGAACCACGTGAGGTGCGTCGACGGACACGTCGGGGACAAAGTTGTGCTCGGAGATGCTAGGCGACGCCTGGACGCGCGCGAGCAGATGGGCGGGATCCAGGTCCTCGGTGGAGATGGCCGCCTTCTGTGCACCATGGTCGCGCAGGTGCATGGTCAGCGCGCGGGTATCGATGCCCTCGATGGCAACGACGCCGTTTTCCTGCAGAAACTCTGGCAGGCTCTGCTTGGATGTCCAGTTGCTTGGCTCGTAGCACATGTCGTGGACGACAAAACCACGCAGGTGCAAGATGTCTCGCTGCATGACCGCAGGATCGATGCCGTAGTTGCCTACCTGCGGATAAGTCAGCGTAACAATCTGGCCGGCATAACTTGGATCGGAGATAATCTCCTGGTAGCCGGTCATAGACGTGTTAAAAACAATCTCGCCGAAGGTCTCTCCACTAGCACCACAGCACCTCCCCTCGAAGGTTGTTCCGTCTTCGAGAACAAGCAGCGCGCGAGGCTGCGAGGTGGCACTTGCCAGTGGATTCATATACTCTCCGATCTGCGTAGGAGCATGCCGAGCCATAAAAAAAGAGCACTCCTTGTGGAGGCTCAACAGCGAACATGCGCACTCAACGCTATGGGCCTTGCCGGTGTCTCGCACCGTCCTTAAAGGTTGGTAGTATTGTAGCGCATAACCAATAAAGGAGATGGCATGTTTCCAGATTTTCTAGAGAATCCCTCAGATGTGGCCGCGCCGCTGCTGCTGGGATGTACTCTGACAAGGACAATTACGCTTAATGGCGAGAAATACAAACTAGTTGCAAGAATTGTGGAGACCGAGGCTTACGACCAAGATGATCCCGCAAGTCATGCGTTTGGCGGTCCTAGCGAGCGCAATGCGGCCATGTTTGGACCTGCGGGTCACCTCTACGTTTACGTTTCGTACGGTATGCATCACTGCTGCAATGTGGTGTGCGGACCTGAGGGTTTTGGCAGCGGATGTTTAGTGCGCGCCGTTGAGCCTCTTGAGGGCGTAGAGGTGATGCGCGAGCTCCGTGAGGCTGGACGCGCGGGTAAAGCACATACGGGACGTGCAGGTAAAGAGCAAGCGGAACGTGCGCGTAAGCACCCGCTCAAGCTGCGCGACCTTACCAATGGGCCAGGTAAGGTGTGCGCTGCACTTGGTATTGACAAGGAGCTCTACGGACATGATCTAAAAGTTGAGCCGCTTGTGCTGGACTTTGCTCCCCTGCTACCAGGAGAAACAATTGGGCGTTCACCTCGCATAGGTATCAGCAAAAACATTGATGCTCCAAAGCGCTTTTTCATCGAAGAAAACGAGTTTGTTTCGCGAGCGTAGAATGTTTCAATGCTGAGCAGACGACGAAACCAATAGGAATGGATCAGCTATTTTCCAAAATCAAAGCGTCCCAGTCAGGCCAACCATTTAAAATAATGTAAGAACAAATTGACTCAACATATTCCTCGTATGTTTCAATATTATCCATTGCAAGTCTTAAATCTCTTTCTGAAAAAACACCGCTATGAGCAATTGCTGAGCGTAAATCATAAAAACGCTTCAAATCATAAAATATTTCTTTTCGCGTCTTTTTTGTGCTTGTAAGTAAAAATGATCCTCGTAGTGCGAATCTGTACTTGAGCTCGCTAGTCATCCGCTCATTAATCAACAGCATTTCCATAGTAATTCCCAAATCAAGTATCTTATCTTCAATTCTAGTTCTTCTTTTTGCTTGTGATAGTCTTTGAACGATACGCCAAAGAACTTCCTGTTCACTTTGGATTCTTTCATTAATTCCACGATAAAGAGATTCTACTGACTGGATCATTTCAGGATCGCTAATTAAAAGATTCATCGAAAAGCAGGTATACACTTCCTCTAGACAGCTGCCACAACCTATATTCGAAAAGCAACCGTAAGGAACATGATCTGGAGAATAAATAGCTGAGGAATCTTTGCATGGTCTACAGCCATTGATTAAAGACAACAAGTCCGCGACTTTCATAACTTCATTTAAAGTATAAAAAGAATCTGGAAAGTCCGGTTTTAAAGGATCTATATTTTTGGACGAGTTCTTTTGTTTATTTATTTGGACAGTTTTAACAATCGCAGCATTTGAAGGATTGCCATTTTTTGCAGTCATAGAATAGGGACCGTGAAATAAATACTTATCGAACGATTCTGGCATGAGGCTAAATGGACGTATTTCAAAACCATCGAATAAGGGGATAGTTTTATAAACATCAATTCCATAGATCCAAACTGCGGCAATTGATGGGACTGTATCCGAATTTAGATATGTATTTAAATCTTGGTTTGCTTGATCTTGTCCAACATTATTTATTCTCCACAAATACCATTGAACAAAAAGGTTTATGTTAAAGGAATTATAACCAGCACCTGTAATAATTATTTTATTTAACAATTCAAGAATACGTGGGTTATCCATCAAATCTTTAGTTAAATTCTTTCCATCCTCTGACTCTGCTAATGATTGATATATTGTACTGACAGTTGAAAAGCTATTAATTCCGTATGCAAGCAATTCGGGACATTGAATTCCGAGCGTTCCAGTAGTTATTTTCATATACCGTCCTTAACAAAACATTTGTATTTTATAATGATTTGCACAACGAACGTTTCAAAGTAACGCAAGCTATAACTTACATCATAGCCATAGTAACTACAAAAAGTATTTAAAAATATACTAATCAAAGCTTTTATAAATAAAAATAGACCTTGATTGTTCAAGGTCTATTAAAAAGGATTGCAATATCAAATCTAGATAATCAACTAATAGAATGATTTAGCAGACACCCTGCGCCATCATTGCATTTGCAACCTTGAGGAAACCGGCGATGTTTGCGCCAAAGACCAGGTTGCCGGGGTGGCCGTACGTTGCTGCGGCCTCTGAAGCAGCAGTGTAGATGCTCTCCATGATTCCCTGCAACTTGGAGTCTACCTCCTCAAACGTCCAGGAAAGGTGCTCGGCGTTCTGGGACATCTCAAGACCGGAAACAGCTACGCCACCTGCGTTTGCAGCCTTGCCAGGTGCGAAGAAGACGCCGTTTTCGATGAGGTAATTGGTTGCCTCGAGGGTGGTAGGCATGTTAGCGCCCTCGACGACGTACTTGGTGCCGTTGGCAACAAGTTTCTGCACGTCAGCGAGCTCGAGCTCGTTTTGAGTTGCGCATGGCATAGCAATGTCGCACTTCTGGCTCCAAGGACGCTCACCTGGGAAGAAAGTTGCGGAAGGACGTGCGTCAGCGTACTCCTTGATGCGTGCGCGGCGGACCTCCTTGACGTCTTTCAGCAGCTCAACGTCGATGCCCTCTGGATCATAGACATAACCTGAGGAGTCGGAAACGGTTACCACAGTTGCTCCCAGCTGCTGTGCCTTCTGGGCAGCGTAGGTAGCAACGTTTCCGGAACCGGAGATGCAGACCGTTTTACCTGCAAGTGCATCGTTCTTCTCGGCAAGCATGTGAGTGAGGAAGTAAACCGCGCCGTAGCCGGTTGCTTCGGTGCGAGCAAGGGAGCCGCCGAAGGAGAGGCCTTTGCCGGTCAGGACGCCGGTCCACTCGTTGCGGAGGCGCTTGTACTGGCCAAACATGTAGCCAATCTCGCGCGCGCCAGTACCAATGTCACCAGCTGGGACGTCGGTGTTTGGGCCAATGTGGCGAGCAAGCTCAGTCATAAAGGACTGACAGAACGCCATAATCTCGCGGTCAGACTTGCCCTTTGGATCGAAGTCAGAGCCGCCCTTGCCGCCGCCCATTGGAAGCGTGGTCAGAGAGTTCTTGAAGATCTGCTCGAAGCCGAGGAACTTCAAGATAGAAAGGTTAACGGTTGGATGGAGACGAAGGCCGCCCTTGTAAGGTCCGATTGCGGAGTTAAACTCAATGCGGTATCCGCGATTGACCTGAACGTTGCCAGCGTCATCAATCCATGGAACTCGGAACATAACAGTGCGCTCAGGCTCGACAAGACGCTCAAGCAAAGCGGCTTTCTCGAACTCTGGATGTGCGTCGAGCGCAGGCTGGATGGTAGTAAGAACTTCTTTTGCAGCCTGGATAAACTCAGGTTGATCTGCGTAACGCTCTTCGAGCTGTGCAATTACCTTAGATGAGTAGCTCATAAAACCCCTTTCGAAGTGGTTACGAATAGCATAGTCATCCAATGTTTCGATTACATAACAAAATTGAAAAATCTAATAGACGAAAAATTAGTTCAAAAAGATTGCAATTTCTTCTTGCTCTCGGGCGATTTGTCACCTATACTTTTCTCTCGGCTCGGGGTGTAGCGCAGCTTGGTAGCGCAACTGCTTTGGGAGCAGTGGGTCGCTGGTTCGAATCCAGTCACCCCGACCATTTTTCTTTTTGCTTTACCCTTGCGGCGGTAGTTCAATTGGTAGAGCATCAGCCTTCCAAGCTGACTGTTGCGGGTTCGAGTCCCGTCCGCCGCTCCATAAAATTCCCTATTTTAAATTATCCCCTGTTCAAAGCATAATTCTGAATATTTATCCCACCTCTTGTTTCTTCATGGGTCTGGTGGTTTTTAGACGAGTTAGCAATTTTGCCACGGTTATCTCTGTTTTCACAGACATCTTATTAGCAATTTTCCTCATTACTTGTCATGATGGTCGTGTCCCGAAAAGTGGTGTAAGTAAGCATTTCAGGTGTTTAAAAGAAAGTGCGGTTATTTCCTAAAATATAGTCACCACAACCAATTCAGAAAGGAAATAA
>CAURLG010000021.1:0-19790 GCA_963525825.1 uncultured Atopobium sp. | reverse complement strand
CCTATATTCCTATAAGAGAAGCAGGACATACAACCAAGCGTGCTGTCGTTATTGCAGTAGCAGTAAATACAGAGGCTAAAAGACAAATCATAGGGCTTGAGTGTATAGATACCGAGTCATATCTGTCTTGGAAAGACTTTCTTATCTCTTTGAGAGAGCGAGGACTGAGTGGAGTAAAACTTGTTATCTCTGATGCTCACGCTGGTCTTGTAAGAGCAATCGGTGAGGTGCTCACAGGCGCTGCCTGGCAAAACTGTCTTTGTCACTTAGAGAGAAATGTCTTTGATAGATGTAGAACAAAAGCTCAGGGGAAAGCAGTTATTGCTGCTATGAAACATACCTTTGAAGCTACTGATACTGATTTGGTACGCACAGGCTTTGAGCACCTCTATGAAGTGTATGAAAAGATAGATCCAAGAGGAGCACATCTTCTAGAAGAGTCAGAGCCATATGTACTGACCTACCTAGACTTTCCAAAAGAACATGCTCATTGGATACGTACAAACAATCTCTGTGAAAGACTCAACAAAGAGATAAAGAAGCGTACACGTGTCGTTGGAGTATTTCCCTCCAAACAAGCAATGCTTCGCCTTGTAGGAGCGGTATGTATCAATCAAAACGAAGAGTGGTTTGTAGCAACGCACTTCATGGACAAGCACTCTCTTCTCTTTGAAGAGTGTTCTAAGAGAGAGTCATGTACACAAGAGACTATCGACCATCTCTTACAAGTAATTGATAGTGACTTTAACGCTTGTAAAGAGGTGGCATAATGTAGGCTAGAAGGTAGTAAGGAAATAGCCTTACACCACTTTTTGAGACGTAACTGTCATGATCAACTTTTGATTTATTTCCTTGAATATTCATGCAATTAAATTCATTTCCATGAATACGTAATTTTTGAGCTCAAAATTATGTTCCGAAAAAGGTAAAAAACGCGTTTAGTTGGAAATGAAAATTGAAAATTAGACGTTTTATCTCCAACTAAGACGATTTTTTACCGCCTCAAAAACTTTTATCTGCGGAAACGCTGTATGCAGAAAAATGTAATCTCCAACTAAACGCATTTTTTACCACTTAAAGGATATCTTTTGCCTCAAACAGTGTTGATTGCACAGACTGCGCAGGTCAACGCCCAACTAAGCGTCTACCCTGCTCTACTTTACCAGCAAAAAAGAAGGCTGTGCGAAGCACAGCCTTCTTTGCACTTGTGAGCTACACATCAAAACTAACGGCGAGCCTTTACAGAGTATGCAAGACCGGAAGCAATAATACCTGCAGTAGCAAGTGCGCTTGCAATGGACATTGCATCGCCAGTATCTGGCAGGTTAGACCTCTTCTTCTTAGGAGTCTTAGGCTTTGACTCTGGATTAGGATCCGGCGTTGGGGTTGGTGTAGGAGTTTTTGGCTTATCAGCTGTAGCAACTTCCGTAGGAACAATGGTCTGGTCTGCAGCATTGAATGTTGCGAGAGTTACCGTAAACGGAATCTGATTTGTATTGAGCTCATATCCTTCAGGAGATGCAGTCTCAACCAGATAATAATCGCCCGGCGTCAGATAGAACTTATCTCCATCCTGATAAATGCCCTTGGTCAGCAGATCTGCAGTTGCCACGGTATTCTGAACCAGTGCGGTTAGCTCTGTCTTTGTAAGAATATCACCGGATGTGAAAGTACCATCCGCGCCAGTAGTGATTCCCTCTTTGACCAGTGTGCCGTCAGCCTTATAGAGGCTATAAGTAGCACCGGCGACAGGCTTAGAAGCATCGTCTGAGTCAGTCTTCACGAGCTTCAAAGGAGATGGAACAGCACGATACGTGAGGTAATACTGCCTAGTACGGTTTACAGAACCGTCTGCATTGAAGCCAGGAGCCAAAACGGAATTATCGCGAGGACCAGAGTTATACGTACCAATTGCAAGAGATGTTCCCTCTGGAACGTCGATATCGTTTGCAATATAAACGTAAGAATCACCAGGTCCCGCAGCCTTGATCTCGTCGACTGACTTACGAACAGTGGTTAGCAACAGGTTGGTTGAAGGATCGGTCTCAAACTTATTACCGCCAGCAACAGAGTCATCTGCAGTAACGCCAGCATACTCAGGCATATACACGACATGACCCTTTGTGTTGTAACGAGCAGACACCTGACGATCCTCAAACGCTGCAGAAGTTGTATACGTAGCAGCAAGATCATCAAGACCAAGAACGCTCACTGCGCCATTACCATAAATAGGAAGACCAGCATTTCTTTGAGCAATAGGATCACTGAGGCCAAGGCCATTAAGCTGCCTGTAAGCAAGGTCGTCGACATAGTGATACACAGCTGTTGCGGTATCAATGACTCGCGCAGGATAACGCTTGGTGTATGCGTGAGTGCCTCCCCAAGATTTCTTGATACCACCCTGAATTCCCAGTTGATAAGACCTATCAGAGATGTTCAGTGGTGCGGAGAACTCAATGTACTGACGAGCTGTGACTGGTGCAGTAAATACAGCAGCAGGCTCTTCATAAGAAGTGCCACCCATAATAGACTGACCATTGACCTTGACGGTAAACATCAAATTAGTCTTTGGACCACCACCCGAAAGAGCACCTGTTGCATCCATTGGCTTGTACGTATCAACAGCAGCATGCGCCGAAACAGCCACCTTACGCAGGCCATAACCATTTGGATCATTGTGTGGGAAGTTGATCAGATTCTCTGTATCGCCGAGAAGGACGTAGTAAGCACGAATTTCTCCGCCCTCAGCAATCATCTGCGCAACAGAATATTTAGTTGGATCCATGTCCAGCTTGAGCGCAGTTCCATCAGGCTTTACCCAGTAATAACGCGCGATGACACCTGTACGGTCCTCTCGCGGTTTAGCAGCCTGAGCAGTAATCTCTGCCTGAATTTCAGCATCTGAAATAAAGTCAGGGAATGGATTTGCCGCGGTCTGCGCACCGTCAAGCGGAGCGCCGTCCACATCTTCGGAATAAACTGTTGGGTCGGCAGCAAATGCTGTGTGTGGCAGAGCAAACGCCAAAATTGCACCCACAAATAGCATAAGAATTGCTAAAAATGTAAAGCGAGAAAATCGGGTGCTTCTAACGCTTCTAACAGAAGTGCTGTTCATACATCCTTCTTTCAGCGTGAAGGGTGAATATTTATGTATATACCATAGCTCATTTCTTGTCATTTATGCAGATGAGACCAAAACAGATGATATATTTGTTCATTAAATCGCTAGAGAAATACATTCAAGCGGCCTAGACTACTAGTCTAGGCCGCTCGTTAAGATTACTCGTTAAGACTGCATTAGACCGCTGGCTTAGGCTTAAGCAGTGGTTTACTTGTCTGTACTGCTTACATTACTTGTCAGGAGTAAGGTGCCAAATCTCATTGTTATATTCGGCAATAGTTCTATCAGATGAGAACGTTCCTGCCATAGCAATATTTGCAAGAGACTTCTGGAGCCACGCTCTCCTATCCTCATAATCATCGAACACGTGCTCTTTTGTTGAAATGTATGCTTCCAAATCAAGCAGCGTCATAAACCAGTCTTTTGAGCACAAGTTTTTATGAAGACGCTCCAGGCGCTCCTCATTTCCAAGAGAAATAAACTCTGGGCTAATTAAGAAATCAACGAGTGGTTTAATCTGGGGCTTCTTATAAAACTCTTTTGCTTTGTAACATTTGTGCTCATAAAGGCTTACAACCTCATCACTCGAAGCACCAAACGTGTAGATATTCTCCTTGCCTACCAAGTCGGCAATTTCTACATTTGCACCATCAACTGTGCAAACGGTAACAGCGCCGTTAAGCATGAACTTCATGTTGGAAGTTCCAGAAGCCTCCTTGGAAGCCAGTGAAATCTGCTCAGAGATATCTGCTGCTGGAATAACGTGCTCAGCGGCAGTAACGTTGTAATTCTCGATCATTATCACCTGAAGATATGGTGAAACATCTGCATCGTTTGCAATCAAAGACGAGAGAACAAGAATTGCATGAATGATATCTTGAGCAGCCACGTATGCTGGTGCAGCCTTACCGCCAAAAATGACAGTAATAGGATGCTTTGGAAGGTGTCCAGACTTAATATCAAAATATTTCCAAATCAAATAAAGCAATAGCATTTGCTGACGCTTATATTCGTGGAAACGCTTCACCTGGACATCAATAATGGAGTCGGCATTAACTTTTGTATCTTGATTGTCCAGCAAAAATTTGACCATTCGATCTTTTGCTGCTTGCTTTATTTCCTGCAGCTGATTGAGGACTTCTTCGTTATCGCGATACTCTAAAAGCCCCTCGAGATGAGCGGTTGTTCTCCAATCATCTCCTAATAACGCATCAAGATACTCGGCAAGCTCGGGATTACAACCCATGAGCCAGCGACGGAAAGTAATTCCATTAGTTTTGTTAGAGAATTTCTCTGGGTACAAATCAAAGAATGGCTTGAGCTCTGTCTCTTCCAAAATCTTAGTATGAAGCGCTGCAACACCATTGATACTAAAGCCGTAATGAATGGCAAGGTTAGCCATGTGAACTTTCTTATCAATGATGACTTGTACACTTGGATCTGCAACGGTACTACGGATGTGTTCGTCAAGCTTTTTGATAATCGAAGCAATCTTTGGAGAAACTTCTTCGATAAATTTAAGAGGCCATTTCTCAAGAGCTTCTGCCAAAATCGTATGATTTGTGTACGCGACTAGTGAAGAAACAATGGTTACAGACTCTTCAAACGAGATATCGTATTTCTCAGTCAAGATACGAATAAGCTCTGGAATTACCATTGTAGGATGTGTGTCGTTAATCTGAATCACAACATAGTCAGCGAGGTCATGAACATTACTGCCGCGCTCAACCGCCTCTTTAACAATCAGCTGTGCAGCATTTGAAACCATAAAATATTGCTGATACACACGAAGAAGCTGACCGTCTTCGTCCGAATCGTCGGGATACAAAAAGAGTGTCAGATTCTTTTTCAAAGCAGTCTTATCAAAATCAATAGCGTCATCAGAAACTAATGATTCGTCGATACTTTGCAGGTCAAACAAACGAAGTCTGTTTTTCTTTGTTCGGTCATATCCCAAAACATCAATGGAATAGAGCTCAGACGTCACCGAGAAATCTCTAAATTCCACGGTAAATGATGTCTTCTCATCTTCAAGCCACCTATCATCAGCAAGCCAAGCATCTGGAACGGCAGTTTGCTGTCTATCTAAAAACTGCTGATGAAAGAGTCCAAAATGATACTTAAGGCCTACACCATCGCCTGGCAGACCAAGTGTTGACATGGAGTCGATAAAGCATGCTGCTAATCGACCAAGGCCACCGTTACCAAGTGAAGGCTCAACTTCAATCTCTTCGATGTCTTCGAGCGAATGACCTGCTTTAGAAAGCTGCGATTTTACTTCGTTATAAATTCCCAGATTGATGAGGTTATTTGAAAGCAGCTTGCCAATCAGAAACTCTGCGGAGATGTAATAGAGCCTCTTCTTACCATTATTTAACGGAAGAGCTTCCGACTTATTCTTAACCACTTGAAGCAGTAATTCAAAAACCTGCCTATCAGTAATTTCAGACAGAGGTTGGTTAAATTGTTGAAGAGATAAAGTGTCTAAGTTCATTACTTCTCCTCTTTGTACACTCTGAAGTACATCTCAGTAATAGTTCTTAAGAAATCTTCTGTATGACGCGTAATGGCTCCTTGCTTCATACGCCAACACCAGTTACCTCCAACAGTGGCTGGAACATTCATACGTGCAGAATCATCTAAGCCGAGAAGATCTTGCATGGTGTGAATACACGTGTCACTCACAGAAGCTGCAATTCCACGTGAAAGCGCCTCACCAATTGGCTCATCTTTTGAGCGATGAAGGTAAATATCTGCCTGTTCACGTTCTCTATCAGTAGCCTGAGTCTCATACCAACCACGAGCAGTTGGATTATCATGCGTTCCCACATAAGCAATAGTATTTGCAGTGTAATTGTGAGGAAGATCTCTTGAATCATGCTTTCCATCAAATCCATACTGCAAGATTTTCATTCCTGGGAAACCAGTTTTGTCTCGCATGGCGATAAGCTCTGGTGTAATTAAGCCAAGGTCCTCTGCAATGATTGGAAGCTTACCCAGCTGCTTTTCCAGTTCCTTAAACAGCTCCAAATCTGGCCCTTTAGTCCATTTGCCTTCTGTAGCATTTGCAGCTCCGTAAGGAATCTCCCAGTATGCCTCAAAGCCCCTAAAATGATCGATTCGAAGCACATCAAACATCTCAAGATTTGTCTTTACTCGCCAAACCCACCATGCATAATGCGATTTCTTCATATACTCCCAGTTATAAATGGGGTTTCCCCAATATTGACCGGTAGAAGAAAATTGATCAGCAGGAGTGCCCGCAACCGTAATAGGCCGTCCTGTTTCATCCGTTTTAAACAGTTCTGGCTGAGTCCACATCTCAACAGAATCGCGCGAGACATAAATGGGAAGATCACCAATTATAAGTACTCCCCTTTTATTGGCATAAGTCTTAACCTTTGCCCATTGAGTAAAGAAGAAATACTGAGTCATCTTGTGATACAAAACTGACTTTTGCAGTTTCTTAATTTCTTTTGCAGTAGTCTCGTTTCTGTGCTGATAAAGTTTTGGCCACTCCCAGTAAGCTTTATGTTCAAATTCTTCCTTTAGAGACATGAACTCCGCATAAGGATCAAGCCACTCTGCATGATCATGACAGAACTTCTCAAAATCAGCAGGAACATCTTGCATAAACCTATCAAAGGCACGGTTAAGTAAACGACGATGATTTACAAAAAGCGCACCATAATCAACGCAAGTATTGCTAGTCCCAAAAGAAATATCTTCAAAGTCATCTGACTTTAAATATCCAAGTTTCTCAAGATCTTTTAAATCTATATAGTAAGGACTTCCCGCTGCAGCAGAAAAAGACTGATAAGGAGAGTCGCCATAACTGGTGGTAGTAAGAGGCAAAACCTGCCAATATCTTTGTTTTGTTCTGACGAGAAAATCAATAAAATCGTAGGCTTCTTTGCCAAACGTGCCAATCCCATATGAATTTGGAAGAGAAGAAACGGCCAAAAGTACTCCGCTTGCTCGTCCCATAGTTGCCTCTTTCACAAAAAGAGTACTGGCTTATCTTTACAAGATAAGCCAGTACAAAGCTTTAATACTTAACTAGATTATCTTGCGTATTCTTATCAAAGAGATGAACAGCATTGTCTTCGAATTTAAACCACACTTCATCACCAATTTTGAGGTCTCGTTTTGCAAGTTCAGTTGCTGGAACAATAAGGACAAAATTACCGTCTTCAGTATGAACATGAAGGTGAACAGTAGAGCCCATAAGCTCACTTACCTCAAGATTGCCCTTGAAAGCGCCAATTCCATTTGGCTCAGTCAAATAAATTTGCTCGGGCCTAATGCCGACAATGACATCTGTTGCTGGCGCAGCAACCCAAGACTGTGCTAACAGATTAGCCATCTCAGGAGAAATTTCAAATGACATGTTTTCTGTCTCCACATGGAACTCATTGTCCACGCGAATAAGATGTGCGTTAAAGAAATTCATTTGAGGCATGCCAATGAAACCAGCAACAAAGAGATTAGCAGGTCTATTAAACACTTCTTGTGGTGTTCCAATTTGCTGAACAAAGCCATCCTTCATAATGACAATGCGGTCACCCAAGGTCATAGCCTCTGTCTGGTCATGTGTAACATAGACAAAGGTTCCATTAACCTTCTGACGAAGCTTAATAATCTCTGTACGCATCTGATTTCTCAGCTTTGCATCAAGATTTGAGAGTGGCTCATCCATCAAGAAAACTTTTGGATCGCGGACAATTGCACGGCCAATTGCAACGCGCTGGCGCTGACCACCAGAAAGTGCCTTTGGCTTACGATCAAGATATGCCGTGATGCCTAATGTTTCTGCAGCTGCACGGACCTTCTCGTCAATTACTTGTGGATCAACCTTCTTAAGCTTAAGGGTGAACGCCATGTTGTCATAAACGGTCATATTTGGATACAGCGCATAGCTTTGGAAGACCATTGCAATGTCTCGGTCTTTTGGTGCGACATCATTAACAAGCTTTCCATCGATATAAAGCTCGCCAGAAGAAATATCTTCTAGACCTGCAATCATACGCAGTGTAGTAGATTTTCCGCAACCCGAAGGGCCAACAAGCACCACAAACTCGTGCTCCTTAATAGTGAGATTGAAATCCTGAACAGCAACAACGCCCTCTTCAGTTACCTCAAGGTTGCTCTTTTTCTGCTCAGTTTTCTTACCAAAGAGAGTCTTGCGCTTTTTCTCATTTGGATAAATCTTTTTTATATTCTTCAAAACGATTTCTGCCATGATAAAACCTTTCAGAAATGCCTACAGCTTGCTGTAATACATTGAGATTTAACCTTTTACAGCACCAGAGACGACACCATCGATGATGTAGCGCTGGCACAGTAAATACATGATGACAATTGGGATAATAACCATCATGATGCAGGCAAACATTGGACCCATCTCAACGCGTCCGTATCCACCTCTAAAGTACTGAATCAGAATTGGGATAGTTTGGAATTTGGTTCTATCCAGAACAAGATATGGAAGCAAATAGTCATTCCAGACCCACATAGTTTCGAGAATACCAACAGAAATATACGTTGGCTTCATAATAGGCAAAACAACATGGAAGAATGTCTGAAGCGGATTGCAGCCATCAATAGTTGCAGCTTCCTCAATCTCAAGTGGAATAGTCTTAACAAATCCAGCAAACATAAATACTGCTAATCCAGCACCAAAGCCCAAGTAAATGAAGCAAATATTGAAAGGAGTATTAAATCCAAGCGTGTTTGCCATATTGGACAGTGTGAACATAAGCATCTGGAACGGTACTACCATCGAGAAAACAAAGAGGTAATACAACATATTACTAATGCGATTTTTTACACGGACAATAAACCATGCACACATTGAGCAACAAACCAAAATCAGCGCTACAGATGTGATGGTAATAACTAGAGAATATCCAAAGGCTGCTAAAAAGCCCTGCTTATCCAAAGCAGCAATATAGTTAGCAAAACCCACAGAGTTCTCTGAAGTTACAAAATCAAACGCCGTGGATGTGGTAATAGTTGTTTCTTCCTTGAATGAATTCATCAAGATCATAACCATTGGATAAATCCATGCAAGAGAAAGGATAGTAAAGAATACAGCTAAAATTTTGTTAATGATCTTATCGCGCTTCATTATTGCTGCACCTCCCTTGACCTGGTGGCTCTTAGCTGAATCATGACAATACAAATAACTAAAATGCAGAAAATAACAGCTTTAGCCTGGCCGATACCCATCCACTTTGCTCCCTGTCGAGCGTAGAAGGTGTTGTAAATATTAAGAGCAAGCATTTCGGTTGCATGCTTAGGCTCACCTGCAGTAAGTGCCAAGTTCTGGTCAAATAATTTAAAGCCATTTGTAACTGTTAAGAAAAGACAAATAGTAATGGTAGACATAAGGTTTGGAATTTTTACCTTCCAAAGAGTCTGCCAAGCATTTGCTCCATCGACTCGTGCTGCTTCAAGATAATCACTTGGAATAGATTGCAGGCCAGCAATATAAATAATCATCATGTAGCCAACTTGCTGCCATAAGGTAAGAATAATCATTCCCCAAAATCCTGCAGTGCTATTAAGTGCAAGAAGCTGCTCGCCTACAATAGAAAGCGTGCAGTTAATCAAAATATTCCAGATGTATCCCAGAACAATGCCACCAATAAGATTGGGCATAAAAAAGACAGTTCTAAATGAATTGGTACCCTTAAGGTCTTTTCTAGTTAAGGCAAGTGCAATTGCAAGCGCCAGCACATTAATAAGAACTGTTGAGACTAGGGCAAACAGTGCGGTATACCAAAAAGCGTGAGCAAACTGTGGGTCAGAAAAAGCTGCTACATAGTTATCCAGACCAACTGGCTTGGCGTCACTAATGGTAATAAATTTACAAAACGAGAGATAAAATCCCTGCACAAACGGAATCAAAAAGCCAAACAAAAAAGATAGCGCTGTGGGCAGAACAAATAATGGCCACCACCGCTTCAACATCTTAGCCATAGAGATACCCTCCAATAACAAGAGACGAGAAGAGAGATCTCTCTTCTCGTCTCTCACCAATCAAAGCATTACTAGAAGGGCTACTATGCGTTAGCCTCTTTTTCAGTCTTCCAACCATCAACAAATGCGGACTTAACAGCATCCCAGTCCTCTGTTCCTGCTGCATAGCCCTTAAGTGCACTGGAGAGATTGTTCTTCCACTCCTGAGAAGGAATGTAGATGAAGTCCCAAGCCACGGACTCATTACCCTTCTTTGCATACTCAGCAGCAATGTTTGCAAGGGCGTTCTTAGTTGCCTTTGCATTCTTGAATGGAATGGTGAAGCCCATCTCCTCAGCAATTGCAGTGGTAGCAGTATCAGAAGTTACGCACCAATAGATAAAGTCAAGCGTTGCCTTCTGGGAAGCGTCATCTGCCTTGGAGCTTACGCACCAATAGTTCTCGCCACCAGAGCACATACCCTGCTTCTCTTCACCCTTTACGCCAATATAAATTGGAATCATACCAAGAGCATCGTCGCCAAGCTTCTTAATGTCATTGTATGCCCAGGTACCGTTCTGGTAGAAGACAGCGTCGCCATTGACAAACTCTGCGACAGCGTCATCACCGGTCTTGCCAGAAAGCTCAGTTGGGCTGCATGTAGCATTGTTGATATAGAGATCAAAAATCTGCTTGTAGTTAGGGAGATACGTTCCCTTAATTTCTTTAGCCTCAGGCTTACCGGTATCCTTGAACTCATAGTACAGAGGAAGATTTGCAAGGTGTGTAGTAAAGCGCCAGTCAGAACTGGAATCAAGACCAGCGCTGGTGAATGCGCCCTTTACGCCAAGCTCTGCTTTGCGAGCCTGAATATCCTCAACGACCTTCTTCAGCGAAGCAAAGTCTTTGATGTCGTCTCCCTTATAGCCAGCCTTCTCAAGTAGCTTCTTGTTGTAGATAATGCCGTAGTCTTCCTCTACATAATCAACACCGTAGACAACGCCATCCTCCTGAAGCTTAAGAGCGTCATTAGTGAGCTCATCCAGAATCTTGGCACCCTTAAGGTCAACGCAGTAATCCTTTACACCAATAAGACCAGAAGGGCCATTTGTCTGAAACAATGTTGGAGCTACAGAAGCGTCCTTGTTAATCTCAGACTGGAATGTCTGTGCATAGGTATCAGAAGCAGCAGTTACTACCTTTACAGGAACCTTTGTTTCCTCAGTATACTTAGCTGCAAGATCTTTCCACTGCTGATCAGCCTCAGGCTTGAAGTTCAGGAAATAAACTGAACCGTTTGCAGAATCAGACTCTCCCTGCTTTTTGTCGTTATTTCCACCACAAGCAACAAGACCCAGTGAGCAAAGAGCTGATGCACTTAAGGTGACGAACTGCCTACGATTAATACCGGACATAAGACTCCTCCTTAGAGAGTGCTCCTAACTCTTTGCTAGGTTGCATCTCTTCTCATGATTTTCATAAGCTATGCTTTGATACACTGTCAAAACAATTTTGCTTATGTCTACAGAGAAAAGTATATTTGTACTATCGAGTTGTTTAAACAACTCACTTCCGAGCGGTATGAAATTATCGGTAAATGGTATGAAAGGAACTATTTTATGTTCGTTCCATTTTTATAAAGCTACTATCTAATCAAGAGCAACTTGAACATGCAACTCCAGCCTTCAACAGCACGTTAAGGAAAAAATATGCCAAGCGCACGATTTAATACGATTTATCATGATTTAAAAAATAAGATCTTAGACGGGACATATGCGTATGAGTCCTATTTACCAACCGAGATGGAGCTTACTAAGATATATTCCTGCTCCAGAAACACCGTTCGACGTGCGCTCACACTTCTGTCCGATGAAGCTTTTCTTCAGCCTATTCACGGTAGGGGCGTACGCGTTATTTGGCAGAAAAAGCCAAGTGAAGTTATTGGCTCATTAGAAGGACTTGAGTCCTTTCAAGAATATGCCCACAGAAACAATCTTGTACCTGATACAAATGTCATTGTCTTTGAGCACGTTCCTTGCACAGATGATATTTCTCATCAAACTGGTTTTAAAGCAGGAGAAGAACTTATCCACATTGTTCGAATCCGTAAACTCGACGGATCTTCTCGCCAGATAGACAACGACTACCTTTTAGCATCTGCCGTTGGAAATCTAACCATTGCTGATGCATCAACGTCTATTTATGCATACCTAGAAAACACGCTTCATATGAAAATTCTAAAGAGCAAAAGAACCATCAGTGTTGAGCTGGCAACTGAAGAAGACCAGCGACATTTAGAGCTTGGAGATTTTAACTGCGTTGCAGTGGTGGAAAGCCATTCATTCAACTCAAAAGGCGTTATGTTTGGCTTCACACAAACTCGTAGTCATCCAGAAACGTTCTGCTATAAGGTTATTTCAAAAAGATAATCTGCGGTTAAATGTGCAGAATAAATTTCTTCTCTAGTTTGTGGAAGACGGTATAGCCAATTACGAGGGCAAGAACTGCAGAAACAAGGCAGCCTAAAATGGTGCTTGTTGCAGGAAACTTCTGGAAAAGAAGGCAGTCTCTAATAAATGTTACAAAGTGGAACATTGGATTAAAGCGCTCAATCTGAAGCATCCAAGGCGACATGATATTAACGGAGTAAAAGAGCGGTGTACCATACATCCAGGCAGTGGTTACAACGCTCCACAGGTGGATAACGTCTCTAAAGAAGACTGCAAGGGCCGAGAGAAGCATTGCAAGACCGATGCAAAAACAAGCCAGAAGAAGCAAAGCAACAGGTGTGAGCAATGAATAAATTGTCAGCGGAATGCGGAAGACAAGCATAACAATGCCAACAGCAATGAGCGAGAAAAGATAGTTTACAACCGCAAAAAGCACCTTCTGAACAGGGAAAACAACACGATTGATGCGAACCTTCTTAAGCAAGCTAGATGCATCAATAATTGAACGCATTCCCATAGTGGTTGCATCGTTCATCAGCTGAAACGCTGTGTTACCAAGAATAAGATACAGAGGATAGTTCACAACATCCTCGGCGCGGTTGCCTAAAAACGTAGAAAAGACAACTGCCATAACGGTCATCATCAAAAGTGGGTTCAAAACTGACCACACAACGCCCAAAATGGAACGGCGATATTTGAGCTTAAAGTCTTTACTTACCAGCTGACGCAAAATGAACTGGTCACGCTGATGTGTTGGATACCATGCATCTCGAGCAGAAACAGCAACAAGACTTGCACTATTAGTATTTGCAGAAACTACGCTTGTGTCCTGCGCATTATTAGTTTGTGTTGAAGACTCGCTCACGCGCTATCCTTTTCTACCGATTTCTGTATGGTTTATCCTAGCACAGACAGACAAAGCCGTTTAAACTTGAAACGTTGTTGAACTGTTTTCTCCACTATTTTATTTTGATATGTGGTGACAAGACTATTTAGTAACAGCGCGCTCAACAGCAGCGCTTGTAGAAATGGTGCAATATGTCTCAATCCCCTCTTGGACGCACGCTTATCATTGCTAATCCGGCTGCTCATAGCGGTAAAGGTGCTGCTGGTGCAGAGTTTGCTCGCCACTTTTTAACCAGCTATTCTGCTGCAACAGACGGATACGAGCTCAAGCTCACCACAGCTATGGGAGATGCGCGTGTCATGGCCGCAGAAGCTGCGGACTTTGATACGGTTGTCGCACTTGGCGGAGATGGCGTCATCCACGAGGTGGTCAACGGCCTCATGACCTTATCGCCAGAGGTTCGTCCAGCGCTTGGCATTATCCCTATGGGTTCGGGAAACGACTATGCACGCACTCTGGGTATGAAAATTAACGACCCCGAAGGCGCGTTTGCACAGCTGGTTCGCGGCAAGGTAAAGCAGCTAGAGATTGGTCGCATCAACGACGTCTACTTCATGGAGACCATGTCGTTTGGACTTGATGCAGCTATTGCAGCCGACACCACAAAGCGCCGCGCGAACAACTCCTCTACCGAGGGCGAGGCGCTCTTCTTAACCTCGGGTCTCAAGTTTATGGCTGCAGGTAGCAAGGGTTACCCTTGCACCGTTTCGTTTGATGGCGAGAAGGACATTGATCTTCAAGCGCTTATCATGGCCTTCCAGATTGGCCCTACGTATGGCGGTGGCTTTAAGGTCTGTCCGCATGCGCAGCCTGACGATGGCCTTCTTACCGTCTGCTACAACACTAAAGTACCTATCATTCCTCACCTGTTGGCTCTGTTTGGCCTGGCTAGGGCTGGCAAACACGTCAACTCCCGCATCATTGAGGAGCGCCACCTCAAGCAAGCAGTGGTAACTTTCCACAAGCCTGTCCCAATTCAGGTAGACGGAGAAGAGCTTCCCTTTGCAGAGCAGTTTGTCATTGAAGTTATTCCCGCTGCACTTTCCGTGATTGTTCCCTAGCGCACAGAGCGACTCCTGCGCCGTAGGTCGCACTTCGCGGCTCGGGCTTTGCTGGTTGCGCATTGCGAGAAGATCGATCTTCTCGCCAAAAGGTTTAACGTTAAAGAAACAGGGGCACCTGCCAGCGCAGATGCCCCTGAATTTGTATCGTGTAGGCTAAGACTTTACGACTAGAACTTAGCGAGCTTCACGCTCAAGCAGAGCCTTAACCTCAGCTGCGGTATCAAGCTCCATGACGCGAGCGGTGAGCTCGTCTGCCTCAGCCTTTGTCCAAGCAGCAATAGTCTTGCGGGTGCGCAGGACAGATGGTGCAGAGACGGAGAACTCGTCCAGACCGAAAGAAAGAAGGACTGGGATGAGCAGTGGATCTGCAGCTGCCTCGCCGCACATACCAACCATGATCTTCTCCTTGTTGCCCTCACCAATGAGGAACTTGAGGGAACGGAGGACGGATGGCTGGTAAACCTCGTAGAGGTAGGCAACGCGGTCATTACCGCGGTCAGCGCACATGGTGTAGCCAATAAGGTCGTTGGTGCCAATGGAGAAGAAGTCACACTCACGAGCCAGCTTATCTGCAATCAGAGATGCAGATGGGGTCTCGATCATGGTGCCGACCTCAATGTCCTTGTTGTAAGCTACGCCCTCAGCGTCAAGCTCACGCTTGCACTCCTCAACAAGAGCCTTTGCCTCACGGACCTCGTCAACAGTAGTAACAAGAGGAAGCATAATCTTGATGTCGCCAAATGCGGATGCGCGGAGAAGAGCGCGGAGCTGAACCTTGTACTGTTCAGCATTGTTGAGGCAGTAACGGATAGCGCGGAAGCCCATGAATGGGTTCTCCTCAGCCTTCATGTTGAGGTAAGGAATCTCCTTATCGCCACCAACATCAAGAGTGCGGATGATGACAGGCTTATCCTTCATGCGTAGAGCAACCTTCTGGTAAGCAGCAAACTGCTCTTCCTCACTTGGAAGCTCCTTTGCGTCCATGAACAGGAACTCGGAGCGGAAAAGACCAATGCCCTCAGCGTCAGCTTCAACTGCGCCGTTAGCATCATCTGGGTTGCCGATATTAGCAACAAGCAGAACCTTGATGCCGTCAGCAGTTACGGTCTCCCTGCCACGATAAGCCTCAAGAGCGGCCTTCTCTGCAGCATAAGCCTCAGCCTGAGTCTTGTACTCAGCAAGCTCAGCCTCAGAAGGATTAACAACAACCTTGCCATTGGTGCCGTCGACAACAATAGCGTTGCCAGTTGCAACCTCAGAAGTGATGTTAGGAACAGAAAGAACTGCAGGAATCTCAAGAGCACGAGCAATGATTGCGGAGTGAGAAGTACGACCACCAGTCTCGGTAACAATACCTGCAACGTGGTCCTTATCGATGTCTGCGGTCATAGAAGGAGTCAGCTCATGGCAGACAATGACGGAGTTCTCTGGAAGTGTGGAGAGGTCAACAACCTCTTTACCAAGAAGGTCAGCGAGAAGACCAGTCTTTACGTCAGCAACGTCTGCAGCGCGCTCACGGAAGAGCTCATCCTCCATGCCAAGGAACATGTTGTAGTACATGTCGTATGCGTCACTTACAGCCTGCTCAACGCAGGTGCCACCGTCAATTGCGCCGTTAACAGCCTCTTTGATGCCCTCATCCTCAGCAAACTCAATGTGAGCACCCATAATTGCAGCAGCTTCCTCGCCCACCGTCTTGGTCATGCGCTCAATCTGCGCATTTGTCTGTGCGATGAACTTAGTTACAGCCTCTGCGTAACGAGCCTTCTCTGCAGCTGTATCTTCAACAGTGTGTGGAGTAAAAGTAAGATCTGGATCTACGGCAACCTGAGCAGTACCGATGCCGATTCCATTGGACGCATTGACTCCCTCAAACATACTTGCTCCAATCATTGTCCGCGAAGCGGTGCGTATAGTTCTGCATGACTGCCCAAAAGGACAACAGTCGCAGATTCAAACCTATCTTTGTACAGAGTAACATTTTTTTGACCTGTTACGTTGTGAGTATCGTTAAATAAATTTCAATAAAAAACACTTGGCAAGAGAATCTTTCTTGCCAAGTGTATGTACGTTCACGATAGTCAAAACGCTCAGTATTTCTTACGCGGCGAAAGTGTACCGTCTGAGGGTTTCTCGCCAAAAGAACTACGTGTTCTAGCTGCGATTACTACTCAGAATCTGCAAGCCAAGAAGACTTACCCTCGCGGCTCTCCTCTTTCTGGCGAGCAAGCTGAATCTCTTCTGCGATAGAAGCAGGCATTTCTCGGCCCATCTTCTTGTAGAGAGCAGTGACAACACGATCGATGGTTGCGCGCTTTGCGATTCCTCGGCTTGCTGCAGTTGCCGTTCCGCAAGCAGAAGCGTAGATAAGCGCAGTGTCGTAATCATAGCCAGCGGTGGTCTTTGCCAAAAAGCCTGCAACCATGGAGTCACCAGCGCCAGTTGCGTTAACAAGGCGAATCTTTGCAGTTGGGACAATGTGCTCAGTGCCGTACTCGTCCAAAAGCAGTGAACCTGCACCGCCGCAAGAAACGATAACGTTGCGAGCGCCGCCGTCCTGGAGCTTCTTTGCAAATGGAATGCACTCTTCTGGAGTCTCTGGGCTTGCACCAAAGATACGGCCGACCTCGTGGTTGTTAGGCTTGATCAGGAATGGTTGAGCCTTAATAGCCTCCATAAGCAGCTGACCAGGAGCGTCAACAACAAACTGAATACCGCGACCAGCAAGCTGAGCCATAAGGCGAGTGTAGATATCCTCTGGAAGCGAGCTTGGAATTGAACCGGTAAGAACCAGGGTGTCACCTGCGCCAACAACATCCATGCGCTCCAGCAGCTCATCAACCTTTTTCTCCGGAATGCGTGGACCATTGCCGTTGACCATAGTCATAACAATGCCGTTAAGCTTGACATTAATGCGGGTAAAGCCTGAATCCAGCTTGACGAAGTTACTTGGAATGCCCTGACGCTGAAGATCACTCAGCAGGTATTCACCAGTAAAGCCACCGACAATGCCCATAGCAACGGTGACCTTATCAAGCTCATTGAGAAGCGTAGAGACGTTAATACCATTACCACCGCAGTGCAGCTCTTCTGATGACGAGCGGTTGGTAAAACCCATGTCCAATGTGTTTGGGTGCATGACATAGTCAAGCGCGGGATTAAGCGTCATTGTGTAAATCACGGCGAGTCCTCCGAACTACAATAAAATCATGGAGACTTCAGTATGACGCAATCCCTCGCAACAAACAATTAGAAACTAGTGACTCACAAAAAATAAAAACCCCGACGCATGCCGGGGTTTGAAATTCAAATGGTGGATCGTCAGGGGTTCGAACCCTGGACCTTGGGATTAAGAGTCCCCTGCTCTACCAGCTGAGCTAACGATCCAAGTAACGTTTCGAATGGGGTGGGAAAAGGGGCTCGAACCCTCGACCTACGGAGCCACAGTCCGTCGCTCTGCCAACTGAGCTACTCCCACCATTTGGCCACCTCATGAAACGCAGCTAAATCATTATTACAGAATCAGAAAAAGATGCAAGCGAGAAACGCAGTTTTTTCAAACTCTTTTTTGATTTTCTTAGAAATCTGCCGGTGCAACGGGTTTCTCGCCAAACAAAATGCGGAGAAGAACGAGCTTCTCCGCAGGTGATTTCATGCGCTATACGAGCTGGTATATGGTGGTATGGCAGTGGTGCGGTGTCAGAGGCCGCAATCAGTCCGCTTAAAGCCGCAGACTGTGTCTAGAAACCGTGAGCCGTAAGTGCTGTATCCAGGCGATCTAGCGCTTCTTCAATCTCGACACGAGGTGCTGCCAAATTCCAACGCTTGAAGCCCTGGGCAGCCTCGCCAAAGAAGACTCCGTCGGTGAAGAAAATCTGGGCCTCAAACTGCAACAGATGGTCGAGCTCTTCTGGAGTAAGGCCAAGGTCCCTGAAGTCGAGCCACTGGAGGTAGGTTCCCGTGATTGGTGCAAGCTTCACCCGAGGGTGCTTGGTGGCGAAGAAGTCCAGGACCAATTTCTGGTTATCGTCAACAGCCTTGATGCATGCGTCCAGCCATGCCCCACCCTTGCTATAAGCCAGCTCACAGGCCTTGAAGCTGATTGGATTGCATGAGGTGGTCTCTCGGGCCTGCAGGCGCATCTCGAGGCGGCTGCGCAGTTCTGGATTGCTCACGATGATGTTGCTGAACTGCGTGCCAGCCAGGTTGAAACTCTTTGAAGCAGAAGTGCAGGTAATGGTACGCGCTGCGACTTCATCGGAAATTGTTTCAAAGACGGTATGCGTAGAACCTGGCATGATGAGGTCGTGATGGATCTCGTCAGCGACAACGATGAGGTTGTGCTTAACCGCAATCTCTGCGATGCGCGTGAGCTCTTCTTTGGTCCACACGCGACCACTTGGATTGTGGGGTGAGCACAGGATGACCATGGTGTTCTTTGGCTCGGCGGCAAGTTTCTCAAGCAGGTCAAAGTTAATGTCGTAGTGAGGACCCTCTGACAGGACAAGCGGGCACTCTACCAGCGCACGGTTATTCTCCTCAACTGCCATGTAGAACGGATGGTAGACAGGAGTAAACAGGATGACACCCTCGTCTGGCTGGGTGAACTCGGCAACAGATGCAAAGAGCGCAGGCACCACGCCTGAAGAGTTGAGCAGCCACTCTGGTTTTACATCCCAGTTGTGGCGGGTCTTCATCCACTTGCACACAGCCTGCTTCATCTGATTGGTTGGCACGGAATAGCCAAGGATTGCGTCATTGACGTATTCCTTGAGGCCCTCGACAATCTCTGGGGCTGTGTGATACTCCATATCAGCAACAGAAAAAGGTGGAATACCAAGAGCTACATCAGGATTAACGTCATACATGACGTTCCATTTTCTAGAACCAGTACCAGCGCGATCAACGCGTGATTCAAAATCGTAAGACATAGTGTCTCCATTCACGTAAGCCTGTAATCAGTGTAGCCGCTTTTAGTGTAGCTACTTTTCTTTTCCTTTGTCATTCTTCTGATAAGAAAATCTTTGATGGCACGACGTATTTGCAATCCTTATTGCTATAATGAACGACGCTATATGTCTCCTTAGCTCAGCTGGATAGAGCGTCGGTCTTCTAAACCGCAGGTCGCGCGTTCGAATCGCGCAGGAGGCACCAAAAACTCCAGGTAGATGGCTTGCCGTCTACCTTTTTTGTTAGGCCAACACCACAAGTGCACCCTTTTTGCACCCAAACTGTATGGCTACTGTAAAAGTAGAATACCTGTTCGAATAAAAGTTTTAACTATT
>CAURLG010000020.1:0-21255 GCA_963525825.1 uncultured Atopobium sp. | reverse complement strand
CCCTGTGCCAAATCGGAAAGCGCCTTCAAGACGGCAAAAACGTGTAGACGGCACGCTTTTGCTCATAGATAAAACATTGTACTCCTATTCGATTAGAGCACTTTAATCATTTGAATTAATTATCTCTTCGCCCTAAGCTTATAAAACAAAAGAGACTTAATGTTCTTCATTTGTATAATCCACTCTCTTTAGTGCACTTCCTGAAAAAAGCAATGCAATTATGCTGATTATTAAGAAAAAGACCAGTAATCCCCAGTCAAAATATCCAATCATTACATCTCTTATTAATTCCAGTTGATACGTCAGTGGGTTACATTTTGATATAACTTGAAGAATCATAGGAGCATTATCAAGAGAATAAAATAGTGGTGCGGCAAAAATCAAAGGCGTCATTACTACACCCAAAATAAAATCTCGCTGTTTGTAATCATTAATTAGCAATGCAATACAGGAAAAAATTGATGTCCAGAATACAATGAAAATACACAGCAACAAAAACATGCCAATAACTTGCCAAAGACTTATCCGCATACCAGTAATCATTGAAATAGCCAAAAGAATTATTAATTGAAGTAGTGTTACTACAAAAGGAAGTGTTGAAATACCCAACACATAACACTCAGGATTAATACCACTCTCAAGTTTAATCGGCAAAATATTCCATCGCTTATCTATAACCAACCTATAGACACTTTGATCCATTTGTTGAAATAAGCACATAATCAAAATGCCAGCAAATGCAAATGACAAAAAGGACATATACTGTCCATGAAAATATATATCTCCAAATGTTGACTGAATTCCTATTGCATAAAAAACATAATACAAAATTGGAGTCAATAAGCTGCTATATATTATGTGTTTATTTGACTTAAGTGCATTAAGCTCTGTTTCTACAACGATGACAAATGATGAAAGACCAAAACTTTCTTTTTTAAAATTCATTATCAGATCCTTCCAAAATTATTTGTCTCAGTGTCAAATTATTAAAAGTAATATTTTTTATTGAAACAAGTTCCTGTAACTTACCGATAAGAACAGGCAGCTTAAGAAAATAATCTTCACGTATTGTTATTTCATTTTCTTCAATCGAACAAGGGCAACAAGACATTAAATCACTTTGATTGTTAAGCGATAACAATCCATCAAAAGTAATTCGCGCTAATTTTTCATAAGAGTACTGTAAAAAGAAGTCGGAAATTTTACCGAAAAATTTTAATTTACCATCTTCTATTAATAAAACCTGATCACAATACTCCTCCAACAAACCAAGATCATGTGAGGAAACAAGTACCGTACAGTTTCTGTTATCACATTCTTTTCTTAAATATTTAAATAAATTATCCCCTTTGATTACATCCAGCCCGGAGGTTGGCTCATCAAGAATAAGAAAATTTGGTTTATGAACCAACGCTCTTGCAACCTGCAGGAGCTGCTGTTGTCCTCCGGATAAGCCATCAGGTAAAGATTTTTCAAACTCAGACAATCCAAGAAAATTTATGATCTTATGAGTACTTTCCTTAGCATCGCTAGATGTCTGCCCACTTAATCTTGCACCAAGGTACACATTGTCAAAGACATTTAAATACCAATCGATTGATTGTTTCTGTAGACAAACTCCAACATCTCTAAAGGGTATCTCTTCTTCAACAATAATTTTTCCGTCATACTTCTTTAATAGTCCAGCAACCAAATTCAAAAAAGTTGATTTACCTGCACCATTCTTACCAATTACCGCTATAAATTCACCTTTAGAGATTTCTAAAGAGAAGTTCCGAATTCCTTTATCGGAATTATGATAATGATATGATACATCATCAAATTTAATGGATTTCATTCTATCTTTCCTTCTCTATACACTCTTTGAGTATTCTTAGACAGTCTTCTAGCGAAAAAGTATTTTCTTTAGACAAAATAAAACTTAACTTATTATAGACATAGTCTTTAGTATCCTTATTAAAAGGAGTACAAATGAGTTATAAAGCCGCCGTTTTTGATCTTGATGGCACATTACTCAACACTATTGTTGATCTTGCTTGGGCAACCAATTACGCCCTTGAGCAATTCAATATGCCTACTTATACCGTTGATGAGGTCCGTCAGATGGTAGGAAACGGCGTTGCAAAGCTTATCCGCGATGCTGTGCCAAAAGGCACCGATGATGAAACATACCAGCGTGTGCTTGCGTGTTTTAAAGAACACTACGCTGACCATAGCTTGGATAACACCGCTCCTTATCCCGGCATTCTTGAAGCTGTTGATACGCTTAGGGCCGCAGGTGTTAAGTGCGCCGTTGTCTCGAACAAGCCAGACTTTGCCATTGCAGATTTAATGAATAATTTCTTCCCAGGAAGATTTGACTTTGCTCTGGGTCAGCGAGATGACCTTAAAAGAAAGCCTGATGCCGAGCCCGTCCATTACGCTCTTGCTCAAATTGGCGTTGACCCTCAAGACGCTGTCTATATTGGAGACTCTGAGGTTGATGTTGCAACAGCACGCAACAGTGGTATGCCTTGCATTAGCGTTACCTGGGGATTTAGAGATAAAAATACCCTTTTAGCTGCTGGTGCCACCACACTCTGCAATACTGCAGATGAGATGGTGCAAGAAATTCTCAAATAGTAGCACTAAAGATTGCAACCATCCGCTCATTGCCGTTGAGCGAGAAAAAACGTCCGCTTGCCTATGCCTCTCAATTCATCTGAATAAGCGTATTCTGAGGGCGGTATAGTCTATAAAAGTGCGTCCATAATTTGCGCGCAAGCGACGTGGAAAGGATTGCATCATGGGCAAGAAAAGTTCTGAGGTTCTCCAGATTTCTTACGAAGACCTGGTAGAGTACCTGCACAGTAATCACTCTGTGTACATGCAAGTCGGACACCAGGTTTATTACCTCACTGATGTCAATTTTGAGGCATGGAGAGCTCAAGACACCAGTATCAGAAACTCAAAAAACCACTTTGTAGATTGTTCTGAACTAGTTCCTACGGTAGACGAATTTCTCGCTCTTCCTTTTATCAATGGAAAAACCATTAAAGATGTTTTTGCGCATGCAACGTTCTATGCATCCATGAAGAACGAAAAATCTGAGTAATTCAAAATAATCAGCTTTTTGTTGACTATCTCTCAGCTAAAACTTAAAGGATCTGTTAATCGCAGATCCTTTTTTATTACCTGGTAGATTGCCTTATTAATCTACATTTCTCATAAAAAACGCCGATGCAGCGCACCGGCGTTTTACGATTAATTTGAGAGAACGTGCCTACTCAACAGGCTTCTGAACCTCAAGAACCTCAGCAATCTCAACCTCAGCAGAGACCGTGCCAGCAAGCTCTGGAATAAGATCGTTGTACTTATTAGCAGAAGCCAGCTCGGAAGAAGCGGTCTTTGCGTAACGCTTAACTGCTGCGGCAGCACGGTTAACGGCACTCAGGGTGCCAGCGCCTCCGACACAGCCGCCAGGACAAGCCATGCCCTCAAGAAGGTAGCCTGGATATTTACCCTTAACAGCATCCTTAAGCATAGCTCGGCACTCAGCAAGGCCATCAACAGCCATGATAGGCACTTCTTTATCAGGGTACTTCTGGTGAATAACGTTAACTACGGCACCCGCAACGCCACCCGCAACGGCAAAGGCGCGACCGTCATGGGATGCGTTTTCAAAGTCGGAGTTGTCGTCATCAAGCTTGGTGTAGTCAATGCCCTTAGACTCCATCATTCCTGCAAGCTCCTCAAAGGTCAAAACAAAATCGACCTCGGACTTAACGGAGCGACGCAGAGCCTCGAGCTTCTTTGCAGTGCATGGTCCAATAAAGACAATCTTGGACTCTGGGTTTTGCTTTCTTACCAGACGAGCAGTCAAAACCATGGGGGTTAGGGCCATAGAGATTGCATCAGCGTGCTCTGGATGCTCTTTTTTAGCCATGGCAGACCAGGAAGGACAGCAACTTGTTCCCATAAAGGGAAGCTTTTCTGGGACTTCTTTGACAAAGTCTTCTGCTTCCTGAACAGTACAAAGGTCAGCGCCGGTTGCTACCTCTTCTACCTCGGCAAAGCCCATCTCTTTGAAGGCTTCGCGAAGACGGCCAACGCTACCCTTGCCAAACTGACCAACAAACGAAGGAGCCACAATTGGGACAACGGTGTAACCCTCATTGATGGCCTGAATTACCTGGAAAATCTGACTCTTATCAGCAATTGCACCAAAGGGGCAGTTGACCAGGCATTGACCACAAGATACGCACTTCTCGTAATCAATATCTGCGCGACCATGCTCATCGGAGCCAATAGCGTCCATACCACAAGCAGCAGCGCAAGGACGTACGTGGTGATGAATTGCCTGGTAAGGGCAAACCTTGAAGCACATGCCACACTGAATGCACTTCTCCTGGTCAATGTATGCCTTTTTGTCTACGAAGCTAATTGCCTCTTTAGGACAAATCTCTCGACAAGGGTGCGCAAGACAACCTTGGCACGCGTTGGTAACGCGATACACGTTGTCCTCGCAGGCGTTACACGCAAACTTAACGATGTTAATCAGCGGTGGCTGGTAATAAACCTCAGGTCGAGAGGCCTCTTCCAAGCCGTCAGAAATAAGCTCTGGTTGATCAACGCCCTGCATAGGCATGCCCATAGTCATGCGAATGCGCTCGCCAACAATAGCGCGCTCCAAGAAGACGCTCTCACGATACGTAGCAATATCACCAGGAATAATCTTGTACGGCAGCTCTTCCATCTGGTGAGCAATTTCATCAACGCTCTTATCTGCTTTTTCATACGCAAGCGTTGAAACTTCTTTAAATACCTTCCTGCGGATTTCAGTCAGGTTGGTATAGACACCTCGCATTGTGCCAGGCATTTCTCCCCCTCCTCGTTCACTTTATGCACGTCTGGGTAACGTATCCGCATAAAATGAATGTGTGTCTCTACCACAAAGTATGTACTATAAGTCCACCTCGGTGACACCAAAATAAGAAAATCGCTCTGGAATATCCGTTTTAATCACAATTTTTGCGCCCGTGACTGGATGAATAAATCCAACGTGATATGCATGGAGCATTAACTGCTGCGCTTTATGCTTCTTTTTTGCTCCTCGCTGCAAAGAAGATACGCTTCCATACAGCGCATCTCCTACCAGGGGAAATCCAAGTGACGAGAGGTGCACTCTAATTTGATGCCTTCTTCCTGTCAGCAAATTGACCAGTAACAAGCTGTGAATTTGACCTTGTGCTGATGAAGCAACCTTAATGAGGCTTACCTCCGTTTGAGAAGGCTTACCTGTGGCTGAGATTCTCATCTTTTGAGCATCATGCCGATCTTTTCCAATTGCCTTATCTATCAGCAGTTTATTTGGCTCAAACGCTCCCTTAACGGCTGCAAGATACTCTTTGGAAAGCTCCTTGGAGGCAATAAGTTGGTCAAACTGCGGCTGCGTTTCTTTTTTGAGCGAGAAAAGCACTATGCCCGTAGTCTCCTTATCAAGGCGATTCAGAGCTTGGACCTGGGAAAGATCTACCTCTCTTGAGCCCTCAAGTGCACGGATTTTCTCGCAAACCGCGTCGGTTAGAGAAGGCTCATGGGTGCCATCTGCGTGAACAATAATTCCCGCAGGTTTATTTACGGCAAGTAGATAGTTGTCCTGATACAAAACCTCAAGGTTGTTGTCAGGCTGAAGAGCATCCACGCTACTCACCTCGCTTAACTACATAGCGCTGCTCAGAGAGAACCTGGGCAAATGACTCGATTGTGCTCCACACATGGTCGGTGCGTCGCCAGGCAACACTAACCGAGTACGACATCTCTTTTCCCAGCTCAATAATGTGGAGGCCTGATGTTTCAGAGTCGTAGTAAGAAGAAGCAACAAGCTCTGATGGCAAGAAGCACGCGCCAACCCCTCTCATGGCAAGGGCCAAAAGCGTCTCGGAGTTTCTGGACATGACCTTGATAGTGGGAGAAATGCCCGACGCAGCAAACGCATGACGAGCAAAACTACCAGCAATATCTCGCTTACCAACCGTTAAGAAAGGACAAGCTTCCAAGGCCGTGAGCTTTCCCGTCTTTTTGACTTGCGCGACAACCGAGTCAACGTTATCTGCATACAAAGATTCAAGAAGCGCTTGAGAAACTACCAGAACGATCTTCTCGTCAAACAGCTTTTTAACAACCAGGTCATACGACGATGAATTAACTGTTGCAACAATCAAGTCAAGCTGGCCTTCAGATAGCCACTCAACCAGCTCGTCATTCTCGCCTTCATCAAGCTCAATGGAGATATTTGGATGCAATTTTTGGAAAGCAGCGATGGAGCGCGGCATGATGATGTGGCCTCGTGTTGCGGTAACACCAACACGCAGGCGACCTCGCTCGTTGCCCGCAATATCAAGAAACTCTTGATCCATAGCGCGACGTTGCGCCTGAAACCTACGGGCATAACGCAAGAACTCTTCTCCCGCAAACGTTAGAGACAACGGGACGGTGCGTTCCAACAGCTTAGAGCCAAGTTCTTTTTCTGCTGCCGCAATATTTGCCGAGAGCGTTTGCTGCGTTACGCTCAGGCGCTCAGCCGCCTTGGTGAAGCTCTTTTCTTCTGCAACGGCAACAAAATAATCCATAGTTTGAAAGTTCATTTTTGCTCCCACTGTATTACAAAAATTACTTGTAATTATAACCATTGAAAACAGTTGGACTTCAACTTTTTAGTTGCCTACTCTATTTACATAAGAAATTCGTTTGGAGTGGATGCATGGTAGAGCTAATAGTACTAAGTGCCTTTGCGGTGATGCTCATCGTAGGTACAGCCCTATCTTTTCCCCTTACATCTATCCTGACCATTGGTTTCTTCCTCTTTTTTGGTTACGGACTTTCTCGCAAAATCTCTGCAAAAAAGCTTCTTTTAGCAGCCTTTGAGTCTGTCTGGGAAGTTAAAACAATTATTGCGCTATTTGCTGTTGTAGGTGCTATGAGCGCAGCATGGCGAGCA
Source organism: uncultured Atopobium sp. (assembly GCA_963525825.1). Lineage (GTDB taxonomy): Bacteria > Actinomycetota > Coriobacteriia > Coriobacteriales > Atopobiaceae > Lancefieldella. The sequence continues at coordinate 14,276 of CAURLG010000020.1, read as the reverse complement.
GCTGGAACCATTCCAGAGATTGTCAGCATTTCTGCTTCTCTTATTTCTCCTTCTGTCTTTATTCTGGCAACATTCTTGCTTTGCACCATGATGTCCATGCTTTTGGGTACCGCATTTGGTACCGCTGCAACCATGGGTATCATCTGCATGTCTATTGGTAAGGCAATTGGAGCAAGCGAGTTCTTTATTGGTGGCGCTGTTCTTGCAGGTAGCTACTTTGGCGATCGTTGCTCCCCTATGTCTACCAGCGCAATCCTTGTTTCGCAGCTCACCGATACCAATCTATCCAAGAACATTAACCGCATGCTTCGTACCAGCGTGGTGCCTTTTATTGCTGCATGTGTTATCTACGTGGCCTGGGATTTCTTTATGGCAAACACGGGAACTATCCCCGATGTTACTGGTCTTCTGAGCCGTTCCTTTAGGCTTTCTTTGATTTCACTTACACCAGCACTTCTTGTAATTGTTTTCTCGCTTCTTAAGGTTGATGTCATTGTAACCATGGCATCCAGCCTGGTGCTTGCCTGCATTCTGTGTGTCACCGTCCAGCGAGTTCCTCTTGAGGACCTGCCTGTTATCCTGCTCTTTGGTCTTCGTGCTCCAGGAGCTACCGTTGCAAACATGGTTAATGGCGGCGGTGTCTTCTCCATGATGAACGTCTTGACAATCGTGACCATTTCCTCAAGCTACGCTGGTCTTTTCCAGACAACTGGCTTGCTTCGTCGTATGTGCCAGCTGGTAGCTGACCTCTCCGATAACTCCACGCCTTTCTTTGGCGTTCTGATTACCAGCATGTTTACCTCAATGGTTTCTTGCAACCAGACCTTGGCTATTATGCTGACAAACGATCTGTGCGAGAACGCAGAAAATTCTTCCAGCGCTCTTGCTTTGGATATCGAGAATAGCGCTGTAATTCTTGCTCCACTGGTACCATGGTCCATCTCAAACATCTCGGTACTCTCTGCAATTGGCGCACCTTCTATGAGTCTTCTGGCTGCAAGCTTCCTCTATTTGCTGCCTCTTTGGACTCTGGGAATTTCTCTATGGCTCCATCGCCGCCCAACAAAAATTGACGGTCATCGTGCTCGTTGGCTTGGCCTTACCTCTGACGACGTCCGCAGCTGCTCATGGCCTCACGTGCAGGACGAAGATACAACGGGTGCGACTGCAAGCCTTCCTGCTGTAAAAGTTGCCTAACAAAACAAAAACCTCTCATGCCTAAGACATGAGAGGTTTAAATTTAACTTCCAGTCCTATCTGCTACTGTCTGGCTTTTACCTCAGCAACAAGCTGGTCAGCAGGCACCTGTACCTGCTCGTGAGATTCCATATCACGAAGAGTGACAGCGCCAGCCTCAACCTCATCTGGACCAATGACCACGCAAAGCGTTGCACCCATCTTATCTGCCTGCTTAAACTGAGCCTTTAGCGAACGACCAGTACGATCAGCTTCGCATCTAATACCAGCTTCACGCAATGCCAACACGGTATCAAATACAACAGGAGCCTGCTCAGCACCTGCGCAAGCAACATACACGCAGCTTGGAGCCGCTGGCTCAGCTGCAACACCAAGAGCTTCCAGCGCCAGCATAATGCGCTCAAAGCCAACAGCAAATCCAACGCCTGGGGTTGGCTTTCCGCCTTCAAGCTCAACAAGACCGTCGTAACGACCGCCACCGCCGATAGCGCCAACGCCAGCGTTTGGAATCTCTACCTCAAAGACAGTACGTGTGTAGTAATCCAGACCGCGAACAAGCGTTGGATCCTCAACGTACGAAATACCAGCAGCGTCCAAATATGCCTTGACCTGCTCATAGTGAGCGCGACAATCATCACACAGGTTGTCAGAAATCAGTGGAGCATCCTTCATAACCGCGTGACAGCTCTCGTTTTTGCAGTCAAACGCACGAAGTGGATTAATCTCCGCACGCTCAAGACAGTCCTCACACATCTCATCCTTGTGATCAAGAATGAACTGCTTGACCTTCTCGCGATATGCTGGACGGCACTCCGCGTCACCCATGGAGTTAATCATGAGCTTCATATCAGCTGGCGAGAAACCCATCTGCTCGTAAAACTTCATCAACATGATGATGGACTCTGCATCGGCAGCTGGATCAGAGGCTCCAAGCCACTCAACACCTACCTGGTGGAACTGGCGCAGGCGACCCTTCTGAGGGCGCTCTCCCCTGAACATTGACTCCGCATACCAAAGCTTTGCAGGTGTTCCTCCCTGTGGCACAAAGTTGTGCTCAACAGCGGCGCGGACCACACCAGCAGTTCCCTCAGGACGCATAGCCATACGCTGACGAGGCTTAAGGCTGGACTCATTGCCAGCAGCTAGCAAATCATCAAGTAGCGCGCCAGAGAAGACGCGGAACATTTCTTTGCGTACCACGTCGGTTGACTCACCAATGCCATGAACAAAGGTATCTACCTGCTCAAGTGCAGGAGTCTCAATGCGGTCAAAACCATAAGTACCAAACAGATGGCGGGCAATATCTTGCATATGCTCCCAAGAGCGCATATAGCCGCCGTAAAGATCTTCGGTACCTTGAATTCTCTGACCCATGAATCCTCCTTGTTACAAACATAGACGTTTCTAGTTTACCCATGAGAGACAGCTCTGGCGCAGAAAAGCTTTTATAACTTTTGAAACCTATGAAAAAATCCGATTATTTTCTAGAAAACGTGAAAAAGTGCGTATGTGAGGGTTGCTTTTTAATTCCTACCATTTAGTATGAATTAGCGGATTTTGGGGTATGACAAAAACATCGGTGACATTGGTGTTTGTCTTTGTCACAAAACCGCACTAGCACAAAGGTTTTGCTCGTCCTAGAGCTTCCCAAACTTGCTAGTCACAAACGTATCACGTGCTTGCACGTAGAGATATTTGGAGAGAGATTTATGGCAACTGAGCTACTCCGTGTGAACGGAATTTCCGCAGGTACCGAGGAGAAATCCATCCTGCATTCAATTGATCTGAGCATTGGTGATGGCCAGGCTCACGTTCTGATGGGACCTAACGGCGCAGGTAAATCAACACTTGGCCGCGTCATTATGGGTGATCCTACCTATAAGATTACCGAAGGTTCTCTTATCTTTAACGGCGAGGATGTAACTGAGCTTGCTGCAGATAAACGCTCCCTTGCGGGCATCTTCCTCTCCTACCAGGCACCTGTTGAGGTTCCTGGCGTTCCTCTTTATTCATTCCTGCGTACCATTACACAGATGCGCCCTGAGCTTAAGATGACTGCTCGTCAGTTCCGTCAGCGTGTTGGCCAGATTTCTGATCAGCTTGAACTTGATCAGGGTTTCTTGATGCGCGAGCTTAACGTTGGCTTCTCTGGTGGCGAGAAGAAAAAGGTTGAGATGCTCCAGCTTCTGCTGCTTCAACCTAAGCTTGCCATTCTCGACGAGACAGACTCTGGCCTGGACGTTGACGCACTCTCCGTTGTTTCAAAGGGCATTCAGGCCTATCGCGAGACCTGCGACGGCTCGCTGCTCATCATTACTCACAACACCCGCATTCTTGAGCGCCTTGAGATTGACCGCACTCACGTCATGGTTAAGGGTCACCTGGTGGCAGATGGTCCTGCTGACCTTATCAACCAGATTGACCACGAGGGCTTTGAGCGTTTTGAGAACCAGTCTGATGAGGGCGGTGCTAACTAGTGAGCGAGAAGAAGCGATCTGAGGTCGCTGACGTAGACCGCTCGCTCTACGACTTCACCAAGTCCGAAGAGGGTTACGAGCGCTACGATGATGGCCTTACGCCAGAAATTGTGCGTGCTATTTCCGAGAAAAAAGAAGAGCCTGAGTGGATGCTCCAGATGAGGTTGTCGGCCCTGGAAACCTATCACCAGCGCCAGATGGCTACCAACTGGGGACCTTCTATTGCAGGTCTGGATTTGAATCATATCTCCACGTATGTCTCGCCAAAGACTCAGCAGGCAAATAGCTGGGACGACGTACCTGAGGATATTAGGGATACCTTTGATCGTTTGGGCATTCCACAGGCAGAGGCAGAGAGCCTTGCTGGTGTTGGTGCTCAGTACGATTCTGAGATTGTCTATCACAACATGCGTGAGGAAGTTGCTGAGCAGGGTGTTATTTACACCACTATTGAGGACGCTCTACATGATCCACAGTGGGAGCCTGTTGTTAAAGAGTACTTTGGCAAGCTGATTCCTCCTTCAGACCACAAGTTTGCGGCACTGCACTATGCCGTGTGGTCTGGCGGTTCTTTTGTCTATGTTCCTAAAAATGTCACTCTGGACTACCCACTTCAGAGTTACTTCAGACTGAATGCTCAGGGTGCTGGCCAGTTTGAGCACACGCTTATTATTGTTGAGGAAGGCGCTGATCTGCACTTTATTGAGGGTTGCTCCGCACCTAAGTACTATGCCGCAAACCTCCATGCAGGAGCTGTTGAGCTCTTTGTTAAGGACGGCGCTCGTCTGCGCTACTCGACCATCGAAAACTGGTCCAAGAACATGTACAACCTCAACACCAAGCGCGCCATTATTGGCAGCAACGCAAAGATGGAGTGGGTCTCGGGCTCTTTTGGTAGCCACGTTTCCTACCTCTATCCTTCTACGATTATGAACGGCGATTCTTCTAACTGCGAGTTCACTGGTATTACGTTCGCAGGCGCTACGCAGGACCTGGATACAGGCTGCAAGGTGATTATCAACGGCTCTAACAACTCGGCAAACGTTGACACCAAGTCCATCTCCAAGGACGGCGGCGTCAACACCTTCCGCTCTGCCGTGACCGTTGGCCGTAAGGCAGAAAACGCTCGCGTGGCGTTCTCGTGCCAGTCTCTGATGCTGGATAACATCAGCCGTTCCGACACCATCCCAGAGATGGATGTCCGCAATGCGACCGCTCAGATTGGCCACGAGGCAACTATTGGCCGCATTTCTGATGACACCGTTTTGTACCTGATGAGCCGCGGTTGCTCTGAAGCTGAGGCTCGCACCATGGTAGTAAACGGATTTGCAAACCCTGTCTCAAAGGAGCTCCCAATGGAGTACGCCGTTGAGATGAATAACCTGATTAAACTTGAGATGGAAGGAGCGATTGGCTAATGAATAACGTTTTGATTAATCGCGCCAACGTTCCTGCAGCTCAGACATGGAACCGTCTACGCGCTAACTCTTTGTCAGTTTCCGTCCCCAATCACGCTGACGCAGGCACAGTGTACCTGCCTCTGCCTCGCCTTTTTGAGCGCATTGAGTGCGGAATGGGCCAGGAGGTTACTGACTACGTAGAGTCTCAGGCATTCAAGTCTGATTTCTACAACGTTCCCGCTCGTACCAAGCGAGAAGAGCCTATTGTTGTTGCTGTTTCTGCTGCTCAAAACCAGTGTGCTAATACCGGCATCATTGTGCGCGAAGGTGCCGAGGCTACCGTAGTTATCGCTGCGTTTGCAGGCGATGCGAGCGACGGCGGCGACGCGAATACAGGCAGCGACGCGAACGGCGACGCGCTTCCAACCAGCGCTGCGCTCACCCGCATTGTGGTTGAGGCTGGTGCAAAGCTGCACCTTATTGAGATGCTTGGCGTCAACGAAGGCCAGCAGCACCTTGAAAGCGTTGGCCTTGAGATTCACCAAGATGCAGCTGTTGATGTTAAGCAATACGCTCTGGGTGGATCAACCATCGGTCTTGGCCTCACCGCCAACTTAGTTGGCGCTCGAGCTCGCCTGGACCTTAACAATCGCTATCACGCTACTCACGAAGAGACGCTTGATATTAACCACCTGGTACGCATGCGTGGTACCTCTACGCGCGCGCAGCTCACCGAGTCCGGCGTCCTTAACGAGGCAGCTAAGAAGACGCTTCGCGCAACTATCGATCTTGTCCGCGGCGCAAAGGATGCCCAGGGCAACGAGATTGAAACGGTCATGATTCTTGGTGACGACGTTGTCAACAAGACCATGCCTGTTATTCTCTGCGATGAGGACGATGTTGCTGGTAACCACGGCGCTACCATCGGAACCGTCTCCCCTGAGCAGCTTGATTACCTTGCAGCTCGAGGACTTTCTCGCCAGGCTGCTGAGCAGCTGTTTATACGCGCTCTCTTTGAAGACGCCATCATCAACGCGCCTGAGGAGATTTCCCACCGCGTGGCTGTTGAGCGTTGCGAGGCTGAGCTGGGCGCAGAAATTGCTCACGACTATGACGAAGCTGCAGCTAGTAACGACGCAGCTGGTAACGCAAGCGCTGAAACCAATTCCAACAAAGGTGGTGTCGCGTAATGACCGACGCAGAAGTTGCTCAGATTACCGATAACCCTTACAAGGCAGATTTTCCGCTTCTGGCAGCAAATCCCGAGGTAGCGTACTTGGATAGCGCTGCTACTTCTCAGCGCCCACGCGCCGTTATTGAGGCGCAGTCTCGCTTCTACGAGACCATGAACGCAAACGCTCTGCGCGGACTGTATCGTTGGAGTGTGGAAGCAACCGCAGCTATCGAGGGCGCTCGCGCTTCGATTGCAAAGTTCATTGGCGCTGTCGATAAAAACGGCAAGCCAGAAGACCGTCAGATTATCTTTACGCGCAACACTTCTGAGGCGCTTAATCTAGTTGCTTCAAGCCTTGGTCGCTATGCGCTTAAACCAGGCGATGACGTGGTCATTTCCATCATGGAGCACCACTCTAACATCATCCCTTGGCAGCAGATTTGTAAGGCTACCGGCGCAAACCTGGTGTACCTGCGCATGAATTCGCAGTACCAGATTACGCCAGAAGAGATCGCTTCAAAGATTACTGAGCGAGCAAAGATTGTGTCTGTCACACACGTCTCCAACGTGCTGGGCACTCACAACGATATCAAGGCCATTGCCAAGCGCGCTCACACTGTGGGTGCCTACATGGTTGTTGACGCCGCTCAGTCTGCACCTCACATTCCTATTGACGTGCATGATCTTGACTGCGACCTGTTGGCTTTCTCGGCACACAAGATGTGCGGACCTATGGGCATTGGCGTGCTCTGGGGCCGCTCCGAACTGCTCGATGCCATGCCGCCATTCCTTACCGGCGGCGAGATGATCGACTCCGTCACCGAAACCAGCGCCGTTTGGGCTCCTGTTCCCGAGAAGTTTGAGGCAGGCACGCAGGACGCCGCAGGTATCTATGCTACCGGCGCCGCTGTCGAATACCTCAACGGCTTGGATATGGCAAAAATCGAGAAGCGAGAAGAACTTCTCGCCAGGTACTTGGTGCAGCAGCTGTGCACGCTGGACTTTGTTGACATCGTTGGCTCTAAGCTGGGACAAAACCACGTGGGCGCTGTAGCGTTTAACGTGCGCGGCGTTCATCCACACGACGTCTCGAGCATCCTAGACATGAACAACGTTTGCATTCGCGCTGGTCATCACTGCGCCGAGCCGCTTCTGATTGAGTTGCACGAGTCCAGTACCTGCCGCGCATCCGTTGCGTTCTACAACGATAAACACGACATTGACCAGCTCATCGAGGGTCTTAACCAGGTATGGAAGATCTTTGGCAGCGCGGTCAGCAACAAATAAAACAAGGAGTTGAAATAAGTGGCAGCAAACGACCTGTATAACGCTGAGTTTATGGACCACGTTTCTCACCCCGATTACAAATACCAGATGGATAATCCAACTGTCTCCCACGAGGGTGTTAACCCTTCTTGTGGCGATGAGCTGACGTTTTCCGTGCGTATTGAGGATGGAAAGATTGCCGAGGCTGCTTTTGTGGGCAGCGGATGTGCAATCTCTCAGGCTTCGGCCGACATCATGAGCGATCTGATGATTGACCGCACCCCAGAAGAGGCCATTGAGCTTTGCAAACTCTTTGGACGCATGATTCGCGGAGAAGAGACCGACGAGGCTGTACTTGACCAGCTGGAAGATGCCAACATTCTGCACGACATCGCCCACATGCCTGCGCGCGTTAAGTGCGCTGAGCTGGCATGGCATACGCTCGAGGAGATGCTTGAGGCTCACAACAGCGGTTCTGCCGCTGTCGGTGCGTCTACCACCGAGGATGGCGAGGGCGCCGCAAGTGCGAGCAACGGCGGCGCCGCAAGCGCCAAGGACGGCGAGTAGCCGTGGTCGGAATGTTCTCTACAAAGGGAATGTACGCACTCCGCGCAATGGCTGACCTGGCCGTTCACGATGGCTGGGTCTCACTGGGCGACGTTTCCGAGCGCCAGAACATCTCGCGCAAGTACCTTGAGCAGGTCATTGCTTTGATGCACAAGGCTGGATACGTCGAGAGCCTGCGCGGAAAGGGCGGCGGCTATCGCCTCACGCGCAAGCCCGAGGACTACACGCTGGGCGAGATTCTTCGCGCAGCCGAGGGTAATCTTGCGCCCGCTAGCTGCTTGAACTGCACAAATACCACCCTCTGTCCCCAGATGGAGTCCTGCACCACCATCAATGTCTGGCGAGACCTTGGCCGCATGACCTCCAGTTTCCTGGACAGCAAGACGCTCGCGGACATTGCCCGCAACGAAGGCAACATGCACGTCTCTCCCGCCGACAACCCTACCGCTGAGTAAACGTTTAAGCTGCGGTTTTATTGTCGTGTGCGGTGGTGCTTCATGACAAGAGGGCTCTGAAGTGCACCGGGTTTCTCGCGAGAAAGACGTACCAGGAGTGCGGCGAATGCAAGCCGAGTGCGCGCCTGATTTCTGCAAAGAATCTGTAAATTTTGCCTGAAAACACCAAAGAATCTGTGGATTTGCCTGATTTTATTAAAGAATCTGTGTCAGATTTACAGATTCTTTACACTTTTCAGGCAACTTAAAAGGGTCTCAGGCTCGCTTATCCTGAATTTAACGGAGCTTTTCTAGCTCACTCCACAATTTAATTCGTTTAGCTCTTTCCATTTTTATGCGATCAGATGATGTGTGTCTTCTTGGTATTTCCAGCTGATTTCTAATTGAATTAAACATGTTATCCATAAAAATGATGTCGTCATACTCAGCTTTTCCAATAACAAACTCCAATATTCCAGCTGAAACGAGTTCGTTATTACGCTGATAGTCACGCATTGAAACATCTGCTAATTCATGTACGGCCCCATTGTATTCAATGGCTGCTTGTCTATTTGTGTCTACATCGTAGTTACCCTTCGAAAGCAATAAATCGATAGCCCTTGTTTTCTCTGTAAGTTCTCTGCTCTTTAATTGCTGAATCCTTACTTCCTTATTTAGCTCAACCTTAGGAATTGCATAACCACCTGCGGACACAGGAAGAGAAGCGCGAAGAGCAAGTTTGACTTCCATCGGAGAAGCGGCATTATCAAAAGAATACGATGATGCTAATCTTGCATTACTTATTCCGTTACATCTAGAAACTGAGGATAAATAACGCTCAAAGTCTACCTTTTGAAAAACTGGATCATACCAATTAGATCTCAATTCAGAGGTAGATGGGTCGATAACATACCTACCTTGGAATTCTGAAATTAGCATCACTGTTTCTAGTAATGTTTGTTCTTGGGCCATTTCAATCATGAGTTCAAAAGGTGACGCCACTTTAATTGCTAATTTACCGAGAGTTAGTTCCATACATGATGTCTGGGCAAAATGGGACGAAGTATGAAATTTTATTTCACTCGATCGGTAAGTCCTTTTCTTCTTGTCAACTACCAATTCAATTGGATTAGCCAGCATTATTCCTAGATTGGAAAATACCTCTTTCTTGATTTGATCAATTTCCAAAGTTAAAGACTCTGTATGAATTCCAGCGCTTGGAGAGTCATGATGAATCAATCCGTGCCCCTTAATTCGCATAGCACGGAATAACTGTAAAGCTGTTGTATGTGATAGATAAAATTCCATAAGCCAATAGTATTTTCTTAAGAAAAACTTGCAACTTATATCGCTGATTGTAAATAAGTGACATTTCTTGTAAAACTGCAGGTCAGGCAAACCTGTCAGAAAATCATTGCCACTAAATATCCAGCTAGCAGTGTTAGACCTTCCCTGCGACATATTCTTGGTCAAATTTTGGTCAAATTCAATTTGCGTCAAATTCGCAATTTTCATTTCTGCTGTACGAATGTACTGAGGCGAGAAGATCCAGTTTTCCTTGTACAAAAATTGCCTAAAAAGTTAAAAGAATCTGTAAAATGGCCACAGAATCTTTGACAAAATCAGGCAAATCCACAGATTCTTTGCCAAGTTTAGGCAAAATATACCGAATCTTTTCACTTTTCAGGCACACATTAGGGCGCACCTATCGCACCCGCATCTCGCGAGAGGAACATACCAAGCGCATGTCTTTCGCACATGCCAGCCCAAACAAAAAACGGACCTGGAGAAAATCCAGGTCCGTTGTTTTAACTAGCTGCGAGCGTGCGTCGCTTCGATGCGCGCCCAGCGTATGCTGCAGGTTAGTTCCAAGCCTTACCGTCGGAACCAAACTCGCGGATGAGCTCCTTGGTGCGCTCGATGATTGCCTCGCGACCAGGCTTCAGAAGCTTACGAGGATCGTAACCCTTGCCGTCGTCGACAAGGCCAGCCTCAACGTACTTCTTGGTTGCCTCAGCAAAGACAAGCTGAAGATCAGTGTTGACGTTAATCTTGGAAATGCCCATAGAGATAGCCTTCTGAACCTGCTCTACAGGAATGCCGGTGCCACCGTGAAGAACAAGTGGAAGATCACCAACGCGCTCCTTGATAGCCTTAAGCTGGTCGAAGGAGAGGCCCTCCCAGTTAGCTGGGTAGATACCGTGAATGTTGCCGATACCGCATGCAAGGAAGTCAACGCCCAGGTCAGCAATCTTTGCGCACTGCTCAGGATCAGCAAGCTCACCCTTAGCGGTAACGCCGTCCTCGGTGCCGCCGATGCCGCCGACCTCAGCCTCAACAGAAATACCCTTTGCGTGAGCTGCCTTTACGACCTCTTCGGTGCGCTTAAGGTTGGTCTCAAAATCAGGCTCGTGAGAACCGTCATACATGATGGAAGTAAATCCAGCCTCGATGCACTTGAATGCATCCTCGTATGAACCGTGGTCAAGGTGGAGAGCAACTGGAACAGTGATGTTCTTGTCCTCAACAAGACGACGAACCATATCTGCAACAACGCGGTAGCTTACCTGCCACTTTGCTGCGCCGCTGGTGCACTGAATGATGACAGGAGACTGGAGCTCTTCTGCTGCATCAAGGATTGCTGCGGTCCACTCAAGGTTGTTCTCGTTGAATGCGCCGATGCCATAGTGACCCTTCTCGGCACTCTGGAGCATGGCTTTTGCGCTTACAAGCATGCTAAACCTCCGTTTGACGGAAAACTGATACATATAAATGATACCTTGTTTCATCACCTTTGATGCGGTCGTTTTTAACAAACATCGCGGGAAATCCGGCGCGTTCTCGGGCGAGAAACCCGATGCGTTCTCGAGCGAGAAACCCGCGCTGCAGAAACATTACGGAACCGTCGCATCGGCGACAACTAGACAGGGTTTCTCGCCAGCTGATGTTGCGATTTAGCGACGAAACATTACTTCTTCACAAAAATGAGGTAGGCTATCAGTTCGAAGAAAGGAGCATCTTGTGAGCTATAAGCACTTTGATGCAGACAAAACTCGATTAGCTTCGCCTGCTCAGCCTACAGATGAGGCAACAAACGAGAAGCCCAGCCTTCTTAAGGACGTCTCAATTACCCAAATTTTGGCAACATCGCTTGCCGCAGTGACCGCGTTTGTACTGTCAAATCAGATTGGTATTGCAGGTTCGATTATTGGTGTGGCCGTCGGTGCCGCCGCCTCGGCGCTTGCTTCGCAGATTTACCAGAACGTTATCAGGCGCTCCACGCATAAATTCCGCGCTGGCGACAACGATGAATATAACCAGCAGGCATATCCAAACAACAGCCAAACAACACTTGAAGGCACACAATATATGCCTCGAGCACAATATGCACCTTCTCGCGATTATTATCCCAGCGCTGACTCTGGTACAGGGCAGTCTTCGCAGGTAAATCGCACGCCAACACTGTCTCGCAAGCGCGTAAGAGCGCTGACTATCGTGACTATTATTTCAATTATCTTTACCATTTCTGCCGTCATTCTTTATGCAATGTTCCTCAGCTATATCACCGACGGATCTGGCTTGGGACCAAAGGTCAGCACAACCCCAGTTGTAACGGAAAAAACTACGAATACCAGCAATTCGACGGATAAGAAAAACGATTCCAGCTCTTCTAGCGAGAAGACCGACGAGTCAAGCAAGTCCACTGATTCCAAGGATTCCTCTTCGGAGAGCACTGACTCCAAAAAATCAGAGACCACCAGCTCCGACAGCTCGTCTAGTTCGGAAAAGACCAGCGACTCGAGCAGCTCAAGCAGCTCGTCTGAGAGTAATTCTTCCAGCAACAACTCCGGAACGGGCAGCTCAAACAGCAATTCTGGTTCCAATCAGAACTCTGGCTCTAGTAATAGTTCTGGCAGCGAATCCAGCGGTTCTGGCTCAAACAGCTCCAACGGAGGCAACTAAGTCGCGGTCTCATCACGGTCGGCGCACCTAACAGCAACAACAAGCAGCAGCTCACACAGAGCTTGCTACAGAAAGGATGGGTATGGAAACCGCAAACGCATGGAAAAAGTACACCTCGGAGGACCTGGACAAGCTCCAGTCATTTACCGAGGGCTACAGAAAGTTTATCTCCGAGAACAAGACTGAGCGCGAGTGCGCCGCAAGCGCTATCAAGCTTGCCGAAGCAGCAGGTTACGTTAAGCTTTCTGACGCCATCACTGCAGGTAAAACCCTCAAGGCTGGCGACAAAGTCTACGCAGACATTCGCGGCAAGTCCGTCATCTTTGTCCAGATTGGTACCAAATCCCTGGAAGAGGGTCTAAACATTCTTGGTGCTCACATCGACTCTCCTCGCCTGGACGTCAAGCAGAACCCTCTTGAGGAGCGCAATGAGCTTGCTACCCTTGACACCCACTACTACGGCGGCGTCAAGAAGTACCAGTGGGTCACCATTCCTCTGGCAATTCATGGCGTTCTTGCACTTAAAGACGGTAGCGTCGTAAACGTATGCGTTGGTGAGGATCCAACGGACCCTGTTTTCTGCATCTCCGACCTTCTCATCCACTTGAGTGCTGAGCAGCTTGGTAAGACTGCTTCCAAGGTCATCGAGGGTGAGATGCTTGACCTCATTGTTGGCAATCGTCCACTTGTTTGGGGCCAGAATGGCGAGAAACCCGCTGATGCAGAGGGCGATGAGCCAAAGGAAGCTGTTAAGACTAACGTCATCAATATCCTGAAGGACCTCTACGGCATTGAGGAAGCAGACCTTCTCTCCGCTGAGCTTGAGATTGTTCCTGCAGGTCCTGCTCGTGACATGGGCTTTGACCGCTCCATGATCTTGGGCTATGGTCACGACGACCGCAGCTGCTCCTACCCTTCCCTGATTGCGCAGCTTGAGTGCGATGTTCCTGCACGTACCTCCGTCACCATCCTGACCGACAAGGAAGAGATTGGCTCCGTTGGCGCCACTGGCATGAACTCCCTCTTCTTTGAGAACATCATGGCAGAGGTCCTGGCGCTTGCTGGTTTTGAGTCTCCACTTTCCCTGCGCCGCTGCATGGCCAACTCCTACATGCTCTCCAGCGACGTTTCTGCTGGTTATGACCCTAGCTTTACGGGCAGCTTTGAAATCAAGAACTCTGCCATCATGGGTCACGGCCTTGCATTCAACAAGTTCACTGGTAGTGGCGGCAAGTTTGGCTCCAACGATGCTGATGCCGAGTATGTTGCGCTGATTCGCCGCATTATGGACAACGCCGGCGTTCAGTTCCAGACCGCAGAGCTCGGTCGCGTTGACGCTGGTGGCGGCGGAACCATCGCATACATGCTTGCTAAATATGGCATGCACGTCATCGACTGCGGCGTTCCTGTTCTCTCCATGCACGCACCTTGGGAGATTGCAAACAAGGCCGACATCTTTGAGGCATATCGTGGATACCGCGCATTCCTCGAGTTCAGCGAGTAATCGAGTCGCATACATTAGCAGCGCACATAAATTCCGTACGCAAATCAAGCTAACAAGAAAGACGTGAGAGACAAACTCTCACGTCTTTTTCTGTATCAAATCAAAGGCGAGAAACCCATCCAGCCCGCAGTGAACTGCCTCCCATTTATTGGACACGAGAAATAGGAGGCAGTTCAAAACACACTTAAGTCGGATAATCTGTTAAAAAGACGTATACATGACGCTGAAATTACCACAAACATGCAGATTATCGTCATTAGGTGTGTAAAATGCCCGCAATTGAGCAGAATATCT
>CAURLG010000019.1:0-23594 GCA_963525825.1 uncultured Atopobium sp. | reverse complement strand
CCCGCATATGAACTGCCTCCCATTTCTTATGTCCAAGAAATGGGAGGCAGTTCGATGACAAGGCGTTTTACATTACATAAGCTCAACCTTTACTCAAGCTCAAAGGCGCCTGTGTAGAGCTGGTAGTACGTTCCTCGCTTGGCGAGAAGTTCGTCGTGTGTACCGCGCTCAATAATGCGACCGTGGTCAAGTACGACAATAACATCTGCGTTTCTAACCGTAGAAAGACGGTGAGCAATAACAAAGGTGGTGCGGTCGTACATCAGAGCGTCCATACCACGCTGGACAATTGCTTCGGTACGTGTGTCAATGCTGGAGGTAGCTTCGTCCAGAATCATGACGGGTGGATCTGCGACTGCTGCGCGAGCAATGGAGATGAGCTGACGTTGTCCCTGGGAGAGAGCACTACCGTTGTCCTTGAGCATGGTGTGGTAGCCGTCAGGAAGACGTCTAATAAAGTCATCGGCACCAGCAAGTTTTGCGGCCTTCACGCAGTCCTCATCAGTAGCATCAAGACGGCCGTAGCGGATGTTATCCAAGACGGTACCTGTAAAGAGGTTGACGTCTTGCAGAACAATACCGAGAGCACGACGAAGAGCGCTCTTCCTAATCTTGTTAATGTTGATGCCGTCGTAGCGAATCTTGCCGTCTTCAATGTCATAGAAGCGGTTGAGCAGGTTAGTAATGGTTGTTTTACCAGCACCTGTTGCGCCAACAAAGGCAACCTTCTGACCAGGTTTTGCATAAAGAGAAATATCATGCAGTACGGTGTGGCCAGGCTCGTAGCCAAAGTCAACATCAAAGAGGCGAACGTCTCCCTTAACAGGGGTGTAAGTAACCGTGCCGTCACTGTGTGGATACTTCCAAGCCCAGTAACCGGTGCGGTATTCAGCTTCCTGAACTTTACCGTCAATGGTTTCTGCGTTGACTAAAGTAACGTAACCTTCTTCAGTCTCTGCTGGTTCATCAAGTAGCTCAAAAACTCGATTAGCACCAGCGATACCCATAACAACAGAGTTAATCTGACTAGAAATCTGGTTGATCTGGGCGGAGAATTGACGTGTCATGTTGAGGAAGGGGACAGCTACAGCAATGGTGAAAGGCAGTCCAGACAAAGAAACGTTTTGAATGTTCAGAGTAATAAACACACCAGAAACTACAGCAACTACAACGTACATAATGTTGCCCAGATTGTTGAGGATGGGCATAAGCGTGTTGGCATAAAGGTTTGCATTTCTTGCAACAACCATCAGCTCATCGTTGATTTTGTCAAATGATTCAATAGTTTCTGCCTCATGACTAAAGACCTTAACGACCTTCTCGCCATTCATCATTTCCTGAATGTGACCCTCAACATCTGCGGTAGTCTTCTGAGTCTTAACAAAGTTCTTTGCAGACTTACCACCAAGGTTTTTAGTAGCAAGGCCCATCAAAGAGAATCCAAACAGAACAACCATGGCCATAAGTGCGCTGTAGTAAAACATAATGAATATAACTGCGATGATAACCACAGAGGTAAAGAGGAGGTTTGGAAGACTGGTGCCAATCATCTGGCGCATTGCGTCAATATCATTGGTGTAATAGCTCATGATGTCGCCATTGAGGTGCGTATCAAAGTACCTAATAGGTAAGTCCTGCATGTGCGAGAACATCTTTGAGCGCCATTTTTGCAGAGCTCCCTGGGTGACAATAGCCATACCCTGGGTAGAGATGATATTCGCAAGAAGTCCAATGACGTAGAAGGTGGCGAGAAGAGCTACGTTTTGGAAGACTAAGCCTTCAGCAGAACTCCAGTCACCAGTATCAATAAAGTTAGAGATGATAGAGAGAATTCGCTCCAAGAAGACACTTGGGAGTGACTGCATAATTGCTTGGATAACAGCACCAAGGAGTGCTATAGGGAGAAGGACAGGGTAGAACTCCCAGAGCATTTTAATGGTTCGAGTAAGAATTTTTCCCACGGGAAGCTTTGGTCTTGTGTTGTTTGTTTCTGTTGTCCTACTCATGAGAAGTCACCTCACCTTCCTGAGACTGATTTTCATCAACACTTTGCTTGTTCTGTGAGAAGTACACTTCGCGGTAGATTGGGTTATCTTTCAGGAGTTCTTCGTGCGTACCAATTGCGTTAACGCGACCGTTATCCAGAACAATAATCTTGTCAGATTCTTCGATACTGGAAGTACGCTGAGCAATGATGATCTTGGTGGTATCAGGCAAGAAATCTTTAAGACCAGAGCGAATTAAAGAATCTGTCTTTGTATCAACAGCACTGGTAGAGTCATCAAGAATAAGTACTTTTGGACGTCTAAGCAGTGCGCGCGCAATACAGAGTCGCTGCTTCTGACCACCAGAAACGTTGTTGCCACCCTGCTCGATATGAGTCTCATATTTATCAGGGAAGGTTTGAACAAAGCTATCAGCCTGAGCAAGACGAGCTGCCTCAAGAATCTCTTCATCGGTAGCGTCAGGGTTACCCCACAGGAGATTCTCTTTGATGGTACCGCTAAAGAGAACGTTTTTCTGAAGAACCATGGCAACAGCACCACGAAGAGTGTCAATGTCATAGTCTCTGACGTCGTGTCCACCAACAGAAACGCTACCAGCGGTTACATCGTATAAGCGAGGAATAAGCTGCACCAGCGTGGACTTTGCAGAACCGGTACCACCGATGATACCGATGACCTCACCAGAGTTGATGTGAAGATCTACACCAGACAGGGCTTCTCGACCCTCTGGACCGGAATAGGAGAATCCAACGTTCTCAAAATCAATGGATCCGTCTGTAACCTCGGTCAGAGGATTTTCTGGGTTGTTAATAGTGGAAGTTGCAAGAAGTACCTCACAGATGCGGCGAGCACCTTCTTCTGCAATGATGATCATGGCAAAGACAAAGGAAAGCATCATGAGTGACATAAGCATCATAAAGCCATACGTAATAAGCGAAGAAAGCTGTCCAACGCCAAAGGCAGTTCCTTGAGAAGAGACAATCAGGTACGAGCCAAAGTACAGAATGAAGACAAACAGCACGTAAATAGTGAAGTTCATAAATGGAGAGTTCAGAGCCATGAGCCTCTCGGCTGCTGTAAAATCTTCGCGCAGCTCTTCTGAAGCTTTATTAAATTTCTGACGCTCAAAGTTTTCATTTACAAACGACTTAACAACACGGATACCAGCCAAGTTTTCTTCAGCGGATTCATTGAGTGCGTCGTATCTCTTAAATACCTTTTTAAAAATAGGAATGACTCTAGAAATAATGAAGTAGAGACCAATTCCTAGAAGAGGCATGACGGCAACAAAAATAATGGCAAGCCAGCCGCCCATGATAAAGCCAGCAATAAACGCTGCAATAAACATAAACGGAGCACGAACGGCCAGGCGGATGAGCATCATAAATGCCATTTGTACGTTAGAAATATCCGTAGTAAGGCGTGTTACTAACGATGACGAAGAGAATGCATCAATAGTGGTAAACGAGAAATTTTGGATATTACGGAACATATCACGACGAAGATTGCGTGCAAAGCCCGTGGATGCTTTGGCAACAGAAATACCGGATAGTGTTCCAAACAGTAGCGACAGCATTGCCATAACAGCAAGAACAGCTCCAGACTGAATGACAGCGTTTAGTTCTGCCCCCGTACGAAGCGTATCAACAAGATTGGCTGTTCTAAAAGGAATGAGGATTTCTAAGATGGTCTCAATTAACACAAAGAGAGGAGTGAGGATAGTGTCTCTTTTGAATTCACCGATACTCTTTGAAAGCACTAAAGCAATCTCTTTAATGGAAAGATTACTGACATCTACAATACCTGTCAGGGTAGAGGGAGCCAAGGTAGTATCTGCTTCAGATGTTTCAACCATGCTTTCAAGTTCTTCAGTTGAAGTTACTTCTTCTGACATGCTGTTTCTCCTTTCTCATCTCTGTTAATTGTGTCCCAATGTTCAACTAAACGATCTAGATATGCGCAGAATGTAACTTTTTCTTCATCTGAAAGAACCGACAAAGCCTGCGCTTCAAATGACTCGATGGCCTCTTGAGCTTCTTTTGCTTGTTTTTGACCTTCTTTTGTCAAAGAAAGAAGTGTTTGTCTGCGATCTTTGTCTACGCGCGTACGTTCAACAAGACCTTTTGCTTCAAGTTTGCTCACCATTTCTGAAAGAGATGCAGATGTATTCTTTGTCTTGGCGAGAAGATCTTTTTGTGTCATATCTCCATCACGATAGAGCGCAGTCAAAATAAATTGTTGACCGCCACGACATCCGCGCGTGATGTAAAGATAATGACCTAGATGGCCAAGATTGCGAATAATACGCATTTCTTGAGTAAGTGAGGTTGATGCTTGATGCATGAGTACCTCCCGAAACAGAAATAATTCTTGTTAGGTATTTTACTCAAAAATTCTGAGATAGCAAGGTACTTAACAATTAAGTACCTAAGTTTTATTTTCTTGAAACAAAAGCAGGTAAATCAGGTTAGAGTTCCAGCTCTGTTCTTAAAGATAGGCAAAATTTGCAAAAATTCTTCTTACCACAGCACCAGGAGATACCTTAGGAACATTGTGAGGGCAACCTGGAATAAAGAGAAGGCGTGCGGTTGGAATTGCCTCAGCAATACGGCGAGTTTCCTCTGGATAAATCTCGTCGTACTCTCCAGCCATGACAACAACAGGAACGGAGATGTGTTCAAGGGACGCGGGGTCAATATGAGGGTTATCTACCATGAGCTCAAGATGCTCTGCAATACGAGCGGCCTCAGCAGGAGAAGGAACAGGATAACCATCTTCTAGAACAGCGCCTTCCCAACCTTGAGCCGCCCAACGTTTATTGCCCTCGATACTTTCATAGAGCCAGGTCATATCACCTAACGTGTCAGGCTCAAGATTTGCTCCGATAGATACGAGGGAGGCAACTACGTCTGGATAGTCTCGAGCCAGAAGAAGACCAAGAATAGCTCCGTCAGAAAAGCCCACAATATGAGCAGATGAAATTCCAAGCTGCCTCAGGACAACATACGCATCTTCTGCCATCTGCTCGTAGGTAAGGGCGGCAGTTCCTCGGGTGCTTAAGCCCTGATCTCTTGAATCAATACCAATTGCGATGTAGCCGCGGCTGCATACTTCATCAATGATGGTGCCAAAGATGCCGTGTTCTTCACCGTTTCCGTGGAGAAAAACAATGGGTGTAGCAAAGCTATCGTTGGGAGCAGATGCTAAATAAGCCGCAGTTGAAGCAAGGTCTTCACGGGGTTTCTCGCCAGCAGAGGTGTGGGGAGTGTAGACAAACGTTGCAATCTCTGCGCCGTCATCAAGCAACACCTGAAGATGACACTTCAGGTGTGCTGTTGGCTTGCTATAAGGTTTTGGGCGGTAGACGGGTGGAAACTCGACCACGTATGCTCCTAGCTATGCGTGTTTTAGTTCTTCTGGCTTGGATGTGCTTTGAAGAAGTCAAAGCGAGGAGGAAGCTCTTCAAGCTGGTGCTCCTCTGGGCTCTGGCCAAGCTTTGCGGCAAGCTCCTTTGGACCCATAAAGGCGTTCTCCCAAGAGAAGAACTCCTCATGTGGGAAGTTAAGAGCATCTGCAATGCGCTCGCAGCCTTCCGGAACAGCCGGGTGCATAAGCAGCGTGATAGTCTTGAGTGCGTAGAATGCATCAGCAAGTGCCTGGTCGTAGGCCTCGTCATTGCCCTGAGCGGCCTTGGAAGCCTCACCCCAACGCTTGTTTTCTGCGCGAGCGTACTCATCAACAACAGCAAGGGCAGAATGTGCGTCAAAGCCGTATGCAAGCTGCTCGTACTTCAGTAGAACCTCTTGAGCAGCATCGATAACTTCCTGGTGAGGCTCACTGATAGGCAGGTGACCACCACACGCATTGGCCGCACCATACAGGCAGCTACGAGCCATGCGGTTAAAGATGTTAGTGAGAAATGCTGACTCCTTGAGCGCTGGATCAACAACGCGAGGATCATCCTTTACCAGAAGATCCGGCTCGCCGTCTTTGCCCTTCCTGGATACAGAAGTGTCAAAAGCCTTTGGCGAGAAGGACACGGCGCGCTGATCAAGGCCAAGTGAGAGCCAGTGAGCGCGGAGTTGCTCTGGAGTGTAGAACTCAAGAAGCTCTTCAGCCATTGGAGGCTTGATAGCACCAGAGCTGGAAGCCTTCTTGTTCATAAAGAGAATGTGGTAGTTAGCAACTGGAGTATCGGTGATAAGACCCCAATCAAGTGCATCCCACAGTGGGTTCTGGACAATGCAGTAGAAGAAAATGTTGTCCTGACCAATGAACTGGTAGACAGCAGCATCGTCACTGCACCACCAATCGCGCCACTCGTCAGAAGAGTAGCGAGAAGCACCGTTGTTAGCGTCTTCAGAGAGGGCAGCACGTGTGAAGGTGATAGGAGCCCAAAGGGACTCAGTCCAAACCCAGATGGTAAGGTCTTTGAGATCTTCAATGTCTGGAGACTTAAGGCCCCAAGAAATATTGCCCGTCATGCGGTAAGGCAGGAGCGTCTTGCTTGTTCTAAAACGAATTCCAGCCTCTTTGAGTTTCTCGCGAGCTTCATCTCTATCTTGCCAGTTTTCAAAAACAACAGAGAAGGAAGAAGCGTTACCTTCTGGCTCAATGACATTATGAGCTGGGAGGGAAGAGGCAACGCCGTCAAAGTCTTGGCGGAAGGAATTTTGAATGTAGATAATAGGCTCGGTCAGAGTCTCTTGAACGGTAGAGGTAACAACTGAGCGAATCTGTGGGTTGTTCTTCCACTTTTCTACCAGGTTGTTTAGAAACTCTTTGTATTGCGGCAGGTCAAAGTACCAGCTTGGTGCAGGACGAAGCTCTGGCGTGGTGCCGGTGAGCTGCGAAACAGGGGCAATGAGCTCCTCTGGATTGAACTGATGACCCAGGTCGCATTCTTCTGCATAAGCCTTCTCTGACTTGCAGCCCTTAATGGGGCAACGTCCATTGACCTGGCGACCATTAAGGAATGTCTGAGCCTCGGTATCGTAAAACTGTTTAGTTGAGAGCTTGGAGAGTTTACCGCGCTCGTAGAGGCGGTGCATGATGCTATCAGCCATCTCTTCGTGGATCTTTGCAGCGGGTTCTAGCGCGGAACCGCCGTAGAAATCAAGCGAGATATTGTAGGCGTTAAGAGCGCTTTTCTGCAGGTTGTGATTATGATTAACGTAATCAAGGATGGTGCCCTCGTAGCCCTCTTCTTCAACCTTTTTGCGATAGCCTTCTGCAATAGGAGAGCCATAGCAATCAGTTCCCGAGATAAACAAAACGTTTTTCTGGCCAATACGATCTCTTAAGAAACGAGCAAAGAAATCTGCTGGGACAAAGACGCCCGCAATATGTCCAAAGTGGAGATTCTTATTACCGTAGGGCATACCACCGGTAATGACAGCGCGCTTAGGAAAATGAGGGCGGTTGTTCATGTCGTAGCTTTCGGCCATGGATACCTCGCAGTTGGAATTAGTAGATTACGCAAATTATCTTCTTATTCTAATCTTTTTTGATTCACTACACGAATAGATTCAGAAGTCGATACTATAGTGAGTAGAAATTATGTAAGGAGAGTTTGTGGGAAGAAAAAAGCCAAAGACAAGCCTTGAGTTTGTTCTAAAGGATCCACCAAAGTCCGTGGTGACGCCCTTCCTTGTGGCTGACCTTGCACTTTTGCTTATGTTTGTGTGTCATATTCCGCTGATGGTTATGGGAGAGCTCCCACCCAATGACATCCTTCCAGCCGTGTTGGGTCTTCTAGGAAGCATGTTGGCAGGCGGCTTGATTCTTGTGTGGATTGCCCGCGTCAATAAGCGAGATTTTAGGTCTTTGGGTCTTCGAGTAAGCTCCTGGCCAGGATTTATGCGCGGAGTTACCTTTGGCTTTTTGATGGTGCTGTTTACCTTTGGCTCTATCATGCTCATTGAAGGCTTTGATTTTAACTTCAACGCTTCCTATAACATTTTTGCTGCTCTCTTCTTACTTGTGGCAACCCTTATTGAGTCTGCTGCAGAAGAAATCTTGTTTAGAGGCTATCTACAAACTGGTGTTGCAGCAAAGAGTTCTTTCCCTGTAGCGCTTGTGCTTCAAGCAGTACTCTTTACCGCAACGTATGGACTAACGCCTAACATCTCTATTGCCGCAGCAATCTCAGTCTTTTTGATGGGCATTCTCTATGGCTTGGTGTTTTGGCTTACCGATAATCTGCTCATGACCATTGCTATGCACTTTATCTGGAACTTTGTAACCGGCCCTATTCTGGGCATCTCGGTTACCACTACGCTTCTTCCTACTACGCTCTTAACAGCGTATCCTGCAGCATCTGAGTTTATCTCGGGTGGCGCCTACGGTATCGAAGCAAGCGTTGTTACCATTTTTGTATGCCTTGCTGCCTGCGCTATAGTAGGTTGGAAATGTTATAAGGCACAAGGCGAGAAGAACTAATGGCTTCAAACATGCTTCAGTCAATTGAGACTCTTTCAGTAGAGCCGGGAACACCGCTGCTGCTCCATGCATGCTGTGGTCCATGCTCACTTGAACCTTTAAAACATCTGAGGGAAGAGGGCTTTGAGCCAACCATCTGCTGGACTAATCCTAATATTCAGCCAGTTGAAGAGCACGATAGGCGTCTGCAGACATTACTTACGTGGGCTCAAGAAGAGGCTCATGTTGAGGTGATTGTGGCAAGAGATCCGCGAGAGCAGTGGGAGCGAGCTGTGGCCCCTCAGGGATTTGAGCGAGATCGTCGCTGTCGTGCTTGTTACGCAATCCGCTTGGCAGAGAGTTGTCGTGTGGCGGCTGAGCGCGGGTTTGAATACGTTTCTACAACACTGGCTGTCTCGCCCTATCAGCTCTTTGATGCGTGCGAGGATGAGCTGGTGTCCATTGCGCACGCTCATGGACTGACGCCTGTATGGAGAGATTTCCGTCCGTTTTACCCAGAGGCTACAAAAGAGTCTCGTGAGCTTGGTATGTATCGACAAAATTATTGCGGTTGCAGATATTCTGCGGCCGAGGCTCAGATAGAGCGTCATGAAGCTCGTGACGCAAGAAAGGCAGCACGTCATGCGAACTGACGATTTTGATTACAACCTTCCAGAAGAACGTATTGCACAAGCTCCTGCTGAGCCAAGGGACTCTTGTAGGCTTTTGGTGCTGCATAGAGAAGATGGCTGCATAGAGCACAAGCACTTCACTGATATTGTGGAGTATCTTGAGCCGGGCGATTTGGTTGTAGTTAATCAGACGCGCGTTATGCCCGCTCGCCTTGTAGGTAAAAAGCAAAATACGGGCGGCGTCTCAGAAACGCTGCTTTTAAAACGTCGAGAAGACATTGATGCTTTGGGTAGTGTATGGGAGTGTCTGGTAAATCCTGGTAAGCGTCTAAAGCCTGGCGCAGTAATTGAATACCGTGCAGGTGGCTTGCATGCTCCTGACTTAGCTCCTGTTGTGTTGACGGGCACCATTGTAGACTTTGTTGACGACAACAGAGGAGGTCGCCTGGTGCGTTTTGAAGCACAGGGAGATCGCACTCTTGACGAGGCTATTCATGAGGCGGGCCACGTTCCACTACCTCCGTATATTACACAGTACGAGGGAGACCCAGAGAAGTACCAGACGGTCTACGCTATGCAGGACGAGCATTCTGCTGCAGCTCCTACCGCGGGTCTTCACTTTACTCCTGAGCTCATTGAAACCATCAAAGCAAAGGGTGTTCAGTGGGCATCTGTTGAGCTAGAGGTGGGTATTGATACCTTCAGGTTGGTAACAGAGGACGATCCTACTAAGCACGTCATTCATACCGAGCGCTACCACGTAGCTCCAGAAGTTGTAGAAGCAGTAAAGGCTACCAAAGCCGCTGGTCATAAGGTAATTGCCATTGGTACTACCAGTGTTCGCTCGCTTGAAAGTGCTTGGGATAATCAGATTCCTTCAGCTGAGCCTCCTGTTGTTGCCCGTCGCTTTGAGGAGGCAGAAGACTCTGCTGCAGTGACTCATAAAGGCGATATGGTTGCTCGAGAAAACGCAACCACCAACCTCTATTTGATGCCAGGCTCTACGTTCCACGTGGTAGACACCATGGTGACCAACTTCCACGTTCCACGTTCAACTTTGATGATGCTGGTTTCTGCGTTTGCAACACGCGAGCAGATTATGGACGCCTATCAAAGTGCCATTGACGAGAAGTACCGCTTCCTGTCATTTGGTGATGCCATGATCATCATTTAGCGAGTTTGGTTACGTGACCATGACCCTTACGTTTAACTTGAGAGTTTAGATGTAGAAAAAGTGCCCACAGTATTGTGAGCACTTTTTCATACGATGATTTGTCTGGGCAAAGACTAAATTACCAGTTAAAAATCAGCCATACAAAAGACGCAAGAATCGCTATCATGCCAAGAACAACAATGATGAAGCCAATGCGCTGACCACGAGTTGTCTCTCGAAGGATTTTCTCGCCAGTAATAAGCTCTTTAAGGGTGAGCTGCTTGGTATTGATGTTAATTACTTGCTCGTCAACAGACTTTCTGAGCTGCTCAGTAATTTCTGGTGTTGCATGAATTTCTTTAGCATCATCAATAATCGACTGTGCTTCATCATGTTTATCTGCTGCTTCGTTAAAGAGCTCCTTGGCTGTCTTAATTTTCTCTTCAAGACCCTCTATATCTTTGCTCAGAATCCTCTGACGAGCATTAGCCTCAGCTACTACGGCATCATATTCTTGCTGTTTCTGCTCATAATCTTTACGAGCCGCATCAATAGAAGACTCTGAGGACTCCAACGATTTGCCCTGGGTCCAGTAATGCGTTTGTGCCATCTCAAGTGAAGACTGGAAAGAGTTCTGTAGTTCCTCAACTTGCTTTTGGGCTTGCTCTGCACGAACAAGCTCTGACTTAAGGTCTTCCTCAATACGAACAATTGCATCGTGGTTAGCGGCAGGGTCTGTCTTAAGACCAGCAAGCTCTTCTCTCAGAGAAAGCTGTCTTGCCTGGGAGTTTTCCAGTGCTTTATTTGCAGACGCTACAGCAGCATCGCGTTTCTCGGTAACTTCTTTAAGCTGAGCCTCGGCGTTTTTGACACCACGCTGCGCCTCAGAGATTGTCTTTGAGATATCATCTAGCCTGCCTTTTGCTGTGGCAGCAACTTCTTTGTAAGGCTTAATCTTTGCTTCGTCGTCAACTTTTTGCTGTTCAAGCTTCTGAATAAGCTGGTTTTTCTTAACCGTGAGAAGATCCACTTGCGTAGATTGATCGCTCATGACCTGAGCGGTTTCTGCAAAAATTTTCTCTTGCTCAGCAATTATTTGATCAAACGAGCTCTGTACGTAGTCTCTGTGCTCTAAGTCTTGCTTGTCTTGAGCAAGGTGTTCTTGCATCTGCTTAAGCTCTTGCTTTGCAGAGTTTGTCTCTTTGGCAGCGTTGTGGACTTCTTTGGTAGCCTGGAAACCTTCTGCAACAGCGGTTGTGGCGCTCTCAAATGCGCTGCTAACACCTTTTGCTACAACCTGAGTAGTGTCCTTGGCAATCTTTTGAATGTCCTGGGATTTGCTGGGTTCAGGTGTGTCTGCAGACTCAATCTGCTCATTAGAAGTGGTTACTTGAGTATCTATCGTGTCCAATTCCTCAGGTTTTGAGTTTTGGATATCGTTTTCAGCCATGGTGAACCTCCTACAAGAGTTCCGACTTTTTATTTTTACCCTGTTTTTGAGCAAATCATAGTCTAATTTGGTTCTTTCTGGAAATAAGATTGGATATAATACGTTATGTTTTGTTACGATAGTAACGATTAATCGAGAATAACTCTCGAGTAGATTTTTGGTTTCCGGAAGGGGAGTCCACTTATGGTTTCAAAGCAGACTACTATCATCAATGCAACTGGTCTTCACGCTCGTCCAGCATCCGTCTTTGTTTCTGAGGCAAAGAAGTTTGAGAGCAACGTCACCATCAAGAATGTTGACAAGGACTCCGCACCAGTTAACGCTAAGTCCATCATGATGATTCTTGCTGCTGGCCTTGGTACTGGCACCAAGATTGAGATTGCATGCGACGGCGCTGACGAGCAGGCAGCCCTTGACGCTCTTATCGCTCTTGTTGAGAGCGGTTTTGGCGAGTAAGCTAACAGCTTACATACTGTGCACGTCAAGCCCGGCTTTGCCGGGCTTTTTTCAAAGAGAGGTTAGTATGACATTTGTTGCAACATGGCTTGTAACTACTGTTGCTACGTTGGTGGCCTGCACCTTAATTCCAGGTCTAACTATTGTGGGAGGCTCGTGGGCAGGTCCTATTCTGTTCTCGTTAGTACTCGCAGCAGTCAATACGGGCATTAAGCCTGTTGTTAAGCTACTCTCATTGCCTATTAATGTGCTGACCCTAGGTATTTTCTCGCTCTTTATTAATGCTTTTATGCTTGAGCTTTCAAGTTTTATTTCTAGGAATTTGCTGCATGCGGGCGTTGCTATTGATTCTTTAGGCACCGCTATCCTGGGATCAATAGTTATCTCAATTGTCTCTTCAATTGTGATTAGCCTTACTGGTCTGAAGAAGGAGAACCTTTCGTAAGTTCCTTCTGGGCTTTATCCAGTTTGGCAAAGCTTTCTGAGATAGCAGAAGTTAGCTGAGAAATCTGGGAAGACTCAGTAATATTTTCAATCAAAGATGTTGCTGATGCATTGACAAGCGAACTAAGGAGGTCAAAGAAGACTTCTTTGGTTTGCTTTTCTGTTTTAGTGAGCGCAGCAACAACAGGCTGTAAGTTTGCTGGCGAGCTAATAATGTCGCTGAAATAGACTGCTCCGCCTGCAGAGAGTGCGTCGAAGAGCTCATTGGTAAAGTGCTCTCGATCAGAGAGGGGGAGTTCTTTATACCAATTGCTAAACGCCTCGTTAATCTTTTTACATTCCAGCTGGAAATCATCAGCAAATTCAAACGTATTGCGAGAGACTTGCCATGAAACGCCGTCGTGCGCCAGCATGCCAGACTCGGAGCTTTTAACAATGAGCTTTGGTACAGCAGGATCATCAAAAATCATGCCCACTACACTAAACTCAGGCAAAATTCTGATGTATTTATCTCCAAGCGCCTTATGGGCTGTGGTGGGAATAATTTCTGGACACATATTAGGTCCATCGTTACTCCAGACGCGATCAATTGTGCCAAGAAGCTCTTCAGGGCAGACTGTTGCTGCGTATGCCGCAAGGTTGCCGCCCTTAGAGTGACCGCCAACCATAACATTTGCGCAGGTAGTGCTATTGCCTGCTGCAAGGTGTTCACGAATACGTTTCTCAAGGTATAGTGCCGCCAACTTATCAGCGGACGTAACCTGGAAGCTAAGGTTAAGGTTTTCTCGCCAGCCAACGAGCGTGCCGTCAGTTCCTCTAAAAGAAACAAACATCTGTCCTGTAGAAAGATAGGCGGTAAATGCTGCAAACTGCAGGTTTTTCTCGACATTAATGCGGTCTACATAGCGGCCAAGTTCAATGTTGGCAAAGCGGGGAGCGTTGACCAGCGCCTCAAGGAAGGTTCCATCAACGCGAGAAAATCCCGTGATAAGAGATGGGTCATCTTTAAGTTTCTCCAGCATTTTGGCGCAAGCGTCACCAAGCTGAACGCGCTTCTCGCTACGTTCAGAAGGCACGACGCCGCCAAATCCCAGATAGGAAAGGATTGAGAGAATCAGGTTATCGACGTTGTTAAAAGGGTCATTCTCAAACGTCAGATCGCCGCGCCAGTGTAGATAGTCAACGACATTTGCCATGATGCCTCTTTCCTGCTGGTACTTTTCGTATACTAAGCATAGATGAAGTTTGATTGATTTGGGGAGAAGCCCGTGGAAAAAGCTACAGTTTCTTCAAAAGCAGTTACTGTTAAGAAGCGCTTTGTTTTTGCAGATGTTCTTACCATTCTGGCAGGTATTGCTGTTGTTATGCTGCATACCTCTCTCAACGTTTTTTCGCTTGCCCACACAAAAACTTGGGCCTTCTCTTTAGCTCTGCAAGCTGCGTTTATTTACGCGGTACCCATCTTTTTTATGCTGAGTGGCATGAATTTGCTTGGATATAGAAGTAAATACTCCACAAAGACATTCTTTATGAAGCGTGCAAGAAAGACGCTGATGGCGCTCATTTTTGGCAGCGCAGTGGTGTATCTGATGTACGTGCTTTTTCCTACAAAGTTTTGGGGTGCCGAAGAGGTTGCGGCAAGCGCTGGTGTTGCTGATTTTATTAAGCGTTTTATGACTAACAATATCAATAGCACGCTTTGGTTCATCTATACCATTTTGTATCTGTATCTTTTGACACCTGTACTTTCTTTGGTAGTTCAAAAGAAAGAAACCCTGCTCTATGTTATGGCGCTCACGCTCTTTGTGAGCTTTGGATTGCCGCTACTTGAGTTCATTGGTGTTCGTGGTGTTTACTTTGATCAGCTGTTTAGATGGGCTGCGTTTAACAGCGATGGCCTTTTCTACTATCTGCTGGGTTATTACGTTAAGACGTATTACGACGAGCTTCCAAAATTTACTAAAAACAATCTTGTGCTTGCTGTAATTTTCTTCCTTTCATCTGCGGCTATGTTTGGTTGGGGACTTATTGCTAACAACTTTGGAACCCCATTAACTTCAGAAATGACATATCAGAGTTATCCAGTTGCTATTAAAAACTTCCTTTGTGTAGTACAAGCGGCATCTTTGTTCCTGTTTGTGCTGAACCTTGAGCCAACGCTGCAGGAGCTTTCCGATGGTGCCAAGAAATGCATCGGCACGGTATCTGCTGGTGTTTTAGGAGTCTATCTGTTCCAGATTCCTGTTATTAACTTCTTGGGACTAAGACTTGGCCGATTTCCGTACAGCTTGCTTGGAAATGCTTTTGTACGAGGCATTTTTGTCTTTGCAGTCACAATTGTTGTAGTTATGGCGTTCCAGTGGCTGATGAGACAGGTCAAAAAAGCTCAAAAGACTAGCGCTAAGAATGCTTAAGACTATTAGTTTTGACTAGCAACCAGTTACAAGCGTAAGCGTTGCTTCTCCAGAAGCATTTGCTGTGCTTACGTCAACGTCAATGATGCCTGGTAGATTGCTTGCAATTTCTACAATTTGAGATACGCTGACTTCTTCAGAGAGCTTTCCGCTTGCTCGCTGCTCAAAGAGGGCGCCTGCAAGTACACCACGCATGTGTTTTGCGTTATGTGATACAACACTGCGCTTTCCCGTACCAGGATCTTCTCGCTGAACAACAACTTGCAGCAGCTCGCTAGGGTGCTTTGCCGATGGCGTCCACATCTTTCTGTATTCTCCCGAGCGGCAATCCACAACTATTTGATCTTTTAGAGCGGCGTTTAACAGGGGATTAAGCTGCTTTTTCCAGTAAGTTGCAACGGTACCAACAGTGGGCAGCTTGATTGAGGCAGAAAGTCTATAGTTGGGGAGAAGATCGTGTGGTCTCACAACGCCCCAGAGACCAGAGAAAATCATGATTTCTGAGTTGAGGATATCTGCTGGTAATGTGACTGTTTTCTGCGTGTTTTCCATCGTGACGTTTTCAAGTGTTTGGTTGAATTTTGCAGCCTCAAACAGCACGCCGGTATAGAGGTTGAGTGCGGTTGTGGTTGAAGCTTCATAGACGTCCAGGTTGTCGGCTATGTCACCGACGGTATTAGGACCAATTTTAAGCACCTGAGCTGCGTTTGCGTGAGAACATACCTGGTGTAAGTCCTTGATGAGTTCTTCTCGACAGCTTGTAAGCTCGGAGCCAAACAAAAGCGATGAGAGATCAAGAGAAGGACCCGAGGTGGGGGCGGTTTTTCCTGACGATGGAGGAAGCAAAATAATCATGAAAATCCTTTTGATACGGGATTTTTAGTTGTTGTTTAGTTTGATTCTAATTTATGTCCGGTGTGCGTGGTAACTTTAGAAGTAAGAAAAATCGGAGAGGTGACGTATGGGCTTGCTTCTGTACAAACAACAAACAGGTGCTTTCTTATCAAACTCTGTTAAAGAGCAGTTAGAGACTTCGCTTGAGAGGTGGGGTTCTGCTCAGCTTATAGTGCCTTCTTCCGATGCTGTGCTGTTGGTTAAGAGGAAGCTTGGAGCCATCCAAGAGCTTTCTGTTGGCGTGAATGTTTCAACTTTTGATGAGTGGATGCGCGATCAATGGAAGCTGTATGGAAGCTCTGATCGTCTGCTTTCAAATACGCTTCGCAAGGTATTTTTCCAGCAGATTCTGGATGAAATGTCTGCTGATGAGCTAGGTACTTTAACTACGAGCAAGGGTACTGTGGAGCTTCTGTCTAAGCTTGCTCCAGAGTATCTTACAGAGCTTGATCAGATTACGACCTCCGGTCAACTTTTTGCTGGTCAGATGAGTGCATGTAAGGTGCTAGAGCGCTACAAGATGTTGCTTGAAGAAAAGTTGTACGTTGAGGTGTGTCAGTGTCTGGATTACCTGCTGCAGTCCATCCCAATGCAAGGACCTGCACTGATATTCTCGCGAGTTGAAGATCTTTCGGAGGCGCGTCTTCAGTTTGTACGAAGACTGTCGCAGAAGCGGGACGTGGTGTTTTCTCTCTACGTGCCCGAAGGACCTGCAGGTTATGCAGCAGAGCAGCAACTAGAGTTGGTTGGCGGCCCGGGATGCGATTGTCGTGTGGATGCGGAGCTTGCGTCAGCCGCAAAAAGCCAGGAGCTCAACGATCTTCTCGCCAGGGTGTTTAGGGCCACGGAGGGCAATGAGGTTACGCCAAGCGGTGCGGTAACGTTTCTGTCGCCGCTAGGTCAGCATGCCGAGGCAGAGTCTATCAGCAGGTATATCTCTCAGCGTGTAGAGTCTGGATGTAAAAGCTTTGTGGTGTACACCTCGGATTCGCAAAGGGTCTGGGACGCGCTTTCGCAAAAGCTTGCAGCAAAGGGGATTGCTGCTCACTTTAATCGCTCAGTGCGTATTCAAGATTCGCTTGCAGGCAGAGCGTTTGCTAGCTTGATTGATGCGTACGTCACGCTCAGTGAACGCTCAGAGCTCGAGAAAAACATTGACTACCAGGCATCTGACCATCAGATGGGGGATATGTCGTGGTGGCCTCCACGTACTCTTACGGACTATCTGATTTCACCTATTTCAGGCATAAGTGTTGAGCGTGCGTGGATGCTGGATAAGAGTTGGCGCGGTAATAGAACGCTGTATGCCACCAGAGTGCTCGAGACGCTTTCTAAAGCAGCTATGAGCTCACGTTTGTGTGCTGAGACCATCAAGAGCCTTGAGCTTGGCAGAATTGGCTCTGCTGCTCAGCGCATTATTGAATACCTTTCTGCAGAAACATCTGATGAGCAGTCAGAGGTTGTTCAGTCTAAAGAGTTGACACTTCAGTCTATTCAAAACCAAGAGTCACTTAAGGTAATGAACAAGATTGTTTCTTCTGCACAGGAGTTGCATGAGGCAGGATTAAAGCTCACTCCTCAGACACTCAAATCTTTTATTGAGCTTTGCAAAGACCAGACGGTCATGATGCCTGTTTCTAATGGTATCCAGTCTGATATTCAGGTGCTAATTGCTCCTGTAAGCCAAGCTCATTCTTTTGAACCACATTCTTTTGATGCCGTTATTTTCCAGGGCATGGATACGTTGAATTTTGGCGTTAAAGCATCAGACGGTGCGCTTCAAGAGTTTGTTCGCCATGCTAGCAAGATGCCTAAGGTATCAGAGTTTGCACGGTATCAAAGAGATTTTTATATGGCGCTTACAACTGCTTCTACCAGCGTTGCGTTTGAGAAGGTTGAGCAAAAAGATGTCTTTAACGCGGTAGCTCTCAGTGAGGTTAAAGCATGCTATCCAAAAGACTATGCAAAGAAGACAGGGGTTACACGCGGAGAAGTAGAGGTGCTGGTAAACCTGTTGCCTCAAGCTGCTGAACCAGAACGTGTTGCAGAACTCCCAACAATCGAGTCTGGTGAGATTGACCCTAAACTCAAAAATATTGTGGTACTTCCACGTCATTTGACTAGGGAGATCCTTGAGCAGGAATTACAAGGTCTTATAGAGGTCTCGCGAGAAGGATTACCGCTTCTTTCCGCTTCTCAGATTGAAACGTATCTTGAGTGTCCCTACAAATGGTTCACGCAACGTCGCATCAAGATTTCTCAGGTAGACACTGAGTTTGCTCCAATGCAGATAGGTACCTTTATCCATCGTGTTTTGGAGCTAACACACGCAACACTTTTAGCTGAAGCGCTTGGTTGTGATGTGACTGAAGTTGATTCAGTGGTTGAATCTGCACTTTTGCAAGACATTCCTGGCTCTAGGATTACATCTGATAACCTAGATCATGCAAAACAGGTGTTAGACAGCTGTTTTACTCAGGTGTGGGATGAGCAGTTCAACAACATTAACCGAGCATCTTCAAATGAGCTTATTCCGCATAGCATTCAAGAAAGAAAACAGGTTGAGAATATTCGAGAAAATCTCAAGGATCTTCTCGAGTTTGAAGCTTCGCACTTTATTGGCTATCAGCCTAGGTTCTTTGAGCTTCGTTTTGGTAGAGAAGAAAATGTTGTCGAGTATGCAGGAGCTCAATTTACTGGCTCGATTGACCGCGTAGATGTAAACGCTCATGGTCAGGCACTTATTATTGACTATAAACACAAGGCCACAAAAGATCTGAAGGCTTATTCAGCAAAGTTAAGTCTGGATAGTGAGCTCTCAAAAGAGATCCTTCCAAGGCATGTACAGTCTGCAATATATGCTCAGATTATGAGAAAACAACTCACCAAGTATAAGCTTGAGCCAGTTGCTGCAATTTATCTGGGCACCAAAGAGCAAAAAGATAAGCCTTCATTTGCTCTTGCAGGCATGGCAACAGAAGCGGCAACAGAACATATTTGGAACATACATCCGGAAGATAAAAAGCTTAGGGACCAGGCAGTTATGGTTGTGTCTCAAAACTCAGCGGAGTTTACAGACTACTTGGACGCTTGGGAGAGTTTGATTGCTCAGAAGGTTCAAGCCATGCTTTCTGGAGATGTTCGAGCCAATCCTTGCGATAAGGATGCATGTAAGTATTGTCCAGTAAAACTGTGCGACAAGAGGAGGTAAGCTACTATGGCTGACACACGTTATACGCCTGGTCAAGAGAAGACCATCAAGACGCTTGATAAGCCTCTTTTTGTTGCAGCAGGTGCAGGTTCAGGAAAAACTTTTACGCTTACACAGAGAATTGTGTGGGCTTTAAAAGAAGGTTCGGGAGCCGACGGAAAGCCGTATCTAAACAGCCTTGACCAGGCATTGATTATTACGTTTACCAATGCCGCAGCTACAGAAATTAAAGAGCGCGTTAGAGAAGCTCTAGAAAAAGAAGGTCTTCATGGCGCTGCGTTGCAGGTTGATGATGCGTGGATTAGTACTATCCACGGTATGTGTAGCAGAATCTTAAAGATTCATGCACTTGATTTGGGTCTTGATCCTGAGTTTGAAATCATTAATGACATGACCAGAAATCAGCTGGTCAATATATCTATTGAAGAAGTACTCAGAGAGCTTTCTCAAGATGAAAGCTATGCTGAGTTTCTCTCAACCTATGCAGGGAACAGAGATGCATTGAAGTCTCGTATTGAAACGCTGATTTCGTACGCTCAGTCATCTCCTGTAGGAATGGATGCTATTTCGTTTGCAGGGGATAACTCTGACCTGGAAGTTCTAAAAGCGGAGCTTGAGAGTCTCTGTGGTGCACTTGAAGCGCTAAAGGGTGCAATCGCTGCCACAAAACCAGATGAAGCAGAACAGCTACAAAATGTTCAATCTGAGCTTTCAAGTAAATTGCAGCAACACTTGGTTCTCTCGCTCACTGATTTTGACCAGGCGTTTTGGGAGGCTCTGGGAAAAGCCGTTAAGGCCGTCCGTTCCTCAAAAGAAATAAAAATTGTAAAAGATGAAGCTGCGTATCAGCTTAAAGTCTGTAGCTCTTTATTTGGACTTATTCAGGACACGTCTGAGGGTCAGTGTCTGAAAGATGTTACTGAGCAGGTCTACAAGCTCTTTAAACAGAAGAAACTTGCTGTTGGTGGCCTTGATAACGATGACCTTTTGCATCTAACGGCAAAGGTATTCGAAGAGCATCCAGAGATTGCAGCTGTTTACACGGATAAATTCAAGCTTGTAATGGTTGATGAGTTCCAAGATACGGACCAGCAACAGGTGCAGATGATTAAGAGTCTCTCAGGTAAAGATGCTCAATATCTCACCACAGTTGGTGATGCGCAGCAGTCAATCTATCGATTCCGCGGTGCCGATGTTGATGTGTTCTTTAGACGTCAAGCAGAGGTTTCAGAAGATTTGCAACCCCGTCTTGTAGATAATTTCCGCAGTCACAACGAAATTTTGCGATTTGTTGCAAAGGTTTGCAGCGCTGATGGCATGATACCTAACTTTATGGATCTGTCCGCTGGGCGAGAAGAACCTGCAACTCCGTTCATTGCGCATTCGCCGCGCGTGTATTTTGAAGTCACAAAATTTGAAAAGTCAGGAAATTCTAAGCCAGGCGATGACGTCACAAGAAGCCAGCTTGTTGCGTATCAACTTGCAGACAGAATCAACACGCTTATGCAGGATGAGAAGATCCAAGCAAAAGATGTTGCAATTTTGATGAAATCAGTTAAAAAGGCACAGCCCTATATTGAGGCACTTCGTACCTTTGGAATTGAAAGCGTGGTTTCTGGAGCTTCAACGTTTGGTGAGCAGCCTGAGGTTCAGCTGATTGGTAGTCTTTTACAAGCACTCGCAAATATGTACGATTCATACGAGGGACTGTTTCCTGTACTTTCGAGTGAGATTTTTAGTCTTGATGCGTCTGACCTGCTTCTCTTAGGCACTAATTTTGGAGAAAATGGTCAGAGGATTACCAATAGAGATATTGCAGAGTCAGTGGTACATGACGTATGTAATCCACCTTTTGAGGTAAGTCCAAAGCTCAAAAATGCTTTAGAGGTGTTGAGTAACGCTCGTAGCTCTCTTTCAAACAAGAGAGTTTCAGACGTCATTAAAAAGGTAGTTCTTGATGCTGGATGGATTTCTCGCCTTCAAAAGATGGGAAATGAGGGACAGTCAAAGATTGCAAATATCTTTGCAGCTCTTGAACAAATTGATAGCTTGCAAAAGGAGCTGAGCATTGGCGTAGCTTCAGTCGCAAAAGCGTTTAGTCAATGGTGTAACACGGCTAAAGAATCGCCAAAAGTGCTTCACTGCAGCACTCAAAACGCCGTAACTTTTATGACCATTCATGCTTCTAAGGGATTGGAATTTCCTGTTGTTGCTGTTGTAGGAGCTGTGTCTGGCCCTAAGGCAGGCGCTGGCAGTGAGCCATTTTTGCATGTTAGAAAAGACGATTTGTATCAGATTGTATTCTCAAGCAGTTCTAAAAAACTTCATGAATTGTATGACGACTGTCATGAGGTTCCTACAAGCCTTGATGAGTGTAAGAATCTTCTTGAGTGGAGAATGTTCCTGGAAACTCAAGAGAATGAGTTTGAAGAGCAGGAGCAGAACCGCCGTCTGTATGTTGCTTTGACGCGAGCTCGTGAAGCAGTCATTCTTACTTCAACCATCGACCTTACTAAAGAGGGAATTAGTCCTCGTTATACGCGCAAAATTACAAATGCCTTGTTTGAAGAGCCGCCACTTTCTGCTGGTGAGCATCAGTTTGAATATGGTGGAAATCTTGCTGGTTGTATGCGTGTGGTTCAGGGTTCTGGCAAGAAGGATGAGCCAATTCAGGTTGAAGGTTTAGAGTTGGTTGAACCCTTTGATAGCAACCCAGGCGAAGAGGAAAACTCTCAGGCTGTTGAAACGTTTGACCTCTATGAGAAGGTTCAGCTGAGCGTTGCAGCAGAAACTGCGTACGACCAGCGAAAAGGCTTCTTTAGTTATTCTTCTGCTCACCAACAAATGGCAGAGAACTTTAAGGTCGAGAATAACCTTCAACCAGCGGCTGAGACTTCCGTTGTTTTGCATGGCACATTGGCTGATGATGGAGTAGACCCAACCAACCTCGGTTCAGCCTTCCACGAGCTTGCTCAGATTATGGTTGAGACTCAGTCTAAGGTTGATGAACAAACTATTGATAGATTGTGCTTGAAGAATAGCGTTCCTCAGCGCGCGGTATCCAGAGTCAAACAAGCACTTGAACTTTGGAGTAACTCTGAAATAAGGCAAGAAGCTTTAGCTCATGATGTGGTTATTGCGGAGTCTCCTTTTACGCTGCAGGTTGATTCTGAATATGGGAACTATGTAGAAGGAGCCATCGATCTTCTCGCTTATAATAAGGGAAGCAAAGATGCGCTGGTAGTTGACTATAAAACAGGCGATAAGGGCCTTAGTGCAACTCAAATTTATGAGCATCATCAGATGCAGGCAAACTTCTATGCCTACGTCTTGATGCAGCACGGATTTACTAAGGTTGAGTGCGCATTTGTTTGTGTTGAGGTTGAAGAAGCTGGTCAGCCACACGTTGCTCGCTACACGTTTGATGAAAACCATCAACCACGGCTTTAAGGAGGCAAGAACGTGCCTTTTGCACATGTTGTTTTAGACATACCAACTCGTGCTCTTTCTGGCACGTTTGACTACGCCATTCCAGAACCTTTGGAAGAGACTGCGGTTGTAGGAACAACAGTCTTGGTGCCGTTTTCTCATAGGCAAGTGGTTGGTTATGTCGTAGGTATTTCAGACAACGTGTCTTCAGGTTTAGATGTTTCACGTGTGCTTCCGATAACACAAGTCCTGGCAGATTCAGCGTTTGATGAGCAGTCTGCACAGGTAGCAGAATGGATGAGCAAAGAATATGCCTGTAGTTATGCAGACGCATTGCATCCTTTTTTAGCGCCTGGCCAAAAGGTTAAAGTCACCAGAAAAGACACAGAATCACCCTGGCAGCTTGTTTGTGAGAAGTCCGGTCCTGTTGATGAGCGATGGGTTGAGCTGACAGAAAAGGCGGCTGACTTTACGCCTGCGGCAAATGCAAGCAAGCAGCGATCGGTGCTTGAGGCTTTGACGCAAGGTGCCATGAGGTTATCCGAGCTCTCGGCCACAATCCCAGGAGCTCGCAGTGCAGTAACTGCACTGCAGAAAAAAGGCATTGTTGAGGTCCGTACTCAGCGACAAATTCGTGGAAGTCAGGAGGGTCTGGGAACCACGCTTTCAAGTGGTGTAGCGCCACGACCTCAACAGCTTACTGAGGGCCAAGAGTCTGCTCTTGCAGCAATCGAGGCTGCACAAACTGCTGTTCAGGGCGATGTTGTGCTCATTGATGGTGTAACAGGCTCAGGTAAAACCGAGGTGTATCTCTCCGCTATTGAAAAGACCTTAGCGGCTGGCAAGGGTGCTGTGGTGCTTGTCCCAGAGATTTCTCTTACCGCGCAAACAGTTGGCCGATTCCGTTCACGTTTTGGTGAGCAGGTGGCCGTTCTTCACTCAAAGCTTTCAATTGGTGAGCGCTTTGACCAGTGGGATTTAATCAGGCAGGGTAGGGCTCGCGTGGTAGTAGGTGCACGATCTGCTTTGTTTGCGCCCATCCAAAACCCTGGACTGTACATCATTGACGAGGAACACGAGGCTTC
>CAURLG010000018.1:0-24416 GCA_963525825.1 uncultured Atopobium sp. | reverse complement strand
CTGGCCCTACCTGGTCATTGGCGGTCTGTACACGTTAATCAACGTGCTCAACTACACGTTCTTCTACCTGGGAGTTGTGTAATCTAGGGGCGCTCAATTTTTGCTCCACGCCTGATTTGCTCCGCGCCTGATTTGCTCCGCGCCTGATTTGCTCCGTGCCTGATTTCCTCCGCGCCTGATTTCCTCCGCGCCTGATTTCCTCAAAGATTCTGTAAATTTTGCCTAAAAGCATCAAAGATTCGGTGGATTTGCCTGATTTCATCAAAGAATCTGTGTCCAAAATACAGAATCTTTGCACTTTTCAGGCTCGCTTTTCAGGCTCGCTTTTCAGGCTCGCTTTTCAGGCTCGCTTTTCAGGCAAAGTTTAAAGCGCGTCCGAGTTCGCTCTTTCATGGAGCCTGATTTTCTCGCCATGTCTGAATAATTTGCCGGAAAAGTTCACCAAGTCTGAGCTATTTGCCGGTTTTTCTCGTCATGTCTGAGTAAATGTACTCAGACTTCATGCACTTTTCAGGCTCGCAATTCCAAGCCTCACGGATAGAGCTCACGCATCACCGCAGAAACCATGTGTTATCTGCGCCAAGTCAAGCTAGAGCCGCAAAACCGTATATACTCGAATGAAGCGTTATCTGGCGAGAAGCCCCGTGTGCTCGGAAGCCTCGTGGACCCGCCGCTCGTCACGGATCCGCCGCTCGTCACGGACCCACCGGCGCGCGCCGCGGGCTCGCCGCCGTTGCCACCTACGACCGGGAAGGAAGCCTGTGGAGACATTCGAATTTGTGCTCATTGTTTTGACCTGCGTCGCGGCTTCCTCGGTTATCGACAAGTTTGTCAACGTCTCCATCCCCGTTATCCAGGTTGTTATCGGCCTGCTTGTTGCGCTCGTGCTGCCAAACGTCCAGGAAGTTCACCTGGAATCCGAGCTCTTTATGCTGCTCTTTATTGCCCCACTCCTGTTCAACGAGACGAGAGAAACCAACATTCGTGCGCTTCTCCTCAACCTGAACAGTATTTTGTCGCTGGCGATTGCTCTGGTAGTTGTCAGCGTGCTTTCGGTCGGCTATGCCCTCCACCTCATGGTCCCCTCAATTCCTCTAGCTGCGGCGTTTGCGCTGGCCTCGGCCCTGGGACCAACCGATGCAGCCACCGTCACCGCACTTAAGTCCAACATCCACCTGACCCATCGCCAGCAAACGCTTCTCTCGGGAGAGTCCTTGATTAACGATGCATCCGGCGTCGTTGCATTCCAGTTCTCCGTAGCTGCGGCCGTAACGGGTGCGTTCTCGCTGGTAGACGCAGCGGGATCTTTCGCGGTACTTTTTGTAGGCGGCGTGGCAATGGGAATTGTCACTGGCTTTGCCTTCTCGGCCATTAACGCAATGCTTGGTAGGTTGGGTTACGAGGACACCGTTGCAAACGTTCTCTACGAAGTACTGACGCCGTTTCTTGTCTATCTTCTTGCCGAAACCTTCCACGTTTCTGGCGTACTTGCTGTTGTAGCAGCGGGATTGGTGATTGCACTCCCTCGAAGGCAGAACAACAACGCGCTGTTTGCACGGCAAAAATTGGTCTCAGATTCCACGTGGAAAGTCATCAGCTTCCTGATTAACGGTACCATCTTTGTCTTCCTAGGAATGCAGCTCCCCCTTGCCGTGCTTCCTGGCACCAACGGCGGCCTCAATATCCTGCAGATTCTAGGAATTGTTGTCGTGATTACCCTGTTCATGCATGGTGTCCGCTTTGCGTGGCTCTACGCGCTGGAAACTTACAAGCTCCACAAAGGCGGCCATCTCTGCACCGGAAAAGACGCCGTCGACGGCGAGAATGACCTCGCAGGTAGCAGCTCCGACGCAGGTAGCAGCTCCGACGGCGAGAAACCCGACCAGCCGCTCGCTGAACTGGGCTCGGAGCAAACCTCGGAGCAGATCGCTGAGCAGCCCAAACCCACGTGCGCCATAAAACCCATCTCAATCACGTCGGCCGAGATCATCAAGAACGTGCTGGTTACCACTATTGCAGGTGCAAAAGGTGCGGTAACGTTGTCGATTATCCTCACCCTGCCTCTCACAACACAGTCCGGAGCAGCGTTTCCACAGAGGGATCTGCTAATTACCATCGCTGCCGGCGTTATTCTCGCCACGTTGCTTTTAGCGGACAATCTG
Organism: uncultured Atopobium sp.; assembly: GCA_963525825.1. Lineage (GTDB taxonomy): Bacteria > Actinomycetota > Coriobacteriia > Coriobacteriales > Atopobiaceae > Lancefieldella. Next base: position 22,254 of record CAURLG010000018.1, on the reverse strand, counting down.
TTACCCGTGCTATCAAAGTCCCCTGAAGCAGACTCTGACCTGCCCGAACGTCTCCACAAGGGAGAGATTGCCGTTTTGGAAGCAACTCTTGGCGAACTCAGGAGCATGTTGCAGTCAGAAAACGCCAAAGCAAAGTATCTACCTGCGCTTCGTTTGACTATCACGCGCTATACCAACCGATTGTTTGCCTCTCGCATCACTGTCCCTGGCTCGGGCGAACTTGTCAAAAAGCTGGTCCTTCACGAGACAGAAGTCCAGCAGAAATGCCTCGAGGAGCTACGCGAGCGCCATATTAAAACGCACAACCCCATTCCGTGGGATCAAATTGTCGATGATATTACTTCAATCCGCAGGTCAGTAGGCTATTACGGACCTATTGCAAATATTGCTGCAACAACAAACCACCGCTCGCGAATTGCCGTTGCCCTTCACGAGCTTAAGCTGGCAGCGCAACGCATCATCGACGGCGAAATCAGGCACCTTGAGGACGCAGACCAGTCCTACTACCAAGCGTGTTTATACGCGCTTGAGATGGAATACGCCGAGCTTGATGACCTAGAGCGCATTGCCAACGGTGACGATGAGGAGCTGGCGGTCATCGCATCTAATCTAATGATTGACCACGAATCAGCAATTGAGTCCATCTGGGGCCGCATCAACATCAATGATGAGCATGACTCCAGCACCACCCAAGTCTCCTACCTGCTGCCTTACAACCTGAGCTCACACAAGATGTCGCCTCACTTTAGGCAGCAGATTGCGGACGCTCGAAAGTACGCCGATGACGTGGCAGAAAACGCCCTGCGCATTGAGTTGGACCAGATTTCGCGCCTGCAGTTTGAGGGTGTCATCGACCGCGAGGTTGCCTCTCACCTTCGCGAAAACGTCTACTACCTGCAAATGACGTTGAGTGAGTAGCATGAGCGCTACACCAGATACGCATCCCATCGCCGACACGGCTACGCACCCCACTGCCTCGCACCCCGCCAACCCCGTGACGAGAAAAACAATCATCTCCGGACTTTCCATCCACACGCAGATATCCTCTGTAGCAGGAGCACCTATTGTTTACCTCCTAGGTGACGTGGCCGACAACTCCCCCGTTCAGGTACCTGAGGGCGTCAGCCTAGTGAACGTTGGCGTTGACCTGTGGGAAGAGAACTTCTCGCCCTGGTGTGCCCCGCGCGTTTTTGCCAAGGGACCCAACTTTGGCGACGGCGCCCAGAAAACGCTCGATACCCTCATCAACCAGGTCATCCCCTGGGCGGAGTCGGAGCTCACCAAGCCGCCGGCGTATAAAGCGCTTGTGGGATATTCCCTCGCGGGCCTGTTCAGCCTCTGGGTCGGCGTTTCGCAGCCCGGCTCACCGCAACAGGTCTCACGTGGCTGCCAGCCCGACGACGCCCCGTCGCAGCCCGGCGCGCCGCACGTAGACGCCCCCACCCCAACCTTTCAGCGTATCGGAGCTGTCTCGGGATCGTTTTGGTTTCCAGGGCTTTTGGACTACGTCAACCAGCAGCTCAGCGGAGGGGCTGTCGGCCTCACACACGCCTATCTTTCTCTGGGCGACCGAGAGGCACGAACTCCCAATCCACAAATAATGCACGTGCGAGAAAACGCAGAACTTCTCGCTAGCAAGCTAGAGAAAGCCGGGATCACCTCGACATTTGAGCTGAACCGTGGAAATCACTTCCAAAACGTTGAAGGAAGAATGCAGAAAGCTCTGGACTGGCTGGTCAAATAGGGTAAGATTCTTCAGAACGCACGTGTCCAGAGAGGTTTTATGCCCGATCCAAAGCTATTTAACAGCAAAACTGAATCACCCGGTACATCCTCTGGCAAGCAATCTGACTACTTATTTGCGCTCATTCTTTCCCTGGTATTTGGCATTTTTGGTATTCCACAGTTTTATCTTAAAGGCTGGAAATCGGGACTTACCAGGCTTGTTATAAACGCAGCGCTGATTGTTGGCGCATTTGCCCTGGCGCAAACACTTGCCTCGCCGTCGATGCTTTCTTACCTTCTACCAGCAATTTTTTCGCTTCCGGTTATCGAAAGCGCTCTGAACCTCATCTACGAGGATGCCAGTACTCCCAAAAAGCTCATAAAAGGCAAGATCAAACCCCATAAACGATACGCCGGAAAACAGAAAGCTGGAATCGCACTAGCCACGCTGACGGTAGTGCTCTACTTTAGCGCAGCGCTCACGCAACCGCTTCCAACCACCCTATCTACCGCGGAGTCCTCGGGCCAACAAACTGCAGTTCAAGCGCCTGGCGCGTCATCGCAATCAGGCTCTAGCGCGCCGTCTGACACCGCACAGGCCAGCGCAAACGTAACCATCAAGTTCATCGACGTGGGCCAGGGAGAAGCCATTCTCATCGCACTCCCCGAGAAAACCATGCTCATCGACGCAGGCCCCACGGGCTCTGCCCCAAAAATTGCCCAGGTTCTCCAAGAACTTGGTCGAAACAAGATTGATTACCTGGTGGCCACCCATCCCGACGAAGATCACATCGGCGGTATGGCGGACGTCATTTCCAGTACCCAAATCGGGACCATTTACGCACCAAATAAGACAAACAATACGGCAACGTACAGGAAGTTTCTGACCGCCATCCAGAACAATAACCTGCAGATAACTCTTGCCGAAGCAGGGACCATCATCGATCAAACCGATGCCTACAAGCTAGAAATCCTTTGGCCTACCAAAGACGCAAATTTCCCCGACACCAACGATTACTCGGTAATCATCAAGCTGACCGTGGGCACCAAAACGTTCCTCTTCACGGGTGATGCACCTACAAGCGCCATCCTGGACTCCAATCCAGGCCACATTGACGTGCTCAAACTCTCGCATCACGGCTCCCGAACAGGAACTACCGAGCAACTGGTCCGCAAACTCTCGCCCACCTACGCCGTCGTCTCGTATGCCCTGGACAACTCCTACGGCCACCCCATGCAATCGGTCCTGAACGCCCTCCACAAGCATTCCGTTGAAGTCTGGGGTACGGGCGCCAATGGAACCATTACTATTACCTGCGATGGTACAAACATTGATATATCTGGCGAGAAACCCGGCACAGTGGTAGCTCCAACCTCACAAGATAAATCTGGCACGTCGGCAAAATCGAGGTCCAAGTAATGAAAGCAATCATCGATCGATTTGAAGACAACAATCTTGCCGTGCTTGAACTAAACGATCAGCCAGGCAATATGCTTATCGTTTCTGTCGATGAGCTTCCAAGCAATGCTTGTCAGGGTGACGTTCTTTACTACCAAGACGGCTCGTGGATACGAGCCGTGGAAGAAACCGCCCAGCGTCACACCGATATCGACGACCTGTTCAACTCCCTGCTTGCGCATGACGATGACGCGCCAACCGAATAATCCCAGATAAAAGTAAAAATATGCGATTTTAGAATATTTATAAAACTGCACGTCAACCTATAAATATGCGATTTTCGCATATTTTGTAAGACACCTATCTACCTGCATAAATAAAAAAGAGGCCTTGTCGAGAAAGACGTCTGTGTAGAGCACTTTTATCCAAGACAAAATGTGATATATTACATATAACACCGGCGCGCATCCTCGCTCTGCAGAGAGAGAGGGCACGCCATTTTCTTTATAGAGCCACGATAGCTGTGGCCATTCTCTTCTCATCTTCAGCTAGAAGTACTCGCATCGTCCAACCCCATTGACTCCAGCCATTTTTGCACTTCACCAAAAGTATACGTGCCTTTTGCCGCCAACCCCGGTATCACACGAGAAGCGCCACATTCTCTCTGATACTCCTCAATCATATTGCCAAATCCTCCGCCACCGTGCGTGCAGAACGGAATGACCGTCTTTCCGCTCAAATCCGTTGCCCGTAAGAACGAAAGCACTGGAGGAGCAAATGTTTTAAGCCAGTTGGGCGATCCTATAAAGACAGTATCAAAGTCAGCAACATCTATATCGTATTGCATCAGAGCAGGACAAACGCCTTTTTCTATTTGAGCCCTGACCTCTTTTACCGCCGTGTTATACGAGAAAGAATATGGCTCTTGAGGCTTAAGCTCCAGCAGCTCGGCATCGGTAATCAGCGCAATATCCTCCGCAAGCCTTCTTGTGATGCCGGAATACGAATAGTACACAATCAAAGACTTCATGTAAGAATCTCCACTACCAGCCGAGAAGAACATGCTGTTGCAGCATTACGTCGAATTATTTGACACAAGTATAGTTGATGGGATTGCGCAGCCGACCGGTTTCTCACAGCAAGCATATGCTACAGTGAAGCAAAAGCATCCTCGCTGTCACAATTTATGGGATGATCGGGGTGCTTTTTTGTTTGTGCACATGTAAATCAAATCCATGCTAAACAAAAAGCCGCTCTAAGGCGGCTAATAACAACGGCCAGGAATTGCACCTGAGTCATCTCCAACAAGGGCACTGCTTACTATGCTACGCGTTGTTAAAGTAATTCTACATTCCTTCAATATAATGTCAACAAAATGAGCTATGAACAGCGTTTTCCGTCTAGATCTAAATGAGATAGCCAATCTTTATCGAACATCACCAATCAAAGTGTCACTACGCTAAAACCTAAAGATACCCACGCAAATCCACATCAAGTAGAATCGGGTGGGTATCTTTATTAACTATTATGCCTAATTATAGCCAGAATGCCACTGCGCCAAAACGCCCAGTTTAACGGCTGGCGGGCTTTTTTGTTTAGTTACCAGTCAGAATGTCACTGCATCAAAACATTTGAAGCAGCCAAGAGAAAGTAGTTGTTACTTAGTTACCAGCCAGAATGTCACTGCGCCAAAACAAAAACTCTGCTCTAAACTTTCCAGAAGCAGCTTAGTTACCAGTCAGAATGTCACTGCGCCAAAACCGCTTTGGAAAACGTAGCTCCTGCAAGCGTACTTAGTTACCAGTCAGAATGTCACTGCGCCAAAACAACTTCATTGATTGCATCGTCTTCGGCCAGGCTTAGTTACCAGTCAGAATGTCACTGCGCCAAAACAGCTACCGCTGTATACCCAAGCACCGCCCAGCTTAGTTACCAGTCAGAATGTCACTGCGCCAAACGAGATTAACAAGCAGTATCAAGCAATCGGAGCTTAGTTACCAGTCAGAATGTCACTGCGCCAAAACTGTTTAAGTTGCCGCTTAAATGGGGCTTTTAGCTTAGTTACCAGTCAGAATGTCACTGCGCCAAAACCTGCGGTTTAGCTTTTTGCCTGCTTTAAGGCTTAGTTACCAGTCAGAATGTCACTGCGCCAAAACATAGGCATTTTTTGAGGGTCAGCCTGTGGGGCTTAGTTACCAGTCAGAATGTCACTGCGCCAAAACACCGCTGCCACTCTCTGATTGTCTGTATAGCTTAGTTACCAGTCAGAATGTCACTGCGCCAAAACAATGATCAATCTCCTCAAAACGATGCTTTCGCTTAGTTACCAGTCAGAATGTCACTGCGCCAAAACTTCTTGATGTCTTGTCTTGCACCAGAATCAGCTTAGTTACCAGTCAGAATGTCACTGCGCCAAAACCCACCTTATATTCTCCGAGGTTCGAGTCAGCTTAGTTACCAGTCAGAATGTCACTGCGCCAAAACTTTTATGACGGTTACCCCGTCCAATTCAGGCTTAGTTACCAGTCAGAATGTCACTGCGCCAAAACGCTAAAGCTGGTGAGTTGTTCGAGTGGTTCGCTTAGTTACCAGTCAGAATGTCACTGCGCCAAAACACGTAAGCCCCGCATAATCGCGCCAGATGGGCTTAGTTACCAGTCAGAATGTCACTGCGCCAAAACAGACTGGTTTAGGGTGATTTCGACAAGCAGCTTAGTTACCAGTCAGAATGTCACTGCGCCAAAACACTTGCGCGAGTTTGCCTTCCAGTCGGTCGGCTTAGTTACCAGTCAGAATGTCACTGCGCCAAAACCCTCAGTTGGTCTGTATGTTCCATGACATTGCTTAGTTACCAGTCAGAATGTCACTGCGCCAAAACTCTGTAGCTGTTACTTTGCATACCTTCATTGCTTAGTTACCAGTCAGAATGTCACTGCGCCAAAACCGCTGTTGTCGGCTGTTTTGCGTGACGCTTGCTTAGTTACCAGTCAGAATGTCACTGCGCCAAAACAATGCCTTTGCTCTCGAGGTCGAAGGCAACGCTTAGTTACCAGTCAGAATGTCACTGCGCCAAAACACTTGCTAGGGAGTCATATGTATTCTCAGAGCTTAGTTACCAGTCAGAATGTCACTGCGCCAAAACTGTAGTTGGAGCGGGTGAAACCGTTACGCGCTTAGTTACCAGTCAGAATGTCACTGCGCCAAAACCGTCGATTCCAATCAAAGATGGATATCTAGGCTTAGTTACCAGTCAGAATGTCACTGCGCCAAAACTTTTGGCGGCTCAGTATCCTACTCAAATCCGCTTAGTTACCAGTCAGAATGTCACTGCGCCAAAACCCTGCAGTAGAGCGGAGCTCCGGATCTCCTGCTTAGTTACCAGTCAGAATGTCACTGCGCCAAAACTCTACGTTGTAAGCGCCACGGTTTGAGGCTGCTTAGTTACCAGTCAGAATGTCACTGCGCCAAAACAGTTGTGCCATCGGAGTAGTACAAGGGCAAGCTTAGTTACCAGTCAGAATGTCACTGCGCCAAAACCGCGGTGTATGACGCCGTACTTGAGTGGGTGCTTAGTTACCAGTCAGAATGTCACTGCGCCAAAACAGTCAAGACACAGTAATGCCTTGCCAATGTGCTTAGTTACCAGTCAGAATGTCACTGCGCCAAAACCCTGTGTTTACAAATGGCGAGATTCTAAAAGCTTAGTTACCAGTCAGAATGTCACTGCGCCAAAACAGCGTTCGTTCCTTAAATGTTCAAATACTGCTTAGTTACCAGTCAGAATGTCACTGCGCCAAAACTTGACATTGATAACCGTGTCATACACGCCAGCTTAGTTACCAGTCAGAATGTCACTGCGCCAAAACAACTTCTAGGCATCCCAGTCTCTACCATGCGCTTAGTTACCAGTCAGAATGTCACTGCGCCAAAACCGTTGTCGCAAAATCTCCCCTGCAAGGAGACGTCCATTCCGACCTGATTAGAGATAATATCAGAGCAATCGAGCAGGTCAACCACTTGTTTGTTCTCATTAATATTATCCTGAATTGACGTTTCTGTTTCAATAAGAAGAATCTGTATTCCAAGAAAAATGGCTTGATTTAACCACTCAACATATTGTTCTTGAGTAAAAAATTTCTTCAGATTTACGAAAACTACAGTTCCTCTAAAAGAAACGTCCGAAATAAAGTTTAGAAATTCTATCTGGTTATCAAAGAACGATCTTCCTGCTTTCTCGGCAGAAAAATGACTCATCTTTAGATATTTTGCCATATCCCATTCTGTTTGTAATTCATAAGATGCATTAAAACCACTTGAAACTTGAAATATCTCTTCATTGATAACGGAAACAGCGTCTATGATTCTTGATCTTCTCTGTTCGTCTAAATTGATCTCTTTAGAAACATATTCTAAAAACTTGTTATTTAATTTTTTATCATCCCATGGCAATGACAGCGGTGAATCTACATAGAGAATATTTTGCTCTGGCTTTATCTCTTTATCTTCATCCCATAGTGAAAAAGACATTTCTCTTGATTCTTCATCTTTTTCTATCAAAGAGCTACATATCTGTGCAAATAGATGGTTATTGACAATTTCAAGCACAGATACTTTTTTGTCTGATAACTCTACCGATACAGGTACAGTTGAAAATACAATTCTCATAGGACAATTAACCTATCTACAGAATCAATCGCATTGGAAGATGACCCATGGCCAGTTATATTAATAATTGATTCATACTGTTTTTCAGTCACCTTTAATACTTGAATTAACCCCTCTCTCGGTTTTGATTTATTCAATCGTTCAACTGCAAAATCAGCTGACTGTGCAGTTAATACAAGTTTTGAGTAGACAGATTCTTGAACCATTAGATAGCCATCTTTAAGCAAAGATTTGCGAAACAATCTATATGCCTTTCTTTGTCTACTAGTTTCAACAGGTAAATCAAAGAAGACTAATAATCTCATGAATCTAACTCTTTCAGACATAACTAGCTTAATTCAAAAGAACTAATCTCAGAAACAGATGTCTTCTTATTAAGAGCATTTAGACAATCTTGAACAAATCCACTGATAACAGAACTTAATCTGTATCTTCCATCTTTGTAGGGCAGTTCTTCGTTAACAAGATCGCTCAACTGATGTCTCAATTCCTTTGAAAAGTCTCCCTCAAACTTACTTAAGATAGTTTTATCAACCACTGGTCTGAAAGGCTCCATCAGATCACAAGCAAAATTAAACTGATTAAATTCACTCCTGTGACAAATTCCCGTCTGAGTTAGGTAACCTCGTGAAACTATCTCTTTTGCAACAGTCGACATCAAAATACTATAGCCATAATTTAAAGCCGCATTAAGCGGAGTATCATCATCCCGACAAAATTCATTTCCAAATAAAGCGCTAAAGTAATATTTAGCAGCAACAGCTTCCCTATTTGAAGAATCGCCAGAACGTACATCTAATGAATACTGTCGAATTACTTCAGACTCATCATTCAAATCAACAAGTGATAGTAAATCGGCTTGACGATTAATTTTTTCTTGAACAACCTTTTGCCAAACACGTTTCTTTTGAGGCAAGCTCCAAGATAGCTGTTCAACTATCCTAGAGCTTGTATTATGCGCGCCATACAACGGAAGATATTGACCTACTGGATTATGCTTTTCATCAGAAACAACTAAAGCAATTTTGTTTTTAGACAGTTCAGATAGCAAGTATGCACTTAAGAAAACTCTCTGGGTACTTAAAACAACAGACGAAATCTCTGACAGATGGACTTTATGGATATCATCCTCCACCTGAACAATCATATACCCACCTTGATATGTGCATTTACTTGGAGATTCAATAAGAACTGTTCTAAAGCCCAATACGTCTCCTTCTTTCAAACATACCAGTTACGGATTGCTCAATTACATAAAATTCAGCGGGATTTTTATTCAATTGGGCAGAAATGGATATGCAAATTCTTTCTGTTCTTGTTGAACCACCAATTTTTTTCGTATCAGAATGAACAGTACTGCCATTAATAGTATTCAAAAGACTTACTAGTACTTTCTTACTGTCCTCTAAATTTAGAGCAGCGAAAACTTTTCTCTTACTATCTAACTTCAACTTCTCTGCAAGTATTGGCATTCGAGAAGAAACTATTTTCCATAACAAATCATAGATAACAAGTGAAGCACTAGTATCATCTTGATTTTTATCAAAATAGTTTGAAATAAATACATACTCATCATAGGAGAAAGAAGGAGATACTCCATTTCTTAATTCCGTTGAACTAACAACATAAAATCTCTGTCCACCATATTCAATTGCTTGGTTTTTTAAGAGAGCTGGGTAAATGAGCTCCTCAAATTCAACGCCAGATGATTCTAAAACTTTAGTTAAATAACCTGACGTCTTACTGTGATTTTTATAAAGTTCAACGGACTTTGTACGAGGAATATCCACTACATAATATTGGGTTTTATTCTTTTTCTTTCCCCTACAAATTGCAGAAAAAGAGGCTTGAGCGCTCGAATAGCTTCCGTACTTTTCTGGCAAAAGATTACCTTTAACTGGTAATGCAAGTGTTGTTTTTTTATCTTTTGGTGAATAAACAGTCTCTTTCCAAAATGCACCACTTGTCATTTCTGGCATACGAGAAACAAAGCACTCTTTAAATCCAAATGTTCTTTTTATCTTTTCAACTTCTTCAATTGGATCCCATTCTACTTCTCCAGTTTCAAAATCAAAACCAGGTTTAGAGAAGCTATCTACAAAGAATGGAGTTGTACCGGGGATTCTATGTTGCTTTTGAGCTTCTTCACTCTCTTGTTTAACAAACTTACGCATAAGCTTTGTTAATCCAACTGGATTAGTAAATGCTTCTTCATATCGAATTGAAAGGAAGCGTCCCATCTCACAAGCTAAAAATGCATCATGAGCATGATGATAGTCATTTGCTTCACGGATTTTTGGAAGATTGTACTTCTCTCTAATTTCATGGGACAGAGATGCTTTAATTGAACAAATTTCAGTATCTGGATACTGACTCTTTAAAAGCATTCGGACAAACTTAACAATCTGACTCGTCTCAACAAGCTGTCTATTGATAAAACCTTCCATCTGCCTATCAGTAACAACAGGGCGCGTGAGATTTTTATATTTTTTATCACCAATCAACTTAACACGATGAAGTTCATGCCAAAGACCAGCCATTTTACGTCTAACATCTGCATCCAATAAGAGAGAGTCTCCCTTACGCTGATTTTCATCGGAAAGAACCAGGACAGTATTCTCAAAACTGTCATCCTTGATATAAGACTGAGGCAAAACATGATCAATTTGGCAATACGTGTTATCAGCAATTAGATTAATATCTATTGCCTTGCCAGAGTACATGGACTTACCATTTTGCATGAAATACAAAGAGAGTCGCTTACTTAGCTGTTCATCACTATGCTTATCGAGCTGTGTAAATATATCTGTATTTTTATACTCTTCTTTAAGCTCAGAAAGCATCTTTTTAATGTTTTCATTACGCTTAGTAGTGCGCTTTCCACGCTTTTTTTCATCTTCATCACGAGTAGATTCAATATAAATGTGAGCAGCGGGTTTACCTGCAATCTTTGCAATCTCTTCAACAATTCTCAAAGCCTGATTGACTGATCTACGAACTGCAGGAGAACCTGGCAGGTCTTCAACTGACTGGTCCTTTGAGAAGTACTTCTCATTATGAGCTTCAATCTCTTTATTAAATTCAAAGTTCTTGTTATGAAGAATCTGCATGAGAATTAGTGAACTACCAACATGTTCTCCATAAGGGTCACCTTCAACAAGAAGGTCCATTACAGACATCTTACGGAAATCGACTTCCGTTTTAATACCAGTAAGTAATTTCTTAGAGAGGCGCCCCCATCCCGCAAATCTATGGTCACAGAATTTCTTGATTTGTGCAGCGGTGAGCACGTCACCATAGTTCTTAGTAGTTTCTTCCTTAAGGATCTTCTTATCCTCAAAGAGAGTGTTCCATAGAATGAGCTCTTCAATCATCTGCTTTGTCTGATCAGACCACTCATCAGTACCTAAAAGCTTTTTGAAAAAATGATGGGAACTGAGTTTAGACTCAAACTTTCCTTCACCTTGACCACCTTTAACGTGTGGAAAAGTCTCGCCACGTTGTTTAAGCCAATCTTCCACTTTCTTAAACGAAACTGACTTACATCTTTCAAATAACTCTTCATAAATAGAGAGCCTATCCTCTGCATCAAAGGGATACCATTTATCGTTATCCTGTGACCAACGAGCGCCATTTAACTCATTTAACACGCAGAACTTCTCGTACAATAAAGAACATTTAGGGAGAACCGGCTCTCCGTAAAGATACGTGCAGGTACCAGTCATACGTTTAATGAATTTAGCCGCACTGCCGCTTTTATCAATAATCTCTTCCCAATTCCAAGGATAGATTTTTTCTCCCTCTTTGCCTTCCTGACGCTCTGACCAAGCAAAACGTGGCTTGCCAAAAGCATCCAGCGCTGCACCCTTTTTGGTAAGAGGTCCTACATAGTATGGAATTCTAAAAGTCACAAGAGAATTGAGTTTGTAGCGAATCTCAGACAAAAAAGGATAAAACTTCTCTTGAGCATCGATGATTGCATTCATTTCTTCAAGATGAAGTTGAAATGGAATGCTTCCGTTATCAGTGGTTTTAAGTCTTCTAAGGAACTTACCATTTGCAAACTTTATCATCATTTCTTGATAACGTGAGTCTGAGGTAGCAGCCGTCCCCTTAAATAGGTTCTCTACCTCTTTTTTGAAATCATCATACTTAGCATCTCTGGCTACATTATATTTTGTGTATCCCTTAGCTTCAGATTTATCATAATCCTTCTGATAAGGAACTTCGTATTTCTTCCCTTTGAAGAATTGGGAATATTCATCCGAACAAAATTCTTTTACAAGGTCTTTTAAGGTCCTAAGATCTTCTTTGTATCTGTTGTATTTTGCGACCATACTATAAGAGATGCTTTTACCATTTGCATCCTCAATAATATTCATCAAGATATAAGCCGAATATGCTTTTTGAAGAGCCTCGTATAAAGCCATTCCCTCATCAGGAACTGATGAAATAAATGCTTCTTTCTGCTCATCATTATCAAAAGAGAATTTAAACTTTTCAGCCTCGATCTTAAAAATAGTGTTGAAATTGGCTTCATAGCCCAAAACAGCTTTGATAAGTTCTTCTGCTATTTTCTTTTCTTCTAAAGTCAATATTTTTAGAGCCTCATCTTTCTTCTCGGCTCTTGTTAACGATGTATCTTCAAATACTTTTTCTAGCTTTTCTGGGTCAATCTCATTAATTTCAAAATCGTATGAAGCATCTGCCCATAAAACCAGAGCTTTCAACAACTCTTTAATAGCCTCTGACATGCTTGCATCTTTAGCACTTAAACTTGGATTATCTTGGTAGAGGAAGTTGCCTCTTGTCTTCACAATGTTATGGAATGCTAGATAAATTAATCTAAGGTCTTCTTGCTGGTCAGACTCAATCAAATGCTTGCGCAAATGATAAATAGTTGGATATGACTTGTAGTACATGCGCTCTGTAAAATCGGAGCTGTTAAAGAATGGGAATCGATAATTCCTGTGACCTTCTTCACGATCTTCCACCCTAAGCTTTGACTGTCTAAGGCGAATAAAGAATTCAGGATCAACTTTTGCCATCTCTTCGTCAAATAGCGACTGGAGCAAATCAAGCCTCTGTCTGCGACGATCATAACGACGGCGCTGACCCCTTTTACGACGTGTTTCAGCTGCTGTATTTGCGCTTTGAAATATCCTACTTCCCCATGTTGGCCGTTTCTTAAAATGACAGAGGTTTCCATTCTCATCAGTTACTGCCCAACCAACGGAACCGGTACCAAAATCCAGGCCAACGTCATATGAAGAAATATTTCTAAGATTCATACTTGCACTCCATTAAAAAGTGTTTTACCATCCAATTGTCTTGATTACCAGTCAGGACGTCACTGCTAAGTCAAAATAACGGCAATTGCCTTAAATGCCTTCGGGCGTCATGTAGATGACAATTTTGACTTCACTTAGCCCCTCTATGAGGGGCTTTTTTCTTGACTAGTAGTCAGAAATATTTTAACTTTCAGCAAAGGTCAGAAGTAATTCTTCAATAACAAATCTGTAAACGGTAATATTTTTATCGTAAACGTAGTCCAACTGTTCATACACTAATCACATTATGGCTTTCAGCGCTTGCTGATATTGCTAAATGGAATAGTAGCTGTCAACAAAAAAACGAGACCGTGTCCTTCCAATTAGCTGGACGGGCGTATCTCGTTTTTTTGTCAGGCTATGTAATCGTTAGCGCTTAATCAAACCAGATCTTCACGACGTCACCATCTGCAGATGTAATATCTACAAGTGTGCCACTCTCGCCAGTCTTTGCAGCGTCCATAAGCGCATCAAGATTGATGTTAGAGAGCTGCTCCTGTGTTTCCTGATTAAGATAGCTTCCGCTTACCTGGATTCCAGAATTCAAAACAAATTTTGCCAGACCCAGAGGTACGCACATATCTACAACGTCGCCATCGTCGGAGACAATGTACACGTGCAGTCCGTGCTTTGCAGAGCCGTTTCCAAGGCGAACACCCTTCTTCTTGCTACCGTCAGCCTCGTCGTTCTTCTCGACTTTGACCATACTCTTACCAAAAAGCTTGCCAAAGCTGAAACCTGAAGACTGAGTAGCAATGCCCTGGTTGTCCTGCTCGACAGACTCTTCAACGATCTCTGCAGGCTCATCATCTGCAACGGAAACAACCTCAGCAGCGCTCTTCTCGGTAGCGCTCTCTTGGGCAGCAATACTCTCCTGAGCAGAAGCGCTTGCGCCACTCAAAAGCTCGTCAACAGACACACCAAGAAAGCGTGCAAGATCTGGCAACAGCGAGATATCTGGATAGTTAATGTCGTTCTCCCACTTGCTCACCGCCTGCGGGCTCACGTTCAGCTCTTTTGCCAGACGCTCCTGCGTTGCAGTTCTAGCCAAACGAAGACGTGCAATACGACGACCAAGGGTCTCAGATGAAGTAGTCATAGTTGCTCCTTTTTCTCAACTCATTATTACTGAAATAGCTTGCGGGCCGCTGATTTCACTATGAGTCGTAACAATACGTTCAACAAGAACGCATCAGTTGAGTTAGGTATCGCAGCGGTTTCCAACTACTCAACAGCAGGTTGAGTTCGCAGGTAAACTATGCTTTTTAACCGAAATTTACTTGCCCTAAAAGTATTCTCCAACTACCATTTAATCAAGAAACTTTTGATGTTTTAGAAAGGTCTGTCTATGGCTGGCAAGAAGAACTGGGTGTTCTGGACCAGTGGTGCGCATATTGTTTCTGGTTTTGAGCAGTGCGCTACAGACGGTTTTGTTGGTGTTGACGCAGATGGTGTCGTGTACCTCTTTGATAACAATCAAAATGTCTTTGCTTCGGCTCATGCTTCAGATATTGAGGGAACCGTCAGTAGCTGGAGAGTCACCTGGCTTACCATTGATGATAAAAGATATGTCCTAGAGTTTGTTCCTCTTGCAGATAAGATTGCTCCTCGCCTGATTTTTGGAGCTATAAGCAATGTGTTTATGCAAGAACTTCACCACGGAGATCAGGAGAAGGTCCCTCGTGAGCTCCTTGAAGACTTCAAGATTGCATTCGAGAACGCCAAGTACAGGCGCTAACTCAAGCTAATTTTTGAATTATTCATATCCTTGCGGAGGTACGATCACCGATATCGGCGCCAGCGTATGAACTGCCTCCCATTTCTTGGACACGAGAAATAGGAGGCAGTTCAAAACACACTTAAGTCAGATAATCTGTCAAAAAGACGTATACATTACACTGAAAATACCTCAAACGTGCAGATTATCTTCATTAGGTGTGTAATATGCCCGCAATTGTGCAGAATATCTGTCATAGGTGTGTTCTCTAGAAGCGGAATTTACCTATAGTTAGATTTCTTATATTTCGCTATTCATTTTCAAGCATATTAGATGAAGTTTATGCATAGAAATGTATACCAAGCGGTGCAACCGCCTAGCTTCCTGGCTATTTTGATTAGGAACATGTCGATTCTTCAGCAGAACCTACCAAAGCTGCGCTATTTTGTGCGCCGGGCCTCAAAGCCGACGCTAACACGCTGCAGAATCATAATCACCCGCACAATGAACTGTCTCCCATTGCTTGGACATAAGAAATGGGAGGCAGTTCAATAGCGGGTGGTTTTGTGTTTCGCGCGTTACACACGCTCAACAGGCTAAAGCCTCGAACAAAAAAGACTCAAGTTTTTAACCTTGAGTCTTATCAACGCTTTAACTAATTTACGAAGCCGCTAATTTACTTGACTACTTACTTAAGCACTTCTTAATTTCTTGCTTAAAAACAATGAAACGAGCAAGAAACATAGCAGCTACAGGAATGACCAATAAGGGTGCTACCACAAAAATACCCGCGACAGCCACTCCCTGGGCCGTAACTCTTCTACCAGGTCTTGATAGTATGCTGTTCAAAGTATCGGTCATAGTGAATACAAACGAACCATCGGTAAGCACATACGCAAGTATCAACTCAAGCAAAAATAGAACAACAAAGACAAGCGCCATGACGTTTCCGGTCTTTTTGCAAATAGCAAGTCTCTGGTCAAATGAAAGATCATCTGCCTCGGGGACCTTCTCAAACCATTTAACTGCGCGCTGTTCTGGAGTCATTACGCGTTCTCAATCTCGTTGAGTTTTGCATCAACCAATGTTGCACCAAGGGTGTTCTTAAAGTGCGCAAGTGCAAACTGATGGTTCTCTGGCGTCAGCGATGCAACTGCTGGCTCAACAACCTCAATGTGATAGCCCAAATTGTAAGCGTCAACCGCTGTGTGAAGCACGCAGATGTCGGTAAGAACACCGGTTAGGATAACCGTGTTAATGCCGCGTTCCCTCAGACGAATATCAAGATCAGTTCCCGAGAAGGACGAGTAATGACGCTTATCCATCCAGAACACATGGCTATCGTCTTTATGCTGCTGATAGAAATCATTCAGAGGACCAAACAAATCTCTACCACTTGTTCCAATAATGTTGTGAGGTGGGAAAAGCTTGGTCTCTGGATGGAAATTATCCTCTGGGTCGTGAGCATCAATAGCAAAGAAAATATAATCGCCACGATCAAAAGCACACTTTGTTGCCTCATAAATAGCATCTGAAATAGCCTGAGCTGGCTTGCCTGCCGTCAGCTTTCCGTCATCTGCTACAAAATCGTAGGTGTAGTCAATCGAAATTAAAGCCTTCTGCATGATAGATCACGCTTCTTTCTTAAGCTCTAAAGAGCGGTCAGTAAAAGAATAGACGCCACCATTGTACAGGTGACGTCTACATATTCCACGCTTAACACGTAAATGTTTTATATGTACGTACTTGTCTCATTATCAACGGCACACTTACTTCTTCTGAGAGATTATCAGGTCAACGTTTTCTGTCTTAGTATCTTCCATGCTCTTACCACCTTTGATGTGGTAGTACTCAACAACTGCATTTACCTCAGTCTGATCAGCAAGAGGTTTTTTCTGATAAGAATCGTTAATAACAAATGCAAAGACCCTCTCGCCACTCTCAAGATAGTTGGAATCGTTAGCCCATACGGAATTCTCAGAATTATCTAACTTAAAGGTGCAATTTACCCAGTTTTCAGATCTATTGATGATCTCAAAGACATAGCCTTCAGAGTAACCATCTGGGGATTTAGCAATACCAACATACCTGACATAAAGATCGTCATTATCGATAAGAACCTTGTCAACCTCGGTCTTCAGCTTAAAGCGCATCTTGTATTCGCCCTTAGTAGAAGAGAAGTTATACGCAATAGTACCCTTATCTGCCATTGCATCAAAAGGCTTGTACTTAAAGCTGGAATAATCACCAGATGTTTTAGTGACTTGCTTCAATACTGCCTTGGAACCGTCAGAGCCCTCAACGGTCATCTGACCCGAGGAATCAACAGTTGCCGTATAACTTCCAGCATTACCTGCAAGGGTGATAGTGAGCTTTCCATTAGCATCAACAGACCAGGTAAAAGGCTTCTGAGCGACAAAACGGATAAAATTGCCTGTGCCGTCATCAGCAAAGTCATAACCATAAATTGACTTCATGGATTCTACTGCCGTTGGGTAAACACTCTCGGGGATATCTCCCTGGCTAGGATCACTAATAGACTTTGCTTCCCAAACGCCCACAAACGGAGCGCGCGCAGCCTTATTCTCTTCTGCTTCCTTCTGAGCTGCAATCTCTTCAGGAGATGGTCCGCCGATGTTAGGAGTGCAAGCCGTAAACACAATGCTGGTAGAAAGCACAAGTGTAAGTACAAGCATAAAAAGTAGTCTACGCTGTTTCAAGAAAGTCCCTCCAACACCAAAGCTCTCTAGATTGACAATGTCTTTTCTTGGCGACACTTTTTGAAGAAGTTCATTCTGCTCAATCTAGGTATCGTCTGAGTGCATTACTTATTCTGTGAAATCGTCAAATCAAACTGCTCGGTCTTCTCGTCTTCAAGACTGCTTCCATCTGCAACATGGGAATACTTAAAAGTTCCCTTAGATTCAGAAAGCTTAGCCAGAGGTACATCTGCTTTGGAGCTATCAACTACAAACTCATAGAATCTCTCGCCAGGCTCAAGAACATTAAGAGCTGTTCCAAACACAGTGGAATCCGAATTATCCAGACTGAAGTCATATGAGGCCGTCTTATCGGACTTGTTGATTACCTCAAAAACATAACCTTCGGTTAGACCGCTTGGTGTTGTGGCGATTCCAACATATCTGACGTACATGTCGTCATTATCAACAACAACCCTGTTGACCTCAGTAACTACCTTAAAATTCATATAAAAGTCTTCATGGGAGGAATAATTTCCTCCAATAGTTCCCTTACCCGTAAGTGCATCAAATGGAGCATATTTAAGAGAAGAGTAATCACCTGAGGTTTTAGTTACTTGAGTAAGCACTGCCTTGGAACCGTCAGAACCCTCAATGGTCATCTGGCCTGAGGAATCAACGGTTGCTGTATAGCTTCCAGCGTTGCCAGCAAGGGTGATGGTAATCTTGCCATTAGCATCAGCGGTCCAGGTAAAGGGCTTCTGAGCACCAAAACGGATGAATAGTCCAGTGCCGTCGTCGGAAAAGTCGTAGCCGTAAATGGCCTGGAATGTGTCTCTTGCTGTTGGATAGACACTCTCGGGAATCTCGCCCTTCTTTGGATCACTAATAGACTTTGCTTCCCAAACGCCCACAAACGGAGCAAGAGCAGCTTTCTTCTCTTCTGCTTCCTTCTGAGCTGCAATCTCTTCAGGAGATGGTCCGCCGATGTTAGGAGTGCAAGCTGTAAACATAACACCAGCAGAGAGCGCCAAGACAAGCGCAAGAACTGGCAGTATTTTACGTTTTTTCATCAAGTGTCCTTTCAATGGTAGTGATCAACCTGAAGATATGCGTTCTTTTGCTACTCAGACTTAGGAGGGATATTTAGGTCAAGCTGTACTTTCTCCCTTTCCGAAACAGGTGTATAGGTTGTTCCGTTATTGTAACCAATAGAAACCGTGGCTTTTGGATTGGAAAGTGCCACAAGAGATCCAGGTGTTTGCGAGACATTAGGAACGAACAAATAGAACTTCTCACCAGGCTGTAAGGAGGCTTGACCAAAGGCATTCAGAGGACCAACTCGATCTCCAAGAGAGAACTCTCCGTAAAATGAGTCAGGACACTTGTTGATAATCTCAAATACGTAACCTTCTTGAGAGCTTCCCGGTACCTGAGCGATAGCGTACAGACTCATATACAGCTTATCTGTATCGATAAGAACTTTATTGACCTCTCGAGTTATTTCAAAATTTTTAAACTTGAGATCGTTATACCTAACCATGGTTGGTACGGTACCTTTATTGGTAAGTTGATCAAATGGCTGATAGGTAGCACTTGCATAGTCTCCAGCAGTAGTTGAAATCTGCTTAAGCTCGGCGTCAGTCTCATCGTCGCCTGTGCCCTTGAGCCTTAACCTGCCAGTCTCAGCGTCAATCTGTCCCGTAAAATAACCCGCAGTACCCTCAAGGGTAACTGTAATCTTTCCTTCTGCATCAACAGTCCAGGTAAAAGGCTTCATTATGCCAAAGCGAGTAAACAAGCCAGTTCCATCCTCAGCAAAGCTGAAAGCATAAATTGCATGGAACTGTTCTTTATAATCGTCGTAGGCTGCTCCCTCCCTCAGGTTTCCTAGTCCGGGTTCAAAGATGTCATAAGCTTCCCAAACACCTACGATCTGACCAGCAGACTTTTTGTTTCCTGCGGGACTATTATCCTCTGATGAACAGGCACTAAGCACTGCACTTACAGAAAGCACCAGTGCAAGCAGACATCCTAATAGCATTTGACGCTTTTTCATTAAACTTCCTTCCATACGTGCAGCGATATAAAACTAACTCTTAACTGTTACTTGCTCTGCCCAGTAGGCAAATCAAATGTCACGGTTTTCTCGTCATTATGAAGGGCGCCATTGCTAGAGTGGTCATACTCAAGAGTGCCTTTTACATCAGTGACTTCAGAAAGTGACTTATCTCTACGTTGGTCATTAAGAACATATTCATAGACTCTCTCACCTGGCTCTAACACGTTAAATCCATAAGCCCAATAGCCATCGGTTGGATCTTGAATAGTAAATTGATAGCCGGTTGTATAAGGAGTTCTATTAATAACCTCAAAGACATAGCCTTCAAAACCCTTGAGGTCTTTAAGGGAAGCGATGCCAATAAGCCTTACATAGAGCTCATCGGTATCAACAATGACCTGATCAAGCTCAGTGGTGATAGTAAAGCGTAGTTTAGTTTCATGCGATGACTTGTTTTTAGAAATATTGCCCGTTCCTGTTAATGGATTAAATGGCTCATACCTAATATGAGAATAATCACCTGAGGTCTTGCTTACCTGAGTAAGGATAGCTTTAGAACCATCAGAGCCCTCAACGGTCATCTGACCTGAGGAATCAACGCTTGCTGTATAGCTTCCGGCATTACCTGCAAGGGTGATAGTAAGCTTTCCATCGGCATCAACAGACCAGGTAAAGGGCTTCTGAGCGCCGAAGCGAACAAACAAACCAGTGCCATCGTCAGAGAAGTCATAGCCATAAATTGCTAGATAAACATCTCTAACATCTTTGTACATATCTTCGGTGACTGTGCCATTTTTTTCATCCTCAATTGACTTGGCTTCCCAAATGCCTACATAAGGAGCAAGAGCAGCTTTCTTCTCTTCTGCTTCCTTCTGAGCTGCAATCTCTTCAGGTGATGGTAAGCCAAAGTTAAAATTACACGCAGTAAATACAACACCTGATGAAAGTGCAAGGACCAATGCACAAGTCAGTGCTAGTTGACGTCTTTTCATTAAGCATCCTTTCGATAGGTGGGGTGCAAAATTAAAAAATTTAAGACCGTACTATCCAATATGTTACAATAAATCTCTCAAATAGGATAAATTCTTTTATCCTGAATAGTTCTACCAGCTAAAAGGAGGACGCTTTATGTCACTTCCAACTCCACCAGAAGCACCACAAAAACCCGCTCAAAAACAGGAAATTCCAGGTAACGTTTATCTTTACGATAAAAACGACACCTCCCCAATTCCTCTTACTTACGATGTAATTGATTTTGGTAAACCTCAGGGAGCTGCGAGCCCTCTTGTTGGTTGGGCAGCCGGTGCGTTTTTTGCTGTTGGCGGCCTCTGGAATTTCTTTAATTTAAATGGTGAGGGCACCATTTTTGCAGGAATTCTTTTGTGCGCCATTGGTGGCCTACTTATTGCAGCTGGTTTCTTTATGAATGGCTATAGCATTATTGCTAATTCGAACGGATTTAGGTCTGGAACAGCCAATAGCGGAGAAGTTACCGAGTGGCCTGTTGATCGTGGTTACTTTACTGTTAAGGTCCGCCTTGGTACTAACAAGACAGCTCGTATGGCTATGAACAGCGCAACTTTAACTATTACTAGGCCAGATAACCTTCCTCTTTCTGTTCAGCAAGTTACTTTCACAGGTTCTAACACTGCTGAACTTAAGCAACGCTGTGAAGTACAGGCTGACCGCATCTGGAACTGGGCTGTTGCAAAGGGATATATTTTTTAGAGTGTCCTAAAAGCTCGTTTAACCGCGAGCCACAAATTGCTAAAAAGAACGCTCCTAGGAACTTCTGTTTCTAGGAGCGTTTTGTTCTAGTTAAACTTTTGCTGCAGTTTATTACTTCATTTTCTTGCGGAGACCAAGCGCAACAAGAGTAGTGCCGGCTGCTGCAACAATACCTGCTACAGAGCTTGCGTCACCTGTATTAGGCAGAACGCTCTTCTCGCGCCTTGGTGCAGGAGTTTGGGTTGCATCAGAGGCAGGCACAACTGGAGTAGGCTCTGGTTCTGGCTGAGGCTCTGGTTCTGGCTCTGGCTCTGGCTCAGGATTTGGTGCCCAAAGAGGAGCAAAAAAGTAATAGTAAGTTGTAGTGTCGTCACGCAGGTCATCAGTAACGGACCACGCGGTAATATCAGCAAAATTCACGTGAACAAATCCATTAGCATCAACGGTGTAAGGCATCGACTGGTCAGGAGTTGCGTTATCCCTTTGATTACCGAGAAGTGTTTCTGACGAATATCCTACCAGCGTGTAACCATCTCGCTGAATATTTCCATCAAAAGTAAAACTCTTATGATCGTCTGAAATCGTTGCAGGGATATAGGCATTTCCGTTGTATTGAGTACCGTATGCGCCGACAACAAGATTGATCCTAGTGTTCCAACCAACTGCAGGGTCATAAAAACGAACGATTGTTGCACCATTGTCATCTGTTGAGGTGGTGTTGGCAGCAGCTTCAGCTGAAGTGGTTGTCTCAGTTGTCGTAGTCGTCTCAGCTGCGGTGGCTGCTTCAGTTGTAGCGGACGACTCAGTAGAGACGGTTGTCTCAGCTGTGACGGTTGCTTCAGCTGCATCGTTAGTTGCAGTTGTTACAGTAGTTGCGGTTGCTTCTGTCACCTCAGTACCCTCTGCAAGCGCAAGAGAAGAAAATGTTG
>CAURLG010000017.1:0-24532 GCA_963525825.1 uncultured Atopobium sp. | reverse complement strand
TTCTTATCAAGCCAACCCGTAAATGCTGGAGCTACCAGTGCAGTAATAACTACCGCGGCAGCAAGCTGAGCGTTTGCGTTTGCAACAACCTGAGCTGTATAGGTTGGATCAACAGAAGCAACTGCTGCAGGAGTGGTTGTTGCGGTACCTGCAATAGTTGCGCTTGCAAGACTTGCCTTACCAGAGCCGCCCAGTAGACGCTCGACAAACATGGTAAGGATACCCGTGATGATGCAAAGTACTGCTAAGAGAATACCTGATGGACCACCAGTAATGAGATTCTCAACACTCATGCCACAACCAAGAGCAAAGCCAACAACAGCAATACAGGGGTTAATACCAGGAACCAAAAGCCCCCTGATAAAAGGACTAAGGTTACCAAGAGCAACACCAAGGACCAGAGGAAGAAGGGTACCCGCAAGTGCGGTAGGAGAAATTGCTGCAACGCCTGCTGCACCAAGAGCAATCATGGTAACTGCAGGACCAGCAACAAGAGACAGAACAGCAGCGGCACCCTGCTCATCAGGAGTTCCGTACTCAGCAGTAATACCAATGTACAAAGCAACATTACAGAAGGTAATGCCACCAATGATAGAAAGTGCATTAAGACCAAAGAAGTTATCGCCCATGAATTTAGCAACAAAGAGACCAAAGGCAATAGCAATAGCGAGCTTAGGAATAAGAATGGTCAGGCCAGTCTTCAAAACCTTGGGAACCGTCTTAAGATCAATAGAAGCACCCACAAACAGCAAAACAATGCCAACAATTGCAGGAGCTCCCTTAGCAACAGCAGTGGTGAAGCTACCAATTTCTAGAACCTGAGGAACAAATGAGTGAAGAAGTAGACCTACAGAAAGCGGATACAGCATAATATCGCCAGGAAACCTGGGGACACCAATTTTACGAGTTGCTTTTTGCTGTTCAGCTGCCATTATCAGCTCCTTTGCCCTGGTGGTCAAAAAATAGTTGACCTACTTTATCAGCACAAAGAATCATTTTTAAAAAGTACTGTACAAATTAACAATTTGGCTACAAACGCGAGAAGACCTTACAAACTGCAAGGTCTTCTCGCGAAATGGGTGTATTGAGCTGTAAAGACGGACTAAGCCCAGAACTTAGATTTTGCCGCCCTCGACGACCATAGTATTTGGATCTACCTCGTCGCCGTAAATTGGAGCAAGTGTCTCTTCATAAGCCTTGTGGAAGAAGTTCTCCTCTGCAAGAGGACCGGTAATCTCGTTGTTGATAAACTCCAACAGCGAAGAGTTGCCCTTGTGAACTGCCGCAGCAATAGTATCGGAGTCGCCCAGGTCATCAATGCCAACAACAAAGCCAGGGTTAGACTTAATCCATGCAAGTACCTCGGTATTATCGGTTGAGAAAGCATCGCCGCGGCCATCGAGCAGCGCGTTATACGCATCAGCATAGCTATCAAATTTGACCAGCTCAACTTTAGGCGCGTTCTTAGCAAACCAAACCTCGGCTGTGGTTCCCTTAGAAACAATAAGCTTCTTGCCATCAAGCTGTGAAACGTCTGTAATTGGTGCAGAGGATGGAGAAACAACGCCCAGCTTAATCTTCATGTATGGCAGAGAGAAATCAACCTTCTCTTTACGGTCATCGGTTACCGTAAAGTTTGCCAACATGATGTCTGCCTTATTGGACTGCAAGAAAGGCACGCGATTTTGTCCGTCAGTGGCAATGTAGTTGATCTTTACGCCCATGTCCTTTGCAAGGCGCTCTGCAAAAACAATGTCGTAACCAGCGTAATTGCCGCTTCCATCAACGTAGCCAAAAGGAGCCTTATCGCTAAAGACGCCGATATTTACTGTGCCTGCCTTCTTGATGTCATCAAGGGTTCTAAACTTTGAGTCTGTATCAGAAGATCCGCCCTGAGCTCCGTCAGAATCCTTCTTCTTGCAAGCAGCCAGAAGAGCTGCAGCAGAAAGTGCGCTAGCACCAAGGAAAGCACGGCGAGAAAGAGAAGCGGAAGTATTTTCAAAGAAGTTCATTTTAAATCCTAACAAGTTGTATCAATTACTACATCATCTACGTGCAAAAACACGTTGTTTACTTATGCACACGTTCAAACTCAAAGGTGCGCAAAAACTCTTGTGCCCTTTCTGTTTTAGGTGCCGAGAAAAACTCTTGTGCATCAGACGACTCTTCTACGATGTGCCCATGATCAATCAGGATGACTCGATCAGCAACTGCTTGAGCAAAGCGCATCTCGTGAGTTACCACCAGCATGGTCATTCCTTGCTCTGCTAGCTCCATAACTACCTGCAAAACCTCGTGAACCATCTCGGGGTCAAGAGCTGCAGTGATTTCGTCCAGCAAAAGAACTTCAGGGTTAGTCATAAGAGCACGAACAATTGCCACGCGCTGCTTTTGGCCGCCAGAAAGTGCTGATGGATAGGAGTCTTTCTTCTCCCACAGTCCCACACGACGCAACAGTTCTTCTGCCTGTGCCAAAACCTCATCCTCTGAGCGCTTCTGCACTACCAGAGGAGCCAGGGTTACGTTTTTCAAAACCGTCATGTTTGGGAATAAGTCATAGCTCTGAAAAACCATACCAATGCCTGCTGCGGCGCTTTCCCTCTTCTGACCAGAAATAACCTGATCGTGGAGAAGCACTTCTCCCCCTTGGATATCTTCCAAGCCAACAATGGCGCGAAGCAGCGTAGACTTACCGCAACCGGAAGGTCCCAACACCACGACTACCTCGCCTTTATTGATGGAGAGCGAAATCTTATCAAGCACGGGTTTCTGGCTTGAGGGATATACCTTAGTGAGGTCCTTAACTGCTAAAACGGTGTTACTCATGTGAGGCGCTCCTCTCAAGCCTGCGTGAAAGATACGAAAGTGGGAAGCAGGCAGCAAAATACAGGAAGAAAATAGCTCCGTAAATCCAAAGTGCTCCGTCGGTTGGGAACTTGAAGCGATAAAAATCGGTGATCTGACTACCAACTCTGAGCAGCTCAACCACGCCAATCAAATTACAAAGTGACGTTGTCTTAATCATGCGTGTAATCAGGTTGATAGCTGGAGGCAAAAGACGCTTGAAAGCCTGAGGAAGGATGACCTTAAAAAACGTCTGCTGGCGAGAAAGGCCAAGCACAAATGCACCGTCATACTGAGATGCTGGAATTGACTCCAACGCTCCTCGTACCAGGTCACCAAGCTCGGCTGCTCCCCAGAAGGTAAAAACTACAATTGAAGCTTCAACGCCATCAAAATTAACATCAAACCATTCAGAAGTACCAAAGAACACCACAAAGAGCAGCACCAGCTGAGGCATAACACGAACAACCTCAAGGTAAACGCGAAGAATTGCACGAACCACCTTGTTGTTGGATGTCATAAAAAGTCCAACGAGAATACCAAGAGGAATGGAAAGTGCCACAGAGATAAGGCCAATGTGCACCGTTGTTGCAAGACCTCCAAGAAGGCGCGTTATCACTCCT
This sequence comes from uncultured Atopobium sp., assembly GCA_963525825.1. GTDB lineage: Bacteria > Actinomycetota > Coriobacteriia > Coriobacteriales > Atopobiaceae > Lancefieldella. The sequence continues at coordinate 21,065 of CAURLG010000017.1, read as the reverse complement.
TCCTGCAGCAAAATGTTATCGACGGGCATAGTCAAGCCTCCTCTCCAGCCAGCTGCCAAGCAAAGAAATAGGAACAAGGATAATCACATAGGCAATTACCAGCATAAAGAGGGCTTCTGTAGTGTCGTATTGCATGCCAATAATGTCTTTGGTTACGTACATCAAATCTGCTAGGGCAATGCCGGAAACAACGGAAGATTCCTTGATTAAGAAAATGATGTTAGCAACGAGGCCTGGAATTGCTACAGAAAGTGCCTGTGGAAGAATAACGTGCTGGAGCGCTTGAATCTTTGAGAGACCCAAAACCTGTGCAGATTCAAACTGAATAGCTGCAACTGATTCAAAACCTGCACGAAACACTTCTGCCATATAGGAGCCACCAAGAAACGTTAGACCCACAACAGCAGCTACCTCTGCATCCATTTTGAGACCAACTTTAGTCAGACCAAAGTAGATAAGAAACAGCTGAATAAGCAGGGGTGTTCCTCTGGAAAGCTCAACATAAACAGCATTAAGCTGACTTAAAACAGGAATCTTTGTCAGCGAAATCTGAGCACTTATCAAACCAACGATAAGCGAGAAGAGAACTCCAAAGAAAGAGATAGTAAGCGTTATTTTTGCAGCTTCTGCATACAGTGGGAGGTGTTCCCCTATGAAGCTCCAGTCCATGCGAATAAATCCTCTCGGGATGTGCGAATACTCACACAAGAGTTACAAAATAGCTTTACGCCCGAGTCTGTACCAGGAAAATTTTGCTCAGCGACAATTACACCCTGGTCGTATGTGACCCGGGCACCAGACACATCGCGGTGCATGCACAAAGTGCAGTGTATGTCGTAGCCATAATTCGCATGCGTATAATCCTAGCCGCTACTAGGATATTGTCAACTCACAATTGGTAAATTTTTTGATAATGGAAAATTCTTCCACTAAATCCTCAACTGACATACGTGCGTTAGCGGGACTTGTAGAGGGCAGTTGACGTGCGGGAATACCAGTTTGTTGCTCGGTGTAACGCTTATAAAATTTTGTTGCGGTCCCACCTAGCGTAAAAATAGCGCAGATTGATGAATCTTGAATAAGAGCGCCAATGTTGTGCGGAATCGGATTTGCAATAGAAGCGTCGCTTGCACCCTTAATGTCACAAGCCTTAAGCACATCACAAAGAGCAAGATGATGTCTTTTACAGAAATCAATCTTTTCAGGTATGGACTTGAGGGGTTTCTCGTCATATAACGCGGCAACTACACGCCAGAATCTATTCTGAGGATTGCCAAAGTAAAAGCCAATTTCTCGAGACTTAGGGCTTGGCATGGATCCCAAAAGCAGCACGCGAGAGTCCGGGAAAATAATGGGATCAAGCGTGTTCTCTACATGCGTAAGCGCAGTTTTTGTACTATCGCCGGCAGGCTGTGGCATCTTTGCAGCCACAGCTACTCGCCTTCTTGCAGTGGCTCAACAAACTCCTGCAGATCGTCAAGGCGCAGTACAGTTACCTGACCGTAGCCGGCTCCACCTGTAGTGCCTGTGTCAATTCCCCACTTATCGCCATCTGACTGGACCCATTGTGCAAGGCCATCAGGGGTAGTGGCGCTGCGATTCAAGTTTTTTGCACCAAAACTTGCTAACAAAGGAGTGGGTGTATGGCCACAAATGACAACGGGATACGCTGCTTCTGACGTGCGGAAATCCGTAGGATATTGCCAGAACTCTTCACGAATCCACAAAAGATCGTTTTCAGACTGCTTACTTAAGTACTGCTCCAAAGAAGCCTTATCCCAGGCGGTTGGCAAGGGAACACCGTTAGACCTTACGCCCGCATGAACCAGAACAAAATCTCTGCCTTGGACCTCAACGGTGGCGTACAAAGGAAGCGCCTGCAACCAGTCAATCAGCTCACCATATTCTTCTTCAGAAAGCGTCTTGAGCTCAGCAAGTGTTGCGTCTCCCCCGTTAATCTGCCACATGAACTGAGCTTCAATATCGGCTTCTGGGTCCAACGCTTGCAGCGCAAGCTGCTCATGATTGCCCATTAAGACCGTACAGTTAGGAAGCTCGCGAATTGTCTTAATAGTGGCAAGCGAGCTAGGACCACGATCAATCATGTCACCAAGACAATAGAACACGTCTGACTCGGTTGGATTAATACGCTCTAGAGCACGCCTAAGCGGCTCCACATGACCGTGAATATCAGAAAAAACGTACGTTGCCACAAAAACCTATTCTGTCGAACCTTCATCTGCAAGCGTCTGACCATCAAAGTTCAGATTTTGCGTAAGCTCTTTTGCAGTATCAAGATTAAAGTCTGGCGAGAAGAAAACGTCAAGTGCATAAGGCACATTTGCCAGCGCATGGTCATACAAATCCCAGAAGCTCTCTTTGCGCACCTCTCCCGTAAAAGGATCAATCCACTCATTTCCCGCTCTGTTATCAAAATCAGAATCAGAAGATTCCCTTGCCCCGTGCGAGAGTGCCTCAATCAAAGAGAACCTATTTGTACCAAAGGTACGCTCAAGATGACCAAGTAGCTTTCTCTTCTTACCTGTCGGCGAATACGCTAGATGCTGGATAATCCTAAAATCAACAGCAGCTGACGAGAAAATCCTGGTATCGGTAGGTTTTTCATACGTCCATAGCAACGCAAAGAAAAATACTCTGTCCAAAACGTAAAGCGTATGCAGCGATGCCTTCAAAACCTCGCTATAAGGCCTATAGGTAGCTACCGTTTTACCAAGATGGGCGTAAAGAATTGCCTCATCAAGGTCCTTCTCGATCTCTGCATGTACTTGATTTTTAGCAGATTCATCCAAGCCCTCAACACCTTGAGAGGTAAGTATGTTTTGCCAGTAATAGACAAAGGGATGAGCAGTGGAATCAAGCATATAGTGGCAGAGGAATCCCGCAATATAGGCGCGAGCGACCGCAACGTCTTTAAGTGGCAGAGGCGCAATTGCGTCTCGCATAGAAAGAAGAAGTTCGGGCGTTTTTTCTTTATGCATAATCGACGCATATTTAGCGTAGCGATGTAGCAGCGGATCTGCTGCTAAATAAAACAGCGGATCTGGACCTTGGTTGCCCAACAAAAAAGCTTCTCGCTCTTCCATCGTAGAAAAACCAAGTTTGCCTGCAGCTATATCAAAGGCATCCTTGCCAAAGAAGTCATGAGTCAAAATTGCGGGCATGTCCATTCCTTTCAGATTGCTACCATCCATTTTACCCAGCAATGGCTCCCTACGTTAGAGAGAATATAAAACAGCATGTAGTCACTATTGTGAGCAAGTTACCTCTAAGCTCTCTTCAGCTACCGTCTGCCGATTAATCAGCCTTACCCCCTGTAGTAATACTTAAATATTTGATATCTTTAAACATACTTGGGGGAGATATTTTCTGTCTGAGCCATCTAGCTTGTATTGCGACTACAAGCTGGGAAAGTAAGGATCTAAGGAGTGAGGCATTCCTTACGGCACAGTAAAAAACCTGTAAAGACAGAGAATATCTAATTGAGGGGAGCAATCATGGCATGCTGCTATGAGAAGCTTATCTCTGCAGGTAAAAATAGTCTCTGCAGAGCCAAAACATCACGTTCTTCTGGCATGAAGAAGCGTGAGTAACATGAACACGGCAAGAAAAATTAAACTCTATAGGATGCTTACGGCCCTTGCCTATGGCGACGCCTATGGCATGCCAACAGAGATGATGTCACCACACCAAATCGATTTTGCATTTCCTGATGGAGTTCAAAGTCTTTCAAATCCACCTAAAAATGACTTTTTTGGAAGACCTTTTACCGCAGGTCAGACTACAGATGACACAGCAAATGCAATCATTTTGACTAAAAACATCATTGATAACCAGGGAGTTTTTAACCAATCCCGCTACTTTGATGCCCTAGAAAATTATGTGGCAACAGAGCCAAACGCTGCTCAGGTAGTTGGCCCTTCTACAAGAGCTGCGTTAGCTAATCGACTTTCTGGCCACTCGCTTAAAACATGCGGTCGCCTTGGAACCACTAACGGATGCGCCATGAAATGTGCGCCGCTGGCTTCAATTGTGAGCTGGAAAGACAAACATGCGCTCATTAACAGCGTTACTGATCTTGCGCTTCCCACGCACGGAACCAACGTAGCTATCATGGGCGCATCAATGATTGTGGCCGCCATAAGCAGAGGTCTTTCTGAAAACTCGTTTACGGTTGAGGACGCTCTTGAAACTGCTTTAAGTTACGGACACCGAGCGCTCTACACAAAAATTGGTACACAAATGCCTATGCCTAGCATGTATCAAAAGTGCATCATGGCGCTGGAGTTTTGCGAAGGCGCCAAAAACCTTGAGGCTCCCCTAGCAGCATCAAGAGACATCTACGACTACTGTGGCTGTGGTTACGAAACCATAGAGACCATCCCTGCAGTTCTTGCGGTGGTAAAGCTCTCACAAGGAAAAGTCTCTAAAGCAGCGAGAATAGCTGCAGAGATGGGTGGAGATACAGACACCATTGGATCTATTGCCTGCGCCATTTGCTCACAGATTCATTATGACGTTTTGCCTGATGAAGTACGTCTGCTTGAGCGCGTCAATGGATACCAGTTTGAAAAACTTGCAAACGATTTGGAAAACGCCACTTCCCTACCGTATGATGTAGCTATCTAGTTTGCGCTCTTTGCGCCATAGCATACGTTTCTTGTAGGAGGCGCTATGAGCTCCTGTGCTCTTATCGATTTGCATGTCCATCTTGATGGATCAATCCCACTTCCTGCCGCAGCTCAACTTGCAGCAGAAGCGAGATTTGATTTGTCTTTGGCTGAGCTTCAAGAAAAGATGCAAGTCCCAGCTCATTGCCAGGATCTTAACCACTATCTTGCAACATTTGAGCTGCCGCTCAAGCTTATGCAGTCAGCACAAGGCATTCGCGCCGTTGCAAAGGCATTCCATGAGCAACTGGACGCGGAGGGCATTCTCTATGCTGAACCTCGTTTTGCACCAGGAAGTCTTACTGCAGGAGGTCTTTCTCAGCAAGAAGTCCTTGAGGCTGCTCTTGCTGGTAGAGCTGACTTCTATGCAGAGCATCCACAGTCAGAACTTCACACGGCATACCTTATTTGCGCTATGCGTGGCACAGGTGAAGAGCTTAAGCACAAAAATGAGGAGTCAATTGATTTAGCTGCGGAGTATCTTGGGAATGGCGTTGTAGCGGCAGACTTAGCGGGAGCTGAGGCGCTCTTTGCCACAGAGAATTTCTCGTCACTTTTTGCTGAAGCACAAAGAAAAGACGTTCCTTTTACTATCCACGCGGGAGAAGCTGCTGGTCCAGAGAGCATCAAAGCTGCGCTTCGACTTGGCGCACAACGTATTGGTCACGGCGTTCGCTCTTTGGAGGACGCGGGTGTTATCCAGGACCTTAAAGCTGCAAATGTTGCGCTTGAGATTTGCCCCACCAGCAACCTTCAGACGCGCATCTTTGAGTCAATAGAGCGCTTCCCTCTTGAGCAACTGCTTGATGCTGGCCTGACGGTTACTATCAACACGGATAACATGACTGTCTCCAACACTACCCTCTCGCGCGAGTTTGAGCTTTTGCAGCAGCGCTGCGGTCTAGACAAAAATACCGCGCGTGAGCTTGCTGAAAATGCTGCACGTGCGGTATTTAGTGATTCTAGCGAGAAGGACCGTCTACTTGCCCGCCTTAGGCAATAGTAGCCTCATATCCTGCCTGAACAACAGCATCAACCAATGCGCTATCAGCGACATCAGAAGATAGCTCAACTACAGCGCTCTTCTCGTCAAGTGAAACGGTTGCCTTAGAGACACCCTCGACAGCCTCAAGAGCCTGTGTGACGTGTGCAACACAGTGCTGGCAGGACATGCCCTCTACGTTTAGTTTCTTCTCCATATAAGATTCCTCCTTCTGTGACGCGGATGCGTCGTTTGTGGACTTAGGTTGAACGTCAATGACTGGTTTTGTGTCATGAGCGTTTTGACGAGTTGCAGAGCTTGTATTCTTTGGCTTCCAGGTGCGCAGACGCAGTGCATTGCATACAACAAAGACTGACGAGAAGCCCATGGCAGCTGCACCGATCATGGGGTTCAGCGAAATACCAAATGGATACAACAGGCCCATAGCAACAGGGATACAAATGGTGTTATAGAACAGTGCCCAGAACAGGTTTTCTTTGATGTTGGTCATGGTGGCTCGAGAGAGCTCAATTGAGGTGGCAACATCAGCTGGATCAGATTTCATCAAGACAATGTCAGCAGACTCAATAGCAACATCGGTACCTGCGCCAATGGCAATACCCACGTTTGCTCGAGCGAGTGCCGGAGCGTCGTTAATACCGTCGCCAACCATGACAACGTTTTCTCCAGCGTCCTGGAACTGCCTAATGTAAGACTCTTTTTGGCTTGGCAAGACGTCAGAGATTACCTGGTCAACACCAAGCTCCTTACCAATGACGTTTGCTGTTGTTGCTTGATCACCGGTGAGCATGACGGACTTGATGCCCATAGCACGAAGGCGAGCAATGGTGGACGCACTGGTCTGCTTAACCTTATCGGCCACAGCAATGACACCAAGAAGCTTACCCTCAAGTGCAAAGTACAGCGGTGTCTTTGCCTGTTCAGCTAGCTGCTGAGCCTGGGAAGTCAGCTCTTGTGTGCTGATGCCCTCCTGCTCCATAAGACGAGCGTTTCCTGCTACAAGGCGTTTTTCGCCAACCGTTGCTATGAGGCCACCACCAGCAACCTGTGAGAACTCCTGTACATCAAGAGAGCTGCCTGCAGACTCTCCAAGCTTCTCTTGAGCATACGTAACAATAGCCTGCGCAAGTGGATGCTCACTCTTTTGCTCAAGCGCATATGCGTACTCAAGCAGCTGATCCTCGGAGGTACTATCTGCACAAAGAACATCAGTTACGCTTGGCTTACCCTCAGTGAGCGTTCCCGTCTTATCAAGAACAACCACGGTTGCTCTAACCGCACCCTCAAGCGCCTCGGCGGACTTGACCAAAATGCCATTTGAAGCGCCCAGGCCGGTGCCCACCATAATGGCGGTAGGCGTTGCCAGACCAAGTGCGCAAGGGCAGGAAATAACCAGAACAGCAACAGCGTGCGAGAGAGCAACCGCAAAGTTACCAGGTGCCACAAAGACAAACCATGCCGCAAACGTGACCAGCGCAATTCCAATAACAACGGGGACAAAGACGCCAGCAATACTGTCAGCAAGACGCTCAATAGGCGCTTTGGAGCTTGTTGCCTCGTCAACCAGGCGGATAATGCCTGCAAGTGTAGTGTCATCGCCAACAGCGGTGGCACGCATCTTAAACCAGCCGCCGGTAGATACCGTAGCACCTGTCACGGAATCGCCAACGGTCTTGCTTACAGGAACAGGCTCTCCGGTAATAGCGGACTCATCGACAGATCCCTCTCCCTCGATGACCTGGCCATCAACAGGGATTGACTGACCTGCCCTTACCACAAGAACGTCTCCCACCACAACGGTCTCTGCAGGAACTTCCTGCTCAATACCGTCTTTGACGAGAATAGCCGTCTTTGGAGCAAGGTTCATAAGTGCGCTAATTGCGCCTGTGGTATGACCCTTTGCGCGCGCCTCAAAGAACTTGCCCAGGGAAATCAGAGCAAGAATCACACCTGCGGTCTCAAAGTACATGCCGTGCATTGCTTGGTGAGCTGCAGCAATATCTCCTGCAATAAAAGCATTTGCCATCTGGTACAGGCTAACAACACTGTAAGCAAACGACGCTGCTGAACCCAGCGCAATGAGCGAATCCATATTAGGCGAGCCATGCAAAAACGCGCGGAATCCGCCAATAAAATAGTGACGACAAATAAAGAGAATAGGAATGCAAAGCAAAAGCTCAGTAAGAGCCAAGTTCATCATGCCATTCATTCCAGAAACAGCAGGTGGAACAGGTGCTCCTATCATCTCACCCATGGCAAGATAGAGCAGTGGAATGGCAAACGCCATTGAGGAAATAAGCTCGACTCTCTTCTGCTTTACCGCCTTTTCTGAAGCATTGGTAGCATCTGCCTTAGTAGTTGCAGCAGAATCTTTTTTGTCGCTACGAGGTGTTGCCTCATAGCCTGCTTTATGTACTGCGTCAGAAATCTGCTTGAGGGTGTCTGGGTTACCGTCATAATCAACTTCCATAGAATTTTTAAGCAGATTAACACGTGCCTCAGAGACACCAGAAACAGAGTTTGCTGCCTTCTCCACGTGCGCAGAACAACTTGCGCACGTCATTCCTTGTACATCAAAAACTTTCTGATCCATAACGCCACCTTACATAAAACGCTTAAAGAGGTCCATGACCTCATCAATAACTTCTGTATCACCCAACTGGATGCGATCAACTACGCAAGACTCCAGGTGATCTTGCATTACTTCTCTTGAGACGGCCTTAACCGCAGACTCTACTGCCGCAAGCTGAATGAGAACGTCTCCGCAATAACGATCCTCGTCAATCATTGTTTTAATGCCATTTAACTGGCCGATTGCACGGTTAATACGGCGAGAAACTCCACTTTTAAGCTCGCTTGAGCGAGGAGTAGCCTTGTGATCACAATGACAACAAGTTTCCTGTGGTTGGCTGTCTTTCTGAGCCATCTGTCCTCCTTTGCATACCCTAAGGGGGTATTAGTTTCTGTAAACAGTATACCCCCATAAGGTATTTTTATGCAACAAAAAAACAGCAACCGAAGCCGCCGTTTTTATCTACCCATGATTCCCATAAAACCTCCTTCAAATACCCTTATGGTTTATTAATATCCGAAGGAAATTACCCCTTATGGGTATCTTTATACAGTATTTACAAATGCATTCCCTCTATTTGACCAGTAATTCTCTGTCTGTTGTTGCAAAAAGAGATGAAAGCAAGCGTTATCAATATCCATAGAAGTTCTAAGAGCAACGCATAACCACACAATAGAAACGCATCACTTGTATTAAAACTCAAAAATAATCCGACACTTTCAACAATCCATGAAATCGGAATGCACTTGCAGATAGAAATCAAAGGGTTTGGAAATAAATAAAGTGGTATAACAGCTCCAGAAAGTATGGGGATACTTATTGATAATAAGTTTAGTACAGCAAATCCATCAGTTAACAATAAACCAATTACTGAAGAAAATACTCCAAATATAGCGCCACCAAGAGAAGCAAGAATAAGGGATATACATAAAGGAACAAGTAGGGTCAGAACATCAGCTGCTGCAATATAAAGAACAATAACTGAGGTTACAAGAGAACTCATAAAACAAATAACAGTAATTGTTATGTATCTAATTAAAAAGAATACCATTGCACGGTTTTGAGAAATCAAATACATAAAAATTGTTTTAGCAAATCGATCTTGAACAATAATATTGGCCGAACATTGCATTGCAGAAAGCCATGACGATAAAGTTAAAATTCCTACAAGCAGTGACATACTTGAGGCAGAAAGCTGCATACCAAACAGAATAAAGTATAGATATGAAAAAATAGGTTCAATAAAAAATTGAATGCAAAAAGCTAAAATAGAGCCGTAGCTGGATAAAGAAGTCAATGATATACAAATTGCAGGATAGATATATGAAGTAATTTTTTTCATAATTATGAACAATCTCCATCCTTGCGAAGATTTGAAAATGCTAATTGAATTAGAAACCGTCCTAAACAAACATATGCAATCGAAAAAATTAAACAAACAACCGAATACAAGAAAAAATCTTGCACAGTAGCTGAGGTAATTAACTTTACTGCTGGAGTCAAAGGATGTAAGTATGCGATTATACGCATTGGTAATGGAAAGTTTTCTATTGGTAAAACTATACCAGACCCTATCCATATACCAGTTAGAATAAGGCTTTCAAATGATGAAGCATTTTTTGTTAAAACATATAAAGAAGACAAAACCAAAGATGAAGAGGTGCATGCAACCGTTGAAAAAAATAGTGCCAATATCTCATTTATAGAAAGAATAATAGGAACACCAAAAAATAAGCTAAGAAGAATAGAGCACGGTACTCCAAGAACTAAACCTAATGTAGTTGCAGAAAAGATAATTGGATAAAAAATATTAGCAATTCCCTTCGGACTTATAAACAAATAATCCAAAGTTCCCTGATAACGCTGATATCCAATAATACCTGTTGAGAGAATTGTAGAAGCCCATATAGTTGCGATAGATGAATAAACCCAAAATGAATGATTACTAGACCCCTGAATCATTGAAAAAATCTTAAACAAAGAGAAGCTAAAACATGATCCAAGAACACTTATTAAAAAGAATGGAGTCGTTAAAAACATACTCGTATGAAAGCGTAACATCTGCAATTCTGAGCGCATATCAAAAATTGAATTAACACTATCTTTCATTATCTTTTCCCATTACAGCAAGGTACACCTCTTCGAGTGAAGCACGTCTTTCATTGACTTTCTTCCAACCAAAATCATCAACACATAAATCAAAAACCATTTTCTTATTTCCCGACACATCCACATAAATTGAATCAAACTTCTCAAGAACTTCAACTGACGCAATTCCAGAACATTCCTTTAAAATTTTAATTTTAGATTCATCAAGACAATCAGTTATAAACGTGTATACGCCCTCTATTTTTACTTTCTGCCTTAACTCCTCTAGGCTGCCCAGAAAAATACACTTTCCTTTTTTGAGAACAAGCACGCGATCAGCTAATAATTCAACCTCTCTCATGCTATGAGACGTAAGTAAAATACCACTAGGGATATGACGTAACTCAGCGATAAGCCGCCTGACGTCTGCCGCATTATTTGGATCTAAACCAGATGTTGGCTCATCAAGAAGAATTAAACTATGAGCCGAAATTAAAGCTCTTGCAAGATGAAGCCTTTGTCTCATTCCCTTAGAAAAAGTTGATACATTTTGATTTGAAAATTCAACTAAATGTACTTGTTGAAGGGCATTTTTAATTCTTGATTCTTGCTCATCAAAAGGGACACCACTCACTTGCGCAAAATATCTTAAGTTATTAATAGCAGTAGCATGAAGATAAAACCCATTTTCTCCACCAAGAACTAAAGAAATATTCTTACAAGCCTTGCGAGGACATTTAAGAACGTCTACACCACATGCTTCTACTTCTCCACAATCTGGGAGTAAAAGCGATGAAGCAATTTTTACTAAAGTAGTCTTTCCAGCGCCATTCGGTCCGAGTACACAAACTATTTCCCCTAAATGAACAGAAAACGACACATTATCTAAAACTATACGTTTCCCTTCTTTCATCCTGTATGATCTACTTACTTTTTTTACACTCAGAGGAAGTAAAATATCATGGTCAAGATTTGATTCCCGCTGGATCATTTTTCATCTCCTCTCGGACCGTACTAAATATATATTCTTCTTTAATGTATCTTGAACAACTTATCAATTATCGAAAAAATTACTTACTTCTCATCCTCGTCTTCATCATTTACCACGCCACTAATCCCCAACGTTTTCTGAGCCTCATCGAGATTTTCTAATGCGGTAACAGTTCTCAATTTTCTACTCATAACATTTGTTCTTGTAGTCAAAATGGTATCCAGTGCTTTTTCTGCTTTTTGAACTTGTGATCGAGCCTTTTCTAGCTGAGCCTGATACGTCTCAAACTCTGTCTTAACCGCAGAGAGTACCTTTTGAATCTCGTCTGCATGCTTCTGAATAGCAACAGATTGGAATCCCATTTGAAGACTGTTAAGAAGCGCAGCCATAGTGGAAGGCCCACACACATTAACGCGATACTCTCTCTGTAGCTGCTCAAGCAAACCCGTCTGACTGACTACCTCTGCATAAAGTCCCTCAAAAGGAAGGAACAAAATAGCAAAGTTAGTTGTCTCTGGTGGAGCAATATACTTTGTAGAGATATCTTTTGCCTCTGCCTTAATTCGAGTCTCTAGACTCTTTTTAGCAGCAGCAATCGCCTCCTCATTACCTGCATTGATTGCATCCACTAAATGCTCGTACGTATCTCCTGGGAACTTAGAATCAATAGGAAGCCAAACGGTCTCCCCTGACTCTCCAGGCAACTTAACAGCAAACTCAACACGCTCAGTAGAACCAGAAACAGTAGCAACATTCTCTTCGTACTGCTCTGGAGAAAGAATGTCTCTTAGAATTGCGCCAAGCTGAATTTCTCCAACAATTCCGCGAGTCTTAACGCCAGAAAGAACCTTCTTTAAGTCTCCAACACCTTCCGCAAGACCACGCATTTCTCCCAAGCCTTGATGAACTTGCTCAAGTTGCGTAGATACGCGCTGGAACGATTGGGTCATACGCTCATCGAGCGTTTTCTGGAGTTTCTCGTCAACGGTCTGACGCATAAGCTCAAGCTTTGCTTCATTCTCTTTACGCATGTCGCTGAGCTGTTTGTCAACAGTCTCTCTAACCTTAGCAAGCTGCTCAGTTGAAGCCTGGGAAGTTGCTTTCATGTTGTCATCCACACGACGCTGAAAAGCATCAAAGCGAGCATCAAGCTGAGCAATACGCTGATCAGTCTGCTTCGTCTGATTTTGCAGTGTTGAGGTGAGCTTTTGATCAACTACCTCTCTTACCTTCTCAAGCTTTGTATCCATAAGCTCTTGCATTTTTGCCATGTTATCCGTAACACGACGATCCAACTCTTGGGAGCTTCTTATAAGCTCTGCAGATGATGTTTGACTTTGCTCTTGCAGCGTCTTTACTTGCGAGAGCTTAGAGGAAAGTGTGACAAGGCTCACGATAAGCACAATGACAACTACAGCCAAAACTAACAGCACAAGCAAATCCACAAGACTCCCCTAACTCATAGCAGAACAAACAAACGCAAACACAGCAAACACAATCTGAGTGTTAGCCAAAAATTCCGTAGATTGCTTCTGCAATGCTATTGGTAATGCTCTCTACGATATTCACAAATGGATTATCGGAATTAACATCTTTATCTCCATAAGGATTAGTGAAGTAATCCCAGAATTCTTCCCAATAGTTTTGCTGGCGGTAATACCTATAGGAATCATCATCTTCAGTACGATCCTGCTTATCATCAACGTTGTTTGTTTCGTTCTTGCTGTTCTTTTCTTTCTCTTTCATAGAAGAAAGCGTCTCATCAGAACCAAGCGTGACGTTGATGGTAAGGCGGTCTTCTCCACGTACGACCTCTACAGGAACGGTCTCTCCAATCTTGTGAGAGCGAACGGCAATAATAGCTGCATCAGCAGAAACTACGCGCTCTCCACCAATAGAGACAATAACATCACCCTTTTTAATACCAGCACCCTCTGCAGGACTATCATCAAGAAGGCCTGCTACATACGCACCGTAATCTACCGAGAGATCATTGCGCTTTGCAACTCGAGGAGTAACGGTCTGCATAGAAAGGCCAATATAGGCATGCTTAACTTGTTGGCCAGAAAGAATCTGATTTGCAATATCAATGGCATAGTTAGAAGGAATTGCAAAGCCAATACCCGCAAATGACTTGGTATCTGACGAGAACAACGTACAAATACCCACAAGCTGACCATTAGAGTCAACCAGAGCTCCGCCAGAATTACCTGGGTTAATAGCTGCATCAACCTGGATGAGGTTTGCATAAATAGTAGTTTCTCCACCCTCTGTCTCAAGCATATCTCCACGAGAAAGAGCAGACACGATACCTGCAGAAACAGAGTGATCAAGACCAAATGGACTACCAACACTCATAACCCAACTACCAGGAGCCAAGTTATCGGAATTACCAATCTCAATTGGAGTAAGGCTATCTCCTTTAAGATCTGCATGAAGAACGGCCAGGTCAGAGGTTGGATCTGTACCAACAACAGTACACTCATACTCTTTATCGTTAACGGAGATAGAGAACGTATCCATACCCTCAATGACGTGGTAATTGGTAAGAATGTCTCCATTTGCATTCAATACAACGCCAGAACCGGTTGAGCCTGATGAATCACTGGTAGCCTTAACGGACACAACCGAAGGCAAAACCTTAGAAGCTACCGTTTCTGCCGTCTTAGTATCAGTTGGTTCTGCAGCAGGACGAGACGTCGCTGCTTGAGAAATAGTTGCCTGACCAGATACTACAGGAAGCTTAGAAATTCCCTCTCCCAAAGCAATGGTAGGAACACAAGCAACGGCAAAAGCAATTGCACAAGCTGTTCTTTTTACGCTTGAGCTTTTGAACATAGACATAAATCCAGCCTGCTTAACTGGCGAGAAACGCTTATAAACAGCGGAATCTGTGGTTAAACCATGTGCTTGGTTCTCCATAGACATCCTCCTTAACATCACTTTGATGCAAACAACTAACGCAAATAATTCTGCGCTAAACATCAATTTTTCAATATGTGTATTCTACCCGTTATACCGGACAAAAATTCGTTTCTCATTATGAGAAAGACGCACGGGAGTCCTGCTAGTAAGTAAGAAGTTTGCAGATTCTATTAAATACAGTCTGTACCTGCGATTATGCTCTAAACAGATAGCCTACGCCACGAACCGTCTCAAGATGAGCGGCTGCTTGAGGACCAATCTTTGAGCGAACACGCCTTACGTGAACGTCAACTGTTCTAGTGCCACCACAGTACTCAAAGCCCCAAACGCGCTGCAAAAGAGCCTCACGCGAGTATGCACGAGACGGATGGGTTGCCAAGAATGACAGCAGCAGATACTCCATATACGTAAGATCAACAGGAGATTCATCAATATAAACCTGATACGTTGCCAGGTTAATCTTTATGTTGTCAACAATAACCAAATCTCTAGAAGTGCTCTCGGTACCTGGCCACAAAAGCAGCGAGCACCTAAGGCTAAACTCCTGGATAGTTGCAGTAGACAAAATAAAATCGCTCTTGCCCTGAACAGGCAGAACAAACTTAGAAAGATTATCAAGGTCAGCAACAAACAGGCGAGCAATTCCGCCATTTTGCGCAGAATAATTCTCTACCGTGCTAATAACATCCTGGGAAAGTTCTTTTTGATCAAGAATAATCAGGTCAAAGGTATGACCAGAAGCCGCAGCCTGAGAAAATGAGGCTGCATTTGCAAGAGCAATAGACACATCAATGACATGCGAAAGTTCACGCATACGTTCATGTAAGCGTGTCGTTGCAGATACAAGAAGAATATTCTTGTGATGCATCGATTCCCCCTAGGATAAGCTTAATCTTATAAAGCATACCACAAGCTGCGAATAAAGAGCAGATATACCTTATTATCTGCAATTAGGGCGAGAAGATCTTCTCGTCTTAATTTATTTTTTCGTTTGCGTATTAATTCTAAAAAGTATGGGTTTTACGCAATCGCACCAATGAACTCAGCTGTTCGAGGGTTTTGTGGATTGTTGAAAATGACATCAGGAGTACCTTGCTCAACTACCACTCCTTCTTCCATAAAGACCACGCGATCTGCCACGTCTTTTGCAAAACCCATCTCGTGCGTTACCACAATCATGGTCATACCAGAGTTCTTTGCCAGATCACGCATAACATCCAAAACACCACGAACAAGCTCGGGGTCAAGCGCGGAAGTAGGCTCATCAAACAGAAGTACATTTGGATGCATAGCTACAGCGCGAGCGATTGCTACACGCTGCTGCTGTCCACCGGAAAGCGCACCAGGCTTGAAGTCTGCTCTATCGGCAAGGCCAACAGCCTCCAGCTGCTTTAGCGCCTCTGCCTCTGCCTCCTCTTTTGACTTTCCTAGAACCTTAATCTGACCAATCATTACGTTTTCTTTGACGGTTAAATGACCAAACAGATTGAATTGCTGAAAAACCATTCCGACATCTCTACGAAGCGCATTTACCTCTGTCTCGTTTGTGCCTGTAATCTCTTGGTCCTCAATAAGGATATGACCTGCAGAAGGTGTCTCCAGCAGATTAATACAACGGAGCATAGTGGATTTACCGGAGCCCGAAGGACCAAGCACAACCACAACTTCACCTGGCCAAACAGTCAGGTTAACGTCATTTAAGACATGCGTTGATCCAAACGACTTATTGAGGTGCTCAATACGAACAATAGGATGTTCACCTGCCTCAAAAGTATGGTTAGTAAGGGGCTTATCGCGCTCAAATGCCTCTTGTGCAGCGACTTCAGCATCCAAGGCGGGTTGTTCTGTATTCGACTTCTTTTTGAAAGAAAAGAAAGACATTAGTTTTCCTCCTTGGAAAGAGCTTGAGTCTTACTTGCTGTAGCGCTTGCTGTTTTACCTGTTTCTGACTGCTCCATGCGTTTCTCGATAGTGCCAACTACCTTAATAAGTGGCAAGGTAATTGCCAAATAGAACAGAGCGGCCGTCATATATGGCGTCATGTTTCCCGTTGAGGTGGTGAGGTTTTTAGCAAACATCATCAGCTCCATAACACCTACAGAAGAAAGCAGCGAGGTATCTTTGTAAGAAGTAATAAAGTCGCTGGTAAGAGGTGGGATAACCCGACGGATAGTTTGAGGAATGATAATAAACGTCATGGTCTGGAGACGATTCATACCAAGAGAGCTTGCTGCCTCATACTGACCCGGCGGGATTGATTGAATGCCCGCGCGGAAAATCTCAGAAAGATACGCAGAAGAATTGATAGCAACCACAATAAAGCCAAGCAGATTGGTGTCCAGATTGATATTTAACATAGGAAGGCCAAAGAACAGAATATAAATCTGCAGGAAGAATGGGGTTCCACGCAACAAATTGATATATACCACCGCAAGTGCACGCAGGAGCGGATTTTTGGAAATCTTCAGCAGCGCAAAGCCCATTCCCAGCACAATAGCTACAGGATAAGCGCAAATTACAATTGCAAGGCAAACCAGCCATCCAGGAAAAAGCATCACCACTGAAGAGACAATCAGTTGTGGCTTTAAGAACATGCCCAAAAAGTGGTTGGAATTCCACGCTTCAACCCAAGGCTGAGCATCAAGCCAATTCACCAGAGCCTGAACAGGTGTGTTAGGAATAATGGTGATTTCGGGAGAAGAAGCAAGCTTTTGAGTTTCCCGCTCAGTGGTATATGTCCCCTCAACAGTGTACGAACCGCCGTCAGCAGGAAACTTCATGCCGGAAATCTCTACACGAATCAGCTTTTGAGCGTCCACGGGTGTTGCAAAAGAGATCACAACCTGCGTTCCCTGGACGCTTGCAGTTGCCTCGATCTTCTCGCGCGTAAGACCTGAAAGAACGGTCACCTTAGTAGTTGCGCTCTGCAGATCGGAGCCCTCAGGAAGCTGCAAGGTCAGCTGAGAGACCTGCTCGTCCTCAACTGTTCCCTCCCAGGTCAAACGGGTCTCTTTGCCACCGATAACGCCATTGCCTTCTGTCTGATTTGACTTAGCTGTTGCCTTATTTGTGGTGAGAGCAAAAGCACTCTGAACAGAAAACACGCTCAGAGACATAAAGAACAGCCCGCTCAAAAGAAGCGTGGCGAGAAGAACTACAAGCAGCGAGGAGTACGCACGATTATGCGGGAGCTTTGACTTAGCTGAATTATAAGCCGTACTCTGAGGCGCAGATTCAGCTTTGAAACTCGCAGATGACATGCACAAGGACAGTTGCTGTCCTGACATAGTTTTGTGCAAAAGCGAAATCACGTGATACTCCTTTAGAGCTTAGTTGCGATAAATCCTGATGAAAACAGTGAGTGCTTGAAGCCAAATCTGACTTCAAGCACTTTTGCTAATCTGGTGAAACTAGATGTTAGAGCCAAACCATTTGGTCTTGAGAGCAGTCATAGTTCCGTCCTTCTCCATGTCTGCAAGAACCTTGTTGATTGCCTCGGTCAGCGCAGGATTGTCCTTGGAAACTACAATGCCGTACTGCTCACCCGTTGGAATCTCTTTTGCAATAGTCAGATCAGAATATGAAGTGCTAATCAGATTGGAAGCAACAGGCAAGTCAATGACTATAGCATCGTACAAACCGGTTTGGACTCCTGCCATTGCTGCAGCAACATCGTCTACAGAAACAATAGTTGCCTTTGGAAGGTTCTCCTTAGCCCAGTCCTCACCAGAAGTGCCTGTCTGAACAACAACCTTCTTAGAAGCGTCGTTGAGCGTCTGCTCGGTCTCGGTGCTGCCAGACTTAACAACCAAAGACTGATTGGAGTCAAGGTAAGAAGTAGTGAAGTCTACCTCCTGAGAGCGCTCGTCAGTGATGGTAATGCCTGCGATAGCAACGTCTGCTTTGCCACCCTGCTTAATAGTTGGAACAAGAGTGTCAAACTTCTGGTTTGGCAGGTACGTAACCTCAAGATTGAGCCTCTTTGCAATCTCGGTAATAAGATCAACGTCAAAACCAACAGGAGTAGTTGAGTTGCCTTCAAAATACTCAAAAGGCTGGAAACCAAGCTCTGCAACAACAGTCAGGTGGCCCTTAGTTACCAGCGTATAGCCAGACTCTGACTGTGAAGTGGTGCTCTGCTGAGCAGTCTCTTGTTTAGAGGGTGAGCAGGCCATAAGACCCATCAGTGCACATACCATAAAAACAGCAGCTACGCCCTTTAGAGCATTCTTTTTAACGGTAGTAACTAGTGACGATTTCATATTTGCCTCTTCCTGAATAAATCTGAGCTGAAATTCATTGGAATGAATTATAGGAAGCAAATATGAAAAATCTACTTATAATTTTCTCTACTATTCTCGTTTTTATTGCATAAAAATGGCGAAAAGCTATATTTCTTTGTATAAATGACTATTCTTTAGTCATTCTATCCAATAAAGCCCAGGTAAAAGTAATTTTTTCAGTTCATAAAACGGTAACAATTCGAGTAAGAAGACTACATTCTTTGCGTGAAACAAGGGTTTCTCGTCAAATAACCCTGCTCTGAAAAAATCAGAACAGGGTTCAAAGGTACCTATAAACGCAAGCAGAATAGTTGCTTAGCAACCAGCGTAATACTTTTGCGTATCCCAGTCAGTAACTGCCAGGCAATACTCACGCCACTCCTCTGCCTTGCGCTCGCACAGGTACGAGAAGATGTGCTCACCAAGAACATCTTTAAGAAGCTCTGACTGCTTGAAGCGCTCAAGTGCCTCTCCAAGATTAATTGGGAGCTTCTCGCCATAATCGGCAGGATTTCCGCCTACAAACTCTTCAGGAAGCAAGAGGCCTTCTTCAATACCCTTAAGTCCAGCCATAAGCGTGACAGCATTAGCCAAATAAGGATTTGCGGTTGGATCAGGAATACGCAGTTCAGCACGGGTGGCAACGTGCTTTCCTGGCTTATGCGTAGGAATACGAACCATAGCAGAACGGTTTTTACGACCCCAGGTTGCATAGGCAGGAATAGCATCACGATCAAAACGCTTATAGGAATTAACCGTTGGGTTAGTAATAAGCATGTACTCGGGAGCGTACTTAATAAGACCTGCAATGTAGTGCTGAGCAAGCTCAGAAAGGTGGGCCTCATTCTCAGTCTTTGGAGCCCAGAATAAAGACTCGCCATCATGGTCAAGAAGTGACTGATTCAAAAGCATGGCTGAGCCAGGAACTCCCTGAAGAGGCTTTGGCATAAACGATGCAAATACGCCGTGAAGTGTTGCAATATGTCTGATAACCAGACGAGCAGTAACAATGTTATCCGCGCAAGTTAGTGCTTCTGCATAACGGAGCTCAACGCCGTTTTGAGCAGGGCCAGCTGCATGGAAAGAATACTGAACAGGAATAGAAAGATTCTCAAGCGCGCGAGATGTGGAGTATCGAAGACTATGGCTGAGATCAGCAGAATTCAAATCAAGGTATCCAGCCTGATCAATAGGCTTTGGCTCAGTCCCGCTCACAAAATAAAAATACTCAAGTTTAGGGCCAACATTTGCGACATAGCCAAGGTCTTCTGCCTTGATAAAAGCATTTCTCAGTACAAGGCGTGGATCGCCTGTAAAAGCCTCACGTCGAGGAGTCTGAATATCGCAGAATACGTTTGCAACTACACCGTCATCTGTCTTCCATGGAAGAATCTGGAACGTATCTGCGTCAGGGAATGCGAGAAGATCGGACTGCTCCTGGGAAGCAAAGCCGTCAACGTTAGAGCCATCAAACCCAATGCCCTCAACAAAAGCCTCTTCTAGCTCCTCGGGGGAAATGGAGAGAGCCTTTAATCCGCCGAGTACATCGGTAAAACAAAGACGCAGGTAGCGAACGTCTCGCTCCTCTACCGTGCGAAGAATATAGTCAATTTTCTTATCCGTACTCATACGGTCCTCCCGGGTCAGAAAACTGGAATCGTAACTACCATGACACATTCTTGTTACGGCTATGTTTCCACTTCCCTGAAACCGGGCGAATGGTAAAAATTGTTAATGAAATTGTGACAATTGACCTATTGAGCGTCAAAAGCCTTATCGACATCAGAAATCATTTTCTGAGCAACGCCGCAGTGACCATCTCCATCATGATGAGTGCCACAGCTGCTGGATGAAGAACAGCCAGAACAAGAGCCCTTTTTTGCACTCTTAAGTTGAGAGCGGACACAAAGAGCAACAAGAGCAATGACGATAAGGACAACCAAAATATCAATTGGACTCATACAGATACTCCTCAATTTGTTAGCTAAGGCATACTATACCCTCATTGTATGCTTGCATACGCTGAATCATAAATTATTTACAGAATCTAAATTCTTACCAAAACAATTGAGAACTGCGCTCTAAGTCAAAGTGAACTGCCTCCCATTTCTTGGACACGTGAAATAGGAGGCAGCTCATATGCGGGTGATTATGATTCTGTAGCATGTTAGCATCGACTTTTAGGCCTGGCGTACAAAATAGCGCAGCTTTGGTAGGTTTTGCTGAAGAATTGACATGTTCTTCATCAAGATAGCCAGGCAGCTAGGCGGTCGCACTGCCTGATATGCATCTCTATGCATAAACTTCATCTAATATGCTTGAACATGAATAGCGTCATATAAAAGATTTAACTATAGGTAAATTTCGCACCTACGGAACACACCTAAGTCAGATATTCTGCTCAGATGCGGGCATTTTACACATCTAATAAAGATAATCTGCATGATTGAGGTAATTTCTGCGTCATGTATACGTCTTTTTAACAGATTATCCGACTTAGGTGTGTTTTGAACTG
>CAURLG010000016.1:0-26349 GCA_963525825.1 uncultured Atopobium sp. | reverse complement strand
GCGGTTGCTTCTGTCACCTCAGTACCCTCTGCAAGCGCAAGAGAAGAAAATGTTGACGAGAAAACCAATGCTCCTGCAAGAGCACCGGAAATAATAAGGAGCTTTGTGCTGTTGTGAAAATACTTAGACATAGGGATTTATTTCTACTAAGAAGCGACTATTTACTGCTGAATCTTCTTACGGAGACCAAGTGCAACAAGAATAGTGCCAGCTGCTGCGAAAACACCTGCTACAGAGCTTGCGTCACCTGTGTTAGGCAGAACGCTTTTCTCGCGCCTTGGTGCAGGAGTTTGGGTTGCATCAGATGCAGGTACTACTGGAGTGGGCTCTGGTTCTGGTTGAGGTTCTGGTTGAGGTTCTGGTTGAGGTTCTGGCTCAGGCTCAGGCTCAGGATTTGGTGCCCATAAGGTAGTTAGATGATAG
Organism: uncultured Atopobium sp.; assembly: GCA_963525825.1. Lineage (GTDB taxonomy): Bacteria > Actinomycetota > Coriobacteriia > Coriobacteriales > Atopobiaceae > Lancefieldella. The sequence goes on along the minus strand of CAURLG010000016.1, from coordinate 25,926 downwards.
CGAATCGTAATAGTGTTTGTATCAATATCGTCGGTAACACTCCAAGCAACAATATCATCAAGATTCATATGAACATTGCCACTCTCATCGATAGTATATGGTTTCGACATATCTGGTGTTGCATTGTTTATTTCATCTTGCGAAAAATAACCTGTTGAAAAACCTACCAGTGTGTATCCCTCACGCTGAACATTGCTGCTAAAAGAAACACTCTTAAAATCACCTGAAATAGTTGGTGGAATATAATCTTTTCCGTTATAAGTGCCGCCATCTGTTGATACTGAAATGTGGATTTCACGCATTATGCCATCGGCGCCCATATAAGATCCAACTGCCTCTGCGTCACTATCATCATCTGTTGAGGCAGCAGCGGTCGTCTCAGTTGTAGCAGTCGCTTCGGTCGTAGCGGCAGACGACTCGGTCGAGGCGGTGGCCTCAGTTGTGGCGCTTGCCTCAGCTACCTCAGTACCTTCAGCAAGAGCTATCGCAGAAAGTACTGGCGAGAAAACCAACACACTTGCCATAATGCCTGCAATTGCGAGCAGCTTTGCGTTGTTATGCAAATACTTCTTCATTTCATATTCCTTAACTCGTGTATTTCAAGAAAAAATTGTTTTTCTTTTTTGAACATATTTCAACGGATTAGTAAGTATATATGAAAAGAAATCGCAGGTGTACTGCCAAAATATCCAGTTATAGATATTCTTAAAATATCTATAACTGGGCTATAAAAACGTTTTTACTAAAAGAGGAGGTGTTGTAAATAATTCACGACAAGTTTTAACTTACAGCTCTAATGTTTCGATTGAGCTTAAGTCCTTTGTGACCACAGCCGTGTCAAATTTTATTTCAAATAAAACCAAGGATTCCCCTGCATATTCGATAGTATTTTTGTAGTTTGGAACCTTAGCAATAAATTGATCTGCGACGTCAAAAATAGTTTTTGAACTTTTTTGAACAATTCCCTTTGCTTTCACGTGCTCATTTCCCGAGTGAGGAATTGTGGTAAACGCCACATGTGGGTTTGCTTTTATCTCTTTGATTTTGTCATTCTCTTTAAAAGACGAGAAGTAAAGTACGTTTTCTTCTGGGTCAAAATAAAAATTTACAATCCTCACATTTGGGACATTATTTACAGATGTTGCCAAAGCAATCTCGGTTTGCTCAGACATAATCTTTAAAAACTCTGCTTTTGTACTCATTTGAGAAGATTACCTCTCTTTGAAACTGAAATTAAAGCGACTGAATGATTTCTTCTCCACGAGCATTCTGTGGGATAAAGCGAATCTCACGACGCGGCTCAACGTCGTCTGATTCCAGCTCTTCCTCAGACAATCTAGAAACATACACATCCAGGGTTCTCTCGCCAATTTGCTCCGCAAATTGCTCTCCCCACTCGATGATAGTTGGACCGTCGGACTCAAGCGCATCGTACAGGCCCGTATCTTCAAGCTGATCAGGGTCGTTTAGGCGATACAGGTCAAAGTGGTAGAGAGGCATAAGCGTACCTTCGTAAACCATCTCGATAGTAAAGGTTGGGCTGGTCACGTCATCCGTGACGCCCATGCCAGCAGCGATGCCTTTGGTGAGCTGCGTTTTTCCAGCGCCCAGGTCTCCTGTAAGCACCAGAACGTCTCCCGCTTGCAGGAGTTTGCCCAGAATCTGACCAAGAGCAATAGTTTGCTCGGTGGTGGTAGAAACATACGTGCCGGCCGCAGTTTTTTCTGGCAGGTTGTTTGTTGCAGCGTCGTTTGCGCTGGTAGAAAGGTTATTCACAAGATCCTCCTCGAGGGTGTTCCTCAAGCCAATCAGCAAGAAGTCGCAGGTCATCTTTGAGGAACTGCGCCCACTCCTTACGGTAAATAGTTGATGCGGGATGCATGGTGGGTAGCACGCTAAAAGCGCCTATCTGATAAAACTTGCCGCGCAGCTCCGTCACGCCCTTATCGGTATGCATGACAAACTGTGTTGCAAAATTTCCCAGGCAGACAATGACGTCCGGCTTAATAGCGCGAATCTGATTGCGAAGATACGGAGAGCATTCCTCCACCTCGGATACCTTGGGATTTCTGTTTGAAGGTGGTCGGCATTTGACCACGTTAGAGATAAAAACATCCTGGCGAGAAAGGCCAACTTCTTCTAACAGTGTATCAAGCTTTTTGCCCGATACGCCCACGAAAGGCTGACCGCTTAGATCCTCATTTTTACCAGGAGCTTCTCCCACAATCATGACACGAGCTGTAGGATTTGGGCCACCAAACACAATGTTGGTGCGTGTTTCCCACAGCGGACACTTCTTGCAATCAGCAATCTGCTCACGAATCTCGTCAAGCGTGACTGCCATTAGATGTACACCTTATCGAGGCGCGCACCAAAGTTGCAAACTACCTCGTAATTGATGGTCTCGCGAAGGTCAGCCATCTCATCTGCAGTGATTTCTTGGTCACCGTCTTTGCCGATAAGGGTAACCACGTCACCATGGCGAATTTCGTGTGCAGGCTTATTAGCGTGTGTACCTGCGGTATCAACAGCAATCATAAACTGATCCATGCAGATATTACCCACCTGGCGGACACGGTCTCCGCGCGTCAAAACATCCATGCGGTTAGAAAGGCTACGTGCAAGTCCGTCGGCGTAGCCAATAGGCACGGTAGCTACCTGGATGTTATTGCGAGGAACACGCCACGTCATACCGTAACTAACGCCGTCGCCAACAGCCGGATAGACCACGCGCGTCACGCGACCGCGCACGCTCATAACGGGCTGCAGGTCAATGCGGGGAATGGTGAGCTTGCTTGGATGAAGTCCATACAGGCCAATGCCCACGCGAACCATATCAAACTGGATATCTTTGTGCAGAACAGTGCCAGGGGTGTTATCAGCGTGAACCAAGCCCAGCTCATAGCCCGCGTTTTTGAGTGCCGTAACCGCTTCAATAAAGCGATTAACTTGCAGGTCAAAGTCCCAGTTGTCGAGCACGTCGGCCGTAGCAAAATGCGTAAACGTACCAGCGCATTCAAGACCCCTGTGGAAATCGATAGAACCGCGAACCTCAAGTAGATCTTCTCGCCTGACGCCAATGCGGGTCATGCCGGTATCGATGACCAGGTGATAGCGGCCAACCTTATTAGCTGCGGCGGAAGCCTCGCCATACGCAAGGGCAAAGTCCACCGTGTAGACGGAAGGCATGATATCAAAGCGGACGAGGTCTGGAATGGAGGTAACTGGAGGCTCGGAAAGCACCAGAATAGGGCTCTCAATGCCAGAACAGCGCAGCTCAACACCCTCATCGACTGTTGCAACGGCAAACTGATCAGCGCCCACGGACTGCATGGCTTTAGCGCACTGAGCAGCACCGTGACCGTATGCGTCAGCCTTAACCACACACATCATTTTGACACCGCGGTTAAGCTGGGCCTTAAACGCCTTTACATTGTGGCGGACGGCAGAAAGATCAATCTCTATCCAAGCCCATCTATCCTGGGGATATGCCGACATCAGGCTCACCTACTCCGCAGCTTCTTCAAAGTCTGCCATAGGGAATGCAATCTGCTCTTCAAGTGCATCGGAGGCAAGGCCAATAACGTCACAGATGTCGCCAGCCATAGCTCCGCGTACACCGAACTTCTCGGCAGCTAGCTGACCTGCATATGCGTGAACCTCACAGGCAAGTGAGCAGAAGGTTGGCAGGTCATCAACTTGACCAGCAACCTGAGCCAAGCGGCCAGCAATAGTACCAGCAAGGACATCGCCAGAGCCAGCAGTTGCCAGCGTAACGGGACCAGGCTTTGGCAGCACGGCTTTCTGGACGCCAACGCAGCCAGTTGCAGTTCCCTTAGCAACAATGACCAGCTCAGAGCCACCGTCTGCCCAGACAATCTTACGAGCAGCCTCAAGCTGACCTACCAGGCTTGCAGGAGGATTATCTACCTGGTTAACCAGGCGACCAAGCTCGCGACGATGCGGCGTCATGATGAGCGGAGCGGTACGACGAGTGAGCTCGGGGAAATCTGGGAGGTTGTTATTAGTGAGGCGAGCAATGCAGTTGAGCGCGTCGGCGTCAACAATAACGGGCAGCTCAGAGTCAAGCAGCGCGGAGGTAACCTTGACGGTTCCTCCAGAGACGCGCATGCCAGGACCAACCAGCGTAACGGTGCGCATGGCGGCAAGCTGCAGCACCAGTGGAGCTGCTTCCTCGATAAACACGCCCTCAGCGTCGCACGGTAGGCCAATAACGGGAACCTCTGGCAACATCATCTGAACGCAGCTGACAATGGCCTCAGGAACTGCCAGCGTAACGTAGCCAGCACCCGCACGAGCAGCCGCCTTAGCAGCAAAAACAGCAGCTCCGGGGAAGCGGCTTGAGCCACCAACCACCAATACGGAGCCACGAGAGTATTTATCGCAGTCGTTGAGCTGGGCAGGAACAGAAGCAAGATAATCTTCCAGGTCAACGCGCCAGGCTACAGGATCTGCCTCAACAACCAGGCGCTCGGTCTGCTCGGCCAGAGGAGCTACGACAATAGAGCCACAGACATCGCGGCCAGCATCAGCAATAAGGCCTGGCTTGAGTGCAATCATGGTAACGGTGACGTCGGCAACAACACACGCGCTTTCTACCTGGCCCTTCTGAGCAGAAAGACCGCTTGGAACGTCAACAGAAAGCACGCGAGCGCCGGACTGATTAAGGCACTCAATCCAAATATCAAACGGAGCGCGAACCTTGCCATGGAAGCCGGTGCCCAGCATACAGTCGAGCACCACGTCAGCCGTTGCCAGCAGGTCAATCAACTCCTGGCGAGAAGGACCAACAAGCACGGAGACACCCGCGCGAACGGCGCGCTGCGCCATCTGACGTGCAAGATCGCCGGAAATCTGATCGGGTTCTAGCGGAGTGACCACCTTAACGTTACAGTTTCTAGAGCGCAGCGCTTCTGCTGCCACCCAGCCATCTCCGCCGTTATTGCCAAGACCTACGAGGATGACAACGTTAGAGATGTCCCCTCCCATGCCAAGGGCCTCTTGAGCAGCAGCGTAACCTGCACGGTGCATGAGCTCCGAAACGCTCACGCCCACGCGTGTTAGCGCAATCTCTACACGCTTGATGTCCTCAACATTTAGTACCGGCTGCATAACTTACTCCTCGGATTTAACAACATCATCAAAGGTTGTCTCAATTATAGGTTCTTGCACGCGCTCAAGCTCATCCAACACAGAACGAGCTTCTTTGAACGAACGTGCCAGCTCTTGGGCAGCATCTTCCTTTTGGTCTACCTTGGGTTTTACGGCGTTGGTCACCGCAACGGCATTGGCTACCGCAACGTCTCTGGTGTACGAGATAGAAAGCGCAATCTCCTGCACACCCTGCTCGGCCGCAATCTGTGCAGCCTTGCCCACTAGACGAGCCTGTGGCCTGCCCAACTGATCTCTTTCAACAGAAACATCCTGAAAACCAATGCCAGACGAGAAACCCGTTCCTAAGGCTTTGAGCACGGCTTCTCTTGCTGCAAAGCGAGCAGCATAGTGCTCCGCAGGGCGAGCAGTGCGCTCACAATACGCACGCTCGGCATCGGTGAACATACGGCGAATAAAGTGAGGGCGTCTCTCAATTGCCTGCTGCATGCGGGCAATCTCAAGCATATCTACACCTATTCCTGCCAGTGCCATCGTATCCCCTGGATCTATCTGCGCTTAAGCGCTAAGCCTATACTCCTCGAGTGCATCGAGCACAATCTGATTTGCCTGTTGGCAGAGCTCATCGGTTGGAGCTTCTGCAAGAACGCGCACCAGAGGCTCTGTTCCAGAAGCGCGGACCAACACGCGACCATTGCCCTCAAGGAACTTCTCGGCAGCTGCAACTGCGTCGTTGACCTTAGGAGACTGCATAGCAGCCTCTTTATCAGTGACACGAACGTTAACCAACTGCTGTGGATATAGTGTAACGGGACGAGTCAGCTCAGAGAGTTTCTCGCGCTCTGCTCGTAAGACCTCCATAATACGGAGGCTGGTCAAGATGCCGTCACCGGTCTTTGCCAGGTCACCAAAGATGATGTGACCACTCTGCTCGCCGCCCAGACTGTACTCGTTTTCGTTCATGCAAGCGTAGACGTACTTATCGCCCACGTTGGTTTTCTCGTAAGAGAGGCCAGCGTCGTCAAATGCTTTGAACAGGCCAAAGTTGCTCATGACGGTAGTGACCACGGTCTGCTTTGCCAGGCGACCATACTTGTTAAGGTAGGTGCCGCAGACGTAAAGAATCAGGTCTCCGTCAACCACGTGACCACGCTCGTCAACTGCCAGGCAGCGGTCAGCGTCACCATCGTAGGCAAAGCCTACGTCAAGGCCGTTCTGAACCACAAAACGCTGCAGCTGGTCAATGTGGGTAGAACCACAATCAACATTGATGTTGAGACCGTTTGGAGCGTTGTTAATAACATGAGTCTCGGCGCCCAGAGCGTCAAAGACAGGGCGAGCAACACTAGAAGCTGCGCCGTTAGCGCAATCCAGACCAATCTTCAGGCCTTGAAGGCTAAAACCGCAGCTAGCAATAAGGCTGGAGATGTAGCGGTTGCGGCCCTGCATGTAATCAACCGTACGGCCAATGCTGTCACCCGTTGCCAGAGGAACGTCAAACTCGCCGTCAATATAGGCCTCTACCTGCTCAAGGACGTCCTCGTCCATCTTGTAGCCGTCTTTGTTGACCAGCTTGATGCCGTTATCGGTGAACGGATTGTGGGACGCAGTAATCATGACGCCGCAGTCAAAGGCACCGTCTACAACCTCGTAGCTGACGCCAGGTGTAGGAATAACGTGCAGCATGTACGCGTCAGCGCCAGAAGCAACCAGGCCCGAGACAAGCGCGGACTCAAACATATAGCTTGACCTGCGGGTATCCTTACCAATGATGATACGAGCTTTGCGAGCCTGCTTAGCTCCGTAATACCAGCCAATGAAGCGGCCAATTTTGTACGCGTGATCGACGTTCAGACCCTCGTTTGCGCGGCCTCTAAAGCCGTCGGTTCCAAAGTACTTCATAAGCGTCTCCTAGCTGCGAAGGTAATGTTGTCGGGTGGAGAGCAACGTGCGCGCGAAGCGCCAGCGAACTACTCGACAGGTGGGGCTTCTCGCCAGATGGCGAGAAGAACGTGCGGACTAAAACAGTTGCGTAAATATGCAAAATGCAACCATTTAAAAGTATACAAAAAAGAGACCTGCCGATATACAACAGGTCTCTTTGTGAGGACTTTTTTGGGTCCAGCGGCCTTAGCGCTTGGAGAACTGAGGACGCTTACGAGCCTTCTTCAGACCGTACTTCTTACGCTCGACCGCACGAGAATCGCGGGTGAGGTAGCCAGCCTTCTTAAGGTCATCACGATACTCGCCAGCCTCGAGAAGAGCGCGAGCAATGCCCAGGCGAAGAGCGCCGGACTGGCCGTTGATGCCGCCGCCATCACAGTTTGCGAGGACGTCGAAACGACCAAGAGTATCAGTAATGCGGAGAGGTGCGGTTGCGTTGTCTACGAGCTGCTGGCGACCAAAATACTGGACTGCCTCGCGGCCGTTAACGGTAACCTTACCAGTTCCAGGAACAAGACGAACACGAGCGACGGCCTCTTTACGACGGCCGGTGCCGGTGTAAACAGCGGTGTTATCTGCCATCGTTTAGCCCTCCAGCTCAATCTTGACGGGATTCTGTGCAGCATGTGGGTGCTCAGCGCCGGCGTAAACCTTAAGCTTCATACCCTGCTTGCGACCAAGAGTGGTCTTAGGAAGCATGCCCTTGACTGCGTGCTCAACAACACGCTCTGGGTGCTTCTCCATCTCTTCCTTGAAGGAAGTGATCTTCAAGCCACCAAGGTAGCCGGAGTGACGCCAATACTCCTTGTGATCAGCCTTAACACCAGTAAGGACGATCTTGTCTGCATTGATGATGACAACAAAGTCACCAGTATCAGCGTTTGGGGTGTACTGTGGCTTGGTCTTACCACGAAGAATCATGGCAGCCTTTGTAGCCAGACGACCGAGCGTTGCGCCCTCAGCGTCGATGAGCACCCACTTGCGCTCGACTTCGCCAGCCTTGGCGAACTGAGTCGACTTCTTCACTTGACTCCTCCTACGAATTACGAGTTGATAACCCCTGGACGGGTCATCGATGCTTTTTCTTGTCAGAGATTACGGGGCTCTGTGGAAAAGCCTTAAAAGTATACTCCACTCTTTAGCAGTTGTACGCGGGAATTTTTGTTGCTTCATGAATGCAACAATTCGTTCAAATTTGACGGGTTTCTCCACATTGAAAAGCCGTCCACAGCACAAGAACAACCACTTGGCCTGCTGTGCGATGCATTTTGTTTCGACTTTTTATTTCATAGGGCGAGAAGTGCGGGCGTGCTCGTATGTTTACACCAAGGTCAAAGCTACAACGTCAGGAGGAAACAATGCGTGACACAGATTTTGTCGCACGTTTGCACCGGAACATTGCGTTGCTGGGCGACCAGCTCAAAACCCGCTTCAAGAACCATGTTGTTCTGAGCACCTCGCTTGCTCTGTTTGCGGCGCTTTTGCTGGTGATTCCATTCTACGGTTGCTCGCCAGCCGCTTCTGAGAACACTCAGGGCAGCTCAACCGCTCAGTCTGAGGCTCAGAAAGATCAGAAAGAAGAGGCTCCTAAAGGAACGGTCAAAGCTACATCGTTCTACTCGCCAACCCTTGGTCTGGACTGGAACTATGACGTCTACCTGCCCGCGGACTACGAGTCCAATCCCGATAAGACCTATCCTGTTGTGTACATGCTGCATGGTCTGTATGGCAATCATCGCAATTTGCTAGAGCGCTTTGATTCATCTGCCATGCTTGACGAGGCTATTCAAACCGCTGGTCAAGGAGCTATCGTAGTCTTTGTCGACGGCTTTAACAGCTTCTACATTGACTCCGCCGACCGCGGCCTCAAGATGGAATCTGCCATCATGAACGACCTGGTACCTTACATTGAGAGCACGTATCGCGTGTCAAAAGATCGCAAAGATCACGCAATCGGTGGCATTTCTATGGGCGGTTATGGTGCGGCGCGATTTGTTTTGCACCACTCCGATTACTTTAGCAAGGGCATTTTGCTCTCGCCTTCTGTTTGGACCACACTTGCTGACGACAACTTTATTTACACGTCTCAGCACGCCTTTAGCGACGGAACCACCAGCTGGTCATGGGATCTGTACAAGCAACTGTTCCCAACTCAGTATCTTGGTGAGGTTAATCCAAGTCAGGTTTCGTTCTTTGTTGCAACAACATCCGACGACGGCGTTGTGCCTGTTGCTGACGTGGACGCCTTTGTTGAGCAGCTCAAGAATGCTGGTATCAACGTTGACTACCAGCGCGACTCCGGCGACAACCACAACTGGAAGTACTGGTCCAGGGTTGCTCCAACTGCGTACGCTTGGGCGCTCGACCAGTTCAAGAGCGCTGACAGCAAGTAAGCGCTGACGGCGCGCCGGGCAGCGCGGGGCGGCGCAGGGCGAGCGGCGTGTGCGCCACCGGGCCGCGGGTCCAAGGCGAGCCGCGAGTGCGCCGGGTTTCTCGCCAGAAAAGACCGCGGACATGCGCGTAACAACGCTGTCCGCGGTTACTTTTTTGCCGAAACTGAAGTATTATCAGCGTAGATAACTTGCGCCGCTTGGAAGTGCCGTTCAAGCGCCGATTGCGGCGCCGCAAACCGAGGAGCGACTATGCCCAGCATCTACACCGTCACGCTCAACCCCGCTCTGGACAAGACCGTCCAGGTGCCAAATTTTGCCGTTGACCAGGTGAATCGCATCACGTGGCTCAGGCAGGACGCGGGCGGCAAGGGCATCAATGTCTCCAAGGTTATCGCTAAGCTGGGCGGAGAGTCTACCGCTATCGCCGTTCTTGCAGGTCAAACCGGCAAATGGATCGCCGATACACTTGGCGAGAATAACATCAAGGTCCAGACGATTTCTGTTCCTGGCGAGACGCGCACCAACCTGAAGGTCGTTGATACTGAGGGCGGCACCAATACCGACATCAACGAGCCTGGTCCCGAGGTCACCGACACCATGCTTGACCAGGCACTTGCTGACGTGATTGCCAAGACTTCCGCTGGCGATATTGTGGTTCTTTCCGGCAGCCTCCCCCGCGGAGCTGCTGCTGATACGTATGGCCGCTGGACTCGTGCTTTGCGCGATGCCGGGTTGAAGGTATACCTGGACGCCGACGGCGCGGCCCTCTCGACTGGCCTTGAGCAGAAGCCATACTTCACCAAGCCAAACGATCACGAGCTCTCCGCTATGCTTGGCCGTGAGCTTGCCGACGTGGACGCGATTGCCGCTGCTGCATCCGAAATTGTTGCTGGTGGCATCGACACGGTCTGCGTTTCCATGGGCGGCAACGGCGCCGTCTACGCCACGGCCGACGAGGTTTGGTATGCAGGTCCAGTAAAAGTCCAGGTAGGAAGCACTGTCGGTGCTGGTGACTCCGTTGTGGCGGCGCTTGCCTTTGCAGATGCACAGGGTCTCTCGACAGAAGACGCGCTGCGACTGGCCATGGCCACGGGCGCCGCAAACGTCATGGAGAGCGGAACTCAGGCGGCGGAGCGCTCGGTTGTGGATTCGCTTATCGAGAAAGTGCAGCTCACACGCCTGCGCTAGCGCGCGGGATGCGAGTACACGGGTGCATTGCGGGTGCGCGGGGAGCTGCGGGTGCACGGGGTTTCTCGCCAGGCCTGCGCCATAACAGCATACGCGCCTGAAAAATGCAAAGAATCTGTATTTTGGATACAGATTCTTTGACAAAATCAGGCAAATCCACAGTTTCTTTTACCTTTTTAGGCAAAATTTACAGAATCTTTAATCAAATCAGGCGGGTGAAAGATAAACTACGTGGCCCTAAATTTTGAGCCTAAAAACTGCATCATGTCTGAGTAAGTTTACTCAGACATGGCGATAAAAACCGGCAAAATCACTCAGACATGGTGCACTTTTCCGGCAAATAGTTCAGAGAAAATCAGGCGCGCATAACGTCGCGGGCATAACGTCTCGCTCGTAGCGCCGTCGTGCAAAACGCTCGCGACCTTTCCGCAGTTACTCGGAAGCGCCTTCGACTTTTCTGCGGTTACATTCAAGTTTCCAGCCAACCATCCAGCCAACTGCAAGAACGTAATTCTCGATAGCACCAACCAAATTTACCGACTCGTGAGCGTTCAAAAAATGGATGAAGTGATTGGTTCCAATTCCAATGCCACCCAGAATCAGCGCGAGCAAAATCGCACGTAGATAGACCCAATCGTAGTGGAAGCAAGTGGTGACCAAAATGATGAGTACCGCGAGATTCCAAAAACCAATCTCTCGCTGCCATCCGGTTGAAATGCCATAAGCAGCGTTGCTTCCCATGTACTCGGGGGCGACGATCTGCAGAATTGCCGCACCGGTCATCGCGACGATGACCAGCACAAACATTACCTTCAAAAACTTGTTCATTGGCGTCTTCAAAACAAACTCTTTTCGTATCAATTTTTGATTCCTGCGCAGGTCACGCGAGCGCCGGCTCACGCACTCTACTCGATAAAACTTTTAATCTCTTCGAGTCGCTCAAGTGCAACTTGGCGGCCTGTCAGGTACAGAGAAAGCAGGGCCTCACCGGACTTCTCGTTAACTTTAACTTCAACTGGCTCGGGAGGCTCAAGCACCAGCGCCCTGCCCTCTTCCTCCAGCTCAAAGAGCTGTTTGCGCTGGTCCATGTAACGCTCGGCACGAGAAGCCAACGCGGCTTCAAAGTATGGATACGCGGAGTAGAGCTGCGAGCGAATGGCAATCTGCTCGTTGACGTCGGTTTTTACGAAGTCCCTATCCTGCGTGACAATGACCAGCGCTTTCTTTGCCGGCTTGTGGTCGGGAATGTTAACCGCACGCTCTGCTTTTCCGTCGGGCAGGCCAAGCGCCGCCGCAAACGGAATTGAATCGGTTGTTCCGCCGTCCAAATAACGATGTCCGTCCAGCTCAACCATACGAGAAACCGTTGGCATCGACGCGGACGCTCGGACCATGGTCACGTCTTCCGGGAACTTTTTTACGTGCAGATACGCCGACGTACCAAACGTAACATCGGACGCCACCACATACATCTGCATGGGATTTTGGTTGAACGCCTCGTTATCGCAGGGATCCAGGCGGTTTTGAATCTCGTCAAACATGAAATCCGCACCAGCAATGTCGCCAGTAGTGATCAGCGAGCGAATTGAAAGAAAACGGGGGTCGTCCCTAAAGGCCAGCATGATGCGCATGGCGCGACCCATCTGTTTGGACCTAAAGCTCACGGCGTTGATGGCACCTGCGGAAACTCCCCACACGCTCTCAAAGTTGGTGACACCCTTCTCGCGAAGCACGTCAAGAATTCCAGCGGTAAAAATGCCTCGATAACTGCCGCCTTCTAAAACAAGCGCAGTTGAAGATAGGTGCGCGGACTCCTGGCGCGCGCCGCCGTTCTGCGAGAGTTTTTGCTGCTGATCGTCCATAACAACCTCCGAACTTTGTTATTCAGAGTGTACCCAATTTCTGCCCGGCCGCTCGCCCGGTTTTCCACACAAAAAAGCGCCTGAATATCAGGCGCTTTACATGCACGTTATATTTTTCTGGCGAGAAACCCGTCGGCTTTGCAACTCGGTCGGCGCCGCAGGCTCTTCCCCTACTTGCGGACCTTACGAGAAGCAGCAACAAAACCAAGGCCGCTTACTGCAAGAACAGAGGCTGGAACAACAACGTCCGCGACACCAGTTGCAGGAAGAGCGGACTTCTTCTCTGGTGTTGGTGCAGGAGCTGGAGTAGGCTCTGGCTCTGGTGCTGGAGCTGGAGCTGGCTCTGGATCAGGGGTTGGAGCTGGTGTTGGATCTGGGGTAGGTGCAGGAGTTGGATCTGGATTAGGCGTTGGAGCCGGAATGCGAACAAACTGAACTTCAATGACCTCGTCAAAATCAAGCGCAGGAGTCCAGTGACCCTTAACGGTAACAGTGCCATCGCCGTTGTCGACAATGACTACGCCGTCAGCGTTGCCAACCATAAATCCGTCTGGAATTGGGTTAGTAACATCAGGAAGAAAGTATGCGTCCTCAGGAGCGTATGGATTAACCGTTGGATCCATGAGCTGCTCTCTAGTTGGTGCAGGAATAGGAGTTGCGCCAGTAGTAGCAGTAGCACCGGTAGTGCTTGTAGGAGCAGGCGCTGTGCCCTCTGCCAGCGCAAATGCTGGAGCAAGTGCCAATGCGGCTACAAGAGCAGATGAAGCGATACAGACCTTTAAATTCTTCATGTGACTTTTACGCCAAAATTTATGCGCCGGGCCCAACGCCGAGAAGCACAAAATTTTTAGCGCATTCCTTTCTGATATGGATTATTTAATTTCTCCGTGAGCAGATACTATCATATACATACTGAACAAATGTCGCCTCCGGTCGACATATTCCGCGAACGTACAAAAATTTTAAATGACTTTTAAAACTATTTTTCCAAAATTTGATAACATTTCTGCAGGTAAACTATTACGCAACTCAGAGTTGACAAATTTCCAACTCAACTTGGTGGTGTGCAATCAAGGCAATTTTTAGAGTAATAGCCATCACATGTGAATCCCACCACATCACCAACAGAAAGGAATAGCCGTGTTACTGAGCGAGAAAATCATGAGCCTCAGAAAGCGTAATGGTTGGTCACAAGAAGAGCTTGCACAACAGCTTGGCGTTTCGAGGCAGTCAGTTTCTAAATGGGAGTCTATGGCTTCCATGCCTGATATTCAAAAGATTATGGCTATGAGCGAGCTCTTTGGCGTTTCCACAGACTACCTGCTCAAAGACGAGCTTGAAGAGCTTCCAGCCACTGCCATCGCTGTTGATTATGCGGCCTCTTCGGGGCAGGTTGACTCTTCGGATCCCGCTGCCGCAAGCACCGTAGGCAGCACCACGGACAGCACTGACGGCGGCACCGTTGGCGAATCTTCCACTGACAACGCATCTACCAGCAAAACTGTGGCACCGAAGCTCAGCGTTTCTCTCGACACAGCCACCGAATACCTGGATGCAATCGCACGAACTTCTCGCCCCACGGCAGGTGCAATTACCCTCTTTATCCTGGGGCCCGCGCTTCTTGTCTCGCTTGCAACATACAGCGAAGACGCGCTTTACTTTGATCCGATGCACATTTCTCCAGATGCGATGGGTATCGCAGGCATTTGCATCATGATGCTCTTCATTGCTGCGGGCGTTGGCCTGCTGATTCTCCAGGACATGAAGCTCGCGAAGTTTAAGCAGCTCAAGGAGGCCTCTCTCGAGCTCCAGTATGGTGTCGAGGCTGCCGTTCGTAGGCGCGCCGAGTCCACAGAATCGTTGCGATACGTGCAACAGGCTGCCGGCGTCTGCCTTACCATCCTGAGCGCAATCCCCTTCCTTATTGCCTCGTACTATGGGACTGGCCTCACCTTTGCTCTTGGTTTCTTCGTGGCAGCAATTCTCGTCTCTTTTGGCGTTTACCTGCTGGTTTACTCGGGAATTCTTAGAGATGGCTACAGGGTTCTTCTTCAGGAAGGCGATTTCTCCCATGACGAGAAAAGCAACAAGAGAGACTCCAAATCCGCAGCATTGAAGTACAGGCCAATTGCCAGGGCGTATTTTGGCACCATTACCTTGCTGTACATGGGCCATAGCTTCATCACCAAGGACTGGAAAAGTTCCTGGATTATCTGGCCTGTTTCCGCGCTCCTCTACCACATCATCATCAGCATCCTGAACGCTCTGAAGAAAAAGTAAGTGCTTGCCAGCATGCGGCGGTCAGGTGCGACTCGCAAGAGCGCGGTCTTCTCGACAGGCCGAGCTCTTGCGCGTGCGGTTCGGCGAAGGTTCTTTTGAGCCTGAAAAACGCATCATGTCTGAGTAAAACAGCTCAGACATGGCGGGGAAAACCGGCAAATTGCTCAGACTTGGTGAACTTTTCCGGCAAATCGTTCAGACATGGCGAGAAAATCAGGCTCCACGTAAACGCCCATGAAACCACACCTGGATACAAAGTCACGTCACTAAAAGTCTGCCTGAAAAATGCAAAGAATCTGTGTTTGGGACACAGATTCTTTGTAGAAATCAGGCAGAATCCACCGATTCTTTTATGTTTTCAGGCAAAACCTACAGATTCTTTGCAGAAATCAGGCGCGCGGCGGACAGCGCAGAGTCAGTTGAAACTTTATGCGCGACGAGATGCCTGATACTTCTCGAAAGCAGCCTTATATTTCTGCTCCTCTTTCTTGAATATGGCGTTGAAAATCAAAGTGGTTACCAGAAGAATGACCAGGTACAGCGCAGTAAACGACATCCAAGCCTGAGCCATATTTGGCACCCATCCTCCAATGAGCGCCATCGCTACAAGCGTTGGGAACAGGCAAACGTTGAAGCCAAGAAACCTGTGAAGGTAGCTGAGCTTAGTAATCAGAGGCTGATAGTTGAACCAAATCTGCTGGTAAACCCCCGACAGGACGCCGGCGGCAATCAGCGTAAGAAGTATGATGTTATTTTGCCTGTCACCATAATTGATTGCCAGCGCAATGACGCCATACACAAGCGAGATGCCGGTGAAGCATATCGCGCCACCTGAAATACCTTTGCACATGATTTGACCTACTGTTTTATTGAGTCCCTCATCAAATTCTTGCTGAGTCTCTCGCTCAATTCCTTGCCAGTTTTGTGATTCGTTGCGTTCCATGATGTTCCCTTCTCTGGGATAAAACTGCTGTTAAAGTGTGGTTCGAGTGGTGTTTGGCGCTCGGCACCGGGAGCGATGCGCGAGAAAATCCGCTGGCCCTTACACAATTCCAATGCATCGCTTGATTTCGGCGGCGTACTTTCTTGAAGCAACAAGGGTTTTCTCGCCAAGTGACAGCAGTATGCGGCCAGAACCTGCGGGTTTGATACCCGTAACCTGATCTAAGTTGACCAGTTCCTGTCGAGAAGTGCGCACAAACGCCGTATCCTTGAGAGCGTCCTCGAGCTCAGTCAGACGGCTAGAACTTTCCAGCGTCTCCCCGTTTACCAGGTGAATCAGCGTCAATTTGCTGTCCGTTTGAATCCACGAGACATCCGCGAGAAGAACAACGCGTCTGTTGATGGTCCCGGGAACGTATCCGGCCATCTTTCCGTCAACCATCTGAAGCTGGCGAACAATTCCCGAAACGCGCGGGTCATCAGGACCACTCAAAATAGTCACCTCGATTTGTGCGCGACCTTTTTCTTCAACCACTCGAATTTCCATGGCACATCCAAACAACTTGCTTAACCAAATGTCTTGTTTTCTTGCTGCAGCCGGACTGTGACCCGCTTGCATCCTTGCCTTAAGGCATATTTAGAGTAACTGTTGCGGTTCTTATCTATGGTCTCATATCGCCCAAATGCACTAACTGACGTATGAAGTGCATTCTTTGCGCTCCAAGTATCGCTTTCTGCGCGCCCAAACTTGCACGCGCAAACGCGTTCGCGCGCGCACCCATACAAAAAGCCGCCCTCAAGATGAGAGCGGCTTAAAGTTACTGCGTGCTAAATCTGTGGCTTCCACGCGCCATACCTGCGAGCGTCAGCCTTGTCGCAGCTTAGTTTCTAGCTGCGTGAAGCTTGAGTGTGCCCAACGCAAAGAGAACTGCTGCGCCGCCTGCAATAGCAAACATCAGTGTGTTCTGCAATGCATCGTCGCCGGTATAAGGAGTGCGGGACTTGCGAGGCTTAGGGACAACAGGGTTGGTGGTGGTATTGGTATCTGTGTCGATAAGACCATCGCTGACGTGGGCAGTGTTTACAACCGTAACGTCCTTCTCGCCCTTGTTGACCTTGACCTGGAAGGTTACAGTGAGCGTGTCGCCCGAAGCAACGTTCTGTGTCCAGGTTACAGTACGCGTAGCTGGGTCGTAGGTGCCGCCGTTATCAGCGGAGCCATCAACGTAAGTTGTGTGCTCTGGGATGACATCGGTGATGGTTACATCGCGAGCAGTGTTGGTGGTGTTGGTGTAGGTAACGGAATAAGTGAGCACCTGACCAGCAGTTACCTTGTTGCCGTCGATGGAGTTACCCTGACCATCCAGGACGTCCTTCTTTGGCTGAGGCAGAACTACCCAAACGCCAATAAAGTGAGCGTTTTTGTGGTCAATGACCTCGGAATCGTGATCGTAACCGATAAACACCCACGTTCCATCTGGAGTCTCTACGCGAGTAACACCACCAAGAGGCTGATCAGGGGTAACGGTGGTTCCGTTAGGAATTCTAGTCTGCTTACCAGGAAGCAGGTCCAGGACCTCCTGAGGAAGCTCCCTGTTAGGAGTGCCGCTTACAAACTCGTGGGTCTTCTCGTACAGAAGCTCAGTGGTTACCTTATTGGAGTGAGCAACGTTTCCGTCGACAACCTGTGTGAGCTCGTTATCAATGTTGGAGCCGTCAGTCTCTACCTTGCTGTTTGTAACAGTCTTGTAGGTAATAACAAACTTCTTGCCGCCATTTGCCTTGGTGAGCAGGTGGTCCTTGATGTTGACCGTAACCTTCTGGCCGTCAACAGCAACGGTATAGTCAGTGCCTTCGGTCAGGGTCTGACCGTCAAAGCTTACGGTGAGGCTCTGGAAATCAAGGCGCTCGTCAAAGGTGTCAACCATGCTCATCGACTTAATCTTGCCGATGGTATCAATGCCCTGCCTTGGCAGCGTAAAGGTGCCGGTGTAGGTGATGGTTTCTCCGGCCTTAGCAGGAGCCTGCTCTGGATCAACGGCCTTTACTGGAGCTGGAGTAATTGCCTCAGTGTATACGCCAAAAAGGCTGCCGCTGGTAGCCGCGCTGGTGGACTCAAACGTCATACTGCTTGACTTGGACTTAACAGCAAAACCTGCAAGGTTCTTCTCCTGGTCAGGACCAGAAGTTCCACGAACAGGATTCCAGGTAATATTGCTACCGCTGGTGCTCTCAACAAGAATGTTCCTGTTGTTCATAACAATGCTATCGATGGTGCTATTGGCGTTAATAAGCGAGAAGGTCTCGTTTGCGCCAGCATCACCGACAACGTCAATATCGCTTGGCTGCATAACAAGCTTGAGGTCACAAGGGGTGCCATCGGTGTACCTTAGCTCAACAGTTACGTTAGCGTTGATTGCATAAGCCCTAAAGATATCAGCAGTATAGCTAGGGTGATTTACATCGATGTAGTCCATAATCTGGAAGGATTTGGAGCCCCAGTTCTCGTCAACCGTCAAGAAAGGCACATCGGTCTTGTTAGGGTTGTTGTAATCTGCATTTGCACTCTGGAGGGTAAGGCCCAGAGAGTTGATGGTGACATAGACGTCAACGTCCTTGCCGTCAACGGTGCCAGCGTTAGAAAACTTCAGCGAAAGAGGCTGGTTATACTGCTGGTTGGAACCGTCTTTAGTTGGCTGAACAACAAAAGCTGTTGAGGGCAGTCTGCCTGTATCAGAAGCAGGAATCTCTACACGCTTAACGCCAGTTCCCTGCGAGAGAACAGTCATGTTGTCTCTGGTCAGCGTGAACTGGTAAATGTTGATCTGGGTAAGATCACTATCGTCTTTCTGGCGATCAAGTGCCTGAGCTGTGTTAATAGACATAAACAGGCATGCCACAACCATGGTGAGAAAGACTGAGATTCTCTTAAGAAAACCTTTTTTCATGATGGCCCCTCAAAAAGATGTGCATATTACATCTATATTTTCTTACAAATTGATAGCCAAAACATATGAGAAATTAGTATTCACATAAAAAGTGAATTTGGCTGATAAATAGTACAGTTCACATGGACAGTACTGTTTTGAAAATAGTTCAAATTTTTGTATCCGCACCGCATCTGCTGCTTGCGAATATGAATTCAGGCCGTCGCACTTCAAGATGCCGCACCCAGCCCGCAGCTTCGGTCCGCGCGCCTCTGCTCACGCGCCTTAGTTTGCTCCGCCAGGGCGAGAAGGTCTACCAGCTTGGTGATTATCTGGCTCTTGAACTTTCTCTGTCTTGGAGCAAATCCATGCAACGGTATAGCCAACGCAGCCGATAAACAGGCAGGTTAGACCTAACATAAACATTTTCTCGCCAACGCCAAAGTCAATCTCGTATTGAATTTTGAGCGCCAGCGGAGGATCTTGCAAAGGAAGCCCTGCCTTAGCGAACAGGTAGTATGCACCCATGAGCGCACTTAAAATACCCGAAATTAAAAAGCCCTGTGAAAGGTTCTTGATTACTTGAGCCGCTTTATTCATGTCGCATCATCTCCTTATGTGGCTATAGTAAAGCAAAGCGACGAGAAGCCCAAAAAGTGAACTACCTCCTATTTCTTGGACACGAGAAATAGGAGGCAGTTCAAAACACATCTAAGTCGGATAATCTGTTAAAAAGACGTATACATGACGCTGAAAATACCCCAATCATGCAGATTATCGTCATTAGGTGTGTAATATGCCCCCATCTGAGCAGAATATCTGACTTAGGTGTGTTCTATAGATACAGAATTTATCGATAGTTAAATTTCTTATATTTCTCTATTCATTTTCAAGCATATTAGATGAAGTTTATGCATAGAGATGCATATCAGGTAGTGTGACCGCCTAGCTGCCTGGCTATCTTGATTAGAAACATGTCGATTCTTTAGCAAAACCTACCAAAGCTACGCTATTTTGTGCGCCAGGCCTCAAAGCCAACGCTAACACGCTACAGAATCATAATCACCCGCATATGAACTGCTTCCCATTTCTTGGACATAAGAAATGGGAAGCAGTTCAGTACTGGCTCTCTTTTGATGTGTAGGAGTTTTGTAGCGGATTGAATTGCTTACTTTCCGCTTGCCATCTTAGCTGGATACCACTTTTGGAACCACGCCGTAAACAGGCCCATTCCAATAGGAACCAGGTTATTCACAATAACCAAAATACCGCCCACACCATTTTGAACTGCAAACCAGCTCCAAATGGCCGTTAACACGTACATAGCACCCCAACATGCAGCCAAAATATAATTTGTCTTCATGAACAGCGGATTGTTGTAGGCATTATCTCCGCCGTAGCTGTACTTAACATATGCAGCGCAGAGAGGTTCCTTAGTAAGGCATGATGCAAGCCACATAAGGCCAAAAGCCAGGTAACCCAAATTGACAATGAGGTTGCTGTCGCCATTTCCGCTCATAAAAACGCCTGCAGACAATGCGCCAACCAGGGCAAATGAAATTCTGTCCCAGATGGTGAACTTGAAGTTCCTCATAATAAGCGGCATTAAAGCAGTAACAAGCAGCACAATCATGGCGCCAACCTGAGAATCAAACGCTGTTGCAGTCCAGAAGGTAATCCAAGGGAGCAGCATTGTAATCATCTGCGGATTTTTCTGCGCGCTACCAGCTTCTTTAGCCGACGCATCCTGCGCACCTCCAGATGCGCCGCCAGGAGTGGGACCAAAGTACTTATCCCAATCAATCATGAAGGAAAAATCGCCCTCAACGGTATACAGACGCTTGCCCAGCGCCTCTGGTCCACTAATCTCGCCCCTAGAAATGGACTGCCAGACCTCAAACGGAGTGTTGAGCTTTGTCGTGGTAGTGAGGCTACCGTCAGTAAAGACCCTGCTGCCGTCTTTGCCCAGCAGAATCTGGTAGCTACGCCCAAGATCGGTGTAGTTCATCTCAAGCACGCGATCTTTTCCGTCGTAAGCCGTCTTATCATACAGGGCCGCCATCTGCGAGGTAAAGATATGGTCGAACGGCACCTGCTCAACGGGTTTCTCGCCAGCGTTTGTGCTGCCCTGAGCGCTTGTATCGCGAGAAATTCCCCAGCTTGCATCCGCCATCTGCTCAAACATCTCTTTTGGATACAGCAAGACTTTGAGTTCGGCTTTTGTCTGGTCAGAAATGCCGCCCTGAGCGTATTCTGTACCAGCCTTTTTGACAAGCTCGAGGTACTGGTTGGTGCGTGCAGAAAGCTCCTTTACGCGGAAGAGCTCGCCCTGACCGCAGAAAATGCTCTCGTAATTGCCCTGGCCAAGAATGTGGTCAAACATCTTGGTAACGCTATCGTAGTTGCCCTCTGACGAATAGAATCCGCAGGTAGAGATAAGAACGTGCTTCTTGCCGGACATGTCGTAGCGGGACTCGTGGGCTCCGCTTCCATATCCCCTGTTTGCGTCGCTCATGAAGGGCAGACTCATGGGAAGCTGGCGATCAATAAGGTTCTTCAGCAGTCCAGGTACGTTGAAGTAGTAGAGCGGAAAACTCCAAATAACCAGGTCAGCCCAGAGCTGCTTTTGGATGACGGCTTCTTCATCGTCCGACATAATGCATTTGCCAGGCGTGTTCTTCCAGCAGTGGAAGCATCCCTTGCATGGCTTGATGTCCATAGTGGCAACGTTGAGCTGCTCAACAGTCACATCTTCATTGGCGTGCTGCTCGGAGACGCCCTCGATAAAACTCTTAGCAAGACGCAGAGAGTTGCTAGCTTTGCCCTTGGGGCTGCCATTAATGAGCAGAATGTTCATGGTGCGCCTCCAGCTCCTTCATGC
The DNA here is from genome assembly GCA_963525825.1 of uncultured Atopobium sp. Classification (GTDB taxonomy): domain Bacteria; phylum Actinomycetota; class Coriobacteriia; order Coriobacteriales; family Atopobiaceae; genus Lancefieldella. The sequence goes on along the minus strand of CAURLG010000016.1, from coordinate 4,376 downwards.
ACTTCTCGCTCCATGCTCTAAGCATTTCCTCGTGCATCTTGCCGTACTCGATAGTAAATTGCCAAAACAATGCCTTCTCTGGATCACCCATTTGCGCTGCGTAAGCGGCCACCGCGCCAGCTGCCAGCTCACTTCCACCAGGAAACGATGAGGCGTTATCTGCGATTCGTTTGAAGAACGCAAGGTTTTCCTCGTAGGAGCACTCGCCCCTAAAGAATGTCTGCATCAAAAGCGGAATGCGCAGCACCGAGGACTGCGAGTCTTCCCTCAGCCACCTCTGCAACTCTTCTTTGCCAGCTTCAGTTATCGAGAAAACCTTTTTATCCGGCTTTCCTTTTTGAGCGACAAGCGTTGAGGTAACCCAGCCGTCTTTTTCTAGCGACTGCAGCTCTCTGTAAATCTGACTTGTCTGAGCAGTCCAGAAGTAATTAAGCGACTGTTGAAAGATGGTTTTAATCTCGTAGCCGGACATATCTCCATAATTCAAGAGACCAAGAATTCCCTGCTTGAGCAAATCTCTCATCTCCTTATATTCCACTTGTTGAATATCTTATAACGATAGTAGTTCCACTTGTGGAATATGTCAACGAGAAATTCTGAAAAACTTTAATCACTTTCTGTCTGCAATCACAACCACCCGCCACGGGCGTGAAGATCATGGTGTCAAAAGTAGCTCACATGCGATATACTTCTGCCATGGCAATTATCGACGACATATACGCGAACGTGGACGACTTCGGGCTCGTCACCTCCGCCGAGGCGAAGGAGTTCGGCATCCCCAACACCGAGCTCGTCCAGCAGGAGCGGCGCGGTAAGCTCGTGCGCGTCGCCCGGGGCGTCTACAGGATGCCCGTCTGGCCCCACCAAGAGGCCGCCCCCTACGCCATCGCGGTGAAGGCCGCGGGCGAGGGGGCCTACCTCTGGGGCGAGTCCGTCGTGGCGCTGCTGGGCCTCACCCCCACTGACCCCACACGCATCTGGGTCGCCTCCCCAAGGAGGGTCAGGCGCGACGTCGGCCAGGGCGTCACCGTGCTGAGCATGCGCCAGGGGGAGAGCACCACGCACTACGAGGGCGTGCGCTGCCAGCGCGCGGCCGATGCCATCCGCGCCGCCGCGCCGAGACTCGGGCGCGAGCGGGCGCACGAGGCCGCGGAGACGGCCCAGCACGAGGGATACATAACCAGCGGGGAGATGGACGACCTGAGGGAGGAGCTCTCATGACCGCGAAGAGGCCGAACAGCATGCGCCACCTCGACGACGCGATCCGCAGGGAGTGCGGGGGCAACCAGGCCGCCTACGTGAGGCTGCGCACGCTCATGGCCAACGCCGTCGTCGCGGGGATGTGAACTGCCTCCCATTTCTTGGACACGAGAAATAGGAGGCAGTTCAATAGCGGGTGGTTTTATGTTTCGCACGCTTCTCGCGCTCAACAGGCTAAAGCTTCAGAAAAAAGACTCTGCCATTTCTGACAGAGTCTTAACATGCGATTATCATGTGCTCTTTATTGCTCCGGCGTTACCTATTACAGGGCAGAAGCGGTGTGCTCGTTGCGTTTTCGCGTGTGTCGTCGCGCTCATCGTAAGCATCATATGGTGCCTTAGGGTCATGAACTTTAACTGACTTGTTGACGTTACACACCTCATCGGTATGAGCAAAAACAAAGTTGATGTCATCCGCCCAGCCTGTATGCCCGGTGATAATTTTGGGATTAAGTCCACGCTGGCGCAGAATGCCCTCTAGCCTTGCAAGCGATTCAACAGCCAGTTTATTGTCTTCTGCAAGCTTATTGATAAAGCTATAACCGCCGTCTGCTCCCAGCCAGATGGTATCGGCAGAGAATAAATACTCGTCATCAATCAAGTACACCACGTGACCCCAGGTATGGCCGGGGACAAGAATTGTTTCGATTTTTATGCCATCAATTTCAAACACTTCCCCATCATGCAGAAGTGTCTTTTTATTTGGAATGATCACCTTTGGCAGCTTAAACCAGCCATTCATTACACGGCGACGAACTTCTCCTGTTAAATACCTATTTTCAACATCGCCAATATAAACCTGTGCGTGACTGAAAAGCTGGTCACTGTCCGACTCAATTGCGCCAATATGATCGGTATCTAGGTGAGTGATCAGAATATGCTCGATTGCCTTAGGGTCAATTCCCAGCCAGTCCATCTTTTCTTGCAGGCGATCATAGCTGTACCCTGCGTCAATCATGATGGTAGTACTGCCTTTAGTGTAGAAGAAAATATTGGCCACATACTCACGTATGCACCTCACGTGTTCATCAATGGCACCTGTGTTAAGGGGCTTAAATATTTCTTTTCCGCGATACACCCACGACATCAGCACTTTTTGAAACTTTGAAGCGCTCTTTGACATTGCTTCGCCTCGATCCTATTTTCCATTCACGTCGTCATTTGATTTGAAAAGCAATCCACCAACGCTATGGACTATACGTGCAGAAAATGGTGTTTGAACTTGCCTTTTGGTATTTGTTAGATTTTGCTAACTAAATATTACCCCTCAACTGTCCGTAGCCTATGACTTTCCGCTAAACGAGTAAAAAACAAACGCCAACGTAAAAATAAATCCTGAACAGCAAAAGCCGCACTCCAAATACATCGGAGTGCGGCTCTTCTACAATACTGAACAAACTATTTTTTAGTTAACTTTTAAGTGATGTCCGAATCAATTACTGACTTTTCTCTTAAGATCTCTATGCATGCTCACTGCACCTTTATGACTACCTCCGTGGAGCAAGCTTGATGCCTTTGGTTCCCATTCATAACCACAAATCTTACATCTAGTTTTTACTTTAGAATGTCGTCCCGTATAGACACCAATTATTTCTACATCAGGATTTACAGCAGCAACTTCTTTTTCAAATGTCAGCTGACTCTTTATTGTATGCATGTGCGCTTTCTTGGTTCCACATTTCCTGCAGCCATCGCCGCTAAGTAAGCTTGCTGGCACACCATCCCATTCATATCCACAAACCTTACACTTCACTCTAAGTCTTTTATTTGCGTTTTGATAAAAACCGATTACTTCAATGTCTTGATTAATAAAAGCTAACCTCTTAACAAATATCTCATGTGTTAGTGACTTGGAGTGCTCATAAGATTCTTTTTCAATTTTCTTCCAGTCAAGAGAGGAATGTTCTACTTCAATTCCTGCCCTGGAAAACAACTCTAGAACTAAATTTTTTATTATTGATCGTTCGCTGCGGTTTAAGTCACACTCAAATGTATAAATATTTTTATCAAAAGGCACAATTTGACCCTTAGGAAATTTGTCATAAACTGTAATTAGACGAACGTCTTTTTCTAAGCATTTTTGTCTTTTTAACTCGTCTCTTTTAAGCGATTTTTGATGAAGTAGCCAATTTCCCGGCTCAATAGCAAAATTTAATTCAGGTATATAAATATCCAACTCCATACCTATAAGAGACTTATCCCGAGATAGTACTGCCTCTTTACCCAACACCTCTCTAAAAGAAAGAAGGATAAATTGCTCCATAAAACTTGTTCCTGATTTTGCACATCTTGGACAGCCATGCCCTTGCAAAAGTGAATACGGTTTCGCAAACCAATCATGTCCACATCGCAAACAACGCAACTTTATATCTGTATGTGTATTTACGTAAGCCCCTACAACTTCAATAGACTTATCTACTGCTTTTAACTCTGATACAAATTGTTCGATTGATTTGAGCCCTGTTAATCCCTTATTGTTTAAGGCTCCTCTTTTTGCAGCGCAAATAGGGCATCCTTTGCCGGAGAGTAAACTATATGCCTTTGGCGTCCAAACATTACTGCATTTTAAGCATTTAACCGTTACCCTCTCGGTGGCTCTCTCATATTCTCCAAGTATCTCAATATCGGGATTGATTATCTGCATTTCACTGACAAATTGGTCTGGGGTGCGTTTTCTTCTTTTTGTAACACCTCCAGGATGTCTATAGTAATTCGGACATCCAGAACCACGAAGTAGACTACCCGCTTGAGGATTCCACTCATTTCCGCAAGTGGTGCACCTTACTTTAATTGGATCTTTAGACCCAGTGTATTTACCTAAAACTTCAATCTCTTGATTACGTTTTGACAATTCAGCCACAAACTCTTCTTGAGACTTCTTTTTCATTTTTTCACTTTCATTTTTCAAGAGTTACTACCTAACGTTATTTCAATTTAACGCAATCGGTTCTCCGTATTATTAACACGAGTTAAAAAGAGTAAATCTTATTACTTAAAGTCCATTTATAAGTGTTCTAAAACTAATAGTAAAAATAAACCCAGACTTTCAAATAAAAGTCTGGGTAACGAATGTATGGTGGAGGTGCGGAGAATCGAACTCCGGTCCAAAGCAAATCC
>CAURLG010000015.1:0-27419 GCA_963525825.1 uncultured Atopobium sp. | reverse complement strand
TTGCGCCCATCCAAAACCCTGGACTGTACATCATTGACGAGGAACACGAGGCTTCGTACAAGCAAGATTCGCTCCCACGCTATCACGCAAGAGAAGTAGCTGCTCAAATGGCCCGTCTTCGCGGTGCTGCGCTGGTGCTTGGTTCTGCAACACCTTCGCTTGAGAGCTTATACCGAACAGCTCAAGGAAGCTGGCGCGATACTAATTGGACGCGCGTTGCCATGACCGAGAGGCCCGGTGTGGCGGTGCTCCCGCAAGTCCAGGTAGTTGATATGGCTTCCCAGTTCAAAAACGGAGGCAGATCGGTCTTCTCGGCAGCTCTTGCTGAGGCTTTGCAGGAGACAACAGAGCGTGGCGAGAAAAGCGTTCTGCTCCTTAATCGTCGAGGATTCGCAAACTTTTTGATGTGTCGTGAGTGTGGCTGTGTGCCCGAGTGTCCGCATTGCTCGACGTCTCTCACGTACCATGAGCGCACGCATTCTCTTGTTTGTCACAGTTGCGGCAGGCAGTGGTCTCAGCATGCGTATCCTAACCCTTCCAGCAAATGTCCAAACTGCGGCAGCCGTTATATGGGTGCATATGGTGTGGGAACACAGCGTGTAGAAGATGAGCTTAAGCTTCTGCTTGGTAGCGATGCGCCAATTATTCGTATGGACGCCGATACCACGGCCAAAAAGGGCGAACATCAGCGCCTTCTTGAGCTTTTTGATGCAATCCCTGGAGCGGTGCTCATTGGTACGCAGATGATTGCAAAGGGCCTGGATTTCCCTGATGTCACCTTGGTTGGCGTTATCAACGCCGATACCATGCTTAAGCTGCCAGATTTTAGAGCAGCTGAGAGAACATTTGACTTGCTAGAGCAGGTTGCTGGTCGTGCGGGCAGGGGAGAAAAGCCAGGTAAGGTCATCATTCAGTCGTACTGGTCAACACATCCTGCTATTGCTTCTGTAGTTACACATGACAGACGGCCGTTTCTTGATGCAGAACTTAAAGAGAGAAGAGAGGGGGCTTATCCGCCCTTCTCGCGGTTGTCTAATGTGCTTTTCTGGGGAGCTTCAGAAAAAGAAGTTCGTCGCGTAGCGGATCAGATGGCAGAGGCGCTGCATGCAAAGTTAGACGCGCAAACAGGATGGGAGATTTTGGGTCCTGCTGATTGTGTAAAAGCCAAGGTAAAAGATAAGTATCGCAGGCATATTTTGGTAAAGGCTCCCGTGGATGCTCAGGTAGGAGAAATTCTTTCTGAATGTGCTGCTTCACTTGATAAAAGAGTGGGTATCAACATGACATTAGATGTTGATGCTTACGACATGATGTAAGGATAGTTATGAGTTCTGAAGCTGATGATATGGTACTTTGGCCAGACCCTCGTCTGAGCCAAGAGTGCGAAGAGATTGATGATATTAACGACGATGTCCGTAAGATGGCTGAGCACATGCTCAAAGTTATGTATGCTACCGACGGCGTTGGTCTTGCGGGCCCTCAGGTTGGTTACATGAAGCGCATGGTAGTCATCGATGTTGACTATCCAAATGGCCAAGAGAACCCTTTTGTGCTCATTAATCCAGAGATTAAAGTTGCAGATGGCGAACCTCGTGTATACGAAGAGGGCTGTCTTTCGTTCCCAGGCATTACCGTTCCGGTTACGCGCCCAAGCCATGTTGTCGTTCACGCATATAACCTCGAGGGCGATCTGATGCGCTATGAAGCAGAAGGAGATCTTCTCGCCGTTTGTTTGCAGCATGAGATTGACCACATCAACGGCGTAACCATGCCAGATCACCTGGGACCAGGTGCTCGTATGGAGACGCTGCAGGAGTACAAAGAGGCGTTGGCTTCTGGTGCCCGTCCTGGTCAAACAGACTATTAGGAGTTGACATGCGCGTAGTCTTTATGGGAACTCCAGATTTTGCTGTTCCATCGCTCAAAAAACTTGCCCATGACCACCAGGTTGCTCTGGTCATTACAAGGCCAGACGCTGTTCGCGGTCGTGGTAAAACACTTGAGCCGTCTCCCGTAAAAGAATGCGCACAAAAACTAGGATTGCCCGTTCTTGAGGCAAACCGCATGACTCCAGAAGTAATTTCTGCCATGCAAGAGGTACAACCAGAAGCGCTCTGCGTGGTTGCTTTTGGCTGTATTTTGCCAGATGAAGTTATCTCTCTTGCACCTTATGGTGCTCTGAATGTACACGCGTCGCTGCTGCCTCGCTGGCGAGGAGCCGCTCCAATTCAGCGTGCTATCCTCGCGGGTGATGTGCTTGCTGGCGTTTCTATCATGAAGATTGCGCACGAGCTTGATGCGGGAGACTGGTGCAAGCAAGCATCGTGTGAGGTCGGCTCCAAAAATACCGAGCAGCTCACTGATGCTCTAGCACATTTGGGTGCTGACGCACTGTCTGAGGCTCTTTCTGAGCTCAAGGAAGGCTCTCTTGAGTGGCATGTACAGGATGAGCGAGAAGTAACGTTTGCTCCTAAAGTTACCAAGCAAGAAATGAAGCTTAACCCAGAGGATTCTGCGCAGGCAAATGCTTTGAGGGTTCAAGCTTCTTCTGATACAGCTCCTGCGCGCGCTTCGGTTGGTGGCAGATCTTTGCGTGTTCTCTCCGCTCAGCTAGCTCCAAGTGAAGCCTCTGTTGCCCAAGGTCAGGTTGCTCTTCAAGATCATAGGTTGTTCCTTGGCTGTGCTGAAGGCATCCTTGAGCTTCTTGAGGTGCGTCCAGATGGCAAGCGCTCTATGGATGCAAAATCATTTGCCGCAGGACTTCAGAAGTCCCAGATGACCTGGCAGATGCTTCAATAATGGCCACCTTAACTCCTGCTCGAAGAGTGGCCTATCAGGTATTCTTTGAGTGTAGACGCAATAATTTACGTATTCGTGATTACTTACGAGAGTCAAAAGATTTCTTGGAACTCTCTGTACAAGACAAAGCTTTTGCTACACGCCTTGCACTAGGGACTACCCTCACAAAGGGCAAACTTGATCAAGCTCTGAGGAATCATCTTAAGTCAGGTATTCATCTAGAGCCAAAGGTTCAGGACGCTCTCCGTATTGCTGTATTTGAGGTTTTATATTTAGAGACTAGACGTGACGCCGCCATTAGCCAAGGTGTTGAGCTGGTAAAGTCTATCTCAAAGCGTTCTTCTGGCCTTGCAAATGCTGTGCTTAGAAAAATTTCTGAAAAAGAAGCTCAGCTTACGCGTACAAAGAATCCCAAATCTCCTTCAGAGCTTTCGTGGGCGTCAGGCATTCCTGAGTGGATTTGTTTGGAGATTATTGAGTCGCTGGGAGAATCTGCTGCTCAAAAACTCATTCTTAATCTTAAAAACCCAGCTCCTGTATATGTTCTACAAAGAAACGTATCAGAACAACAATTGCAGAGCAGCTCTTTAGATTTACAGCAAACAGTTCTGCCAGATGTGTATGAGGTAAAAAATCCTGCTCAACTGAACGTTGATGCATATGTAAAGAAAGTTCAGCTTGTTCCTGCAGATTTAGCTTCTCAACTTGTGGCTCTTCTTACCGCTTCCTATGCCCACCATACTCTTCTTGAGGTTGGACAGGGCAGAGGAACCAAATCCTTGTTGCTTTCTCACGCATTTGAGGCGCTTGATAAAGAGAATACCCACATAACCGCTGTTGAACTTGTAAAGGGAAAGTCCCACGTTTCAAAAAGAAGATTGAAAACTGCTGGCCTTTCAGATCAGGTTACATCACTCACGTTTGACGCTACACTGTTTGTGTCACCAGAGGTTCCAGAGGAGCTTAATCAGAGCTTTGACGTGGTTTTTATTGACGCTCCCTGTTCTGGTTTGGGCACCCTTCGTCGTCATCCAGAGATTGCGTGGAATTTGTCACCAGAAAGTTTGTATGACGGCGGAGAGCTTACCGCTTTACAAACCAAACTCTTGCAGAGCTGTAGCAGCCGTGTAGAGATTGGTGGCTATTTAGTCTATGCAACGTGCTCGCTCTCAAATTCAGAGAATCAGCAGGTTATTGACGATTTTCTTGCAAGTTCAGAGGGTTCTCACTTTGAGGTGCAAAATCTTTTTGAGTGCCCCGCCCGTGCATGCTTAACGACAGAAGCTCAAGAGTTTCTCGATACGTGCATTACACCAGAGGGATTTTTGCAGACGGCTTTTGCGTCTGCTGATTGTGATGCTCACTTTATGGCGGTCCTTAAGCGCAAATAAAAGCTCTTGCTGTGTATCACAACAAGAGCTTCACAAATACGGTTTATGAGCGGTCTAGAGAGCCAAAAAGCGTTGAATTACTTTCCTTTGCTATCGGTGTTATAAAAACCGCTGCCCTTAAAGACAATGGTTGAGGTGTTGTAAACGCGCTCAGTCTCGTGTCCGCATTTTGGGCACTGAGGAGCTTCAATCTTCAGGCTCATTGGACGCTCAATCTCAAAGGTATTGTCGCAGTGTGTGCAATGATAGCTATAACGTGCCATGCATCCTCCATGAAAACAATTTATAAACGTGAGATACTTTACCCTACTTAGAGTAGATATTTCACGATTGCAACTAATAAGTTTGTTTACGGAGGCATTATGCAGGTGACCGGTGCAATTTTTGATTGCGATGGAACTCTTGTTGATTCAATGTGCGTTTGGCATAACGTTTTTGGCGCTGTTCTTCCTAAATATGGCAAGACTATTGATTCGGATATTTTTGATCGCGTAGAGGCTGTTTCCCTCATTGGTGGATGTCAGATTTGCGTTGATGAGCTGGATTTGCCTATTACAGCGGAAGCTTTATATGAAGAGTTCTGCGCGTACGTAACTGATCAGTACCAACATCATGTTTCAATCATTCCCGGTGCAAAGGAGTTCTTACAGGAACTCCACGACGCAGGCATTCCTCTGGCCGTTGCTTCGTCAACTCCCGTGCGAGAAGTTCGTGCAGCTCTGGCAGCTCAAGGTATTGAGCACTTCTTTAAAACAGTGGTTTCAACAGAAGATGTTGGGGGAGTGGACAAGGTTGAGCCCGATGTTTACCTTGAGGCCCTTCGCCGTCTTGGCACCGATAAGGCAACTACCTGGGTCTTCGAGGATGCTCCGTTTGGCGCACAGACAGCTCAAAATGCAGGATTTCCTGTGGTAGCGCTCTACAACGACCACGATGGCCGCGACCCCATCTTTATGCGCGAGCACTCTAACATCTTTGCCCACACCTACGGTGAGCTGTCGCTTCTGCGCCTTCAGGACTACGAGCGTCCTCTGACCGTAGCACCTTCTGGCGAGAAACCCCTTGAGGTCCTTGTTGTGGGCGGATCCCCAGAGGCGGTTTCGCACACGACGCTCTCTTCCTGCGCCCAGAGCGCTGACTACCTGATAGCGGTCGACCATGGCGCAGATGTCTGTCATGCTGCCGGCGTGATTCCACAACTTGCGCTTGGAGACTTTGACTCGGCTACACCAAAAACTCTGGCTTGGCTCAAAGAGCAGCAGGTACCTTGCATGAAGTTTAATGCGGACAAGTACGATACCGACCTGGCGCTAGCATTGAAATCAGCTGAATATGAGGCAATTCGTAGAGATAGCAAGCTCTCTCTGACGGTTGTCTCCACATCTGGTGGCCACCTTGATCACCAGCTTGTAGTGCTTGGTCTTCTCGCTACATGGGCAAAGACGGGCAAGGCAAGCGTTCGAGTTATTGAGAATGACTTTGAGATGCGCTTTTTAGTTGCTGGCCAGGTGGATTCTTGGCAGCTGAACACTATCAATGTAGGTAAAAAGATTTCTCTTGTAGCTTTGTCAGAGGAGTGCGAGGTTTCTGAGACCGGCATGAAGTGGAATCTTGATCACCAGAAGTTCACCTTGCTGGGAGACGACGGTATTTCAAACATAGTTGAATCAGACAATGCCTGGGTAAGGTGCGAGAAGGGCTGTCTTTTGGTGCAGCTTTGGAACTAAAACGTTCATCAAGTCGCGTCGGGGCTGCGTTTGAGTTACAAAGCCCCAACATGTGACGATAAGCCCTAGCAGGCTATGTTTGTGGTTATCGACTGATAATCGAGCTAAGAAAAAAGGTCGCCGAAGCGACCTTTTTAAATTTGAGGTAAGACGAGCTGAGTTGCTTAGTTGCGAGCAATCTTGCCGGACTTGAGGCAACGGGAGCAAACATTCATCTTCTTGCGCTGGCCATCGACAACGACAGTAACACGCTGGATGTTTGGCTTAAAGGTGCGGGCCACAGTACGGTGAGAGTGGGAGATGGAGCGACCGGCAACGGCGTGCTTACCGCAGAAATCACAGACCTTCGACATGAGTAAGACCTCCATAGGATAGGCGCCCTCTGCGCCTAAAATTTCCAAATAGCCGAATAAATATAGCACAATATATTGTGTTGTCAAAGCATGAATATAACATTCACAATTAGATAGCTCTTAGACAGCTTTTGAATGTTTTTCATTTATTACACCAAGATTAAATAACAAGAAAAAGATTTGTCAATTGCAAGGTTATCAACTTGTATATATAAGCCGCTTTAATAATAAATGTGCTCTGCGGTATACTAAATAACAATGACTAACCCTGGTTCTTGCGAGAGGAGTTATGTAATGACTACCGCTGTTCCCGGAACACTAAGAGTTTCTAATGATTGCCTTGCTGACCTGGCGGGCTATGCAGCTATGGAATGTTATGGCGTTGTTGGCATGGCAGAGATTGATGAGGCAGCAGGTGTTGCTCGTCTTCTTCCAACATACCGACTTCGTAAGGGTATTGATGTGACCCCAACTCCTAAGGGAGTTCAGGTTGACCTTCACATTGTTGTTGAGCAGGGCGTTAACATGGCGTCTGTTGTCGACAATCTTGAGAGCTCAGTAAAGTTTTTGCTTAAGCAAATTGCAGAGCTTTCATGTGTTGATGTAACTGTACATATCGAGGCCATGCGTAATTCTCGCTAAGCTTTTTGCTTCAAATGAGTAGGAACTGAGGTCTAACGTGATTTCAAATGTCATTCGTACATGCTTCCCTGTAGCAGCCCTTGCCGTTGCAGACAAAGCAGAAGAGATCAACAAGCTCAACGTTTTCCCTGTACCAGATGGAGACACCGGCACTAACATGTCCCTTACCCTGGGCACCGTTGTTCGTGAGGTTCAAGATCTTCCTCAAGATGCAAGCATGCAGGATATTGCAAAGGCAATCACTCACGGTTCTTTGATGGGAGCTCGTGGTAACTCTGGCGTTATTACGTCTCAGATTCTTCGTGGTATTGCCGAGGGTCTGTGTGACGTTAAAAATCCTGAGGCAGTAACTCCAAAGGATATTGCTCACGCATTCCGCCGCGGTAAAGAGGTTGCGTTTAAGGCTGTTAGAAAGCCAGTTGAGGGCACTATTCTTACCGTTTTGAAGGACGTTTCTGCTAAGGCAGACTCTCTTGAGAAGTCTCAGCTCACTCCAGTTGAGGTCTTGGATGCCCTGGTTGTTGAAGCATATGAGTCTGTTGCCCGCACTCCTGAGCTTCTTCCTGTTCTTAAAGAGAACGGTGTTGTTGACTCCGGTGCATTTGGTTTTGCAACCTTCCTTGAGGGCTTTGTAAACGCTGTTACCGGCAAGACTGAGACTACTGACTTCCAGACAACCGTTTCTGTTTCTGATGCTAAGGCTGCTACCAGCGCAAAGGTTGAGATTGAGCTCAACGATGACTGGGAGGGTTCTGAGTACCGTTACTGCAATGAGTTCCTCTTTAAGGCAGATAGCCCAGACTTTGACGAGGATGCAGCTCTGAACTTCCTGGCAACTATGGGTGATTGCGAGCTTCTTGTTGGCGCAAACCCAGATTACAAGATTCACGTTCACTCAAATACTCCAAACAAGGTTCTTGAGTACATGCTTAAGTACGGCCAGATTTTTGAGGTCTTCATTCACAACATGGACCTTGAAGCTAAGGAGCGTACCGAGAAGATCGCTGAAGATAAGAAGGCTGCAGCTGCACCTAAAAAGGAGCTTGGCTTTGTTGCCGTAACCGCTGGTTCTGGCGCTGCATCAATCTTGAAGTCTCTTGGTGTGGATGTTGTTGTTTCTGGTGGTCAGACTATGAACCCTTCAACTGCAGATATTCTTGCTGCAATTGAAGAGGCCAATGCAGACCAGGTCATTGTTATGCCAAACAACTCCAACATTCGTATGGCAGCAGAGGCTGCTGCAAGCGCATGTGAGGATGTTAAGGTTGCCGTTATTCCAACCAAGTCTGTTCTTCAGGCATTTGCTGCAATGTTTGTTGTTGCAGATGGCGTTCCATTTGAAGAGCTTGTAGAAGAGATGACTGACGCTATCTCTGGCGTTCGCTACGGTGAGGTAACTACTGCAGTCCGCGATTCTTCTGCAGCTGACGGCACTCCTATCCACGATGGTGATGTCATGGGTATCCAGGGCGGCTCCATTGATGTTGTCGGCTCTGATGTCATGAAGGTCACGCTTGACCTTATTGCCAAGATGCAAGAGGAGGAAGAGGGTGACAACCTCACCATTCTTGCAGGTGAAGACTTCTCTGACGAGCAGCTCGATCTTCTCGCCAGCAAGATTGAGGATGTCTATCCAGACCTTGAGGTTGACGCTCAGCGCGGCGAGCAGCCACTCTATCCAGTTATCTTCTCTATTGAGTAGGAAATGTCTGAGTCCAAGGTAAGCATCGCTCCCGCATCAGAGCGAGTAGCACATACCTGCTCACTTGTTGATAGTGTGACCAGGTTAAGGTATGTCAATGCAAATCGTGCCGAGGCGCTTGAGCGTCTCGGCATTCTGCGTGTACGAGACCTTTTGCTCAATGTTCCTCACCGCTACCTCGATTTTTCTCACCGCGTGCAGATTGCTTTTGCGCAGATAGGTGAGGACGCTACCATTACGGGCCGCGTTGCTTCGGTAAAGACTAAGCGTCCACGTCCTAAAATGGTCATTATTGAGATTGAGGTTGTGGATGATACGGGCGTGCTCACAGCTTCGTTTTTTAGGCAGCCTTGGATAGCTGAGCAAATCCACGTTGACGATGAAGTGGCGCTAAGCGGTAAGGTTCTCTTTGCCTACGGTTACCGCCAGATGAAGTCACCATTTTACGAGGTGCTTAGTACGGCAAAGTCTGACTCAAACGATGAAGCACGCTCCAAAGAGTCGCCTTCAAAAGCTGCAATTCTTCCTGTTCACCCAGCTACCGAGGGCGTGAGTCCTGCATGGATGCGTCGCATTATGTCAGCGGCTTTGGCGGACACGGGAAGCGTGTGTGATTGGCTGCCTTCAGAGCTTGTCACCAAACACCACCTCATGTCGCTCTCATCGGCGCTGCGTGAGGTTCATTTTCCCTCCAGTTTGGACGCAGCTGAACAGGCCCGTCGCCGCCTTGCTTTTGATGAGCTCTTAAGTTTGCAGCTTGCTCTTTTGGCGAGAAGAAACTTGGAGCTTGCAGGGCATAAGCCTTTTGAGCACGTTATAGATGGACCTAAAGTTAAGGCTCTGATTGAGGCTTTGCCCTTTGCTCTGACTGACGAGCAGAACCATGCTGCTCAAGAGATTCTTTCTGACATGACTGCACCACGCATTATGAATCGTCTGCTTTTAGGCGACGTTGGAACTGGTAAAACAGCCGTTGCTGCCGTTGCCTTGGCTGCAGCAGCAGATTCTTCAACTCAGGCTGCCGTGATGGCTCCTACCTCGGTTCTTGCTCAGCAGTACGCTCAAAAGATTGGTCCTTTGCTTTCACTTGCGGGAATTACGTGGGCTCTTATTACGGGCTCTACCTCAGAAGAAGAGAGACAACAGATTGAACTTTGCCTAGCTGACGGCTCTTTGTCCGTTGTCTTTGGTACTACGGCGCTTCTTTCTGACCGTGTGGTATTTAAGCAGCTCACCCTTGCTGTTGTAGACGAGCAGCATCGTTTTGGCGTTGATCAAAGAACAGCGTTGCGCAAAAAGGGGCAGGGCGTAGATCTTCTCGCCATGAGTGCAACGCCTATTCCGCGTACGCTGGCACTTTCTTTGTACGGAGATGTTGATACGTCTCGCATTACCAAAAGACCAAAGGCAGGCGCTGGCGTTACTACCAAACTGTGCGTTCCAGAGAATCTTGATCAGGCATATGCTGCTGTCGCCGAAGCTGTTCAGGCTGGTCATCAGGCGTATTTGGTCTGCCCTTTAATTGACCCAAGCGATTCTGAAGAAGAGCTTGAGGATGTTCCTGAGGCCGCTCGTACAAACGGTAAGCTCTACAGTGCAACTCGCGTATACGAGGAGCTCTCAAAGACTGTTTTCAAGGACTTTACCTGTGATCTTTTGACCGGCAGACTGCCCGAGACACAAAAAGATCAGGTAATGGAAAAGTTCCGCGCAAATAAGACGCAGATTCTGGTCTCCACTACCGTCATTGAAGTTGGCGTTGACGTTCCTAACGCTACGGTCATGATTGTCTTTAATGCGGATCGTTTTGGTTTGGCTACGTTGCATCAGCTCAGAGGTCGTGTTGGTCGAGGAGATTTTCCAGGAACTGTGTATCTTGCCAGCAATGCCAAGCGAGGCTCTACTGCAAGAAAGCGCTTAGCTGCGCTTGAGCAAACCTCCGATGGCGCGCGCCTGGCAGAGCTTGACCTTGAGCTCAGACACGAGGGAGAAACCTTGGGATACCGTCAGTCGGGCGGCACCACGCTCAAGATTTCTGATCTTTACGCGGATGCGGACCTCATTGAGGCGGCCCACATGGACGCTTTGGCAATTACTGCTCAAGACCCAAATCTTACCAGTGACGCCTATGCTACGCTGGGAATTGAGGCAAAAGATCGCTTTGGTATCTACTTTGAAGAGCTTGGCTATAAGTAATAACCTGCAGGTGAACTGCAGTACAAGATAGGTTTGGTGGCGAGAAACCCCATGAGAATTGTTGGCGGAAAATGGAAAGGTCGTGCAATTGAGGCCCCTGATGGCAAGGGGACTACGCGACCAACCACTGATCGTACGCGCGAGGCCATAGCAAGCTCCATCTTGGCTTCTCGCGGTCTTGACCTCAGTCAGTCCAGAGTGCTTGACGCTTTTGCAGGTTCAGGTGCTATGGGTTTTGAGCTTCTTTCTAGAGGAGCGCTATACGCTGCTTTTGTTGATAAAGATAGAAAGACGTGTGATCGCATTAAGCGTACGGCTAAATCTCTTGGTGTAAGTACCTCTGAGATGAGTGTTATCTGTGGTGATACAGCTCGCTTAGCTGAGTCATCCCAGCTGTTTGGAGGTCCTTTTGACGTGGTATTTTTGGACCCTCCTTATGCTGTTGAGGCAGAGGTAGTATCCAAGCTGCTCAAAGACTTGACTCAGGCGGGAAGTCTGACAAAAGACGCTGTAGTAGTCTATGAGCATAGCCACAAATCTGATTCAGTTTCTCTTGATAATTTTGAGCTTTCTAAGAGTAAGCGTTATGGTATTGCTCAAGTTGATTTACTTGTTCGTTGTGAGGGATAGGAGATACGTTGAACAGCATCACTCACGTAGTTGTACCAGGTACTTTTGATCCCGTCACAAACGGACACCTTGATGTAATCAAACGAGCTTCTCGCCTTTTTGAAAATGTTACGGTAGCCGTTGCAGCTTCCAAGCGCAAACACGGCACGGGAACTACGTTTTCTCTTGAAGAGCGTGTACAGATGCTCAAAGACGCTCTGGTAGATGAAGGACTTGTGGACGTTTCTGTAGAGCCTATGGAAGGTCTTCTGGTTGATTTCTGCAATGCTCGCGGCGCAGGTGGTGTTGTTAAAGGCCTGAGAGCTATGACAGACTTTGAGTATGAGCTGCAACAGGCAGATCTTAACTCCCATATGGCTCCTGAGCTGGAGAGCGTCTTTGTTATGTCCAGTCCAGAGTACGGCTACATTTCTTCTTCAATTGTGAGGGAAATCTCAGCTATGGGCGCAGATGTATCATTTTTGGTACCAAAGAACGTCATTAAAAAGCTTGATGCTCTGCATAATTGCGGTAATTAAGTATATTTGCCCTGCTTTTTCATTATATTCTGCTAACATTCTTAAAAAGGTGTTTTATGCGTCGTGCTCATAAGGGCTAAAACTGCATATAACACAGCTTATGTATTGGATTGAAAGGAGCCCTGGATGCAGCCAGGCGAGGAAATTGAGAGCCTTGTATCTGAGATTGAGCAGATGGTAACTGAGGCTAAGTCACCTTTTATGGATGGCGGTAACAAGAAGATTATTGATGCCCAGGACTTCTACGAGCTGCTTGACGAGATTCGTCGTGTCTTCCCAGAAGAGTTTGCAACCGCTCGTCGTATCATCAAGGAAGAGGATGAGACCCTTGAGCGCGCACGTGCTCAGGCAGAATCCATCATTGCTGACGCACAGCAGCAGGCTATGATTCTTGCTGGTGACCAGGAGGTTGTCCGCCTTGCTCAGCAGCAGGCAGATGGCATTCGTGACCAGGCAGAGCAGTATGAGCGTGATACTCGCTACAACGCTGAGGAGTATGCAGATACCGTTCTTGCTCACCTTGAGGAGAACCTCAAGAGCCTGACAAACTCAGTCTCTCGTGTTCGTCAGACACTTGATGAGAACTCTGGTCCTCGTAACACCAGCAATAACGTTGCCTGGTAATTCCAATGCAACCAGTTCTTTATGCACTAGATGATCGTCTTGCAAATGCAGGCGATACCGTGTCTTATGCGGGTCATCTTAATGAAGACTCGTATGAGCTAGGGGAGCATGAATTTTCTCTTCCTATGGGAATTGATTTTGATCTAGTGCTTACCAACGCGGGTGAGGGCATTTTGGTTACCGGAATGCTTCGTGCTGACGCAGTTGGTACGTGTGACCGTTGTCTTGAGGACGCACATCTCTCTTTAAACGCAGAGGTAGATGAGTATTATCTCTTTGAAGAGCCTGTAATTTCTGCAGATGATGAAGATGAGGCAGATTACGTTTTAGTAAATGCCGATAAAACCATCGATCTTGCAGAGGCTCTTTTGCCTTCGCTTGTTATGGAGACGCCTTATGTTGTACTGTGCAAGTCCGACTGCAAGGGACTATGCCCAGTATGCGGTTGCAATCTGAATGAAGAGGATTGCGGTCATGCAGCTCAGATTGAGCAGAAGCGAGAAGAAGAAAAGCTTGCTTCAAACCCGTTTGCGGCTCTCAAAAATCTTGTGATTGAGCCGGATTCGGAAGAGTAAAATAAAATTTCTTCTCCTAAATGGTGAAGAAATGCTGTATCTACGTACAAAATGTGTCAGTACGTGGTATAGTATCCAACGCATTATGTGAATGGGTCGCGCCCTCATATGTTTTAGGGGCGCTAGCAAGAGCAAAAGAGGTTTAAGATGGCAGTACCTAAACAAAAGAAGGGCCGCGGCGCAACCCACACCCGTCGTTCGGCAAACAGCAAGCTTAACGCAGCAGCTCGCTCTGTATGCCCACAGTGCGGCGCTCCAAAGCTTCCTCACCACGTATGCCCTAATTGTGGCTTCTACAAGGACCGTGAGGTTGTTGTTACTGAGTAACACTCATACATCGTATGGCCAAGAAGGCCGGTTCTTTAGGGGCCGGCCTTCTTTTTTATAGCACTAAGGAGTTATCATGCCCGTTATTTGTGTAGACGTTATGGGATCTGACCAAAGTCCTGAGGTTGTTCTTGAGGGAGTTCGTATGGCTCTTGAGAAGGACAAAGAGCTAGAGGTTCTTCTCGCCGGAGCTGATGAGTTTGTTACTCCTTTTGCAAGCAAGCATGAGCGCGCAAAGGCTTTGGTAACCACTGAAGTTATTGCCATGAGCGAACACCCTGCCAATGCGGTTAGGCAGAAGAAAGACGCCAGTATTGTAAGGGCTGCGCAGGCAGTCAAGGCTGGAGAGGCTGACGGTCTTTTTTCGGCAGGCTCTACAGGAGCAGTGCTTACTGCAGCTACCTTTGGTATTGGTCGCATCAAGGGCGTAAAACGCCCTGCACTTACCCTGATTCTTCCTGGACTTGGTGGTCATAAAACAGTCTTTTTGGATACTGGTGCTAACGCTGATGTGCGTCCAGAAGTTTTGGTGCAATTTGCACAAATGGGTAGGGCTTTTGCCAATGCATCGCTTGGAATTGAAAACCCAACCATAGGACTTCTCTGCAATGGTTCTGAAGAAACCAAGGGTTCTGAGCTTGCTCTTTCATATCATGCGGCTCTTGCAGAAGCGGCTATCAATTTTGGTGGAAATGCTGAGGGAACTGATATTTTAGGAAGCCGCTTTGATGTTATTGTGACAGACGGCTTCACAGGAAATGTGGCCTTAAAATCTATTGAGAGCACAGGCAAGTTTATTATGTCTAGCCTCAAAGGCGCAATTAATTCCTCCAAGAAGGCTGCGTTTGGTGCACTTCTTTTGAAGGATGCTCTGAAGGCTACAGCAGCGGAACTTTCAGGAGATTCTGTTGGCGGCGCCTTCTTGCTAGGTGTTTCTGCACCTGTACTTAAAGGACATGGTGCTACCAGCTCTTCTGCTGTGTGCGCAGGAACACTTTCTGCAGCAAATGCGGTGCGCGCTAACTTAATTGAGAAAATTTCTTCGTCAATTCAGCTGTAGTAAAAGCGTCTGTTTATAAAAATTTTTATAACTATGGTGGAGCCCATGGACAATTCTGTGGGCTTTACTTTTTTTAAGATTGTTTGTTTCAGCTTTAGTAATGTCATCATACAGACGCCCATCACGGGGTAAAATTACTAGCGTCATTGTTGTGTGCAAGGAGGATGTATGGATCGCACAGAAACACTTGAAAAGGTAATTGACGTTGTTAGAGAGACACTGGACCTTGACGATTCCGTTGAGCTCACAGAGGGTACCTCATTTAAAGATCTTGGTGCAGACTCATTTGATCTTTTGCAGCTTGTCACAGACCTTGAGCAAGAGTTTGATATGACCTTTGATGCAGAAAACATCGATGAGATTGCTACCGTTGGTGACGCAGTAGATGCTATTCTTGCTGCTTAAGTAGGTTTTATACGTGAAATTGCACGAACGAGTAGCTGCTGCAGAAGCTATTTGCGGTCACACATTTACCAATAAAGGACTTATCGAGGCTGCCCTCACACACCCTTCGGCGGTGGAGGGCAAGCCTGTTTCTGCTTCGTATGAGCGCCTGGAGTTTCTGGGTGACTCAATTCTTGGTGCCATTATTGCAACGGAGCTGTTTGAGCGTTATCCAGATATGGACGAAGGCCAGCTTACTAGGTTGAAAATCTCTCTGGTATCTGGTCACACACTCTCCATTGTCTCTGATGCTCTAGGAATTTCTCCCTTAATTGTTATGGGAATTTCCGAGAAGGGCACGGGAAAGCGTGGTATGAAGTCTGCTCTGGAGAACGTCTACGAGTCCATTGTTGGCGCGCTCTACCTTGATGCGGGTTTTGATCCAACGCACGAGTTTGTTATTCGTACGCTTGGACCTCACATTTCTCCAGCGCTGGCAGTTCGTTCGGTAAGCCCTAAATCTCGTTTGCAAGAAGCGGTACAGGCTAAAGGCAAGGCTACCCCAGAGTACAAGCTTATTGGCGAGAGTGGCCCTGCTCATACGCCAACGTTTACCGCTGTGGTATTTGTCGACGGCCTTAAGGTGGGTCGTGGACAGGGACCATCAAAGAAAGCCGCAGAGTCAGAAGCCGCTCAAGACGCGTTGGTACGTCTTGGTGTGGATGATGCTCCGCTTGATGCTGATGCAGAAATGCACCTAAGGTAGAAAGGTACCCTGTACCCGTGTATCTAAAATCGCTGACACTCAAGGGTTTTAAGTCATTCGCTGATAAAACTCAGATGGTTTTTGACCCCGGTCTTACCGTTGTCGTTGGTCCTAACGGCTCGGGTAAGTCCAATGTCTCTGACGCAATTCTTTGGGTATTGGGCGAGCAGAGCGCAAAGATGCTCCGTGGCCAGGCTATGGAAGACGTTATCTTCTCTGGCTCGTCAGCAAGGGGAGCGGTAGGTGTTGCTGAGGTAACACTGGTCTTGGACAACTCTGACCACACCATTCCTATTGATTTCTCTGAAATTGGCATTACCAGGCGCATGTATCGCTCTGGAGAATCCGAGTACCTGATTAACGGAGCTCCTTCCAGGCTCATGGACATTCAGGACATCTTGCATGATTCTGGCCTGGGCAAAGATACGCACTCCATCATTTCCCAGGGCAAGCTCGATTCCATCTTGTCTAGCCGTCCTGAGCAGCGTCGTGAGCTCATTGAAGAGGCTGCAGATATCTCCAAGCATCGTCGCCGCAAAGAGCGTGCGGAGCGCAAGATTTCTTCCATGGATGAGAATCTCACGCGAGCCAAAGTGGTTTCTCGCGAGATTACCCGCCAGCTTAAGCCGCTTGAGAGGCAGGTAGACAAGGCTTCTCGCGCTAAAGATCTGTCCGCTCAGCTCAAAGATTTGACGGTTCAGCTTGCGGTTGATGACCTTCGTCAGCTGCAGTTTACGCACGGCAAACTGGAAGCTCGCGCTAAAGAGGCAGAGGCCGCCATTGAGCTTGCGCAGTATCGCGCGGGCGAGAAAAACCGTGAGCTTGAAAAGCTTCAGTCGCTTCTTGAGCAAAAGGGTCTTTTTGTTGGAGACTTGGGCGAGCAACGTCGTCGCATGCAAGAGATTCTTGGCCGTATGGGCTCAGACATGCGTCTTTTGGAGGAGAAGGGCAAGAACATGGTTTCTCGCCTTTCTGATACGCGCATGCAGCTTTCTGTGATGGATAAGCAGAAGGCAGACGCGGCAAAAGAGAATGAAGAGCTTTCTGGTCAGCTGGCAACAATTCGTGCAAAGGTTGCAGATCTGACTGAGAGCGTGAATGCTCTGCAAGAGGCGGCTAACCAGGCAATTGCTGAGCGCCGTGCTCTGGATGTAAAGATTTCTGATTGCACTGCGTCTGAGCGTAGTGCACGCAATACCGCTGATAAAGAGACGCTTGCGTATGTAAAGCTTGAAGAGCAGATTGCTCATGCGCAGGTAGAAGACAAGATGTTTGAGTCAAGGTTGTCTCAGATTACCGAGGCCCTTGAGATTGCTCAAGCTGCCTTGGAAGATAGTGGCGCTAAAGAAGCAGAGCTTACTGCAGCTCTTGAGACGGCTCGTCAGGAGTCCGAGGCTTTTGTCGCTGAGATTTCTGAGCGCGCTTCTGCACTTGAAGCGGCTCGTGAGGCAGAGCGCACTGCTCGCCAGGAGCTTTCAAGCAGTGAAGCTACACTTGAGGCGCTTCGAGCGCTTGATGTTGAGGTGCAAAAGGGAAGTCCTCTGGCAGAAAAGCTTGTCTCTGATACGGCAACCGCTTCTCTTGTTTCTGGCAGACTTGCCGATTACCTTGAGGTTCAGCCAGAGTTTGAAGCTCTTGTTGAGCAGCTTTTAGGAGAAGACCTTTCCGCGCTTGTTGTAGATAAGCAGCACAACGTTCATGCGCTCTTTGAGCGCGTTCAGACGCTTTCTGAGGACGGTAAGGCCACGCTGGTTGCTCTTTCTGACGCAGCTCCAGCTCTTGCTGCTCCAGCACATACGACGTCTCTGCTTGAGCACGTCTCTGCTCAGAAGGGTGCCGAAGCCCTTGTACAGGCGCTCTTTGGTCACGTTTTTGTTGCTCAGAGCCTTGATGATGCCTACGCTGCTCGCAAAGATGAGCCTCGCGGGCTTTATGTGCTTCCTGACGGCACGCTGCTCTATCCAGATGGTCGTTTGGTCCTGGGGCACGCATCTCAGGCCGAGGACGGCTCTCTTGAGCGTAAGCGCCGCATTCGTGAGCTTGAGGGTGCGCTTCCTTCCCTCAAGCGTCATCTGGAGGCTGCTCGCTCCGCAGTTACTAACTGCGAGAATGAGCTGGCTTCAGTGCGCGAGAAAAGCGCGCAGTCCAAGGGCGAGGTTGCTCGCCTCAACGGTGAGCTTACCTCTATTGCTGCGGAGCGAGGTCGTCTTGAGGGACAGGTTGCTTCTTCTCAGGCAGAGCTGAAGCAGGTCAGCGCTTCTCGAGAGCAGGCAAAAGAGCGTGCTCAGGAGGCTCGTGCGCACATTGATGAGCACAAGCGTGCCGCAGAAGAGGCAAAGGCTCGCATGGAATCGCTTGCGTCTGAGCTCAAAGAGCTGCAGAACCAGCATGAGGATGCCATTCGCGCGCAGGGTAGGGCCAACCGAGAGCTTTCGGATGCAAAGACGGACTTAACTGTTGCAAAAGAGCGCGCAACGAGCATGGCTTCTCGCCAGGCAGAGCTTGAGAGGCGTCTGTCTCAGCTGGATGAGCAGCTTGCTGCAGCTAAACAGGCAACGCACGCGCTTGAGGTAATCAGACTTCGCGTAGACCCGCTGTACAAGCGCTACGATGCTCTGCACCAGAAGGCGCTCGAGTGGGCGTCTAGGCTCAAGGATCGCGCGTCGTTGGCGGAGGCAGACTCCGAGACGCTGCGAGAGACCATCTCTGAGGCAAAAGACGCTGCTTCTGAAGCTGCGCTTGCGGTAGAAAAAGAGAAAGACGCTGCTAACCAGATTAGCGTTGAGATTGGTAAGCTTGAGGTTCAGGTTCAAAACGCCATCGAGGCCATTCTTGCTACGGGCGCCTCATTGGACGAGGCATTGACGCTTCCTGAGCCAGAAGATAGAGAGCAGGCAGAACGCCTTGCTGCGTCGCTCAAGAGTCAGCTTGAGGCGCTGGGCCCTGTCAACGCTGTAGCTATGGATGAGTACGAGCGCCTCAAAGAGCGTGCTGACTACATTAACGAGCAGGTATCTGACTTAGAGGCCGCACGAACTTCTCTGAAGAAAATCATCTCGGCTATTGACCGCAAGATGCGTAGCCGCTTCCTTGTTGTCTTTGACCGCGTCAACCAGAACTTCTCCGAGATCTTCTCGATGCTGTTCCCTGGAGGTCATGCTCATATTGAGCTCACCGATCCAGACCATCTCTCCGAGACAGGTATTGAGATTGTGGCTCAGCCGCGCGGTAAGCGCATTACCAAGATGATGCTCATGTCGGGTGGCGAGAAGAGCCTCACCGCCCTGGCATTGCTCTTTGCTGTTTACAGAACGCGTACTGTTCCGTTCTACGTTTTTGATGAGGTTGAGGCCGCGCTCGACGACGCCAACCTCTCCAAGTTGCTTGATGCCATTGAGCAGCTCAAAGAGACCACTCAGCTGATTGTCATTTCTCACCAAAGGCGCACCATGGAGCAGGCAGATGTACTGTATGGTGTATCCATGCAGGCAGATGGTGTCAGCCATGTTGTCTCTCAGAGGCTTGATAAGACAACCGGAAAGGTAGTTGATATCTAATGGGCTTTATGGACAATCTTCGCCGCGGTCTTGAGCGTTCTCGTGAGACTTTAAGCGAAATCTTTTATATGGGCGGCGAGGTCACCGAAGATTTTTGGGATGACCTTGAGGACACGCTGGTTATGGGAGACATGGGTGCTGAGGTGGCTATGCGCGTCACCGATGACCTGCGTGAACGTGCTGCGCGAGAAAACCTTATGCGCTCCGATCAGCTCCGCCGCGCTCTTGTAGAGCGTCTTACGGCAGAGTTTCCTGTTGCAGAAAGAGATCCTTTTACGGATACGCCCTCTATTGTTTTGTTTGTAGGTATTAACGGTGCTGGTAAAACTACCACTGTTGGTAAGATTGCTGGCCGCGCACATGCTAGTGGCGTAAAGACTTTGATTGGCGGTGCTGACACCTTCCGTGCGGCTGCAATTGAGCAGCTGCAGGTATGGGGAGAGCGCTCTGGTATTGAGGTAGTAACCAGAGAGCGTGGCGCTGATCCTGCAAGTGTTTGTTTTGAGGTTGTTGAAAGGGCAGAAAAACAAGGCACTGAGCTGGTGCTTATTGATACTGCCGGACGTCTGCATACCTCATCCGATCTTATGCGTGAGCTTGCTAAGGTTGTCTCGGTAACTAGAAAGCGCGCAGGAGATATTCCCGTAAGTGTTGTCTTGGTTATTGATGCAACTACTGGCCAAAACGGCCTTAATCAGGCAAAAGAGTTCAATGACGCCCTGTCTTTGGATGGTCTTATTGTTACCAAGCTTGATGGCACTGCAAAGGGAGGAATTGCTCTGGCAATTTCTAACCAGCTTAATCTGCCTATTTATCGTATTGGTGTGGGCGAGTCAATTGATGATCTTCAGACATTTGACGCTCGTTCATTCTGTGAAGCACTTGTTGGTGAGGGAGTTCAGTAATGTTTAACAGCCTGCAAGATAGACTGCAAAATACATTTTCCGCTCTGCGCGGAAAGGGCCGTCTCACTGAGGACGATATCAATTCAGCAATGCGAGAAATTCGTATGGCTCTTCTCGAGGCTGACGTTAACTACAAGGTAGTTAAAGAGTTTGTCGGCCGCTGTAAAGAGCAGTGCATGACCGCTGACGTGCTAGAGTCTCTGTCTCCAGCTCAAAACGTTGTCCGCATTGTTCTGGATGAGCTCACGGCACTGCTTGGTTCAACCGAGTCCAAGCTTACGCTGGCGCAGAACCGCATTCCAAACGTCATTATGCTTGTTGGTCTTCAGGGCTCTGGTAAGACAACCGCAGCTGCAAAGCTTGCCTACCTGCTTAAGTCCCAGGGAAAGAATCCTCTGCTCGCTGCCTGCGACGTTCACCGTCCTGCAGCAGCAGATCAGCTTGAAACACTTGGTTCAGAAATTGGCGTGCCAGTCTATCGTGGAGATGGCAAAGATGCCGTTGCTATTGCGTCTCAGGCTATCCAGGAAGCTGTTGACCACCTCAACGACCTGGTAATTGTCGATACCGCTGGCCGTCTTCAAATTGACGAAGAAATGATGGAAGAGGCCGTTGCTATCAAGCGTGCCGTCAAGCCAGATCAGATTCTTATGGTTGTCGACGCCATGACCGGCCAGGATATTGTCAATGTTGTCAGCACCTTCGCCGAGCGCGTAGACTTTGACGGCGTTATCATGTCCAAGCTTGATGGCGACGCTCGTGGCGGTGGTGCCCTTTCCGTACGTGAGGTTACCGGCAAGCCTATCAAGTTTGTTTCTATGGGCGAGAAACCCGATTCACTTGAGGTTTTCCACCCAGATCGTATGGCTAAGCGTATTCTTGGCATGGGCGACGTTATCTCTATTGTCGAGAAGGCCCAGCAAGCAGCAGATGAGAAGCAGGTTGAAGATGCCGAGCGTATGTTGCGCGAAGGCTTTACTATGGACGACCTGCTCAATCAGATGAATCAAATCCGCAAGATGGGCGGTCTTGCAAAGCTTATTGGTGCTCTACCTGGTGGTGACCGCATGATGGCCCAGCAGGGTGGTGTGGATGATAGCTCTATGGGAAAGATTGAAGCTATCATTCATTCAATGACCAAGGAAGAACGTGCACGTCCTAAGATTATTAATGGTCAGCGCCGTCGTCGTATTTCCATGGGTTCTGGTCGTAGTGTTCAGGAAGTCAATCAGCTTATTCGTCAGTGGGGAGAGATGAATAAGATGATGGGCAAGATGAAGGCTATGACTCAGGGTGGTAATGCAAAGAAGGGCCGCCGTGCTATGGAGTCTATGATGAAGAACATGGGCTTTGGCGGAGGTCAAATGCCACGCTTCTAGGCTTTATTCATAAATATTTTTATATAAGAAATACTTTGGTCTGATTACTATCCCTACTGCTTTTTGTTACACATGGTAAACTTTCTCAAAAAGTAGTGGGGAGTAATTATGTCAATTAAGCGTATTACCTTTGTTGGATTAGGATGTGTAAGTTTGGCGCTTGCCGTAATTGGCGTAGTGCTTCCTATTTTGCCCACTGTTCCATTTTTAGCGCTCGCAGCATTTTGCTTTGCAAAATCATCCGATCGACTTAATTATTGGCTTATTAACACGAAGTTTTATCAAAATAATCTTGCTGATTTTAAAGCTGGAAAAGGGATGACTGTTAAGACTAAAGTGCGCATTCTTGCCACAGTAACTTTGGTCATGGCTATAGGTCTGATTGCCATGCTTATGAAAGGCATTATTGTTGGCAGTATTATTCTTAGTGTTGTTTGGTTAGGCCACATTTACTATTTTGGTTTTAAAGTTAAAACGCGTGAAGAGTAAACAATTGTTACAATAGCTTTTAGTTAGTTTCATTATTATTCGGTAATGATGAGGTGACTGAAGATGCAACGTAAAAGAAAAGTAGTTTTGTTTACTCTTGGGGTAATGCTCATTGCCGTTGTATTCATATGTAGTTGGTTTAGACCCGAAGCGGTTAAAGAACGAAATCTTGATTTTTTAAAACATGAAGCTGCGGAATTTATACGGAAGCAATCAGCTGATAATATTTTCTCATATGAAAAGTTTGAGTCTGGAGAATATAGGACTTATACCTGCAATATAAACGATGTGTATATATCTGGTCCAATTTTATCAGTTGTAGAGAAAAACAATGAATTATTAGACGGTGGCATTTCGTGGGTTGTAAGTGTTAATGGAGAAATCATTGGAACAATCGAGCAAGATGCCGCTTTATATTCAGTTTCTCTCTCATCACAAGATTTTGATCAATATATTCTTTATGGGACTGCTTACGTTCTGCAAGCTATAAGCACTCGCAAATTACCTGCCGTCTCCTACTATGAATACGATACAGATGGTGGAGGAACCTTTCTGTCTGATAATATACTTGCGACATTTAATTACGGCACAGGAGACTATGGTTTTGATAAAGCATTCAGCAAATTTCCTTCTGCCAGTTCTTTGATTACGTCTCGCTTAGGTTCAGAGTATCTTGATTTTATGGCAAACAAAGAGCGTGTAGCGGATCTTCTGTAAGACATAAAAATGCACACTTCAGAAAACAATTCTGAAGTGTGCATAATTTAATTTTCTAAGAAAAGCCTAGTAGTGAATGATAATTGGATCTCCATCTTTGGCAATATCAAAGAGTTTTTGAGCGTTTTCATAGCTTAGGTTAATGCAGCCATGGCTACCACCAGTTTTGTAGATGTTTCCACCAAACGCACTTCTCCATGGAGCATTGTGGAAGCCAACTTCTTGACCCTTTACGCCAAGCCAGAAATCAACCTTTGTATCCCATCCTGGACGGCCAGACTCATCGTTTGGTCCCAAGAGACGAGCGTCTCTAATGTGGCTAGTAATATACCAGACTCCTTCTGGAGTGTTGTGATGTCCGTCTGGGATACCAGTTACTACATCAGCTTCCCAGAGAATTGTTCCATCATCACCATAAAGGACAGCATGCTGAGTGGTAAGGTCAACGTCAATGTAACGACCACCCCAGTCCTGCTCGCCCTGTTTAGTAAATGTACCGGCCGACTGTTTTGTAGGCAGTTCAATCTTTGTTGCCTGACCAGCAGACAGACCATCAGAGATAGCTTTTATAGCAGCGTCATTATCAATAACCCAGCCGTATGCACCAGCGGCCTTTGTAGTGAATTCTTTTCCATCCCAACGCTTATATGTTCTTGAAGTTCCACGAGTATCTACTGCAGGAGCAAGTGTCTCGTTGACCCATTTGGTAATAGCGTCTGTATCAAATGAAATGGAGAGATTTTCATCAAACTTAATCCAGCTAGCAATGGTGTCTTGATCAAGCTGATATGCAACAGAGTCACCCAACATCAAATCAACCGCAGAGGCAACGTAGGAATTAGCTGTCTTTAAGGCAGCATCAAGATCTTCTGCGCTCATGAGGCTTTCTGGGCCAAGCTGTACGGTAGTGCTTAGATTATCAAAAGCGGTTTGCAAGTCTTTATGGACACCCTCAAGAGATAGTCTTGTAGCAATAGCGTCGTCAGCAAAAATAAACTTTTTAGCCGAGCTATCGTAGGTAATACCATTGTTCTCTAGAGTTTGAGCAGATTCTTTTGCCTGCTCAATTCTTTGATTAAAGAGTGCGTCCGCCTTGCTTGTATCATACGAAGCGGTTGCATGTGGGCTCAAGGACCTGCTACGAGTAAGCTCCAGTGGCCACATCCAAGGATTCTGCTGACTAATAGCATCGTGAGCATATCCAGCTGAGTCGTATGTTAAATCAATGTCAGATGCCTTGATGGTTAAATCAACGCCGTTTCCAGAGACTTGGACGGAGTAATTTGAGGCCTCGTTTGCTCTAGAAGCTTGTAAATCTGAAGCAGGTTTCAAGGAGTAGTCCTTACCATAAATGCTGGTTTGAGGCATAAAGAAGAAGTTAAAGAAGATTGCTCCACCCACATACACAAGGGCGAGAATACCAACGAGCGCAGCAGGTATCTTCCACCACTGATGTTTCTTGTGAACAACGGGAGTCTCTTCTTTTTCTCCAAGCTCTGCGCTATCAAGGGGAGCAATGACAGTTAGATCATCTGCCTGCTCTTCTGGCGCTTCCGCTGATTGTGAAGAATCATTAAGCTGATTGGCTTTTACCTGCTCTTCATTGAGAGCAACGTACATATCAGTATCGCCAAGGCTTGGTACTGAGTCTTTAAGAGAAGGCGCTTTCTCTGTAGCTTCCTCTGAAGAAAGAGGTTGTAGGTTAGCGGTATGAGAAGCAGAGCTTTTTGCAAAGTGCTTAGCCAAGGAGCACTCCTTATAAAAACGAAGGTACATAGCAAAAATCAGTGTGTTTTGACAAACAGACTTTCTGCAAATGAGTCAAAGACACATTCATTTAGTGTAGTGCATATTCACCACATATTTTATGGAACTTACGTGGAATTATTTTCTATAGGAGATGAACAAAACTGGAGTAATATATACGACATTTAGAAATAATTATTTTTCAATTGCAGGGGGAGTAATAGCGTATGTCATCAACTAGAGTCAATAGTACTACGCAAAATATTAGATGTGTTTGTACTGCTCTTGCCGTACTTCTTTTATGCATTTCAGCTTTTCCTAAAATTGCTGTAGCTACTGCTTCAACCAGCCAATCAAATTCTCATTCTGCTAATCAGTTGTTACTGCATACTGATGTCAAATCGTATGAGCTTCTTCCTTCTGATTTTGCTTCGCTTGTTGGCAATGATTCAACATCGTTTGATAATCTTGAGCCAGTTAAGCCTTATGAGGCAGTTAACACTGATTCTCATCCAAACTATAGCAAGGTAAGCGATTTTGTTTATTTAGATAGAGATCAGTTTGACTTGTCGCTTTTCTCGCCAGATGATTCTCTGAGATATACAACAGATGATGCATCTGTAGATGCATACATTCAGGCTCATCCAGAGCTTGCCGGTGTGACTGATCGTAGAATTTTGCTTCCAGTGTTTGAATTTGATTCAGACAATGATATTCAGACTCACAGAGACAGAGTTAATTCTTACATTGCTAATGGTCAGCTGGCACAAGGGTCGGTTGGTCAGGATAATACCGCTGTTATTGATACCAGTTTGCCTATGGGTCAGTATAAGCTGGAAAAAACGCTCTCGTATGATCAAGAGCATGGCTTCTATTACATTTACACCATGCACGTGGGTGTATCTAATATTGATCGTAACCTCACAACGTTTGTTGATAGCAACGGAAATAAGACTGAAAAACAAGGTCTGTTCCAGGCTCCAGAGGTAGTGGGTAATGACATTCTTGACCATAAAGAAGTGGATTCTTATACGATTTCTGCTGGTTATGATGGTGATGGTAATGTTGCGCGTCCAACTACATATGTGACGCATATCACGTATTACTACACACTCGCGCACACCGCATATGTCTCTGATACCGGAACTACCTTAAAACCTATTGACGCTGGTCTTCAGAATGCTCCTGCTACCATCTCTTCTTACAACTATGACCACACGGTTGATGCAGGAACAAGGCGAGTGCTGGACATTGATGCCGTAACAACTCGTCTTATGACTGAGATCCAATCGCAAGATATTACGCAGCTTTTCCCTGTTAGTGCTGCTACGCACAATGGCGATATTGTTATCAGTAGGACTCCTGGATATGATACCTACGATGTTCAGTTGTTTGAGAATGGTCAATTTACTATCGATATGACTTATATGCCAGATGGCACACCTCGTGTCGTTGATGCCGACGGCAATGCTATTTATTTCTCTAATCACTTTAAGGATGTTGTTTATTCTTCATATCAAGATGACACCTTGCCTGTTGGTCAGTATCGAATTGAATATCTGCTTACCCCAACATCTGCAGATCCAGATAACTTTGATTCGTACCAGCATTTAAAAGTCAATCTTGTTATTGGAACAAGTGATACTTCTCAGCCAGCCATTACTGCAAATTGGACTCACGTATACGTGAAGCAGCCTGAGACTACGCCAGAAACACCCGAGACGCACGCTCCTGAGGAGCCTCAGCAAGCTCAGAAGAAGTCACAGCTTCCTGATACTGCAGATTATTCTCAGGTTGCGCTTCAGGGCACACTTGTCTGCTCCTCTGTCTCACTGGTTTCTCTGAGCTTCTTCCTCAAGAGAAAGCTGCTACAGAAGTAATCTATGCATACATGACATTACTCTTGCCTCAAGAGTGAGAGAATACTGTCTATCAAGAGGCGAGAGGTACGTTATTTATGGCAACACATCCAGTTATTCACATAGATTCATCTGACGACAGCCACCTTGATGTGTATGCTCGATTGACTGATAACCAGCTTCGTAATCGTCTTGATCCAACTCGCGGCGTCATGATTTGTGAGTCTCATTTTGTGATTGAGACTGCGCTTGCCGCAGGCTGCAAGCCGCTTTCATTTCTTGCAAACACTTCTCATACAGATAATATTTTGCAAATTGTCGAGAAGTTCCATCCTTTGTCAGATGACGTTCCTATTTTCATTCTTCCAGATGCGCAGCTTACACAGCTTATTGGCTACAAGATGAATAGAGGAGTGCTCTGTGCCATGAGGAGACCTCAAGGTGCATCGCTAGAAGAGATTCTAAGCACGTCAAAGCATATTGCCGTACTAGAAGATTTAGTAGACGTTAACAACGTTGGTGCTGTCTTTAGGTCAGCTGCGGCCCTCAATGTAGATGCTGTTATCTTGACTGCTAAGTGCGCCGACAACCTCTCAAGGCGTGTCCTGCGCGTTTCTATGGGAACGGTTCTTAATGTGCCTTGGACTCGTTTGGATGAAGAGACAACTTCACTGGACCTTATTGAAAAGCTTAAAGCTCATTCTTTTACTACGTGTGCACTTGCACTCACAGATTCTGCAGTACCTCTTAATAAAGAGCTGGTAAAAGGTAAAAAAGCTGCACTATTCTTTGGTAGTGAAGGCTATGGTCTTGATAAGAAAACCATTAAGGCTTGTGACATTACCACCATCATCCCCATGTCTCATCAGGTAGATTCACTTAATGTTGCTGCATCATCTGCTGTTGCTTTTTGGGAGCTTTTTGCTCGATAACTTGAGCCGGAAACCTTTACATACGGCACAAAAAAACGGCCACCTACGAGAGTGAACTGCCTCCCATTTCTTGGACACGAGAAATGGGAGGCAGTTCAAAACACACCTAAGTCAGATAATCTGTTAAAAAGACGTATACAT
>CAURLG010000014.1:0-29109 GCA_963525825.1 uncultured Atopobium sp. | reverse complement strand
ACGATACGTAAGATATGTTGTGCTGGCGTTCTAGGAACAGTAGCCTTAACTCGGTCAGATGTAGGACGGTTCAGCGGTTCTTCCTCGTCAACTACAAGGATTTTCTCGGCACGCTCTGCTACTTCAGAAACGTTTTCTGCCAGCTCAGACGACACTTCTGTGACCTTTTTAGAAAGCTCTCCTACCTTTGAGTTTTCAGCCAGCTTGGCAATCTCAGCGCCGATATCTTTTTTCTGTTCCACAGACACAAAAAATCCTCACACCTGTCCAAAATGTTCAAATAAATCATAGCATTAGCTACTTTGCTGTGTTAGTATTTGCAACTGTCCGTGTACCTGCAAGTATGTAAGGAGGCTTGTTCGATGCTTTTTTAATCTTCTCGTGAGCGTGTCACATGTCCACACCACGAGTCTGTCTGACATGTTCCACCACTAATCGAGGAGAAGTATGGAATCGAATAAGCTTTTTGCGGAAACACCACCATTTAAATTATTTATACGAGCAGCCCTCCCGGGTGCTATTGCCATGCTTGCGTCGATGCTCTACGACACTGCAGATGGAATCCTTGTTGGACGCTATCTGGGTCAGGATTCCTTTGGCGCGGTTACCATTGCCATTCCACTGGTTATTCTCTGCTTTGCAGTTGCCGACCTTATTGGCGTTGGAGCCTCTGCGGTTATTGCCGTTGAGCACGGCAAGAAGAACCACCACACAGCTAATAACATCTTTACCATTGCCTTTATCATGCTTATTACCACTGGTATTATCAGTGGCATTTTCTTCTTCTTTTTTGCGCCAAACGTTCTAGCACTTATGGGTGCTCAAGGAAAGATTGCCGAACAAGGAACTATCTACCTGCGCGTATGGACACTGTTCTTGCCAGTTATGTGCATCTCATACGCCGTTGATAACTTCCTTAAGATCTGTGGCAAAATTAGGCGCTCTACCAGCATTGCCTTTATTTCTGCAATTCTAGGAACCGTACTTGAATACTACTTCCTGGGGGTTTTGGGATTATCCGTTGAGTATGCGGCACTGGGTTACTGCATCTCAATCACTTTCTCGTCCCTTTATGGCATCTGGCCCTTTATTGGCAACAAGCAGATTCTCAAATTTGTGAAACCACACTTTAACTGGACACATATCAAAGAAATCTTTGTAAACGGCTTCCCTATCTTTATGCAGAATATCTCAAGCAGGATTTATTCCCTGCTAATGAACGCTGCCTTACTGAGTCTTGGCGGAGATATTGCCATTGCTTCTTACGGCGTGCTCCTCTATTCCGGCGGCCTTATTCAGCCACTCATTTATGGCCAGGCCGACGCCATGCAGCCAGCCATTGGTTACAACTGGGGCGCAAAGAAAAAAGATCGAGTGCTTGCTATCGAGAAGTACATCTTCTCCACAGGCATCATTATTGGCATCTTTGCCTTCTGCGTCTCGTTCTTCTTCTCGGAGTTCTTGGTTAAGCTCTACCTGCCTGAAGGAACGCAAGAGCTGCTCAATATGGCCATCCCAGCTATGCGCATTCACGCTTTTATCTTTATTTTTAGCTGGATTACCATGTGCACCGAGAGTCTTGCCATTGCCCTCAAGCAGACAAAAATTTCCAATCTCTTGAGCCTTTTTATGGCACTCATCTTCCCTATCAGCTCACTGCTGATACTGAGGCCATTTGGTCTGGACGCACTTTGGTACGTGTCAGTTGTGTCCAATATACTCTCAGCACTGCTCTCTGTTGGCTGCCTCATCCACATCTATCGCAAGCACTTCAAAGGTGTGAATTCAGACGGTGTTGATGGCGCTAATGCTGTATCCGATGGCACTCAGGAAGAGGACTCCGAACTCACCGAAGCAGAGCTTGCAGCGTCCGAGCTCTCCAGCCCAGAAGAGCACGTGGACCCAGAGACTATCTCTCGAGCTCAATAGCCCGCGCTCTCACAGCTCTACGCACAACGTACTCCTCACAAAAACATGGCGAGAAGATCTTCTGATTCCAAGATCTTCTCGCCATAAATATGAGCGGTTTTTGAGCGTCTAACTACAGCGCAGCAAGTGCCTGCTCGACGTCGTTGATAAGGTCCTCAGTGCCCTCAATACCACAGCTCAAGCGCACAGTACCTGGAGTAATACCTGCTGCTACAAGCTCCTCATCAGTAAGCTGACGATGTGTTGAAGAAGCTGGGTGCAAACAACAAGAACGAGCGTCTGCAACGTGTGTAGCAATGGAGAATACCTTGAGGTTACCCAGGAACTTCTCGGCAGCCTCACGACCACCTGCAACGTCAACAGTGATAACACCGCAAGAACCGTTTGGCAGGTACTTCTGAGCCAACTCGTAGTATTTATCGCCTGGAAGACCAGGGTAGCTTACGTGCGCAACCTTAGGATTGTTTACAAGCGCCTCGGCAACTGCCTGGCCATTCTTGCAATGCTGAGCCATACGAACGTGCAGAGACTCAAGGCCAAGGTTAAGATAGAAAGCGTTCTGTGGTGACTGAATGGAACCAAAATCACGCATAAGCTGAACGGTTGCCTTAGTAATAAAGGCGCCACCGTTACCAAAGGTATCTGCATACACAAGGTTGTGATATGAAGGGTCAGGCTGAGTCAGACCTGGGAACTTATCTGCGTGAGCAGCCCAGTCAAAGTTGCCACCGTCAACAATGGCACCGCCAACAGCAGAGCCGTGACCGTCCATATATTTGGTTGTTGAATGGGTCACAATATCTGCTCCCCACTCAAGAGGACGGCAGTTCACAGGTGTGGCAAAAGTATTGTCAACAATCAGAGGTACACCATGATCATGAGCAGCCTTTGCCCAACGCTCAATATCAAGAACAACCAGTGCAGGGTTTGCAACAGTCTCACCAAAGACGCACTTTGTATTTGGTCTGAATGCTGCGTTAATCTCCTCGTCAGTTGCATCTGGTGAGATAAACGTACACTCAATACCCATCTTCTTAAGAGTGATAGCAAACAGGTTAAAGGTGCCGCCATAAATGGTAGACAGGGAGATAAAATGATCTCCAGCCTCAGCAATATTAAAGACGGCAAAGAAGTTTGCGGCTTGACCAGAAGACGTCAGCATTGCAGCCGTACCGCCCTCAAGCGCACAAATCTTTGAAGCTACATTATCAAGCGTTGGATTTTGAAGACGAGAATAGAAATAACCCGCAGCCTTGAGGTCGAACAACTCTCCAAGTTGCATCGACTCGTCATATTTGAACGTGGTTGATTGAATGATAGGCACTTGCCTAGGCTCACCGCAACCAGGCTGATAACCGCCCTGTACGCAGCGAGTCTCGATGCTCTCAGACATAGCATCCTCCCTCATAATCATCATCCACGCCGCGCAAACGTCTCTGCGCTCCAAACGTGGACTATGTGATTACCTTAGGATACTAGTCTCTCTACCTTCAATCACACGCTCAATCAAAACTTTTTCATGTTCTGAAACAATTGCGAGGTCTGAGGTAACATCTCTGAAGTCCATAGAGTCTTTCCACTCTTTGACCAGAGAAATGTTACGCTGAGCTGTGCAAACAGTACTGAGCTCAGAGTCAATGTCTTGCATAATCTGGGTGTAATTTGCGCGTTTCTCGCCCAACATGTCACTGAGGTGGAAAAGAATGTGCTCAACTTCACGAACTTCTCGCCTTGCATGGTGTACCTCAGAGAAGCTGGTCATATCCAGGCCAAACAGGCGCGCATCAATAGTCTCAAGCATGTAATCAAAGCGGCTGCTGACATCCTCAAACGAGATGCCATCTTGCAAGACAGCGTCTGACCATGCGGGCTCAAAGAGCTCATCCAGAGCGCAGCGCAGACTACGACGAACTGCCTTCTTGCGCAGAGCCTCACAGACGCGATCGCGCTCAGTCTCGCGAGCTGCCTCGACAGCACTGACCAGCTTGGAGCCTTGAGAGAGCTCTCCGGACTCCATCAAATCTGCAACGGTATCAGAGAAGCCGTCGATCTCACGAAGACGCGTAGTTGCACCAAGCATCAGCCTATAAACTGGCTCGGCAATCTCAACTGCCTCCTCGTTAAGAAGTGGCGAGAAGAACTTGGTGAGTAGCTGAGTTCCTCTGAGGGCAAACCTAAATGCAGCGATTACCGCAGGGTCTTCTGGATGAGCGCGGAACTCTGTGTATGCATCTTCCAGGTTAGTTGCCGCGTGAGCACATGCCTCATCCAAAGCGTCAAGCGTTTCCCAAGGCTGAGTGGAAGGACCACTGACCAGCCAAAGAAGCTTTCCATGAGGCTCTCGAACGTCTCCAAGCTGCTTCCAAACGCACTCGTGTTGATGACCAAGTGAACCACATACGTCAATAGCGCACACGGCGCCCTTTGTCAGCGGAAGTTCAAATCCCAAAAGAGTCTCTGCAACATAGCCCAAAAATGGGGCGTGACCAACAAGAATAAGCGTTTCTGCATCAGCGTGCTCAAGCTCTGCCTGAAGCGCAGGAAGATCTTGATCGTAAAGGGAGTCATGAATCTCTAAGCCCTCTGCATCCAGGGCCTCTGCCACAATCTCTGCAGTTTCAAGTGCACGAAGGGCAGGACTTGTCCAAATCTCGGCCTCTTCACCCTCCGGTCCCAACAGGCCAAAGATGTGAGGATAATTGGCAGATAAAGCCCTCTGACCAGCACGTGTGAGCTCTCGACTCATGTTTTCAGAGCCACGTTCAGATACACCATGTCTTACAAGAACCAAAGTCTTTACCATGTTTACCTCCGCTGGTCATCTGCAGAAAACTGCTTCTTATAGCGTAATAGGACGCCCGCGCAATTTTGCACGAACGTCCTATTTTTACTGCCAACGGGCAAATATATCGGTATATGGCGAGAA
The DNA here is from genome assembly GCA_963525825.1 of uncultured Atopobium sp. Taxonomy (GTDB): domain Bacteria; phylum Actinomycetota; class Coriobacteriia; order Coriobacteriales; family Atopobiaceae; genus Lancefieldella. The sequence continues at coordinate 24,254 of CAURLG010000014.1, read as the reverse complement.
AAACTTTTTATCTCGCATCTCTGCTATGCAGTTCTTGCATAACGGCTATGCATAATCTGCACGCAAAAATCCAACTTGAAAGACTTGGCAACTGTGGCGGTAAAGTTAGTGCTCTATCCACGCGCCCCTATACCGCCTGTGACCGGCAATCTTAGAAGTCAGCGTTGCCAACGGTACGAGGGTGAGGAATAACGTCGCGGATGTTATCCACACCGGTGAGGTACATAACAAGGCGCTCAAAGCCAAGGCCAAAGCCAGAGTGTGTGCAAGAGCCGTAACGACGAAGATCCAAGTAATACTTGTAATCGTCGGGGTTCATGCCAAGCTCAACAATGCGTTTCTCCAGAAGCTCAAGACGATCTTCTCGCTGTGAGCCACCAATAATCTCGCCGATGCCTGGGACAAGGCAGTCAGCTGCGGCAACAGTCTTGCCGTCATCGTTAAGGCGCATGTAGAAGGCCTTGATTTCTGCTGGATAATCAGTGACAAAGATTGGCTTTCCAAAGTGTTGCTCGGTGAGGTAGCGCTCGTGCTCAGTCTGAAGGTCAATACCCCACTCGACGGGATACTCAAACTTCTGACCAGCCTTTACTGCCGCCTGCAGAATCTCAATTGCCTCGGTGTAAGAGACGCGAGAGAACTGAGAAGTTGCAACGTGGTTCAGGCGATCAAGCAGGCCCTTATCCACAAACTTATTAAGCATCTCAAGCTCATCTGGGCAGTGCTCAAGAACGTATGCAATAACGTAGCGGAGCATCTCTTCTGCAACATCCATGTCCTGTGCAAGATCACAGAAAGCCATCTCTGGCTCAATCATCCAAAACTCTGCAGCGTGGCGGCGTGTGTTGGAGTTCTCTGCGCGGAACGTTGGACCAAAGGTGTACACATCACCAAAGGCCATAGCAAAGTTCTCTGCCTGAAGCTGACCAGAAACGGTGAGGTGAGAAGACTGACCAAAGAAATCCTTTGAGTAGTCAACATCGCCCTTCTCGGTACGTGGAACGTTGTTTAGATCAAGCGTGGTAACGCGGAACATCTCTCCTGCACCCTCAGCATCAGATGCGGTGATGATTGGAGTGTTCACATAGACAAAGCCACGGTCTTGGAAGAACTGATGGATGGCAAAGGCAGCCACAGAACGGATGCGGAAAACCGCACGGAACATGTTGGTACGAGGACGAAGATGCTGCTGCGTACGAAGGTACTCAAGAGACTGGCGCTTCTTCTGCATTGGATAGTCAGGGCTGGATGGTCCCTCAATCACAATGGTCTGCGCCTGCAGCTCAATAGGCTGTGGGCGATCAGGAGTAAGCTCAAGGACACCCTGAATAATCAGGGCAGCGCCAACGCCACAGGAAGCAACCTCCTCGTAATTGCCAAGGTTCTCACGATTCATAACAACCTGTAGGTCTTTGAAGCAGCTACCGTCATTAAGTGTGACGAAGCCAAAATTCTTCATATCCCTTACTGAACGTACCCAGCCGGCCACGGTAACTTTTTGGCCACCAAGTTGCTCTGCATCTGCGTACAATGCAGAAATCGTGATGCGCTCCACGGGCATACCCTCCTTGTAACTCACTCTGCAGGCTTTTCCTGCGCTCTGCAGGACTATCCTGCGAGACGAACAAATATTTATTTAGAATACCGCATAACCACATGGCAAACGCTCACTTTTATATATCTGGCGGTAATTACGCTAATCTCACACAGCCAAGCCGGCACGCCATAAAACACCGCGCCATAAAACACCTATCCGCAATTCGGCTAAACTAGTGCAGTGGAACGTACCTACAAAGTGCTGCCACCTCAAAAGGCCTGCTAAAGGAGAAACCATGGAAGACTACAAGCGCGAATTTATTGAGTTTATGGTCCAGAGCAACGTACTTAAATTTGGCGATTTTACGCTCAAGAGTGGTCGCAAGTCTCCTTTCTTCATGAACGCAGGAGCCTATGTCACTGGCGAGCAGCTCCACAAGCTGGGTCTTTATTATGCTCGCGCTATTCACGACAACTTCGACCTGGATTTTGACGTAGTCTTTGGTCCTGCATACAAGGGCATCCCCCTTTCCGTTATCACCGCAATGGGCATTAATGAGCTCTATGGCAAGCAGGTTCAGTACTGCTCCAACAGAAAAGAAGCAAAAGATCACGGCGCCGACGCCGGCATGCTTTTAGGTGCAGAGCTCAAAGACGGCCAGAGAGTAGTCATGGTTGAAGACGTCACCACTTCTGGCAAGTCTATTGAAGAGACCTATCCTCTGATTACCTCTATTGCAAACATCGAGGTAGTTGGCCTTATTGTCTCGCTCAATCGCATGGAAGTTGGCAAGGGCGGAAAAGTTGCAGCTCTCCAGGAAGTCTCCGAGCGCTGGGGCATGCCAACCGCAGCCATTGTCTCCATGGATGAGGTTACCGAGGCCCTCTACAACAATGAGATAGACGGCAAAGTTATTATTGACGACACCTTGAAGAGCGCCATTGATGCCTACTACCAGCAGTATGGTGTTAAATAAGGCGAGAAAACCCTGCGTAGAAACCTGACTTATGACTCTGACTCAACTTAAATATGTTCTTGCCATTGCTAAGGCAGGCACCATTAACGCCGCAGCTAAACAGCTCTTTATCTCGCAGCCTACCCTGAGTAGCGCAGTTAAAGAGCTTGAAGCCGAACTGGGAATCTCCCTTTTTAACAGGACCAGCAAGGGTGTTGAGCCTACCGCTGATGGCGAGGAGTTTTTGAGTTATGCCAGGCAAGTTGTCATGCAGACTGACCTCATTGAAGAGCGCTATCTGGGCACTGCCCCCGCTAAGCAGCGCTTTTGTGTTTCTTGCCAGCACTATTCCTTTGCAGTTGAGGCCTTTGTCAACCTGATTAAAGAGCACGGCGGCTCAAAGTACGATTTCCGTATCAGAGAAACGCAAACGTACGAGATTATTGAAGATGTCTCAAAGCTCAGAAGTGAAGTAGGCGTCCTTTACCTCAACTCGTTCAACGAACGCGTTATTAGAAAAACACTGCAGGATCAGGGCTTGGTTTTCTCGCCATTGTTTAAGTGCAAACCAAGCGTCTTTGTAGGAAAAGATAATCCGCTGGCAAAGCGCTCCTCGGTAACACTCAACGATCTTGCCCCCTACCCTCGTCTTTCTTACGAGCAGGGCGAGCACAATGCGTTCTATTTCTCCGAGGAGCTTCTGGCAACACTTGATCGCGATAAGGACATCATGGTCCGAGACCGCGCCACTATCTTCAATCTGATTATTGGCTTGAACGGTTATACCATCAGCACCGGTCTTATTAACGAGGAGCTCAACGGGCCAAACATTGTTGCAATTCCTCTAGCTGTTGATGATTACATGGAAGTTGGCTACGTCACACACGACGAGAAGAGCCTCTCGCCCTTTGGTGAGCTCTACATTGATGCGCTTAAGCGCTGCTGCCAGGCAGTTACGTGGGTGTAAGAGGTCTATAAAGAAGTTAGTTATTTTAAGTGTTCTTTATGCTTTATAACAAATTGGAAGCTATCCAACTGTGGCGATTCTTTTTAATAAATAATGGTCATTGAATAGGTTATTTATTAACCGATAAAAAGATACCGTTCACAGTAAAAGACGTAACAATGATGCCTATAGGAATAGAATTAAGGTAAGAGAGTCAGCAACTACTCCTCTACAGCAATAGGCTAAAGACCGAAGAAAAACATAGCAAAGAGTACACGGACTCTCGACTCATGTAATGGATTTATCAAGGTCATCTGGGGTTTATTATGTTTTCTCACGATTCTAGAAACTTAAACTTAAAAACAAATAAGCTCCCCCAACGGGCTCGTTCTTTGGCAGTAGTGATTGCTTGCATCGTCATTGCCGGCGTGCTTTATTTTTATAATCTAGTCCAAAAACAGGCTCAGCAAGAACTCTTTGCGCAACAAGTTATGCAAAAACAAAACGAAGCCTCGGAAACTTATAAAATTGGCGATGTTGTACAACTAACTGGACTTGATCAAGAAGAAGGTAATCCAGTTGAGACTTCTTTTGGGGCTGATCTACCATGGGTTGGCACAATTGAAGTAACGGTAACAGACGTAATCCTTTGTCATTCTATAGACGAGGCAGGTTTTACCTCTGGAGCACTTAAAAATCCATTAACACCAGAAAATGCAGATAGCTTGTATCTAGTCTATACGCTACATTTTAAAAACATAGACGCCGTTCAAAAACACACCTCAAATGGTCCGGACTATATATTACTTACTAGTTACTCAATTAATGCTGAGGGGCATAATATTTTCATGTCCCAAATTACACCTGAAAATGCCCAAATTGACAATTCGGATACTGATAAAACTAAAGGGTATTTTTGGATTAATGCAGGGGATGAATGTGACGTCAAACTTGCTTTTGCGCTATCTCCAGAAGAACTGAGAGATGTTACTTCTATTCATCTGGCAAATATGGGAGGAATTTATTCAAACGCAAAGTTAGTTGATATACAGTCTGCATTAAAAAGTGATAAGTAGGTGCTTGCTATGAATTCATTGTTCAAGTCTGAATTTAAGCGACAGCTTACCTATAACCCATTATTTTGGGCATGTGTTGCAATTGGCGCCTGTATTGCACTACTTGCCGCTTGGATTGAAATACAAATTGAATTAAATACCTTAGAGGCAACTCTTCAACAGGGAGATCATCTTTCCTATAACACTTTGCTTTCTGTCATTTCTGCTTATACTGCTTGGATTCCCACACGAATCGGAGATTTTTACAGTGGACTGTACTATCTCTTATGGCCACTCTTGGCAACCATTCCAGCCGCTTGGATTCTAAGTAACGATTCAAAAGAAGGGGTACTGGAACAGCAATGTCTTAGAATTAGAAAAGCTAGTGTTATCAGGATAAAACTATATGTAAGCTTTATTTCTGGAGGTATTTGCTCTGCTCTGCCTCTTGTCCTAAATTTTTTAGCTGCAATCTGTTTCTTACCGTTGTCCACACCAAAAATTTACGATGAGATATATACCGCAGTCCCAATGAACTCTTTATTCTCAGGACTCTTTTATAACTCTCCTCTTGCTTATGTCATTACCCTATCCGCATTAGCCTTCATAATTGGAGGGCTATTTTCCTGCGTTGTTTGTCTTTTTGCCAGTTTAACCAAGACCACATTCCAAGCAATTTTTATTTCTTATTTTCTACTTCACCTATTAGCGTTCTTAGGTTCACAATTTTCAGCGATTCTTTCCTCTGCTCAATTAAGAGAAGTAGGACAAAATGCATTCATTAAGTTGAATTTCTTTCAATTAATAAGTTCCGAATATGCTCCAACAAAACTTGGATTTTATTGCTTCTGTTTTGTTTTGCTATTACTAGCAATCTTCATTTCTTACAAAAAGACTTGTAGGAGTGATCTGCTATGAAGCATAAAATTTCAAAAATCTTTACTCAGTTTTTTGATATGCATAAAAAACTTCTAACAGCGCTTTTTGCGATGTTGTTATCTTGCACGGCGTTTATTTCTTCTTTTGCACAATTCAGCTTGATTACACAAGGAGGATATTCGTTTTCTTTGGGCGATTTGATTATCGCAATATTCTACGGATCTGCTCACACATTATCCGTAGAGTGGACCGCGCTCTGCATCTCTTTTCTTCTCATAATCGTTATTTCTAGCTCGGATAATAATGTACATTTTTCTATTCAACGCATGATGAGATTCGAGAAGAAAACTAGATATTGGATTTATAGCTATATAAATATAATTGTATCTTGTCTCGTTTTAATTGCCGTCTATATAGTAACGTATTTTGTTTTACTTATTTGTACAGGCAACAACCTTACTATTGCTACACTAAATGTAGATATCTTCATTAACCATACCGTTCAAACTGGTACAGAATTTTCACTCACAGCCCCAGAAGTATTAGTCCTTCTCAGCATTTATTATCTTGGTCTCTTGTTCTTTTGCTCTTTTTACAAAGTAATGGAACTCTATACTCACAATTCACTAGCTGTATTACTAAGCGTAGCACTACTAGTTTTAGGAGAGTTTTTTCCTGAACTTCCATTCCCCTCTACATTAATGACTTTTTCGAGACTTCTTCCTTTTAATCCAGAAGGATTTAGCCTTGTATATACAACTTTATATTTTCTTGTTGGAATCATTTGCTTAAACATTTTTGGCCTCATTGGAACTAAAAATACAGAGTTTGGCGGTCATTATGAAAAACTCTAAAGTAATTCCATGTGGTCCTTTTATCTATTCATTACGTGGTCCATTTTGTATCTGTACCATCTTAATGGTACTTATCGTTGCTACATCTCTTATAGTGTTCAATCGCTCAGCAACAAGTAATCCAACATTTGCAGATAACGTATCAAGTCTATTTGCTGGAATGCCACAGATATCGCAAAGCATTTCTTCAAATGCTGCTCTGCCAAAAATTAAAATTCCTTTTGCGTGGTTAATACTTGTTTTACTTCCCCATCTAATGTGTTTTCTGGCAGTCTCCAGGTCACTAAGAAAAGATATGTATCTTGTTATGTCTTCCTCAAAGAGCTTTTATCCAATTCTTTTAACAGTAAGTTGTGTAACAGCAACTGGGCTTTATTGGATAATGGCTGGAGTTGTAATCCTCTTATTTACACTGCTTCACGGTGGAGAAATTCTATCAACTACGACATTAAGCTTAGAAATTCTCGAAGGTTTTGACGCCTCAACATTACCTGCAAATACGGTAAGTATTGTCCCATTGATGGGATCTTTGTTCATTTCCTCACTATCTCTTATAACGCTTCAATGTTCAGCAGGATTATTTATTAAAGAATGGCCTCCTCTCTTTTTAATAATTTCTTGGATAGTTTCCTCAATTTTCAAATTACATCCCATCCTTATTGGCAACTACATGATGTTTTCTCGAAGTTCTCTCTATATTGATTCAGCTAGCAGGGAGATTGTTGAAGGTAACCTCTGTGCAGGAGTCAATCCATTCTGCACGTTAGTTTTTTGTATTGGCTCACTAGGTATTTTTCTTTATCTGTCTCTTTCACGCTTTAAGAACATTGATCAGTTTGGCGGTGAGTAAACATGTCGTACATTTCAGTTGAACATCTAACAAAAGAAATCGGAAACGATACTGTTCTCAAGGATGTCACATTATCCCTAGAAAAGAGAGAGATCATTGGTCTCGAGGGCCAAAACGGCTCTGGTAAAACAATGCTTATGCGAGCGGTCTGTGGCCTCATTAAGCCTACCCAAGGATATGTTTCTATTGAAAACAAAAAGCTCTGGGATGATATAGATTTTCCACCAAGTGTTGGTCTACTCCTAGAAAAACCAGCACTTCTTAGCTCATATAGCGGTCGTAAGAACCTAGAGATTCTCTCGTCAATAAAACAAATTGCGTCTGAGCAAGATATTGATGCTGCAATTGAAAAAGTAGGACTTGATCCTAAAGACAAAAGACCTGTTAGAAAGTACTCCCTAGGCATGAAGCAACGCTTAGGAATTGCCATGGCGTTTTTTGAGCAGCCGGATTTAATTATTCTTGACGAGCCAACAAATGCCCTTGATGAAGACGGTGTCCATATGCTCACTGAGCTCATTGTTGAACAAAGAGATAGAGGCGCAACACTTCTCATATCAAGTCATGATGCTGAGTTCTTAGAGGTTGTCTGCGATGTAATTTACAAAATGAAGCTCGGTAAAATTGTCGAGAAAATCGACGTGCAAAGACGTGCATCATGAAACTAAAAAGCAAACTACCATTATTCGCAATTGCCATAAGCTTTGTACTGGTTTGTGCTCTTGGCTACAGAGTTTGGTGGGTAAATACCCATGCACTAACTATCCCCGAAGAGATTTATCAAATGGGAGAATGGGTCCCTCTTGACGGAAATTTTCATTATTCGTCTTCAGAGAATACAAAGGGATACTCGATACGAATAACTGAAATTGCCCTAACCACGTATGACGGTTACCTGGAAAAACATGGTATTACACCACAACAACCCAACGCTCATGGCAATCAAACAAGTGTGATAGATGTCACTATAGAAGTTAAAAATGATAGAGAAGAGACTGACCCCATAGGTGGAATAGATTTTCTCGGCACAATTTTAATTCCACAAGCCAACAATACCTATTACATTTGCGATTTAGGAAATGAAAACTCCCTTTGGCCGCTTGCTCAGCCAAATATAACCACTTCGAAAATTGCAATCAAGCCGCATACCTCATATGTTCTTCATGTGCCTTATGTAGTAAATCTCACAGGAGAGGAAATCTATAGATCTCAGATTACTGATACAACATTTGATTTGCTTGTTTCTCGCCTACCTGTAGAAAAACGAATTAGAGTGTCTTTGTAGCAATTCTTAGCGCTCCCACTACAAATTACGCCACTCCTATTGCAGATGAATGGTTTGTTAGCTGCCTCCCAGTTTGCGCTAAAATAATACCTTACGTTTTTGAAGCGCAATGGGAGGCATCATGGGTCTTAAGTATGAAACCGCACGATATGAGGCATCATACGGGGCAATTTCACAACTTCCTTCTCCAGAGACCCCAGAGGTGGCTTTTGTGGGCCGCTCAAACGTGGGAAAGTCTTCCCTCTTAAATAAACTTATTGGCAGAAAACAGCTTGCACGGGTTTCAAGCGTTCCAGGTAAAACCGCTAATATCAACTTCTTTGACGTTGATGGCGTCAAATTTGTAGACTTGCCTGGATACGGATTTGCACGAGTTTCTCGCCAAGAAAAACAGCGCTGGGCAGACCTCATTGGCGGCTACTTTGAGCAAGAGCGTAGCTTTAACCTGGTTATTAGCCTTGTTGACATCAGGCACGAAGCTCAAAAGCTTGACCTGCAGATGATTAGCTTTCTTCAAGAGGCTGAGCTGCCCTTTGTAGTTGCGTTTACCAAGGCAGATAAAATTGCACGCGGCAAGCAAAATCAAGCCGCGGCCGCCCTGCGCAAGGCATTCCACATCACCCCTGAACAGGCCATTATTACCTCATCCGAGACTGGCTTGGGCATTGACGAGTTGCGCCGCCGCATCGAAGACGCAACTATCTAGGAGCATCATGGATCCAATCCACCAGCAAGAACAAGAGCACCTCTCCCACGTATACCAAAAGCTTGTTGAGATTCGTGAGGATTTGGACACAACGCTCAACACCACGCAAAAAGATGCAGCTAGAGACCTACGTCAGATGAGTGAAGAAATCCGTCCAGACTTTGGCGGCGCAGACGAAACCATCGAGACCCTTGCGGCCATTGAGACGCTCAACAGCGTTATTGATACGTACAACCAGTACCACGATTTTACTGTCGAGAAACTCGGTCGAGTCGAAATCCTGTTGAGGCAGCCTTACTTTGCCAAGGTCACGCTCAAGATGCGACCTGGACGTCCTTCTCGCGATGTGTACATTGGCGCAGCGGGCATCACCGACAAAGACCGCACGCCGCTTATTGTTGATTGGCGCAGCCCCGTTGCCGAGACGTATTACAACCAAGAGATGGGCACTACGTCGTACCAGGTAGACGGCAAGAAAAGAACGGTTGAGCTGGAGCTTCGCCGACAGTTTGACATTACGCGCGACAAGCTGAACCTTTACTTTGACACAACGGTCGCCATCGAAGATTCTCTGCTGCTTGCCGCCCTAAAGCGTCAGCATACCGAGAAGCTGCAGGCCATCACCGCAACTATCCAGCGCGAACAAAATGTTGTGGTCAGACACGAGGACGTACCAGTTCTGCTGGTCAACGGTATTGCGGGCTCGGGAAAGACGTCCGTTTTGCTGCAGCGCATCGCGTACCTTCTGTACCAGCAGCGCACTACGCTCACTGCAGATCAGGTGTATCTGTTTACTCCCAACGAGATGTTTTCTCGCTACATTAATACCGTTTTGCCTAGCATGGGCGAGCACAATCCGCAGGTATTTACCTGGGATTCTTTCCTCAAGGCATTGGGTCTGGCCGACCACGCTTCGGGCGCTCACAACAACCCCGATTCTCTGAAGAAGCTTGAAGAGCAACTTGCCACACTTGAGCTCTACGAGGATGACTTCAAGGCCATTTCTGTTGAAGGAACCACCCTTATAAAGCCAGCTCAGGTGGCTAGTTCCGTGGCAAAGTTCTCGCAATTTCCTGTGGGTCCGCGCCTCATTGCGCTTGCCAAAGACGAGCTCCACACCCGCCTAGAGCGCAGACTTGGCCAGATGGCTCACAACGACGAAATCCAAGAAGAGATGCTCTCCCTTGACGTTGAACAGCAGCTTGAGGTCTTTGGTCGCACCATCAGCCCTTCCGACGAGGAAGAAGTTTTGGCGCGCACCCGCGAGTTCCTCAACTGGCGTTTTGCCTCTGCGCACGAGGTCATCGAGTCCGCTTCCTGGCTGCGCATCGACCGCGTTGGCATGCGCATGCTCAACGCCTCCGCGCTAAGCGGCGCCGAATGTGTTTACCTGCGTCTTCTTATCACAGGCGCTGGCGAGAAAAACGTCAAGTTTGTCATGATTGACGAGGTCCAAGACTACACCGAAACACAGCTTATGGTGCTTGGAAAGTACTTCTCGCGCGCTCACTTCCTGCTTTTGGGTGACTCCAACCAGGCAATTTGGGAAGATACCGCAACATTTGAGCAGATTGAGAAGATCTTTACCGCAACACACGGCGAGGGCGCCGTTTCTACCTGCAAACTTTTGACCAGTTATCGCTCCTCCCCCGAGATTACCGCGCTGTTTACCTCGCTTTTAAGCGAAGATGAGCGTGGCCAGACAAGCTCCGTTCAACGCGGCGGCAAAAAACCTGAGTTCTTTGAGGTGGTAGCTGACGACAAAGATGCTGAGCGCGGCGAGTACCTGCAGACGATGAAGTCCCTTGTTGAGCAGGCGCAAGCTTTTGACGGGCTAACCGCCATTGTGTGCGCCGAGAAGTCTCGTGTTCGCTGGCTTGCCAAGCAGCTGGAAGGGTCTGCAGTCAAAGTGCTCACCAGCCACGATTCCCTCCCTGCGAAGGGCGTTGTTCTTCTCGACCTTGCACTAGCAAAGGGCCTGGAGTTTGACCAGGTCATCGTTGCCGATGCACAAGAGGAAGTTTATAAAGCAGACGGAATTTCTCGCCGTAGGCTCTACACCGCACTGTCACGCGCGATGCATCATGTAATTGTGATCTCTCAGGGAAAGATGACTTCGCTGCTCAGCAAATTGCTTTAAAAAAAGCAATTTCTACCTGCGATTTTTTGGAAATTTACTGATTGAAGGCAGCTGATTCGGGTAAATGCTAGTCATCGATAACATTTACCGTTGGAGGTTAGTATGTCCGAAGAATTGATTCCTGGTGTCATGAAGAACATCGACGCAAAGACTGTAGTAACCCTTAAAGACCAGGTTGCATGCCTTTCTGGCCAGGTCATCAGCAAGACTCTTGCGCAAAACGATGCCGTCAGCGTTACCCTCTTTGGTTTTGGCGCAGGCGAAGAGATTGCAAGCCACCGCGCGGGCGGCGACGCATTTGTCACTATTCTTGAGGGACGCGCAAGCATCACCATCGATGACGACGTTTACACCCTTGAAGCTGGTCAGTCTATTGTGATGCCACTTGGTCACCCACATGCACTTCAGGCTCCAGAAGAGTTTAAGATGCTGCTGGTTGTTGTGTATCCACAGAAATAATTTATATATTTATCCAACAATTCTGCAGAATTCTGCATAATTCTGCAGGTAATTTTTATTTGACCAGGTAGGCAACGCGTCTGCCTGGTCAAATACTATCTCCGCTCGGTCAAATAGTATCTACTTCTGGCCTAATACTCTGTGTAATTACAATATACACCTCATAACAGAATGGGTATACTAGTTATGTCTGTGCAATCAGCAAAATGTTAAACCTAAAGAAAGGTGAGCTATGAGCCAGATTTTTGATGTTCACGCACGTGAGGTCCTCGATTCCCGTGGCAATCCAACCGTTGAGGTTGAGGTTGTTCTTGACGACGGCTCCTTTGGTCGTGCAATCGTTCCTTCCGGCGCTTCTACCGGTGAGTTCGAGGCTGTAGAGCTTCGCGACGGCGACAAGAGCCGTTACCTGGGCAAGGGCGTTCTGAAGGCAGTCGAGCACGTCAACACTGAGATCCGCGACCTTGTTATTGGTTGGGACGCAGAGGATCAGCGCGGCCTTGACCTCGCTATGATCAAGCTTGACGGCACTCCAAACAAGGGTCGCCTCGGCGCAAACGCTATTCTCGGCGTTTCTCTTGCTGTTGCTCACGCTGCAGCTGCTTCTGCTGAGCTTCCACTTTACGCTTACCTCGGTGGCGCAAATGCTCACACTCTTCCTGTTCCTATGATGAACGTCCTCAACGGTGGCGTCCACGCTGACAACAACGTTGACTTCCAGGAGTTCATGATTATGCCTGTTGGTGCTCCTGACTTCACCACCGCTCTTCGCTGGTGCGCACAGGTTTACCACACCCTCAAGGACACTCTGAAGTCCCAGGGCCTCAACACCGGTGTTGGTGACGAGGGCGGCTTTGCTCCAGACCTTAAGTCCAACGAGGAGCCACTTGAGCTTCTTTCCGAGGCTGTTAAGGCTGCTGGCTTTGAGCTTGGCAAGGACTTCCGCTTTGCTATGGACCCAGCTTCTTCTGAGTTCTACAACAAGGAGACCGGCAAGTATGACCTCAAGGGCGAGGGTCGCTCCCTTACCTCCGAGGAAATGGTTGCTTACTACGAGGAAATGGTCGAGAAGTTCCCAATCGTCTCCATCGAGGACGGCCTTGCAGAGGAGGACTGGGACGGTTGGAAGGTCCTTACCCAGCGTCTGGGCAAGAAGATCCAGCTCGTCGGCGACGACCTCTTTGTTACCAACACTCAGCGCCTGAAGAAGGGCATTGAGGTTCACGCTGGTAACTCCATCCTCATCAAGGTCAACCAGATTGGTACCCTGACCGAGTCCCTCGAGGCTATCGAGATGGCTAAGCGCGCAGGTTACACCGCAGTTGTCTCCCACCGTTCCGGTGAGACCGAGGACACCACCATTGCTGACCTTGTTGTTGCAACCAACGCTGGTCAGATCAAGACTGGTGCACCTGCTCGTACCGAGCGTGTTGCTAAGTACAACCAGCTTCTCCGCATCGAGGATGACCTCGCTGAGGGTGCTGAGTACCTGGGCATGGACGCTTTCTACAACCTTCGCTAAACCCGCAGGTTGTGGGCTAGACGGCGCGCGTCCGGCCCGACCGAACTGCAACGCCGTTTAGGCTACTAGAAGCTACGAAGCCGCATCTCATTTGAGGTGCGGCTTTTTTGTGCGCGACGCGGCGAGCGGCGAGCGCGACGCGGCGGGTGCGAGCGTCGGGTGCGAGCGCGGCGCGGGTCCGGGTGCGGGTGTGGGTCTGGGTGCGAGTGCGAGTGCAGGCCTAGAAACTGCTGCGGTACCTGCGGGTTTCTCGCCGTGTCCGATGTTTGTAGCAGGTACAAGGGTCCCGTAGACGCATCCGCGCCTAGTTTGAAACGCGCGAACACACCTATGTCGGATAATCTGCTGAAAATGCGTATACATTTCGTGCAAAACGCTTATCTCATGCAGAATATCTTTATTAGATGTGTTTTTTATCCTTGATTTTGCAGATTATCTGACATAGATGTGTTTGCTTAACTCTGAAATTTAGAGTAATTAAATCTTTGATATATCTTCATTCATAATTATGTATATCAGATAGAAATTATGCATAATAGTGAATTGAGCGTACGTGATTAAATTCAAATCCTATAGCCAAAGCTGCTCCACAATGTATTTGGGCTATTGAGTCTGGTTTTATCTGCAGTTTTTTGAGAATTTTCCGTCAGCCGATAAAACAGCACCGCAGCAGCCTGCCGCAGTTATACTTGATATGTCAACTCTCAAGAATTCGAGGCGCCCATGCACAACACAACAGAGCACGCAATTCGCACAATCCTGGTTGGACAGTCGGGCGGGCCGACTGCGGCTATCAATGCATCACTTGCGGGTGTTGTTCGCGCAGCTCACGCCCAGGGTCTCCGAGTGCTCGGGATGCGCAACGGAATCCAGGGATTTCTTGAGGGCGGCATCGTTGATCTGGTGGAAGCACTTGAACTTACAGCATCTGAATCAGGATCGTCCAACCAAGCCTCCACAAATCCTGGCGAGAAAAACCTCCAGCTCCTAAGAAAAACGCCATCGAGCTGGCTGGGCAGCTGTCGCTTTAAGCTGCCTGAGCTTGCTGACAACTCAGAATCCGCAGCTATCTCCCCTATCTACCAGCAAATTGATGCGCAGCTCAAGAAATACCAGGTAGACGCCGTACTTTACATCGGCGGAAACGATTCCATGGACACAACGGACAAGCTGTCTCGATACTTTGCCCAGGTAGACAGCGCCGTTCGCGTTGTAGGCGTGCCAAAAACCATCGACAACGACCTCGAGGGCACCGATCACACCCCTGGCTTTGGCAGCGCGGCGCGATTCGTTGCGTCCGTAACCGCCGAGCTCACCCGCGACGGCGGCGTCTACAACAGCAAAAACGTCACGTTTATCGAAGCTATGGGTCGCGACGCAGGCTGGCTCACGGCGGCTGGTGCACTGGCGCAAGATATTTGCGGAACCGCCCCAGATTTTATCCTTCTGCCCGAAATTCCGCTTGATGAACACGCGCTACTTTCTGCCATTGAACAGCGACTTCGCGAGAAAAACAATGTAGTCGTGGCGGTCAGCGAAGGCGTACATCACGCAGATGGTAGTTTCCTTTTTGATGCAAAGTCAGTTGCGATTGACACGTTTGGTCACCTTGCGGCTCAGTCCGGAACGGCTCAATACTTGTCGCAGCTGACCAAGGGCCAGCTGAGCGTAAAGTCTCGCGGTATTGAACTCAATACGCTGCAGCGCTGCGCTTCGCATGCTGCTAGCAAGGTTGACTTGGATGAGGCGGAAGCGCTCGGTGCCGCAGGAGTTGAGGCTGTTCTCCAAGGTAAAACGGGCGTTATGGTTGGCATTCATCGAACGTCAGATACGCCTTATGCCACGGAGATTCGCGCCACCCCTGTCGCCAACGTTGCTAACAAGGTAAAGCTTGTACCTCGAGAAATGATTTCCGAAGACGGTTTCAACGTTACCGACGCCGCCCTGACCTACCTACGTCCTCTTGCCGCAGGCGTTGAGGAGCCAATTTCTAGCGATGGTCTTCCTCGTTTTCTTATAGAGTTATCGTAAACTTGCTGTTTATTCCCCAAGAAACCTTACCTCGGGGTGAAGCTCGACATCAAACTGGCGTTTGACCTCGGCTTGAACGTGCTCGATAACCGCATGAACCTCAGCAGCAGTAGCGTTGTCGTAGTTGACCACAAAACCAGCATGCTTATCGGAAACACCGGCGCCGCCAAAGCGATAGCCTTTAAGACCAGCGTCGGTAACAAGCTCGCCTACAAAGTGACCCTCAGGACGCTTAAAGGTTGAACCAGCAGAAGGCAGCTCAAGTGGCTGCTTTTCCTCGCGAGCGCGCGTGAACTCTTCCATCTTTTCACGGATCTTCTCGCCATCTGCGCGATGAAGATTAAACGTGGCGGAAAGCACAATCATGCCCTCATCAGCGATTCTGCTGTGTCGATATCCCAGATCAAGCTCGGATGCGTCCAGCGTAGCAAAGGTACCATCGGCGAGAAGGACGCGGACGGATTTGAGCACGTCAGCGATGCAGCCGTCGTAAGCGCCTGCGTTCATGAAGCATGCGCCGCCCACAGAACCTGGGATGCCACAGGCAAACTCAAGTCCAGAAAGGTCCAGCTCACAGGCCATCTCGGAAGCTTCTTTGAGGCCAACGCCGGCCTGGCAGGTCATCTCGGTGTCGTCGATGCTTACGCCGGTCAGGCCGTCAGCGACGGCAATAATGACGCCGCGATATCCTGCATCAGAAACAAGCAGGTCAGAGCCGTAGCCGAGAATAAAATAAGGAGCTTCTGCGTCTTTAACCGCAAGGAGAATCTCTTTAACCTCATCGGGATCATCAGGGATGACATAGAGATCCGCAGGTCCACCCACTTTAAAGGTGGTGTGCTCGCTCATTGGCTCGTCTACCAGGACGTTCTCTTCTCCAACAATCGAGCAAAGCTTTCCGGCCAGGCTTTGTAAGTCATAGCCACTTTCAGACATGTAACACGCTCCTTAGTAAGTTACTTTTTATAGTTTATCGCAAGCGAGAAAAACGTGGCGTTGGGGCGAGAAAATCACGGCATCAGGACGAGAAAATCACGGCATTGGGCCGAGAAAACGGTTTCTTTTGCAATTCTGTCAAAGAAATGTCCATCCCGTTTTACGTGTTATCAGCTGTTAACTCTGCTATAGTACTTAACGAAATGTTTCAGAAATGGTTGCAATTACCTACTGGTGGTAAGGTGGCCGAACTACAAGGTTTGTAACAACCTAGTTCAAAGAGCCATCAAGTCCGCGACCCGCAAAAGGCGGTTAACCTGGTTAAAGTCCAGGACCAACGGTACAGTCCGGATGTCAGAAACGGAGACTTTTATGGCTTCATCCCACTCAACCCACGCAACAACCGCATCTTCTAACGGCTGGTCTACCAAGAGAATCGCTATTCTCGCCATGCTTTGTGCAGCTGCTGCAATCAGCACCATGGTGCTTCAGTTCCCCCTGATCCCAGGCGTGACGTTTTTGAAGTACGATCCATCGGGCGTCTTTGCCCTGCTCGCGGGCGTAGCTTTTGGCCCTGCTGCAGGCGCGATTGTCTCGGTGCTTCCCTACCTGCTGCACCTCACCACGGAGTCCGGAATTTACGGTACTATCATGGCAATTCTGGCAACACTTACCTACGTTTTGCCTGTTTCGCTGATTGTGTATAACCGTTCCGAGAAGATCAAGCAGCTGGTACTTGCCCTCATTGTGGGTAGCGTTGTCAGTGTTGTTGCTTGCATTCTGGGCAACCTTGTAGTTACTCCAATCTACACCGGCATGAGCGTCGAGGCAGTAAGCGGACTGATTGTCCCCGCGCTTCTCCCCTTCAACGTGGTGAAGGTTGCTATTAACAGCATCATCTTTGTAGTTATTATGCGCTCGGCTACCTCACTCTTTGAGAGCATCAAAGACGGTGAGTAACCTGGGCAACAATTTCCCTGATTTATACACGTCTGAAAGCACCGCACAAACTAAGGACCTGCCTGTAGCTGCGACGCTTTCGGACGTGACCTTTGTGCACGCAAAAGGCGTGATTGCCTTAGACCACGTCTCATTCTCTATTCCCGCAGGTAAACGTACCTGTATTGTTGGCGCAAACGGTTCGGGCAAGTCTACCGTTGCCTCAATTCTCTCTGGCCTTACCGCCCCTGACGAGGGAACCGTTACCTTTCTGGGAACCACCGTTGTCAATGACGGCCAGGTTGACTTTGAGGCATACAAGACCGTTCGTCCGCAGCTCGGCCTGGTTTTCCAAAATCCCGAAGATCAAATTATCTGCAGCGTGGTAGCAGACGATATTGCCTTTGGTCTGGAAAATCTTCAGGTGCCTAGCGATCAGATAACTCCGCTGGTAGAACAGCAGATTACCCTTGGAACTCTCACCGAGTTTGCTTCCGAAAATCCGCAGATGCTCTCGGGCGGCCAGCAGCAGCGCGTGGCCATCTCGGGCGCACTGGTCATGAAACCCCAGATCCTCATTCTTGACGAACCTTCCGCAGCTCTTGACGTTGTTCATAGAAATAACGTTATGGGACTTGTCGAGAAACTCCGTGCAGCTGGAAAAACTATCGTTCATGTGACGCATTTCATGGACGAAGTGGTTTCTGCTGACCACGTTATTGCCTTAGACGACGGTCGAGTTGCGTTTGAAGGAACACCCGAAGCCCTCTTTAAGCAGCACGAACTAGTTGAATGCCTGCATCTTGAAGAGCCGTTTGCCTATCAGGTGGCGCATGCGCTCAACAAACGTGGAGTGGTCGTGTGCAAATCCCCTTCGGCTCAGCACGTGCTCAGCGAGCTGACGGGGCTTCTCGCCACGGGGTTGCAGGGCGAGAAGGGCGGCGTGACTGGAAGCTGCGACGCGATGGCCGCGGGTTGTGACGGCGTGGCTACAGCCGACAGCGTGTCCGAGCCAGCAGCGGTTTCTGTACGGGACGTGACGTTCTCATACCAGAAACCCGTGCTCAAAAACATCTCGGTTGACGTGCAAAAAGGCTCGCATGTTGCCGTGATTGGCTCAACTGGTTCCGGCAAGTCTACTCTGGCGCGCTTAATTTGCGCACTTGATACGCCTGACGCCGGTAGCCTCTGTGTAACTGGTTTGGATACTCGACAAAAGCAAAATCGCAGAAAACTTCACGGCATTGTTGGCTACGTCATGCAACGGCCGGAGCGCCAACTTTTTGCACAAACGGTTGCCGAAGACGTGGCATTTGGCCCCACTAACCTAGGTCTTTCTACCTGCGATGTCGCAAGTGCTGTGAATGCTGCTCTGGAACTCGTGGGCCTTTCTCACAAGGCAGATGCATCCCCTTTTGAGCTTTCTGGTGGTCAGCAGAGACTGTGCGCACTTGCAGGCGTTATTGCCATGCATCCAAAGGTGCTTGTGCTCGATGAGCCTACCAGCGGACTTGATCCCTACTATTGCTCTAAGCTTAGAAAAATTATCAACGCCGTTCTTGAGGACGGATGCACCGTTATTGAGCTCACACACTCGATGGAGGATGCGGCAGAAACTGACCAGATTATCGTGCTTCATGAGGGTGACCTGGTTTTCTCAGGCTCGTCGCAACAAACATTTACTCATTTCTCAGAGGCAGAATTCCAGGAACTTGGTCTGGGCATTCCTCATGCACTTGCATGGGCGCAACGTCTGTCCCACACTACGGGAATCAACCTGGGAGAACCTTTGACTCTGTCTGAGCTGGTAGATGCGCTGGTAGACGTGCTTCCGCGCAATTTTGACGCCACACAGACTGATAACGCTGGACACGCCGACGACCTCTCGCAAGGAGGTTACTATGGCGCTTAAGATTTCTGTGGGGCAGTACTATCACGGGGACTCGCTCATCCATAGGCTTAATCCCAACGTTAAATGCCTGGCCGCACTCCTTCTGATGCTTGCAACCTTTTTTATCCGCAACGCGCCACAGCTTGCACTGCTGGTAGTAGGCGCGCTCTGCCTGCTGGCACTCGCAAAAATCCCCGTCAAACAAGTGCTTGTGTCAATCATCCCACTTGCCTGGCTGCTCATCTTTCTCTCGCTCTTCAATCTGTTGCTGACGCGAGAAGGAACTGTGCTTGTCTCCTGGTCAATCTTTACCATCACCGATGTGGGAGCATGGAGTGCTTTCCTCTACCCCGTACGCATTTTAGCTGCAATTTTAATGGGCACACTACTCTTGCTTACCACAACTCAAACGGATCTAGGCAATGCCTTTGAAGCAGCGTGCTCGCCACTTTCTAAGATTGGTCTTCCTGGCAAAGAAATTGCCATGATTTTCTCGCTTATGCTGCGCTTTATTCCAACACTTGCAGGCGATGCCGTATCCATTTCCGAGGCTCAAACTGCTCGCGCAGGAGACGTTGCTTCGGGTTCGCTGCCCAAAAGACTCCGTGCGACCTTCTCCATTGTGGTGGCGCTTCTGGCCAGCTCGCTCAGGCATGCTAACAACCTTTCTAAGGCACTTGATGCTCGCCACTATGTAGCAGGGGCTTCTCGCACTCGTTGGCATCAACCAACCTTTGGCGTTCGCGAGGCAATTGCCTTGGGTGTAACCGTTTGTTTTATCGCCCTTATCTTTGTGCTGGCGTAAAACTTTTAACTAAATAATCTGTATTTTTAACGCTCTGTTACAACCCGTTTTTCTTTTCTCGACAACCGCCAATTTGGCCACCTAAGTAACGTACAATAAAGCCAGTAAAAGCGTTCAAGGCTTGCATTGAAAGGTGGCCCCATGGTCCTGCGCGTCTACGTCCAAAGAAAATCTGGTTTCGAGGGCGAGGCAAAAGCCCTGCTCAAAGAAGTGAAAGACCTTCTTGGTATTACCGAGTTACAACGCATTGACCTGCTTAACCGCTATGATGTTGAGGGAATTTCAGAGGAACTCTTTGAGTCCTGCATTCCCACCGTTTTTTCAGAGCCACAGTCCGATCTTGCCAGCCGTTCCATGCCAGAGTTTTCTTCTGAAGGTGCGGCTGTTCATACGTTTGCTGTTGAGTTTTTGCCTGGCCAGTTTGACCAGCGCGCAGACTCTGCAGCTGAGTGTGTGCAGCTCATCAGCCAGGGAGAACGTCCTCTGGTGCGCTCTGCTCGCCTTTACATGCTAACCGGAAACCTCACAGAGGCAGACGTTGCCGCCATCAAGAACTACCTCATCAACCCCGTTGAGGCTCGCGAGGCTTCCCTTGAGCTGCCCGAGACCCTCAAGATTTCCATTCCAGAGCCTGCTGACGTAGAGGTTCTTGAGGGCTTTAACGCCCTTGACCAGGACGGTCTCAAGGAGTTCATTGCTTCCCATGGCCTTGCTATGGACCTGGCTGACCTCACCTTCTGCCAGCAGTACTTCACCAAAGAGCAGCGCGATCCTACCATCACCGAGATTCGCGTCATTGACACTTACTGGTCTGACCACTGCCGCCACACCACCTTTAACACCGGAATTACCGGTGTGCAGATTGATGATGACCTGGTAAAGGCCGCGTTTGAAAAGTATCTCTCTATGCGCAAAGAGCTTGGGCGAGAAGACCGAGCCGTGTCTCTTTGGGATATGGCAACTATTGGTGCAAAGTACCTTCGCGAGAAGGGCGTCCTCACCAATCTTGATGAGTCAGAAGAGATTAATGCCTGTACCGTAAAGGTAAAGGTAGACGTTGACGGTACAGATGAAGACTGGCTCTTCCTCTTCAAGAACGAGACCCACAACCATCCAACCGAGATTGAGCCTTTTGGTGGTGCAGCTACCTGTATCGGTGGCGCAATCCGCGATCCTCTTTCTGGTCGCAGCTACGTCTACCAGGCAATGCGCGTCACCGGCGCCGCAGACCCAACCGTTCCGGTTTCTCAGACCCTTCCAGGAAAGCTTCCTCAGCGCACCATCGTTCGCACGGCAGCTGCAGGTTATTCCAGCTACGGTAACCAGATTGGCCTTGCTACCGGCCAGGTTTCTGAGCTCTATCACCCAAGCTACGTGGCAAAGCGCATGGAGATTGGTGCCGTTGTAGGCGCAACTCCTCAGAGCCACGTTCGTCGCGAGCGTCCAGAAGATGGCGATATCATCGTTCTTCTCGGCGGCCGCACGGGACGTGACGGCATTGGCGGCGCAACCGGCTCTTCAAAGGCACACGACGCTGGTTCCATTGAGCGCGACGGTGCCGAGGTCCAGAAGGGCAACGCTCCTGTTGAGCGCAAGCTTCAGCGCCTCTTCCGCCGTGAAGACGCTTGCAAGCTCATTAAGCGCTGCAACGACTTTGGTGCAGGTGGTGTCTCTGTTGCTATTGGCGAGCTCGCCGACGGCCTTGACGTCAACCTGGACGCTGTCCCTAAGAAGTACGACGGCCTTGATGGCACTGAGCTGGCAATCTCCGAGTCTCAGGAGCGCATGGCCGTTGCGCTTGAGGCAAAAGACGTCGATCAGTTCTGCGCATACGCCCGCGAAGAAAACCTCGAGGCAACCATTGTGGCAAAAGTCACCGAGGACCCTCGCCTGGTCATGCGTTGGCGCGGTCAGAAGATTGTCAACATTAGCCGCGCATTTCTCGCCTCAAACGGCGCACCCAAATCAATCACCGTGCGCCTGGCCAAGCCTCTTGCCTACCAGCGTACCTGGGCAGGCACAACTCTTGGCGAGAAACTCCACTCGCTGGTACGCGATCTAAACGTTGCATCTAACAAGGGCCTTTCCGAGCGCTTTGACTCTACCATTGGCGCAGGTACCGTCCTTATGCCATTCGGTGGCGCTCGCCAGCTGACCCCTGCTCTTTCTATGGTGGCTAAGCTTCCTGTTATGGGCCAAACCAACACGGTCTCGGGCATGGCTTGGGGCTTTAACCCCTACCTCATGGAAGCCGACCAGTTCCGTGGCGCCTACCTCTCTGTTGTTGAGTCCGTTTCCAAGCTGGTTGCTACCGGCTTTAAGTACCAGGACCTCTACCTTACCTTCCAGGAGTACTTCGAGAAGCTTGGTCAGAATCCAAACCGTTGGGGCAAGCCAGCCGCGGCCCTTCTTGGCGCACTGATGGCACAGGTCAACCTTGGTCTTGCTGCTGTCGGAGGCAAGGACTCCATGTCCGGTACCTTTGAGGACCTGGACGTTCCACCAACGCTGGTTTCGTTTGCTACCGGCCTTACCAAGGTGGACAAGATTGTCTCCAACGAGTTCAAGGGTGCAGGTCACAGGCTTATCTCTATTGTCCCATCCTACGACGAGTCCGGCCTTCTCCCCGACAACGACTCCCTGCTCGCCGCATACAAGCTGGTCAACACCCTGGTCCAGTCCAAGAGTGCGCTTGCCATCACCACACCAGGTTACGGCGGCGTAGCCGAGGCTCTCTTCAAGAGCTGCCTGGGCAACAAGCTGGGCGTTGAGCTGGTCCCAGAGATTTCTGCCGACGCGCTCTTCTCGCCAAGCTACGGTGCCTTCATCGTTGAGCTGGCAGACGGCGTATCCGTTGACGACGTCGACGGCGTGTGCGTTGCTCCTCTGGGCGTCACCACGTCCGAGTACACCTTTAACGCTTGTGGCGAGAAGATCGACCTCTCCGAGCTTCAAGAAGCATGGGAGCGCCCACTTGAGGAGGTCTTCCCCTACCGCGGAGGCTCCAACGAGGCTGTGGAGAAAATCAGCTTTGACGGCGCATCCACACGACACTCCTATGCTGGTCCAGCCCTTATCGCACCTGCTCGCCCACGCGTCATCATCCCCGTATTCCCAGGTAACAACTGCGAGTACGACGTTGCGCGTGCTTTTGAGCGTGCGGGCGCCGATCCAACCACGCTGGTCATTAACAACCTAACACCTCAGGACATTGTTGAGTCAGCAAATGCGCTGGCAGAGTCCATCAAGAAAAGCCAGATTGTCATGATTCCAGGCGGTTTCTCTGGCGGAGACGAGCCAGACGGATCAGCTAAGTTTATCTGCGCCCTCTTCCGCGCACCTCAGGTTACCGAGGCTGTTCGCGAGCTTCTGCAGCAGCGTGATGGCCTTATGCTGGGCATCTGCAACGGCTTCCAGGCACTCATCAAGCTGGGCCTTGTTCCTTACGGCGATATCCGACCCATGGATGACACCTGCCCAACGCTGACGTTCAACACCATCGGCCGCCACCAGAGCCAGCTTGTCCGTACCAGCGTTGCATCCACGATGTCGCCATGGCTCTCCAAGTGCGCACTTGGCGACATCCACACCATTGCAATCAGCCACGGAGAAGGTCGCTTTGTTGCCTCCGACGAGCTTCTTGAGACGCTCAAGGCAAGCGGCCAGATAGCAACACAGTACGTTGACGCAACGGGTGCTCCAAGCATGGACTTCTCCGTTAACCCTAACGGCTCTGTCCTGGCTATCGAGGGCATTACCAGCCCCGATGGTCGCGTCCTGGGCAAGATGGGTCACACGGAGCGCTCCGGTGCGGGCCTCTACAAGAACATCCCCGAGCTCACTGCTGGCGACCAGTTCCAGCCTCTGATTGAGGGCGGCGTCGAGTACTTCAAGTAAGGTGCGCTCGCAGGTTGCAAGCGATTTCTACCCGGTATCCATTTCGTGTGGATGCCGGGTTTCTTGTGCGAAAGCGCTGCTAGTGGACGGGGTTTCTCGCCAAGCGGGCGGTGCGAGCTGGTGCGCGATCAGCGCGCACCTGGACGCAATCGGTGCGCGCCCGCCGCGCGCCAGGTGTACGCTTGGGTGCGCCTGATTTCTACAAAGAATCTGTAACTTCTGCCTAAATAAGTAAAAGAATCGGTGGATTTGCCTGATTTTCTCAAAGAATCGGTGCCTTAAATACAGATTCTTTGCACTTTTCAGGCGGACTTTTCTAGACATAACTCTGATTTCAAGGTTGGTTTTATGGACGCTCTCATGGAGCCTGATTTTCTCGCCAAGTCTGAACGATTTGCCTGAAAAGAGCACCATGTCTGAGCTATTTGCCGGTTTTTCTCGCCATGTCTGAGTAAATTTACTCAGACATGGCGGGGTTTTCAGGCTCGCAAAATTTGGAGACAGCACCCTAGGGTCGTGTCCCGAAAAGTGGTGTAAGTAAGCATTTCAGTCATTTAAAAGAAGTGC
>CAURLG010000013.1:0-30094 GCA_963525825.1 uncultured Atopobium sp. | reverse complement strand
GCAATCAATGGATTACCCGTTCCGATGGCGTAAGACGCTGGGCTGGACCAGACGGCGTACTTACTGAATACAAGCGCTAAATCAGTTTGAACTGCTCTTTATTACCTGGATTTATTGGAGTTAAAACAATGGAGAAGAAGATGCGTTTTTCCTACAGACCTTCTACACAAAAGCTTATTGCGGTTGCTTCGTTGAGTGCAGCTCTACTTTGCGGACTCCACGCTGCTCCTGCTCTTGCAGAGACTGCTGATACATCCGCAGTAAATACCCCTGCTGTAACAACTGAAACTACTGCAACAGCTGAAAATACTTCTCCTACAGCACCTGAAAACTCTCAGCCTACCTCACCTGCAGCGCCAACAACAACTCCAACAACAGACCAGACACCTGCTGTTCCAACAGAGAATACTTCGCCAACCCCTCAGTCTTCTGGATGGAGACAAGAAAACGGCCAATTCCACTATTACAAAGAAGATGGAACACTTGTCACAAGCCAGTGGATCAAAGATGATTCTGGTTGGCACTATGTAGACGCTGCTGGTAATGCAGTCAAGGGTTTGTATACAACGCCTAATGGTAAAACTTGGTATTTTGATCCAACTGACCCGCTGCATACGGCAATCTTCGGTGAAGTTGAAATTGATGGTAAGTTTTACTACTTTGATTCAACAGGCGGACTTGTAACAAATGGATGGGTATATCGTTCAGCAAGTTCTTGGTCATGGGCAACTGAAGATGGTACTTACTATTCTGGATGGAAGCATATGCCTAACGGCAAGTGGTTCTATTTTGATCCAGAAGAACCTCGTCATCGTATGTTAATTGGAACAATTCAGGTTTCTGGTACCTCATATTACATTGATGAATATGCAGGTATGATTTCCAACAGTTGGATTCAACTACCAACTCGTGAGTGGGCTTGGGCTCAAAAAAATGGCGCTCTTGCCTCTGGTTGGTTTAACACACCAAATGGTAGAACTTGGTACTTTGATCCATCTGTTCCACAGCATCCAGCGCTTATTGGCAATGTTGAAATTGACGGCACATATTATCATTTCGATGAAAACTATGGAATCCTTAGAAATAGTTGGATTCACAATGATGATGGTTCATGGTCTTGGGTAGATTCTTATGGCTCATTCTATTCAGGTTGGAAACATTTCCCAAATGGTAAATGGTTTTACTTTGATCCAGAAGACTCAATCCATCGCATGAAAACTGGACTTTTCCAACTTCCTAGCGGTTCGTATTACGTTGATGAAAATGCTGGTATGACTTCAAGTAATTGGGTGTCCCTACCAGACGGAAATTTGTCCTGGGCTCAATCTAGCGGCGCGCTTGTCTCTGGATGGTTTACTACTCCTGGCAATAAAACATGGTACTTTAATCCATCTTCAATTGACCATGCCGCATACGTTGGAGAGCATTCAATTGATGGAAAGAACTACTACTTTGATAAAAGCTATGGTCTAGCAAAAAATGAATGGGTTACTCTTTCAAATGGTGTGAAACGTTGGGCAGGTCCAGACGGAGTACTGACTGGATTTATTTCTCCCGAAGGAGTCTTCTCTACAGATGACGGTTCACAGCCAACAGGAACGGTACATCTTCCTGGCTTGACTGTAAACGTTGGCTCCGACCATAAAATTAAGACGGGATGGATAAAAGAAAATAGTAAAGATTTTTACTATCTTTCTAATGGTGCACCAGCAGATGGATGGCTTAATATTCATGGAACTTGGTACTATTTTAGTTCCAATGGAGAAAAACAAACTGGTTGGATTAATTCAAAGGGCAGTTGGTACTTCCTTGATTCTGACGGCAAGATGAAAACCGGATGGATTAAAGATAACGGCAAGGACTACTATCTCAGTAATAATGGTTCCATGCAAACTGGTTATGTAACCTGGGGTGGAAAACTGTATTGGTCAGCTGCTGATGGCGCCATGGAGGAACAGCCTTGCTACTACCCCGACATGTATCGTTATGCACAGAACTATTACAGTGCTACTAACTGGCTCATTCAGATTGATACTACTGGCAATCGCTTTGCTGTATACAGGGGCTCACACGGTAACTGGGTTGTTTGGTACGAATGGCAGTGCACCACAGGAGCGCCAGGCATGTGGACTCCTCATGGTCAATTTACCGTAGGTAACAAGGGTCTCTACTTTGGCTCTGGCTTTAGATGCTGGTATTACACAACCATTTCTGGTGAGTATCTTATTCACTCCATTCTCTATAACTCCGACGGTTATACCGTCCGTGATGGTAGGCTTGGATACAACGGTTCCCACGGTTGCGTACGTCTTGCAACAGAAAACGCTAAGTGGGTTTATGACAACATTCCTTATGGAACAAAGATTGTCATTTGGTAATCCAACTAAACATGAAGCTCTATAGCAATAAACCCCAACTCATATTGAGCTGGGGTTTATTTGTTAGCTTATAAAATGTGGTTACGCAAAATACTTTGCTTCAAAATCCTTAAATTGCTCTGGAGTAGCGTTTTGATCTACCGAGAAGGACTGTGCAACCGCTACTGCCTGCTGTCTTCTGAGACCAGCCTTATCCTCGTCTCCTAGTTGCTTATAAACGTGAGAGAGCCTATCGAGGGCATAGACCACATACTCTGCAACTGAATCAGCTACGCCGGAGAGCAACATCATGGTTACAAGAGAGTCTGGCGAAAGCGCAAGAGCAGTCTCTGGGCTCAAATCAATGAGCTCTGCAACAGCTGCCTCTACCCCATCGAGTGACTCTTCAGATTGAGTCTCTAAAGCATTTCCAAAGCCTGCTGTGACCGTTGAAGTAAAGTCATCGATTACTTCCAGAATGTAATCTCGTTGAAGCATTTTGTTCCAATCTACTAGTTAGTAGGAACAGGAATACGTAAGTGATCAAATGCAGCATGCGTTGCCTGTCTACCTTGAGGAGTTCTAATGATAAGCCCTTGCTGCAAAAGATATGGCTCATAAACATCTTCAAGGGTAGAAGGATCTTCTGAGACTGCACTTGCAATAGTTGTGAGACCAACTGGACGGCCCCTAAATGTCTCGCAAAGGGCACGTAAAACACGCACGTCCATTACATCTAGACCAAGCTCGTCAATCTCAAAAAATGAAAGCGCCTCTGAGGCTACCTGCCAGGTAATAGTACCTTCAGCTTTAACTTGCGCGTAATCTCGTACACGCTTTAGCAAACGGTTTGCCAGGCGCGGCGTACCTCTTGATCGAGACGCAATTTCAGCAGCTCCCTGCTCATCAACTTCTACATCAAGGATGTTTGCCGAGCGCATGACAATAGTCTGAAGCTCAGGAACAGTATAGTAATCAAGACGATAAGAAATACCAAAACGATCACGCAAAGGACCGGTTAGAAGTCCTGTTCTTGTTGTTGCAGCTACAAGAGTAAAGCGTGGAATATCAAGCCTGATTGACCTTGCCGCAGGCCCTTTGCCAATAACAATATCTAAGAAGAAGTCTTCCATTGCTGGATACAAAATTTCTTCAACCTGGTGATTAAGCCTGTGAATCTCATCCACAAAGAGGATATCTCCCTCTTCAAGATTGGTGAGAATTGCTGCTAAATCTCCTGCTCGCTCAATTGCGGGGCCAGAGGTTGTATGAAGCTTTGAGCCCATTTCTCCTGCTAAAACACCTGCAAGCGTTGTTTTACCAAGGCCTGGAGGGCCAGAAAAGATAACGTGATCAAGCGGCTCATTGCGGCTTTTTGCTGCCTCAATAAGAACACGGAGATTTGATTTAACACGCTCCTGACCAAGATACTCATCAAGAGTTTTTGGTCGCAAGTTTCTATCTTGCTCCAGATCTTCTGCCTGAAGTCCACTAGAAACTACACGTTGAGAAGTGTGTCCTGGAAATGGAGCTGGAGTAGACGACGGCTCAAATAAGTTATCTGCATCTGCTTCCCACATTAATTACCACTTCCCAAACGCCTTAATGCATATCCAATAGCAGCTTCAATTGTAATAGCACCAGCCTCTTCATAGCCCTCAAGAGCAAGCGTTGCTTCCTGAGAAGTAAAGCCCATTCCAAGAAGAGCTTCAATAGCCTCTGATTCTACTGAGGTAACAGCAGGTTTTGGAATGGCAGCAAAGTCTGCAGGAGAAGTAAGGCCAACAAGCTGTTTGAGCTCTGTATCTTTTGCGAACACATCGGAAAGCTCAATTACTAAGCGTTCTGCCTTCTTCTTACCAAGACCAGAGACGCTCTTAAGACGATTGCCATCGTTAGTGGCAACAATCACAGCAAGTTGCTGTGGAGTAAACGTAGAAAGCACAGAAAGAGCCAGTTTAGGACCAACTCCAGAAATTGCACGCAAGCGATCAAAGAGCGCACGCTCTTCTCGCGAAGCAAATCCAAAGAGTTCCATTGAATCTTCTCTGACCACCATACGAGTTAAAACGGTAACGCCCGCCTCGCCTGCTTGTGGAAGTGCGGCAGCTGTTGAAGCTGATATGCCAAGTTCATACCCAACGCCATTGACGTCGAGAACAGCTACTGAAGGTGTAACGGATACAAGCGTGCCCGTAAGCTGGACAATCATAGTTGTATTCTTCCCTTTCCAAGCGAGGTGGTTCTTACAAGATTAGCGTGACAAACCGCAGCAGCTAAAGCATCAGCTGCATGGTCTGGGTGAGGTTGATGATCCAAGCATAAAATATTTTGAACCATATACATAACCTGCTGTTTATCTGCAGCTCCTGTACCAACAACAGCCTGTTTGATCTGCATTGGAGTGTATTCTCCAACCGTGAGACCTGCTTTAGAACAAGCGACAATAGCAGCTCCGCGAGCATGTGCAGTAGGAATAGCTGATTTAACGTTTTGTCCAAAGTAAATGCTCTCGATAGAAAGAGCTTCTGGTGAGAACTTATCTATAACCTCAACAATCTGGTTATAGATTCTTCCCAAACGCATATCTATTGGCTCATCAGCTGTTGTAGTAATGCATCCATAGGCGCGTGCACGGCATTCAGAGCCCCTTGTCTCTACAATTCCCCATCCAGTGTGAGCAAGACCAGGGTCTATTCCAAGAATTACCATTGCACCTCCTAATATAGAACGTTCGTTCTATATTATCACAGAGTGTGCGCAAACGATGCAACTAATTTTCTGAGAAGGGACCTCTCCACATTTTGGGGTCAACCATGCCAATTTGCGTGTCAGTTTCTTGAGCAAGCTCCTTTAAAAGCTCCAGCATATCCTTAAAGCCTTCCTGAGCCTCTGTTGGGTCAACTGACAACTCAGGCAGGTGCATAGAAGTCCCCTGAATTTCTCGCAAAGAATTTCGTAAAGACTCTACCAGGTCAGATTCGGAAGCCTTTGTATCTCTAATTCTGTCTTGCCAGACTGATGCGTGTGGAATTTGGGCATTTATAAGGCTCTTTGAAGACATTTCCAGAACCTCAGTGGTATTTCTGCGGTCTTTTTGGCGAGTATGGAGCATAGAAATAATTGCTTTGACCTCGTCAACCTTTCCCATTTCTTCCACAATGGCAGAAATGCTCTTATTCCACTCAAGGTAGCTGGTAAGCACATAATCAACAAACTCAATGCGTTCTTGAGGCGTTGGCGCGGCGTTCTCCAACCCATCAGTTACAACCTCAGAGATATTCTCGAGAACTGCATGGTCAATAGCTGGCGAGAAGGTATTTCTTACCCTTGCAAGGTCAATAATATCTGCATGATACATATCACCAAGAGGCCAAAGAGAATGCGCACTAGAAATCTCTGTTCCTTTGAGCGCAAGGATAGTCTTATCGGCAGTCTCAAGCGTCAAGTAATTATACTGGTCAGCGTATGCATAGCCGTATGCACTCACCAATTTTGTATCGGTAAATGTCGAGAAAACCGTGCTATCCACAGCAACTTTATTAACTCGAAGTCTTGCGGTAAGCAACTCCGCAGCGCTTGTTGCTCGAGAATCTTTGTTTGGAAGCAACAGTACGTGGACGCGCATAGGACCTAAAGCGTCTGAAGCAAGCGCAACGGTGACAAGAGAATTGAGCGAGCCATCAACTGCAATAAACACGCCGTCAAAGCCAGACTTTACCGTGTAGTCTCGCACTCCTGTAGCCAATACGCCCCAGGTAGTAAGCGCGCTGTTATAGACACCCGCAGTATCTTCTCTATCAAAGTTTTCGATAGTATCTTGGTCAACCTCGCAGACAACCATATCTTCTGAGAATGAGGCTGCTTGTTTGACTAAATCTCCTGAAGGAGACAAGAAGAAGCTTGAACCACAAAACACCTGGTTACCATAGGCGCCAACAGCGTTTGCAGCGATAAGCCAGCTATCAAACTCCTCAACATCTCCCAGATAGCGGCTTTCTGCCACCGCCATGCCCATGGCGGACGACGAATCATCAACAGCAAAGCCAAAATACGGCAGATAAATGACAGCATCTAACGAGTCGTCGACATCTTGCCATGCGTCAAGATCGTCGTAGGTAAAAGCAACGCCAAACGTAAGGCCGCCTGCTTCAAATTTTGCGAGCTCAAAGGTATTCTCGCCAGATGTTTGTGCAGAGCTAGCAGAACGAGCAAGAGCGCTCATGTGCGCTATCTGGGCAGTCAATTTCAGCGGGGTTACGGCTCCGTTTCTAACGAGAAGAGCCTCACTCGCTGCACTTCCATCAAACTCTGTTACTACAGGAATAAGGGCCGCAATTGGAAGCTTTTCTGAAAGCGAATTGATAATCTCCGAGAGGTCTGCAAAAAGCCCTTCTATGTCAGCCTCTGGCACGCTTAGCAGCCCTGTAAGAGTTGGCGCAGGATAAATGACTAGTTCAGCACCTTGCTGTTGAGCTCTCTGAGCATATTCCAGCATGGTCTGAGCGGTAAACTCGAAGTCTCCGGCCTGAGTATTCATTTGTGCAACTGCTATGCGCATACCATTCCTATCATGAAGTGCTTAGTTTGTTTTTACCCAAAAACAAACAGATGTAGTAATAAGAAACGGAGCCGCAGGTAGCAGCTCCGTTCAGATTCACAGATAAGCTTAGTTTGTTGAATACGAAACCAGTCTTAGAGGGAAGCCTTCCAAAGACCGTGAAGGTTGCAGTACTCATAAGCCTCAGCCTCAACGCCCTCCTCAAGGGTGAAGGTAGCAACTGGCTCCTGGCCAGGCTTAAGCTGAGCGAACTGAGCGCCGTTCTCAGAAACAAGAGCAATGAACTCAATGTAGTGCTCTTCGAGCATTGGGTGAGCAACCTCGCCAACACGAACGGTAACGGTGTTGCCCTCACGAGTAACAAATGGAACGTGCTTCTCAGCTGCGGCGTCAGTAACGCCAGCCTGAAGAAGCTCGAGGCCTGCTGCCTCTACGTTGCCTGCGACACCGTAAACAACAGCGCCTGTCTCCTTGTTACGATAAAACTTTGCGTCGATCATTTTTTTCTCCTCTCACGACATCCGAAGATGTCAGAATTTCTTAGCAAGTGCTACTTAAATAGTAACAGTTATTATTTAAGAGTACCGCGCAAATTTAGATTCGACACAATCTAAACAATCTGTGCGTATCCGCTTTGACCGATAAAATCTTTGAGCTCCGTCAAAAGAACCATGCTACGTCCATCAATTCTGGTAGGAATTTCCATGCGC
This sequence comes from uncultured Atopobium sp., assembly GCA_963525825.1. Classification (GTDB taxonomy): domain Bacteria; phylum Actinomycetota; class Coriobacteriia; order Coriobacteriales; family Atopobiaceae; genus Lancefieldella. The sequence continues at coordinate 22,466 of CAURLG010000013.1, read as the reverse complement.
ATGACATCGCCCATATCTGTTTCTACCCTAATCTCAATACAGTCCATGCCGGGATAGCGCGAGAAGATCTGTCCAAGTGTCTCGATAGCCTGTCTTTGAAGCTGAGAAGCAGGCATATGAATAACGAGTGTCTTTGGTGTGTTATTGGCACTGTTAAGCTCAATAGGATTAACTTCTTGAGCAATAACTTGGTCTCCTCTATCAGAGCGCTCAAGCTTTCCAAGAATGGAAATGAAGATATCGCTCTGGCTCTCACCAGTCTCTGGGTCAACATCACCAGCCAAAAGTCTTGCAGCCTTCTTGTAGAGCTTAGGGAACATGACAATAGTGACGCTTCCCTCCATGTCTTCTAGCGTAACAATTGCCATTGGATCGCCATTTTTAGTGGTGCGCTTCATAACATTGGTAACCATGCCCGCAAAGCGGATAGGTTTACCTTCTGGAACCTTAAACTGCTGAGACATAGCACCGTTAGGAAGCTGAACCTCCACGTTCTCTTCAATCTCTGCAAGAGCATAATCTCTACTCTTAGCAAGGGCGTACTCATACGGACGAAGCGGATGGTCGGAGACGTAGATACCTAGGACTTCATACTCTTTGGTAAGTTTGAATCGCCTATCCCACTCAACGCCATCTGGCTCTGGGACACTATCACTAAAACCGGAACCCTCTACCTCTGCAAACATATCAAACATAGAGAACTGACCAACGGCCTTATCTTTTTGACGCTTAGTAGCAGCGTCGATAATGTTTTGTGGATTGTTCTTATCCACAAAACTCATCATCTGCATACGGGTATAGCCTGTTGAGTCAAAAGCTCCTGCCTTGATAAGAGCTTCAACAACGTTGCGCTTTGCCTGGCTTGCATCAACACGATCGACAAAATCGTGAATGTTGGCAAAAGGTCCGCCCTTTTGACGCTCAAGCATAATAGCTTCACCAACACCAGCTCCTACGCCGCGGATTCCTGCAAAGCCAAAACGAATACCCTCTTTAGTAGCCGTAAAGTCTTTACCGGACTCGTTGATATCTGGCGGAAGAATCTTGATGCCCTCATGACGGCAAGCGCTTACGTAGTGAACAATCTTATCCGTCTTGCCCATGTACGAGGTAAGAACTGCTGCCATAAACTCATGTGGATAATGCGCTTTAATCCATGCGGTCTGCATAACAAGAATTGCATAGCCAGCAGAGTGAGACTTGTTGAATGCATAAGATGCAAACTCAAGAACATCGTCCCAAATGCTTTCTGCAACCGAACGATCAAATCCATTACGAACTGCGCCGTTTTTCCAGTGAGCCTCCATGGTCTCATCAGTACCGTCATCCCAGTGCTGGACAACTTCCTGCATGAGTTTGATCTTCTTTTTTGCTACTGCTTTTCTGACCTTATCAGACTCGCCTGCGGTAAAACCAGACATCTTCATAGAAATCTGCATAACCTGCTCTTGGTAGACCATGGTTCCGTAGGTTTCTTCCAAGATATCGTGAAGACGTGGATCGTAGTCTTTGACTTCTTCTCTACCGTTCATACGGTTGATATAGCTGGTAACCATACCTGCGTTAAGAGGACCAGGACGATATAAGGCGATAAGTGCGACGATGTGCTTATATTCTGTTGGCCTCATACCCTTAATGGTTGCAGTCATACCTGCAGACTCAACCTGGAAAACACCAGCAGTTCTGCCTTCTCTAAGAAGTCTATAAATTTCTGGATCAGTAAACGGAATGTTATCTACATCGATATCAATACCGTAGTTATCCTTCACGTTTTTGATTGCACGAGAAATAACTGTTAGGGTTCTCAGTCCCAGGAAGTCCATCTTAAGAAGACCCATGTCTGCGACAGAGTGGCCCTCATACTGCGTAATCTCTACGCCACCTTTGGTATCAACCTTGGTGGGAACGTGGTCATTAACAGGCGTTGGAGCAATCAAAACCGCGCAAGCATGTACACCCTCACCACGATGCAAGCCTTCAATAGATAGAGCAGCATCAATAATTCTTCTTGCATCAGGGTCATTCTCGTATGCATCTTCAAAGTCAGCAGAATACTGATCGGCACCCTTTTGGCCTTCTTGAGCTTTATGAAGAACAAATTTTAGATGCGCGTTAGGGTCACCAGGGATCATCTTAGAAAGACGCTGGCCCATATAAACGGGATATCCTAGAACACGACAAGCATCGTTAATTGCCTGTTTAGCTTTGATGGTTGAGTACGTAATAACATGGGAAACACGCTCAGATCCATAAATCTGACGAACATGCTCAACAACCTCAAGACGACGCTCATCGTCGAAGTCCATATCAATATCTGGCATCTCTGAACGTTGAGGAGACAAGAACCTCTCAAACATGAGGCCATTCTCAAGAGGGTCAAACGAGGTAATATCCATGGCATATGCAACAATAGCGCCCGCTGCAGATCCACGACCAGGACCTACACCAATGCCATTCTCTTTTGCCCAACGAACATACTCCTGAACAATTAAGAAGTAATCAGCAAAACCCTTTTTGCAGATAATGTCGTACTCATACTCAAAACGATCTTTAACGTTAATCTCATTGATGACAACGTTTTGCCAATCATCTCCATAACGTCTTGCAAGGCCAAGTTCACACTCTTTTCTAAAGCGCTCCTCTGAGGTCTCCCCCTCTGCCAAGTCTGGGAACTTTGGCAGGTACATATGGGTCCAATCCAGCTCATAGTTGCACTTATTTGCAACCTCAATGGTGTTCTCGATAGCTTCTGGACACCACGAGAAGATCTGGCGCATTTCTTGCTCACTCTTAAGGTAGAACTCGCTGCCTGTCATGCGTTTGCGGTTCTCATCATCAACGCGAGCGCCTGAACCAATGCAGGAAGCAATATCTTGAACGCTTGCATCCTCTTTAGTGAGATAGTGGTTATCGTTGGTAGCAACTACCTTAATACCAAGGTCATGACCCATCTTAACAATGCGCTCAGCAAGGGTTCTATCGGTATAGCCGCCCCAGCTTGGATCAGACAAACCGTGGTCTTGAATCTCTAGGTAGAAATCATCCCCAAAGATATCTTGGTAGATTTTTGCCCAACGCTCTGCTTCTTCTGGACGGCCTTCAAACAACATACGAGGAATGATGCCAGAAACACAAGCTGAAGTGCAGATAATGCCCTCATGGTAGCGCTTGAGCATCTCAAGCGTAGTGCGTGGCTTGTAATAGAACATATCTTTTGAGCCAGCCTCTGACATCATCTTCATCAGATTGACATAGCCGGTCTCATTTTTAGCAAGCAGGATAAGGTGATACCGTACCTGCTTAGTACCCTTCTCAATGCAATCATCAAGAATGAAATAAGCTTCACAGCCAAAAATTGGCTTAATAAGTGGAGAAGGTTTATTGGCTTTTACAGCCTCAATATTATGTGTTTGATTCCAAATTTGAACGTCAGAAGCCCACTGAGCATGAACCCTATCATGCTCACCAGCATTGGGATCATCTGTAGGAGGCTCTTCTAGATCCCAACCCTTTTCAAAACATTCCACATCATGACACCACTGGCCAAAGTCTTTAAGCGCCTCATTGTACTTACGGCATGCAAGGTCAAAATCTGGAATTCCAAAGAGATACCCATGATCAGTAAGAGCAAGTGCTGGCATACCAAACTCTACAGCTTTACTAACCATATCTGGGACACGGCTAGCTCCATCAAGAATGGAAAAATCTGAGTGGTTGTGGAGGTGAACAAATGCCATCTTTTTCTACGCTCTTCTCTTTGTGCTTCAAAATTTGTTCTTTTACCAAGGATTCTTATTTTCTTTGTATAGTGTAGCCGATTCGCCGGACAATAACTACTAATACAAACATATGTTCTATGTGCTAATACTTCTATTGCCGCTGGTAAATTGGATGAAAATATTTTCTCGCCAATTTCATAACGTCACAAAATCTCTCTTAGTTGGCGTGGTCCATCTGTTCAAAATTTTCTCAAAATAAAAGTTTCAAACTGGTAACTCTTAGACTAGGGACACCTTAATTGGGAATATAGTTTTTGTATTACCTATTCCAGTTAAGGAGACCATATGGATCAGATGAAAAGCATTTCCTTTGACGACATTGCAGCGGCTCAGAAGAACTTTGAGTCCGACCGCGCTCACACAGTAGCTAAGAATGCTGCTACCAGCGCTGGTGTTAGAAAAGCAGCTCGTGTACCAGAAGGTGTTGCCCTTAATCCTCTTACCTTTGATGTTGAGGTAAAGCAGGGTGACCGCACTAATCAGAAGCGCTCTGGTCGTTGCTGGATGTTTGCATCACTTAATACGTTTAGATATCGCATCATCAAGAAATACAACCTATCTACCTTTGAGCTTTCTCAGGCATACCCACTGTTCTGGGACAAGATGGAGAAGTCCAACTGGTTCCTTGAGAACATTTTGGACACCCTTGATGAGCCTCTGAATGGCCGTCTTGTATCCTTCCTGCTCACCGATCCAATTGGCGACGGTGGCCAGTGGGATATGTTTAAGAGCCTTGTAAAGAAGTATGGTGTAGTTCCAAAGAGCGCTATGCCAGAGACTGCTAACTCTTGCAACACCCACGAGATGGACGCGTACCTTACCCGCTATCTTCGTAGTGCTGCAAAGCGTCTTCGTGAGACCGCAACAGCTGGTGAATCCCTTGAGTCTCTGCGCGAGATGAAGAAAGAGATGATGGAGGACGTCTACACGCTGCTGGTAACTTGCTTGGGTCAGCCTCCTGTATCTTTTGAGGCACGCCTGCGCGATAAGGACGACAACCTCGCCCTTTCTGGCACTTTTACTCCTCAGGAGTTCTTCGCTGAGACTGTTGACATGAATCTTGATGATTACATCTCAATCATTTCTGCACCAACCGCAGATAAGCCTTTTAACCACACCTACACCGTTTCTCGCTTGGGCAACGTTGTTGAGGGTGGCGGCGTTCGTTACCTCAACCTTGAGATTCCTGAGCTCAAGCGCCTCGCTGTGGCTCAGCTCAAGGACAACCTGCCTGTCTGGTTTGGTTGCGATGTTGCTCAGTCCTACCTTCGCGAAGAGGGCATCATGGATACCCGTGCACTTGACGTTGACGGCCTCTTTGGCTTCCCTGTTGAGGGTGCACTCGACCGTGCCGAGCGCCTTGACTACGGCGAGTCTCTGATGACTCACGCTATGGTTCTTGAGGGTGTTAACTTTGACGCAGAGGGCAACACTACCCTTTGGAAGGTTGAGAACAGCTGGGGTAAAGACCACGGCCGCGATGGCTTTGATACCATCTCTGACCCTTGGTTTGACGAGTACGTCTACCAGATTGTTGTTGACAAGAAGTACCTCACTCCTGAGCAGCTCAAGACCTTTGAGACCGAGGAAGCAACCGTCCTCGAGCCATGGGACCCAATGGGCTCTCTTGCAACGCTTCGCTAAGGTACAAACCATCTGGCGAGAAGATCGGTCTTCTCGCCAGGTTTTTTCTAAACGCTACAAACAAAAGGAGCCGCAATGGCTGATCAGACCGTAAATCCACAGTGGGCAAACGAGGAAACCGCTGCATTTAGTGCAGACCGTGCTAACCGCGTTGCTCGCAACTCCGTAACCTCTATGGGCGTTTCCGCAGCTGCTCGCGACATCACCACCATGCGCACCTACGCTGACACCTACGGTGTTGCTGTTGCAAAGACGGGCGACGTCACCAACCAGCGTCAGAGCGGTCGCTGCTGGATGTTCTCTTCTTTCAACGTGCTTCGCCAGGAGACAATCAAGAAGCTTGACGTTGATACCTTTGAGTTCAGCCAAGCATACGGCATGTTCTACGACAAGCTTGAGAAGGCAAACTCTGCACTTGAGTACATCATTCAGACCGCTGACCAGCCAACCGATTCTCGTGTTGTCAACACACTTCTGACCGAGGGCATTGGCGATGGCGGTTACTACTCATTTGCTATGAGCTTGGTCGAGAAGTACGGCCTGGTTCCTAAGGATGCTATGCCAGAGACTGCTTGCTCCAAGAACTCCACTCAGATGGACGAGCGCATTGACCGTCTGTTCAGGAAGAGTGCTGGTGAGCTTCGCGCAGCATACGCAGCTGGCAAGTCTCTGGATGAGCTTCGTGCGCTTAAGCAGGAGCAACTCAAGGGCTTCCACCAGATTCTTTCCGTCTGCCTTGGCGAGCCACCTCTGACCTTTGACTTTGAGTGCAAGGTTGGCAAAAACGCACAGGTAGATAAGGCAAAGCTCTCTCCTGTTGAGCCAAGTAAGGCTTCTGACAACAAGGACAAGAAGGACGGCGAGAAGGACGAGGAAGGCACTCAGATTCTTCGCGACTTTGGCATTACTCCTCTTGAGTTTGCTGAGCGCTATTGTGGCGTTGATCCTCGTGGCTTTGTCCAGCTCATTTCTGTTCCAAGCAAGAAGTATCCATACGGCAAGGTATATCACCCAACCTTCATCGATACCGTTTTAGGCGGTATTAAGACTCGCTTCTTAAACGTTGAGCCAGAGGTTCTTGAGGCAGCTACCATTGCTTCTTTGAAAGACGGCAACCCTGTCTGCATGGCCTGCGACGTTATGCAGGAGTTCCCTCGCCACAATGAGGACTTCAACTACGTCCTCTCAACCGACACCATGGATTACAACGGCCTCTTTGGCGTTGATTTTGACATGGATCGTGCCTCAATGATTGAGAACTATGAGACTTCCCTTACCCACGCAATGACCTTCCAGGGCGTTGAGCTTGATAAGGACGGCAAGGCTAAGCAGTGGCGCATTGAGAACAGCTGGGGTAAGGACTCCGGTAAGGACGGCTACCTCATCATGAGCGCAGACTGGTTCCGCCTCTACGGCGGCGAGGCTGATGTTCGTCGTCAGTACGTTCCAGAGGACCTGCTCAAGGTTTGGGACGAGGGCGAAGATGTCCAGATTGATTTCTGGGAGAACCTTGGCTACTCCCTTGGTGGCCGTAACCGCAAGTAAGGTACGCGCAACCACAGCCTACTAAGCACGCACATAAAAGCACCTAGGGCCGGTACAGAATTTTCTGTGCCGGCCTTACTGGTCTATACTGAAAAGCATAAGCTTATTTAGGAGACCCTTATGAAATACATTTCAAAAGAGCGTGTCATTTTACGAGCTGTAATCTTAGTGCTCTTTTTATTAATTTGGTATTGCGATTCAAGAGGCATGATTCCAGAAAATGGTCGCACTATTCTTACTATTCTTTTATTCGGTATTTTTTGGTTTATCGAGGCTAGATTTATTAAACCTACTAGAACAGATCAAAACGCGCCGCGGAGACCTCGGCTGTAATCTTTCCAGCGCTGAGCTCTGTCAGCGCGGCTATGAACGCCGCTTCTTCTCCGCACCTAAAGTCTATGGCGAGAAAAACGTCCGCTCCAAACTCTGTCGTTATAACCTTGCCGCCGGTATCTGAGACCAAGCGCTGAATCTGCTCATACAGGTTATACGGGGCCGACAACTCCACCCTCACAACCTGCAGCATTTCCTGAACAGCAGACGCTTCCTCAGCAGCAGACAAAGCCTCCTGAGTTGCTGCCGTATACGCACGAACAAGTCCACCAGGTCCCAAAAGCGTTCCGCCAAAGTAGCGCGTGACAACACAGCAGACGTTCTTAAGCCCCGCTCCGCGCAATACCTCCAGCACCGGCATTCCCGCCGTTCTGGAAGGCTCTCCGTCGTCGGAGGCACGCTCCGTGCCGTCCTCCAAGATCCATGCAGGCACATTATGGCGAGCGTTGTAGTGCTTTGCTCTTACCGTGGCGAGAAACTCTTGCGCTTCTGACTCTGTTTCTACATGACAAAGCTGGGCTATGAAGCGGCTCTTTCTGTCTTCAAAGAGACCTTCCGCAACAAAGTCCAGCTTGAGTGTCTTGTAGGATGTGTCAAACATGGAACAACTGCAGTGCCGCAGTTATGCGAGCACACAGACCTTCTCGCCAGCAGAAACTGGCTGATCTGCAGCAGCAAGAATCTCTACGTTGCTATACTCGCTAGAGTTAGTAATAGCAAGAATAACTACCTCAGGATGACCCGCATCCTTAACCTTATCCAGGTCAAAGGTCATGAGTGGCTGACCAACCTCAACACGCTGATCCTGCTCAACAAGGGCGGTAAAGCCGTCACCCTTCATCTCAACGGTATCAACGCCCACGTGAATCAAAACCTCTTCTCCAGAATCGGCAGTGATTCCAAATGCGTGAACGGTTGGAGTAGTTGCAGTAATAGTGCCCGAGACTGGCGCGTACACAACGCCCTCAGAAGGCCAAATACCCAGGCCCTGACCAAGCATGCCACCTGCAAAAACAGGATCGGGAACGTTCTCTAGTGCAACAACTTTTCCGCTTGCTGGCGCATAAATTGTTTTAGCAGTGTAATCAGAAACAACAAGAGTCTCTGGCGCAGCTGTCTTGGAAGATTTTTTGAAAAGATCAAAGAGTCCCATGCTAGTCCTTTCGAATGTAAGCCTACCCATCATAGCAGCATTTAAAGAGGCAACTGTTGCTTTTCATGAACACGACGTACCAAAATCACACCCTTCTCGCCACTCAGCATCTGGCGAGAAACCCGCACCCTCGCAACGTCCCATTTACTTGGAGATTGTTTGACTTCGGAGCTTCTAGCCTTATGAACGTGATACAATCGCCCATGCAAAGTGGACCAGACAACCGCGGAGTGCCCGTCCAGCTAAGTGGAAGAGTGCTATGAGGAAAGTCCGGGCTCCACAGGGCAGGATGCTGGCTAACGGCCAGGCGGGGTGACCCGACGGAAAGTGCCGCAGAAAAGAAGACTCTCACCTGCGCATTCGCGTAAAGAGAAAAGCTGAAACGGTAGTGTAAGAGACTACCAGCACGCTGGCAACAGCGTGGCTTGGTAAACCCCATCCGGAGCAAACGCAAATAGGAGCGCTATGGTGTGGCCCGCACTGCGCTCGGGTTGCGCGCTAGAGGCCAGCAGCAATGCTGGTAGTAGATAAATGGTTGTCCGCGACAGAACCCGGCTTATACGTCCACTTTGCCTACTGAATGCAAATCCCCCGTGCGTTTTCTGTGCGGGGGATTATGATTCTGCAGCGTGTTAGCGTCGGCTTTTAGGCCTGGCGCGCAAAATAGCGCAGCTTTGGTAGGTTCTGCTAAAGAATCGACTTGTTCTTAATCAAGATGGCTAGGCAGCTAGGCGGTCGCACTACCTGATATGCATCTCTATGTATAAACTTCATCTAATATGCTTAAACATGAATAGCGTCATATAAAAGATTTAACTATAGGTAAATTCCGCACCTAAGGAACACACCTAAGTCGGATATTCTGCTCAGATGAGGGCATTTTACACACCTAATGACGATAATCTGCACGTTTGAGGTATTTTCAGCGTCATGTATACGTCTTTTTAACAGATTATCCGACTTAGGTGTGTTTTGAACTGCCTCCTATTTCTCGTGTCTAAGAAATGGGAGGCAGTTCAATTTCTGTGCGGGGGATTTTCTTGTACGAGGGCATTTTTAGCAAGATATTGTCGCGACGCCTACAGACGTTGCAAAATCACATAGCGATTCAAATCATTGTCTTTGCCATCTGCACTAAATTGCGCACAAACTTGCACGTCAGGGCCAAGGCTTGCAAGAAGCTCATCAAGTTCCTCTTGCGAGAAGTGATGACAATAACGCCAGGTATCCGCCTTATCTTGCCAGCCAATCAGATAGTCATTCTGCTCAAGATCTGATGCGTCTATACCCAGCGCACGCAGCCCTTGAGCAGTGGTTTCTTGAGCTTTAGCAGCAAGTTTTTGGCTGTTCATAAACTGCCAGAAAGAAACACACACAAAGCCGCCAGGTTTTGTTTTCTCTAACAGAGTGCACAGAAGCTCGGTTCTCTTCTTTGCGCCAGGTACATGATGCAAAAAGCCAAACGCAACCACTAAATCACAGGACGGAACAGTAAGACGCGAAGAAAGCGTGTTATCAAGCAGACTCTTTATCACATCTAATTCAATAAATGCCAGCTCAGAGACATGAGTGTCTGCCTCACCACTCTCTACCAGTGGCTTGCAATTATCTACAGCAAAATACTTTGCAGGGACAATCCCCGCCTCATCGCATAAAAAGCGAGCAAAGCGCAGGTTGCCGCAACCCACATCAAGTACAGAGGGTTTCTCGCCAGATAAAAGCTGAGGCATGGCATCTAGGCACTGCTGCCACCCCTGCCAAGGCGTCTGTCGTGTGGCCGAGAAACTCTGCGTCTGCTGAGCGTAAAACTCAGAGGTTACGTAGCTCAGCTGCTCAGCGGTAGATGTGCTGATAGATTGCGTATATGTTTTGTTTGAAGAAGTTTCCATACAGAGATTTTACGTCATCGCCTTGCTCTCAAAGGTCAGAAGCTCAGCTTATTGCCTATACTGTTTGTATGGATGAACTCATTTTGGACATATTGAAGCAGCTCAGAGATGGCTCACAAGGTGCTCTTGATACGCATCAGCTTGAGATGCTCATTAACTCGCACAACAGCGGAATTGACTCTAGCGCCCTCAGTACAGAGCGCGAGAAACTTATCCCTAAGCGAGCAATTCTCCCCTATTTTTTGCAGGTCAAGCAGAACAATGATGAGCTATGGCAATCGTGGAATGTGACCCCTGAGCTGGAAGAAAGGTTTATCCGCTCTGTGCGCATGAAGCCTCGTCGCACCGCTTCTGGCGTGGCTACCATTACCGTGATTACCAGGCCGCATACCTGCTCAAGTAATTGCATTTATTGTCCGTGTGATCTGCGTATGCCTAAAAGCTATCTTGCTAACGAGCCTGCCTGCCAGCGTGCTGAGCTTACGTTTTTTGATCCATACGTACAAGTTGCTGCTCGTCTTCAAGCGCTCCATCAGATGGGCCACTCAACCGACAAAGTAGAGCTCATAGTGCTCGGTGGCACCTGGAGCGATTATCCAGAGAGCTACCAATACTGGTTTATCAAAGAGCTCTTCCGCGCACTCAACGAGTGGCCCAACTCTCCTAGTCACATCCAGGAGCGCCTGAATTGGTACACCTCGTTTGGCTTGCAGAACTCTGAAGAAGCACTTTCTTCTTTTGTTGCTGAACAGCAGGCGGCGGTCTTTGATGATACTGCCACGTATAACCAGGCTTTTCATAAGCTCTACGACATCAGCCAGCCTCACCAAAGCGCATGGTCTCAGATGCAAAGTACCTATGATGAGCTGGTGGAGCAACAGCACGTTAATGAAACAGCTGCTGCCCGTGTGGTTGGTCTTGTAATAGAAACCAGACCTGACACTATTACGTCGGATAACCTTCGCATGTTTAGGCAGCTTGGGTGCACCAAAATTCAAATTGGCATTCAGAGCACACGCCAAGAAATCCTTGATGCAAACCAGCGTCAGATGAGCGTTGCCCAGATTAAACGAGCGTTCTCGCTGATTCGCTTGTACGGATTTAAAATCCACTCTCACCTGATGGTTAACCTTTTAGGTGCAACCCCTGAAGCAGACAAACAGGGCTTTAAAACATTTGTCACAGATCCAGAATTTCTCCCTGATGAGATTAAACTCTACCCCTGTGCACTGGTATCTGGAACGCAATTGGTCCAGAAATACCGTGAGGGTGCATGGCAGCCATACGCCAAAGATGAACTGGTAGACGTGCTTGTTCAAGACGTGCTTGCAACGCCTTCATACGTGCGTATTTCTCGCATGATTAGAGACATTAGTGCCACCGATATTCTGGTGGGAAACAAACATACCAACCTGCGCCAGATGGTGGAGCAAGAGCTTGCTGCTAAAGATGTTGCAAGCCGTGTGCAGGAGATTCGCTTTAGAGAGATTAACCAGCAGCAGGTAAGTGCCGCAGAACTTACCCTTCAAGACTTTGTTTACACTACCGCGGTCAGTGACGAGCACTTCCTGCAGTGGGTAACTGCTGACAATAAAATCGCAGGTTTCTGTAGGCTTTCACTTCCCCACTGGGACAAACTGATCGCTGGCGCATGTGATGTTACCGCCAATGAGCTGCTGGTACAACCAGGTCAGGCCATGATCAGAGAGCTCCACGTGTACGGACAGGCGCTTTCGCTGGGCTCGGAAGGAATGTCTGCTCAGCATCAGGGTTTGGGTCAAAAGCTTCTTGCTAAAGCCTCCTCTATCGCAGCTGAGGCGGATTATACCAGCCTTAACGTCATCAGCTCAATTGGAACGCGCGCCTACTATCGCGCTCAGGGCTTTACCGATGCAGGTCTCTACCAGCAAAAGGCTCTGTAAAGGTGACGTGGCCTTGGAGCTCTCAACAAGCTTCATGCGCTTACTTCATACGTAGCAAAAAAAATGCCGAGAAGACCGTTGATCTTCTCGGCATATTCATGAGCGTCGCCCTCTCCTGGACGCGAATGAATTTTAAGGAATCAGCGACAAAATCTGAGAAAGATTCTTCTTGCCGAAGTCAACCTTCTGACCGTCGTTGATAACCAAGCAAGGAACGCTCATGACATCGTAGGTATCTTTGAGCTCCTTGAAGTGGTTGATGTCGTAGACATCACAGGTGACCTGAGGATTGTCTGCAGCAATACGCTGAGCAGCTACAACAACGTCTGGGCACATGGTACAAGAAAGTCCTACCAAGACTTGCAGATGTGTCTTTGACTCAATAGCGGCAATGGATGCCTTATCCTCGTCACTAATTGGCTGGCCAGGACCTGCGGCATTGTAGAGCCCAAGTACAAACGAAGTGAACTCGTGACCGCCAGGAACACCATGGAATGCAAGACCTGTTGGAGTGCCATCCTGTGCGCACACACGAACAACAGGAAGGTTCTTCTCGCCCGTGCCTGAAACCGTCTGAACGCTCAGCTTGTCGGTCATAGAAGAAAGCTCTTCCATGTAAGCTACAAGCTCCTCAGAGACAGGTCTCTGATCTAGCTCCAACTGAAGCACAAGCGGACGAGCCATGCGCTCAAAGACAGCGTTGAGCTGTGCCTTCATGTCATCGGTGAAGATCTCTCCGGAGTCAGAGGCACTCTTAGCCGCTGGAGCCTCAGGAGCCTCCTTCTTGGACGAGATGCGCGTGACGTTCATCTGTGGAACAAGGTCAGTTTTCTCCTGAGCGCGCTTGATGTAGCGCTCCATCTCGGTAGCGGTAGTTGCTGCCTGGCCAATAGCTGTTGCAACCTGACGCAATGGCTTCTGACACACATCACCTGCACCAAAGAGGCCCTCACAGGTTGTTTCCTGGTGCTCATTGGTAATCAGATAGCCGTAGTCATCAGTCTGAGCCAGTTCTTTTACCAGGTCGGTCTCTGGCGCGTAACCCGCGAAGACAAAGACACCAATGGAATCTCCATCTTCTGGAGCAAACGTGGTCTTCTCGCCTGTTTTAAGATTCTTGTACGTAATAGACCTAAGTGCGGAATCTCCGGCAACGGATTCAACCTGCGTGTTGTAAAGAACTGTAATATTTGGATTAGTGCGAGCAGCCTCGGACGACGCAGGGGCGCAGGTAAATGCTTCCTCGCGCACAAGAACCGTGACGTGCTTTGCGTACTTAGTTAGAAATACGCTTTCTTCTGCAGCTGCGAAGCCTCCACCAATAACAAAGACTTCCTTGCCGGTAAAGAACTCGCCGTCGCAGGTGGCGCAGTAAGCAACTCCGTGGCCCTGATAGTCCTCTTCTCCCACAAAGCCGATATGGCGAGGATGTGCTCCTGTGGCGAGAAGAACCGAAAGGCAGGGACGCTCACCTTTGGTGGTGTGAACTACCTTAACATCTCCGGACATGTCCAGGTCAGTAACTTCTGCCAGCAAAAACTCTGCGCCAAAGGCCTCAGCCTGCTTACGCATGGTTTCTGAGAGTTCAGAGCCGCTAGTAGAGAAAACTCCCGGGTAATTAACGACCTCATTAGTAATAGTGATCTGTCCGCCAAAATGGTCCTTCTCGACAACTAGAACACGGTAGCGAGCGCGGGCCAGATAGAGGGCGGCGGTGAGCCCAGCTGGCCCACCGCCGATAATCACCGCGTCGTAGAGGTCTTTGACGTCGGTCATTGTAAGCTCCTAAATCTTAGAGCTGACCAACAAGGTCAAGGCTTGGCTTAAGGGTCTCAGCACCTGGCTGCCACTTAGCTGGGCAGACCTGATCGCCGTGCTCTGCAACAAACTGTGCAGCCTGGAGAAGGCGGAGAAGCTCCTCAGCGTTACGGCCAATACCACCAGCGGTGACAAGCTCAACCTGAATGACACCCTCAGGGTCAACAATGAAGGCGCCACGCTCAGCAAGGCCAGCATCCTCAATAAGGACCTCAAAGTTCCTTGCAAGAACGTGAGCTGGGTCAGCGAGCATTGGGTAGGTTACCTTAGAGATACGCTCGGACTCCTCGTGCCATGCCTTGTGGACAAACTCAGTGTCGCAAGAGACAGAATAGACCTCTGCGCCAGCAGCCTGGAACTTGTCATAGTTGTTAGCAAGATCCTCAAGCTCAGTTGGGCAGACAAAGGTAAAGTCAGCTGGATAGAAGAAGAACAGGCTCCACTTACCCAGTGTGGACTCTTTGCTTACCTCGGTTATGTCACCGTTCTGGAATGCGTTTACCTTAAAATCACCAATTTGCTTACCAATAAGAGACATAGTCAGTTCCTTTCTGTAAGTAAAACAATTTGTAAAACGTGCTAGTTAGAAGTTTACTCTCTTTAACTCTTTTGTCAATAACAATAATGATTACTATTTATATCCACAAAAAGAAACAGGCCAGATTACTCTGACCTGTGAACAGTTGGTGGGCGTTATAAGATTTGAACTTATGACCTCTTCCGTGTCAGGGAAGCGCTCGTCCCCCTGAGCTAAACGCCCGAATATGTTTGCTGCTGGGGATGCAGCAAGGGATATATTACGAGAAACCCGCCCCTCTTGCAACCGTCAAACTCAACTTTTTTTGAAATCTGCAAAAGAGCGTCTCATCAATGCATTGATGACTATTTAAATACCGCGGGCTATCAAATGAATGACCGCCTTTTAAACCCGTACGTCTTCTGCACCTCAATTATTAAAAAATAGGCAACTGGATTGTAAAAACATACGGTCAGAAGTATTATGGCAAGTCGTTCGATCGAGGGAGAAACTTATGAACTTTCTGGAATATAACAAAGACGAGAAGCTGTGCTTTAATTATAAGAAATCATGCGGTCTCTGGTTAATTGTTGTAGCTCTCATTATTTTTGCAGCTACCGTAATTGGTGGAAAGCAGATTATCAATATGTCCGTATTCAGTTTTGGATATGTTGCAGCCTTCTTATCTATAAACACAAATAAGAAAGTTCTCAATAAGTTTTCCGATGGTCCTTCAAGTAAGTTCCAGAACAAAATGTCTCTATACGCTGTAATTTTCTTATTCATTTTGATGTTTTTATTAGGTGGACCATTTTTTGCAACTGAAAACTGGAGACTTATTTGGTTGGGCGCGTTAATGGCCACGGCGCTGCACTTTTTCCTCTATTACTATGTACACGGAAAATCGATGATTTATCTGGCAATACTCTGTGCCATCAATGTTGGTATAGGTTATATTTTTCCAGACATCCCACTGACAATAACTGCCTATATTGATGCGGCAATTAAACTTGGCTTTGGAATATACCTGTTCTTTTTCTCAAAGCCAACTCAACAAAAATAACCTTCGCCTAGAGACCGTGTGCGTCAAACGTGTCCTTAACCAGTGCAACAAGCATTGGTATAAACACAGCCACGCCTGCTAAAAGCATTGGATTGTCACGTACTTCCGGAATGTCCTGTAAGAAATTCTGCAGATCATAGACAAGACCAACGGCAACGGCAATAAGAATAGGTGCCAGAATAATCAAAATAGGATTTGGTGGTTTACGCATAAGGATGCTTTCTTTTACAAGTACTGCACACGCAGCGGTCCAATAGAGCAAAGATACGTATCAAGCCACATTCTGGCTTTTCTTCCTTACTTCTTCCCTACTTCTTACGCTTAACCTTAATTTGAATGCCAGAGGTCTCTGGACGAGACGATGTAGAAGCAACAGCGGGTTTCTCGCCATTTACAAAGGCGGAGAAACGCTGGCGGAAACGGTTCCACTTGTGGTAGATAGGCTCGTGATCATGAGATCTAAGGCCCAAAAGCATACTTGCAGCCATAGTTGGAAGCAGATACTCAATAGCGCGCCAAAGCACAAAGCCTGCGGCAATTTCTTCACCAAACATATGGCCAAACAGGAAGGCAAAACCACCCTCTGCACCACCAGTACCACCAGGAAGTGGAATGGCCGAGGTCAAGAGCTCAAGCATTGAACCAGATGCAAGGCAGGTCAGAAGGTCTGCGGGTTGGCCGAGTGCACGCAGAACAAAGTATGGAAGTGCATAGAGGCAGCCAAGCTGGACCAAGGTAACCAGCAGAACAACGCACATCTCTGGGATGTTCTTTGCAGCAGTCTTAAAGCCGTTGGAGAACTCATCTACCTGCGTGTTAATGATGCCATGCCAGTGGTCGTACTGCTTTACGATACGAAGACGTGAAAGCAGCCTTAAGCCCCAGTTGCCCACGGTCTTAACCATTTTAGGAAGCAGGCAAATGGCCAAGATAACTGCAACCATCACTATCTTTGCGCCAAACAAGATAACGCCAATAACGGTTACATCGCCAAATTGCTCGTAGAAATAATTGGCCCTAAAGATAAGCATCAGAGCTGCAAAGATGCCCTCGCCCGCCTCATACATGACAAAACGCGTGAACTGCAATGCTCCTGCCTGACCAACGGAAATACCCGCACGAGTGAGGCGATAAATTTGAGCAGGAGCAGCACCTGCACCGTTTGGCGTAAGGTTCATGAAGAAGATACCCGACGCCTCAACGCTCATCAGGTCACGAACACCAACAGGACTCTCGGGATCTGTAATGACTGAAATTACATAGGCGAGAATACCCAGGAAATAGTAGACAAAGTAGCAAAGAGCGCCAGCAATAAGCCAACCTGTATCTACGTCTGCTAGAGCAACAACAAACTCATCAAACTGACCAGAGAAAACGATATAGAGTGCGTACAGTATTACAACCGCAAAGAGGAAGAGAATGCTCTTTCTAACTTGACCAAAGCTCTCTTTTGCCTCTTCTACCTGCTCAGATGAAGAAGTTGGAGCAACACTAATCTTAGGCTTTTTGGTTGAAACACCCTTAACGGTTGTAGATCCAATCTTCACCGTTACCTTCGGTGTAGATGAGGGGTGCTCGGTTTCAGACGCGCCATCTGGGCGATCCATGGGCACCTCCTTGGACTCTGGATCACAATACGTGTACAGAAAGAACACTCTTTGCAGATAAACGATGCAACCTCAAAGGGTTTCTCGCCACCTACCTGCTTTTCATTTTACATGAACCGTTCAAGTATACCCTTGTCGGCCTCAATAATGCCACCGCCACAAACTTCCTGACCATCGTACAAAACCGCCGATTGACCTGCTGCAACAGTTTTTACCGGCTGATCAAATTCAATAAATCCACATTGATTATTTGTGAGCGTAAACGTTACGGGAACCAGCGCGCCTGTGTGACGAGTTCTGACCACATACCTACCGTTAGCTGCAGGTTCTCCAGAAATCCAGTGCATGTCCGAGAGCTCCATGCGACGAGTCCAGAGCGCAGGACAGTTGAGGTCAGAGGTTACATACACCACATTCTTAAGCGTGTCGGTTGCTACTACATAGCGAGCAGGGCCTCCACCGATGTTCAGACCTTTTCTCTGGCCAACGGTAAAAAGAAACGCTCCATCATGGGTGCCAAGAATCTTGCCTGTCTCCCACTCAATGACGTCGCCCTGCTTTTTCTGAAAAGTGTCCAACAAAAACGTGCGCAAGCCAACGGGGCCAATAAAACAAATGCCGTCGGAGTCTGGCTTAGTTTCTATGCCCAGACCTCGCTCTGCACACATAGCGCGCACCTCTGCCTTGGTGGCAATGTGTCCAATAGGAAAAAGCGTGCGTTCAAACAAATGACCTGGTACACGCCATAGGAAATATGTCTGATCCTTGTGAGCATCTGCGGCACGCAAAAGTTTTTTGGTGCCCGGGACGTTCTGTGCATAGTGACCCGTTGCAACAAAATCAGCACCCTCTGCAAAAGCACGTTCTGCAAAGGTGCCAAACTTGACCGTCTGGTTGCACATAACGTCTGGATTAGGCGTACGGCCGTGCTCATAGGCATCAAGCAGGTAATCCACAACGGTAGCCTTATACTCGGCCTCACAGTCCCACACGTCCAAATCAATGCCCAGCGTTACGCAGACGCGCTCGGCATCAGCCAAGTCATCTGCCCAGGGGCACTTAAAGCCTGGCAAGTCCTTTGACCAGTTACGCATATAGATAGCCTTGACGTTGTAGCCCGCCTCAAGAAGCAAGGCCGCGGACAGCGCCGAATCAACGCCGCCACTCATGCCAAGGTAAACTAATTCTCCCATGTCACTCCTACACGAGCAGACTCTTGCTTGACAGCCTCAGCGATTGCCCAAGCTGCGTACAAGATGTCGTCTTCTGTGGTAGTTCTTCCAAGCGTTAACCTGAGGCTTCCCGCAGCTACTTCTCGCGGTGCTCCAATTGCCTCAAGCACGTGAGATATTTGCATCTTTGATGCGGCGCAGGCAGAGCCCGTTCCCACCGACACGCCTAGACGCTCAAGCAAAATAACCAGACGGCGAGCTTCAAGTCCCGGGAAAGAAACATGCAGCAAATTAGGAAGCCTCAGCTTGGCGTTCTTTGGCCCCGAGACAATCATCTGCGGAAACCCTGTGCAAAGCAGCGTCTGCAGCTGATCTCTAAGGCGAGAAACCCGTTTTGCCTCGTCAGTGCGAGTCTCATCAGCAAGCGCTAAAGCACACGCAAAACCAATGACGCCCGCGACGTTCTCCGTACCTGAACGAACACCACCTTCTTGTCCGCCGCCGAGCACCAGCGGCCTTAAGCGCACATCGTCGGAGGCCCACAAGAGACCTACCTGCTTTGGACCGGAAAGCTTTGCTGCAGAAAGCGTCAACATGTCCACACCCAAAGACGACACGTTCACGCTTAGGTATGCCGCAGCTTGAGAGGCGTCTACGTGCAAATGCAGCGGACGAGTCTCCCCTGCCGCAAGCCTACGCGAGCGCTCCTTGGCAAGCACCTGTGAAATCTCTCGGATAGGCTGAACGGTGCCAATCTCCCCGTTTGCAAGTTCAATGGATACCAGCTCGGTCTCTGGCTTGAGCGCTTTTGCTACGCGCTCTGGATTCACACGACCGTCTGCCTCTACGCGTAGAGTCTTGTGCGAGAAAATCCCTGCACACGCAAGGACACTCTCATGCTCAATAGCATCAACGATGACGTGCGCATCTTCAGAGACCGTTGCAAACGCCAGGTTGTTGGCCTCTGTAGCACCTGCTGTGAGCACCACGTTTCCTGGACGAGCACCAATGGCATGCGCCAAGACAGCGCGGGCACGTTCTACCTCGTCACGAACCTGGCGAGACAGAGCATACGGTGCTGAAGGGTTGTAGAACTTCTCCGTAAAGTACGGAATCATTGCATCAACTACACGTGGATCCATAGGTGTAGCTGCGGCAAAGTCCAGGTACACGTTGCCTGTTGGATGTTCTGGTTTTGCAGAAGGCATGTGCATTACAAATCCTTTGGGTTTCTCGCGGTTTTGCGGGCTTACGTGCGTGCGGCCTTGCAGATGCGCCGCGCACGACGCTTGGTGGCTACGACTTGTCAGCCGAATCTGGCGGTGTAAAGGTCATGTTCTGGAAACGAGTAGATACAAAGCTGTCGTCGTAATGAGTATCTACCCATATCTCGAACGCATTTGACGGAGGAACGCCAGCGTCTCGCTGAGCCTTTCTGCCTAGGCATGCCACCGTCATTGAAATGTCGGCGACAAGATACACCGTAAGCAGGGTAACAAAAATTGCTTGCCTTTTTGATGTTGGCTCACCTATCTTGTAGAGCGCGCGAGGCATGATAGCCCGACACCAAATCAGACCCAAAATGCCCCAAAATCCCAAGAATCGCCAGGCCACCCACTGTGTGATGGCATCTGGAAGATGAGCGTACGTCCACGATTCCGAGTGGAAAATCTCTTGCATTCCCCAGCCGGTAAGCTGCTCCAGTGTGCCACCAACAACAACCGAGACTAAGAAAATAACAAGGCTATTGGCATGATGCTTGTGCAGCTGATAACAAATAACGGTGAGAAACACGGCGCCGGTTCCGTAAAGCGGAGAGAATGGTCCCCAGATGAGGCCAACCCTGCTCTCGGTCAAGCCAGCGGTAATGAGCATCCAGATCTCTTCAATAAGAAGACCGGCCATGCAGCCCACAATGAAGAGGATGACCACCTGGTACCAGCCAAGATGCATCGTGTCCAAATATGCTGAGAGCTCAGCTTGCGTTGGCTTTGGCTTGGAGAACGGAGCGGTCTGGGGTGCGGCTGATACGGCATCGCCTGCAAGTCCATCGATCTTCTCGCCAGACGAAAGCCAGCCCCAGAAATAGCGCACCACGCGAACAAAACCGCTTGCGACAAGATACGCAAGCGTCAAAAGAGCTAAAAGTGACGCGACAATAAAGAACATACAACCTCATTCAAAAAGTTCTTGTTCCATAATACGGCAAGCAGTCACACTTGGCAATCTACCTGCTCTTATTTACAAGTTTTGCAAGAAAAATCCACCTCTTGAGCGCCACGGGGTTCGTGACTTTTCTAAAAAAGTTTGACGATTTTGAAATTTACACTTGCGCTCAGCCGTGAACTTGCGTATATTATTCCTCGCGTTCGCGGGCTTAGCGCAGTTGGTAGCGCGCAACCTTGCCAAGGTTGAGGTCGCGGGTTCGAACCCCGTAGCCCGCTCCATGATTTTTCGGCCGGATTCGTTTCGGCCTTTTTCATATGGCGAGATGGCCAAGTGGTAAGGCAGAGGCCTGCAAAGCCTTTATCCCCGGTTCGAATCCGGGTCTCGCCTCCAGTGAATTGACAACCCCAGCTTCGGCTGGGGTTTCTTTTTGTCGCGCGCGACCGTGCTTGCTGGAGTTCTGGATTGCGTGCCTGAAAAACACAAACGTTTTAGTCAGACGAGCCTGAAAAGTGCAAAGAATCTGTATTTGAGCCACCGATTCTTTGTCAAAATCAGGCAAATCCACAGATTCTTTGACATTTTTAGGCAAAAGTTACAGATTCTTTGCAGAAATCAGGCACGTTCTAACTAGGGTGCTGTCTCCAAATTTTGCGAGCCTGAAACCCCCACCATGTCTGAGTAAATTTACTCAGACTTGGCGAGAAAAACCGGCAACTAGCTCAGACTAGGCCTGTTTTTCAGGCAAATCGTTCAGACTTGGCGAGAAAATCAGGCTCCATGAGAGCGTCCATAAAACCAACCTTGAAATCAGAGTTACGTCTAGAAAAGTCCGCCTGAAAAGTGCAAAGAATCTGTATTTGAGGTACCGATTCTTTGTCAAAATCAGGCAAATCCACAGATTCTTTTATGTTTTCAGGCAAAAGTTACAGATTCTTTGCAGAAATCAGGCTCACTCCAGAAGCTCTCTGCCTCGTACTACCCGCCTGGCGAGAAACCCGTCTACTCCCAGCATTTACGCACAAGAAACCCGGTATCCACACGAAATAGATATCGGGTTGAAATCACTCGCAACCTGCGTACGCAACCTGCGTACGCACCCCGCACGACCTAGCGCATCATCTTAACCAGGCGAACAATGGTACCGTTGCCGGAAGGTTTTTCCTGGATAGATACGGCATCCATAAGCAGGCGCATCAGCTTAACGCCGCGTCCACGCTCGGCAAACTGGCCGGTCTCGGGAGGCTCTTCCTCATCGGAGATGCTAAAACCGCCGCCGCAATCCGAGACGTCAATGACCACCCTGTCTGGATACGCAGAAACCGTGGTCAGCACGCCCTTCTCGCACGCGTGATCAACGGCGTTGCCAATAGCCTCGCCAACTGCAAGTTCAATGTCAAACTTTTGGTCCGAGGTAAACGGCAGCGTCTTCAGCAGCGCGATAGCCCTTGAGCGAGCGTCGCACATTTTATTGGGATCAACTCTAAACGTTGTCTGAAACGACGGATGCGTGCCCGGTGCAAGCGGAGTCACGCGCGACTTAGCGGCGCAAGTACTTATAGGCATGAAATCGATAAGACCCATGCGCACCAAGGCCTTAAACGCCGTCGGTTGCACGTTGGTCAAGCTCATAAGACCGCCGAGCGTCTTCATGCGTCGAACAGCGCACACGATAAAGCCCATGCCGCATGAATCGATGTACGAAACCTCCGCCATGTTCAGCACAATTCTTCTACAGCCGCTATTAATGAGCTGCTCAATCTGAGCCTTCACGCGCGGGACTCCCCTCACGTCAAGGTCAGTATTGACTGAAACAACTGCTATGTTTGGCTGCGTATACATACGTTTCTTGTTCCCG
>CAURLG010000012.1:0-32315 GCA_963525825.1 uncultured Atopobium sp. | reverse complement strand
GTAACGAATGTATGGTGGAGGTGCGGAGAATCGAACTCCGGTCCAAAGCAAATCCTAGGCAGGTGTCTCCAAGCTCAGTTACTAATTAGATCTCAAGTACCGCACACTTAGTAACAGGCGTTTGGTGCTCCAGTTGGATCAATCTTTTTGTAAGGCATACCAACTACGTCCTTACAAGCATCTCCCTAAAATGACGTCACCCTGAGAACAGGAGAAAATCCCAGTTAGACGCGCTGAACTAAATTAAGCAGCGAGAGCCATACGAGGCTCAAAAGTAAGAGTGTTGTCAATTCAATTTGACGTTACCCCTGTTTTACGTGGCGAGGAGACCACGGCTTGCTGCCCACCGCAAACTCACCTTGTCGAATCCAGTCACCCCCAAAAATGAGAGAAACTGCCACCATGCAGTTTTCAATGTTCCTGAATTGTGTGCGTAAGTGACACTGCACACAATTCAAAGTGTAGAGAGTATACCCCACGAACTGCCATTCTTTCAAAAAAGATATGACTATTTTGGGAACGGCTTACTTTGTGGCTTACGTTGCGACTTACTTAACGGCTTACTTTGCAGACTTACCGTGAGCTTCTAGAACTTGTTTCTCGCGATCAATAAACATGATGAGAATAACCACGAGAAGCGCCGCAGGTGACAGCCAAATCATATGGGTTCCCAGCAGCGGAATGAGCAAGTTACCCACTACCGCACCAGCTACAAAGCAGAAAATAGTTCCAAAATAGAGCAGCGATGTCTCAATGTGAGATGAATCGTGAGTGTGCATATACGCTGCTATTTCTTGTGTTCCGCCGCGGAGATTTCCAATGCACATAGTAGTTGCAAAAGCGTGACCATGTAGCTTTCTAAACGCCTGGACTTGAATGCCGCATGCAAGTGACGTCAAGCTGTTTGCCAGCAGGTTCATATCGGTTGGAAGTAAAGAAACTACACCTAGAAGCGTAATCTCTACGATAACCGCCAGCTGTCTCCAGTGCAGATGTTCTTCTCGCGCAATGGCTCGTATGGCATATGAAAGCGCAATACCTATGGCAAATGCCAAAATTGGAAGAGCGTATTTAAGGCACTTTTCAAACGATCCGCTGGTCAGATTTACGCCCAAAAGCAGCAAATTTCCGGTCTGAGCATTGGCAAAAACGCCGCCGCGTACCAGGTAGGAATAGGCGTCCATCACTCCGCCCGAGAAGGCCAAGAATGCTGCAACTTCCACCGAATCTGACATTTGTAATGCGTGCTTCAAGACTACTCCAACCACATTGCGTACATCAACGGCACATATTACGCAGGCATATACGAAAAGCGATGCAGGTTAAATCCTACATCGCTTTTACGATTTTGTTTGGGTGATCATCAAAGAGGTTACCAACGTGCAATCTTGCGCAGATAACCTGTCTGACTAATTTGTGGGGAGTTTACTCCTCGACAAGCTCGAACATCTCAGGACCAACGCCGCAAACTGGGCAAACATAGTCCTCAGGAAGCTCTGGAGTGTCAACCTCAACCTCATAGCCACAAACGGTGCAAACAAACTTGTAAGTTTTCTCTGCCATTTTTATTCCTCTCTCCAAGCGCTTACACGCTTTTCCTTCTATTCGCGCAATTAACGCGGATGGCAACTAACCGTGGCCCTTATCCGCGGTTAAGTGCTCATACAGATAGTAACAAACCTTGAGTGATTCTAAAGCATTATTCCAAAAATAGGAATGATTCTCATAAAATTCGCATGAAAATATTTTGGCGAGAAGTTCGGCGTGCTCCGAGCGCCAGCCGCTTCCGGCGATGCGCTCGCGTGCGACAGCGACGCGCTACTAGCGGCTGCGCTCCTTGAGAGCTCGCTGAATCTCGCGGTCAGAATCACGCTTGGCCGCAGACGCACGCTTGTCGTAGAGCTTTTTACCCTGCGAAAGCGCAATCAGCAACTTGACGCGGTTATGCTCGTCAAAGTAAATCTCAAGCGGAACCAGCGCCAAACCTTTCTGGCGAAGCTTTCCGTCAAGATAGTCAATCTGCCTGCGGTGAAGCAGCAGTTTGCGCTTTCTATCTGGGTCAACGTTCCACACACCACCGTTTGTGTACGGGTGCAGGTGCATGCCGTGAATCCACGCCTCGCCGTCGCGAATGAGGCAGAACGTGTCGGTCAGCTGACAACCACGCTCGCGCAGGCTCTTGACCTCGGTGCCAGTAAGCACCAGGCCACACTCAAAGGTCTCGCCAATCTCGTACTCATGACGAGCAGAGCGATTGCGCGCAATAGACTTCTTACCCTGCTGTTTTCCCTGGGTCTCGGCCATACTTACTTGCCTTCCCCGTCTGAAGTTTCTGCTGCATCGGTTTTCTCGCCAGATGCATTGCCTGGCGCGTCAGCAGATACGGGATTGCCGCCTGCGGTGAAGCCCTCGGAGATTGCGGCGTCGCGAACAAGCTGCAGAAGCGTAAGAGCCGCCTGCTCGCCCACAAGATCGCGGGCGCGAATGGTCATCTCAGTTGCGGTAGCCCTGTCGCCCATGGCAGCGCAATCCTGCGCACACATCAGCAGACAAACCGCAATCTCGGCGTTAGCACCTGTTGGCAGGCCCTCAGCCTCGAGCAGGTCATTTGCCTCTTCATCCGTAAGACCGTCAGGATCTTTGGGGGTACCTGCAGCCTGGTCAAGAGCGGCCTCAAGCGCGCTGTCTTTAACCTCAAAGCGACGAGCAGCTCTCAGACATGCCGCAGCTTGCTCAAGCCTACCCTGAGCCTCAAACCACGCAGCAAAGTTCAAAAACGCCCTGGTCAGATGCCTTGCCTCGCTTGCGCGCTCAAAGACGCCAAACGTCAGGGCAATGTGCTCACGAATATCTCCTGCAATCTTAAACAGGTCAGCCAAATCAAGCCTAAATCCGCAGTTCATTGGGTTCCAGCGAATGGCAGTCTTCAGCGCATTCATGGCGTTTTCGTAATCGCCAGTACGTACGTAAGCCATTGCAAGGTCTCCGTACAGGCGATCAAACGGCTCATGAACATCCTCAAGCTTGCGAGGGTCGTTCTCCACGCGCCTATACGCTAAGCGATCAAACAGCGTAGGGAACGCAAAATACTGCAGCTCATCTGTGGTTTGGCAGTTGCAATCCACATATTCCTCAGCGTCTTCAGCTAAACGAAGCAGCAGCTCAAGGGCCTCTTCGTTCTGGTCCTGCATCATCATGCCTTCAGCGCGCATCAGCTCATCTGAAAGTGCCGAAAGTGCCATCTTACTCACCTATCATTCAATATCAATCATGCAATCATCTGTGCGGGTGCTTCATAAACCCGCACGTAATCTACCTGCTTATTATTCCACAAGTGCCAAATCAATCTGACCACGAGCCACATTTACGCCAGAAATCTTCACGCGCACACGTCCACCAATACGATACGTTTTGCCTGTTGATTCCCCTATCAACGCCAGAGTCTCCTGATCATACACGTACCATTCGTGACCCAAATCCCTCACGGCGAGAAGCCCGTCGGCGTAGGTATCGTCCAGCGTAATGAACAGGCCAAAACGCTCGCAGCCGTCAATGGTTCCCCACGTTTCTTCTCCCAGACGACTCTGGTAGTACTCAGCCAGCTTGATCTTTTGCGTCGCACGAGCCGCTGCGTCTGCCTTGCGCTCCTGCTCAGAGCAGGTGCTGCAGATATCTGGGAGTGCGCTGAGCTCTGCGCGAGACGCCGTCTGTCCGCGGAGCAAGCGCTTGAGCGTACGATGAACTATCACGTCGGGATAGCGCCTGATTGGCGAGGTAAAGTGGCAGTACGCATCCGCTCCCAGGGCAAAGTGCCCCTGGTTGGTTGGCAGATAGATGGCTCGTTTTTGGGCCCTGAGCAGCTGCGCATTTACCACGCGAGAATAACGTGTGCCGCGGACTGACTCCAGCGCTTCTTGCAATGCCGTCTGATCGCCAATGGCAATACGAGACGCAACATCTGGCTCAAGAGCACCCATCGCCACAAGTGGAGTAACCGCAAGCTTAAGTGACTCTGGAGAAGGCTGCTCATGCACGCGATATGCTGACTCCAGGTCATGCTGGCTGAGCATGTGCGCGACGCTCTCATTGGCTGCAAGCATTGCTTCCTCAATAAGACTTGTTGCCTGAGTGCGCTCACGCACCGACACGCCAGTAGGCTTGTTATCCTGGTCAAGCACTACGCGCGTCTCTACGCTTTCAAAATCTACCGAACCGCGTTTCTCGCGAATTTCTTCTCTTAGTGCTCGGATTTGATTGAGCACGTTAATCATTTCTTTGATTGCGTCGGCATCGTCCTTAGGCACGGCGGAATCAAGTGCCGCGGCATCTCCTTGCAGATAGCTATCTACCTGGTCGTAGCTGAGTCTTGCTCGTGAGCGAATGACGGAATTCATAGCAGTTGCGCCAAGAATCTTGCCTGAGCTGCTCAGCTTCATCTTTACCGACATGGCCAGCCTATCTTCAGCTGGTCGCAGAGAACACACGTCATTGCAGAGCTTTTCTGGCAACATGGGCAACACGCGGTCCACTAAATATGCCGAGCAGGTGCGCATGCGAGCTTCCAGGTCAATGGGAGAATCCCAGCTCACATAGTGAGCCACGTCTGCAATGTGAACCCACAGCTCAAAGCAACCGTCTTCAAGCTTGCGCGCGCCAACGGCGTCATCAAAATCTTTAGCATCTGCGGGGTCTACGGTGATGCACAGCTCTTCTCGCAAATCGTGTCTTGAAGCGTCTTCTGCAAGGGCTTTATCTGCGTCAACGGAGATTTTCTCGGCCTGTCTGAGCGCCTTGATAGGAAATTCTGTTGCCAGACCATACGAAGCAATAGTTGCCTCAACGTTCATGTCCAGATCTTCGGCAGAGCCCACGCGGCGCTCAATGGTAACTACAGCAGCGCTTTTACGCGTTGGGTACTCCGTGATGCGCGCGACAACCACGTCACCTTCAAAAACGTAATGACGTCCAACAGAAGGATCTTCGGGAAGCACAAAGAAATCTCGCTGGATGCGACTATCCAGCGGCACTACAGCGCCAAGTGGGCCAGCGTCGTGGTAGATGCCCAAAAACGTCTGAGTAGCTCGCGTAAGCACAAAGCGCACGTTTGCCAGAGGAGTCTTTCCCTTGGCCGAGACCAGAGAAACCTGGACCTCATCGCCGTGCATTGCCTCATGAATCCCGTGCTTGGCCAGCGCATACGTACCCTCAGAGGTGCTTACGGTAGCAACTCCTGGACGAGAAAGACTCAGCGTACCTGTAAGCAGCGCCGATGGTCGCTTTGAGACTTTTGCACGCCCCTGACGACGGCTTCCTTTATGTATGCGTTTTCTAGCCAAAAATCCTCCTGTAGGTAGAAGCCAGTGCCTTTTGCGCTGACTCGATGAATCTTCTGATATGTACCCTAAAGTGCCTTGTGATAGACGATGTCCAGATAAGGCGAGGAGTTCCAGGGATCTCGACGGGTTTCTCGACGAACATCTCGACGGATAGACGTCGGAGCCCTCGCTGGGTTTCTCGCCATCCTGCGCACAAAAAGAGCCCCTATGCAGAGACTGCATAGGGGCTCCAGAAGGGATTGGTTTACCTCTTAGAAGGTGCCGCGAATAACCTCGCTGCCTTCCTTCATGATAACTTCCATGTTATCTGGGGTAAGGTCGCGGATGTTGGTAGCAACGTCGCCCTTGACAACCAGGAGGTCAGCAAGCTTGCCAGCCTCGAGGGAGCCAAACTCATCCTCGTGGTGAACCATCTTTGCGCCGTTAAGAGTAGCAGCCTTGATGGTCTCAAGAACGGTGACGCCAGCCTTCTCAACGAAGTCATACATCTCGTCGATGGTGACCCAGCCATAAGGAGTTACGAAGCTGAAGGAGTCGGAGCCGATGGTGAGAGTGACGCCGCGCTCGTTAGCAGCGCGGAGGTTCTCGTATGTACGGTTGAGGCCCTTCTCAACAACAGTGTCGCCTGCAAATGCGTCGAGCTCTGGAGTCCACTCTGGTGGATAAGTTCCGTACCAAGTTGGCAGGAAGCCGATGGTAGGAGTGAAGAAGGTACCCTGCTCGCACATAAGATCCATGGTCTTTGCATCAAGCTCGAAGCCGTGAATCATCTGCTCGCAGCCGCAACGGACGGAGTCATAAGCTGCGGAGAAGCTGTTGTAGGAGTGTGACCAAACAGGAATGCCAACCATTGCTGCCTCGTCGCAAACTGCCTTGATCTCCTCGTAGCAGTAGTGCTGATCGCGACCGGAGTCCCAGTGCCAAATGCCGCCACCGGTTGCCCAAATCTTGATTGCGTCTGGGTTCTCACGAAGACGACGACGAACTGCCTTACGAAGATCCCAAGGACCGTCTACCTGATCGCCCCATGGGTGACCATTCTTGGAGATCTCCTGTGGGAGCTGGTGGCAGTCACCGTGACCAGCAACGCGGCAGAAGCCAAGGCCGGTAGCGAAGATACGTGGTCCCTCCATGACGCCCATGTTAACGAGGTCACGAATTGCGATACCATTGCGGCCAATCTCGCAGACGGTGGTAAGACCGTGGGAGAGAGCGTCCCAGGACTGCTTGACTGCACATGCCTGCTTCTGAGCAACGGACTCGATAACCCAGTCGTTATCGTTGTCGGTCAGGTTGCCGGAGAAGTGCAGGTGTGTATCGATAAGACCTGGCATAATGGTGCGGCCCTGGATGTCACGGACCTCATAGCCCTCTGGAACCTCAGTGCGAGGACCAGCATAAGCGATCTTCTTGTCGTCTACGAGGACAAGAGAATCCTCAACAGGAGCGGCGCCAGTGCCGTCAACGAGCTTTCCGCCTACAAAAGCAATCTTACTCATTTCTTTCCCCCTCTAGTAAATGAT
This sequence comes from uncultured Atopobium sp., assembly GCA_963525825.1. Classification (GTDB taxonomy): domain Bacteria; phylum Actinomycetota; class Coriobacteriia; order Coriobacteriales; family Atopobiaceae; genus Lancefieldella. The sequence continues at coordinate 25,456 of CAURLG010000012.1, read as the reverse complement.
ACATACTATCTTTTTGCGCCCACCCTTTTTGGGCGCAAAAAATCCAAACTAAAGAAACAAATAACGTGCTTAGTTCAACGTACCGATGAAACCTTTAGAGCTTGCAAGCAACTTATGCTGCTGCCTTCTCAGACTGACGACCAAAGATCATGAAGATGGCCATACCAATGACAATCCAAGAAATGGTGATGATCCACTCAACTGGCTTCAGAGCTGCAGGGCTGAAAGGAACAACCATCAGGCCGATGATGATACTACCAGCAAGAATTGCAGCCATGATACCTGCGATACCACCGGCAACCTTGTAAGGACGAGGCAGGTCTGGCTCGGTCTGACGCAGGCGCAGGCAGGCAACGCCAGCCATGGTGCATGCAAAGATGAAGCCAAGAGAAGCAACGTTGGTCAGAGGAACAAGCATGTTGCGGCCAAGGAATGGACCAACAAGGGTCAGGCCAGCCATGAACATATTTGCGGTCAGAGGTGCGCCGGACTTAGGGTCGATCTTTGCGAAGGACTCAGGGAGCATCTTCTTACGACCAAGAGCAAGCATCAGACGAGTAGAAGCACCAAAGAAGGAGTTCATTGGGCCCAGAGGTCCAAGCGTTGCAATAATGAGCATTGCAATGTAGAAGAACAGGTTGATGCGCTCGAGAACTGCAAGTGCAGGAACGGAAGACTTAACAAACTCGTGCCAGTTAATCATAGTTCCGAATGCATAGATGCAGATGAGATAGAAGACACCAGAAGCGATAAGTGCGAGTGCAGGAATGATGCCAAACTTCTTCCAGTCAAGGTCAGCAGAAGCCTCTTCTGCCTGCTGTGGAATGGTGTCAAAACCAGCGTAGAAGAATGGAGTCATAACAAGTACTGCAATGATGCCGCCAAAGAAGCTGGTAGCCTTTGTGCCCTCGCCACCTGCAACCTCAGTTGCCTGGGAGAAGACGGGGAGGCCGTTGCTTGGAGAACCAGTTGCAAAGGAGATAACCATTGCAAGAATCATACCAGTCAGCAAAGCCTTGGTAAGGAAGCTCGAAAGCTTAGCTGCTGCGCCAGCACCCTTGAAGTTAAGGAAGATGACCAGGATAGCAAAGCAAAGAGCGATAACTGTTGGCCATAGGTAAACATCTGCACCAAGAATGGTGTAGAGCTTAACGGACCTCAGCCAAGAAAGAACAGGGAATGCACCAAAACGGTCGGTGAGAAGCGTGGAAATAGCAATTGCCTCCCAAGGACATAGTGGAGCGTTGCCCAGAAGAAGCATCCAGCCGGTAAAAAAGCCCATTGGGCGGCCGAATGTCCTATCGACGTACTCAATGATGCCACCAGAAATTGGAATAGCAGCAGTGAGCTCGCCAAAAACACATCCAATTGGTACAAGGAAAATTGCGCCAATTGCGAATGCGATCATCGCGGGGAATGGTCCTCCACCAAGAACCATCCAGTCGCCTACCAGGAGCACCCATCCGGTACCAATGATCGCACCAAATCCGATGGTAAAGAAGTTGAATAGACTCAACGACTTTTGCATCTCAGGTGCCTCGGCATTTTCTGCCATGTCCCACTCCTTCCCGTAATTACTCGGACGAAGAACTTGATGAGACTATGTTTGCACCCGAAGCCATTTGAAAAAAGAAGTAGCGCCCTCTGAGCGTCAGATAAACCCGTAAGCGTGAAAGCTACAACCGCGAGCGGTAGTTAAATCTTTTTACATCTTTACCAAAATCTAATAACAGTTATGCAATTTTCAAATAGTTAACGTACACAACTATGTATCAATCTTTAACCCAAATACTTTAAAAACTCTTCTGTAGTGCGTGACATCTCGCCTTTTACACGATGTGTAATGAAGACGTTACGATGTACGGGAGTTTCCAAATGATGTACATCAATATCAAAATTTGTACCTTTTGTTGCCTCAAGTGGCAGCAAACTTACACCAAGACCCGACTCTACCATGGACATAATGGTGAACGAATCCGATGACGCAAATGTCATACGTGCATTTTTGAGCTGTTTCTGAAGCAGAGGTGCCGTCTCAATATCAACAATAAAAGGCTCTTCAATAAGGCGCTTAACAGGAATTGTCTCAAGGTCCTTCTCGTAATGTCCCTTTTGAGAAACAACAATAACCTCATCATGATCAAATAAAGTTGAAGTAAATCCCTGCTCAGTTGCGCGGGTCATAGTAAAACTAATATCCACCTTACCCTTGCTAATAAGACGCAGGGCTTCTCCATACGTACACTCAATAACTTCAACTTTGATGTTTGGATGATCGGTCATGTACTTCTTCAAATGACCTGGCAGTGCTCGTGAAAGAAAGCTCGAAGGCGCAGCAATAACAAGATCGCCCATCTCAATAGCACTGACGCGATTAACTTGATTGCTCAACTTGCTGTATGCCTGGCACACCTCTTCTGCAACAGGCAAGAGCGTCTTTCCCTCAGGAGTCAGACTTACATATCCGCCATGCCTATTAAACAGGCGGACATCCCACTCTTTTTCTAGACTTGCCACCATACGGCTAATCGACGACTGGGTGCATCCCAGCTCTTCTGCCGCCACCGTAAAGCTACTGTGATACGCTGCAGAAGTAAAAGCCTGGAATTTGTGCAGGTTGGTCTCCATACTTGGCCCCCATTCAAGTACGTGGCCTAACAATTCACCCTTAAAAATATCATTCTACCTGCAAATTGGTAAATACCGTTTAACGCAAAAAGACCCCGTGAACGGTTTTCACGAGGTCTTACCTTGCAATCTTTATGCAAAAAACTTTCTTAATTGATACTTCACTTTGACAATTGAAGCACCAGGTTGTTTAGTTGCTATGCCTTCAGGTAGCGACCCATAGCAATAGCAGAACCAAAGAGTCCCAGCAGCAGGCCCAAAAGCAGCAGGAGGCCGCTCATACCCAACATGACCGTTGTAGGAATAGCAAAGGTCAAGAAGGTCATGCTCTCTGCCATAACAGGAAGAAGCATGTGAGCTCCAACAACCAGAACAACAATGGCGAGAAGAGCGCCGATAAGTGCCTCAAGCACGCCTTCCATAAGGAATGGTCCGCGAATAAAGCCGTTAGATGCACCGACCAGACGCATGATTGCAATCTCACGACGGCGAGCATTAATAGCAAGGCGAATGGTGTTGTTAATAAAGACAAAGGCAACAAACACCAGAAGTCCAACAAGGCCAATAGCGCCAATACGAATGTATGCTGTTACGCTAAACAGGCGCTCAACGGTCTCACGACCATACTGAACATCACCAGATGGATTGCTCTTATTATCAGCAATTGCTGCAAAAGATGATGAAGAAGCAATGCGCTGGGCAACTTCCTGGACATCCTTAGGATCCTTGAGCTTAATCACAAGAGATGCAGGAATAGGATTCTGACCATCAAGAGCAGAAACCGCATCAGAAGCATTGCGATAACTCATGGTTGTGCGGTACTCCTCAAGAGCCTGCTCTTTGCTCTTATAAGTTACAGACTCAACCGTATCCCAGCCTTGAACTTCTTGCTGGAAAGCAGTTACTGCAGCCTGATCTGCATCATCAGAAAGAAATGCCTGGATAGTAACGCGGTTCTCGACACTTCCTACCATGTTCTCGATAAGAGCGGAGCCAAGAATAAACAGGCCGATGATGAACAGAGACAAGAAGATGGTTACGATTGCACCAAGAGCGGTAGACCAGTTCCTTCTAAAGTGGCTTCCGGCCTCACGCAGAGAATATCCAAAATTAGAGAGCCCCATAGTAGCCATAGCCTCCCTTCTCCTGGTCGCGGACAATGTGACCAGCCTCAAGCGCAATAACGCGCTTGCGCATAGAGTCAACCATCTCGCGATCGTGTGTTGCCATTACAACCGTAGTGCCCGCACGATTAATGCGGTCAAGAAGCTTCATGATGCCCAAAGAAATTGCTGGGTCCAAGTTACCCGTAGGCTCGTCGCAGATAAGCAGCGGTGGGCGGTTAACCATTGCGCGAGCAACAGAAACACGCTGCTGCTCACCACCAGAAAGCTGGTCTGGGTAAGCGCTCATCTTTTGACCAAGGCCTACCAGACGCAGAACCTCTGGAACCTGAATATCAATAACAGGACGAGGCTTGCCAATGCACTCAAGTGCGAAGGATACGTTCTCATAGACGGTCTTATCGGGCAGAAGCTTAAAGTCCTGGAAGACGGTGCCAATCTGGCGACGCAGATAAGGAACCTTGGAGTTACGCATACGTGTAAGGTCCTGACCAGCAACAATAACCTGTCCGTGAGTTGCCTTCTGCTCACGCGTGATAAGACGCAAGAGAGATGACTTACCGGAACCAGAGTGTCCAACTACAAAGACAAACTCACCTGGGTAGATATCAGCGCTGATGTTATCAAGTGCTGGACGGTTTGGCTGCGATGGATACACAAGCGAAGCGTTCTTGAAAGAAATGGTTGGAGTACCAGTACGCTCTACCTTAGGTGCATCTTGAGCTAGATCTGCAAAAAACTTTGCACGATCAAGAGGTGCCTGCTCAGGGTTGTTTTGCTGCTCAGCAGTTACCACGTGTACAGCTTCTGCTCCAGAAGCAAATGGATCAGATACAGTTGTTACAGGTTCAGCAGCCTGGGCCACTGGCACATCAGCAGAAAAGTCCTGAGTTTCAACTTGATCAGCTACAACGTCTTGCTGGTCAAGCTGGTTCAGATCATCCTGAGAAATTACCCCAAAACGGTCATCAAACGAGGACTCCTGTTGCTCATCAGTGCGAAAATGATTAGCCACAGTTGCTCCTTTTCTTACTCCGAAGAGACAGATACAGAATTTATTTTACCAAAAGTGCAGGTATGTTATACGTCACGCAGTTCATACACAGAAAAACCGCCTCTTCTTTTTGAACTGCCTCCCATTTCTTATGTCCAAGAAATGGGAGGTAATTCATATGCGGGTGATTATGATTCTGCAGCGTGTTAGCGTCGGCTTTTAGGCCTGGCGCACAAAATAGCGCAGCTTTCTTGTGTTCTGCTGAAGAATCGACATGTTCTTAATCAAGATAGCAGGCAGCTAGGCGGTCGCACTACCTGATATGCATCTCTATGCATAAACTTCATCTAATATGCTTAAACATGAATAGACTTATATAAGGAATTTAACTATCGATAAATTCTGTATCTACGGAACACACCTAAGTCGGATATTCTGCTCAATTGCGGGCATTTTACACATCTAATGACGATAATCTGCATGTTTTAGCTATTTTCAGCGTAATGTATACGTCTTTTTAACAGATTATCCGACTTAGGTGTGTTTTGAACTGACTCCCATTTCTCGTGTCCAAGAAATGGGAGGTAGTTCATTTCAGAAAAAGCGGTCTAACAATCGCAAGAAAAGCGTTACTTACGCAGTCTGCATCTTTGCACGTGTCTCATCAATGATGGCGCGAACCTTGGCTGCGTTAGCGGCAATCTCCTCTTTTGAGCCCTTAGTAAGCAGGCTTCCCATGCCGCAGCAATCAACGCCGCGCTCAAGCCACTCAGCAAGGTTGTCAAGATTAATGCCGCCAGAAGCCATCAGAGGCATCCAAGGAGTTGGGGTCTTAAAGAGATTGACCAGCTCAGGACCATAGACGTTAGAAATTGGGAAGCACTTAATAAAGGCAGCGCCCATCTCAAGACTGTGGTTTGCCTCGGTCATAGTAGTGCAACCAGGTGCGTAAGGAATCTGATACAGGTTACACATACGAGCAACCTCATCAGAGCCGCAGTTAGCAACAATGAACTGAGCGCCAGCCATGATAGCAAGACGAGCAGTTGTTGGCTCCATAACGGTACCTGCACCAACAATCATCTTGTCGCCAAGACGCTCTCTAATTGCAGCAATAACCTCGCCTGCGTTTGGCAGGGTGTAGCTAATCTCCATTGCATGAACGCCGCCTTCTGCAAGACCCTCAGCAATTTCAATACCACGCTCAACTGTTGGGACGCGAACAACTGCAAACGCACAGGTATCTACCAGTGCCTGAGAAACAGCAGCTTTCTGCATCTTCATATACAACATCTCCTTGTAAATGTATCTCGCTCTTCCCTATTGAGCTGGCGAGAAACCCATCATTTTTGATTCTTAATTATGGGCAATTCCGTAATGGTCAAGCATTGCATAGATCTTCTCGTCAACACCCTCTGCAACCTCGGTAACGGGGAAACGAGCAGGACCAACAGGGTATCCAGCAAGCTCAAGAGAACGCTTAAGCGTCTGAGGGGTGCTTCCAAGGTGAAGGATGTCGCGAATTGGCTCAATCTCTGCCTGCAGGCGAGCTGCTTCCTCCGAATTTCCTGCCTCAAGAGCCTTCCAAAGGTCAACGACAACCTTGGTAATAAGGTTTGCAGTACCGGCGATAGTACCCTGAGCTCCAAGAGCATGAGCCTCAGAGATCTTTCCGTCAGAGCCAACAAGTACGTCTACGTCGTGACCAGCGGCAGCGTCCAGATAATCCTTGAGGTTATCAATGTCGCCAGAACTGTCTTTAATACCCTTGATATTCTCAATGGTTACCAGCTGCTCAACTGCCTCTTTAGAGATGTTTTTGCCGGTACCCTTAGGAATGTTGTATAGAAGGACAGGAATCTTAACGCTTGCAGCAACTGTCTTGAAGTACTCGACCAGCTGCTGATCAGAAATGCCCAGGAAGTAAGGGTTGATGACAGAAAGTGCGTCTGCACCAATTGCCTCTGCCTCACGGCTCATGTAGAGAGCCTCTTTTGTTGAGCAAGCGCCGGTTCCTACATAAACAGGAAGACGACCTGCGGTTTTCTCGATAATAAACTTGGAGAACTTGATCTTCTCGTCAGGGTTACAAACGTGGAACTCACCGTTAGAACCAAACGTAAAGATACCGTCAGCGCCCTCGGAGATAAGCTTTTCTAGAAGCTGCTCAGCTGCTTCGTAGTTAATAGACTGTTCTTCGTCGCGGTTAAACGGCGTGACCATAGGGACAATAACGCCCTTAAATGTTGACATGCAACCTCCTCTGTACGTATTTGGTGTTTATCTGGGGTTATTTGCCCTCGCGAATGGACGCGCCAAGAGCTCCACCTGGATGCCACTTAACGTACTGCTCTGGGTTAAGGCCATACTCGTTTTGAAGCAGGATAGAGAGGCACTGGAGTTCCATAATCTCAGCCAGAATTGAAGCGCGTGGAGGCTTGTTCATGGAATCGCCCTCCTGCTCAACACCTGCAATAAGGGCAACCTCTGCCTCGTTTGCTAGCCAAGAGTTAGGATTTCCGGTCAGTGCAATAATGTGCACGCCAACGTTTTTGAGGCAGGTAACGGTAGCCTTGAGCTCGCCTGTCTCACCGGAGTTGGAAATAGCAATGACTACGTCACCAGGACGAGTCTGACCAGCAGATCCGTGGACACACTCGGTACCGTGAAGCTCGTAGGTTGGAGTTCCAGTTGACGAGAAAAGCGATGCAGCATAACCGGAGACGTGACCTGGCTTACCAATACCGGTTACGTGCAGACGACCACCCTTTGCCTCTGCATCCAAAATGAGCTTTTTAGCTGCAGAAAGCGCATCAAAATCAATGCTCTCTACATACTGATGAAGCGACTTTCCCACAATGGAGAGAAACTCCTGAACCTGCTCTTTTTCAGTTGCCATTACAACTCCTTATCTGTCTGTGAGCCTAGGCTCAAAGACACTTACTACATGCTGAGCTAACGCGTCTCTTTGACCTTGTGCTGAGCCATAAGCTGCTCAATCTGCTCTTGAATTTGATCAAGCGTGGTGGCCATAAAAGGACGGTTAATGTCTACAAATTCAAATCCGGAAGGATGGCTTACCCAAGCGCCTTCAAGAAGCAGGCGGAGCGCCTTGCCCTGTCGGATGAGTTTGTAGCTTTTAATCTTGGTATAAGGAACGACAAGTGCTTTTCTCTTGTCGGATTTTGCAAAGATACATACGTTTTTCTGTCCAAAATCAATAACATGAATGCCGCTGGCAAAACGACTAAAACGTTTTCCCATGGCTCGTGACGCAAACCACGTAATGGTGAGTCCTGCAATAACACCAACAAGACCCAAAATATTGCCGCTTACATTGGCGTAAACCCAAAAGAAAAATGTCAGAGCAAGAGAGCCAAACGCCAGGAGCAAGTACAGAATTCCCTGAACCATCAAACGAGTTCTATCTTCAAGAACTTCTAGAACTAACTGATCTTTGGGAAGCTCTGGAGCAGGCTGTTTGTCAACGCTGAGGCCAAACATATCGCCAAGCACTGACTCAGTAACACTTTTGTTGTTCTTCTCGTCTGCCATGTTTTTCCTTGTTGTGAAGCTTTTAAAAGGGCGCCCGCGGGCTTTCCACGAGCGCCCTAAGAAACCGTAGAGCTGAGTAGGTACTACAGAAATCTAGGCTTAGGCAAGACCAAAGAGTGAGCCGATGCCGTAGATGATAGAACCAACGATGTTGTAGTCAACGTTAGGGAAGGATGCCTCTGCAATTCCCAGCTGAGCAAATGCAGGATAGAGAATCAGAGGACCAGCGGTCAGGAAGATACCAACCAGGAAGGAGCCAAGAAGAGCACCGCGCCATCCACCGTAAGCGTAACCACAAACGCCGCAAGTACCACCAGAGAAGAAGCAGATGCCTGCTGCAGGAATCATGATGGTTGGGCTGTGGAATGCAACCATAAGTGCCATTGCAACAAGGCCGCCAAGGAAGGAGCCAATGAAGCCGATGATGACAGCGTTTGGTGCAAATGGGAAGATTGCAGGGCAGTCGACTGCAGGACGTGCATCTGGAATGAGCTTCTCGGAGATGCCGACAAATGCAGCGGTAATCTCAGCAATGAACTGACGGACGCCGTAAACAAGAACGGACATACCAGCAGCAAACTGAAGACCAGCAAGGAATGGCCAAATCCACCACATATCGTTACCAAAGTAGCTGGTGAATGGCTTGTTGTTTGCAAGGGTGTCGCCAAAGTGACCGGTGACAAGGCATGCAATAGTAACAACGTAGAACAGAACAATCATGAAGAGAGCAACGGAGAAGACAAAGTCCTTGAAGAGCTTGAAGAACTCTGGGAGCTCCTTAGCTTCCTTCTCGCCCTCCTCCTCGCTCTTCTTAGCAAAGAGCTTTCCAACGTAACCGGAGAATGCATAACCGATGCAGTTGAAGTGGCCGATTGCGATGGAATCTCCACCAACAAGCTTGTTTACAAATGGCTGGCACAACGAAGGTAGCGCAGCACCGCAGAAGCCGAGGATGACACCACCAAGAACAATGGTGACCCACATTGGGAGACCAAGAGCAATGAAGACCAGTGCGAGTACGCAGGAGAAGTACAGGAAGTGCTGACCAGTCAAGAAGACGGACTTGAATGGGGTAATCTTGGCAAACACAAGGTTCATGATGAAGCCAAGAACCATTACAAGAGCAACCTCAGTACCATAGGTATTCAGTGCAAGAGCAGTTGCGACCTCAACCTGGGTTACAACGCCCTTAACAGCGAATGCACGACTAAACATGTCGCTGAAGATGTTGACCTGAGCGGACATAGCGCTAGAACCAATGTTGAAGATCATGAAGCCAATAATGGTCTTCACAGTTCCGGAGAAGATGTCCACAGCGGACTTCTTCTGCAGCAAGAGGCCGACAAGAGCAATAATGCCCATGATGACGGCTGTGTCTCTGAGCTGCATGAGAATTGCATTGAGCATGCGTAATCCCTTTCAGCAAATAAACCGACGAACCTACTCAGATAAGTTCTCTAAATCACGTGACAAGTACCTCTTGTCAAAGGTTTGGCGAGAGCTTCTCGCCGAAGGCAACTCATGTTGCGTATGACGAGAAACTCCCGCCACAAAGATACAAAGGGGAGCTTATGCGTTGTGCTCTGCAAGCCAAGCGGTGAGCTTTTCCTTCATCTCTGCCTTGTCGACAATGTTGGTAATACCAACTGCAGAAGGAACGCGATCGTCAGCGTTGAGCTCATCGGTGAGGTCAGACATGGTGATAACAAGATCGCCATTGAAACCAATCAGGGAATCCAGATTACCGTGCTCAGTCTCGATTGGAAGATCATTCTCTTTAATGACCTGGTCAATCTTGATCTTGAGCATCATGGAAGAACCCATACCTGCACGGCAGCAAACCAGTGCGTGGAACTTCTTATCAGCCATTACAACCTACCTTCCTTTGCGTGGACAAGGTCCACAACATCTTTTGGTGACTGAGCTTTTTCAAGCTGAGCAAAGAAATCTTGATCGCTCAGCAATTCAACAAGAGACTGAAGGGCACTAAGGTGGCCTTCACTATCTTTTGCAGCAAGTGGGAAAAGAAACTTAACTGGATCGTTGTCTTTGCTACCAAACTCAACGGAATCCTTAAGCACGGTAATGCCTACTGCAGACTCAAGTGCGCCGGACTCAGGACGTGCATGAGGAAGGGCCACATGCTCGGTAATAACAATATAAGGGCCAAGTTCGTTGACACCTTTAATGATGTCATCAACATAGCCCTCAGTTACTTTTTTGTTATCGACGAGTGGTTGTGCAGATTTTTTAATTGCATCTTCCCAGTTAGAAGCTAATACATTGAGCTGCACCAGGTCTTCGGTAAGGAGATCACTTAACACAGCGCCACCTTGCCTTTCTCTTAATGAGACACATTGGCCCAAAGCCGTCTCATGACAAGTCTTAATAACTTGATAATATGCCATGAAACGTTCTTAACTTCAATCAATTTTACTCAAACAGTAATCAAAGTTGTTCATATTTTTTCAGCGTATCTTTTGTCCAAGTAGCTATACAAATGTTCATGTTTTTATGAACGTAATTGAAGCGCCTTCTATTATCCCATGTAAAGTTTATATGTTAAATTTTTTATAATCTAAAACATTCATATATATTCATACTATTATTTTCTGAAATATCTTGATATCCTTCTTCTAATGTTCTATTTTATTGATGAATGAACATTCAAAGAAAAAATGTTGCTCATAAAGGGAGGGCATTTATGAAAAGGAGTAAGGCTTACGTAGATTCACGTCGCGAGGCAATTACTGAGCTGCTAGAAAAAGAGGGACAAGCAAGTGTTTTAGAGCTTGCTGATCACTTTGAGGTCTCTTCTTTGACTATCAGACGTGACCTGGACTTTCTTGAGAAGCGCGGCATCCTGACTCGTCAGTATGGCATTGCTACCCTGCTTAATCCTTATGGTCGTCCTTCTGGCTCAAGGCAGATTCGCTCTAACAAAGCAATTGCCCGCGAAGCCGCTCGCTACGTTGAGGATGGCGATTGCATCTTCATCAACACCAGCTCCGTTGCTCTTGGGATGCTTGAGTGGATTGATGCTCACGACGTAACTGTTGTTACAAACAACGGCAAGGCGCTGTTGCTTGAGGACATCCACGATCTTTCTATCATCCTTACTGGTGGTGACATCCGTCCTCCACGCGCTTCCATGACTGGTGATACCGCTCTTGAGTGCATCCAGCACATTACTGCTGCTAAATGCTTCTTGGGCTGCACGGGTTTCTCGGGAGAATTTGGTCTTACTTCTGCAACATCCCCTGAGCCAGCAATTAACGCTCAGATGCTCAAGCGCTCTAGAAAGCACTATGTTGTTGCTGATTCTTCTAAGTTGGGCACTACTTCCAACTTCCAGTTTGGTTCTGCAGAGGATATTGACCTTCTGATTACTGATACAGGTGCAACTGACGAGCAGATCCAAGAGCTCAAAGCCGCAGGACTTAAGGATGTTGTCTGCGTCACTCCTTCTATTCTTCCTGCTAAGTAAGACTTGCGTTTCATCATTTATTAAGCGAACACAGAAGGCGACCTTTTACAGGTCGCCTTCTTACGTCGCAAAATTTTTTACGTGCAATTGTGTTTAATCGCATCCAGCTACACGCACCCACCGAAGTCCAACAGGACCATCTGTCGAGCAGCTTGCTGACCAAACAGCGATTAGCTTTCCAAAGCCTCAAATGACTTAAAGCCTTCGCCGATTGCCTCGTGGACCTCTGAAACAAATACCAGTGCATCAGGGTCAATCTCGGAAACAATAACTTTCAGCTGAACAACCTCCGTACGACCAAGAACGCACATCAAAACAGGCTTGTGCGCACCACTCCACAGTCCGCGCGCCTGAAGTTCCGTACAGCCACGATTAAGGTTATAAAGAATCTCGTGAGCGATTGCATCGTGCTCAGAGGAAATAATGTAAACGCAGCGCTCAGATCTTGGTCCGTCGATGACAAAGTCAATCATTTTTCCTGTAACAAAGATTGCTAGAGTAGAATACAGACCGTTTTCTAACGAGAAGACCGGAATAGCCGCAATAATAATGAGAATGTCTACAATAATGATTGCAGTGCCTGATGGAATAGAAAAACGCTTGGAAACCGCCTGAGCAATGATGTCTGTACCACCGGTATTTCCACCCGCTCTAAATACAAGGCCAAGACCAAAACCACAGATAATACTGCCCCACAAAGCAGCAAGCATAAGATCATTGGCGCCAAGAGCTGGTAAAAAAGGTGCAAATAAATCGACAAAAATGCTGGAAATTAAGAAGCCTACAACACTCTTGAGCAAGTATTTTTTGTTGCCGCTTTTTGCAACAAAAGCCATCAAAATGATATTCATAGCGATTGTTTGCATACCAACTGGCAAATCAAAACCAAAAGGCAATACAACAGCTCTGATAATCGTTGCAAAACCAGTAATACCACCAGCCGCAAGTCCGTTAGGAACTTCAAATACATCAAGGCCAACTGCAAAAATTGCACAGCCAAGGACGATAAAGAACGAATCTTTAAAGGTCTTTTGCCAAGTAGATTTTTGCACACTAATCCTTTCCGCCAACAACCCAGCGATGGTACGCAATAATGAACTGATCAAGATCGCCGTCTGAAAGAACGGACTCTACGTTTCCTGTTTCTGCACCTGTTCTTAAGTCCTTAATGAGCTGATAAGGATAAAGAACATAACTCCTAATTTGATTGCCAAACGAGATTTCTCTCTTTGGACCGCGAAGCTCATCCAGCTCAGCTTCGCGTTTCTCCTTTTCAATCTCATACAAACGACTGCGCAAGATATTCATTGCTGCAGCTTTGTTCTGAAGCTGGCTGCGTTCGTTTTGGCAGGTTACTACCGTTCCTGTTGGAATATGTGTAATACGAACTGCCGAGTCTGTAGTGTTAACTCCCTGACCTCCTGGACCAGATGCATGATAGACATCAATACGCAGGTCATTGGGGTCAATAGCAACTTCAATATCTTCAGGAAGGACAGGTAAAACTTCTACACCAGCAAATGACGTCTGCCTGCGTTTCTTATCGTCAGTAGGAGAAATTCTTACCAGACGATGCACGCCCTGTTCTGCACGAAGCATGCCATAAGCATTTTTTCCACTTACCGTAAAGGTTGCGCGGTCAAGACCAATAACCTCTGCAACAGGAGCGTCGTTGATATCAACTTTCCAACCACGACGATCGCAATATTTGAGATACATGCGAAAAAGCATCTCGCACCAGTCTTGAGATTCAAGACCACCCTGACCAGGCTTAATAGTAACAATTGCATCACCATGATCAAGTTCATCAGTAAACCAGCTTGAAAGCTCAAGCTCCGACAAGTCTTTTTCAAGAGATGCCGCAAGCGCTTGAGATTCGTCGAGTGATGCTTGGTCCCCAAGCTCTGTTCCAAGCTCAAGAGCGGCCTCAGCATCACCGAGTTTCTCTTTAGCCCTATCAATACCAGCAACATCATCGCGAAGTGATGCTAGTTGAGTCATTATTTTTTGCGCAGTTTCAGCGTCGTCCCAAAAATTGGGACGAGCACTTTCTGCCTCAAGTTCTGAAATTTGCTGACGCTTCTCAGTGAGGTGAAGATATCCTTCTACCTCAGAGAGACGCTCCGCTAAAGCTTGGAGCGAAACAACCTCTGTATCAGCCATTCTTACCTGTTTCGGCCGTGGCAGTTCTTAAACTTTTTGCCACTTCCACATGGGCAAGGGTCATTACGACCAACGTTGACGTAAGGATTTGGATCATCAGACTTACGGTAAGTTGATACAGAAGACTGGCTGGCGCCGGTTCCCTGTGGACTCTTTCCAATAGCTGCGGCATTCTTAAGCATGCTCTTGCCTTGCTTAAGTGCCTTTTGATCGCCGTCGGTCTCTTCTCCACCAGAATAGTGAGCATTCTGGAAGGCCTCTGCCTCAGTATTCTGACGTGGACGATTAACCAGCTCAAGGCGAAGAATAGTACGGAGGAAGTCCTCATACATGGTGTTTACCAGCAGCGTAAATGCCTCGTATGCCTCGGTCTTATACTCAACCAGAGGATCGCGCTGACCAAAACCACGAAGACCAATACCGGTCTTTAGGTAATCCATCTCCTGGAGGTATGCCATCCAACGAGTATCAATAACGCGAAGCATTACCTGAGCAGCAAGCTCACGCATAACTTCTTCGCCAAGCTTCTGGGTCTTCTCGTCAAAAGTCTTTTGGACAAATGCGGTGACATCCTCTTCAAGCTGCTCAAACTTGGTGTCCTCGGTAAACTCTGGAAGATCAGTCTTACCAGTAAGTTCAGTGAGCCACTTCTCAAGACCCTCAAGATCCCACTCGTCAGCATCTCCGTAGCAGAACTCCTCGCAAATGCGCTGAGTAGTAGAAGCAGTGACTGTCTCGATGAGCTCCATAAGATCCTTGCCGTCAAGAATCTTATTTCTCTCTGCGTAAATGACCTGACGCTGCTTGTTCATAACATCGTCGTAATCAAGGACGTTCTTACGCATTGCAAAGTTGACTTCCTCAACCTTGCGCTGGGCGCCCTCGACAAGCTTGGTAACAATCTTTGCCTTAATTGGCATATCGTCTGGAAGCTCATAGCGCTGCATCATTGCTGCAACGCCATCCATGCGATCTCCACCAAAGCGGCGCATCAAATCATCTTCAAGAGAAAGGTAGAACTGGGTCTGACCAGGGTCTCCCTGACGACCAGAACGACCACGAAGCTGATTGTCAATACGACGGCTCTCATGACGCTCGGTACCAATAACGCACAAACCACCCGCAGCGGTTACTGCCTCACGCTCGGTAGCGCAGATTTCCTTTGCTTCTTTGCGCGCAGCTTCTTTTTGCTCCTGAGTAGCCTCAGCTGGCTCAATTCCCTGGTTACGAAGGATATCTTCAGCCATGACATCTGGGTTGCCACCCAAAAGAATATCGGTACCACGACCTGCCATGTTGGTTGCAATAGTAACTGCACCCTCACGACCAGCCTGAGCAATAATCTGTGCCTCACGCTCGTGGAATTTAGCGTTCAAAACGTTGTGCTTAATGCCACGCTTAGACAAAATACGAGAAATACGCTCGGAGTTGTCAATGGAAACGGTACCAACCAGTACTGGCTGACCATTCTGATGGCGCTCTTCAACGTCTCTTACGACAGCTTCAAACTTAGCGTCAATAGTACGATAGACCAGGTCATCGAGGTCTTCACGCTTAACCGGACGGTTAGGTGGAATAACCTGAACAGGAACGTGATAAACCTCACGGAACTCTGCGTCCTCGGTCATTGCAGTACCGGTCATACCGGAGAGCTTGTCGTACATGAGGAAGTAGTTCTGGAGGGTGATAGTTGCCAAAGTCTGGTTTTCTTCACGTACCTGAACGTTCTCTTTGGCCTCAATTGCCTGGTGAAGACCCTCAGAATAACGACGGCCTTCCATGATACGACCAGTAAACTCATCAACAATCTTTACTTCGCCATCAATGACAACGTACTGCTGGTCACGATGGAACATATACTCAGCCTTCAGCGCCTGCTGAAGATGATTGACTAGCTGGCCAGTCTCATCGTTGTAGATATCGTCAATGTTAAGAGCGCGCTCGACCTTCTCGAGACCAATCTCTGTTGTTGCAATGGTGTGCTTTGCCTCATCCATCTCAAAGTCAACATCTGGAGTTAATCCACGAACTGCCTTTGCAAAATCCTTATAGGTACCTGCGGATTTAGTGCCAGCACCAGAAATAATCAGAGGGGTACGAGCCTCATCGATAAGGATGGAGTCAACCTCGTCGACGATGGCGTAGTGGTGTCCACGCTGAACACGCATCTCTGGGCGAGTAACCATGTTGTCGCGCAGGTAGTCAAAACCAAACTCTGAGTTTGTGCCGTAGGTAATATCTGCCTCATATGCAGGCTTTTTAAGGCTCAGTCGCATGCCGTTCTGCAGAAGGCCAACACTGATACCCAAGAACTTGTAGATGGTGCCCATCCACTCACTGTCTCGTTTAGCCAGGTAGTCATTGACCGTAACGATGTGAACGCCTTCGCCGCTCAGTGCGTTAAGGTAACCAGCAAGAGTGGAGACAAGCGTCTTACCTTCACCGGTCTTCATCTCTGCGATAGTGCCCTTATGCAGCGCGATACCACCGATGAGCTGGACATCAAAGTGACGCTGACCAATAGTTCTTACTGACGCCTCACGTACCGTCGCAAAAGCCTCTGGGAGAAGATCGTCTAGACTTTCTCCTTCGGCATAACGAGCCTTGAACTTCTCGGTCTGAGCCTGAAGCTCTTCATCGCTCATTTCCTGCATTGTTGGTTCAAGCGCATTGATCTTCTCGACAATACGCTGATATGCTTTAAGGTCCTTGTCAGCGCCAAAGGACAGAATCTTAGAGAGGAAATTAGGCATAGCTTTTTCCTTGACGTCGGGCATCTATCTTCGGTTGATAGACACAGTATTCAACTTATATATCATACCCCGTCTAACTGCTTGAATCACACTACATGGCGTCGTAAAATCCCAATTTCGTTATTTCTCCACCACTAGTTTCTATTGATTCTTTTCCCTTTTCTGCACCTGCAATCATCCTGAGCTGTTTAGACGGCATTTTTCTACGCTTCATAACGTATTTCTGCACGTACAAATCGTAGTAATGCTGCGCATCCTGCGCCCGACCACATTTTCTCAGTGCCTGAATGAGCGCCATAAGTGTGTCCTCTCGCATATCATCAACAAGGTAGGCGAGCTCTGCAAAATGCACCGCAAGCGTATAGTGGGTAATTCTCAAAGCAGCCACCGAAGCCGTTACCATGGTATCTATGTATTGATCTCTCAGGGCAACTCGAATGGGATCTGCAAACCTAAAGCATTCATCCTCAGGAAGATACAAATCCCCTTGGTACAGCTCTTCCGCCTGCTTAGCCAGATGCACTATGTCTTCATCGCTGTTCGATGACGCCACACTCTTTGCTAATCGCGTGAAAATATCAATATCTACGGTCACCTGCTGGGGATTAAAACCAAGTGTCTTTTCAATCCGAGATGCTTCCAAAGGCTCACAATCTGTCTGAATCTCCTGGACCTCTTTGCGAATAACTCGAGTTGCTTGATACAGGCGCTCTTGCCAATGTGCCTGATCAGCCTCCGGCCAAATCTGCTGCGCAATCTGCGATCTAAAGCTCATGTGATTGTGAGCAAGCGCCAAATACACAAGCAGCGCCTTTGCCGATCGATAGGCAATTTTTCTACCAGCAATCTCCTCTCCTTGAACCGACAAACTAAATCTGCCGAGAAGAGCGAGGTAAACTCCTGGGTGAGCGTTATTTACCTTCTCTACGTGCAGGCTCTTCAGAGCGGAGTCTTCAGTCCAAGAATTCCCCGCTCCTTGCCGAAATACTCTCCATTTTGTTATGTCTCGTTTTCCCTCATTTGAACGTAGGTAATGGAGCCATTCTTCTGGAATTTCTCGTTCTAAGCACTGCTGAAATTCAGAGTCATCAGACAGAAGCGCTCTCACAAGCCACATAGCATTTTCAGGAACTCCATACTCAACCGCATCCAGCCAAACGGGAGCATGTCCGTTTACACTCTTAAAGAGAGCTTTATATATTGTTCTACATGCAGCTTTTAGCGATGGATGGGTAATTGTCTCAAGGCTCTTCTCCGTAGGTTTAACGCCTAAGAAAAATCCCGCAATATCTTCAATGATCTTTCCGACTTGCACCACATATAGTGAATCCCATTCCCTACTCAGCAGCACCGCTCTTCTCGCCTGGAGTTGTGCTTTGGGATATGCTCTGCTTCTGAGGCTGAGAAGAGCTCCAATAAGAAGCGCGGGCACTTGAATCATACGATTACCCTGCAGTTCTGCTTGGCTGATGAGCTGCTCAGTATCGTATAAGTCTCCCACAGAAGAGCCTTTTTCAAAAAGGTAGCGAACGCATTTAAGTAGTCCTACAGACCCCTTTACGCCTCCGGCCTCACCTTCTTGTAAAAAGGAGAGCGAGCCTGAGGTGCGCGTATCAAATTCTTTTTGATATACACCCAGCAATGCGTAAAGCAATTCCACGTCAACAGCTTGAATTGACGAGGTTATTGATGCAGCTTTCTCATACTGCTGCTCAAGAAGCAACAGCTGAAGGGCATACTTAAAATTTCCTTGCAAAGCTAAATCAATTGCGCGTTTATGTAGAGCAATTTTCTTCTCTAACGGACCCAGCTCAAGGTCTTCCTTCAAAGATGGCAGAGGCTTTTGCAAAATCAACTTCAGTAAACTCATATATGCCGTTTGCTTAAGAAACCCGTTAAATGAAGTGAGATTCTTGAATGCCCTATCAGCATCTTTAGTATTCATCGGCCCCTTAGCACTAGACAGCGAATCCACCATTCCCTTAGCAGCTTTTTTACTTGAGTTATCGAGCGTACAGTCAGAATGCGTGGCAGTAAGTGCGTTATCTACCAGCTCAATATATCCAGCATCTGCAAATTCCGCTGCATGAGAAAGAACAATTTCCCAGATAATCTCTTCTCTAACCAGTGAGCTCACAAACGCAGCCTTAGAGAAATCTTCTCTATCGATGAGCAGGGCTATGGTTTTCAGAACAAGCTTTTCATGCTTACTCGCTAGAGCCACAAGCTCCTGTTTATTAAAGTTCAAGACATCAAATCTTGTAGCATGAATACACGAGAAACGCCTAGTTTCTACATGCACGCCAAAGAAAGGTGCATCTTGCTCTATCTTGGCCAAATACTCAAGATCAACTTGTCCGCATATACGGCTCAAATCATCAAATGAGCCAACACCGAGCAACATCATGCCCAGCCTGAGCCTAAGTTCCTCAATGCCTAGCGAGCTTCTGAGCATATACGATGCAACGCAAGCAAGACTAGTTAGATACGTAATTGGAACATCCACATCTCCATGCTCGCAAAATGTAACTGGCAAAGAATAAACAAGCGTTGGAATACCGCGCGTCAATCTCATATTAGTCAAAATTGATTGTTCAGAATTATCTATTCCAGGCATAAACGTGAGCAGCTCATTCTTTCCCAAAACATATACGCTAGGGACTTCGTCGATTAACTGACGAGCTTCAGGAGATAAAGAAATCGCAACAAGACAGCCAGCCATGCGAAGACGCGCAATTGATTTAACCTGGCGAGCAACAAAATACTCGTCAGACGGAGGAAAATCATCAATAAGAACTAACCTTTTAACCACCTTTGATTTCTTAGCATTGCAGATAGATGTGCTTTTCTTAGTAAGAATCTGAGTTGCCTCTTTAGCCGACAAACTAGAAAGAGAGATTTCATACACAGTCCATCCGTGTGACTGCGCATAATCCGCCAACTCACGCAAAAACATAGTCTTGCCCATGCAGGGCTCTGCACAAAGCGCGAGCGGCCTATTGGTCTTTTCCATTGTTCTGAGGAAGTGCTGCGGTGGAACTACCCTGCTATAGTCACCCATAACATGGCGAGAAGACCCACCGAGCAGCGACTCTGTTCTAGCAGTTTCTCTGTTTTCTGACTCCATAAACTCTCTCCTTACTGTTCAAACACTCAAGCGCTATATGCGCTCTAACATTTCTTGTCTCAAAATTTGGTGTGGGATAAATAATCAAGCCAAATTTGTCAGAAAATGAGAAGGTTTAGGTGAACGGTAGGTGAAATATGGTCAGATTTGTGACAGATTAGTAACAAAATATACACAGAAATGCACAAATGTTAAAACAAGATAACATTAAATGGTAAAAATTATCTTCCGTGAACGGTATTTAATTAAGAAAATTATGTAAATATTGTGATACACAATAAATATATAATACGTAATAAATATGGATTTTTAGTAAAAATTTTTATGCTATTTTCGAATATTCTCTACCAAAAAAAGAGGACCCCACAAAAGTGAGATCCTCTCGACATAAAAATGCCCCTTGTTGGTCAGCGACGTCCTGCTCTCCCACGGACTTACTCCGCAGTACCATCGGCGCTCGGGGGCTTAACTTCTGGGTTCGGAATGGGACCAGGTGTGCCTCCCCTGCCATGGTCGCTGACCAACAAGGGGTATTCTTGTTTCATGAGGGTTTTCTCACGTGCCCTGAGGGCCGCACAGTGTGACGTTAAATTCAAAGGCTTCAAAAATCACGCATCAGTTCAAAATATATTAAAGAAAAGAAGAGCTCGACCGATTAGTAATGCTCGACTGAATGCCTTACAGCACTTACATCTGCATCCTATCAACCTCGTAGTCTACAAGGGGTCTTACCGAAAGGAAAACTCATCTTGGGATGGGCTTCCCGCTTAGATGCTTTCAGCGGTTATCCCGACCGGACTCAGCTACCGGGCAATGCTATTGGTTAACAACCCGTACACCGGAGGTCCGTCCACCCCGGTCCTCTCGTACTAGGGGCAGCCTCCCTCAATTTTCCTACGCCCACAGAGGATAGGGACCGAACTGTCTCACGACGTTCTGAACCCAGCTCGCGTACCGCTTTAATGGGCGAACAGCCCAACCCTTGGGACCGACTACAGCCCCAGGATGCGACGAGCCGACATCGAGGTGCCAAACCTCCCCGTCGATGTGAACTCTTGGGGGAGATAAGCCTGTTATCCCCAGGGTAGCTTTTATCCGTTGAGCGATGGCCCTTCCATGCGGAACCACCGGATCACTAAGTCCTGCTTTCGCACCTGCTCGACTTGTAAGTCTCACAGTCAAGCTCCCTTGTGCCTTTACACTCTGCAAATGATTTCCAACCATTCTGAGGGAACCTTTGAACGCCTCCGTTACTCTTTGGGAGGCGACCGCCCCAGTCAAACTGCCCACCTAGCACTGTCTCCGTTGCCAGATTAGAATTCCGACAGCATATGGTTGGTATTCCAACAGCGACTCAGCAATGGCTGACGCCATTGCATCACAGTCTCCCAACTATCCTATACACACATTGCCAGAACCCAATGCCAAGCTACAGTAAAGCTCCACGGGGTCTTTCCGTCCTACTGCAGGTAGCCGGTATCTTCACCGGCATTACAACTTCACCAGGTCTCCAGCCAAGACAGCTCTCAAATCATTTCACCATTCGTGCAGGTCGGAACTTACCCGACAAGGAATTTCGCTACCTTAGGACCGTTATAGTTACGGCCGCCGTTTACCGGGGCTTAGATTCGCTGCTTCGCTAATGCTAACAACTCCTCGTGACCTTCCGGCACCGGGCAGGCGTCAGACCCTATACGTCGTCTTACGACTTCAGCAGAGTCCTGTGTTTTTGATAAACAGTCGCTTGGACCTATTTACTGTGACCGATCTTAGCTCGGGGAGTAAATCCCTTCACCGAAACCGGCACCCCTTCTCCCGAAGTTACGGGGCAATTTTGCCGAGTTCCTTAACCATAGTTCTCCCGATCGCCTTGGTATGCTCTACCCACCCACCTGTGTCGGTTTGCGGTACGGGCTCCTCAGAGCTCCCTAGAGGTTTTTCTTGGAAGTATGGGCTTACTAGCTTCACTCAATTGCTTCGTCCGACACCTCAGCCATCACGAGAAGCGCATTTCACTACTTCTCAGCCTACGTGCCATCACGGGGACGTCCAGAACCCCGCCTAGCTACCCTGCTCCGTCACCCCATTGGTGATAACGCTCTTTTGGAGGGACAGGAATTTCTACCTGTTGTGCATCGACTACGCCTTCCGGCCTTGCCTTAGCTCCCGCCTAACCCTGGGAGGATTAGCCTTGCCCAGGAAACCTTGGGTTTACGGCGGACATGTTTTTTACATGTCTCTCGTTACTCATGCCAGCATTCTCACTTCTGAACAGTCCACAGTTGGTTATCCAACTGCTTCAACCCGTACAGAAAGCTCTCCTACCACCAGTACAAAGTACTGATCCGCCGCTTCGGTACAATGCTTAGCCCCGTATATTGTCGGCGCATGTCCACTCGACCAGTGAGCTATTACGCACTCTTTAAATGAATGGCTGCTTCTAAGCCAACATCCTGGTTGTCTGAGCAAACGCACATCCTTTGCCACTTAGCATTGATTTTGGGACCTTAGCGGGCGGTCTGGGCTGTTTCCCTTTCGAATACACAGCTTAGCCCACATATTCTGACTCCCGGATTCTAGACCAATGGTATTCGGAGTTTGATTAATCTTGGTAGGCGGTGAAGCCCCCGCAACTATTCAGTGCTCTACCCCCATTGGTAAACATCCGAGGCTAGCCCTAAAGCTATTTCGGAGAGAACGAGATATCTCCAGGTTTGATAGGCCTTTCACTCCTATCCACAAGTCATCCCCTCAGTTTTCAACCTAAGTGGGTTCGGCCCTCCACGGGGTCTTACCCCCGCTTCAGCCTGCTCATGGATAGCTCACCTGGCTTCGCGTCTACGGTATGCGACTCACTCGCCCTATTCAGACTCGCTTTCGCTGCGGCTCGCTTTTTAGCTTAACCTTGCCACATGCCGTAACTCGCTGGCTCATTCTACAAAAGGCACGCCGTCACAGACAAAAGTCTGCTCCGACTGCTTGTAGGCAAACGGTTTCAGGTACTATTTCACTCCCCGCTAGGGGTGCTTTTCACCTTTCCCTCACGGTACTGGTTCACTATCGGTCACAAGAGAGTATTTAGGATTGGAGGGTGGACCCCCCAGGTTCCCACCGGGTTTCACGTGTCCGGCAGTACTCAGGTGCCACTCGGGAGTCTTCGCAGATTCGCGTACGGGGCTTTTACCCTGTCTCGCCAGCTTTTCCAAGCTATTCTGCTTCCACGAAGTTTTGTAACTCCACAATGAATGGTCCTACAACCCCGCCAGCGCTTGCGCAACTGACGGTTTGTCCTATATCCCCGTTCGCTCGCCACTACTAGGGGAATCTCGTTTGATTTCTCTTCCTCGGGGTACTTAGATGTTTCAGTTCCCCCGGTTACCTCTATCCTGCCTATATATTCAGCAGGAAGTACCAAGAAATGACTCTTGGTGGGTTTACCCATTCGGAAATCCACGGGTCACAGGATATGTGCTCCTTACCGTGGCTTATCGCAGCTTATCACGTCCTTCATCGGCTTCTTGTGCCAAGGCATCCACCGTTTGCCCTTACCATCTTCTTTTCGATGGTTTGAACATACTTTTTGCACTTTGATAATTACTTATCAAATGCGATCAGATGCGATCTTCTTGAAGAAAATCGAATTTTTGTTTGTCACACTATGCAGCTCTCAAGGTACGCGAGGGCGAACCCTCGAGACCGAATACTGCGCACTTTCGTGCAACAAAGACATCAACGGGAAAGACGGGAACTACTCGTCAAAAAAGTTAGTGTTATCTCTTCTAAAGAGGGTATCTCCCTAGAAAGGAGGTGATCCAGCCGCACCTTCCGGTACGGCTACCTTGTTACGACTTCGTCCCAATCGCTAGCCCCACCTTTAACCGCTCCCCGTAGAGCCACGGGCTTGGGGTGTTGCCAACTTTCGTGACGTGACGGGCGGTGTGTACAAGGCCCGAGAACGTATTCACCGCAGCGTTGCTGATCTGCGATTACTAGCGACTCCACCTTCATGGTGTCGAGTTGCAGACACCAATCCGAACTGAGACCAGCTTTAAGGGATTAGCTCCACCTCACAGTATCGCAACCCTCTGTACCGGCCATTGTAGCATGCGTGAAGCCCAAGACATAAGGGGCATGATGATTTGACGTCATCCCCACCTTCCTCCGAGTTGACCCCGGCAGTCTCCCGCGAGTCCCCACCACAACGTGCTGGCAACACGGGACAAGGGTTGCGCTCGTTGCGGGACTTAACCCAACATCTCACGACACGAGCTGACGACAACCATGCACCACCTGTGAAAACCACCCAAAAGGGTAAACCCTATCTCTAGAGCCACGGTTAACATGTCAAGCCTTGGTAAGGTTCTTCGCGTTGCATCGAATTAATCCGCATGCTCCGCCGCTTGTGCGGGCCCCCGTCAATTCCTTTGAGTTTTAGCCTTGCGGCCGTACTCCCCAGGCGGGACACTTAATGCGTTAGCTGCGGCACGGAAGAAATATTCCCCCACACCTAGTGTCCATCGTTTACGGCTAGGACTACCAGGGTATCTAATCCTGTTTGCTCCCCTAGCTTTCGCTCCTCAGCGTCAGTTATGGCCCAGAAGGCCGCCTTCGCCACTGGTGTTCTTCCTAATATCTGCGCATTCCACCGCTACACTAGGAATTCCACCTTCCCCTACCAAACTCAAGTCTGCCGGTATCGGGAGCGAACGGGGGTTGAGCCCCCGGATTTAACTCCCGACCTAACAGACCGCCTACGAGCGCTTTACGCCCAATGAATCCGGATAACGCTTGCCCCCTACGTATTACCGCGGCTGCTGGCACGTAGTTAGCCGGGGCTTCTTCTGCAGGTACCGTCACTTTCGCCTCGTCCCTGCTGAAAGCGGTTTACAACCCGAAGGCCTTCATCCCGCACGCGGCGTCGCTGCATCAGGCTTTCGCCCATTGTGCAAGATTCCCCACTGCTGCCTCCCGTAGGAGTCTGGGCCGTGTCTCAGTCCCAATCTGGCTGGTCGGTCTCTCAACCCAGCTACCCATCATTGCCTTGGTAGGCCGTTACCCCACCAACAAGCTAACAGGCCGCGGGCCCATCCCTCTCCGCCGGAGCTTTCTCGAGTCTTCCATGCGGAAGTCTCGAAGTATTCGGTATTATCCACGGTTTCCCGTGGCTATCCCAATGAGAGGGGCAGGTTGCCCACGTGTTACTCAGCCGTTCGCCACTTTATACACACCCGAAGGTGCTTTAATCGTTCGACTTGCATGTGTTAGGCGCGCCGCCAGCGTTCATCCTGAGCCAGGATCGAACTCTCCATTCAAAAATTTAACTGACTAAAAGTCAGTACAATTTAAAGTTGAGTTGAATCCACGTCTCTAAAATCCCGCTGATCTCGGATTCGCTGAAATTATGAATTGACTATTGAACAAAATGTTCAAATTCGAATTTCGCTTGTCTGTCTTTGCTGATCTTTCGATCGCAGTATCCGGTTTTCAAGGTTCGCTGCGCTGCGATTTCACATTGCGTGGTGCGCGGCGCGGGGAATAACTATACGCACTTACGACTCGTTTGTGAAGATGATTTTGTATCTTCTTAATTCCTCCACAATTTCTACACAATTCGTAGTCTTTAGT
>CAURLG010000011.1:0-32541 GCA_963525825.1 uncultured Atopobium sp. | reverse complement strand
GTGCGCCAGGCCTAAAAGCCGACGCTAACACGCTGCAGAATCATAATCACCCGCAGCGCACGTAAAGGACAACTACCCTAGCAATGAAAGTACTTCTCGCTTGGCAGCCAAAAACGCTGCGCTCAAGTCAAACGATGCCAGGTCAGCACCTTGACCAGTGCCTTTGCCAGAGTCTGCCTCCGACACCGTATCAGCGCAGCCCAGCGGCTCAACAACGCCCACAATTTTGGTTACCACACCCTGCGCTGGACTGCCCGCCATTACGTAAATGCGAGAGGCCATGGCAACTGCTTCGTCAACGTCGTGCGTGATTACCAGTACCGAGAGGCCGAACTCTTTCACGGAAGACATGAGCCACGCACGCATTTCTCGCCGTGTGAGGGCATCTAGTGCCGAGAAGGGCTCGTCCAACAGCATAATATCTGAGCCAATGAGTGCCGTGCGCAGGAATGCAACACGCTGTCTCATGCCGCCTGAGAGCTCGTGAGGCCAGCTTTGTGCCACGCGCTCAAGTCCACCGCGTTCCAGTACCTCCTGGGCCCGTGCGCGCGCCTCAGAGCGCGAGACGCCCTTCAGCTCAAGCGGAAGCGCTACGTTGTCGATGATACGCTTGCTTGGGATGAGCAAATCCTTCTGGAGCATGTAGCCAATATGTCCCGGGTGCCCTGTAACGTCAGCACCATGTAGCAGCACCTTGCCCTCTTGCGGCTGCAGCAGTCCCGCAAGTGCGTGGAGCAGTGTTGTCTTGCCGCAGCCCGAGCGACCAACCAAGCAGGTAATGGTGCCAGGTTGAAGTTCAATCGAGATATCCTGAGCAACTACCTGGCCGTTTCCCCAAACCAGCGTGAGGTTACGCGCCTCAAGCGCCGGCATGCTCCTCTGTGGCTCGCATGCAGGTGCAGCTCCTAGGCTTTTCTCGCCAGAAACGTCCATAGCAGCGCCTTCTGTTATGTCAGTAAGTTTCTTATCCAAGGTACTCACTAGTAAATCCTGCGGATGGATCAATCTTATTCTCTAGCAGCTGCTGGTTATTGAGCCAGGTGTAGAAACGCTGCCAGCGGGCAGAATCAATGACACCCCACTTCTCGGCGTCGTCAATGTATTTGGCTGCCAAGAACTTCTGAGATGCTTTGACCAGATTAGCATCAAGTTCTGGAACGGCTTTGAGTAGAATCTCTGCTGCCTCATCTGGGTTAGAGACGCAGAACTCATAACCTTTTCTGGTAGCGCTTAAGAAGGCCTTAACAGCGTCTGGATTCTCTTTTGCAAAGCCATCATTTACTGCGATGACTGGCGTGTAGTAGTCAAAATTCTGATCAATAGCTGTAAACGCAAAGTAGTTGTATGCAAAGTTCTGAACACGAGCGTTTTGAACAGCCCACTGCTCGAACGCCCAAACTGCATCAAACATCTTTGCTTTTAGGCCAGATACCTCATCATCTACCTCATAAGGTACCATTTTAAGCGTGGAGGGATCTCCTCCATCAGATTCCATAACAGACCTGATAGTAGCCTGCTCAACAGGGAGATTCCACGTTGCGTAGGTACGATCATTAAGGTCACGTGGACGAACAATGTGATCTTCTTCACGGCTCATAATGCCTGAAAGATTGTGCTGAATGATAGCAGCCACCGCAGTATATGGCAGCGGATTAGAAGATGAGAGGCTGTTAGCAATATAGTCCTGGTAGGTAACGCCCATCTGTGCGCCACCAGCACCAATCAGCGCATCGGCACCATCGGCAGGTGGCTGCTGAATAGTTACCTTGAGGCCAACCTGGTCAAAGTAGCCCTTCTCCTGAGCCACATAAATGCCGGTATGGTTGGTGTTTGGGGTGTAGTCCAGGGCAAACGTAATCTCTGTGGGGCCGCCGGAATTCTGCCCAGCACCCTTGTTTGCGTTGGATGGAGCAGACGGTTGTTCAAGCGAGCAACCTGCGCAAAGTCCTGCTGTCGAGAAACCCATCGCAGCTAGAAAGCCTTTTCTTGTTATACCCTTGCGATTAAATGCGTTCATGCGCGTAATCACTTCTTTCTTTGAGTTTCGTCAAGTTATCGTGCAGATTCTTTGGCATCCTGAGAGGTATCCCAAGGAAGTGCACGTTTTTGGACAAGTTCAACAACCTTCATTAATACTAGCGACAGCGCAGACACCACCACGATTGCCGCAAACATCCTGTCGTACGCAAACGCCTTTCTGACGCGCGTCATATAGACACCAAGGCCAGCGTCGCCTCCCAGCCATTCTGCAATTACCGCGCCAATTACGGCGTAAGTCACACTCATTTTGAGTCCCGAGAAAAACTGTGGTGCAGCAGCAGCCAACTTGACATGCCAAAAAATCTGCACACGACTAGCTCCCATGGTGGTCATCAGGTCAACCATATCGGGATCTATTGCTTTAAATGCCGAGTTCAGCGCCATGGTAATAGGGAAAAACGTTGAAATGGCCACAAGAACAATCTTGGGCAAAAGACCATATCCTAGCCAGAGCACCAGAAGCGGCGCGATAGTCACAATAGGGATAGTCTGCGAGATGGTAACAAGTGGAGAGAGCAGTTTGTCCAGCGTTTTGAAGAAGTCCATAAGAACCGCAAGCGCAAAGCCAATAAGCACTCCAATAGCCAGACCTACAAGGGATTCTAGAAGCGTAATCCCGGTATGTGTCATAAGAAGCTGAAAGTCCTTAACCAGCGCAAATACAACCTGAACAGGAGTTGGAACAAGGTAATTTGGAATAATTCCTGCAACAATAACAAGCTGCCAAAGCACAAGAAAAGAAGTAAGGGATATGGCTTGCAATGCAAACTGAGAAAGTTTTTTCATATGCCCTCCTTCTTATAGTGCGTAAGGACGGCATTGGCTCCCTACGCTGGCATTGCCCAGATCAGGTTTATGGGTCGCAGCATAAGGTGCTGCCTCTCAGCCGGGCCATTTCCCAGCTCCCCGTATATTTATTATAGCGCGGATGCCTCTAACATCAAATAAATAGTTAAACAATCTCCCTAAAAGGCCTAATCTAGCAGTGTTTTCTTAAATCGCGCATTTTTTGTACGCTCTGAAACCGAGTACTCTAAAGTCCTATGCCCCGAAACCACGCGCTCCTAGCCTAACAGAACTAGCCCAAAAGCTCTTTAAGTCCCAGCTTATCTGCCTCGGTAATTTGACGTACGACCTTTGCGGGAGAACCAACAACAAGAGAATTGTCTGGAATATCTTTAGTAACCAGACTATTAGCACCAATTACACAGTTATCCCCGATAGTTACACCGGGAAGCACCGTCACATTTCCGCCAAACCAGCAGTTATCTCCCACTGTGATAGGCAATGCTCGCTCATACCAAGCATTTCTCTCCTCAGCATCTAGAGGGTGTTGAACGGTGTACGCCTTAAACTGAGGGCCCACAAAACTATGGGCACCAAAAGTGATAGGCGCACAATCCATCAAGTATGCACCATGGTTGATAAAGCTATGTGGGCCAATCTTGATATTGAAGCCATAGTCAACATTAAAAGGAGAAACTGCAGCGCTTCCCTCTCCTAGTTCACCGAGAAGTTCGCTCAAAATCTGACGGCACTTTTCTTTATCACTTGGGCGGGTCTGATTGAACTCCCAGGCAAGATCCTTAGCGCGCCAAAAAGCTGCGCTTTGTTCTGCGTCAGCTTCACCACCACACCACTCACCAGCGCTCATGCGCTCAAGCTTTGATTTCTTATTTTCTGACTTTGCGGTGGTCTGCTTTGGATCAACATCATACATAGCTAACTCCTCACGTTACTTTATTGAGCAGTTAGAAGTGTAATAAAAGAAGAGCCCCTGACGAGGCTCTTCTCAGTTAGTTTAAAGTTCTTGTAACCAACTACATTGCATCAAAAACATTTACCCACTTAAGCAGGAACTCTGTTTCTTTTACACGACCGCGAGCAAGCTCTGCTGCGGCAATAATGCCAAGCCACTCGTTTACATACTGACGAGTGCAGCCCTGCTTAGTGCAATAAAGATTGATGTACTTCTCGGCAAGTTCCTCATCACCATGAAGAAGCAGGTGCAGGTAAGTTGTAGCACAGTCTGCTGCACCATTGCCCTGTGTTGCATGAGCCCAGTCAAGAATTACAGGAGCGCCATCCTCGGCGAGAATAACGTTGGAAGGAACAAAGTCACCATGACAGACCTTAGTATGAGGCTTCATACCATCAAGCTTGAGCAGAAGCTCATACCTTGTGGCCTCATCAAGGATGTCTGGAATGCTGTTAATCATTCGGGTGAACTTGTCTTTTTGATGAGTAAGAAGTGGTGCCTTATGAGCGTGAATGGCCAGCTCAATATCGATAAACTTATTGAGATACTCGTCCTCTTTTTCTGGATGCTCCTCAATAAGCTGCCTAATTGTTTTGCCTTCAACTTTTCTAGTTGAAACAGCCCAGCAATTACCAACTTTACTAATCTCTACAAGAGATGGAACGTTGATGCCGGCCTGCTCAGCACGAGTGAGGTTTAATGCCTCATTCATAATATCAGCAGAAGGTTTGCTTCCGCTGAACACCTTAACGACTGTGTCTCCGTTGTCATACACAACTTTGTTATTACGCTCGACAATTACCTTTTTATCAGCTTTGAGCTCCATAACAACCTCCAATAAGGTACTCATGCAGATACTCACTATCCACCTAGTAGTATTGTCGTTCTTCTCTAATCTCTCCTGGCGAGAAGAACACTCTTATTGGTTAAACGGTTGGCAAATTCGGTGAACGTAAACATCTCCAGTTAAAACAAGGAATCGTCCTTCTGACAAAGATCCCCCGCTTTTATAAAAAGCGGGGGATCTGCATACTAAGTGTATGTGTGTTGCTTACTGCTCTTTACGAGTGCGAGCATATGCTCCAACACCAACAAAGCCAGCGCCGACCGTTGCAAACGCAACCATAGCTACAACACTTGCGTCACCAGTATCAGGCGTGCGGTGCTTACGCTTCTTACCAGGCTTCTCTGGAGTTGGAGTTGGGGTAACTGGAGTCTCGGTGTTGGTAATGGTAAAGCCATTAGCCATATCACCAGTTATCTCAGAAGTGTAACCCTCAATAGCATCCTCAGAAACGGTGTAAGCAATGACGTGATTATCTGCTGCGTAAAGATTTACACCAACAAATGAACCGGTCCAATTGTTTGCCTCAGAAAGGACAAGGGTCTGACCAGTGTCAACACCATCAGCAAGCAGGTGAACGGTTACAGAATCCTTCTTTGTACCATTCCAAACCTTGGTTACTGGAACATCGCGAGTCACGGGAGCGTCGGCCTTATTGGTCAGGGTAGTAACGTTACCGTTAACCTCTGGAGTCTGAGCAGTCCAGCCGACTACGGTTCCTTCTGTAAAGCTCAAAGTTACGTTATCAGGAAGACCGTGGAATGTATGCTCCCAGTTGTTTGCTGCAGAAAGCTCAACGGAGTCAACAACATATCCATCTGCCTTTAGATAAACAGTAAGCGTCTCTGGAATAACTGCATCTGGGTTTGCAGAAGTATCCCAAACCTTCTTAACGGTTACATCCTGAGTACCCTCTTCACCAGTAATAACGGTACCGTTGGAGCCAATACCACCACCACGCTGTGCGGTATTTCCAGAAATAATCAGCTGAGCCTTATTCTGTGCTGCGGCGATAGAGCTATAACGAAGATTAGACTCAAGAGCAAGCATATCGGTATTGTTAACAATGTTGCTTACTTCTTCAGTAGTATGACGTGCAGCAGCTGGATCAGCTTCACCAAGGATTGAAGGAAGGTTGATGGTAACCGCGCCATCCTTAGTCCAATGTGCAGAGGCACCACCAAGCATATAATCAGAAATAGTTGCACCAGCAGATTCACCTGCACCGCGAACGGTTGCAATCTCATCACCAGCACCATTTGCGGTGTTGTTGAAGAATGCTACGCCATTTTTGGAGTGGAATTCAGCTACACCGGTTGGGCAGAACCAAGCACCACCACCAATAACAGTTGCGGTGTTGTTCTTAATAAGTGCGTTATTAATGTGGACAACATAAGGAACAGAAGCAACGTAAACTGCGCCGCCCTGGTCATTTGCAGTGTTATTGATAATTTCACCAGCATTAAGGGTTACATTAGCAGATGCAACATAAATACCAGCACCAACACCCTTATCGCCAAGCTGGTTGGTGCCATTACTAGTGACCTTGTTTCCGTCAATAGAGCCACCATTCATGGTGAAGCCAGCGCGATAAATGTTTGGCCAGTTATTCCATGGAGCACCAACCTTGGAATAAGGAACCTTCTGACCACCAACAACACCAACAAACTGGTCGTAGGTAGCAACGCCACCGCCAGCAATGCCAGCAGTGTTGTTCTTGATGATGCCGTTATTCATAACAACGTTGCCGTTCCAGATTACGTAGATACCACCACCGGACTCAGAAGCAACATTATTAGTAATAGAGCCACCGTTGAAGGTAAAGTCTGCCTTTGACTTAGAATCACCAAACTGAGGATTACCTGCGTAAATGTAGACGCCTGCACCTTCAACAGCCTTATTGTTAGTGATATATCCACCACCCATAGTGGCTGTTGTTGTCTCACCGTTTGGATCCAAGGCATAAAGCATCAGACCACCAGAAGAATTAATGGTAGAAGAAGCATCGCCACCAGTGATGGTTCCGCCAGTCATAGTAAAATCTGCATTTCTTACCATAACGCTACCAGAGTACTGATTGGTAAGAGTAGTGTTCTGAATGTTACCGTCACGGAGCTCACCTGTTGCACCATTTGCAACAGTAACTGCGCCACCAAGAGCGTTAGCAACCGTGCTGTCCTGAATGGTGCCGCCAGCCATAACAAACTTTGCACCAGCACCAGTGGTGAGAACTACGCCGTTATTTCCTGGATAAGGTTTTGCCTTACCGTTTTTAATAACGCCACGAAGCAAGGTAAAGCTACCACGGTTCTCAACGGCAAATGCAGTGTTGTTGCCATTAATGGTGGCACCATCAAGAGTAACTGCGCCGCCAGAAGCAATCTTGAACATATAGAAATGATTAGAGCCAGTCATGGCACTTGTGATAGTTCCAGTACCCATCAACCTAATGTTCTTATTAGCTGGAACCTGGACTGGAGCAGTAATGGTAAAGTCCGCATTTACCTGAACGATAGTCTGCGAACCATCTGCTGGAGCAGCAGCAATAGCAGCCAGCAGCTCAGCCTCTGAGGTAACAGGGGTGGTGTCTGCGAGTGCTTGCTTTGCAAGTCCTCCAACGAGCGAGAGTGCTAACACAAACGTAGCAACAATCGCCATGCTCCAACGTGAAAGCCTTTTCATGGCAAAACTCCTTGCGCTTAGGGAGCTTGTAGTGACAAAACAATAAAACAATTACTATAAAAGCGTAAAACAGTGCAACTTTAGCGTACTTTACTCTTCTTTGTCTAGCTGTTCAGGCTCTTCTGGACGATGTTTTAGGCGATCGTATTCTTCTTCGGTCAAAACATCTTCAATTCGCAGGTTAACACCAGAAACTTCAAGACCTGTCATGCCGGTGATTTTCTCGACAATTGTATGCTTAACATCCTCAAAAATCTGAGGCGCATAAGAACCATATTTAATAAGTACAGAAACGGTAACATTTAGCGAGCTGTCAGGCAGCACCTCTACAGTGACACCTTTAGCCGTATCAGATGCACCAAGTACATCCTGAACTCTGTTAAGCCAGTTTCCACGAGCACCCACCACGTTGGGGACGTCACGTAAAGCCAACGAGACGATCTTCTCGACAACTCCACCAGAGAAGGTAAGAGAGTCTGTATCCTCAAGATCTGCATCGGAAAGAACATCTGTTGTCTCTTCTGCAGGAACAATTTCTTCAGAGGCGATCTCTTG
Source organism: uncultured Atopobium sp. (assembly GCA_963525825.1). GTDB lineage: Bacteria > Actinomycetota > Coriobacteriia > Coriobacteriales > Atopobiaceae > Lancefieldella. The sequence continues at coordinate 24,661 of CAURLG010000011.1, read as the reverse complement.
CGAATTAGTAAGCTCTTCTGCCACAGCTCTCTCCTATCTAGTTTCTGTCCGTAAATAAGGAACGAATCTTTGCCAAAATGGTTGCCTTTCCGTCAAAAATCTGACCGATGGCAACTCCTAACAGTACAAACAATGCAACAACTAGCATTTTAAAAAGGCCAAACGTAAACAAAAAAATTGCAAACAAAAGGCCCAAAAATCCGCCAATAATGGCACCTGGATGGTCAACGACGTATTTTTTGCACTTCTCCTGCATCTTCTGAAAGAAGCTTTTATCCATTGTCTGTGACCTCCTTTGTATCTGGCTCTGAAATACTCAATCGAATGTCTTTACCAGTCTGCTGAGCAGCGGCTTGAGTGGAAGGTTGCTCGTAAGATTGCTCTTCTACAATCTCTGGTTCTGGCACAACCTCTTTTGACTGAGACAAAGACGCACCTTCTTCATCTTTTGGCGAGAAGGAACTTGGCTTGATAAAAGAAAGATTGATGCTAGAAACGCAAGGTCCGCACACGATAGCAAGACCCGACTGAAGAGCGTTATAGAACTCAGAGCCCTTTGCAGTGACATCAACAGGCTCTTTAGGGAGAATATCGATCTGTACAGCTACAGAATTATTCTTAGAAATCTGCACGTTAACACGGTGTGCAAGGCAAGTTCCATCTTCTTCAATAATATGGGCCGCCTGAGAAGAAATGGCTTCTTTAGTGACGGAGATTGTTCCACCCTCAACAGTAGCCACCGTGAGCTTTACCGTTTTTCTAATAAAGAGAGCTCTGAACAACACCACAACAAGACCAAAGATGCTAATAGCCGCACAAGCGTTAAGAGCAATAAGGTAGGGCTTGGTAAACAAGAGATTAGTTGCCTGATGTGTCCAAGGACCAAACCACGTTAAAGCAAGAGCTAAAAATACAAAAGCACTTGCAAAAACATAGAGTATGTAGCAAAAACGCTTGAAGCCGCTCATGGCACCTCCACTTTCTTTTATATAAACAGTTTAACCCCAATACCGGACAAAAAGAGAATATAAAAACTGCCTCCCGGCGGAAGGCAGTTTTTAGTCTGTATATACCGTTAGCAGAAAAAGAACTTAAGCGTTCTTCATAACAACGGAGCGAACAACTCCCGCCGCGTCATCACAGGAATCAAGAACAGTCTCCATGCGGTCAAAAATACGAAGCCAAGCAACCGTGTGGCGACCAGGCATTTCATCACGGAACAGGCGGGACAGGGCGTTGTGATAAATAAGATCGCCCTCGTCCTCAACGTGACCAACGGCAATGGCCTTCTCCATAACGGTAGAATCTTTTTTGTAATCGCTCAGAACGCTCAGCATCTCCTGGACCGTCTTGCATGCGCGAAGGGTGAGCTCAGCAAGCTGCATAGCCTCTTTACGAGTGTCGTCAACATTAAAGAGGTCAAGACGCTCTGCAACAGAATTCATTCCGTCAACAATGTCATCAAGACGAAGAGCCAAATCGGAGATGTCCTCGCGCTCAAATGGAGTGACAAAGGAAGCGTAAAGCTCCTTCATAATGTGCTGGACCTTCTCGTCACACTCGCGCTCGTAAACCTTCATCTGAGGAATACGCGCGGCAGTCTCAGGATAGCCTTCCATAATGACCGCGTACTCTTCAGCGGTTTCTACAATTTTGTCGCCAAACTCGCGGAACATGGTGTAGAAGACGTCCTCTTTTGGCTTACCTAGCATGAATCCTCCAATAAAGTTGAGTGGTTCAATAGAACTCGTAAAAGACAGTTATACGTACTTAGAAAATCATCAGGAACAGTTTTGCAAAAAGAAAACCAATAAGTCCGCAGCCAGGGAACGTAAATACCCATGCTGCAACCATTTCTTTTGCAACGCCCCAGTTAACTGAACGAATATTTTTTGCAGCACCTGCGCCCATCATGGCGGTCATTTTTGTATGAGTTGTCGAAACAGGAAGACCAGTCAGTGTGGAAAGCAGCAAAGATGCAGATGCCGAGAAGGACGCGGCAAAGCCCTGATAACGCTCAAGCTTTACCATTTCCATTCCGACTTTTTTAATAATCTTTCTTCCGCCAATTGCGGTGCCGATAGACATAAGAGCAGCACACAGTACCTGCAGCCAGAGCGGGAACACATCTGCACCAGCAGCTCCATGACCAGCTGAAAGCGCAATTGCAAGCATGGCAATGGACATGAACTTCTGGCCATCTTGTGCGCCGTGCATAGCTGCAACAAAGGCTGAGCCAACAACCTGCAAGTGGCCAAACATCTCATCAGCGCGCTGTCGATCAACGTTTACGCAAAGCTTGTTGATTGCTTTAACAATGATCCAACCAGCGGCAAAACCTAATGTGGTTGAGAAGAGCAAACCAATTAAAACCTTGCTCCACTCGCCCCAGTTAACAGCGCCAAAATCACCATGAATAGCAAGTGCTGCACCGGTGAGACCTGCAATAAGGGCGTGTGACTCAGAAGTTGGAATACCTAAAGCCCAAGCTCCTACTGCCCAAGTAACAATACCAACACAGCCTGCGGCAAGAGCAACAAGAGCCTCATGGTTATTACTACCAAAGTCAACCATACCCAGAATTGTGTCTGCAACTGCAGTTGAAATGAGGCACATAGCCACCAAACCAACAAAGTTGCATACAACACTCATGATAATTGCATGGTTAACTTTAATTGAACGAGTTCCAACAGCCTCTGCAATAGCATTAGCCGCGTCGGTTGCACCATTTACAAAGATGCATCCAAAAACAAGGACAACGACGAGGGCCAAAAACGGATTGGCAACCATCATCTCAAAAAAGTGTCCGAGGGTTATCATTCGGTACCTTTCAAACCACTTTCATAACGGGACAATGATAATCGAAATATTGTTCAATTATGTTTAAAAACATTCGAATAGCTAAATCAGCGCAAGTTGTTTCTTACGCCCTGCCTTCCCTCTTATGAAAAATGCAAACTGACCAGGAAGAGCTACCCAGTTAACCCAGAAGAGTTGCCTCAAAAGGACACCTCAGGTTACTAGGCAAGCTTTTTGATAATAGCTGCAGTAATTCTGGCAGAGCGCTCAGAAGCCTCACGCTCAAACGTCAAATAATCAACGCTTGAAGTAGTGCCGGGCTTATCGGACATAAGCCTAATCACCACAAACGGTGTGTGGTTAAGCCAAGCAACCTGAGCAATTGAGGCGCCCTCCATCTCACAACAATCAGCGCCAAACGTTGTGTAGATGTGGTCTGCTAACTCTGATGAACTTACAAACTGATCTCCTGAAGCAACGCGGCCAGAAATAACCTGCAGTTGAGGAGCTACTTCTTTTGCCGAAGCAAGAGCATGTTCAATAAGACTCTCATCTGCTGTAAACGAGAAAACCGGAAGACCTGGAATCTGACCAGCGGCAAAATTGAGAGGACCAACGTTCATATCGTGTTGAACTAAATCTGAGGAGATAACAATATCCCCAACCTGTAGCTCAGGATTTAAAAGCCCTGCAATACCGGTATTAATAACGTGTGTTACTGCAAACGTATCAATCAGGATCTGTGTACATGCTGCTGCATTAACCTTGCCAATTCCCGACTGTACAACAACTACAGGAACATCTCCCAAAAGGCCTTCAACAAACTGCATACGGGCCTGTTCGTAGGTGCGCTCAATGGTCATCTGCTCTTTTAGTAGCGCAACCTCTGGTTCCATGGCTCCGATAATTCCAATTTTCATATTAAGCTCCTACTCCTGCAAGCCAACTAGAACCAGCCAGGGCTCGTACAATTTTGTCTCGTACACTCATTTCGTTTGCATCATCTTTGATGTGAACATGAATGATTACCTTGATGCCTGTCTCAGCAATGCTTGATGCTTCAACCTCAATAGGAAGTGTTCTATCAAGCTGAGGTGCAACTACCTCTTGAACAATTTCTGTTATTTCTTGCGTTACCGCATTCAGATCAACGGTTGGTTTAAGCACTATATTAATGGGCACCTCTGTCATATCCCACCTGGTACGATGCGCAAGTGCTGTTTTATTAAGTACTGAATTAGGAATGATGTCTACCCTACCTCCACGAGCACGAACTATGGTAGAGCGCCAATTCATGTCAATAACCTCACCGGAGATAGTTCCAATGCTTACCTTATCTCCAGGTTTAACTACACCTCCCAGCATGAGACCCAATCCGCCCACCAGGTTAGAAATGGTGTCTTGTAAACCAAAAGAGAGGGCAATGGACGTAACTCCCAAAGCGGTCACAAAAGCTGTTGGTTGAATACCAAAGACAGGCTGCAAGACAGCAAGAATAGCAAACGTCCAGATAACTCCACGTAGTATGTTGACAAAAATAGATGCTGACGGCAGCTTTGAAGAGTCCAAGGCCCTTTTTGAGAGTTTTATTGCAAAGCGCTCTACAAGAAAAGCTACAAGAAACACAACAACAAAGATAACCAGCTTAAAAATGAAGTCTTGTGGAGTAAGACCCAAAATCAAACCGTCATGCATCAATACCATGGCTATCCCTCAATTTTTACTATTGGAGCAAAGCCCTTCATGAGCTTCTTTGTCTTATTAGTACGCGTAAACTTGACCTCAATAGTATCTCCCTGAACTGCCAAAACAATGCCTGGGCCAAAGGTCTTGTGAGAAACTTGGTCTCCCACAGCAAAACTTGCAGAAGCGCGGGCCGGGTCTTTCTGAATGGGAGCTGTACGTGGAGCTGGAGCACCGCCGGTAGAGCGCGTGCGAGAACCAAAAACGTTTCCACCGTAGACCTCGGAGCCGCGACCAGAACCAAAGGTTCCATGACGGTCTCCTCGCTTTGCCCAGCCAACTCCAGAAAAACCTGCAGAACCAACACCAATAGCTTTTACATGCTCTTGAGGAATCTCTCCCACAAAACGCGATACAGGATTTGCCTGAACAGAGCCGTAAGTCCTTCTAGTAGATGCATACGTCAAATACAGGCGTTTGCGCGCACGCGTAATAGCAACATAAGCAAGTCTGCGCTCTTCTTCTAACTGAGCTGCTTCTGCCTCATAATTTGCATGAGGGAAGATTCCCTCCTCCATACCAGCAACAAAAACTGCAGGAAATTCCAGACCCTTTGCAGCGTGAATGGTCATGAGCGTTACTGCAGAGGTAGAACCATCCAAGCTATCCAGGTCAGAGCGAAGCGCCAGCCATTCCATAAAGGCCGGGAGCTTCTCTGCCACAACCTGTGGATGCAAACTCTCCTCCTGAGGCGCAGGAGCCGTCTCTACAGCAGTAGCACCAGCGAGTGCGCCGGTAGCAGCATCAAAACCAGCCTCACTCAGCGAAGCTGCATCTTGCGCATCAAGCGCTCCAGCTTCTCTGAGCTGCTGCAGACTCTCAAGCGTTTCTTCAACGTCGTCGTGAGACTCATCAAACTCTGCTGCAACACCAAAGAACTCTCGAATGTTCTCGATACGTCCGTCAGCCTCAATGGTATGCTCCGTCTCAAGCGCACGAATAAGACCAGAGCGGTCAATAATTGCCTCTACAACCTCATCAAGCTCACCATCAATATGGCGGCCATGCTCAATAGCTGACGTAAACTCTACCAGCGCATTTCTTACCTTTGCGGTAAAAATGCCTTCTTCCATCACACATGCTTCACATGCCGAGAAGAACGACAAGCCGTTATGCAGTGCATATGTCTGAATCTTCTGAATACTGGTTGCACCAATACCACGACGAGGCGTGTTAATAACACGCAGCGCGGCCATGTCATCATCAGGGTTCACAACAACTTTGAGGTACGCCATGACATCTCTGATTTCTGCGCGATCAAAGAATCGAGTGCCGCCGACAATCTTGTAAGGAACACCAGCTCTGAGCAACATATCTTCGAGAATACGAGACTGAGCGTTGGTGCGATAGAACACGGCTATGTTGTCGTACGACGTGCCCTTATCGTGCAGTTTTTCTATCTCGGAGCCAATCCATGCACCCTCATCACGCTCATCAGATGCCTGATACACCTGGATTTTCTCGCCATCTCCTTCATCCGTGAAGAGACGCTTTGGCTTGCGGTGAGAGTTGTGCGCAACAACTGCATTGGCAGCGGCCAAAATATGACCTGTTGAGCGGTAGTTTTGTTCTAGCTTAACTACAACTGCTTCCTCATAGTCTTTCTCGAACGCCAAGATGTTTTTGATGTCTGCTCCGCGCCATGAATAAATGGACTGGTCATCATCGCCAACAACCATAAGATTGCGATACTTGGATGCCAAAAGCTTGGTAATTGCGTACTGGACGCCGTTGGTATCCTGATACTCGTCAACGTTGATATAACGGAAACGCTCCTGGTACTTAGCAAGCACGTCTGGGTACTTGGAGAGCAGCTCAAACGCCTTGATGAGAAGATCATCAAAGTCCATAGCATTAGCTTTGTCCAGACGCGTCTGGAGCGCACGATACACACGAGCCACCACGTGATCCATAGGACTTGCTGCCTGAGCCTCTACATCATCAGGATATAAAAGCGCGTTCTTAGCAGCGGAAATCTTTGAGCGAATGGAGTTGAGCGGGAACTGACGAACATCAATATCCAAATCAGACAGAATGGTCTTTACCAAACGCTTTGAATCGTCATCATCATAGATAGCAAAGTTAGGCCCATAGCCAAGACGCTCGCCATCTTCTCTAAGCAGGCGAACACACATAGCGTGGAACGTGCAGACCCACATGCCGCGAATATTGTTAGGAAGCAGCGCCTCAAGACGCTCACGCATCTCTGCTGCAGCCTTGTTGGTAAACGTGATAGCCAGAATCTGCCAAGGACGAACTCCCTCATCAGCAATCATGTGTGCAATTCTAAACGTCAAAACACGCGTCTTGCCCGAGCCAGCTCCTGCAAGAACCAACAGCGGTCCCTGAGTAGTCATAACTGCCTGATGCTGGGCAGGATTCAAACCTTCAAGATCAATCTGCATTACGCCGTCCTTGTATCAATCGTCTTAGACTAAAAGTGTACCCCGATAACCGGACATTAATTGCGCCACTTTGCTTCCACTCCACAATTAAAAAACCGGTCCTCAAAAGAAGACCGGTTTATCTGCAAGAACGTGTCTATCGGATCCATGCTCACGTATAGCGAGAAGATCTTCTAGCCCAAACGCTTGCCTTAGTTCATGGAGTTTGTCTGACGGCTCTTTGCGCGAGCAACAACAGCCAGTGCAATCACGCCACCTGCGACACATGCCATAACAATAGCGCTAAGTGAGTGATTCTCATCACCAGTGTATGGAAGAACAGAGCCTCCATAATACGGGATAGCTGCAGGATTTGGAGCTCCTGGGAAGCTTGGTGTCAGAGGACCACCAGGGTTACCTGGGATGCTTGGAGTACCAGGATTCTCTGGAGTTACAGGGTTTTCTGGGGTAACAGGAGCAACTGGCTCTGGCTCCCACTCTGCAACAAGAACAACCTTAGGAGTGGTGGTGGTAAGGGTTACCTGATCTCCTGCCTGGTAGGTAGTACCGTCAAGCTTCCAGCCCTTAAAGATGTAGCCATCACGAGTTGGAACGGTTGCAGAAACTGTCTCGTTCTTAGAATCAGTGAGCGAATCAGCGGTGTTGCTATCAATACCAAAATAACCGCTCTGTGCTGCAGGAGCACCAGTACCACCGTTTGCGTCGTAGCTCAGTTCATACTCCTGGTTCCAAACGGCAGTCAGGGTATAAGGGCTTCTCATGTTAAAGACCGTAGTCTCAGAAACATAGCGCTTATCGCCAGCTGGGTTGTTGTTTGCATCTGCAGGAACAGCAGAAGCGCCAACGTAGCGGAAGTGGTTATCAACGTAAGAACGCTTCCAGAACTCAAACTTATAACCATCGCGAACTGGCACATCCTCAATGATGTTGTACTCAGCAAAGCCGTAGGTACGAGGGTTATTTGGAGTCTTGGACTCTGTATAGGTTGCGTTGCCGTAGATGGTGCCGCCATTTGCGTCATAAATAAGCTGGTTTACTGCAGATGGCGTTGGAGTAGGTGTGGGAGTTGGGGTGGTCTCTGCAGGAATAACGTGGATGTGATAGCCAACCCACATAAGGTGAGTGGTGTTACCGCCAACGTTAGCTGGATCAGAGGAATCTCCCTGCATAGTAACAAGGAAGAAAACGGTAGCAGGCTGGTTAGCAGGGGTTACTTGACGGCCAGTGAACTGAAAATAGAACTGACCACCATTATTGGTAACAGTATTGCTGTTTCCATAGAATGCATAGGTAAAGTCATTATCAGTAGCTGGAAGCTCTGGATAAGGAGCGGCGGTAACCAGCGTAGTAGTTACACCAAAAGGTGCAAAACCAGGGCGAGTAGTGGTGTAGTGAGAATACGCACCGGTGTCTCTAATGGTCTGACCAACGCGAACGACAATCTCGCCATACTGACCAGGAACAGGGGTCTGGTGGCCAGAATGCTGAGGGTTGTCTGTAAGGACCCTGGATGTATCGGCATTACCGTCAGCCGAGAAAACAGAAACCTTTACACCTGGTGTAGATGTATCAATACTGTCTGCAAACGCAAGTTTTGGTGCAGAAACTGCAAGAACTGCAACAAGCGCAAGCGCAAGCGTGCACGCAATTCTCTGAAGCGTCTTAATGTGGCGCATAAATCCTCCTGAAACTATTACAAGTAATTACTTACTCTTACGACCAAAAATCAGCCGTAAGAGCATAGAGGACAAGGCAATTCTTAGTAAATGAGCCAAGAGAGATTACATATATCTTTCATAGGTTTTCCACGCTTTTTCCATATGTTTTGCGCATAAAAAAAGCGCGGCGAGAAACTCACCGCGCGTAAATGCATAGGTAGTAATGCTTGTAAGTCAAAAACTACTTAACAAGCAGGAAGTATGCAATAACAGCAATGCCCAAAATAATACGGTACACACCAAAAGGCTTGAAATCATGCTTGCGGACATAACCCATAAGCGCACGAACCATAACCAGCGAAACAATAAAGGCTACCAGGCATCCTACACCCAGAATAACTGCCTCGGGAATGGTAAAGGTATTGCCCTTCATAAAGTAGCGTACAAGTCTCAACGCAGAAGCGCCGGCCATAGTAGGAATAGCCAGGAAGAACGTAAACTCAGCAGCCACTGCCCTCGAGCAACCAAGTGCTAAACCGCCCAGGATGGTTGCACCAGATCTTGAAGTACCTGGAACAATTGCAAGTACCTGGAAAACGCCAATGCCAAGCGCGGTCTTCCAGTCCAGGTTGTCAATGTCTTGTACGCGGGCCAGGTTGTCGGCAGAGGGAGCCTTAAGGGATGCTGCAGCATCTGGGCTCATGTGCTTGCCTCGGGGCACCTCAACCTTTACTGCTGCAGCGACCTTCTCGCGATGGAGCTCAAGCAGGATAAAGATGATGCCGTAGAAAATAAGAGTTGCAGCAATAACAAAGGGGCTTCCAAGATGCTCTTCAATGAAGTCATTGAGCGGCAGGCCAATTGCTGCAGCAGGAACACAGCTGACCACCACTTTTGCCCAGAGTTTCCAGGTAGAGCGCTTCTCGTCCTTGGATTTCTTTGGCGAGAAGGGATTGAGCTTGTGGAAAAATCCCACGCATACTGCAAGAATTGCGCCAAGCTGAATAACTACTAGGAACATATTCCAAAAGTCTTCAGAGACGTTGAGTGGTAAAAACTGATTGAGCAGCAGCATATGGCCTGTTGATGATATAGGTAGCCACTCGGTAATACCCTCAACCACGCCAAATAACGCTGATTTAAGCGCTTCAATCCACAAAATTGCCGACTCCACTAAAACCTCCTTGGGGACTGATTACGAACCTATTGTACGCAATCCGTTCGCCCTTTCTTTTTCTACCGTTCACGGTTTTACCTAACGACTTTACTACTTTAAAAGTGCCTTGTTTTCTGCAAAGTTGGCATTTGAAGCCAAAAACAAGTAGAATTGACACCCTCGCACGAGCGGAGAAAAGCGATTATGCGTATTTTGGAGGTCAAGTGTTATCTGACCTCGCGCTTGAAGCCAGTAATGAGCGGACGGCACAACATGCGTACTAATCGGAAGCCCCAATCGCGGAGGTCGATTTGAACAAATATATGCGTCACAGACGCTTACCTTCATGCTCTACCCTTATGACAGCACTTCTTGTAGCAGTGCTTGTTGCTAATACCTTTTTGTTTGGCGTCTCAAAAGCTCAGGCAGAGACTCTTGAAGAGCTCCAGGCCAAGGTAGAGCAGACCAATTCTGATTACGATGCCGCTAACCAGCGCGTAGCTGAGCTGCAAAAGCAGATTGCGGACAATGAGGCACGTATTGCAGAGATTGAACAGCAGCTCCCAGAGCAGCGCTTAAAAGCTGCAGAGTCTATTAGATCTATGTATCGTATGCAGCAGGGCTCCATGGGCATTATTGATCTGCTTTTATCGGCAGATAACTTTAATGATTTGATTGCTGTTGTTCAGTATCTTGAGATTATCCAGAACAAAAATTCAGATGCTATCAACCACCTAGTTGACCTTAGCAAAGAGCTTTCTGAGACTCAGTCATCTTTAAATGCACAGATGGCAAAAGCAGAAGAGCAGAAAAAGGCTGCTGAGGATGCTATGAATGCAGCAATTGCAACAAGAGAGCAATTGCAGGCAGAGCAAGCTGCGCAGGCAGCAGCAGAAGCAGCAGCTGCAGAAGAAGCGCTGAAACAAGCTTCTACTGAGACTACTTTTACCAACGCTTCTGGTAATACCACTGAGGTCACCACCCCATCAACTCCTTCGGCTCAAAATGTTGATTGGTCAAGCGATAAGACCAACTTTGTAAGCAGCTGGGGCGCTCGAATTGATGCCTATCTTGCTGGCTCCCCTCTTGCTGGCTACGGCTCCACCTTTGCCGAGGCTGCATGGGCCTACGGCGTTGATCCTCGTTTATCGCCTGCTATTTCTGCAGTTGAGAGTACAAAAGGTAGGTATAACTTCCTCCCCTACAACGCATGGGGCTGGGGCTCTTCAAGCTGGGGTAGCTGGGAAGAGGCTATCTGGGATCACACAGCTGGTCTTGCTGCTGGTTACGGTGGAAGGCTTTCTGTTTCTGGCGCTGCAAAGTACAACCCAGCAAATCCAAACGGCTGGTACTCGGCAGTTCTCACGCAGATGGAACTCATCTAAGCCTCTGGTCGCACAACCTTTAGAGAACGTTAAAACCCCGCAGTTTACCTGCGGGGTTTTTGTTATCGGGTGCGACTAGGCGGTGAGTACGACCATCGCTAGGATGAGGGCAAAGCCGATGAGGTCGGCAACGCTAAAGGTAGTTCCAAGCACCAGTGCGGTGGTGATGGTTGCCATGACAGGCTCGACAGTACCCAGCAGGACCGCTCTAAGTGAGCCTGCGTCCTTAACACCCTGCAGGTAGAGGCCGTATGCTAAGAAGGTTCCCACCAGCACACCAATAACTACCAGCAAGATACCAAAGGCGTCCAGCTGAGGCATATGGTTCCAGGGCTGATAAAACACGGCAATCAGCGTACCTGAGAACAGAAAAGCTAGGCCGTTAACGGTAAAGCTTCCCCACTTTTCCATCAGAGGCTTTGGCAAAATCGAAAGAGCTGCCTGAGCAAATGCGCACATAACGCCCCAGAAAATACCTGCTGTTGGCAGGCTAAGCGTGCCTGGATTTCCTCCTGTTACCAAGAGATAGGTGCCAATAAGCGCCAAAACAATACCAAGAATCTCTCGACGACGAGGCCAGCGCTTGCCAACCACACAGACAAAGGCTAAAACGCCCAGCATGCCCAACGACTGCATGATTGTTGCGGTTCCAGAATTAGTAGCATTAACTGCATAAATGTAGGCAACTTGCGAGAAAAGAATGGCAAACAAGCTAACCACAAATATTTTTGCCAGCTCTTTTGGCTTCCTAATGACAGTTATGAGATTTTTTCTATCAAACGCAAAAGCAGTTCCTAAGAATAACCAGCAGGCACAAAGCTCACGAATATCAATCAACCACATCGGATCAACGTGATAGGTATCAAGCAGGTATTTTGCAGCGGTTCCAAATGCGCCCCAGGAAGCTCCACCAATCAAGACAAAGAGCATTCCTCGATAGATTTTCTTCTTGTTATCAGGGGTTATTTCAGCATCATCGCTACCAAGTGCTTCCTCTTCTGCAGAAGCCTCTGTAGCATCTGCGGCCTTGGAAGACTCCACATCACTCTCATGAGAAATGAAACCATTCATCTGGGTATAAATCTTTCATTACAAAATACGGATACAAGTGTCACTTTTTCTCTGACGCGGTAGTATCACAATAACAAAAATCCACCTTACCCTGCTTTGTGCGGAGTCTCAAGTCTCCAAACGGTTCAAATGGGCAAGATGGTCCAAAACGGCATTAATGCTCACGTAAGTTTTCGTATAGATTGGCAGCTTATGACATCCAAGTATTCGCAGATGGACAGCGCGTTTTCTGTTGGTACGCTTCATGCAGAAGACAAGAGCTTTGAGGTAATCTCAGCTGAGTGGGTTAACGAAATTTCTGGCTACGCCTACATCTTTAAGCATGTTCCTACAGGTGCTCGCCTTATGTGGTTTGCCTGCGACGATGACAATCGCTCGTTTGCCATTGCTTTTAAAACACCTCCTGTAGACCACACAGGCGTCTTCCACATCTTGGAGCACTCTGTTCTCTGTGGATCCGATGCCTATCCTGTCAAGGAGCCTTTTGTTAACCTGCTCAAGACCTCTATGCAGACGTTCTTGAACGCAATGACTTACCCTGACAAGACGGTATACCCTGTGGCCAGCACCAATGTAGCTGACTTGGAAAACTTGATGAGCGTATACCTAGACGCCGTTCTGCATCCTGCAATCTATAAGCGTAAGCGTGTCTTTGAGCAGGAAGGCTGGCACCTAGAAGCTGACGAGCAGGGCAATCTGAGCTACAACGGCGTTGTCTTCAACGAGATGAAAGGCGCCCTCTCTGACCCTGATCGCGTGCTCTACGATTCTGTGAGCGAGGCTCTCTTCCCTGACACTGCCTACGGCAAAGAATCCGGTGGTAAGCCTCGTGCAATCCCTGAGCTCACCTACGAGAACTTCCTGGACACCCACGCTCGCCACTACGACCTCTCTAACAGCTACACCTTCCTCTACGGCGACCTTGACTGTGAGCGTGAGCTCTCCTTCATTGCCCAGAGGTTTGCAGCTGCCGAGAAACGCGATGCAGGTGCCCCCAATCCGCTTAACCTGCAGGCACCCGTGTTGCCCGAGCCTTGCCAGGTCCGCATGAACACCACAGCCGACAACTCCAGTGTTGGCCTGGGCTACGTGCTTGGAACGCCTGACCAGCGCAATAAGATGATGGCAGCAGATATCTTGTTTGACACCCTCATGGGCTCCAATGAATCCCCGCTCAAGCGTGCAATTCTTGACGCAGAGCTTGGCGATGACTTTAGCTACTATCTCTCCGACGACCTTGCCCAACCTATGCTCTTCTTGCAGCTCAAAGGCCTTAAAGAAGGTGCAGCTCAGAAGTTCCGTGAGCTGGTAGAAACCACCTGCCAGAAAATTGCCGCTGAAGGCATTGATCCAAAGAAGCTCAACGCTTCCATTGCGCTTGCAGAGTTTAACCTGCGCGAGAATGATCAGCCGTACTCAAACGGTATTGAGTACACGCTGCGTTCGCTTTCAAGCTGGCTCTATGACGACGCACGTCCTCTGGACTACATCCGCTACGAGGACGCCATTGCCTACGTCAAAGAACTTGCAGCTCAAAAGGGCTTTGAGAAGCTACTTCTAGAGCTCATCTGCAACAGCAAGCACGCAGCTCAGGTTGAGCTTGTCCCCACAGATGAGGGAGAGGCTCAGGAAGAAGCCACTGAGCTGGCACAACTTCGCTCCGCGCTCACCGATGAGGATGTCGAGAAGATCCGAGCAGAAGTTGAAGCACTGCGTCTGGAGCAAGAAACACCTGACGCTCCAGAAGACCTAGCCAAGTTACCGTCCCTCTCGCTCAGTGATATCGGTGCAGGTAGAGAGCGTCCTGCTGGCTTTGAGGTTGAAGCTCCCCTACCATGTATTGCGCACGAGCTGGATACTCACGGCATCGACTACGTCTACCATTACTTTGATTTGACCAGCGCAGTTACCTTTGAAGAGCTGCCACTTGTGGGCATTCTTGCTGAGGCGCTGGGAAAGCTTGATACGGCCACACATACCGCATCCGAGCTTGATATTCTTATTGAGAGCAACCTTGGTCACCTCTCGTTCTTCACGGATATCTATGACCACGACACCCTTGACCAGGCACGCCCCGCCTTTATTGTTGCTGCAAGCGCTCTTGCCGAGAAAACCCAAGGACTCGCAAGCATTCCTTCTGAGGTCTGGTCCAGCACGCGTTTTGATGACCTGAGCCGCCTCAAGAACATCTTGATTCAGCGCCGCATTGCACAGGAGCAGTACTTTGTAGGCGCGGGCCATACCGCTGCGCAGAATAAGGCTTTGACTTCCTATTCTGCTGCTAGCCGCGTAAACGATGCGCTGGCAGGCGTTGACTTCTACGAGTACCTGAAGAATCTGCTTGCCAACTGGGATGAGCGCGCTCCTCAGCTTGCAAAAGACCTGGATGCGCTTACTTGCAAGATTTTCCGTGCAGACAACGTTACGATCAGCTTTACCGGCTCCACTCAAAGCCGTGAAGCATTCTGGCAGACAGCGGGAGATCTTGGCCTCAAGAAGAGTAATGAATCGCAGGCAGACAACGCGACGCAAACCCTTGTTGTCCCTGAGGGTAAGTTGCAGCGCGTGGCCTACCTCATTCCGTCAAACATCTCCTACGTTGGTCTCTCCTATCCAAACGTTGCCCACGCAACCAATGAACAGCAGGGTAACTGGCTCATTGCCACCAGAGTTCTTGGTCTTGATTACCTGTGGAACGAGGTTCGCGTTAAGGGTGGCGCTTATGGCGTTATGTTTAGAAACTCCATCGCTGGCCTGCAGAGCTTTGTCTCCTACCGAGACCCTGCGCTTGATGCAACCCTTGACCGCTATGTTGGTGCAGGTAGCTGGCTCTCTGAGTGGACTCCAGACGCTGACGAGTTTGAGGGCTACGTAGTTGCCTCTGTTGCAGGCGTTGACGCTCCTGTTCCCGCTCGCATGCTTGCTCGCAGGCAAGACATTGAGTACTTCAACCACCGTGACCCAGAGCGCCTTCTTAAACTTCGCGAGAAAATCCTTCACGCCCAGGTAGAAGACATCAAGGCACTGGGAAGCACTATGCCTCAAAGCTATGATGATCTCTCAATTGTTGTCTTTGGCGCAAAGGATACCATTGAAGCCTCCAAGCTTGGTCTTGAGGTTGTCGACCTCTTTGGCGGCCAGGAGAACTAGGCCTGGTAGCTGCAATAAAAACTAATCAAATTAAGGGGATGCAGAAGTTTCTGTATCCCCTTATTTTATATTCTCAATAAAGAACAAGCTGAGAATATGAACTCTTTATGTGCACTGATTCTTAGATTAATTTTATCTATCAAATTAATCTAATCTTTCTTATAACGTTCATATTTATCATTCCTTCGGAAAACAAATGAAGGATAGAACCCTAAGGAATTCACTATGAAGGTTTGGCGAAATATTTACGATAAGAATCATGTTCTTAGATGCAAAATGTACTTAGAAGACTATCTTGAGCCCTATAGCTATGAAGAAATCGCACCCTATCTTGACTTACTTGATCCCTCAATCTACATAACTGTTGAGACCTTAAATCAGAATCCTTTTGTTATGATCGGTCAGGATGAAAATAATCCCAATGAAGATTCTGACGAGGATATTGAACGAGAAAATACGAAAAAAATGATTAAAGGTATTTTCAAGTTCTTTATTGGAAGAATGATTCCACTCATTGTTATTTATAGCCTTTCTACTGGTGCAATACATCCAGGAGATGGGCATATTCTTGGAATTTCTAACCTCGTTATAGTAATGGTAGCCTGGTTTATCTTGGTTCCAAAGATACTCAAATCTATTAAATAAAATTACAAACATTTCAACTAAGTATGTAATTATGAAATAGAAAGAAGTAATCATGACTACAGAAAAGCAAACGCCAACAACGGACAAGCAAGAAACAGAGACTACTGAAACTAAAAGTAAGCCTTTTCCTAAGAAAGCACTCGGAATGAGTCTTGCCTCTGTAGCAGTAGCAGCAGCACTTGGATTCGGTGTGGCATATGCCAATGGTGTATTTACGCCTAAAGCAGCCCCAACTCCACCTGCTGTGGCCACTCAAAAAGCCGCAAAGGAAGATAAGGTTGAGCTGAGCCAAGAAATGGTAGCTGAAGCTACAAGTGATCTATCCTATGGCGGTAAGGACGTATCTGTTACAAATCCTGTAAGTGTTTCTATTAAAGACGGCCATGTAATGGTTGTTGAAACAGTTAATGATAGTGCTGCAAACAACGTTTGGTATGCGCCTCGCCGTGCTGCTGCTCTTGCAGCTCGTATTGCTGAGACTACCGTTAAGGGAGCTAGTGAGAACAAGCCAGTTGATGTAGTTGATGTTACCTATGTAATTGCTGATACCAACTCACAGGTACAAATTGCTGTTGTAGATACTCCAAAAGCTGAGGCTGTGGAAGAAGCTGGAAAGCAGACTCCCCTTCCTGAAAAGAATGATCAGAACGCCGATACAAAGCCCGCAGAAGAGAAGAAAAACGATAGCAAAGATGCATCTTCTGAGGCCAAGAGTGATGATTCCACTAAAAAGGAAGAGCCAGCCCCAGTTGTCGAAACTACAACAGACAAGGTTCTTAATAACTCAGACGGTTTTGTAATGAGTGAGGACACACACGCAGGACTTACTGAAGAGGAAAAGGGAAATGTAGGAACGTCAGGTGGTGTTAAGGTAACAGACCCAGAAGGAACTGAGATTGTACCTGCTGCACCAGCTCCAAAGCCAGATGATGCAACTGAGCAAGAAAAGCCAGCTTCCTCTGAGACAACAGAATCTCCTAGTTCCTCAAGCTCGTCTTCATCCTCTAGTTCTTCAAGCACTTCTAGCTCTTCTTCTACCCCATCCCGTGAACGTAAACCTATCTATCGCACAGAACAAGTTTGGGCAGTTGATCAAGAAGCTTGGACTGAGCAGGTTTGGGATCACTCTGAGATTGTTTTTACTGATGGCACAGTATTTACTGATAGTGGTGCTGCTTGGCAATACCAGAAAAAAACGAAACTTTCTTACTCTACTCGTGAGATATATAAGAATGTATACCATGAAGAAGTTGGCCATTGGGAGTCTCGCCAAGTCCTTGACCACTACGAATAGGATGTACGCACTTCTATGCACTTGTTTTTACAGGTAAGACACGTATGCTTAAAGAGTAAAAGGTAACGCCTTTTTGTGTCAGCTTCCGCTTTATAAAAAGATGTATGTTCTACAAAAAGGAAGGCCATTTATTGTGGCCTTCCTTTTTGCGCAAAATGTATGGAAATTGGTCAAGAGAGCTTACGTCTGAATAAGAAAAAAGTCCAGCGTAGAATATACAATCCTCGCTCACGTAAACGAGGATTGTACTAGACGGTCTTCTCGCCAGATGACGCGCTTAGGCAGTGGGTTACTCGCTTCTCAGTGCCTGAACTGGATCGGACTTAGCAGCCCTACCTGCAGGAATAAGACCTGCAAGAAGTGTTAGAGCAACGCTAATCAGAATCAAAATGAGCGCACCATTCAGCGGCAAGACCACCAGGTTGTCCACGTTAAACATGGCTTTGACCACAGCATTTGCGGGCAAAATGAGCAGCTGTGTAATGCCAATGCCCATAACACCAGAGATGAGACCCTCAATAAACGTCTCCGCGTTGAATACGTTGGCAATGTCTCGCCTGGAAGCACCAATGGAGCGCAGAATACCAATTTCCTTTTTACGTTCAAGGACCGAGATAAACGTAATGATGCCAATCATTATGCTAGAAACAACAAGAGAGATGGATACAAATGCAATCAGCATCGCAGAAATCATATCCACAATCAGCGTAACAGAGCTCATCAACGCACCGACAATGTCGGTATAGGTAATTACCTTAGACTCTTCGCCAGCAGCCTTTGCGTCGGCATTGTACGTATTAAGAATTTCAACAATCTTTTCTTTACTTGCAAAGTCTTTCGGATAAATGTTGATTGACGTGGGCTTATTAAGGTCTGCATATCCCATCTTAGAAAGATTTGACTCATACGTTGCTGGCGTTGCCCTTAGCATTGACGCAGCAATAGCTGCTAGCTGCGATGGGTCAGCATTGAGCTTAAAGGCACTTGCGAGCGTTGCTTGATCTACCTGCATTGCATTGGACATATTTGCCGCAACGCCCTGCATAGCTGTATTGAGTGCGCCTGCAATCTGATTTTGCATTCTTGAAGCAACCTGCGTCATCACGCTGGTTAGCGCAGACTGCACGTAAGCACTCATAGCACGGGTAATAGCTGCAGAAAGTACACTTGCAATCTGTGATTGATAAGCACTCATTAGCCTCTGAGAAACCTCAGCCTGAACACTTGGAAGGTCTGGGTTGGTTCCCAGCTTATTTGCTAGAGCACTAACCAGCTGTTGCTGCAGGTCATCGGTATCAACCGCAGAAGAAACCGTAGTTACAATCTGCGTGCGTACCTGATCTGTTGCAAGGTAGTCTGCCATGGTCTTACCGGGATTAGCGGCGCTCCAAGAGTTCCATCCCAGAGCAATATTGCCCATGAGCGAAGAAATGGCAGCTTGTCCTCCTGGTTTGAAATTAACGGTAATGCCAGAAAGAATCTGCTGAATGTCTGCTGCAGAGAGCTCTGGGAAAGCCGCCGCCAGCGCAGCTGGATCAAGCGAAGACGTAACAGAAGACAGAACATCGCTATCAGACAAATTAAGCTGTGACGGATCAAAAGCAGGTAACTGCACGTCAGAAAGGTCAAGCGAGGACATATCCAAACCAGACAGATTAATTGACGAGAAGTTCAGCGCCTGTGAATTAAAGTTAAACGCCGAAGACAGCACGTTAGAATCAACGGAAATGAGAGAGCCGATAGAAAGTCCCTCAGAAGTCTGACCGTTCTTCTCGTCCTCAAAGGTTTTACCAGTGAAAACGTCAACATCTGGACGATTCATCTGATCCTGGACAATAGGAGATGTCTCTGCATCAGAAATCATCTTCTGAGTCAGTTGTGGTGTGTAGTAAATGCCCTCAGAAAGCGCTCCCGTAGTAGTTGGGTCTTTTGCCTGAACAACACCAACAATATGCAGGTCAGGGGCATTGGCAATGAGGTTATTCATGTATGACTGATCATCGGATTTGTCTGTCCAGACACCAAGATTACTATCCCAAACATAACGTTGATTAGGCATAACCAGCTTAAACGTTGGAGACATCAACTGCTCGTAGGTGTATGTACTATGAGACTCTTCGATAGTGCTGGATTCTCCACTTGCAATTTTATCAACGGTAGAGCGCAGGCCAGCGTAATCACGCAGGCCAAGCGTATACTCCAAAAAATCATCCATGGTGCCGTTTGGACGCAACACCAAAACAGCCTCGTTCCAAGCAGTAGGCCATCTACCAGATCGAACAGTATAGCGATCCTCGTAAATAGAAGGATTGCCAGGAAGCTCACCAAAAAGCGATGTACTTGCAAAAGAAGCCAGTGGACTATATGACGGAATCTTAGGCGATACCTTAGAGAAAGTAACGTCTGGCTGCACCTGAACAGGATTAGAAGAGCCAGAGTCCGCGCCTGCCGGCAGATAGATAAAAGGGCTTACAGAATAGCCATACGTAATAGCGCTGGCATACGTATTAATACCGCCGCCATTATTGTCGAGAAAAGCCTTCAAGCTGGTCAGGTCATTAGAACCAATACTTTCAGCCTGCATACCTAGCCTGTTGTTAGTAGGAATAGCACCTTCAGCAGGTTGATTTTCTAGCTTTGCAGCTTCTGCATTTTTCTGATTTTGCGTCATCTCGCTTTGTGCATCTTGCGTTTGAGAATCAGCCGAGTCAGAGCTGCTTCCACTTCCAGAAATAAAGGAAGAAATATTAACGGACTGTTCAGAGATGGTGAGTGGATACATTGAAAGCGTATCCTCCTCAACCTTTTTGATGTAACCGTTTGCGCCATTTGCCAGCGCCAGAATTGCTGCAATACCAATAATGCCAATTGAGCCCGCAAATGCGGTCATAAGCGTGCGACCTTTTTTGGTCATGAGATTATTAAACGAGAGACCCAGTGCAGTCAAAAGCGACATAGAGGTCTTACGAGAAGGCTTGGCTTCTCGACGAGAAACACTAGCAACATCAAATGGATCTGAATCTGCAGTTACCTGGCCATCTGCCAATTCAACAATACGCGTTGCATACTGATGAGCCAGCTCAGGATTATGCGTAACCATAATGACCAAACGGTCCTTGGCCACTTCTTTAAGCAAGTCCATAACCTGTACGGACGTTGAAGAGTCAAGCGCACCCGTTGGCTCATCTGCCAGCAAAATCTCTGGATCGTTTACCAGCGCACGAGCAATAGCCACGCGCTGCATCTGTCCACCAGAAAGCTGATTTGGACGCTTATTTGCGTGTGCTTTAAGGCCAACCTTATCAAGGGCTTCAAGCGCACGTTCATGACGTTCTGTCTTGGAGACACCAGAAAGCGTCAACGCAAGCTCAACGTTACTCACCACGCTTTGATGAGGAATAAGGTTATAGGCCTGGAATACAAAACCAATACGATTGTTTCTGTACGTATCCCAATCTCGCTCTTTGAACTTCTTGGTAGAAATACCATCTACCAGCAAGTCTCCAGAATCAAAGCGATCAAGACCGCCAATGACATTGAGCATAGTAGTCTTACCCGAGCCTGAAGGGCCAAGGATTGCTACAAACTCGTTATCTCTAAACGCAACGGAAATATGGTCCATTGCAGTTTGTTCAAATCCACCAGTGTTGTAACGCTTTGAAATACCTTTAAGCTCAAGCACGCGTTGCTTCTTTCTTGTCGGGCTGTATGGAGCGCGGGACTTTCCTGTTAGTTGGCTGCGTCTTCGTTAGCTGCATCGGTGTCAGCTACACTGGTCTTCTCACCAGCAGCTGTCTGAGCTACTGCATCCTCTGCAAATGGATCAGCAGTGACGTCCTCAATAACCTTCTGCTGAGCCCAGCTCAAGCCATAGAGCAGGCCAAAGAGCACCCAGAACCATGGCGCATAGAGCATGACAACCATCAAGAGGGCAAAAAGTCCTCGGAGAAGAGTCCAAGGGAGCACTACAATCAGGAAGAAAAAGAATGGCAGCACAA
Source organism: uncultured Atopobium sp. (assembly GCA_963525825.1). Taxonomy (GTDB): domain Bacteria; phylum Actinomycetota; class Coriobacteriia; order Coriobacteriales; family Atopobiaceae; genus Lancefieldella. The sequence continues at coordinate 3,357 of CAURLG010000011.1, read as the reverse complement.
AGAGGACTGCTGCAAGAGCGCGCAGTACAACTGCCACTGTCTTAGTCAACGAGAAACCCGTATTGCGTGCAATAAGCAGACCTACCAGGCCAGCAATGCCAAAATACAGCATGATTGGCGCAACAAAATAGGAATAGAACAGCGGTGTAGAAGGGTCTTGAGGCAGCGTTTGCCTCAGAACCATCAAAACAATTCCCAAAACCGTTAAAACGCCAAGAAATGATGCGTTTCCAATAAAAGTCTTTTTCGTCATAGTTAACTCCTTTGAGAAGGGGTATTAAGTATAGTGTAACTAGTACCTTGTTCCCGACCTTGGCTATTTCATACGCGAGATGTCGCTAAAACCGCTGCTCTCCATATGTTTCAGGGTCAAACGTTTGAATTAAAGGAGTTTTTCATGACTGATGCAGAACTCAAAGCAAGCGCCGAGGCGTTTGTTAACGAGCACTGGGAAGAGATTATTGAGGATATTCGCTACCTTGTGCAGGTAGAGTCCGTTGAGGATCTGTCCCTTGCAGAGCCTGGCAAGCCTTGGGGTCCTAAGTCTTATGAGGCACTTCACCGCGGTCTTGAGATTGCAGAGCGTCTAGGCCTTGAGACCACAGACGTAGACGGCTATCTGGGCTTTGGTGACCTTCCTGGTGAGTCCGAGAAGTACCTTGCTACCATCGCTCACTCCGACATTGTTCCTCTTGGTAAGGGATGGACGGTAGACCCGCTTGACGTTACCCGCCGTGAGGGCTTTATTCTGGGGCGCGGCGTTCTGGACGACAAGGGTCCTCTGGCACTCTCACTCTGGGCAGCACACTACTTTGTTGAGCAGGTAAAAAAGACTGGCAAGAAGCTTCCTTACACCTTGCGCGCCATTGTTGGTAACAACGAAGAGACCGGCATGGGCGACGTCCCTTACTATCTCTCCAAGTATCCAGAGCCAGCATTCTGCTTTACTCCAGACGCTGAGTTCCCTCTTATTTGCGGCGAGAAGGGCGTGTACCACGCTCAGTTCACTTCTCCAAAGATTGCTGGCACACACAGCGAGAAGATCGTTGAGCTTGACGGTGGTACCGTACCTAACGCTATCCCAGGTCTTGCAAGCGCACTTATTCGCGCTGACGCATCTACCTTGGCTGACACTGATTCCATTAAGGTTGAGGACGCAGGCGTTGAAGATGATGGCACCAAGCTTGCTCGCATTAACGCAACAGGTAAGGGCGGACACGCTTCCATGCCTGAAGGAACTGTCAACGCAATTGGCCTGCTTGTAACCTACCTGCTTGATAACAACCTCTGTGGAGAGGCAGAGCGTGACTTCTTGACCTTCTCGCAGCAGCTTTGCTCAACTACTGACGGTACTGGTACGGGCATCCAGAGCGCTGACGACAAGTTTGGTCCTCTGACCTGCATCTCTGGTACCATCCGTACCAAGGGTGATGTGTACGTACAGACTATTGACTCCCGCTATCCAACCTCCACCACCGGCGAGGCAATTACTGCTCGTATGACTGAGTTGGGTGCTGAGCATGGCTGCACCTTTGAGGTACTCTCTGATGCAGTTCCTTTCTACATTGATCCAAGCTCTCCTGAGATTACTACCCTTCTTGATACGTTCCATGAGTACACAGGAAGCAATGAGCAGGCGTTTGTTATCGGTGGCGGCACCTATGCACGTCACTTTAAGCGTGCCGTTGCCTTTGGTCCTTATGACAGTAAGGCAGCAAAAGACCTACCTGAGTGGGTTGGTATGGAGCACGGTCCTGACGAGGGAATCTCTGAGGAATGGCTCAAGCGTGCTCTTAAGATCTACATTGTCAGCATTGCTCGCCTGATGCAGCTTGATCTGTAAATTAATTAAACAGCAGAAACGCTAAAACAAAGCCTCTGTATTCCATTTGATTTGACTGCCTCCCATTTCTTGGACATAAGAAATGGGAGGCAGTTCATATGCGGGGGATTTGATTCTGCAGCGTGTTAGCGTCGGCTTTTAGGCCTGGCGCACAAAATAGCGCAGCTTTCTTGTGTTCTGCTGAAGAATCGACATGTTCTTAATCAAGATAGCAGGCAGCTAGGCGGTCGCACTACCCGATATGCATCTCTATGCATAAACTTCATCTAATATACTTGAACATGAATAGAGAAATATAAGAAATTTAACTATCGATAAATTCTGTATCTACGGAACACACCTAAGTCGGATATTCTGCTCAAATGTGGGCATTTTACACATCTAATGACGATAATCTGCATGATTGGGGTATTTTCAGCGTCATGTATACGTCTTTTTGACAGATTATCCGACTTAGGTGTGTTTTGAACTGCCTCCTATTTTTTGTGTCTAAGAAATGGGAGGCAGTTCAGATACAGAGGCTTTTTGCAAGCAATTACTTTTTACATGCTACGCATTGGAACAAATCTTCTTCCACAAGCGTAGACCATAGCTATTAGGAAGTCCTGCTTCAATACGAATAGCCAAGTACCATCCCGTGGCGTTATAAACCAACTCAAAGATATCTTGGCTGGTTACGGTAGGAATACCCTGCGTTAATGCCGTAAAGACAATTCTTGCTACGTCAAACAGAACGATAACGGTAACCGCAAGAATATACGGTCTAATAAATCGGGCATCATTTGAACCCTTTAGAGCTAAAAGACCTGCAATAAGAGAAAATACTGCACCAACTGTCACCAAGAAAATGGTAAGAATACCCTGTTGCTCAAGAAATTGATTAACAGTTGCCAAGAACGGTTGATTTACAACTCTAGAAAGGTCATGCAGTCCAAGCAGAATCAGAACTAGAAAAAGTGCAATTCCACTCAACGCAATAGAGACCAGCGAAAAGAAATGAAGAACTCGCTGATGACGAGAGCGCCAATACGTAGTTCCCACAATACCCTGGTCATGCTCCTTCTTTACTTTATCCGCAAGGTTAGAGCAAATTACCACGTAAACTATAGTATTAAGTTGAACAAAGGGATCAAGAATAATCAAGTCTCCTCTACCCCAAGCCCATAAAATTCCTACCAGAATAATCAAGCCAATCAAATAGCAAAGAAATCTGTATGGTTCAACTTTTGATGAGTCTTTCGCGGCACGTAATCCAAATATTGAGGTAATAACTTGCAACATACCAATAAGAAGTACAAATACATAACCCAGAAGTACGTTATTGCTAAACGTAAAATACACGCCACTAAACTCAAGCCTCTCCAAAGGAACTGCAGGCTGTAAGCCCATAAAAGTTGAAACAAGAGATCCAGTTGTAGTTAAAACATCTGCTGCGCCCAAGATAATCAATACAATTGAGACGATACGTAAGATATGTTGTGCTGGCGTTCTAGGAACAGTAGCCTTAACTCGGT
>CAURLG010000010.1:0-34042 GCA_963525825.1 uncultured Atopobium sp. | reverse complement strand
ACTTTGTGGGTGACGCCTATTCGGCAATGAGCGCTGTTGAGACTGCGCTGTTTGTTGTTGATGCAGCTAGTGGACCTGGCACTATTACCACCAGGCTTTGGTTTGCTGCCGAGGATCTTTCTCTCTGCCGCGCACTGTTTATCAACCGCCTGGATCGCCCTGATGCAGACTACGAGACCGCGATGGCTATGCTCCAGGACCGTTTTGGCTCCTCGCTTGGTGCAGTGACCATTCCAATGGGTTCTGGTGAGGCATTCTCCGGCATCATTGACGTTGTCCATCAGAAGGCTCGTAAGCTGGTAGACGGCAAGCCTGAGGTCACCGATATTCCTGCCGAGTTCCAGGCAGAGGCAGAAGCTGCTCGCGCGGCCCTGACCGAGCTGGTTGTTGAGGCAGACGATGAGCTGATGATGCGCTACCTTGAGGGCGGGGAAATTACGCAGGAAGAGCTCGAGAGTCTGCTGGGCAAGGCTCTTATGAATCGCATTTTTGTTCCTGTCTTCTCCGGTTCTTGCGTCCGCGAAGAGGGCGTTATCTCCCTGCTTGACGCCGTTGATGGCTGGTTCCCAACTATGTCTGACTTTGGTCGCATTCCGCTGGTCAACGGCGAGCAGCTTGATATTTCACCTGATGACGAGCGCCCCGTTGCGTTTGCTTTCAAGTCGCTGCAGGATCCACAGAACGGCAAGCTTACGTTTATAAAGGTACTTGCAGGTACCGTTTCTGCAGGTGCTGAGCTTATTAACGCTCGCACACGCAAGCCCGAGCGCCTTTCTCACCTGTATCGTATGTGCGGCAAAGAAACAGCTGATGTGAGCACCGCCGCAGCCGGCGATATCGTGGTAGTTCCAAAGCTCGAGGCCATGACGGGCGACACGCTTTCCGTTACCGGTAAGGTTGAGGCTGCTGCATTTAGGTTCCCCAATTCCCTGTACCGCACGGCAATTGAGCCCGATGAGCGCGGTACTGAGGGCAAGCTCTTTGCGTTCCTGGAGAAGGCCGCCGACGCCGATCCAACCCTTAAGGTTGAGCGTGACGAGGACACCGGCCAGACCATTGTTTCTGCAATCGGCGAGGCACAAGTAGCCGTTCTTCTCGAGCGTCTTGAGCAGCGAGCCGGCGTTTCCGCACATAAAGTTGCGCTCCGTATCCCATATCGCGAGACGATCCGTCGAGTTGCAAGCGCTCAGGGTAGGCACAAGAAGCAGACCGGCGGCTCTGGCCAGTACGGCGACTGCTGGCTGCGCATCGAGCCAAACCCAGATGCAGGCTACGAGTTTGTGGATGAGATTGTTGGCGGCCACATTCCACGCGGCTTCATCCCCGCTATTGATAAGGGTGTCCAGGAGACCATGCGTGAAGGCGTTTTGGCTGGTTATCCTATGATTGACGTTAAAGTTGCTGTTTACGAGGGCTCTTACCACCCAGTTGACTCCAACGAGATGGCATTCAAGACTGCTGCTCGCATTGGTTTCCAGAAGGCTGTTGACCAGGCAGAACCCGTTCTCCTGGAGCCTATGGCTCACCTAGAGATTACCGTTCCAGACAGTTACGCAGGTTCCGTCATGGGCGACGTTTCCGCTTCCCGCGGTCGTGTCGAGGGAATGTCTTCCGGTACCGGTGTTTCCGCTGGTGAAACCACCATTAAGGCAACGATTCCATACGCTGAGGTTACCGATTACGCTACAAGGCTGAGGTCCCTCTCGCGCGGAACGGGCGAGTATACCGTTGAGCTGGCAGGATACGAGCAGGTCCCGCATGACATCCAGGCTCGTCTTGCTGCCGAGTACGCCGAGCGTCGCGCCGCCGGCGAGCGCTAACCCGCAGGTCAGACGCACTCTGCGGGCGCGGCAGGCGCTGCGGGCACGAAGCCACAGGTAGATGAAGCGTTTCAAGTAAGAACCCTCGCATCTTTCAGGTGCGAGGGTTTTTTGCGTTCCGTAATGTATTTAGCGTCGGCTTTTAGGCTTTGCGTACAAAATGGTGCAGCTTAGCCGCGCCTCGCTGAAGAATTGTCATGTTTCTAGTCAAGATAATCGGACGACTGGGGCTTATTGTCTGACATTTAAAGAGCGCCAATGTCCTATATACATTTCTATGCATAAACTTCAGTTAATATGCTGAATAATGAATAGGAATATATAAAGAATTTAACTATAGGTAAATTCCGTATCTACGGAACACACCTAAGTCAGATAATCTGCTCAGATGAGGGCATTTTACACACCTAATGACGATAATCTGCATGATTGGGGTATTTTCAGCGTAATGTATACGTCTTTTTGACAGATTATCCGACATAGGTGTGTTCGGCCATCAGCAAAACAGTGCAAGCAGCTAAGTAATGCTGCAAAAACTAAATTTCAAGTAATTCCTGGACGCGTTCTGGGTAAACGAAAAACGTATCTTAGCACTTTAAAGTTATGTTTAGATTGTCGTGCATTTGACCTGCGCGTTTGACCTGCGTGTTTGACCCGCGCGTCTAATGCGTCGCTCGTACGATGCCGCTGCCCGCAGGTGTACGCCCTGCACAGCCACGGTCCACGTACCCCGCACACCCTGCGCGCCCCGCGCCCTACGCAGCCCGCGCACCCCGTTGATCCCGCACGTCACACAGCAAACAAGCTGCTCATTTCTGTATTGTTTAAAGAAAGGTCGCACATGTACCTAGAGAATATCAATGAACCAGAAGACGTAAAGAAGCTGAATGCGAAGGATCGTGCAGTGCTTGCGCAGGAGATTCGCGACAACTTACTGGTCATGGAGTCAAAGCACGGCGGCCACTTTGGTCCAAACTTTGGCATCGTCGAAGCAACTATCGCGCTCCATACCGTGTTCAATTCGCCCGTTGACCATATCGTTTACGACGTCTCGCACCAGACGTATCCCCACAAGATGCTCACAGGCCGCAAGCAGGCATACATAGATTCCGCGCTTTACGACTCGGTGTCCCCTTACACCGATCCCGCCGAGACCCCGCACGACCTCTTCAAAATCGGCCACACTTCCACGTCCATCAGCCTGGCGCTTGGCCTGGCAAAGGCTCGCGACATCATGGACGGCAAGGAGAACATCATCGCCGTTATCGGCGACGGATCCATGTCCGGCGGCGAGGCGCTTGAGGGTTTGAACGTTGCTGGTGAGCTGAACAGCAACTTTATCATCGTCTTCAACGACAACCAGATGTCCATCGCCGAGAACCACGGTGGCATGTACGACCAGTTCGCTGAGCTGCGCCGCACCAACGGAGCTGCCGAGAATAACCTCTTTAAGTCGATGGGCCTGGACTACCTGTATGTCAATGACGGCAACGACATCGAGGCTCTTATCGCCGCATTTGAGCAGGTAAAAGACTCGACTCATCCAGTCGTGGTCCACATCAATACGCTCAAAGGCAAGGGCTACGCTCCCGCGGAGGCAAACAAGGAGAAGTGGCACTGGCACATGCCGTTTGACATCCAGACTGGTCAGAGCCCTACATCCGGTTCTTCCGAGTCGTATGCCAGCATTTTTGCAGAGTATGCCCTCAAGCGCGCAAAGACTGACCCAAAGTTCTTGGTGCTTATGTCGGCTGTTCCTGGCCTGCTTGGCCTTACGCAGGAACGTCGAGAGGAGCTGGGTAAGCACTACCTTGACGTGGGCATTGCCGAAGAGACTGCAGTTGCGATGGCTTCCGGTGCAGCTCACGCGGGCGCGCACGTAGTTTGGGGCTCAAGCGCAACCTTCATCCAGCGCACCTACGACCAGCTAACTCAGGACCTGGCGCTCAACCAGAATCCTGCGGTTATCGTGGGCTCCGGCTCCATTAGGGGCTTGATGGCCGCCACCCACCAGGGACTCAGCAGCATTTCCATGATCGCAAACATTCCTAACATGGTGTACCTCGCGCCGTCCAACGCCGAGGAGTACGTCGCCATGCTCGACTGGGCACTTGAACAGGACAAACACCCTGTCTACATCGCAATTCCTTCCGGTCCCGTGGTCCACGCCGAAGGTCCCGTCCGCACAAACTTCGACGACCTCAACACCTACGAGGTCACACGCCAGGGCTCCAAGGTGGCCGTTCTTGCCCTGGGCGATTTCTACGACCTTGGCGAGAAAACCGTTGAGGCCCTCAGCTCTACCTTGGGAATTGAAGCCACGCTGGTTAAGCCATATTTTGCCTCGGGCGTTGACCAGAATCTGCTCGACAACCTGGTAAAAGACCACGACGTCATCGTAACCATTGAGGACGGCATCATCGAGGGTGGCTGGGGACAAAATATAGCCAGCTACTTGGGAACTTCTTCCGCACGCGTGTTGAACTACGGCGTCAAGAAGGCTTTCTACGACCGCGTCAACATCGCAGAGCTTATGCGAGAAAGTCATCTGGAGTCCGAGCTGATTGCTGCGGACATCAAGCAGGTGCTGGGCCTGTAGGCGCTTGGTCTGTAAGTGCGTCGACGCTGGTAGGTAGTCGCCGCCACGCTGTTGCACTACTACCCCGGCGCGAGCCGTGGCCGCGCTGCGGTTTTGTCGTTGCGACACCGTCCGCATTTCTCGCTATTACATCAAAACCGCAACAAAAAAGAGGGGCCGCATCTGCGGTCCCTCTTCTGTATCAAATGAATGCGCTGTTGCGGCACGTCGCACTGCGTCACAACCTGCAGCTAGAAGCTTAAGCCTTAAGAGCGCGGCCCATAGCGTCAGCCTGAACGATAGCTGCATAGAGCTCGTCAGGAGTGACGTCGCCAGCAAGGTTGTGGATGGTCTCGCCAGGAACGCAAGCAGCCTCAGCAATCTTCTTGATCTGCTCGTCAGTGGTGATGCCAACCTCCTCGAGGGTAGTTGGAAGACCAACCTCAAGGCAGAAGTCCTGGACCTCGTCGAACTCCTCCTGAGGAACGCCCTCAAGAACAAGCTGGACCAGGGTACCAAAAGCAACGCAGTTGCCGTGAGGTGCGCTGTGGCCACCAAGGGAGGTGAGGCCGTTGTAGAAGGAGTGAGCTGCTGCGCAGTTGACGTTGTCAGCGCCGACACCACTCATGTAGACGGTTGCCTCGCAGATAGCCTCAAGAGCTGGGGTTACAACGTTGTTCTCGCAAGCCTTAATTGCCTGTGCACCGTAATCGCGAAGGGTGAGGTAGCACTCCTTAGCAATTGCCATACCGACGCGGGTAATGCCGGTTCCCTCAAGGGAAGGAGACTCGGTGCGGATGGATGCGCGGCCCTCAAAGTAGGTGCCCAGTGCGTCGCCCATGCCTGCTACCAGGAAGGAAACAGGTGCGTTTGCGATAATCTGGGTGTCGACCATAACTGCATCTGGGTTCTGTGGGTAGAAGAGGTACTTGTCAAAGGAACCGTCATCGTTGTAAATAACGGAGAGGCCGGTGCATGGAGCGTCGGTAGCTGCAACGGTAGGAAGAATAACGATGCGCTTACCAGCGTAATATGCGGTTGCCTTTGCGGTGTCAACAGCGCTGCCGCCGCCGATAGCGACGACTACGTCGATGTTGTCCTCCTCGACGATAGCCTTCATGCGGTTAATCTCGCCGTTGGAAGAAATGCCGCCGAAGACCTCGTAGCGACGGTAATAGTCGCTCTTGCCCTCGAAGCTCTGCTCGATCATGTCGTGGGTTGCTTTGTAGCCGCTGTTAGAGCAAACAAACAGGAAGCGCTTTCCCATGTAGCTCATCTCTTTTTCGAACTCGAGACAAGCATTTTTGCCCTGAACGTACTTCAGTGGCTCACGCATTGCGCGTAGCATTTTCATAGGTTCCCCTCTCCGGATACGTTTTAGACCTATGTAATTTATGGTAACACTGTCAAAAGAACATAACAGCAAGGAAAATATTTCTGTGGAGCAATATTTTCTGGTATTGCACACTAAAGCAGCGTGGCAGTTGGAAAAAATTCTATTTAGAAATCTTATAATAGGGAGAAATAAAAATAGGGGATAGGGATGATCTAAAGAGGAAATGAATGTTTGAAGGAAAGGTAGAAACAGCAGAAAAAAACATTCTGTTCTACAAATGGTCAAATTATATTAATTCAAGTGTTCTGATTTGGACCATCTTAACTCTCTATTATCTTTGGCGTGGTTTAAGTTATTTTGATATTGCGCTAGTCCAGAGTGTTGGCGCAATAGCTACAGCAGTACTTGAGATTCCAACGGGTTGGATATCTGATCGTCACGGACATCATATTGTTCTGAAAATCGCTTCTTTTTCTAGACTTGTGGCAATAGTGACTTTAACCTTTGCGAATAGCTTTTTATTAATGGTTGCTTCTGAATTGTTCTTTTCTTTAGCAAGTGCGTCGCAGTCAGGAGCTGGAAGTGCTTTTCTTTTCGAGGCAACGAGTGCAAATTCTGGTATGGATAGGAAGAATGGAGCATATGCTCTAATTCTTTCAAAAATGACAGGAACTCAGTCAATCATTAGAATTACTGTTCGTTTAATAGCCCCTGTTCTTTTTAGTATCAACCCTTTGATTCCTTTTGTTATTTCAATCTTTATATATTTTCTTGGTCTATTAGTTACTTTGGAATTTAAAGAAAATGATGTAAGCCCTAATAGAAGAGACAATTGCTTACCAGAAGAAGATGTATTTATAAGGACTAGAACTAGTAAATTGGATCTGAAAGAGTCTGTACAGACGTTTTTTCAGGAACTTATAAAGATTGTGAAAACTAATACTTTTATTTCCCTTTGTATAGTCTCAGCAATTTCATTGATTTTAGTTAGTAATTACAGCCAGTTTATTGCCCCAAATTTAACCAGTATGGGATTTGATATAAAGTTCTTAGGAATCGTTACCGCTGCTGCAAGTTTAGGCGAGTTTTTTGGATCGAGGCTTACGGCAAAGATAGTGAAAACACTTAAAGACTCTTATAAGAAATCCGCTGGAGATATTATTGCGTTTTCAGGAAACGTAGAATTTCTCGTTATTTTAGCTATTCTTTCTGTGATTGCGATCTTGATGTTATGCGCTGGGCTAATCCCAAGTATATACGTATGTATATTTACTTATGTAGCGATTAATTTATTTTCAACCACTTTAAGTATTTTGATAAACAATCAGATGAATTTAATCGCTGAAGAGAATAATCGCGCAACATTACTTTCTGTATCAAATCAAATTGAAGAGATTGCATCAGTGGCTTCTGATCCGTTAATTGGAATTGCTTTAGATCTCTCAGGATTTGGAACAACTTATGTTGGTTTAGGCTGTATTACTCTTGTGGTAATAGCCTTTATTTTTAGTATCCATTACAGGAAATATAGATAGTCATAACCTCAACTTCTCATAATCTATTGGGTTAAAGTTATCTGGAAAGTTTACGTGAACATACACTCACCAGCCGGCAAATGATATTCTTGTAGTGTCAAATTTTCGCACTGTGGTCTTTGGAGGACACATGCTTAGTTCTGTCGAAATCAAACCCGATGTCTACTTTGTAGGCGCCCTTGACTGGAACGCTCGCGAGTTCCACGGCTACACCACTGAGCAGGGCATTACCTACAATGCATACCTTATCCTGGACGAGAAGGTTACGCTCATTGACACCGTCAAGCGCCCCTTCTCCGAGGAGCTGGTCGAGCGCATCAAGAGCATCATCGATCCAGCAAAGATTGACGTTCTGATCTGCAACCACATTGAGATGGACCACTCCGGCAGCGTTCCTCGCATTCTGGAGCTTGCACCAAACGCCGAGGTCTACGCAAGTGCGCCTCAGGGCGTCAAGGAGCTCAAGGCTTTCTATGGCGAGAATATCAACGTCAACGGTGTAAAGACGGGCGATACGCTCAACATTGGTAAGCGCACCCTGACCTTCGTGCAGACTCCAATGGTCCACTGGCCAGACAACATGGTCACGTATTCCGACTACGATAAGATCCTCTTCTCCAACGACGCATTTGGCCAGCACTACGCTTCAAGCACCCGCTTTGAGGACGAGTCCGACTACTGCGAGGTCATGAAGCAGGCTCGCAAGTATTATGCAAACATCGTTCTCCCTTACGGTCGTCAGGCTGATTCTGCTGTCACCGCAGTTAAGGGCATTGGTCTGGAGAACATCGATATTATCGCCCCAGCTCACGGCGTTGCATGGCGCTCCCACATTGCCGACATCATTTCCAAGTACGAGGAGTGGACTACCGGCAAGCTTGAGGAGAAGGCCCTGGTCGTGTACGACTCCATGTGGGGTTCAACCGACAAGATGGCTCACGCTCTCCTGGACGGTTTCTTGGCTGAAGGCATTCCTGCCCAGCTCATCGACCTCAAGGAGACTCACATCTCCAACGTCATGTACCACTTCCTGGATTCCAAGTATGTCTGCGTCGGTTCGCCTACGCTGAACTCTAAGTTCCTGCCTACCGTTTCTTCGTTCCTGACCTATATGAGCGGCCTTTCTCCAAAGAACGACCACCGTATTGGCTTTGCGTTTGGTTCTTACGGCTGGGCTCCACTTGGACCAAAGATGGTCCAGGCCGAGCTTGAGGCAGCAGAGTTCACTATGCCACTGCCTGTTCACGCTATCGGTTGGCTTCCTTCTGACGAGGACCTGGATGCCGTTCGTGCGCAGGTCAAGGACCTGGTCGAGGCTGGCAAGCAGCTCTAATTTAGCGGTATATTGAGCAAGGCCCCCACATTCATGCTGAATGTGGGGGGTCTTTTGCTGTAGAGGGGGAGTTAAGCGGGTAAGAATGATGCAAATGACCCCGAAGTGACCCCGGAATGACCTCGAAGTGACCCCGAAATGACCCCAGAATGACCCCAGAATGACCCCAGAATGACCCCGGAGTGGTAAAAAATCCGTTTAGTTGGAAAATACAAGTTTCTGTATATAGCGTTTGCCCAGATAAAAGTTTTTAAGGCGGTAAAAAATCGTCTTAGTTGGAGATAAATTGGCTAATTTTAAGTTTTCATTTCCAACTAAACGGGTTTTTTACCTTTTTCGGCACATAATTTTAGGCGTGAAAGTTATGTATTCATGACAATGAATTAATTGAGCAAGTTATTCAAAATTCTGCATCAAATATTGAGAACTGCTTGTTAGTCAGAATTAACGCAGAAAAATAAAGAAGTATGACATTAAAATGGCGGGCAAAACCGCAGAAAAGTGATTCGTATCGCGGGAAAAGCGGGCTGCTCGTATAGTTGACGTCATCACGCCGCGTTTCCGTCAGCCGCGCCGTGTAACTCGCACTTAGTTGACGCTATCACCTCGCGGAGTCACCCGCGCCATCGCGTCTCGAGACTGACGTTTCATGGCGAGACTGTGTCAAATTCCTGAAGACTACAAGGTAGAGCGCGTTAGAGTACAATAGTCTGTACAAAAAGTAACTTCGAAGAGGTAGGTGCCCATACACTCGATGGACATTGCGTTAAGTATTGGAATAACTCTGCTGCTTACCCTGGTAAACGGCTTTTTTTCTGCGGCCGAGATGGCCATTGTGAGCTCTCGTCGCGCGGCACTTGAGGCGGACGTAGACGAGGGCGATCCAAGAGCCCTTGCTGTCATTGACATTGCCACTGATCGCGGATATTTCCTCGCAACAATTCAGGTTGCAATTACCCTGGTAGGTTTTGCGTCCTCGGCATTTGCTGCAACAAGCCTTTCTGCGCCATTCGGCACTTGGCTTATTAGCATTGGTGTCCACGCTGACCTGGCGCTTCCTTTGGCCGTCGTGGCTATTACGCTGATTGTTTCGTTCTTTTCCGTGGTCATCGGCGAACTGGTTCCAAAGAGCATCGGCCTAGCAAACTCCGAGGCAGTGGCCAAAGCAGTCGTCGGCCCTATGAAGGCGTTCATGCAGATTGTGCGTCCACTCGTGTTCATCACGTCTGCCTCGGCAGATGCGGTTACCACGCTGATGGGCATTGACACTACCAACGACCATCAAGAGGTCACCGAGGAAGAGCTCCGCTACATCGTCAAGGATTCCGAGGACCTTTCTGAAGAAGAAAAATCCATGATCCACGAGGTCATCGAGATGGGCGACACCGTTGTCCGTGAGGTAATGGTCCCGCGCGTTGACATGACCGCCATGGAGGACACTGCAACTATCGCCGAGGTCCTGCGCGTCATGCGCCAGACGGGCTTCTCGCGCATCCCTATCTACCACGAGAATATCGACCGCATCGTGGGCATCGCTCACATCAAAGATTTGCTGGAACCAGCGCTTGACCAGCACGATAGTGACGAGAAGATCGCGCGCTTCGTACGTTCTGCTGACTACGTACCCGATACCAAAGACATCATTCCGCTACTTACCGAGATGCGGACAAGCCGCGATCAAATGGTCATCGTTGTTGACGAGTACGGCGGAACTGCGGGTGTCATTACCGTTGAGGACATCGTCGAGGAGATTGTCGGCGAGATTGAGGATGAGTTTGATCCGGACAACAAGTACCTGACGCAGCTCTCTGATAGAGAGTGGCTGGTAGATGGTCGTTTCTCGCTCAATGACGCAGCTGAACTTGGATGGCCGGTCGGGGAATCCGAGGAGTACGAGACTATCGCGGGCTTTGTGCTGGATTTGGCAAATCATCTGCCTCGTCCAGGTGAGGTTTTTGAGAAGGATGGCTACGTGTTTCGCGTGCAGTCGTTGCGTCGTCGCCGACTATCTTTGTTGCGTGTAATTGCCCCAGAACCACAGGTAGACGGTGAATCTGAGCCAGCTGGCGAAAACTCTGACATATCAGAAAATGAATAACTAAAAGAATGATTACAATAGAGTGAACCAATAGAAAGAGGTTGAAATGGCGCAGTTGATTTCTATCAAAAAAGTTGTGGTAGGACCTAAAAACTTGACCGCTACCGTTGAGTTTTCGGCTAAAGCGCCACGTTTGACCTCGGAAAATGCTGAGGCAACTGAGCGCGTGCTTGAGCTTTTGCCAGGTCTTTCCGAGCACCTGTGCTTGGGTGACGCCGACGCTCGCTTTGGCCTTGTTGCCAAGGACACCGAGGTTGCGCACCTGCTTGAGCACGTAACCGTCGAGCTCCTGGCCCTGACCAACCTCGCGGGAGACGTTGCTTCTGGCAAGACTTCCCTGGTAGATTCCCGTCGTGGCCTCTACGAAATCATCCTCGCATGTCCAGATGACGTGCTGGTTGCAGCCTCGCTTTCCAGCGCTGTGTGGCTCCTTAACTGGGCATATGGCAACCAGGAGGACGCCGATCCAGACATCAATGCAATCGTCTCTGGCCTCGTTGCGCTCATCCAGAGCCTTAACGGCGAGAAGACCGATGAGCTCGCAGACTCCGCGGAACCTGAGGCGGACGCTGCACCCCAGGCAGAGAGCGTAGACGCAGAGGATTACGCTGCCGACAACTCCTCCGAGGACGTCGCTGATGCCGCAGCCGCCGATGCAGTTGAGGCTGAGGTTGCTGACGCTGAGGAGAACAACGCCGAGGTCGCAGGCATCGACGCAGCCGATGAGGTCGCACCCGCAGCCGTCGCCGAACCCGCAGCCGACGCCGCCGAGGCGCCCGTCGAGGAGGTCATCGCAACTGAGCTTGCCGAGGCAACAGCTGCCGAGGACGCTACGGACGACTCTGAGGTCACCGACGTCCCAGACGACTGGAACATGATTAACGTTCCTCGTCCAAAGCCCGTTCGATAAACGCCCGTATTGCGGTATGATTACGTACAGCGTTTTGCTGTTTAACAGGAGGTACTTATGAGCAAGAAGTCTGCTGGTTTCTTTCTAGGCGCTATTTTTGGTGCTGCTGCTGGCGCTGTAGCTGGTCTTTTCCTGGCTCCACGTTCCGGCGAGGAGACTCGCGCTTTGGCTGCAGATGCTGTCAATGACGCATGGGATTCCGCACTTGATTCTTATGAGCGCACATCTAAGGTTGTGAGCACTAAGATTGACGAGGTCAAGCCTACTGTTGACGCAAAGACCGACGAGCTCCGCGCTAAGGTTGACCTTGCTCGCGAGCGCATGGATCAGCTCCGTGAGTCACTTTCTGATGCTGTGACCTCTGCTTCTAACACTGTCGCAGATGCTGCTGATGTTGTTGCAGACTCCTTTGTTGTTCCAGAGCCAACCGCCACAACCGCTGAGGCTCAGGCTGTTCGCATCGAGAACGTTGAGTCCCACGAGCAGGAGCACGCTGGCGAGGGCTACCAGGAGGCATAAGCCTCACTTACAAGCAATGTGACGGGACGCCTTATGACGTCCCGTTTTTTATAGAGAGGTTTCACGTGAAAACAACCGAGCTCCTAGGCGCAAAGGTCCTTCTCCCCAAAAAGCCTGCTACAAAGGGCAAGCATGTGGGAGAAGAGCGGTTTTCCAAGTTAGGAAAAATTCACAACGTGGTTTTTGCTCCCTTCAAACAGGGCCAACCCTCGCAGGTGGTAGGCGTGATGGTTCAGAAGCCCGATATTGCCGGCATGATTAAGCAGGATGATGCGTTTGTCACGCTGGAGTCTCTGGAGACCATTGAGCAGGGGCTTTGCGTAAAAGATCCCGAGAATAACGTCGATAAAGCAGCAATCAAGCGCTTGAACTTGGACTTTGATACCTGCATTCTATGGCACGGCATGGAAGCTCGCACTAAGAGCGGAAAAAGTCTGGGCTACGTAAGTGGCGCAGAGTTTGACCAGGTCACTGGAGTGGTCTCGGCATTTCTTGTGGGTGACGGTGCCGGATCTGAGGCGCTGGTAGGCTCGTTTGCCATCAAACCTGAGTGGCTGCTGGGCTATTCTAACGGTGCAATGGTCCTCTCCGATGAAGCAGCAGATGCCCAGCTCACTGGCGGACTAGCTGCAAAGGCAGGCGAGGGTTACGCGGCAGCCGCCGCAAAGGCTTCTGAGGCTACAGCTAAAGCCGGAAAGGCTGTTGCAGAGGCTACCGAGAAGGGCGCGTTTGCCCTGGGTAAGACGCTGGCCAAGGCAAAGCGTGCTATCGAAGACGCTACCGAGCCCGACGCAGAAGACGATTCCGAGCGCCCAGCTCCCATTGCTGCAGAGGATGTTCGCCTCGAGAAGCCATCTGCGGAGGAGCAGACCACAGCTGACAAGAGCGCAGCTAGTAAGCCTACCGCTAAGCCCGCGAGCAAGTCGTCCACGCAGGCTACCGCAAACAAGGCTGCTAAGGGTTTTGGTATGCAGCTTGGCCGCATGGGCAAGATGTTCTCTGACTTCAAGGACGAGTTTGACAAGGCAAGCAAGTAATAAGCCGCAGATAATCGCATAAAACAAAGGGCGAGAAGATCGGTCTTCTCGCCCTATTTTTGTGCTGCAGTTGCGTGACGCGCGCTACAAGCCCATGGCCTGCAGAATGAACATCACAATGGTCAGGATGATGACGGTGACGATGGTAAACCAGGTCAGTGCGTTCCAGATGCGACCGTTGGCGTACTTGCCCATGATGTGTTTGTCGGCCGCGATGATAACCATAAAGACAAGCAGAATTGGCAGCAGAATACCGTTGATGACCTGGGCGGCCATCATAATGCCAAAGAGACTCATGCCTGGAATCAGAACAACCAGCGCAGAAATGACCAGGACGGTTGTAATAATGCCGTGGTAGACAGGGGCCTCCTGCCAGCTACGGTCAGCTCCGCGCTCCCAACCAAATGCCTCGCAGATAGCGCTTGCGGTAATGCCTGGTAGAACGCACGCTGCAAGGAAGGACGCGCCAACCATGCCCAGTGCAAAGAGGGTACTAGCGTACTGACCAGCAAGTGGTTCAAGTGCGCGAGCAGCGTCGGCAGCAGAGTCAACAGAGATTCCGCGAGGGAAGAGGACAGCGCCGGTGGTCAGCATAATGAACCAGGTGATGACCTCGGCCAGGATTGCTCCGGCAACATTGTCTGCACGCTGTGCGGGAATGTCGCTGGTATCAAGGTTCTTCTCGACAACATTTGATGCAACCAAGAAGATCATGTACGGACTGATGGTAGTACCAATATTTGCAACCAACAGAGAAATGTATGACGGTTCAGCGGAAGGCTGCGGAATGATGGTGACGCGCAGAGCCTCACCCCAGTCTGGTTGAGCAAGCACGCCAGCCACCACGTATGTGACAAAAATGCAGCTAATTGCCAGTAGAATTTTCTCGATGCGACGGTACGATCCACCAACAGTCAGAAGCCACACCATCAGGGCGCTAATAGGCACCGAGACGTACGTTGGAATGCCAAAGAGCTCCATACTGGAGGCAATACCTGCGAATTCGGAGAAGGTAACAGCAATATTGGAGAGCAGCAGTGCGCCCATTGCCAGTGTGGAAAGGCGAATACCAAAGCGCTCGCGCACCAGCGATGCAATACCTTTACCGGTAACACAGCCCATTCGAGCTGCGGTTTCTTGAACCACAATCAGCAGGAAGCACATGAGCGGCACGGTCCACAGCTGCGAGTAGCCAAAGGTAGCGCCTGCGCTGGAGTAGGTTGCAATGCCACCGGCGTCGTTACCAGCAAATGCGGCGAGAAGACCGGGACCCATTGCCATCAAAATGTACTTGAGGCTGTTTTTGTTGACCGGAGCCTTCTCTTTAGATGCGCGTTTGCCCTGCTCGATGACGCTTCCGTCGCCCGCAGAAAGCTGGCCAGCAGCGCCCAGCTCTGCAGCAGCGTCCTGCTCTGCAACCGAACTCTTTACCTCTGCATTCTCTTGCGCCATTTACACCACACTCACAAGCGAGAGAACGTAAGAGAGGACGAAGAATGTCACCACCGAAAGACTCATGGAAATCAGGGTAAGCGTGAGACCTGAAGTTTCCTGGTTTTTCTCCTCACGATGGCGAAGTACAGCCAAGAAAATTGGGGTTAGCAGGAAGGAAATAAGCGTAGAGCCAGCTGCTGCACCAAAAATCTGAATAATGGTCTGGTCAAAGAGCGCGGCGTAGAATGCGCCTGCATTTGGATCGTAGGGGTGGAACAGCGCCTCTAGCAGGGCATGAGCTGCAGCACCAAGGATACAAATGAGTCCGCTGACCAGAAGACCCAGTAGAAGCGAGCGGAAGGCAAAGCCTAAGATAGAAGGAGACTTCTCACTGCCAGGATCGTCTGTGAGGAAGAAGTTTGTCACATAGTTGACGGTATTCTCGCTCAAGTTCAGCGAGATTGGCATGGTAATAGTGCAAAGAGCTGCGAAAATGCCCATGATTGGATTAGATGTTGCGGCTGTTCCTACAAAGGCAGCAATCACAACGGAAGCAACCCAGAATAAAAGCCAGAGGTTGCGGTGGAGGAACCAAATAATGTTGCGGCCGCGGTCTCCAGAATCGGAATCGCTCCTGCCGCCACCAACAATCTGCAGGTCCTCAGCGTGCTCCTCTTCAAGAACGTCAAGGGCGTCGTCGACGGTAACAATACCCAGCAGGCGGTTATCGTCAGAAACAACAGGCATGGCCAGCAGGTTGTATTTTGCAATGTTACGAGCAACGTCCTCCTGGTCGTCCTCTGGTGAGGCGGTGACCAGGTTCTTATTAGCAATCTCCTCCAGACGAGTTTCTGGCTCGGAGACAATCAGGCGGTTCAGCGTAACGGTTCCAGACAGGCGGCCATCCTCGTCAGTAAGGTAGAGGTAGCGGACGGTCTCAAAGTCTTCGTCCAGGTTGCGCAGGCGATCAAAGGCGTACGCAACGGTCTGGTCCTCAGGAACAGAAAGCGCCTCAGACGTCATAATACGACCAGCGGTGTACTCGCGATATCCCAGCAGTTGCCTAATAGCGCGCTGCTCCTTAACGCCCATCAAGCGCAGGAGTTTCTCGGCACGATCATAGCTCAGCTCGGAGACAAGCTCGGCTGCGTCGTCTGGGTCCATTTCGGACAGGATGCGAGATGCTTCTTTTTCATTCAGGCCGCCGATGAGCTCAACCGCCATAGCGTCGTCGTTGAACTCTGCCATTGCTCCGGCTCGTTGCTCGTCATCAAGTTGGGCAAACACCTGGCTACGCAGGCGAGAGTCCAGGCGTTCAATAATGTCAGCAACGTCAGCAGGATGCAGCTCGTCCAACGTCTTGTGGGAAACGGAGAGCTTAACGTTGGAGAGGTCGCGCTCAACCAGGTCCATGTAACTCCACGCAATGATGCGCTCTTGCATGGGGTGGCCCATAGCGCGCGCAATGCGGGTGACCAGGTGCTCTAGATGGGGAGAAAGGCTGCGCAGCAGGCCGCGTGCGCCAACCTCTGCACCCAGAAGACGCAGCTGTGTTGAGCTGGTATCGGAAAGCTTGAGGTCGTTTACGCGGACAACACGAATACCACGCGTATCAACAATCTGCTTGTTCAGAATATCTCTGGCCAGAAGAACTTCGTTAGGCTGCAGGTACGAGAAACGAATCTCAGTTGAAGGTACCTTGAGCCTGATGACGTCCTCATCGTAGGTATCAACATACTTGCGCCAAGAAATCATCATTGGCGTGCGGCCAGGGCCCATAAAAGCAAGGGAAGTGATGCGAGGAAAAACTTCTCCGGTAGCAATTCCAAGGTCAGAGACAGAACCGATCTTCTCGCCTTCTGAATCTAGAACCGGATTACCCATTAACTGGGAAAGATAAATCATGTGTGCTCCTTACATGCGTCCGAAGACTAAAACGTGGCTTTGGCGAGAAACTCTGCGTAATTGCCACGGGGACTGCATTGCGATTTCACCCCTCACGGTGCAAATCGGCACACCGCAAGAGGTCAGCGACTGTGAGGTCGAGGTTTCATGCTGACCTTTCTCTTCATCCAATAGAACGTGAATTGTGCTTGCGAGGACAATTCACAGATGTAACTATTTTAACGATTTTCCTGCAAGGCTGTAAAGACTCTTCACATAATCTAGCTGCTCGGATTTACCTGCAGCCGAGGTGTGGCCAGCGCGCGGACAGTGCGCAACCGCCGCGCGTTCAGCGCACGACCAGCGTGCGACCAGTCCGACCCGCGGAGCTTTACGGCGTACAAAAAAGCCCGGTACCTGCGGAACGCAGGTACCGGGCTGAGCTGGTACAAAGTGTAAACGAAACAGCTCTTAGAACTGTACGTTTGGTGCCTGACGAGCGGACTCGTCGGTAACCTGGAAGCTGGTACGTGGGGAACGTCCACCAGCAAGAAGGTTGTTTGGGAAAACAGCGATGATGTTGTTGTAGTTCATAACAACGTCGTTGTAGCTCAAGCGAGCGTAGCTGAGGCGGTTCTCGGTGTCAGTAAGCTCTGCCTGGAGCTCCAGGAAGTTCTGGTTTGCCTTGAGCTCTGGGTAGTTCTCAACAACAGCAAACAGGTTGGTCAGAGCGTTGGAAAGAGTGCCGGAAGCCTGCATCTTCTCTTCAGGAGTGTGAGCGTTTGCGACTGCAGCACGAGCGGAGGTAACTGCCTCAAAAGTCTGAGACTCGTGAGCTGCGTAACCCTTAACGGTGTTGACCAGGTTAGGGATCAGATCGTTACGACGCTGAAGCTGCGTATCGATAGCTGCCCAAGCGTTATCGCACCTGTTGCTTGCGCGGATGATGTTGTTGTGAATGCTAATGGCCCAGAAAACAAGAAGGACAATAACTACAACTGCGGCAATAATCATGCTAAATCCTTTCAATCACTGACAATCCTGTGTCAGCCATCCATTTGGACAGGTTAATTATACCCAAAACTAAAAATCTAAGGCGTTTTTGATTAAAGCTTTTAACTTGTTAAGGAGTCTTTCGGTGAATGGAATGCTCGCCCACACATTGGCGAGAAGAACGTTGAGCTAGAAATGACGTGAGATGGAATGGAAGTTCTGAAGGTAAAACGTTAAGTTGAGGACCGCCAAAAATGGCGGAGAGGGAGGGATTCGAACCCTCGGAACGGGGACACCGCTCAACGGTTTTCAAGACCGCCGCATTCAACCACTCTGCCACCTCTCCAAAGCGGTAATATCCTACCGCATAATTCAGTTTTTTGCGAGTAGGGGATTTGGTAAGTTCGGTTTTGCTTCATAATTGAGTGAAGACAAATATGCGTCAGGTTCGTGACAGATTCGCGCCAGAATGTGAAAGATAGGCGTCAGAATCGTGTCAGAATTCCGTAAGATTTACGGCAGCAATCGGACAAGTGAGGAGCAGCTATGAGTGACGAAGCACAAGAGCCTTTGACCCCACAAGCTGCTCTTGATCAGAAGAATATGAAACTCGCTCTTGAGCAGGCAGAGCTTGCAGCACAGATAGGAGAAGTGCCTATCGGAGCAGTTGTAGTGTGCGAGGGAGAGGTTATTGCCGTTGCACATAATCGTCGTGAGATTGATAACGATCCTTCTGCGCACGCTGAGTTTCTCGCCATGCAAGAGGCCTCAAAAAAGCTTGGCCGCTGGAGGCTTTCGGGTTGTACGGTCTACGTAACGCTGGAACCTTGCTTGATGTGCGCAGGATTGATGGTCAATGCTCGTATCGATCGCTGCGTGTTTGGCGCGTTTGACCCAAAGGGCGGTGCAACGGGTACGTTGTTTGACGTGAGTAGTGACCCAAGACTTAATCACGAGTTTGCTGTCTCAGGCGGAGTATTAGCAGACGAAGCATCTGCACAGCTCAAAGCTTTCTTCAAAGAGCGTCGCAAAAGCAAATAATAAGTAGTTTTAGATCACCTGGAAAATAAAGAAATCAAGGTAATGACTCTCGGGAACACCCCAAAGAATTGGGTGGTCAGGAGCTTGCTGTCGCTCTTCAATTTGCTTGAGTTGCACGTTAGTGTGGTGAGCTGCCTCGGCAATTGCTTGGGCGAGAAGATCTCTTGTCATGAAGTGAGAGCAGGAACAAGTAGCCAGGTAGCCACCTCGAGGTAGCAGCTTCATGGCTGCAGCGTTGATTTCCTTATAGCCGCGCATGGCGCTGCGAACCTTATCGCGCGTCTTGGTAAATGCAGGCGGGTCCAGAATGATGAGGTCAAACGGACCTCCCTCTGCCTTGAGTTGACCTCGGTCACCAGCTAGTGTTGGCAGGTATTCAAGGACGTTTGCACAGGTAAAGTCCATGTTATCCGCTAAGCCGTTGAGCACCGCATTTTGGTGAGCAAGGTCAATGGCGGTCTGGCTGACGTCTACGCAGCGGACAAAATCTGCCCCTCCTGCTGCAGCGTTAAGGCCAAACGGACCAACGTGGCAGAAGCAATCCAGTACACGACAGCCTTGTGCAAGCTGACGAACTGCTCGGCGGTTGTATTTTTGATCCAAGAAAAAGCCGGTTTTCTGACTGTTCTCCAGGTCAAGATTGAATTTGAGTCCGTTTTCTGTTGCAAGAACGTGAGTTGAAGGCAGGGTAAGGGTGCTTTCTGCAAGCAAGCCATTCTCGTCAGGAGAATCACCTGTCCACCAGCCTTTATATTGCGGAAGTCCCTCTTTAAGGCGCGAGGGGGAGTCATTTCTTTCGTAAATGCCGTCGATTACCTGACCGTCTGCAGAGAAAACCTCAAGAAGCAGCGGGTAGATGACGTTGCGCAGATGCTCCATACCAACGGTTCCTACCTGCGCAACAAGCACATTCTCGTAGCGGTCAACGATTAAGCCAGGAAAGCCGTCGGCCTCAGAGAAGATGACGCGGCAACAATTGGTATCGGGTTCAGTCCCTGGTAGAGCGCGGTTTCCCATAGTGGTCTTGCGGTGTTCCCACGCCCAGCTAATCTTGCGACTCCAAAATGCTTCATTGAGCCTATCGTTGGCATTTCTTGTCACAATTCTGACGCGAATCTTGCTCATTTCTGACAGAAGACCAGTGCCCTGGTAGGTGCCGTTCTCTTCAAAGACATCAACAATGCAACCATTTTGAGCATGCTTGCCGCTTTCTGGAGACGGCTCTACACGAATAACCTCGCCCTCAAAGACCCAAGGATGGCCGCCCGCAAGCGCGCGAGCAGCTTTCTTGGTGATAATAACCTGTGGATAAGGGCGGAGTTGCTTCATGATGGTCCTTCTCGCGAGAAGTGCTTACAAAAAAGCTGGGTGTCTGTATGTGCCCAGCATCTATGTTCAAAAGTTACAGAATCAAATTGCAGAGTGCCATAAGAGGAAATACTGCCTGCTTGATGGCTGCGGAGCGTTTGTCGGGAGAAGTCACAAAGAGAAGAATTGCGGCAAATGCCATTGAACATACAGCAAAGATAACAAGCGCTTTACCTGCTGGATTTCTGGTGGCCATCAAGAAGACGCCAACGAATACCTCAATGGCAAGAAAGAGATTGTAAAATCCCTGGTTAAAAGCTATTTTTTCGGTGCTCTCTGCCTCTTCTTTTGTCATGTTAAAGGCCTTGAGTGTGCCGTCAGAAGTCCAGGCAAATGACTCAAGATAAAAAATAACCACATGAAGAGCTGCTGCTCCAAGAGCAAAAATTACACCAACGCCATTAAAAGGGCCCATTTTGATTCCTTTACTGTATGAGCTGACTGCATCGATTATAGATTACGTATGTCGGCCATATCTGCCGCCAAATCCAAATCCTTTGCCTCTTGACCTTGAGCCCGAGAACATCGAACGCGTGGTCTTGGAGGTAGAGCGGGAGTCCTGGAGCATAATGCGTCCAGTATCGTAAGAAAAGCCAGATAGATCCCATGTAGGAATGAGCGCTTTTGTAAAATATTCAATTTCTCTGAGAGGCGTGACCTCGTCTGGTCCCATAAAAGTGAACGCCTGACCTGCGGCTCCTGCACGGCCTGTTCGGCCAATGCGGTGAACATAATCCTCAGGGTCAAGCGGCACGTCAAAGTTAATGACTGCGTCAATGCCCTGGATATCAATACCGCGGCTCATGACGTCAGTTGCAACAAGAACCTGAATGGCGCCACTACGGAATCGCTCCAGCGCTCTTGCGCGAGCTTTTTGCGGACGGTCCGCATGCATAACGTCAACCTTGAGACCTGCGGCTTTGAGATTTTTGTAAATGCTGTCAACGCGCGACTTTGTCCTACAGAACACCAACACACGCTCTGGCGCAGGATCAAACGAGTCGATAAGCGCCTTTAAGAGCTGCGGTTTTTGTCCCTGAGTGACCGAGCATAAATGTTGCTCGATTGTTGCCGCAGTCTGTCCGGTTCTTGCAATCTCAATGCGCTCTGGATCTTTAAGCAGCGCGTCTATAGTCGATGTGATTGATGCGGGGAGCGTTGCCGAGAAAAGCAGCGTTTGATGCGCTTTGGGCAGCTGCTCCATAATGCGATGAACGCTTGGCCAAAATCCCATGTCAAGCATACGATCCGCCTCGTCGAGCACCAGTACCTGGATGTTCTCAAGGCTTGTATGCTTCTTGTCGAGAAGATCTATCAGGCGGCCAGGTGTTGCCACCAGTACATCGCAACCTTTTTGCAGCGCGGTTATCTGGTGCTTGTAGCGAGCGCCACCGGTAACAATGACGGCCTGCTGACCGGTGGATGCGCAAACGCTCTTGGCAACGGCATCAATTTGAGCAGCTAGCTCTCGCGTTGGCGTGATGATGAGCGCGCGAGGATATGTATTGCGTTTGGCGTCGCCTCGCTTGGCGTTATGCTTGGCGCCGCGTCCGGCGGCCGCGTTGGGTTTGGCGCTCGCGTTGGGCTCCTTGGCATCGAGCTTCTCGGTCCCACCGGGTTTCTCGACAGCAATGCGCTGCAGCGTAGGCAACATAAACGCTGCAGTTTTACCTGTTCCCGTTTGCGCAGACGCAACAACGTCCTTTCCCGCGAGGACAGCGGGAATTGCCGCGGCTTGCACGGGAGTAGGCGCGCTGAACCCAAGTGTTGCTACGCCTGCCAGAATTTGCTCGTTTAGCCCGAGCTCGGCAAAAGTTATTTCCATATAAACAAGTATACTTATGTGCAACGATTAGCCAAAGGAAGTTGCCATGCCTATTAATATTCCAGATGGTTTACCAGCTAAGAAGACACTGCAAGAGGAGCGTATTTTTGCGCTTGAGGAAGAAGTTGCAGAACACCAGGAGATTCGCCCGCTGCGCCTGGCAATTTTGAATTTAATGCCTAAGAAAATTCAGACAGAAACTCAGATTCTTCGTTTGATTTCAAAGTCTCCTATTCAGGTAACGTGTGACTTTATGCGCATCTCTTCGCATGAATCTAAAAACACTGCCGCCGACCATCTGGTCACGTTTTATTCAACTTTTGATGACTTCAAAGATAAGA
The DNA here is from genome assembly GCA_963525825.1 of uncultured Atopobium sp. Lineage (GTDB taxonomy): Bacteria > Actinomycetota > Coriobacteriia > Coriobacteriales > Atopobiaceae > Lancefieldella. The sequence continues at coordinate 11,990 of CAURLG010000010.1, read as the reverse complement.
ATTATGACGGTCTGATTATTACGGGTGCTCCTATCGAAGATCTTAAATATGAGGACGTTGACTATTGGGATGAATTCTGTCGCATTGTTGATTGGTCTCAGGAGCACGTCTTTTCTACGATGTACCTGTGCTGGGGCGCACTAGCTGGCCTGTATTACCTGCACGATATTCCCAAGAAGATGCTGGGCGCTAAGCTTTTTGGTATTTTTCCGCAGCGTTTATGCGATGAGTATTGCTTCCTCACCAATGGATTTGACGAGGTACATTACATGCCGCATTCTCGTCATGCTGCGATTGAGACATCAGCTCTGGTAGACCACCCCGAGCTTGCCGTACTTTCTGAGGGCTTTACCAGCGGTCCTGCACTTCTCGCCACAAGAGACTTTCACGAGATTTTTGTAACCGGTCATTTTGAATATGATCGCGATACGCTTGCAGAGGAGTATTGGCGCGACTTCCACAAGGGTCTGCCTATCCGCCTGCCGGAGAATTACTTCCCTGATAATGATCCAGAAAAGCAGCCGCTGTTTACCTGGCGTGCGCACGCAAACTTGCTGTATCGCAACTGGATTAACTGGGTGTACCAGATGACGCCGTACAACACAGACGAGATACCTGCGGCTATTGCAGATCTTCGTCAACGTGTTTCCGAGGCTGATCCTGACGCAAGGATGACCGGTAGGTTCTAAGCAGGCATTTGCACGGTGACCGATTTGCCAGCGCTTGTAACTGGTTAGACGCCATCAATACCATAAAATAATTTATTGATACACGCGTATGAAGCTACGTGTAGAAACACGTATAGAGAGGATACGTTGATGAAGGTTGTAATTGCTTCAGATATTCACGGCGCTGCCGACTATTGCGAGAAGCTCATGCAGGTCATAGAGGAGGAGCAGCCAAAGTACGTTTTGCTTCTGGGAGATCTGCTCTATCACGGTCCTCGCAACGATCTTCCTGCAGACTACGCACCAAAGCGCGTTATTGAGATGTTGAACAGCATTTCCGATAAGGTCATTGCGGTCCGCGGAAATTGCGAGGCAGAGGTTGACCAGATGGTTCTGGACTTCCCTTGCATGGCTGATTACAACATCTTGTTTGATAAGGATCCAAAGACGGGCAAGCAGTTCACTATCTTCTTTACCCACGGTCACGTCTTTGGCCCTGGTATTCATAACAGCGTTGATAAATGGCCTCAGACGCCAAGTATGGACGCGTTTGTGTACGGCCATACGCACAGAAAAGTTAACATGCAGAGCGCTGACCACCCAGAGGTCACTGTGTTTAATCCAGGTTCTGTAGGCATTCCAAAGGACGGCACGCACAGCTGCGGAATCTACGAGGACGGCGAGTTTAGGCACGTCATCCTGGGCGAGTAAGTCTGTGTTGTTCACACGCAAACAAATGGCGAGAAGATCAATTGGTCTTCTCGCCATATTTGTAACGTTATACCAGGGGTTAGTGCATAGAAATAGTCATGAACTCATAGCCATGTGCATGTCGCGAGATGGAATATTCAAACGCACGACCATCGTCGATATAACCGATTTGCTCAACCTCCAGGAGGGGGTCGCCCGTGCTAATTTCTAGCCTCGAAGCCTCAACCTCAGTAGGCATGACTGCCCTAATAACACGGTGTGCATTAGCAATTCTAAGTCCAATTTCGTCTTCAATGTAGTTGTAAATTGAGTGCTCTAGATGGGTCATTTTAAGATTGGGAATTAGGCTAATGGGCATGTAGGTATACTCGATGACCTGCGCAGTCCCTTCAACAAGCCTGACGCGCACAATTCTGTATACAAAATCTTCGGTAGTAATATCAAGAGCTTTAGCAATGTATTCAGAGGGACGCTCAACTTCAAAGGTATAGACCTTTGATTTAACGCGCTCGCCTCGGGCAGCGTGTTCAGCCATGAAACCTTCCATTTGACCGGAGATTTCTTTACTTGGCTTAATTTGTGTTCCTTCTTCCAGCTTTTTGACAAAAGTGCCGGAGCCTTTTCGCCTGAAGATAAGTCCTTGCTGCTCAAGAACTTCTAGTGCCTTATTAATGGTAATTTTGCTCACTTCATAGTGTTCGCAGAGCTGAGCAACAGAAGGCAGGCGAGAATAAGCAGGATATGTGCCTATAGTAATATCAGTTTTAAGATCCTGAACAATCAAGTCGTACTTATTCATGACACCTCCTCAGGTAGCAAAATTTTTTACTTTGCATTCTATCTGATTTGCATTAGTATACTACATAGAAAACCTAACATATCTATTTTATAAAGTTGACATGTCAGGTTTAGATACTTTTGAGAAAGGATGGACATGTCGTATCAGTTGCCTGAGAATTTCTTCTTTGGTGGGGCAATGTCTGGTCCACAGACCGAGGGTAAATGGCAAGACGGAGGAAAGCTGCCAAACCTTTGGGACACCTGGTCTAACCTGGACATTCATGCATTCCACAACCGCGTTGGTTCCTACGCTGGAAATGACTTTACAGAAAGAATGGAAGACGATCTTCAGCTTCTCAAGTCTCTTGGCATGGATTCCATTCGCACTTCTATTCAGTGGAGCCGTTTGTTGGACATTAACGGCAACCTTAATCCAGAGGGCGAGAAGTACTATCACCACCTTTTTGCTGTTGCTAAGAAGGTTGGTATTGAGATTTTTGTAAACCTTTACCACTTTGACATGCCTGAATACCTCTTCAATCGCGGTGGCTGGGAGTCTCGTGAGGTTGTTGAGGCATACGCGCATTACGCACGTATTGCGTTTGAAACGTTTGGAAAAGAGATTCGTTATTGGTTTACCTTTAACGAGCCAATTGTTGAGCCAGAGGTCCGCTACACACTTGGTGGCTGGTACCCCTTTGTTAAGAATTATTCGCGTGCTCGTGCTGTTCAGTACAACATTTCACTTGCTCACGCACTTGGTGTGCGCGAGTATCGCCGTGCAAAAGCAGCAGGTTTTATGCTTGAGGACTCTCGCATTGGCCTCATCAACTGCTTTGCACCACCATATACCAAAGAGAATCCATCTGAGGCAGATCTTGAGGCGCTACGCATGACTGACGGCGTCAACATTCGCTGGTGGCTTGACCTGGTAACCAAGGGAGAGCTTCCACAGGATGTCATCGATACGCTGCAGACCCGTGGTGTTAACCTGCCTATTCGCCCTGAGGACAAACTTATTCTTGCCGACGGCGTTGTGGATTGGCTGGGCTGCAATTATTACCACCCAGAGCGCATTCAAGCTCCTGCAAAAGATACTGACGAAAATGGCATTCCAAACTTTGCTGATCCATATATCTGGCCAGAAGCAGAGATGAATGTATCCCGTGGCTGGGAGATTTACCCACAGGGTCTTTACGACTTTGCCATGAAGGTTCGCGATGAGTATCCAGAGCTTGAGTGGTTTATTTCCGAGAATGGCATGGGTGTAGAGCGAGAAGATCTTAAGAAAGACGAAAACGGTGTAATTCAAGACGATTATCGTGTTGATTTTGTCCGTCGTCATCTTGAGTGGATTGCTCGTGCAATTCAGGACGGCGCAAAATGCCGTGGTTATCACTACTGGGCCATCATCGATAACTGGTCCTGGGCAAATGCCTTCAAGAACCGTTACGGCTTTGTTGAGGTTGATTTGGAAGATAACTACAACCGTCGTCTTAAGAAATCAGCTGAGTGGCTTAAGCAAGTTGCCACTACACATATAGTTGACTAGAAACTCGTGAAAGGAGTTTGTTCATGGCAAAAGATAATGGCCAGGCATCGTTTCTAGATAAATTTGCAGAAGTTTCTGCAAAAGTAGGTAATCAAGTTCATTTGAGGAGCCTGCGCGATGCATTTGCAACTGTCAGCCCAATTTACATCTTGGCTGGTATTGCAGTACTGATCAACAACGTTCTGTTCCCACTCATCTTTGCAAATGATCCAGTTACCTTGGCTAATTTCAAGGTTTGGGGCGCAGCAGTTGCTCAGGGTACTCTGAGTTTCTCGGCAGTTATTCTTGCAGGCATTATTGGTTATTGCCTCGCTCGTAACAAGCGTTTTGAAAACGCAATCTCTTGCGTTGTTATTGGTATTGCTGCACTTATCATCATGATGCCTCAGAGCATTGTTGCCACTGCAGGTGCTGTTCTTCATGCAGCAAACGCCGCTGATGCAGCAGCTGCAGGAGTTGCACTTCCTGTAGCTGATGTTGCTAAGCTTCTGCCAACCGGCTATGCAGTTACTGGCGTTGATGTAACTGGTGCTTTCTCCACTTCCTTCACCGGTACTAACGGCCTCTTTGGTGCAATCATCATTGGCCTGCTTTCTACCACCATCTTCATCAAGCTCTCCAGCGTTAAGCAGCTGAAGGTCAGCCTTGGTGAGGGCGTTCCACCAGCGGTTGCAGATTCTTTTAACACCATGATTCCTATGATGTTGACCCTGACCGTCTTTGGTATTGCTTCTGCTCTTCTTGCAGTTTGCGCTGGCACTGACCTTATGACCATCATTGCAACAAGCATTTCTGCCCCACTGAAGGGCCTCATGAATGCTGGTCCATTTGCAGTCATCATCATCTACACCTTTGCAAACCTGCTCTTCTGCCTTGGCATTCACCAGTCCACCATCTCTGGTGTTCTGATTGAGCCAATCCTGACCATGCTTATTGTTGACAACATGGCAACTTTTGCAGCTGGTCAGCCAATTCCTCAGGACCACTACATGAACATGCAGATCATCAACACCTTTGCGCTGATCGGCGGTTCTGGTTGTACTCTGATGCTGCTTCTTGACACCTTTGTCTTCTCTAAGAACAAGGCTTCCAAAGATGTTGCAGCACTTTCTCTTCTTCCAGGTATCTTCAACATCAACGAGCCAGTTATTTACGGTTATCCAATCGTCTTTAACCTTCCTTTGATGATTCCATTTGTTCTTGTTCCAGATTTGTTCATCGGCCTGACCTACCTGTTCACCAACCTTGGTTGGATTAACCCTTGCGTTGCAATGGTTCCTTGGACCACCCCAGTCTTCCTGAGTGGTTGGCTGGCAACCGGTGGCGACATTCGTGCCGTTATCTGGCAGGTCATCGAGGTTCTTCTCGCCATGGCAATTTACCTGCCATTCATGAAGATTTCCGAGCGTGCACAGGCCAAGCAGGCTGAGGCTCTTGCAGAGAACGCTCAGGATGCAGAGTAGTTTGTAAGCTTATAATCTGAGTATCACTTGAAGCCAGCCATCGTATTCGGTGGCTGGCTCATCAAAAGGAGATCACATGAAAATCTTACTTGCTTGCAACGCCGGAATGTCCACGAGTCTGCTTGTTCAGAAGCTTCAGAAAGAGGCTGCTTCTCGTGGTTTGGATGCAGAGATTATTGCAAATCCTCTTAATAAGGCACTTGAGCTTATCGATGGCGCAGACGTCTTTTTGCTTGGACCTCAGATTGCGTATGCAAAGGCAGACGTTGAGGCTGCAGCAGGATCTACTCCTGTAGCTGTTATCCCCATGGTTGATTACGGCAGGATGAACGCTGCAAAAATTCTTGACGACGCACTTGAGCTTATTAAATAATCGGCAAAAGATTTCCTGAGCTCCCAGGTGCTCAAGAAAAGAGTATGGGGTAAAAATGGATTTAGATGACGGCATGACTGCTACGCAAGAAGCAGCCTTTGAGATTATTGCTACTGTTGGAACGGCAAAGTCAATGTATATTGGCGCTATCCAGAAGGCAAAAACGGGCGATATTGATGGCGCGCGTGCAGATATTATTGCTGGTACAGAGATCTTTAATGAGGGCCATAGCACGCATCTGAACATGCTGCAGCAGTCCGCAATTGATAACAGCAACGTTGAGTTCTCGCTCATCTTGCTCCACGCTGAGGACCAGCTTATGCAGGCCGAGTCTTTCCGCATTATTGCTGAGGACTTTATTGACGTGTACGAGAAGCTTCTTAACAAATAGCTGGCGAGAAAAACATGTGTGCAGAGACTCTTCTTGGTGGTATTGAGTTTGGCGGAACAAAGATTGTTCTTGCCACGGGTACACCAGACGGAAAAATTTGTGAGCGTGAGGTCTTTCCCACGACAGCGCCAGAGTCTGTTTTGCCAAAGATTGTGGACTGGTTCAAAGCTCGCTCTATTCAGGCTCTAGGTGTTGGCGCATTTGGCCCCACGGGAGTCAATCCTGACCTGCCTAGCTACGGAAAGATTCTCTCGACTCCTAAGCAAGGTTGGCGCAACTTCAATCTGTTGCAGGCGTTGAAGGATGGACTGAACGTCCCTGTTGGATACGACACTGATGTTAATGCAGCTTGTTTAGGAGAAGCAGTTTTTGGTGCAGCTCGCGGCCTTGATAACGTTGTCTACCTGACAGTAGGAACCGGAATTGGCGCCGGCGTGCTGCTTGAAGGAAAACTCCAGCACGGTATGCTCCATCCCGAGGCTGGTCATATCCTCGTTGAACGTGAGGCAAACGATCCGTGGCAGCAGACAAAGTGTCCCTATCACCAGAACTGCCTTGAGGGGCTGGCATCAGGTCCTGCTATTCAAGAGCGCTGGGGACTTCCAGCTGTTGAGCTTACCGAGAAAGACGAGGTATGGGAGCTTGAGGCTTCCTACCTTGCAAAGGCTCTCTCCACATACGTAATGTGCTACTCACCTCAGCGCATTATTTTGGGCGGAGGCGTCATGGAGCAGAAGCAGCTGTTCCCGCTCATTCAGCAGAAACTTGTTGCGTACCTCAACGGCTACATCAACACTCCGGAGATAGAGGACATACAGAATTATGTTGTTCCTGGAGGTTGCGAGGGAAACCAGGGCATTCTAGGTGCTTTGGTGCTTGGACAGCGCGCACTTGGCGCGTAGGAGTTTGGCAAGAAGAACGACTACCGTGTGGAACAGCGTTCGCTTTGTAAACAAATGGCGAGAAGATCGATCGGTCTTCTCGCCATATTTTGTGGAGTGTGACGTGCGGTTTTCTAGTATGTCTTACTTCCTAGAAAGTGTGTCAGTATTCCAGGTGCTGCTCTGAGAGCTGATGGTTACGGTTCTTCCACCGTTGGTGGAAGAGAGGGTGAACGGCTCGCTTCTGCCACTGACCTGGCCGTTGAAGTCAAGTTCAAGCTTTGACTCGTCACCAGTCCAGGTGCCACGAACCTCTGGCTGACCACCAGTGCGCCAAATGACCGTGCCGTCTTTCTGGATGACAACCTCCATCGGCTTGCCGTCAGTGCCGGTGCCGCTATAGGTGCCAACCCACTTTTGGGCCTTCTTGCGGTCTTCCTCGGACTTCTTGTCTTTATCCTTCTGCTCTTGCTCTTTTTTGGTCTTCTCGGCCACGCCAGATTTAAGAGTTTCACCCTTCTTTATCTGGTCAGATACGCGAGAGTGGTATGAATCATAGGTTGAATTGTTGCCTGTATCGTCGCCCCAAATAACCTTCTCGTGCTCAATATCTCCGAGAAGAGCCTGTAGCTCAACAAGCTTATTTGCCACAGACTTTTGATCCATAGTATTTGCGGTATCTGTGTCGTTGAAGCTGTTTGCGGTTAGCCTGCGCTTGTAGTCGGCCTCGAACCAGTCGCGAATGCTCTTTTGTTGGTCAGAGATTGAGCTGTTCAAAACGTTGAGTCCCGTATCATCGCTGCCATTAGGAAGGCGGAACTGGCCGTTCTTTTGGTCAGTTTGAATCTGCTCTTGAATTTCGTTGAGTTTTTCGTATTGGTTAAGAAGCTCAACACGACTGCTGTCACTGTGAGGATCAACGCCAACGCTCTCAATCTGCTCCTGATAGGTTGCAATGCGCTGCTGGACGGCGCTGCGCTTGGCTGCGTCGTCTTGGTGGGACTGAATGACCCAAGCAACGGCCAGTGCGCCTACAACCAGAACGGCCGCAAGCAGGCCAAATGCAACTTTGCGGAGTGTGTCCGAGCCGTCCTTGGTTTGCTTGCGCTCAACGGAACTAGGTCCGCTTGAAACAACGGTGAACTGCGAAGGATCAAAGTGCGAAATAGCAGTTGAATCAACGTCGTCAGAGGTGAAGACGTCGATGCGATCTGGGTCGTTGATGAAGGTTGTAGGTTCTGCTTCGGACGCAACGGTAGGGTCTGCGTCAGCATCTGCGTCAGCGTCTGCAACGGCGTCCGAGTCGGTGACAGCGGTAGGCGCCTCATCTGGGGTGATGTAGGAGTCGTCTGTCGATACCTCTAGGAGCGAGGTTTCTGCAGCAGTGGCGTCTTCGTCATCGACTGGATACTCTGCCAGGACAGTTGCATCTGGATCAGTTGTGTCTTGATCAGTTGCGGTGTCAACTGGTTCAGCAGCTTCTGCTGGTGCGATGACCTCAGTGGCTGTGGTGGAGTTGTCGGGTGCGGTTTCTGGTGCAGGTTCTGTGGACTCGGCGAGCGCATCGGGCTTCTCGACGTCTGCGGCGTCCGCGACGTCAGAAAGCTTCTGTCCGCAGTTGGAACAGAACTTTGCGTGCTTGCTAATTTCAGCTCCGCAGTTGGGGCAATTCATAGAGTCGCTCCTTAAATCGCCAGTTAGACTCAGTGGCTTTTAATTACACTGGGTTACTATTGTAGCGTTAACAGGAGAAACGCCAAAATGTTTTTAGTTTTGAGGGCGGCTATGTGCGTTTAGTGACACGCGATGTAGATCCGCTTCGCGTGTTCAGGCCCGCTGCTTAGAGCAGAGAAACGCCTGCTTCTGCACAGCGGTCTTCGGTCTGCTTGTCCCAGATAGATGCCTGCACCTCTCCGACGTGCGCTTTTTCTAGCAGCAGCATGCAAAGACGGCTCTGGCCGATACCGCCACCAATGGTAAAGGGCAGCTCGCCATCAATGAGCATCTTATGGAACGGCAGCTCAAGTCGGTCTTCGCATTCAGCGATTGCTAGCTGTGACTTAAGTGCCTCAGCGTCAACACGAATGCCCATACTGCTGATCTCTACCGCACAGTCCAAGGTCTCATCCCAGAACAACAGGTCACCATTGAGTGACCAGTCGTCGTAGTCGGGAGACCTGAAGTCGTGAGGCTGTCCGGAGTTTAGAGCACCGCCAATACCCACGATAAAGGTGGTTGGATGCTCGCGAACAAACAGATCTTCTCGCTGCTTAGGCGTTTGGGTAGGGTAGAGGTCCTCAAGCTCCTGCGAGGTCACAAAGGTAACTTCGCGGCTGAGCTGCGTGTTAAGCTGCGGATAGTGCCACTTGAGCTCGTCAAGGGTTCCGCAGATTGCCTCAACAATGCGACAAACGGCGTCTTCCAGCGTATCGGTATTGCGCTCGTCCTGCGTGATGATGCGTTCCCAGTCCCACTGGTCCACGTAAATGGAGTGCAGGTTATCGGGCTGTTCGTCGCGACGGATAGCGTTCATATCGCAGACTAGACCGCGACCAACGGCAAAGTTGTAGCGCCAAAGTGCATAGCGCTTCCATTTTGCGAGCGACTGCACTACCTCGGCGTTTTTGCCGACGTTTGGCAGGTCAAAGGCAACCGGATGCTCAACACCATTGAGGTTGTCGTTCATGCCGGTAAGGGGATCAACGATCAGCGGAGCAGTGACGCGCGACAGTTTCAGTGCGGCGCACAGTTTGGTCAGAAACACGTTCTTGACCTGCTCAATTGCTTTCTGAGTATCGTAAAGCGAAAGGCTTGAACGGTAGCTCTTTGGAATCTTGGTCATGTGGTCTCCTTGCAAGAGAGCGCTAAAAATTTGATTGCGCTGATTTTGCCTTCTTTCCACAACCCTTTGGCGAGAAACCCGTGTGATTTAACCGTTTTGTCAAAAAGACGAGTGTAGGTCGACTGCAATAGCAAAAATCATGCAGGTTATTGTGGGGTTGCGACTTCAAACATTGCATCTCAAAAAATTTTAGAAAATTTGTATATCCCACCCAAAGAGGGGAATATAGATACTAAATAGTAATCATTACTATTTAGTAGGAACCAGATAGAAAGGTTTTAACTATGCTAAACGATAAGCTCAACGTTCTTCTCGCTAACTACGCTGTTGAGGCTCACAAGATTCATAACTTCCATTGGTATGTCAGCGGCCCTTCTTTCTACAACGTGCACACTGACCTCGACGAGGTTTACGGTGCAATGTATGACCAGCTTGACGAGGTTGCCGAGCTCATTCTGATGAACGACGGCTCTCCACTGGGCTCTATGGATTCCTTCCTCAAGAACGCAACTCTTTCCGAGGCTGCAGAGGGATTCAAGAATCCTCAGGAGATTTACCAGGCTATTCTTGCCGACTACGAGGCAATTCGTGCCTTCGCAGCAGAGATTAAGAAGGATGCAGATGCTGAAGACAACTTCCTTGTTTCCGCAGCAATGGACGAGCACATTGCTCTCCTTTCCAAGACTATTTGGATGATTAAGCAGTCCAACAAGTAAGTTTGTCCTTTGGTCGGTGAGCCTCTGGGCGCCAATAAACATGGTCCTTGGAAAATGGCCAGGTTCTTGGCAAACAACCAGCTAAACGTTGTGTTTCTTTCTTTCCCTTATGAACTGAAAATGCCGTCGGGTTTCCGGCGGCATTTTTCGTGGGCGCATAATTACCCGGGTTTTGAATCAATCGACACTGAAAAATCCGCAAGGCGTTCCGCAACCAGGTCAACTGTCCAATGTGGTGGACACATGACCGCATTTCAATGACTACTATCTGCACTGTAGTAAGTGTTCTTGTTCAAAAAGGCGTTTAACAGGCAAAAGACACATCAAACATAGGAGGAATTATGTCTTTAACACGTCGCGAGTTCATTTATGCAGGTGCTTCTAGTTTGTTCGCCCTAGGATTGGTAGGATGCGGAAACAGCAACACAACATCCACGTCTACCTCTGATACACAGAAGGAAGAGCCAAAGAAGTCAGAAGAGAAGCAGCCAGAAAAGTATGAGGTTACCATTGGCACACTCACACAGATTACTGATTACAACGGGAATCCAGCAGCAAAAATCACGTTTAACTTCACAAACAACTCTGATGAGACGGCTGCATTTATGAGTTCGGTGCGAGTTGAAGCGTATCAAGATGGTCAGCAGCTTGAAAGTGCAATTTCTGACGGCGTCAATTGGGAAAGCAGTATGACAAAGATTAAGACTGGCACAAGCCTTGATGTTGAGCAAGCTTACAAGCTTATTAGCTCGTCCGATGTTGAGGTAGAGGTATATCCGCTCTTTGGCAAGGATAAGCTTGCTGCTCAGACTTTTAGCCTTCAGTAAAGAGTCTCCTGTTTATACTGTCCAGTTTGATGGACACATACCATCCACTTGATAAGGAATACTTCCTATCAAGTGGATTTTTGTATGGAAGGGCCAATAGACGATGTATACCCAAGTGCTCATTTATGGACGCAGCTTTTATATGAAAGAGTATTTATTTTTTGATGTTGCAACTAGAAAGCTCGCAGTTTATGAAGTCCATTCATCAAAATTTAGAGAAGGCATGCAATCGTGGATACTTCTTGTGTGCTCTTTCTCAAAAGATGAGCGGAACGTCTTTAAGGTCATTGAGAATCAGTTTTTAGAATCGCAAGAAATTGAATCCAGAGAATTAAAAATTCCGGTATCTGAATGTCAGAAAATTAGCGAAAAAATTAATGAACTAACAAATCCAATCGTTAACGGAATGTTAGAAGAAGAGCAGGAGAGAATTTCTACTGTTAATTATGAAGGGGGGCTAATACTGGATGAGGGACCAACTTACAAAGTAGTTTTACGAGGCAATGCAATGATTCCCTTAGTTTTTGATGAGATACAGTTTGGATCAGAATTACATAAGCTAATTGACTTGGTATTAAGAAATGTTCCAACGTTTTAGTTCCATAAAAAAGAGGGCCACCACCAGGCGGCCCTCTTCGCGTTTGCGCTGGCGAGAAGAACGTTGCGCTTGAACGATCTTCTCGCCAAGCGCTGGTTTTCTCACCAGATGTTGATCTTAGTAGGTAGGGTTCTCTACCTCAACCTTGTCGACCTCCTGGAAAGGAGCAAGGGTTGAGACCATGACGA
>CAURLG010000009.1:0-44413 GCA_963525825.1 uncultured Atopobium sp. | reverse complement strand
AGTTCAGAATAGGCGGCCGTTTAATTTTACTTATGAGACAAAGTTACTCTGCTGAAGAAGTAGAGGAGCCTTCCTCATTGGTGTTCTCAACTACCGGTGCAAAGGTATTCTCACGTTTAAGGATGTTCATGAACTCCTCGCCGGTAATAGTCTCCTTCTTCTGCAGGTAGTGAGCAATTTCATGCAGCTTAAAGCGGTTCTCTTTAAGCGTCTGGAGTGCACGCTGGTGGCCCTCTTCAACAATGCGTCTAACTTCAGCATCGATCTCTTCAGCTGTTGCCTCAGAGCAGGTTAGGGAAGAGCCACCACCAAGGTAGCGACTTTGCTGCTGGCTGAGGGTAACCATGCCAAGTTTGTCAGACATGCCGTACTGCGTAACCATAGCGCGAGCAATTGCTGTTGCACGCTCAATATCGTTGGAAGCGCCATTGGTCATCTCGCCAAAGATAAGTTCTTCAGCTGCGCGTCCACCACAGAGAACAGCAATCTCATCCATTGCCTGGCTTTTGCTCATTAGATAACGCTCATCATCCTCAACCTGCATGGTAAAGCCAAGAGCTCCGCCAGTACGAGGAACAATGGTGATCTTGGTAACAGGAGCATCGTTTTTCTGGATGGCACCAACAATTGCATGGCCGGTCTCGTGATAAGCCACAACGTCCTTCTCGTGCTCAGAGAGAACGGTATTCTTCTTCTTTGCGCCGGCAATAACAACGTCAACAGACTCAGCAAGGTCTTCGGTGGTAACACGACGACGACCAAAGCGAACAGCACGAAGAGCTGCCTCGTTGATGATGTTTGCGAGGTCTGCACCAGATGCGCCTGGTGTGGACTTAGCAATAATAGAGAGGTCAACGCCTGGCTCCATCTTTACATCATTGGCGTGAATCTGAAGAACTGCCTCACGACCCTTAAGGTCTGGAAGCTCAACAGGAATACGGCGGTCAAAACGGCCAGGACGCAGAAGTGCCTTGTCCAAGGTCTCAGGGCGGTTGGTTGCTGCAAGAACAACAATACCCTTGTGGTTATCAAAGCCGTCCATCTCAGAGAGCAGCTGGTTTAAGGTTTGCTCACGCTCATCGTTGGAGTTGAGAGAAGCATCACGGCGCTTACCAACCGCATCAATCTCGTCAATAAAGATGATGCAAGGAGCCTTTTCATTTGCTTGCTTGAAGAGGTCACGGACTTTTGCAGCACCGCGTCCAACAAACATCTCAACAAACTCAGAGCCAGCAATCTGGAAGAAAGGAACGCCAGCCTCACCAGCAACTGCCTTAGCAATGAGGGTCTTACCAGTACCTGGAGGGCCTACAAGCAAGGCGCCACGAGGGCAGCGAGCACCAATCTCTTTGTACTTATCAGGAGTCTTAAGGAAACTAACAATCTCTTGCATAGACTCTTTGGCCTCTTCTTGGCCGGCAACGTCTTTAAACGTAATGCCCGTGTCTTCTCCCTTAATTTCTTTAGCACTTGAGCGACCAAGATTGCCGCCAAGACCTCCAAAGCCGCCACCAAAGTTCATGGAAGGACCATCGTCACCCATGGCGCGTTTAAGGGATCGGTTGATAAAGTAGCCAATGCCCAAGAAGATAACAAGAGGGATTCCATACTGAATAAGGGCATAGAGCAGCATATTTGTAGAGTTGTCAGGAATAGAAGCTGAGAAATCAACTTTGTGGTCTCTAAGCGTCTGAACCAGCGTTGAATCATTGGGGAACTGCGTAGTCTCAAAGATCTTCTCGGAATCTCCAGAGCCAGTTGTGAACCTAATGTTTCTGCTGCCTGTATTAAGGTCTACCTTGGTAACTTCATTATTGTCAACCTTGTTAAGGAACTCACTGTACGAGACAGTTTGTACCTGTTGACGTAGAAGTCCAGGTAATAATGTGTTGCTAAGCAGGAGATATACAAAGATGGCTACTGCAATATAGAGTAGCATCGACATAGATCTACGGTGCTTGTTATCGTTATTTGCCATACACGTCCCTTTACCTGTTTGGCTCAAATGTGATATGAGCTCACTTAGATATTGGAATTGTTTTACCCAATCTACATTTTTTATTTCTATAAATATTTAAAATTTGGATTCCGCATAATTTGTTAAAAACGGTTTAAGCGTGTGTATTACTTAGTTCAATGAGTGCAAGACGTGGTAGTATTACTTACACAAGCTGTGATGAGGACAGTAGCTGGGTAGCGCAAATCTCAAGCGAGCGGAGTTGGTGGAAGTCCGCATTTGCGTCCGTGTGAACATCACCTCGGAGCTGCAGTTCAAACGTACAGGTTTTTGTACTAGTAGATGCTGCCGGAAATGGTCGCCGTGACAGGCCAGCCGAGTAAACGGACATATCCGTCGCTGGGTGGTTACAACGAAGTGTATTGTGGCGCTTCGTCCCAGCTGTGAGGGACGGGCGCTTTATTTGTGCCCAGAAAGGTTGTGCTTGATGGCAAACGAGTACAAAAAGACCACCAACCTGCCAAACACAGGCTTTCCTATGCGCGCATCACTTGCGCAGAACGAGCCTCAGCGTTTGGCTGATTGGGACCAAAACAACGTCTATGAGCTCCTGATGAAGAAGAATGAGGGACATGACAAGTTTGTCCTTCATGATGGACCTCCTTATGCAAACGGTCCAATTCACCTGGGTCACGCACAGAATAAGATTTCCAAGGACATCATCAACCGCTATAAGGCTATGCAGGGCTTCCAGACTCCTTATGTTCCTGGTTGGGACTGCCATGGTCAGCCAATCGAGCACAAGGTTGAGCAGATGCTTGGCACAGAGAAGTTCAATCAGTTATCTACCGAGAAGATCCGTGAGCTCTGCCGCAAGATGGCGGTTGAGCAGGTAGATACCCAGCGTCAGGGTTTTAAGCGCCTTGGTGTTTTGGGCGAGTGGGATAACCCTTATCTCACTTACGTCAACGATTACGACGCAACTGATGTTGAGATCTTCAAGGCAATCTACGACAAGGGCTCTGTGTATAGAGGTACCAAGCCTGTTCACTGGTGTACTCATGACCACACTGCTCTCTCTGAGGCAGAGATTGAGTATCACGATGTCACCTCTACCGCAATCTTTGTTCGCTTTGAGCTAACTACTGTTCCTGAGGGTCTTGAGGCTTACGCAGGTAAGACTTGGGTAGACATCTGGACTACAACTCCATGGACTATGCCAGCAGACGAGGCAGTCATTCTGCATCCAGAAGCAAACTATGTTGGTCTTGAGCTTCCTGATGGACACATAGAGATTGTTGCTGAGGCTCTTGCAGAGAAGGCTGCTACCAAGTTTGGTTATACCGATTGGAAGCTTGCACAGGACTCAGAGGGCAACACCTGGAAGAGAACTGGTGTTGAGCTTGCAGGTAATGAGTACAAGCAGCCAATCTTTGGCGATCTTGGTAACACCGGTAAGTTTATCTATGCAGAGTACGTCACCCTTGACGACGGTACTGGTGTCGTTCACTCTGCGCCTGGTCACGGTGTAGACGACTATAACGCTGGTGTTCGCTTTGATATTCCACAGACTATGCCTGTTGATGATGACGGTCACTTCTTCAAAGGTGACGGTCAGGGCACTGGCGGCCCCTTCTCTGGTATGGAGGTCAATGAGGCTAACCCTGTCATTGTTCAGTGGCTCAAAGACCGTGGAACGCTCATTCTTGCAGAAGAGATTACCCACAGCTATCCACACTGCTGGCGTTGTAAAGAGCCCGTTATCTTCCGTGCAACAAGCCAGTGGTTTGTCTCCATGGATAAGACCGGCCTGCGTCAGCAGGCAGCAGAGGAGCTTACAAAGGTTAAGTTCTATCCTGCAAATGCGGTTAAGCGTATTGGCTCCATGGTTGAAGGTCGTCCTGACTGGTGCATTTCCAGGCAGCGTAACTGGGGTGTTCCAATCCCTGCTTTCACCTGCGAGGATTGCGGTGAAACCGTTATCAATGACCAGACACTTGACGCTGTCATCAAGCTTTTCCGCGAGAAGGGCTCTGATGCTTGGTTCACCGACGATCCTAAGACCTATTTAGGCGACGCTTGCGTCTGCCCTAAGTGTGGCGGCCACAATCTCAAGGCAAACAAGGATATTTTGGACGTTTGGTGGGATTCTGGTGTTTCTCACACTGCTGTCTGCAAACACCGTCCAAACCTTAAGTTCCCAGCTGATATGTATCTTGAGGGCTCCGACCAGCACCGTGGTTGGTTCATGAGTTCTCTCATGACTTCTGTTGGAGCTTACGGAGTTGCTCCTTACAAGTCTGTTGTCTCACAGGGCTTTACGCTTGATGGCCAGGGACGCAAGATGAGTAAGTCTCTGGGCAATGTCATTGATCCAAATGCCGTTTGTGCTGAGCGTGGCGCAGACGTCCTACGCCTTTGGGTTGCTTCTGTTGATACTTCAACTGACGTTCCTTGCGATGACGCCATTCTTTCCCAGGTAGGCGATGCATACCGTAGGTTCAGAAACACTCTGCGCTTCCTTCTTGGCGAGCTCGAGGGCCAGTTTGATCCTGCTGCCGATGCAGTTGCTGTAGCGGATCTTGAAGAGTATGACCGTCTTGTTCTTTCACGTATGTGCGAGGTTCATGCTGTAGTCACTGAGGCTTACGAGGGATATCGCTTTAATAACGTCTTCCGTACCCTCTACGATTACATCATTGAGCTTTCCAACGGCTATTTGAACGCAACTAAGGACCGTATGTACTGCGATGCTGCAGATTCTGCAACACGCAGAAGCGCTCAGACTGTTTGGGCAGAGATTCTCTCCATGCTTGTTCATGACCTGCAGCCAATTCTGGTTTACACCACCGACGAGGATATGCAGTTCCTGCCAGAGTCTATGCGTGACGGTCAGAAGTATGCAGCTCTTCTCGACTGGTATAAGGCTCCTATGAGCACTGACGAGTACACAGCACTGCTTCCTGCATATCAGGTACTGGTTGATGCTCGCGCCGCATACACTAAGGCATACGAGACCGCTCTTGAGGCAGGTGTTGTTACCGAGAAGACCACGCAGGCTACTCGTGCAGAGGTTACCCTTACCGCTGAGCAGGCTGCATCCATTTCTCATGCTGGCCTTGACTTTGCTGAGGCATTTGTCTGCTCTGAGGTTATCGTCTCCGAAGGTTCTGAGCTGAGCGTAAGCGTCTATCCTGCAAACGGCGAGCGCTGCGACCGTTGCTGGAACTATCGCGAGCTTGGTGAGGATCACCTTTGCCACCGCTGCCACGACGTTGTTGCGTAAATGAACACTGACCAGCAGCAACATACAACTCACACACTAGTGACCCGCCTTGCAGTTCTCTGCGGGGCGGGCGCTGTTGCCTGTGTGCTTGACCAGGTAACCAAGCTCTGGGTACGAACCTCAATTCCAGAGGGAACAGCAGTACCTTTTATCCCAGGTGTTATGGAGCTCTTCCACGTAAGTAACACCGGTGCAGCGTTTTCTGTGGGCTCTGGAAATGCCCTCTTTTTTGTGGCTCTTACTGCCGTGGTCATAGCCGCTCTTGTGAGCTTTGTAGTTCGCGAGAAAAACCTCCCGCTGCCGCTTATTGCGCTTTTGGGAGGCGTCGCAGGTGGCGGAATTGGTAACGCTATTGACCGTGTTTTGTATGGTCAGGTTACTGATTTCTTTGCTACAACGTTTGTTAATTTTGCCGTGTTTAATGTGGCGGATATCTTTGTAACGTGCGGCATCCTTATTGCTTTTGTGTACTGGATGATTTGGGACAAAAAGCAGCAGGGCAGTGGCAATGAATGAGCGTATTGTTGACATACTAGTTGGACCAGAAGGGGACGGCGTCAGATTAGATGCGTTTCTTTCCGCACAAGATACGCTTCCTTCAAGAAGCGCCTGCGTCAAGCTGGTAGAAGAGGGAAGAGTAACTATCAACGCTACGCTTGCTACGTCTAAGTCAGAAAAACTTATGTTGGGCGATAGACTTTTAGTGTCTCTCCCAAATGCAGGGCCTCAAACAGGTCTTTTGCGTCCAAATCCAGATATTCCACTTGATATTCGCTTTGAGGATCAGTACCTCATAGTGCTGTCAAAGCAAATTGGCCTTGTTTGTCATCCATCTCCAGGTCATGTTGATGACACTCTGGCAAACGCTTTGGTGGCTCATTGTGGCTACGAGCATCTGGGAATGCTTCAGGGAGAAGAACGTCCTGGTATTGTGCATCGTCTTGATATGGATACGTCTGGTCTTATGCTGGCAGCAAAGTCAGACGAGGCGCAAAAGGCTCTTCAAGACCTCATTAGGCTGCGCGTGCTTGACCGACGCTACATTGTGCTGGTTCAAGGCTATGTTGCTCACGATTCCGGCACCATTGAAACGGGCATTGCTCGCTCAACGCGAGACCGTCTCAAAATGACCGTATCAGACGCGCCTGGCGCACGAGAGGCCATTACCACCTTTAGAACGCTTGAGCGCTTTGAAGCGGGCAGAAAAGGCGAGGGTTACTCGCTTCTTGAGTGCCATCTCTATACAGGTCGTACACATCAAATTAGAGTTCACATGCGCCACATTGGTCATCCTGTTGTCGGCGATCAGCTTTATGGCAAAAAAGATACAAGCCTTAACCTTGGACTTAACAGGCAGTTTTTACACTCCTGGCATGTTCAGTTTGAGCATCCTTTTACGGGCGAGAATATCGTGGTGGCAGACACACTACCAAAAGACCTGCAAGAAGCCCTACTCTCTCAGAGTACTATGTCTATGGGAAGGACTTCTGTAGGAGATGAGATTTGTCCTCAATTGTTAAAAGCTTAATTTCACGTTCAGGTCTATTTCGGCTAAACTAATACATTAGTGAGATTTACATTTTGTTGTAGGTGCAGCTTGAGTTTTGGCTGTTGATATGAGCTTAGGGATGTTATATGCCATTGCAATTTAACAGACTCGGTATCACTCCAATCGTAGTTTTTAACTTTATTATCTGGCTTTTCTTTACACTCGCATACTTCTATCAGATTGTGTATATCCTTCGCGTCTTAGTTAAGGGTGAGGTAAAGCTTCCAAAGGCAAAAAAGCAGCACCGCTATGCTTTCTTTATTGCCGCCCACAACGAAGAGCCAGTTATTGGCAATCTTGTCAGGTCTATTCTTTCTCAGGATTATCCTCGAGAGCTGATGGATGTCTTTGTTGTTGCAGACGCTTGTACTGATAAAACAGCTGAAGAGGCAAGAAAAGCTGGGGCAATTACTTGGGAGAGAAATGACCTTGCTCGTAAAGGTAAGAGCTGGGTTATGGATTACGGTTTTGATCGTATTCTTAATGAGTACGGTGACAAATACGAGGCTTTCATTATTATGGACGCCGATAACCTGGTTTCTCCAAGTTACTTGAAGATTATGAATCAGGCTTTTGACGCAGGATATCTTGTCTGCACCAGTTACAGAAACTCAAAGAATTTTGATTCTAGCTGGGTAAGTTCTGCCTATGCTACCTGGTTTATGCGTGAGGCAAAGTTCTTGAATAACGCCCGTATGATGATGGGCACTAGCTGCGCTGTTTCTGGTTCCGGCTGGATGGTTTCTTCTCGCATTATTAAAGGTATGCATGGATGGGATTTCCATACCCTTACCGAGGATATTCAGTTCTCCACCTTCTGCAGCGCTCATAACATCCAAATCGGTTATGCGCCCGCAGAGTTCTTTGATGAGCAGCCTTTAACATTTAAGGCATCCTGGACACAGCGTATGCGTTGGACAAAAGGCTTCTACCAGGTGTTCTTCTCGTATGGCTTTGATTTGATTAAGGGTATTTTTAAGGGTCAGTTTGCTTCATACGATATGCTGATGACCATTGCTCCAGGTATGATTTTGACGCTGCTTTCAGCCTTTATTAATGGCACCTACCTGCTGGTTGGTTATTTGAGTCACGGCTTTGTTGCTACTGATGCAGAGATTGCTATGAGCGTGGGATCTTTGGTCATGACGGTTTTCTCGATGTATGCGGTCTTCTTTGTTCTGGCGCTTATTACTACTATCTCGGAGTACAAGCATTTCCACGTAAAGAAGAAGTGGCGTATTTTTACCAATCTCTTTACGTTCCCTATTTTTATGATGACGTATATCCCTATTACCGTTGCGGCTTTGTTCAAAAAGGTTGAGTGGGTTCCTACTAAACATGACATTGCTGTTAACTTTGAGGATGTTATTGCTTCAAGTGGGAGTTCAAATTAAATAATTAGCTCCACTGGTGGTACAATGCCAAAACACGTTGAGCATGACCGGTAGGTCAGGAGGGAGCCAAAAACAATGGCAAAGTTCTTCGAAGGCGAATCGCATACCTTTTCTGAGTATCTTTTGGTTCCTGGCTATTCATCAGCCGAGAACATCCCTGCAAATGTTTCTTTGAAGACTCCTCTGGTAAAGTTTAAGCGTGGCGAGAAAAGCGCAATTGAGCTCAACATTCCTATGGTATCTGCAGTAATGCAGTCAGTTTCTGGTCCTCGTCTGGCAATTGCCTTGGCCCAGCAGGGCGGCATTGCCTTTATTTATGGTTCTCAGTCCGCTGAGGATGAGGCTCAGATGGTTCGTGAGGTTAAGAGCTACAAGGCAGGCTTTGTTGTTTCTGACTCAACCCTTACTCCAGAGATGACCCTTGGTGACGTGCTTGATCTTAAAGAGAAGACTGGTCACTCCACCATGCCTGTCACTGATGACGGCACTTCTCGCGGTAAGCTCGTAGGTATTGTTACCTCTCGTGACTATCGTCCTTCTCGCGATGATCGCTCTAAGCTTGTTTCTGAGTTTATGACCCCAGCTGATAAGCTTATTACCGCAGCTGAGGATACCACCCTTAAAGAGGCAAATGATCTTATCTGGGACAAGAAGCTCAACACCCTTCCTATTGTCGATAAGAACGGTCACCTGGTCAGCCTTGTATTCCGCAAGGATTATGATTCCCACAAGTCTGCTCCAGATGAGCTTCTTGATGACTCTAAGCGCTACATGGTTGGCGCTGGTATTAATACTCGTGACTATGAAACTCGCGTTCCTCTGCTTGTTGATGCAGGCGCTGATGTTTTATGCATTGACTCTTCTGAGGGTTATTCCGAGTGGCAGAAGCGCACGCTTGAGTGGGTTCGTGCAACTTACGGTGATTCCGTCAAGATTGGCGCAGGTAACGTTGTAGATGCTGAGGGCTTCCGCTTCTTAGCAGAGGCTGGCGCTGACTTTATCAAGATTGGTATTGGCGGCGGTTCTATCTGCATCACTCGTGAGCAGAAGGGCATTGGTCGTGGTCAGGCAACCTCTGTCATTGATGTTGCTCGCGCTCGTGATGAGTACTTTGAGGAGACTGGCGTCTATATTCCAATCTGCTCTGACGGTGGAATCGTCTACGACTATCACATGACTTTGGCCCTTGCTATGGGTTCTGACTTTATGATGCTTGGTCGTTACTTTGCTCGCTTTGATGAGAGTCCTTCTGACCGCGTTATTGTTAACGGCTCTTACATGAAGGAGTACTGGGGCGAGGGTTCTGCACGTGCTCGTAACTGGCAGCGCTACGACCTTGGCGGCAATAAGCGCGGTCTTTCCTTTGTTGAGGGCGTTGATTCCTACGTTCCATACGCAGGTCCTTTAAAGGATGGCGTTGAGGCATCACTTCTGAAGGTCAAATCCACCATGTGCAACTGCGGTGCCCTTGACATCCCTGAGCTTCGCGATAAGGCAAAGATTACACTTGTCTCTTCAACTTCAATTGTTGAGGGTGGCGCACACGATGTCTTGCTGAAAGATTCAAACCAGCAGGTCAGCTACAATTTCCGTTCATAACTCACAGAATTTATGGACTACGAGCGTCACCAAGTATTTTGCTTGGTGACGCATCGCTATAAGAAAGGGGAACTCGTGGAAAACGAGGAAGTACAGAACGTATCCGATACGGGTGATTTTCCTGCCTACGACGCTGAGGCCATTGAAACTAAGTGGCAGCGTGTCTGGGAAGAGCAGAATCTTTACAAGACAGAAGAAGACAGCTCAAGGCCTAAAAAATACGTTCTAGAGATGTTCCCTTATCCTTCGGGCGATCTTCATATGGGTCACGCTCGTAATTACACCATTGGCGATGCTATGGCTCGTCAGGCTCGTATGCGTGGCTTTGACGTTTTGCATCCAATGGGCTTTGACGCTTTTGGTCTTCCTGCAGAAAACGCTGCTATTAAGCACAATACTCAGCCTTCTGTGTGGACTCATAAAAATATTGACCAGGCTGTCAAGACCATGTTCCGTATGGGCTTTGCTTACGACAAAGACCGCATGTTTAACACCTGTGACCCTGAGTATTACAAGTGGGGTCAGTGGATCTTCCTCAAGATGCTTGAGAAGGGCCTGGTATATCGTGCAACAAGCCCTGTTAACTGGTGCCCTAACGATAAAACTGTTCTTGCAAACGAGCAGGTAGTTAACGGTAAGTGCTGGCGCTGTGGCGCGGTTCCAGAGAAGCGTGAGCTCTCTCAGTGGTACCTGCGCATCACCGATTACGCTCAGGAGCTCCTTGATGACCTTGATCAGCTTGAGGGCTGGCCAGAGCGCGTTCGTGCTATGCAGGCAAACTGGATTGGTCGCTCCGAGGGCGCAGAAATTGACTTTACCCTGGCAGATACCGATGGTGTCACGCCAACCGATACCAAGATGACTGTCTTTACCACGCGTGCAGACACCATCTACGGCTGCACCTTCATGCTGCTTCCACCAGAGTCTAAGCTTGCTGCTGAGCTGGTAGGGGATTCAGAGTACAAGGCTGCCTTTGACGCTCTTCACGAGGAGGCCGTAAAGGTTTCTTCCATTGATCGTCAGGGTACAGACCGCGAGAAACACGGTGTATTCACAGGCCGTTACGCAATTAACCCTGTCACCGGACAGACCGTACCAATTTGGGTTGCTGACTACGTCCTTCTCGACTATGGTACTGGCGCCGTTATGGGTGTTCCATCAGGCGATAAGCGCGACTTTGACTTTGCTAAGAAGTATGAACTGCCTATTGTTCCTATCATTTGCGAAGAGGGAACTGATATCTACGAGGAGCTCAAGGGAGTTTCCGAGTACAAGGTAACCTCCGTTGACTGGGACGGTCCAATGGATACCGTTGGTATTCTTGTCCAGTCCGGTCCTTTCACTGGACTTCGTGGTGGTAAGCATTCCGAGGCAGAAGAGGCCGTTGTTGCCTATCTGACTGAGCACAACGTTGGACGTAGAACTGTTCAGTTCCGCCTTCGTGACTGGCTTATCTCAAGGCAGCGTTATTGGGGCAATCCAATTCCAATGATTCATTGCGATTGCTGCGGTGACGTCCCAGTTCCTTATGATCAGCTCCCTGTTATGCTTCCAGACAATCTTGACCTGGCAGCAGGAGACACTCTTGCTGAGTGCAAGGAGTTTGTAGAGACCACCTGTCCAAAGTGCGGCAAGCCCGCTCAGCGTATTACTGATACCATGGACACTTTTACTTGCTCTAGCTGGTATTATCTGCGCTATTGCGATCCACACAACACCGAGCTTCCTTTCTCTAAGGAGTCAGTGGATCGCTGGATGCCGGTAGATAACTACATTGGCGGCATTGAGCACGCAATTCTGCACCTTCTGTATTCTCGTTTCTTTACTAAGGTCCTTCGTGACCTGGGCATGATTGCTATTGACGAGCCATTTAAGAACCTGATGACCCAGGGCATGGTCAAGGATGAGTACGGCGACACCATGTCAAAGTCAAAGGGCAACGTTGTACCTCCAAGCTCTGTCATTGAGCCTTACGGTGCAGATACGATGCGCCTTGCCATTCTCTTTGTTGCTCCACCAGAGAAGGATTTTGACTGGGACGAGAAGGTCGTTGCAGGTGCAAACCGCTTTATCAAGCGCGCATGGCGTGTGGTTTGGGAGCTCTCTCGCACCGCTGATGCTTCCGCCGTACTCGACCACACTAATTTGGATGCAAAGTCGCTTGAGCTCAACCGCGTCCTCAACGCTATGGGAATCCGCTGCACCACCGAGTTTGACAAGGGCCAGTTTAACACTGCTATTTCTGCAGTCATGGAGCTGGTTAATGCAGCAAGCGCTTACATCAACGAGGTTCCTGCAGAATCCAGAGATGCTGCACTTTGCTATAAGGTTGCAAATGATGTTGTTGCCATGCTGGCTCCAATCATTCCTCACTGGGCTGAGGAGCTCAGCCACGAGGCTCTGGGTAAAGACACACCTGTCTATCACCAGCCTTGGCCAGAGTTTGACCCAGAGCAGGCAAAGAGCAATACCGTTGAAATTGCTGTTCAGCTTAAGGGTAAGGTCCGCGCTCGCATTGAGGTCTCTGCCGATGCTTCTGAGGAAGAGCTCACTGCAGCCGCAACTGAGGCAATTGCCGATCAGCTTGAGGGTAAAGAGATTAGAAAAGTCATTGTTGTTAAGGGTCGACTTGTGAATATCGTTGCCTAACAGCAAAAACACTTGACGAGAAGCCCTTTATCTCGTAAGATATCTCTAAACGTAGTTGTTATTAGTTGGAAGTGGGGTTGAGTTTTGACCCCGCTTCCTTTCTGTATGTAGATGAGGAGGTCAAATGCAAAACGAAGGTGCAACACAGAAAATCTTGTCCGCACTAGAGCAGGCTGCACTTAATCACCACATTGATATTGTTGATGTTGAGATTGTTGGTTCTTCTAAGAATCCTGTGGTCAGAGTAAGAATTGACCATGATGATGAGACAGCAGAGACCATTTCTCTTGATGAAGTTGCTCAAGAAACATCATGGATCTCAGAGACCATAGATGAGCTTGATCCATTCCCAGCATCATTTACCTTGGAGGTTTCTTCTCCAGGAATGGCTCGTCCGCTTCGCCGCGCAAAAGACTTTGAGCGCTTTGCAGGAGAAGAGATTCAGCTTCAGACTACCGCCACAGAGGGACGCCGTAAATTCACCGGCAAACTCTTGGGCATTGAGGGTACAACTATCTCAATCCAGACAGTAGATGAGGTCTGTACTGTTGATTTGTCTGAGTTAAAGAAGTGCGTTATTAAACCAGTTTTTGATTTCTCGGCCTCAGCCAAGAAGTAGATAGAGAGGATTATTCATGGCATCTGAAATGATGGAAGCTTTGATGTTGCTTTGCCAGGAGAAGCACATCGATGAGTTGTATCTTCTGGACCGTTTGGAGCAGTCTCTGGCAAAAAGCTATGCTGACGTCCTTCATCTTGATTTTGGCGCCCGTGTCACCATTGATAGGGCTACTGGCCGTGTCTATGTCTACGAGCTTGTCCCTAAGGGTGAGCCAGATGAGGAGACTGGTGAGTACACTGAGTTTGACGAGGTAGACGTAACTCCTCCAGATACCAGCCGTATTGCTGCACAGCATGCTAAGGCAGAGATTAAGACCCTTGTGCGCAATGCCGCTCGTGCTCAGATTTATGATGAGTTCCGTGGCCGCATTGGTGACATCATCACAGGTACTGTTCTTCAGTCCACTCCTGATTTCACCATCATTAAGATTCGTGAGGGTGTTGAGGCAGAGCTTCCACACTTTGACCAGCGTCGTTTCCCTGATGAGCGCGATGAGCGTCCAGCAGGCGAGCGTTACCTTCACAACCAGCGCATTAAAGCAATTATCGTAGACGTTCGCGATCCTAACGCAACTCAGCCAGCAGTTCGTGGTGAGCGTCAGCGTCCACCAATTGTTGTTTCTCGTACCCATCCAGATCTTATCCGTCGTCTCTTTGAGCTTGAGGTTCCAGAGGTTTATGACGGTGTTGTAAGCATCCGCTCTATTGCTCGTGAAGCTGGCGTCCGTTCCAAGATTGCTGTTTCTTCCGTTGACGAGCGTCTTGATCCAGTTGGTGCTTGCGTTGGTCCTAAGGGCAGCCGTGTTCGCACCGTAGTTTCTGAGCTCCGTGGAGAGCGCGTTGACGTTGTGCCTTGGTTTGACGATGCTGCTCGTTGCGTTGCATCCGCACTTTCACCTGCACGCGTTTCTCGCGTTATTGTTGATGGCGCCACAGGACACGCAACTGTTATTGTTCCTGATGATCAGCTGTCTTTGGCAATTGGTAAAGAGGGCCAGAATGCTCGCCTTGCTGCTCGCCTAACTGGTCTTCACATTGACATCAAGAACGAATCCCTTGCTGCAAGCATTCTGAACAACCTTCCTGAGGTTGTTGAAGAGACTGTTGACGAGGAAGAGATTGCTCATCGTTGCAAGTATGTGAGCCCTAACGGAACTCCTTGCCGCAATATGGCAAGACCTGGTTCTGATTTCTGTGGCATTCATGATGACATGGAGAATGCAGAGATTTCTTCTGATCCAGACTCACTGATCTAGTCAGCTACCTGTAACTATCCCGTCAACCGGAAGGTTTTCATATATGGCAAAAATGCGTGTACATGACCTTGCCAAAGAATATGGTATGCAGAGCAAGGAATTGCTCGAGCACCTTGCGGACATGAAGATCCCTGCAAAGTCCGCTTCTTCTACGCTTGAAGATGCATATATCTCTATTGTTCGTAAGAAACTCCAGCCTATTATGGAGGCTCGTGCCGCTGAAATCGCAGCTCAGAAGGCTGCTGAGGAAGAGGCTGCTGCCAAGGAGGCAAAGGCTGCTGCAGAGGCAGCAGAGGCTGAGCGACTTGCTGCAGAGGCAAGGCGTGAGGCTGAGCGTGCAGAGGAAGAGAAGAAGCGCGCAAAAGAGGAGGCTGCTCGCAAGAAAGAAGAGGAGCGCCGCCGCGCTGAGGAAGAGAAGAAGCGTCTTGAGGCCGAAGAGGCTGAGCGTAATCGCGTAAAGGATACTGCTCCTAAGGCCGCTCCTTCTTTCAATAACCTGCTTGACCAGATTGCTCAGCAGGAAGAGGTATTGAAGCAGCAGGCAGCGGAGTCCGCTGCTCAGAAGAAGGCTGAGAAGGGACCTAGAAACCACGCTCGCGCTAATGCAAGCGAGGCAAGTGGCGCTCCTTCTCGTCATAACTTCAAGAATGAGCGCGATGACGCTTCCATGTCTGATGAGCGTCCAAACGGCAAACGCAAGAAGAATCGTCGCGGTGGAGATGACGGAGAAGACCGTTATAGCCGCATGGCACGTGAGGCAGAGGCTTACAACAGAAGCCGCGTTTTAGATGAGGCTCGCGTTGCTATTGAAGAGGCAAGCCGTGAGTCCACTGGCCGCCGTAAAAAGCGTAAAGAGCGTCGTCAGAAGCAGGCTGCAGAGGCTGCTATGGAGCAGCGTATTGAGGAAGCACTTGCAAACGACCAGGATATTTCCCAGCTTGATACCGTAAAGGTTCCTCAGGGCTCTACTGTCTCTGAACTTGCTGAGCTTCTTGGTGTTCCTGCAAATGACATTATTAAGCGCCTGTTCCTGCTTGGCAATCCTCTGACGCTTACCGAGACCATGTCTGATGAGCTTATTGAGATTGTTGCTGATGACCTTGGTCGCCAGATTAAGATTATGTCCAAGGAGGAGGAGAACTCCTTCACCTTCTACGACGATCCAAAGGATTTGAAGCCACGTCCTCCAGTAGTTACCGTCATGGGTCACGTTGACCACGGTAAGACATCACTTCTGGACGCAATCCGTCACACCGGCGTTGCAGCTGGCGAGGCTGGCGGCATTACTCAGGCAATCGGTGCTTCTCAGGTCACCATTAACGGCCGTGAGATTACCTTCATTGATACCCCAGGTCACGAGACCTTTACCGCAATGCGTGCTCGTGGTGCAAAGGTCACCGATATTGTCATTCTGATTGTTGCTGCAGACGACGGTGTTATGCCTCAGACCATTGAGTCTATCAACCACGCAAAGGCTGCTGGTGTTCCAATTGTTGTTGCAGTCAACAAGATTGATAAGCCAGGCGCAGATCCTACCCGTGTTCGTCAGGAGCTCACCGAGTACGGTGTTATTCCTGAGGAGTGGGGCGGACAGAACATGTTTGTTGACATCTCCGCCAAGCAGAATTTGGGCATCGATGATCTTCTCGAGACCATTCTTTTGCAGGCAGATGTCCTTGAGCTGAAGGCCAATCCAGACACCTTTGCATCTGGTAACGTTCTTGAGGCTAAGCTTGACCGTGGTCGCGGCTCTGTTGCTACTGTTCTGGTTACACGCGGTACGCTCCACATCGGCGACGCTCTTGTTGCTGGTATGGCATTTGGACGCGTCCGTGCCATGCTTGATCCTAAGGGCAACGCAGTTACTACCGCTGGTCCTTCTGATGCAGTTGAGATTCTTGGTCTGCAAACCGTTCCTGGCGCAGGCGATGAGTTCCGCGTCTTCCAGGAGGAGCGCGATGCTCGTGAGCTTGCTGATCAGCGTGCTCTTAAGGCTCGTATTGAAGAGCAGAACCGTGTTAAGCACGTTACCCTCGAGAACCTCTTTGACACCATGGCTGACCGTGACGTCAAGGAGCTCAACCTCATCATCAAGGCTGACGTTCAGGGCTCCATCGAGGCTCTCCAGGATTCTCTGGACAAGATGGATCAGTCCGAGGTTCGTATCAGCACCATCCACTCTGCTGTTGGTGGCATTACCGAGACAGACGTTGTTCTCGCTGACGCATCCAACGCAATTATCATTGGCTTTGGCGTCCGTCCAGATGCAAAGGCTAAGCTTGCTGCAGAGCGCGTAGGTGTTGAAATCAGAACGTATAGCGTTATCTACAAGGCAATCGAAGAGATTGACGCAGCTCGTATTGGTATGCTTAAGCCAACTGAGCAGGAAGTCCAGACCGGCGTTGCTGAAGTTCGCGATACCTTCAAGGTACCTAAGGTTGGTATTGCTGCCGGCTGCATGATTTCTGATGGTGAGATTTCCCGCGACGATAACATCCGCCTCATCCGTGACGGCTTTGTTGTCTACGATGGAAAGATTGCATCGCTCAGGCGCTTCAAAGACGACGTTAAGAGCGTTAAATCCGGCTACGAATGCGGTATTGGCCTTGAGAACTTCCAGGACATCAAGCCTGGCGATCAGCTCGAGGGCTATCGTATTGAGCAGGTGGCTCGTACCGAGTAAGAAGGGACAGCATGAAACAGAATCAGTTTTCTCGTCGTACTAATGAGATTGCTCGAGAAAAGCTCAGCTGGATCCTTTTGTTTGAAATTTCCGACCCCGATCTCCAGCTTGTGACTGTCACAAGCTGCGAGGTCTCGGTTGATAAGTCCTTTATGCGTGCCTATGTAAGCTGTGAGCCTGATCGCTACGATAAGGTCCTTGCAGCTCTTAAGCGTGCTAAGGGTAGGATTCGCTCGCTTTTGGGACATGCGCTGAACTGGCGTGTAACTCCTGAGCTTGATTTCAAAATTGATACAACCACCGATGAGGCTGAGCGCATTGCTCAAGCCCTTGAGGTTGTTCCACCAACGCTTGGTGTTGAGAAAGACGAGTTTGGATACCCTCTAGCTTCTGATGAAGAGAATTCTGACGAGGAGGCGTAAGTAAGTGACGTCACTGAATACAAAAGTCAGTCGTCCAGAGTTTGACGAGGTTATAGCTCTGATTGAGCAGGCCTCGTCAATCGTTGTTTGCGCACATACTTCTCCTGATGGAGATGCGATTGGCTCTGGATTAGCACTTTCTTCCATTATTCAGAGAAGATGGCCTAGCAAAACTGTCACCAATCTTTTGGCAGATGCTGATGGGGAAGTACCACGCATTTACAAGTTTCTTGATGGTACTGAGAGCTTTGTCCCTGCAAATAAGTACGAGGGAACTCCAGATCTTTTTATCTGCGTAGATCTTTCTACTGCAGGTCGTTTGGCTGATGCAGAAACGCTGATGGAGCGCTCTAAGACGGTAGCAGTTCTTGACCATCACCCTTATAACAACGTGTATTGGAACGCAGGACTCGTGCGTCCTGATGCGGCGGCAACTGGCGTCATTATCACCGAGTTTGCCTGTCATTTAGGTGCAGAGCTTATTCCATCTGAGGCACAATGCCTTATGTGTGCGCTGGTAACTGATACTGGTCGTTTCCAGTACCAAAACGCTGACGGCGAGGCTTTTGAGGTAGCAAGTTTGCTGGTGGAAGCAGGTGCTTCTCCATCTCAGATTGCGCTTCATGTCTACCAGAGTGATCGCTTGGCCTATCTTCATCTTGCCGCAAAGGTTATGGGTCGTATTCGCACCTTTGGTGAGGGTCGCGTTGCCTACAGCTACGTTACTACCGCAGATCTTTCTGCATCAGGTGTTCCTCTGGCAGAGATGGATGGCCTGGTAGATGTTGTGCGCTGTGTTGAGGGAACTGAAATTGCCCTCTTCCTCAAAGAGGTTGATGGCGGAAAAGTTCGTGGCAACCTGCGTTCCAAATCAGAGCTTGATATTTCTGGCGTAGCTCGTCAAATGGGTGGCGGTGGACACACTGCAGCTGCAGGCTTTACCGCTGAAGGCACCATTGACGATGTGTTTACCCAGATAGTCCCTCTGCTCATCGATCTTCTCGCCCTTGACAAGGAGTCATAGGTGAAGCGAGGAGCTAGTGGAATTAACGCACTTATTGCTGTTGACAAACCGCTTGGGCTGACCAGCCATGACGTGGTTTCTCGTGTTCGCCGTGCATTTGGCGAGAAACGCGTGGGACATGCAGGCACTTTGGATCCTAATGCAAGTGGCGTGTTGGTAGTGGGCATTGGACTTGCTACAAAGCTGTTGGGCCTTCTGACGCTTGACCGAAAGGGGTATGTGGCCGACATTTCGTTTGGGGCTCGTACCTCAACCGATGATGCAGACGGTCAGGTCGTAGCCACTGCTGCTGTTCCAGAAAATCTGTGCGATGAAGAGTTTGCTCGCGCCGCATGCGCAAAGCTGGTGGGTACGGTAGACCAGCTTCCACCTGCAGTTTCTGCAATCTCAGTTGATGGCAAACGTGCCTATCAGCTTGTTCGTGAAGGTAAGACGCCAGAACTTGCAGCTCGTAGAGTCTCTATTTACGACGCTACGCTTTTGGCAGTGCGCAAACCTTCTACTACGGATGAATCACTGGTATGGACGGTTGCGTTTGACGTTTCAAAAGGCACCTACATTAGAAGTATTGCTCGCGACCTTGGTCGGTCTCTTGGAACAGAGGCTCATATTAGTGGCCTGAGAAGGACGTTCTCTGGTCCAATCACACTTGGGAGCTGCGCTTTATTAGAAGAGCTTGAACAAAGCCCAGCTCAGGTACTTGAAGCTAAACACCTCAATCCAACTGAGGTTCTGGGATACCCTGTGCACAGGTTGACTGCAGCAGAATACAAGTGTGTTGAGGTTGGAAAACGTTTTGGTATTCCGGAAGATCTCTCTGAGATTGCTCATAGCTCGCTGGTCAGCCTTGTGTGGAATGAAGCTCTCGTAGGAATTTGGTCAAGGCAGGGCTCCTGTCTTGTCTGCCAGACTAACTTCTCTCAAGGTATTTTGTGTAAGTAAGGATGCACGTGAACAAGGTAGATCGCATAGCACAATCCGTTTTGTATGGAAGTGAGTTGCCGGCTCCACGTGAGCTTGGTGATGCCAACTTCTATACCTTGCGTTCTGACTGCTACAAGCAACCTTGCGTGTGCGTGCTTGGTGTCTTTGACGGACTTCATGAGGGTCACCAAGGGCTTCTCGCCAGCGCAAAAAAGGACGCCGAAGCACGCAATGTACCACTTATTGCTGTGACGTTTCTTCCAGACCCTGTTGAGGTGCTGTTTGATGGATCTCCTCGGCGGTTGCTCTCGGGAGAAGATAGACTTCGTGCACTTGCCGCATGGGGAGTGGATGGCATTTTGGTGCATCACTTTACCCGCGAGTTTGCGGCATTGAGCGCTACGCAATACGTTGAGGACAAGCTGCTTCCAAGTGTTTCGGCTGTGTCCGTTCATGTGGGTTCTGACTTTGGCCTGGGCGCACAAGGAGCTGAAGGAAGCGCGTTGCTAACCTCGCTTGGGCATAAGCATGGCTTTGAAGTTCACGCCCATGAGCTCTTTTGCTCAGGCGGACAGAAAATCTCTGCAACTCGTATTAGGGACTTGCTTGAGCAGGGTAAAGTTGAGGAAGCAGCAAGCCTGTTGGGCCGCTGGCACTTTGTGAGTGGCGTAGTCAAACACGGTCGAGGCCAGGGTACTGGTTTTGGTTTTCCAACTGCAAATGTTTCGCTTGACCTGCGTGATTGCATTCCTCAAGACGGCGTGTATGCGTGCTATGTGGTTCACGGCGCAACAGCATGGCCCGCTGCGGTTAATGTGGGAAAAGCTCCGTCATTTCAGTCTCAAACAGGACCTTTACTTGAAGCTAACCTCCTAGGTTTTAGCGGTAACTTATATGATTCGCAGGTTCAGACGGTATTTGTGAAGAGACTGAGGGAATCTAAAAAATTTGATTCGCTTGAAGAGCTCAAGTGTGCCGTTCGTGGAAATATAGATTGGGTAGCCCAGAATCTGGGTACGACTTCATATAACTTAGGAAGCGGGGAGGTGGAAGATGATAACTGACGAAGATAAAGAGCGCGTAAGACAAGCCACAGATTTTGTCACGCTTGTTTCCGAGACAGTTGAGCTAAAACCCCGAGGTCAGGACTATTGGGGATGCTGTCCTTTCCACCAA
Source organism: uncultured Atopobium sp. (assembly GCA_963525825.1). Lineage (GTDB taxonomy): Bacteria > Actinomycetota > Coriobacteriia > Coriobacteriales > Atopobiaceae > Lancefieldella. Next base: position 23,873 of record CAURLG010000009.1, on the reverse strand, counting down.
GAAAAAAGCCCTTCATTCAAGATAAATCCTTCTACGGGTCTCTGGCACTGCTTTGGCGCTTGCTCCGAAGGTGGAGACGTCTTTAGCTATGTCATGAAGCGAGAAAATCTAGATTTTCCTGACGCTATCAGATATCTTGCCGATAAAGCCGGAATTACCCTTTCAGAAGAGGCTCATGTTTCTAAGGGTCCCCGCAAGAATCGCTTAATTGAGTGCCTTACCGAGGCCGAGAATTACTTCCACTCCATGCTTATGCGCGGAAGGGGAGAAGGTCCTGAGGCGGCGCGTGCATATCTCTCTGGTCGCGGTTTTGGAGCGGCTGTCTGTAAGCGCTGGAAGCTGGGATATGCACCTGGCAGAGGCGCGCTTGTAGCGCACCTGCGTAAATGTGGCTATACCACGCAAGAGATGATTGCTGCAAACCTTGCTGTCGAGCGTAACGGTCGCATCAGCGACTGGTTCTATGATCGAGTGATGTTTCCTATTCATGATGAGCAGGGAAGAACCATTGCTTTTGGTGGACGAATTACTAAAAAGGTAGAAAACGCTCCTAAGTACCTTAATACCAGGGACACTTCTGTCTTTAATAAAGGTAAGCACCTCTTTGCCTACGATGTTGCAAAAGAGACTATTGCTGCCCAGTCCGAAGCCATTATTTGCGAGGGCTACACTGATGTTATTGCTATGCATGAGGCTGGTTTTACCAACACTGTGGCAGCTCTAGGCACTGCATTTACGTCTGAGCACGTCAAACTCATCGATCGCCAGCGTGCACGCAAAATCATTTGCATGTTTGACGGTGATGCTGCAGGTCAACACGCTGCTGCTCGTGCCATTAAATTTATCGATAAAACAACCGCTGCGTTTCTCTGTGTTGTTTTACCAAATAACCAGGACCCCATGGAGTTTCTCGCCGAATCAGGTGCGGAAAAGCTACGACCTATCTTAGACTCCGCTCGTCCACTTATGGACTTTGTCTTTGATGTCACCACAGCTCAGTTTGACTTATCTGTACCCGGTGGTCGAGTTAAAGCGCTTGAGGCTTTAGCGTCTCTGTTGGCCCCGCTCAAGACATCGGTGCTGCTGAGCGAGTATGCACTTCGTGTGTCAGATCTGCTTCATATTGATGTCGAGGAAGCAAAACGCGCAATTAAGGCCGCGCCTATTCAAGATGACGCGGCAGATTCGCGCACTTCAAAGATGGCGCGCAAACAGCCTCAGAAGAATGCCCACACCTCTTCGTATAATTCCTCTTACAACTCTGCTGCTAAAACTCCAGCTTATGCCGAGGGTCCTTCATACGATGATGTTCCATCGTATAACGAGGCGCCACCATATGATGATCCATCATCGTATAGTGTTTCTGCTGATACGTATGAGCCACGAGGCTCACAGGGTCTCTCCGCAGAAGATCGCAGGCAGGTTAACTCAGAGCTTGAACTCTTAAGTGCTATGGCAACAAACTTGTCTTTAGTGCGAGAGTATCAAGACCGTATTGCAGACTTTGTCTGGGCCGATGCTCGTCATCAAACCATGGCATGGGCCATGCTTGCTACTCCAGAGGGCGCTACGCCAGCGCAGGTTGTTGCCGCGGCTGCGGCTGTTGAGCCAAATGCGGCAGCTATTCTTTCTTCTGGTCGCGTGATATCTGAGGGCAACTCCGATACACGTCGCTCGCTTGAGTTTATTGTGGACACTGTTGACTACTACTCGGTACAGCGTAAATTGCGAGAAATTCGATCAAATCTGCGCTCCAGTTCTTATGCAGGGGAGTCTTCAAGCGGAACACTTGCTGAAGAGCAACTTGCTGCTGCGCAGGAACTTCAGACACGAGCGCTTGAGCTAGGCAAGAGGCTTACTTCGGGGCAGTAGAAAATACTCATTTTATGGGGATGCTACTCATCTGATTTTTTATAAATTAAAATGAGTAGTTTGATTAGGTAGAGAAACTTTTGGGTATAAAGATTTGCGCTAATCTATCGAAAGGATATTTGTGGCTGCAAAAAAGGCAAATGAAGAGGTCAAACTCTCAGATGAGCTTACTAAAATTGTTGATGATCTGGTAAGTTCTTCAAAGTCTAACGGTAGTATCAGCGAAGACGATATTCAGGTTGCCATTCGTGACGTTGACGTAAACGATGATGAGCTTTCTGATCTGTATGATTCGCTGCGCGTTAAAGGTGTAGAGATTACTACCGCATCTGAAGCAACCGTTTCTTTCGCCATTGAAGATGACGCCGTAGAGGATGATTTTTCATCCGATGATGACTTGGATGACTCATCTGATTTTGAAGATGAAGATGATGAAGATTTTGATGCCGTAAATGAGGCACGTGAGGTCAAAGAGGCTCTCCGCTCTGTTTCTAAGGCAAAAGTCTCTAAGCCAAAACGTTCTTCTCGCGCTCGTGCTCGTCGCTCAGATACCACCACGGTTATGCTAACCGGCGATCCTGTCCGCATGTATCTTAAAGAGATTGGTAAGGTAGACCTGCTTACTGCATCAGAAGAGGTACACCTTGCTATGAAGATTGAGGCAGGTACTGCAGCTTCCCAGAAGCTGGAGGACTTTGAGGATGGCCTCATCGAGCTCAACCGTGCAGAGCAGCGCCGCCTCATGCGTATTGAGTCCGTAGGACTTGACGCTAAGCAGCAGCTTATCTCTGCAAACCTTCGTCTTGTCGTCTCAATTGCTAAGCGCTATGTTGGCCGTGGCATGCTGTTCCTCGATCTTATCCAGGAAGGCAACTTGGGCCTTATTCGTGCTGTCGAGAAGTTCGACTACACCAAGGGCTTTAAGTTCTCAACATATGCTACATGGTGGATTCGCCAGGCAATTACCCGTGCTATTGCGGACCAAGCTCGTACCATTCGTATTCCTGTTCACATGGTAGAGACCATCAATAAGCTCATCCGTGTTCAGCGTCAGCTTCTGCAAGATCTTGGTAGAGATCCTTCTCCAGAAGAGATTGGCGCAGAAATGGGTATGTCTCCTGATCGCGTCCGCGAGATTCAGAAGATTAGCCAGGAGCCCGTCTCTCTTGAGACGCCTATTGGTGAAGAAGAAGATTCCCAGCTTGGAGATTTTATTGAGGACTCTTCAGCTGTTGCTCCACCAGACGCAGCTTCTGATTCAATGCTTCGTGAGCAGCTTGAGCAGGTTCTTGATGGTCTTGCTGATCGTGAGCGTAAGGTTATTAAGTTCCGCTTTGGTCTTGAGGACGGTCATCCTCGTACCCTTGAAGAGGTAGGCAAGGAGTTTGGCGTTACGCGTGAGCGTATTCGTCAGATTGAGTCCAAGACCTTGGCAAAGCTTCGTCATCCCTCTAGGTCCGGTCGTCTTAAGGACTACATGGAGGAGTAGCTTCTTGGTTTAGGTGTGAGAGATTGTGCAAGAGGAATTTGAATAAATTTTTTCTAAATAATGCTTGCATGGTTTGGAATGTCTCTCTATACTTAAACACCGCTGAGAAGCACACATATTCCCCGATGGCGCAGCGGTAGCGCAGCTGACTGTTAATCAGCGTGTCGCAGGTTCAAATCCTGCTCGGGGAGCCAGAATTTTCAAGACCAGGCAATGCCTGGTCTTTTTTATTTAAAGAACCGTTCTGCTTTTCTCGCATTAGGCAGATTTTTATTCACAGATTTGACGAGGACGATTTTCTCGACAATTTGGTCATTTGACCGATTTTTCTTTATTTATCCTCAAAAACTTCAAAATTGACACCGTAAAAGGTACAAAACATAACGCTTACGGTATTTCTGCAACCGTTGAGCGACATCTCACAAAGAGCTGTGATGAGATTTGTTAACGTACTCATTAAGGTCAGTGTTATGCAAAAGGCATAACAAATGAGAAAGGTCACTACTATGGATGTGTCTCGTCGCAGTTTTCTAAAGTTCTGTGGTCTAGGCGTTCTTAGCGTTGGTGGATCTAGCGTTCTTGCAGCTTGCGCACCTAGCGAGAAAAAAGAGGAAGGCGCTAAAGATGCAAAGGTAGAGAACAAGGATAAGCCTGTTGTCTTCTTCAACCGTCAGCCTTCTAACAGCTCAACCGGTGAGCTTGATACAAACACTCTTAACTTCAACAAAGACACCTATTACGTTGGCTTTGATGCAGTTCAGGGTGCAGAGCTCCAGGGCCAGATGGTTCTTGATTACATCAAGGCTCACGCAGCTGAGCTTGATCGTAACAAGGACGGCATCATTGGTTACGTTCTTGCAATTGGTGACATTGGTCACAACGACTCTATCGCTCGTACTCGTGGTGTCCGTAAGGCACTTGGTACTGGCATCGAGAAGGACGGCAAGATTATTTCCGATCCAGTAGGCACCAACACCGATGGCTCCGCTTCTGTTGTTCAGGACGGCAAGCTTGAGGTCGGCGGCAAATCCTACACCATCCGTGAGCTTGCTTCTCAGGAGATGAAGAATACCGCTGGCGCAACATGGGATGCTGCAACCGCTGGTAACGCAATTGCTGCTTGGTCTTCTTCCTTCGGCGATCAGATTGATGTTGTTGTTTCCAACAACGATGGTATGGGTATGTCCATCTTCAACGCATGGTCAAAGGCTCAGAAGGTCCCAACCTTTGGTTACGACGCTAACTCTGACGCTGTTGCAGCTATTGCTGACGGCTATGCAGGCACCATTTCCCAGCACCCAGATGTTCAGGCTTACCTGACTCTCCGTCTGCTCCGCAACGCTCTTGACGGCGCTGATATCAACACCGGCATTGAGTCCGCAGACGATGCTGGCAACAAGATTGACTCCAAGGACTACAAGTATGTTGCAGAACAGCGTTCTTACTACGCTCTCAACCTTGCAGTTACCGCTGAGAACTACAAGGACAACCTTGACGCAACCACTACCTACAAGGATGCTTCCGCTCAGCTGAGCGCAGACAAGCACCCAGAGAAGAAGGTTTGGCTCAACACCTACAACTCTGGCGACAACTTCCTTGGTTCAACCTATGTACCACTGCTCAAGAAGTATGCTCCACTGCTCAACCTCAACGTTGAGTTCATCGCAGGCGATGGCCAGACTGAGTCCAACATTACCAACCGTCTTGGCAACCCTGACGAGTACGATGCATTTGCATTCAACATGGTTAAGACCGACAACGGTTCTTCCTATACCCAGCTGCTTAAGTAATTAAGTAGTCGATAGCACGAAACAATACCGGAGGGGAGACACCTGCTCTCCTCCGGTGTTCTCGCGAATAAGCGCAATAACTTAGCGAGATAAAGGGGTGATTACATGGCAGATACAGAAAACGATATCGTTCTAACAATTGATGGAATGAGCAAGTCCTTTGGACGTAACCGCGTTCTGGATCACATTTCAATGAACGTACGCCGTGGAACCGTTATGGGTCTTATGGGAGAGAACGGCGCAGGCAAATCTACCATGATGAAGTGCCTGTTTGGTACGTATCAAAAAGATGAAGGCAAGATATTTCTTGACGGCAAAGAGGTTAATTTCTCTGGACCAAAAGACGCACTTGAGAATGGCGTCGCAATGGTTCACCAGGAGCTTAACCAGTGCCTTGATAGAAATGTTGTAGATAACTTGTTCCTTGGTCGCTATCCCGTTAATGCAATGGGTGTTGTCGACGAGGGACGCATGAAAAAAGAGGCTAACGAGCTCTTCAGGCGTCTTGGTATGACCGTAGACCTGACACAGCCTATGAAGAACATGTCAGTATCTCAGCGTCAAATGTGCGAGATTGCAAAGGCAATTTCTTACAACGCTAAGATTATTGTTCTTGATGAGCCTACTTCTTCACTTATGACCCAAGAGGTCGAGAAACTCTTTGAGATGATTCACATGCTCAAAGAGCAGGGAATTTCTTTGGTCTACATCTCTCACAAGATGGATGAGATCTTTGAGATTTGCGACGACATTTCAGTTCTTCGTGACGGTAAGCTTGTTATGACCAAGCGCTCAAATGAGACCAACATGAATGAGCTCATCTCTGCAATGGTCGGCCGTTCACTTGAGAATCGCTTCCCAGACGTTACTAACACACCTGGTAAGACGTATCTTTCTATTCAGCACCTTTCAACTAAATATGAGCCATACCTTCAGGACGTCACCTTTGATGTAAAGAAGGGCGAGATCTTTGGCCTGTATGGTCTTGTCGGCGCTGGTAGAACTGAGCTTCTGGAAACAATCTTTGGTGTAAGAACCAGAGCTGCCGGTCGTGTCTACGTCAACGAGCACCTTATGAACTTCTCGACAGCTGCAGAGGCAATGGATCACGGTTTTGCCATGATCACCGAGGAGCGCAAGGCAAACGGCCTGTTCCTTAAGGGTGACCTGACGTTTAACACAACCATTGCAAACTTGAACCAGTACAAGGCTGGTCCAATTCTTTCTGATCCTAAGATGACTAAGGCTACCGTCAACGAGCTCAAGGTTATGAACACCAAGGCTCAGGGTCCATCAGACTTGATTTCAAGTCTTTCTGGCGGCAACCAGCAGAAGGTCATTTTTGGTAAATGGCTCGAGCGCTATCCTCAGGTTTTCCTGATGGACGAGCCTACTCGTGGTATTGATGTTGGTGCTAAATATGAGATCTACCAGCTCATTATTGATATGGCTAAGAGCGGTACCACTATTATCGTAGTCTCTTCGGAGATGCCAGAGATTCTGGGAATTACTAACCGAATTGGCGTTATGTCTAACGGTAGACTCTCGGGCATCGTAAATACCAACGAGACAAATCAAGAAGAACTCCTGCGCCTCAGCGCAAAGTACCTGTAGGAGAGGATGATATAAATGCCAAAAACAGGTGGATCTGTTCTGACGGCCGAGCAGGAAAAAGAGCTGCTAAAGCCTATTGATCAGAAGATTGGTTCCATTCAGGCTCAGATTGATGAGCTTCGCGCAAATGGTACCAACAAAGTAATTTCAACACTAAGCGCTATTGAGTCGACAAAGCGCGATAAGTCTATCTCCGCCGAAGAGCGCAACACGCTTATCGAGGGCTACAAGGCTGAGCTGGAGCTTGCAAAGAAGGTTGAGTCCGAGAATAGCGCTCAGGTCTCCAAGCTTATCGCAGAGGCCGAAGCTTATCTTAAGGAGCACTACAAGAACGAGTACCTGGAGCCTGTAAAGGCTAGCTGTGCTCTTGAGAAGGAGCAGGCTAAGCAGAACTACGCTGCTGCTCTTGAGCGCCTCAAGAAGGAGCACGAAGAGGCTGTCAGCAAGACTTCTGACGCTCATGAAATCAAGGACGAGAAGTACGTCTATAAGAACCGTCAGTTTGATGCAAAGGTCAACTATCAGAAAGATCTTCAGCGCATCAAAGACCGTGCTCATAATGCGTTTAGTCATGAGTATCACCTCATCGACCTTCTCAGGATGTCTAAGTTCACTCCACTTGAGTCACAGGCCCAGAAGTGGGAGAACTACAAGTACACTTTTAACACCCGTTCATTTTTGCTCCAGAACGGTCTGTACATTGTTATTCTCATGGTATTTATTGCCCTTTGTATCATTACCCCAGCAGTTAAAGGCACTCAGCTTTTGACTTACTCAAACGTCATTAACATTCTTCAGCAGGCATCTCCTCGAATGTTCTTGGCCCTTGGTGTAGCTGGTTTGATTTTGCTTACCGGTACCGACCTCTCTATTGGTCGTATGGTTGGTATGGGCATGACTGCTTCAACCATCATCATGCACCAAGGTATTAATACTGGTCAGGTTTTTGGAATCACTTTTGACTTTACCGGTATTCCAATTCCTGTCAGAATTATTATGGCTTTGGTTACCTGTATTGTTTTGAGTACCTTCTTTACCAGCATCGCTGGCTTCTTTACCGCTAAGTTTAAGATGCATCCATTCATCTCCACCATGGCTAACATGCTGATTATCTTTGGTATTGTTACCTATGCAACAAAGGGTGTTTCATTTGGCGCTATCGAGCCATCTATTCCAGATATGGTTATTCCACGAATCGGCAAATTCCCATCCATCATTTTGTGGGCAATCGCGGCTATTGCTATCGTTTGGTTCATCTGGAACAAGACCACCTTTGGTAAGAACCTCTACGCTGTAGGCGGAAACCCTGAGGCAGCAGCTGTTTCTGGTATTTCAGTCTTTAGGGTCATGGTTGGCGCATTTGTCATGGCTGGTATTCTGTATGGATTTGGCTCTTGGCTTGAGGCCATGCGCATGGTTGGCTCTGGTTCTGCGGCTTATGGACAGGGTTGGGATATGGACGCAATCGCAGCCTGCGTTGTTGGTGGCGTCTCGTTCACCGGTGGTATTGGTAAGATCTCCGGTGTTACCGTGGGTGTTCTTATCTTCACTGCACTGACTTACGCACTGACCATTCTTGGTATCGACACCAACCTTCAGTTTGTCTTCTCGGGCGTCATTATCCTGACCGCTGTCACCCTTGACTGCTTGAAGTACGTCCAGAAGAAGTAACTGGCGCTACCGCGCCGCGTGCCGTACAGCGCGGACATGCGCCGCAAGTGCGGAAAGCCTGCTATTACGTACAAGTTTCGAGGCGTCTACTCACGTAGACGCCTCTTTTTTTGGCGAAAGACAGCGCTTGCACGTTAATGAAAAGTGACTTTACGGGAAATTTAAAAACTAGCTGGTAAAACGCTGTATCAATTTAGACATATGTCCTTTTAGAATTTTCGCAACACACCTAAGTCGGATAATCTGCAATTTTCGTCCCGGAAAGCACACCTATGACTGATATTCTGCAGTTTTAGAGAGAAATAACACACCAATGTCAAAAAATATGTTAACTATCGACAGATTATCCGATTTTACTGTGGTCGTGCCTCTCAAAGCCTGCAGAATGTCCGACATAGATGTGCTCGAAGCGTTGAACAGAGTTTTCTGCGACAGATTATCCGACGTAGATGTGCTCGAAGCGTTGAACAGAGCTATCTGTGACAGATTATCCGACATAGGTGTGTTAGAAGGGTCAAATCAGACCCCACATCCAACAGAATATCTGACTTTGCTATGCTTGCGCATTGTTTAACTGTCGTGGGCTGACGATTTGGCGGTAAAAAACAAGAGAGCCGATTTTCTCGGCCCTCTTGCTGGGTGATTTATGCGGTTGCGAGATACGTTATTGCTCGTGGAACATCGTGAGCTGCGCCGAACCTGCGGGCGGCAGCAGCTACAGAGACTCGAGGAAGCGATGCTGTGCTGCTCGTCCTTCTTCGTCCCATTTGAATACGCCGGCGTCCTCTAAAACGTGCGAGAAGACAATGCCAACTTCGTCGTAAATGTACTTCTTGAGCTGCTCGGACGAGAGGGAAGAGATGTCCTTCTGCAGAGCGCTGTCCGTGTGCAGGTCGCTGATCTTCTTCGAAGCAGCATCCTTGCTAGAACCGTCTCCTTGCTCAAGCAACTTAGCGTAGATCTGGCGCGCCCAATCAGCGTGGGAGATGGTGGTGGAGTCCGTGGTCAGCTGTCCGTAGACTGCGTTAGCTTTCTTGCCATTTGCCAGGCACTGCTCCATAACTGACTGAATCTTGTTGAGCTCTGGCACAAGGCGAGGTGGAAGCACAGCAAGGCCCATAACCTCGATGAGTCCGATATTTTCTTTCTTGATGTGGTGATACTCGGCATGTGGATGGAAGATGCCAAGCGGATGTTTTTCGCTGGTAACGTTGCAGCGCAGCGCAAGAAAGACCTCGTAAGTCTCATCTTCAAGCTTGCGAACAACAGGGGTAACCGTGTTGTGGGGCTCGCCGTCAGTTTCCGAGAAAACAGAGACGGATTCGTCGGTATAGGTGCGCCATGCGGTGATGATAAACTCTGCAGCTTTGAGCGCTTCTTCTCGACTGGTAGAGGAGAGGCGGAGAACAGAGAGTGGCCACTTGAGAATTGCACCCGCTACCTCGGGGAACTGCTTGAGTTCAAACTCTTCTGCCACCTCTGCGCACATCATAGGGAACTCGTAACGACCGCCTTGGTAGTGATCGTGCGAGAGAATCGATCCACCCACAATGGGCAGGTCAGCGTTTGAACCAATGAAGTAGTGGGGGAACCTGTCCACAAAGTCAAAGAGGTTGACCAGCGCCTCGTGATCGATGTGCATAGGAACGTGATCCGAGTTCATGGCAATGCAGTGCTCGTTGAAATACGCATACGGACTGTACTGGAATCCCCAACGATGCTGGTTGAGCTCAATGGGGATGATTCGCAGGTTCTGCCTGGCAGGATGAGCACCTGCACCAGACGAAGCGCCGCGTCCAGAATAGCCCTCATTATCAAGGCAGAGCTGGCATGCGGGGTATTTCTCGCCAGAAGTGTTTTGAGCCGTTTTAGCTGCGGCAATCTCGCGAGGGTCTTTTTCTGGCTTGGAGAGGTTGATAGTAATCTCTAAGTCTCCCCAGGTAGTTGGCGTAGTCCAGGTGATGTTTCTAGCAATGGCGCTTCTTCTGACATAGCCGGCATCGCAGCAGAGCGTGTAGAACCAGTCAGTAGCAGCGCGAGGTCCCTCAGAAGCGTACAACTCGTTGAAATGGCGTGCAACCTCGGAAGGCTTTGGCAACAGAAGGCCCATAACACGCATGGCAAAAGAGTCCTCGCCACTCTGGGTGTTCTCGACAAGTCCATGAGAAACAGCTAGACGAGCAAGCTCGGCCAGTGTCTGATCAAGATTAAACGACGTCAGGTCAATCTTCTCCCAAGACTTAATGGGAGCCGGACCCTCGTACGAGAGCATATCCAGCAGAGCGTTATAACACCAGGTCAGATCCTCAGTTTGAATAAGTCCGCGCTCGCATGCATATGCAACAAGCTGCTGAATGCAGAGCGCGCTTTCGTTATCTGCTACAGCCATTGTGCACAAGCTCCCTGGTCAGAGATAGCGTAGTGGCGGCAAGCGCCTTCGCCAAACCACTGGTTCATCTGTGCGATAAAGGTCTCGACAAGGGCGAGAGGAACAAAGCACTGGATAGAGCCGCCAAAACCGCCGCCGTGAATGCGAACGGCGCCAGAACCTTTTAAGATGCTCTCTGCCAAGCCAAGGGCAAGCATAGCCGGCTGATATGAGCCAGAAGTGGAAACGTTCTGCAGGTACATACCGGAACTTGCGCCAGAAGCGTTGGTGAGTGCAATAAAGGACTCAATGTCAGAGTTCTGAAGATCTGCCCAGCGTTTGTCTACCAGGTCATTCTCGTACCAGTAGTGAATAGCGCGGAGAAGAGCACGATCTCCAAGATCTTCTCGCAGTTCATTGACGCGAGCTTGGAAGTCTTCAACGGGAACCTCAGAGAGGCGAGTCTTGCCAAAGGCCGCGGCAACTTTCTGCATCTCAACAGGAACAGCGGCATACTCATCAGTAAAAGCAACGTGATCACAACCAACGTCAACAAGGCAGAGCGCATAGCCGTAATCCTCAAAGTTGAGGTCAAGCTTTTCTGCCTTGGGCTCTGCGGGATCTTCAAAGTTCATGAAGGCAAGACCGCCAAGGCAAACAGCCAGCTGGTCCATAAGACCGCACGGCTTACCAAAGTAAACGTTTTCTGTGTTCTGGCTCATTTGGGCAAGTTTAACAGCAGAAATCTCGCTGCCACCTTCCCAGAGAGCTTCCATTGCGCGGCCTGCTGCAGCCTCAAACGCAGCAGAGGAAGAAAGTCCGCCGCCACCAGGAACATTGCTTACTACTGCCATGTCAAAGCCGGATGGCTCAAAACCAAGTTTGACCAGGTTTGCTGCCATACCACGAACAATAGCCTTAGTGCTCAGATACTCAGCTTCGGAAGGTTCAAGATTTGTGTAGTCAACCTCAAAAGGATCATATCCCACGCTGGCTACACGAATAACGCCCAGGTTATTAGGGGCGCAAATAGCATCAATAGCAACGTCTAAGGCACCAGCAATGACATGGCCGCCCTCGTGGTCTGTGTGGTTTCCTGCAATCTCGGAGCGACCAGGCGCGTGTACCGCAAGATAGCGGTCAGCTTTTCCAAACATTTGCTCAAAGTGCTCTTTTGCGCGATTGAGTTGAGCTGTGGTTTTCTCGTCAAACGTGTGAGCCATGGTGTTCCTTTCCCTTTAGTGCTGTGAAGCCAGGTATCTTAAAAGAATCGATAAACAATCTGTGAGCTGTATGGCTGCTCAGGCGTGCATGTGGGCTGAGGCCACTCTGCATGGTGAGCACAATCTGGATAAAACTCGCTCTCAAATGCAAAACCAGCCTGAGGCTTGTAAATAGCGCCGTCTTTTGCACGTGCCTCATCAAGCCAGTTGCCGGTATAAAGATGAGCACCGGGAGCGGTAATTTGAATCTCAAGTGAGCGTCCGCTTTCTGATGTGGCGAGAAGGGCGGGGCGCAACTGACCGTTTTCATAGTTGTTAATAGCAAAGCAGTGATCATAGCCATGAGCAATGTTGAGCTGCTTGTTTTCTACACCAAGATCTTTACCAATGGTCTTAGGTGCGCGGAAATCAAAGGGAGTTTCTGCAACAGCATCTATGGTTCCCGCGGAAACCGAGTCTTCTCGTAGAGGCAGATACGAATCTGCATGAATGGTCAGACTATGACCGCAGACATCTCCAGAATCATGACCATTAAGGTTGAAGTATACGTGGTTAGTCATGTTTACAAATGTTGCAGCATCGGTTGTGCAGGCATACGTAAGATTTACCGTTGACTGCGCACCCTCTTCAACAAGCTTATAGGTTGCGGTAATGTGGCGGTTTCCCGGTAGTCCATATTCTCCATCTACCAAGTCAATGCTGAAGGTTACCGTATTTTGAGCTTCATCAATTTCTGCCTGCCAAATACGCTTATGGATACCAGTAACCAGATCAGTATGCAGGTTATTTTGGTTGTCTGGACCGTTGTTTTTAGGAAGATGATAGATAACACCATTAAGTGGAATCTCTGCTTTATCTGCGCGGTTAGCGGAAGGTCCAATGGAGGCACCAAAGCAGGCGGGGTTATCTAAATACAGGTCAAATAGGCTATATCCAAGAACTACATCTGCCTGCGTCCCATAAACATCTGGAACTGAAATACCCAGAATGGTGGCACCAAAATTGCTTAATTTAATTGATGAATGGGCGCCGCGAATGGTATACGTAAGCGCAGCAGGGGAGTTAACAAAGCTATCAAAGGGTCGAACATCAATCATCGGATACCTCCGAGATACTACTCATAGTGCATTACACATACTATGTTAACGTACTCATAACGAACTAACAGGAAATTATTAAATTTTCAGTCAGTGGTATCTTTGCGGGGGCAAACGGTTAGAGCGCAGGTCAAAAGTCCTTCTCGCCGAACGGTTATTTTTTTACCGTGAACGTTTAATTTGCTGCTATATATGCAATTTTATCGCGTTATGCCAATCTGCCTGTTAGTATGAGTACGTAAACAAGCAGATAATCGGAGGAATTTGTGACTCGCTCGCATAGTTCTAGCTCAAATAAACGCTCTGTTTCAATGGCTGATGTTGCGCAAGCCGCTGGTGTTTCTCAGCAGACCGTTTCTCGTGTTGCTAATGGTGCTCAAAACGTGAGCAAGGCAACGCGTGAAAAAGTCCAGGCCGCAATGGAGTCCATGGGCTTTAGGCCAAGCTTTGCAGGCAGGTCGTTAAGGTCTGGTTCGTATCAATCGGTGGGACTCTGTCTGTACGACATTCGTGAGTTTGGTAACTTGGCAACCCTCGATGGCATTGTCTCTGCTGCTCGTGAGCATGAATATGCAATTACGATGATTGAGAAAGGCTCTGACGACGGCCTCTGCCTGCAGGATATTTCTCATCGTATGTCTAATCTTCCTGTTGACGGCATGATTATCAGCATGAGCCTTATGGCATCAGACTTTGAATCATTTGTACCGCAGCCGGGCCTTGGAACAGTGCTTCTTACCATGCACGAGCACCCTTACTGCACAACCGTTGACTCAGATCAGTACGGCTGCTCAAAGCTTGTCATTGATCACCTCTATGAGCTTGGTCATCGCAAGATCCGTTTTGTAGCAGGCCCTTCGTACTCCATTGACTCGCAATTTCGCGAGAAGGGCTGGCGAGATGCCATGTCTGAGTATGGGCTAGAAATTGTTGAGCCTTTAGCTGGCGATTGGACCGCCAATAGTGGCTATGAAATTGGTAAAAAACTGCGAGAAACTCGTGATTTTACTGCAGTTTATGCAGCAAACGACCAGATGGCACTAGGTATCATTGCGGCATTTGAAGAAGTGGGACTGAGCGTACCGGAAGACGTGAGCGTTGTTGGTGTTGACGACTCTCTTGAAGACTATTTGCCAAACTTCTCTTTGACCACCGTATGCTTTAATCTCCTAGAGCGCGGTCGTGTGGCACTTGAGCATGCAATACGTGCATCTGAGGCGGGGTATGAGCCTGAAGCAATTAGAATTGCTCCAAAGCTTATTGTTCGTACCACCACAGCGGCACCACAGAAGTAGAGAAGTCTCTTAAAAAGTCGGGTTTCTCGCCATAATCAGCTATACTGTTCAGGCAATAGTTGATTAGAGGAGTTGTATGTCTGAGTCACCAAATAAAGAATTAGGCTGGTCAGTTCAGGTTTCCTTGGATACGCACGAGATTCGTGCAGGAGAGACTGTAACTGCTACTCCTAAGATTATTGGTGCAGACCCTAAGGGCTTTAAATTCCACTATGTGTGGAGTTTGAATGACCGTTGGGATGAGGGTTTTTGGGATACCACAGAGCATCAATTTGGTGATTCAATTCCTAATACGTCGTGGACATATACCTTCCCAGAGCCTGGTCGCTATCATCTTTACATTGATGCATTTGACACACACAACAACCCTCAGACAGTAACTGCTTGGGTAGTTGTTGCTGGCGATGATGACTTTATGCGCCCTCCGCTTCCAGCTGAGGATGCAGAAACCGTTGTTGCAGTAAACGGTGTTTCAGAGATCTTTAACATTGCCTCTGAGCAGTTCAACTCGCTGAAAGAGTACTTTATTGCCTTCGCACGCGGCGAGGTTGCTTTTAAGGAGTTCAAGGCTCTTGATGACATCTCGTTTGAAGTAAAGCGTGGCGAGGCTTTTGGCCTGGTGGGCACCAACGGCTCTGGCAAGTCTACCATGCTCAAAATCATTGCGGGCGTACTTGAGCCTTCTAAGGGAACTTGTGAGGTTAAAGGTACTATTGCGCCTCTTATTGAGCTTGGTGCTGGCTTTGACATGGAGCTTACCGCTAAAGAGAATATCTACCTCAATGGCGCTCTTCTTGGTTACAAGAAGGAGTTTATTGACTCGCACTTTGACCAGATTGTAGAGTTTGCTGAGCTTGAGGGCTTTATGGACATGCCACTCAAGAACTACTCCTCTGGTATGGTGGCACGTATTGCCTTTGCAATTGCAACCGTTACAGAGCCTGACTTGCTCATTGTTGATGAGACACTCTCGGTAGGGGACTTCCTCTTCCAGCAAAAGTGCGAGAACCGCATCAAAGAGCTGGTTGCTTCTAATAATGTTACGGTTCTTCTGGTTTCTCACTCCATTGACCTGGTCCAGCGCATTTGTGACCGTGCCATTTGGATTGAGAAGGGCAAGCAGCGCATGCTTGGTCCTGTGGATGAAGTTTGTGAAGCTTACGAGCACCTCAAGAGATAATTAAAATTCCTAACCAAAAGTTAGGGTCTGTACGAGTACAATATGTGTGTCTTTAAATGTGGTACGAGATACCCGTAAGGCTCATAGTCATAGTTTTGCCTTTTGGATACCTTGTGCCTGGTCAGGTGAGGTATCTTTTTTATTGGAGGCGCTATGGCTCAAGAAGGTTTGCACTCTCTCATTGTGGACGAGCAGTCCCTTGACCGCATGCTTACACGAATTGCTCACGAAATTGTCGAGAATAACGATTCAATTGAAAACGTTGCTTTGGTGGGCATTATTCGCCGTGGAGAGGTTTTGGCTTCTCGTCTTGCGGAAAAGATTTTGAGTTTTACCGGATTTAAGCCAAAAGTTGGCTCACTTGATATCAGTTTTTACCGCGATGATTTTAGAAGAAATACTGCGCCGGTGCTTCATGCAACTAATATCGATTTTGATATTACGGGCACAAGCGTTGTGCTGGTAGACGATGTTCTTCAGACGGGAAGAACTATCAGAGCAGCACTTGATGCGCTCATTGACTATGGTCGTCCTGAGCGCGTTCAATTGGCCGTAGTAGTTGACCGTGGTCATCGCGAGCTTCCTATTAGACCTGACTATGTAGGAAAAAACGTACCTTCTTCAAAGAGCCAGGTAGTCAGCTTAAATGTTAAAGAAATTGATGGTCAGGACTGCGTATTGCTGTACGAAGCTGACTATTCTGACCCCTTTATTGAGGGAGGAAACTAATGCTTTCAGTTAAACATTTGATTGATACAAACAGTCTGACGCGTGACGATATCCAGCAGATTCTTGATACAGCTCAGTCGTTTGAAGCTGTAAACAACAGAGACATTAAAAAGGTGCCGGCACTTCGTGGTCGCACTATCGTCAACCTTTTTTTGGAGCCTTCTACCAGGACTCGCTCATCATTTGAGCTTGCCGAGAAACGCCTCTCGGCTGACGCTCTGAACATGGGAGGATCTACCTCGTCTGTGGTTAAGGGTGAGTCTCTGGCAGACACCATCCAGACCATTGATGCTATGAACGTTGATATGTTTATCTGCCGTGCGAGACTTGCAGGTACACCGCAGAAGATTACTGAGCACACTGATGCCGTTGTCATCAACGCTGGTGACGGCAAACATCAACACCCCACTCAGGCCATGCTTGATCTCTATACCATTCGCAAGAACTTTGGTCACCTTGACGGCCTTAAAGTTGCCATTGTTGGCGACCTTTCACACAGCCGCGTTGTTGGCTCTTTGGTGCCAGCACTCAAGACTATGGGCGCAGAGGTTGTTCTAGTTGGACCTCCAACATTCCACGTAGACGATCCAAGCTGGTTTGGCTGCTATCAGACCTCACACTTTGATGAGGTCATTGGTGATGTTGACGTCGTGTACATGCTCCGCGTGCAGCTGGAGCGTATGGAAGGAGCTCCTATTCCTTCTCGCCGTGAGTACAACAGGCTTTGGGGCCTTGACGAGCGCCGCAGAAAGCTGATGAAGCCTGAGGCAATCATCTGCCACCCAGGTCCTATGAACCGTGGCATGGAAATTAACAGCGAGGTGGCCGATTGCGCTCGCTCTCGTATTCTTGACCAGGTCAATGCAGGCGTTTTGACGCGCATGGCCGCAATGTATTTGCTTCTGGGAGGAGACTCTGATGGCATTTCTGCTTAAGGGCGCGCGTGTTGTAGATCCGCAGCTTAATCTTGACGCGGTACTGGACGTTCGTATTGATGGAGAAACTATTGCTGAAGTAGCAGCAACCGTTGCACCTCAAGAGGGTGATACTGTTATTGATGCAAAGGGCAAGGTGCTTACCCCTGGCCTTGTTGATATGCACGTTCACTTTAGAGATCCTGGCTTTGAGTACAAGGAGACCATTGAGACGGGCTCTAGGGCTGCGGTTCATGGTGGCTTTACTGATGTTGCTACTATGCCAAACACCAATCCTGTTACCGATAACGGGCCTGCTGTTCGTTTTCAGATTGATCGTGGCAATGAGGTTGGTCTCATTCACGTCCGTCCTATGGGTGCTTTGACCAAGGGTTCTAAGGGACAGGAGCTTGCTGAGATTGGTAACATGGTTGATGAGGGAGCATCCGCATTCTCTGACGACGGTCACGGCGTTCAAAGCGCTGGTATGATGCGTACCGTTATGGAGTATGTCTCCCAGTTTGACCGCGTTGTTGCTGCTCACTGTGAGATTGAGTCCATCAGTGCTGGGGGCGTTGTCAACGAGGGTCGCGCAAGCACGCGCCTTGGTATGTTTGGCTGGCCAGCGCTTGGCGAGGAGCTGGAGATTTCCAGAGACATTGATCTTTGCCGCCTTACTGGCTGTCCTCTGCACATCTGCCACATTTCAACGGGCAGGGGAGCAGAGCTGGTACGTGCAGCTAAGAAGGAGGGTTTGCCTGTTACTGCAGAGGTTTGCCCTCACCACCTCTTCTTGTCTGAGGATGACATCACTGATACGTATAACACCAATCTGAAGATGAATCCACCACTCAGAACTGCTGAGGATGCGCTTGCTCTTCAGGCAGCGGTTGCAGACGGGACAGTTGATTGTATTGTTACCGACCATGCACCTCATGCAGCTCACGAGAAGGACTGTGAGTGGGAAATCTCTTACTTTGGCTGCATTGGCCTTGAGACCTCGCTGCCTTTGATGGTCACTAATATGGTGCGCACCAATAAGCTTTCTTACACTGGTCTTGTTCGCGCAATGGCCGTTAATCCTCGTCGTATTCTGCGTCTTGCGCCTGTTAAGATTGCTGCAGGTTACAAGGCTGACCTGACCCTTTTTGACCCAGAAAAGAAGGTTCAGATTACGACAGAGTATTTTGAGAGCAAGTCCAAGAACTCCGCCTTCATTGGCGCTGAGCTCTATGGTGTTGCAACAGATGTGTTTGTTGACGGCAAGCGTGTTCTTGCTGATGAAGTAGTTGTTCCTGGAGGGGAAAAGTAATGCCACTACGTGGAAATGTACAGGTATTTGACTTTACGGTTCTGAGTAATACCCAGGTTGCCCAGAATCTGTATAGAGCCCAGCTCAAGGTACCAGGTCTTTGTAAGTCTCTTGCGCCTGGTCAGTTTGTAAACGTTAATGTTCCAGGCGATAAGCGCCACATTCTTCGCATTCCGCTGTCCTTCTCGCTTGCTGATAAAGCAACCGATATGCTCGAGCTTATCTACGCAACGGTAGGCGAGGGTACACGCAGGCTTTCTCAGATGAAGCCTGGTGACGCCAGTGACATGACTGCTCCTTGCGGCCGCCCCTGGCGCCTTAACGCTTCAAGCAAGAGAAGTGTGCTGGTAGCGGGCGGTGTGGGCATCACACCAATTATCGCAGCGGCTCGTAAGCTTACCGAGCTGGGTGTTGAGTTTGACGCGGTCATTGGCGCACAAACTGCCGAGAAACTCTTTGGAGAAGAAGATCTTCTCGCCTTAGGCGCACAGAACGTGTACGTCACAACGGATGACGGTTCTAAGGGTACCAAGGGCTTTGTAACAGCAGCTTTGGAGGAACCTTTGAGCCAAGGTGTCTGGGACGCTGTGTATACCTGCGGTCCAGAGCCTATGATGAGAAGCGTGGCCAAGCTTGCAATTGCCAACAACGTTGCCTGCCAGGTTTCTATGGAGCGCATGATGAGCTGCGCGTTTGGCGCATGCAACACCTGCAATGTCCCACTTGCTAAGGGCGGCTATGCGTCTGCTTGCATGGTTGGACCTGTTTTTGAGGCAAAGGAGATCGCATGGTAGATCAGGTAAAAATGGCCGTCAATCTTGGCGGTATCCAGATGAAAAATCCTATCAATACTGCTGCGGGTACCTTTGGCTACGGTTGGCAGTTTGAGGGTTTCTACGACGTTTCTCTGCTTGGCGCCATCACTATGAAGGGTGTTGCTCGCGTTCCTTGGGAAGGAAACCCAGCTCCTCGTATGTGCGAGCTCAACGGCGGCATGATGAACAGCGTCGGCCTCGCCAATCCTGGAGTGGACGATTTTATCGCCCACACTGATGACTACATGAAAGATCTTGAGGGTCGTGGCACACGCGTTATCATGCAGATGGCAGCACACTCCGTGCAGGAGATGATTGACGTTGTCGAGCGCCTTGAAGAGCTTAATCCACACATCTCAGCTATTGAGCTTAACGTGAGTTGTCCAAATCTTGAGAAGGGCGGTAAGCCCCTCGGTGGTACTCCAGACCAGGCTACAGAGATTATGAAGGCAGTTCGTCCTCTGACAAAGCTGCCCATTCTGGTTAAGATGGCCCCCGTCAATGTTGCCGAGATTGGTAAGGCTTTTGAGGCTGAAGGTGCTGATGGTCTAACGCTCATCAACTCTATTCCAGGCATGTCAATTAACGTCCACACAAGAAAGAGCAGGCTCTCTAAGCCAACTGGCGGCCTCAGTGGTCCTCTCTGCCATAATGCTGCTGTTCGCATGGTTTGGGAGTGCGCAAGTGCGGTTTCTATTCCTATTTGCGGCGTTGGTGGCGTAGAAACGGGCGAGGATGCTGCAGAGTTTATCCTTGCGGGAGCTACGGCTGTCTCGGTGGGTTCTGCAAACCTTTATGACCCAATGTGTGCTCCACGTATTCTGAACGAGCTTACTGATTGGGCAAAGTCTCAGGGAGTATCTGACATCCACGAGCTGATTGGAGCTGTTGAATGCTAACAGACGAGCAGGCACGCGACGCCGTTATTGTTGCGCTTGATTGCACAAGAGAAAGAGCTCTGGAGCTCACCGATCTTCTCGCCGGCCATGCACGCTGGGTTAAGGTTGGCATGACGCTTTTTTATCGCTACGGGCCCTCGATGGTAGATGAGATGCACGCACGTGGCTTCAAGGTGTTTCTTGACCTCAAGGTGCACGACATTCCATTCCAGGTCAAAGGTGCTGTCCACTCTGCATCGCTTTCAGGCGCAGACATCTTATCTATCCACGGTCTGGGAACCGCTCAGATGATCTCTGCTGGTCGAGAGGGTGCAGAAGAGGCTGCAGCAGAGCGTGGCGTTGATGAGTCTGGCCGTACCAAACTGGTGGCTATTTCTGTGCTTACCAGCATGGATGAGGACGCACTCCATTCCATTGGTGTAGACGGCTCCATTAAGGACGAGGTTGCTCGTTTGGCTTCTCTTTCTTACAACGCAGGTGCTGACGGAATTGTCTGCTCGCCTCAGGAAGCACAGGAAATGAGAGAGCTTTTGGGACCAAATGCGCTCATCGTGACCCCCGGAGTACGTCCAGAAGGTGCCGAGAAGGGCGATCAGGTCAGAATTTCCACACCTTCAGCTGCAATTAAGGCTGGAGCAAGCAAATTGGTAGTTGGTAGGCCAATTACCTGCGCAAACGATCCAGTCGAAGCATTTGAATCCATCATTTCGGAGCTCAAAAATTAACGGAAATTGTTGGAATTGTGATGAACAGGTGGTTTTTGATGCGGAAATATTAAAAAACCCCTTGTAAATAACGTGTTATGTGGCAAACTATTTTGCTGAAGTGCAAAAGGCACATTAAATTGAGTTTCGTATATGAAGTACGAAAACGATGTTTGGAGGAACAATGGCTCTACCTACACTTACCGATGAGCAGCGCAAGGCAGCACTTGAGAAGGCAGCTCAGGCTCGTCACGCTCGTGCAGAGCTTCGCGAGAAGGTTAAGACTGGTAAGGTCTCCCTTAAAGAGGTCCTTGATTCTACCGATCCTATTGCTGAGCGTATGAAGGTTTCCGCTCTTATCGAGTCCCTTCCTGGCTATGGCAAGGCAAAGGCAGCAAAGATTATGGACGAGCTCGGAATTTCCGCAACTCGCCGCGTTAAGGGCCTTGGCGCTCGTCAGCGTGAGCAGCTCCTCGAGGCACTGACCAAGTAGTGGCTCGTTCAGCCAAACTTTTTGTAGTATCTGGACCGTCAGGTGTAGGAAAAGGAACGCTTGTCTCTCTGTTGAGGGACAAGCGCCCAAACCTAGGCCTGACGGTTTCGGCTACTACGCGCTCTCCACGACCAGGAGAAGTCGATGGAGTTGCGTATTATTTTCTCTCCGATGAAGAATTTAAAAAGCGCGTTGATGCTGGTGAATTCCTTGAGTGGGCTCATGTTCATGGCCATTGCTATGGCACGCTCAAATCCGAGGTTGATCGCCTAATTTCTGCAGGTCAGTCTGTTGTTCTAGAGATTGACGTTCAGGGTGGACTTATGGTCCACAAACAATATCCCAACGCCATTCTCGTCTTTATTAAGCCACCTTCATTTGAAGAGCTTGAACAGCGTCTTAGAGGTCGCGGTACAGAAGACGAGAAGACCATTTCTACGAGACTTTCTAATGCTTCGCGTGAAATGGAGCATGCAAACGACTATACTGTTTGCATTGTGAACGACAACCTTGAGACTGCACTAAGCAAGCTCGAGGAAGTTTTTGATGACTATGAATCAGACGGAGGTCAGCTTTAATGTCTGTTATTAAGCCTGAGATTGACAGCCTGCTTCAGAAGACTGAGCAGAATCCATTCTTGCTTTGCTCACTTGCTTCTAAGCGTGCTTGCGATATTAACAATATGCTTCACGGTCAGCACCTGCGTGTAACCGCTGTTCAGGATTTTGATGACATTACTACTGTTGCAAGTGGTAAAGATTCTGTCTCTATTGCTATGAAAGAGATTAACGACGGTACCCTTGGCTTTGTTAAAGATTCTTTTGACGAGGCAATTAAGGGCGAGAACACCATCGTTTACTAAGAGTTATGACTGAAAGAGTATGTCTGGTTCACTACCACGAAATTGGTTTAAAGGGTAAGAACCGATCCACTTTTGAAAATCAGTTGGTAACAAATTTGCGACGAGCCCTCCGACACTTTCCAGTGGCGGGGGTTTCTCGCATTTCTGGCTACCTTCTTGTAGAAACCACTGATAAACAAGCAACTGAAGAGCTGCAACATGCTGTGGCCCAGGTTCCTGGCGTTGCACGTGCTTCTTTGGCGTATCGTTGTGGCTTAGATGAGCAGGAGTTTTGTAACGCCGCCGTGAAGGCGCTGGGGGAGTCCGGTGACTTTACTACGTTTAAAGTGCATGCTCGTCGTTCCTCAACGGTCTATCCAAAGCATTCCATTGAGATTAACCAGCTTGTAGGCGCAGTCCTTTGCGAGAATTTCCCTGATAAAAAAGTGCAGATGCATAATCCGGATATGACGGTCTATGTACACGTTGTTCAGGGTAACGCATACGTTTACGCTGCATCTATTCACGGTGTCGGCGGTCTTCCTGTTGGTACTGCGGGCAAGGTTGTGTCGCTTCTTTCTAGCGGTATAGATTCGCCTGTTGCCACATGGATGGTTGGCCGTAGGGGAGCTACGGTTATTCCCGTTCACTTCTCTGGACGCCCTATGACTTCCGATACCAGCGAATATCTGTGCCAGGATATCATTGAGGCTCTTGAGCCTGCTGGTCTTATTGGCAGAATGTATGTTGTGCCCTTTGGCGAGCACCAGCGTGAGATTTCCCTTGCTGTTCCACAGGCTCTTCGTGTCATTATGTATCGTCGCGTGATGTACACCATTGCACAGAAGATTGCAGAGCTTGAGGGCGCTAAAGCCTTGGTAACAGGTGAGTCACTTGGTCAAGTTGCATCTCAGACGCTTGATAACATTGCTGCTGTCAACGAGGCAGTCACCATACCTGTTTTGAGGCCTCTGATTGGCTCTGACAAGCAAGAAATCATTCGTCGCGCCCAAGATATCAACACGTTTGATATCTCAACGCAGACGGCTCCTGATTGCTGCACATTGTTTATGCCTCGCAGACCCGAGACTCACGCAAGAATGCGAGAAGTTCTTGAGGCATGGAATTCTTTTGATCATGAAGCCATGATTGATGACCTTATGCAGCATATTGAGTACATTGACTTTAGTCAGTGTCCTTCATATAAGCCACCAAAAACACTTGCTGCTCGTCATAAAGAGCTTGCTCCTGCAGAGTTTATTACTGACTAGAATATTTTTACTACTTAAAACTTTTGATAGCTTTGCTCAGATGCATTTTTAGAATCCGCCCCGTAAAAGGGCGGATTTTTTATGCGAGTGGTTTGATAATCTTATTTAGCGCATTTCTGTACTTGTTAGTTTGTGCAACATATCTGGTAATTGTTGATAACTGTGTCAGACTACCAGCAGTTTTAGGACAAAGCTATTAGATGAATCTCTAAAAGTAGCGCTTCTTATTAACCTAATAGTTGAATATAAATCTGAGGTGATTGTATGGCTCAGATTTCAAATAACCGCACTCAAAT
>CAURLG010000008.1:0-46083 GCA_963525825.1 uncultured Atopobium sp. | reverse complement strand
AATACCGAATACCGAATACCGAATACCGAATACCGAATACCGAATACCGAATACCGAATACCACATGCAGTCATAACCTTTTTAAAATGAAAATTTTTTAAGGGAGATGGCATGCTTAAATACCTTTACGCTCAACAAAAGAGCAAACTAATATTCTTTGTAGTCTTCTCTCTTTTAAGTAGCTTGTTTGAAATTGCGCTTTCATTTGTAATGCTTCAATCCGTTAACCTTGCCATGGATGGTAATTTGTCGGACGCATTGAATGATGGGCTCTGGTTTGGCCTCTATATATTCTGTTATTTTATTGTTGACTTGATTTGCAGACGTTTGCGCTGGTCAGTTATACAGGGCTGTCAAACGCATCTGCGTGATGAGCTGATAAAAAAGATATTTAATCGCTCAATTCCTGAGTTCCACTCATTCAATACAAGTCATTGGCTCTCAATCCTTACTAACGACCTTGATTTACTTGAGGAAACATATTTCCGCGTATTTATTGATCTCTTGATAGATGTCTTTTCTGGCGTAGTAAGCCTAATAATCTTGCTGTTTATTTCACCGTGGCTTGTACTGTTCATTTTATGCATGGTAGCTGTCCAGATGTTTGTTCCCAACACAATGTCCGGAATCATTTCTAATAAACGAAAAGCACAATCTGAGTCAGCTGAGCATTTTATTGCTACAGCCAATGAGCACCTTGAAGGGTTTGATCTGCTCAGAAGCTTTCATCTAACAGAGGCCTCACGGGTTGCCATGAGCAGTGCGAATCAAGCTTGGGAGAAGCAGAAATTTGGCGCTCGGTACTTTAGTTCTTTAGCTCGCTTACTTTCATTTACTGTGGGTCAAATTATTTACATTGGAATTTATTTTATTGGCGCCATTCTTACCCTTAATGGATTAATGACAGTAGGAATGATGGTGGCCGCATCTCAGCTTGTCGTCTACATAGCAAATCCCATTCAGAACATAAGCGACTCAATTACTGATATGAGAAGCGCAAAAGAGATTATTACTAAAATACAAACGCTTCTTAATGAAGCTCCAACTACAGAAAGTGGGACAGAAAATACCCCTGAGCACTTTACAAATCTAACGGTCAATCATGTTTCGTATGGCTACGACGAGGACAAATTAGTTTTATCGGATATTAGTTTTACTTTGGAACGTGGCGGAAAGTATCTACTAGAAGGAAGTTCGGGAAGTGGAAAAACAACACTAATCAAACTTTTAACGGATGCTCTGAGCCCAGATAACGGAGACATTTGTTTGGATGGTGTGCCAATCAAGCAATTCAAAAGTGAGCAATATGCTCGATTCATAATCCCTTGCTCTCAGCAAACGTTTATTTTTAATGCAACTATCAGGGATAACGTAACGTTGTTTTGCCATGACTTTACTGATGAAGAAATTATTGATGCTATTACGAAATCGGGCTTTTCTGAGATTCTCACCAGATATCCAGACGGAATTGATCATGTGATTGATCAAGCTGGAAGCAGTCTTTCTGGTGGAGAACGACAGAGGCTTGCTCTTGCACGAATCTTTTTGTTTAAGCCACAAATTGTGATTTATGACGAGAGCTTTGCTCATTTGGATGCCGACTCAGTTCAGAGTCTCATTGATTTGATCTTAAAAGATGAAGAGAGAACCGTTATTATGACGTCTCATCAAGTGACCCCTGAGATAAGAAATCGCTTCCACTCTCTTGTTTTAAAAGACGGGAATATTCAGTCAGAATCCGTTTAGCTTTTTGCTTCTTGACCTAGTTGTAATACGTGAATACAATGATATAACTAGGTAAAGGAGTGGCCATGGACAGCATTGTAACTGCTCGTATTCCTGTTGAAGTCAAAAATCAGGTTTCCGAGGTTCTTGAATCGCTTGGATCAAACACCACCAAGCTGATTAATGCAGCTTTTGAATATGTGTTGGTAACAGGCAAACTTCCTGATGCTCATGAAAGCGCTTCGTTGGAATCTTCTGCTAAAGGGTCTTCTCGCCAATTGAGCGAGAAGGACAAAGAAGAGCTCTCGGCGCTTTTTGGAAAGATATCTGTTCCCGCGCCGGCGTCGTTTTGGAATGATTTAGGCGATAGCAGCTACAAAGAAGCAATCAGCGAGTGGAGGTCAAGTGACTATGAAGCTCTTGATTGATACTAACGTTTTGCTGGACGTCTTTTTGTGTAGGGAACAGTTTGTTGCTGATGCAAAAAAGCTTTTCATAATGAAGCAGTTTAGGGACGCTGAGCTGTGGATAGCAGCTCAGTCATACACAGATCTCTACTATGTGGGTGCCAAGGCTCACGGCTCTGCTCACATGCAAGAGATACTAAAAGAAGTATCTCCACTGCTTAACATATGCTCTATTGATGGAGCGGATATTTCAAATGCACTGTCTGAGCAGTGGGAAGACTTTGAAGACTGCCTTATTTGGCGCGCTGCTAAGAAGATAAAGGCAGATTATATCGTCACAAGAAATACGGCAGATTTTGTTCGCTCGGATATACCAGTGCTTACACCTGCCCAGTTTTTCTCGACAATGGAATCTGAGCAAAATCTAGTCTATGAAGAGGCTGAATTTTAGAAGCAATAAGGCGCGGGGTAGGGCTGCAAAAGCTCAAAGCTGCGTGGCGCAAAAGCTCAGCATGGTGCGATAAGAAAATCTACTACAAACACACTTAGATATGTATTAAAAGTCGTGCTTGGGGGTATATAGAATCCGATGAAGATTCAGTCCCCGGCACGATTTTGTTTGGGGTAGGAGGGTGATTTTATGAGACTAGATAAATGGGCCGTAACCGCCCAGGAAGCACTGCAGGCAGCTCTTGGTATTGCTGGCGATGTAGAGGCTTCCGAGGTTGCACCAACACACCTGCTCAAGGCGCTGCTAGACAGCAATGAACGCAACCTGCGTTCTATCTTGGAGAAGATTGGCGCAGATCCTGACACCATTGCTACACAGGTAGATCAGGCGATCTCTAAGGCTCCAAAAGTAAGTGGAGCACAGATTGGCATTGGCAACGACCTTCTCAAGGTTATCAACGAGGCCGAGAAGCTTGCCACCAAGCTGGGCGATTCCTACGTTACCTCCGAGCATCTGCTCACTGCGCTGGCAAATGATAACACTGACGCAGGTAGGATTCTTCGCGACGCCGGCGTTACTGCTAAACGCGTGGAAGAGGTCTACAACGAGCTTCGTGGCGATGAACGCGTAACCTCTCAGGATGCAAAGCCGCAGTTTGAGGCCTTGGAGCAATACGGTCGCAACGTGACCGACCTTGCTCGCCAGGGAAAGCTTGATCCAGTTATTGGTCGTGTCGAAGAGATTCGCCGTACCATTCAGGTTCTGAGCCGCCGCACCAAGAACAATCCTGTTCTTATCGGCGAACCTGGTGTTGGTAAGACCGCAATTGTAGAAGGCCTGGCAGAGCGTATTGTTTCTGGCGACGTTCCAAGCACCCTGCGCGACAAAGAGCTTGTTGAGCTTGATATGTCTGCCCTGGTAGCAGGCGCAAAGTATCGCGGTGAGTTTGAGGACCGCTTGAAGAGCGTGGTAAAAGAGGTGGCTAAGTCTAACGGCCAGATTATCCTCTTCATCGACGAGCTCCACACCATCGTAGGCGCTGGCGCTTCCGAGGGTTCCATGGACGCTGGCAACATCTTGAAGCCAGCGCTTGCCCGTGGCGAACTCCGCGCAATTGGTGCTACTACGCTGGATGAATACCGCAAGTACATCGAGAAGGACGCTGCTCTTGCACGTCGTTTCCAGACCGTGCTTGTCTCCGAGCCTTCTGTTGAGGACACCATCTCTATCCTGCGTGGTCTTAAGGAGAAGTACGAGCAGCACCACCGCGTCCGTATTACGGACTCCGCCCTTGTTGCAGCAGCAGACCTCTCTAACCGCTACATTTCTGACCGATTCTTGCCAGATAAGGCAATTGACCTGGTAGATGAGGCGGCATCAAGGCTGCGCATGGAGCTTGATTCCATGCCAGCAGAGATTGATGCGGTTGATCGTCAGCTCACTCAGATGCAGATTGAGGAGCAGGCTCTGATGAAGGAGGAGGACGCTGCTTCTAAGGAGCGCCTGGAGAACCTCCGCGCAGAGATTGCTACGACGCAGGAGAAGCTTGATGGTATGAAGGCCAACTGGCAGAACGAGCGTGGCGCAATTGACCTGGTACAGGACTTGAAGTCCCAGATTGAGGACGCAAAGACGCAGATGGAGCGCGTGACCCGTGAGGGTGATTTGGCGCAGGCATCTGAGCTTCGTTACAGCACCATTCCAGAGCTTGAGCGTAAATATGATGAGGCAGAAAAAGCCCTTCTCGCCAAGCAGGAAGACGGCGGAATCCTCAAGGAAGAGGTCACCACGGACGAGATTGCCGAGGTAGTTTCTTCGTGGACCGGCGTGCCTGTGTCCAAGATGATGCAGGGCGAGATGGACAAGCTCAAGAACCTTGAGGACCAGCTTCACCTGCGCGTTATTGGTCAGGACGACGCTGTTTCCGCAGTTGCTGCAGCAGTTCGCCGTTCTCGCGCAGGCCTCGCAGATCCAAACAAGCCTCTGGGCAGCTTCTTCTTCCTGGGTCCAACCGGCGTGGGCAAGACCGAGCTGGCAAAGGCACTGGCAGAGCTACTGTTTGACGACGAGCGCTCACTGGTCCGCATTGATATGTCTGAGTACATGGAGAAGTTCTCGGTCCAGCGTCTCATTGGCGCGCCTCCAGGATACGTGGGTTATGACGAGGGTGGTCAGCTCACCGAGGCAGTTCGTAGGCATCCATATTCCGTCATCTTGCTGGACGAGATGGAGAAGGCTCATCCTGACGTCTTCAACATCTTGCTGCAGGTGCTGGACGACGGCCGCCTGACCGACGGTCAAGGTAGGGTAGTGAGCTTCAAGAACACTATCATTATCATGACCAGTAACGTTGGTTCGCAGTTCATTGCTGGTGCTGGCGAAGAGGGCCTTACCGAAGAGTCCAGAAAGCAGGTCATGGAGGCGCTGCGTAGCTCCTTCCGCCCTGAGTTCTTGAACCGTATCGACGACGTGGTTGTCTTCCAGCCTCTGGGTCTTGAGGACATTGAGCGCATTGTGGACATTCAGCTCAAGGATGTTCGTAGCAGGCTTGCTAACGAGCGCATGACGCTGGAACTTTCTGAGGCTGCTAAGCAGTCGCTGGCTCTTGACGGCCTGGATCCTGTTTACGGCGCTCGTCCTCTGAAGCGACTGATTCAGCGTCGTGTTGTTGATCAGGTAGCAAACTTGATTATTGCAGGTGAGCTGCATGAGGGCGATACTGTTCTGGTTGATACTGACGAGAACGGCAACTTGGTTGCTCGCAAGAAGTAAGTGAGGCTGCACATGTGCGATAAGGCTGGCAAGGCCGAGAAACCCGAGCTGCAGGTCGCAGCATGCGAGGACGCTGCGGCGGCTACACCGCAGGTCGCAGCTGCTGCGACGGCAAAACCACAGGTCACCGCGCAGCCAGCGGCGCACAAGGACGCAGATTCCAAGAAAGCGCAGGTTGTTGACCCGGAGTTTGCGCGCGCGGAAAACGAGGATGATGACGGCTACGACCCGTACTCCGATCGACGTCCCGCGAGCGAGCCGCTCTTTGAGCGCGATCCCTGGAGCTAGACCACCGGGTTTCTCGCCAGGCGCTGTGAGTGCACACGCAAAACTCTACAAACGAAAGCCGCTGGTACATGACGTATCGGCGGCTTTTTGTGTGGCTCTGCGTTACGTTCATGATTGCGAGCCTGAAAAGTACAAAGAATCTGTGTTTGAGTCACCGATTCTTTTGCAAAATCAGGCAAATCCACAGATTCTTTGATGCTTTTAGGCAAAAGTTACAGATTCTTTGCAGAAATCAGGCGCGCAGCGGGCGGCTCAGTTGCCGACACACCGCGCGACTTCGCGACTTTGCGGCTACCGCTGGCGAACCGCGCGGCTTTGCTGTTTAGCGAATCGCAACGCCCCAGTTGGTGGACATCCAGGTCCAGAGGAAATAGAAAACTGCGGCAATGATAGCCAAAACAATGATGGCGGCAATCAGCGAGCCTGCATTTGAGCGGCGCTCTTTCCTGACAAAAATGTCGCGCTGGCCCTTAGGAACCTGCAGGTATTGGCCGTAGTGAACGTCTTTGCGAAGGTGAGCAATCTCGTTCTTTGGCTTGCGCCAACCTTTCTTCGCGTAAGAACCCTTGCTGGATTCAAAGCCAGCAGCCTGGTTCTCGGGAAGTTCGAGCTTCTCGCCCGGCATCGTAAAGTCGCTGATAGGCTCCACTGTTTTGTGATGACGGTGCTGGCGAACGTACGGCTGCTTTGCTGCGTCCTCGCCTGCATGCTCAGAAATCTCAGATGACGAGAAGTGCTGTGCACCAGTTGCATAAAGCTCGGCATTATCAGCTGGCTGGGCTTCCTGCTCAAAAGATTCAGCGTATTCAAACTCCTGCTGAGCGTCAGAACGAGGATCCTGATCCGCAGGTGAAACGTTGTTTTCAAGGTTGTTCGAGGTGTCCACGATGGTCCTTTTGTCGTAGTCTCGCAAAACATTGATATAAAACATGATACCGCAGCGCGCGCAATCCTGCACAGTTTTGCTTGGATATTTGAGTGGTCGCAGATTGAGTGCGTGTCGGCTCGCGTGTCGGTCCACGTATCAATGCAGTACATAATCGCAGGATAATCTTAGTCAGTAAGACTTAGAAATTTTATAAAAAGTTGTATAAATTCGTGCAAGCAGGGTACAACAGATGATGAATAACGAAGTGCCAATAACGGCATCTACCAGTAAAGGAGTGGTTACTATGAAGAATGTAGTTCCCTATGATCGTATTGCAAGGAATCTGAGCACGTGGCCATTTGGCTCATTTGATTCTTTCTTTGACGCGCCTTATTCCGCCCTGTCCTCTGTTTCGTCCGATGCATTTGTCATGAACGTTGAGGATGCAGGCCAGTCTTACGTGGTAACGGCCGAGCTCCCTGGCGTTTCTAAGGAGAACATCGACGTCGAGCTAAATGAGGGCAGGCTTTCAATCACCGCTACTCGCAAGGAGTCCGAGGAGGAGAAGGCCAAGAACTACCTGCACAAAGAGTCTTCTGAGTGGCAGGCAACTCGCGGCGTGTATCTGAAGGATGCAGCTCGAGAGGGCCTAACTGCAAAGCTTGATGGCGGCATCCTGACCATCACTGTTCCAAAGCAGGATCAGCAGGCTAGCGTCACAAAGATTGCAATCGACTAACACTAGTGCTCTGAGCGGCGGCTTTGGCGGTAAGCCAGGCTTCTACTCAGTCAGTAAGGTGCCTGGTAGTTGACCTGCCAGGCACGTATAGCTGCAGCCGGGCGTACGGCTAGACGTGCCTGTTCAACGCCCGATTACAGGCACCTCGCATAGCGAGAAGATCTTGGAGCTCCAAGGTTTTCTCGCTTTTTTGTTGTCGCAAGCCTGGGGCGTGCTGTTGGGGTGCGGAACCCGGGACGCGCGGCGTGTCAGCGCGCAAACGCGCAGCTACAGCGACATTGGCCAATCTTGACTAGCTACGCAGACGACAAGCGAGCCGTCGGGAGTCTGCGCCTCGGTGAACGCGTCGTTGAGAGGCTGCGCGCCAACTGCTTCTGCAAGTGTTTTCACGGCGACGCTTGGACGGTTATTCTCGTGAGAGAGGTGCATGCCAACCACGCAACGCGTATTTGGGCCTACGAGCTGCGACAACGCCTGCGCAGTGTACTCGTTTGACAGGTGACCGGAGTCTCCGTGGACTCGCTGTTTGAGCACGTACGGATAAGGACCTGTGAGCAGCATATGCTCATTATGGTTGGACTCGATAGCAAGAATGCGCACGTCGGAAAGGCATTCGAGAGCCTCGGGCGTGAGAATACCTGTGTCGGTGCAGTAGCCTACAGAGTCCACGATGCGCCTATCAGGACCGGCGAGAAAATCAAAGCGCATGCCCATGGGCTCGCAGACATCGTGCGAGGTGGGAAACGTGCTAACTTCAACGTCTGGTGCAGCATCAATATGGGCAGAGCCCGTCTGGTCAACGAGGGTAAAGGTGACGTTTGAACAGGAGCTTCTTCTTGAGAGCGCGGCGGCAGTTCCTGTTGTAGCAAACACAGGAACTTCAAAAGTTTTACTGACAACCGAAAGACCTGCGACGTGGTCGGTGTGCTCGTGCGTAATAAAGATAGCCACGAGCTCAGACAGGTTAACGTTTAGCTCTTTAGACCGACGCAGAATTTCTTTTCTAGAGATTCCACAATCAATCATAATGAGACCATCAGGCGTTTCTAACAGGCTGCAGTTGCCCTTTGATCCGCTGGCAAGAATGTGTAGGCGAAACGTGGGATTCATGAATTTCTTTCTACTGAGTAACTTTCGGGTATAACTGTAACAAACACACCGGACAGAAATTGGTGCTAAGTGCCATCCGTACACGCATACTTCAATAAAAAGAACGCCCTCACTGTAAAAGGCCAGGTAGATGATCAGCGTCGAGGCCTGGTAGAGGGCCCGCGACGTGGTCAGGTAGACAGCCAGCGACGTGGCCAGGCTACCGCGCCCGTCATCCTAATGGTCTCGGGCGGAGCCGACTCTATGGCGCTGCTCCACATGGCGGTAACGGAGCCACTTGACCTTGGCGATGGTACGGGTCTTGCACACGTTACACAAGAGCGCCTGCATGTGCTGCACGTAAACCACCTGCTTCGCGGGGCAGACGCAGACGCTGACCAGCACTTTGTTCAAGAGACTTGCGACTCGCTGGGCATTCCCTGTACCGCATTGCGCGTGGACGTAGCAAAGTTTGCGCAGGAGCGTGACGGTAACGTGGAAGAAATTGGTCGTCGGGTGCGGTATGACGCTGCGCGAGAACTCGCTCAAAAACTTTGCTCTGAACAGGGGGTTTCTCGCCAGAAGGCAAAGATTTTGACAGCGCACACGGCGGACGACCGCGCGGAGACGTTCATGATGAACGTGATGCGCGGGTCTGGCATGAGCGGCCTGGCCTCTATTCCTAGGCACCGCGGGCTGATTTATCGTCCGCTGCTGGATTACACGCATGACCAGCTCAAAGACTGGCTGAAGGCTCGCGGTTTAGACTGGCATGAGGACGCTACTAACACCGACACCCATTATTTACGTGCGTATATGCGCCACAACGTGCTCCCTTTGCTGAAGGCGAGAAACCCGATGTTGGTGCAGACGGTGTGCAAAATTGCAGATTTGATGACTGACGAAGATGATTATCTTGAGGCGAAGGCTGCTCGCAAGCTGAGGCAGATTACGCTGCGCAAGAGCGAGTCTTCGCTGGTACTTGACGCGTTAAAGCTGAGTTCTACCGACGTAGTGATTGCTCGCCGCGTGGTGAGGATTGTGGCTCGGAAGTTGATTCCCGAGGCTTGGCTTGAGTTCAGGCACGTAGATGCCGTGCTTGAAGCGGTTGCTGCGGGAGTTGGCGTGGCTAATCTGCCGCAAAACCTTGAAGCGCGCGTTCGTTTGGGCACCGTGACATTCTCGTTCACGGGCGCCGCGAGGAGCGCGGGCAGCGCTGTGGCTGCGGTCGCCGCGAGAAGTGCGGTTGGCGCTGCGGCTGTGGTCGCGGGCACGGCGGGCGCGGGCAGCGTGGCCGCGACCAACGGCGAACCCGCAGGTACATCGCCTGCTGCAGCAACGTTTGGCGAGCATCTTGCAGTCCCGGGAACACTGGAGTTGGCAGACGGCCGAGTGCTCTCAGCGCGCATTCTCCCTGTGGAGCACGGCTTTGACATCGTGTCCTATGCAACCGCGCATAGCCAGGAGTGGCTGGGTGAGTCGGTTCTTCTCGACGCAAAAGCCTGCGGGGTAGATCCGGTTCATGGCGGCAGCCTGTGGGTTTCGGGGCCCGAGGCAGGGGACACCATGCAACCCCTGGGCATGCATGGGCAGTCAAAAAAGATCTCTGACCTGCTGGGCGAGGCAGGCGTGCCCGTTGAATCCAGGAGCATGATGCCTATTGTGCGCACAAATATTCGTGGACATGTAGTGTGGGTTGCGGGAATTCGTCCCGATGAACGAGTAAAATGTACGCAAGATACAAAACAGCTGCTAGAATTGAACATCTATTCTGGTCATAAGCCATTTGAGAGGAGCCAGTAATGGCGGAGCTTCACCCTGATATTGAAGAGATTCTACTTGACGAACAGGACATCAAGGACATCGTCAAGAAGGTGGGTTCGGAGATTACGCGTGACTACGCGGACAAGAACCCCCTGGTCATTGCTGTTCTTCGCGGAGCTGTTGTATTCATGGCCGACATCATGCGCGCCATTGAGTGCCCACTCTCCATCGATTTTATGGCTGTTTCCAGCTACGGCGACGGTGTTAAGAGCTCCGGAGTTGTGCGCATTGTAAAAGATCTTGATACCAAGATTGAGGGCCGCCATGTCATCATCGTTGAGGACGTCCTGGACTCCGGCCTGACCCTCTCTTACCTGGTCCGCATGCTCCAGTCTCGAAACCCCGCTTCCATTGAGATTGCTGCTTTCCTGGTCAAGGACATTGAGGGCAAGCGTCCAGCTATTGATCCTCGTTACGTGGGCACTCACGTACCCGACAAGTTTGTTGTTGGTTATGGCCTGGACTATGCAGAGCGCTACCGCAACCTGCCATTTGTTGGCGTTCTGAAGCCTTGCGTGTACGAATAGGCTGAGGCCACGCGGTCAAGCTCGCAGTGAAGTCACGCGGTCAAGCCATGCGGTCTGCTTCAAAAATTTGCTGCAAGACCGTGCAATAGATACAAATTTGTTAAAACTTTTAAAGTTGGGCGAGAAAATCGATCTTCTCGCCCAATATGCTATCTATCAAAGGTTGTGTGAGGCCAGATGCGCGGCGGCGTCATCCACGCCTTCACCCAACGTT
This sequence comes from uncultured Atopobium sp., assembly GCA_963525825.1. Taxonomy (GTDB): domain Bacteria; phylum Actinomycetota; class Coriobacteriia; order Coriobacteriales; family Atopobiaceae; genus Lancefieldella. The sequence goes on along the minus strand of CAURLG010000008.1, from coordinate 35,179 downwards.
TTACCAGGTAGGTACTGTAGGCTTCGAGAGAATCGAGAAACCATGGTCAATCAGACAAGTCTTGCATACGGATCAGAAAAGTCTGCAATCCGTGAGATTGCAGGTTATGCGATGCAGCGTCGTGCTGAGATTGGCGCTCAGAATGTGTTTGATTTCTCGATTGGCAACCCTTCCGTGCCTGCTCCTCAGTCTGTTCGTACCTCTATCGAGGCCGCCATGCAGCTACCTCCTCAGCAGGTCCACAGCTACACGCCTGCAATCGGCATTCCCCAGGCCAGAGAGGCAATTGCCGCGTCGCTCCGACGTCGCTTTGGAGATCACGCAGCTCAAGCAGGCGATCTCATCTTGACTTGCGGAGCTGCAGCTTCCGTTTCTATGGCGCTCAATTCCATTGTTTCTCCAGGTGAAGAGGTTATTGTCATTGCACCATACTTCCCTGAGTATCGCGTGTGGATTGACCACGCTCAGGCTACCTGCGTTGAGGTTTTGGCTGACGAGAAAACCTTCCAGATTGATGTTGACGCCGTTTGTGCAGCTCTTACACCTAAGACTCGCGCGGTGATTATCAACTCTCCAAACAATCCTGTTGGTGCTGTGTATACCAGAGAAAACCTGGATGCATTTGCCAATATGCTCCGCAAACGCTCCACTGAGCTGGGAACTGACATTTACGTCATCTCCGACGAACCTTATCGCGAGATTGTTTTTGGCAACATTGAGGTCCCTTGGGTTCCTGACGTCTACGAACGCACTATTGTGTGCTATTCCTACTCCAAGTCACTTTCGCTTCCTGGTGAGCGTATTGGTTGGGTGCTGGTTCCTGCTTCTAATCCGGAGCAGAAGGAGATTTATGCAGCTTGTGCGGGTGCCGCTCGACTGTTGGGCTTTGTTTGTGCGCCAGCGCTTTTCCAGCGCGTCATTATTGACTGCGTTGATGAGCCAGCGGATGTTGAGGCCTATGCAAAGAATCGAGAAGTTCTGACCGAGGGCCTCATCAAGCTTGGTTACGAGTACATCCAGCCTGATGGTGCATTCTACCTTTGGGTTCGTGCTCCTGGTGGAGATGCTCAGGCATTCTGCGATGTGGCTAAGCAGTTTGAGCTGCTGCCTGTTCCATCCGACTCGTTCGGCTGTCCAGGTTGGCTGCGCGTGAGCTACTGCGTTGCGTACCAGACCTGCGTAGACTCGCTTGCTGCCTGGGAAAAAACTCTTGCTGCAATGAAATAAGCGCTGCAACAGGCGAGAAGATCACCTGAAGAAGGTCAGCCGCCAATGGCGAGAAACTCAATCGACCGCAAACGACAAAGTGAACTGCCTCCCATTTCTTATGTCCAAGAAATGGGAGGCAGTTCATATGCGGGTGATTATGATTCTGCAGCATGTTAGCATCGACTTTTAGGCCTGGCGTACAAAATAGCGCAGCTTTGGTAGGTTTTGCTGAAGAATTGACATGTTCTTCATCAAGATAGCCAGGCAGCTAGGCGGTCGCACTGCCTGATATGCATCTCTATGCATAAACTTCATCTAATATGCTTATACATGAATAGACTTATATAAAAGATTTAACTATAGGTAAATTCCGCACCTAAGGAACACACCTAAGTCGGATATTCTGCTCAGATGAGGGCATTTTACACACCTAATGACGATAATCTGCACGTTTGAGGTATTTTCAGCGTCATGTATACGTCTTTTTAACAGATTATCCGACTTAGGTGTGTTTTGAACTGACTCCTATTTCTCGTGTCTAAGAAATGGGAGGCAGTTCAAAGCCGCGTGAAAACGCGGCTTTGTTTCTTTATGCGATGTTGTTGTGAGTTGCAGCCGTTCGAACAGCGCGACGCCCTAGTTGCGGTGCTCGTATCTGGCTTAGTATCCCTGCTTAGAGGCTGGAATCTTTGCGTCAGCAATGGTGCCCAAAAATGTCTGGGCATCACGACAAGCCATAAGCTCCTCGGGGAAGTCAATTTCTTCCAGCTGCTTGATAACAGAATGTGCGTCAGCAATGCGGGTTGCAATGTGAGCATCTGAGCCAAAAGAAATCTTGCATCCCAGTTCAGCGCAGGTCTCTGCAATCACACGACAACGCTCAATAGCAACCTCACGCTGGCCTTCGTCGTGCGTGGCCTCGTTCATCTCGATGAGCTTACCGCGATCACGACACTCTCTGACAAGTGCGGGAACATCAAAATCTAAACCACTGCGACCAAGGTGGCCAAGAATCAAAACATGTGGATTATCCAGCGCATTAACGTACATCTGGGTAATCTGCTTCTGCGAGGCGCCAGCTGCCCACTGCTTGCTATGGATACTTGCAACAGCATAATCGCAGGTACCTAGGATGTGCTCGCCAAGAATATGAGGTTGGCGGAGTTTATCGCCATTAATACCCTGGTCAAACGTAATATCGTAGGCAAACAGGTTGCCCTCAAGGTCAACAATATCAACCTCGGCGCCGTGAAGCAGCCTGACGCCGTACCAGGTTTCTGGCCAAATAGCGGTATTCATAAAGAACTGGAAATTCTTAATGGTCTGCTGGTCATACAGCATGGACGAGAAGTGATCGGTGATTCCAAGCAGCTCATAGCCACGCTCAGAAGCTGCGCGAACGTTCTCCTCAACGGTTGAATAGGCGTGCCTCGAGTACAGACTGTGAGTATGAACGTCGCAAGTAATGCGCATGACGTGCTCCTTTGAATCTCAATCGACAACTCTAGTTAATCACGGCCGCCATCATGAGGCAACCCTGGCGAGAAGACCGGTCTTCTCGCTACCTGCGCGTACTACAGCTCAATGCTCAGCTCAACGGGACAGTGGTCGCTGCCGTAGACCTCGCTCAAGATGGATGCGCTTTTGACCTGCTCAGCAATGCGATCGGAGACCAGGAAGTAGTCGATGCGCCAGCCCGCGTTGTTCTTGCGCGCGTTGAAGCGGTAGCTCCACCAGCTGTACGCGCCGGTCATGTCGGGATGGCGATACCTAAATGTATCGGTAAAACCTGCGTCCAACAGCTTGGTAAAGCTCTCGCGCTCCTCGTCAGAGAAGCCTGCGTTTTGCCTGTTAGACGATGGGTTCTTGAGGTCAATCTCGTTGTGTGCAACGTTAAAATCGCCGCAGGTAATCACTGGTTTTTGCTCAGACAGCTTAGCCAAGAACTCGCGATAGTGCTGATCCCACTCAAGACGCTCGTCCAAGCGCGCAAGCTGGTCTTTTGAGTTTGGCGTGTACACGCACACAAACCAGAACTTCTCAAACTCCAGCGCACATACGCGACCTTCGTCGTCAGCAACAGGGCATCCGATCTGACGAATCACCTGCAGAGGGGTTTCTCGCGAGAAAACCGCTGTGCCCGAATAGCCCTTTCTGTCTGCGTAGTTCCAGGTTTGAACGTAGCCGGGAAGATCAAGCTCAACCTGGCCTTCTTGCAGCTTAGTCTCTTGAAGGGCAAATACATCAGCGTTTATGGTTTCAAAAATTTCCGTGAACGAAGGCTCTTTCTTGAGCACGGCGCGCAGACCATTAACGTTCCAGGAAATTAGCTTGTACTCTTGAGTTTGGCTCATAACTCCTCTTTCATACTGTGACCTGGTAGTTTGGGTCGCAGTGGATTCGTATCACAGTAGCCGCGAGTGACGCGCGTTCCACGCTCCAGTTACGGCGCCAAGCGGTGCGTTTGCGGCAATAAACTTTCAATAAATCCATGGTATACGACTAGTAGCCACCAATACCGCTACAATAGAAACATTCATAGCTGGCAAGGAGGATTCATGCTTCGTCAAAGCTACAACACCTGGCAATGTGGAACTCACACTATCTCGTTGGCGCGTCCTAGGATTATGGGCGTTCTCAACGTCACTCCAGACTCGTTCTCTGATGGCGGAAAGAACTTTGATCCAGAGGCTGCAATTGCGCGCGGTCTACAGATGCTGGATGAAGGCGCTGACATCATTGACGTTGGGGGAGAGTCTACTCGCCCAGGTCACACGCCTGTTCTGCCTACAGAAGAGGCTGAGCGTGTAGTGCCTGTGGTACGCGCGCTGGTAGCTGCTGGAGCAATCGTCTCAATTGACACGCGCCATGCCGAGGTAGCAAAGATGTGCGTCCGCCTTGGAGCATCCATCATCAACGACGTTTCCGGCTTCACCGATCCAGAAATGGTTGCTGTAGCTGCGGAGTCTGACTGCGGCTGCATTGTAATGCATTGGAATAAGGACGGCCTTGGAGCTCGTGTTGAGCGAAAACAGGTGCAGCTGGACGACATGCGCCCTTCTCGCCCTACAGGTAGTGCGGCTGCCAGAGCTGCGACTACAGGAGCTGAGACACGCACGTTGAGCTCGCAGCGCCGTTTTACCCTGCCTGAAGAGGCGCCTATCATGCGCCAGATTATGGGATTTTTGGGCGACCAGGCTCGCGGTCTGATGCGCGCTGGCGTTTCCAAGGACCGCATCTGCATTGACCCAGGTCCGGGTTTTGACAAGTTTGCCGACGAGGACGTTGTTATTCAGCGTGCCACTCGTTCGATGGTTTCTATGGGATATCCGCTGCTCTGCGCCGTGTCAAGAAAGCGCTTTGTCGGCGCTGTTTCTGGTGTAACTGAGGCTATGCAGCGCGACGCAGCTACGCATGCAATTTGCATTGCCGCAATCACCAACGGTGCCCGTATCCTGCGTGTTCACGATGTTGCGGGAACCGCTCAGGCCATCAACGCTTACTGGGCTATGACTGAGCGCGATCCTCGTCAGGGATTTGTGGCGCTTGGCTCCAACGTAGGCGACCGCGTGGGTTATCTGGCTCGCGCAACGCAGCTCATCGACGAAATTCCGCTGACCTGCGTTGTTTCTCTCAGCCATGCCTACGAAACTGAGCCTGCATACGGTATTGCTACACCCGTGGTAAACGCCGTTGCCGAGATTAGAACTGAGCTTCATCCGCTGGTGCTGATGGATAAGCTGCTTGAGGTAGAGAACGCTCTCAACCGAACCCGCAAGAAGGGCGAGGAGGGCCATGGACCTCGCACTATCGACTGCGATCTTCTGTGGGTTGAGGGCGAACAACACGCAGGTAAACACCTCACTTTGCCTCATCCACGCATGGGTGAGCGCGATTACGTGCTTGTTCCTATGGAGGACCTGATGCACGATCCTGTGCGCTTCTTCTCGCACGGCGGCGTGGAGATTGCCCCTCCTGACCAGCGCGTTGGTCACGTAACCGAGGATCTGGGAGCCATTACGTGGGAGTAGCACAAGAAGCTCTAGAGCTAGCACGTGGTGGCGCACAAACGGGCGAGTTTATATTTCGCGTCTCTGACGTGCAGGAATGTGCTGCATCTGGCCAAGACGACTGTGCCGAATCGGCTTGCGCGCCGGCATCAGCGCACCCATCATCTGGCGAGAAACCCTTTGAGGTTGCGACTATTGTGCACCTTGGTGTCTCGATGCCGTACGTGCCGGCAGTTCCATACGTTGTTGCACTGGGAGTCTGTCAGTTCTTACGTGCAAAAGATGAGAGCTTTGGTATCTGCTGGCCTTACGATATTTGCTATAAAGACCAGGTAATTGCCTCAATCAAGGCAACCGCAGGCTATCACGAGGGCATGTTTGCTGTGGTGAGTATCGCAGCAGACGTCAAGACGCTGAGCTCAGCGTTTGGCGTTGCGGGCAATACAGAACTTCTCGCTAATAAGGTCTCTGAATTGGTGGTTCAGAGCGTAAGTGCATGGGAGCAGCAGGTTAAACGCGCAAGGAGCTTTGCGGGGCCAATCGCACTGATCTTGAGCGACTACTTTGATATGGTTCCTCTGCTTGGACAGCAGGTCAATAAGGTATACCCCAGTGGTAACGTTGCACTGACCGCTCGATTTGGCGGCATTGACGTGTGGGGTCATGCCATCCTTGTTGACCAGGACGGTAAAGAAATCCTTGTAAGTGAGGAAGAAGCCTCTGTTGTGCCAGCGATTTAACCGCTGCTCTAGCTGTCAATCTAACTGCTGCACTGCAGCTGCGGAGCCAGCTACTCTGCAGCCTGAGTGGACTGCTTCCAGATCAGATAAATGCCACGCATAGTAAGCTGCGGATCAACCACGTCAAAGACATCTGTTGCTTCGCTGACGGTATTTGCCAGGCCACCCGTTGCAATAACGGTTGCGCCTTCAATACCAGGCTCTTTGAGTGTTCTGGCAACCAGACCCTCTGCCTGAGCAGCTGCGCCTACTACAATACCTGCCTGAACAGCGCTTTCTGTAGTGTTGCCCAAGACGGTCTCGGGAGCCTTGATAGGAATGCTAGAGAGCTTAGCTGCGCGCGCAAACAGAGCGTTTGCAGAGATCATAATACCTGGTGAAATAGCGCCTCCGCGGAATACGCCGTCCTTATCAACAACGTCCAAATTGGTTGCGGTGCCAAAATCAACCACAATAACTGGATAGCCATAGCGCTCAGTTGCGGCAACGGAATTTGCTACGCGGTCGGCACCCACAAGCTCGGGGTGGGGGATATTGAAGCGAATCTTATCTGTGGAAAGCGCGTTAATGCGGGTTAGCGGCTTGTTAAGCAGCAGCTCAAAGCAGCGCTGCCAAGCACGTGTGATAACAGGAACCACGCACGAAAGTCCACCCGCCTCAACGTCGTCTAGACTCAGTCCATCTTTCTGGAAGAACGTGAAGAGACGACCGTGCAAAATATCGGAGGTGTCGCTTTGATCAGTAGGCATTCTCCAGCCGCGCACCATAGTGCCTTCGCTGTCAAATAAACCAATGGCAGTTTGCGTGTTACCCACATCAATCGATAAAAACATTATGCCTCCGAAGAGCTCCAGACCGGCTTTGTATGTTGCATTGGATTTTAGCGCATCAAGGGCTTTTCAAAAGTTGTCGCGCACAAGAATTGTCTGAACAAAATGTGAATTTCTCGCCAAGTACTTCTAGCAACAGAGGGGTTGTTCTGCTATACTTTTTCAGCTTATTGTCTTGATTGAGCACGTGCTCATAAAGACACCCCTGCTCTGGTCGGAAACCAGGGCCGATGTAAGGAGTCCTGCATGAAGCAAGGTATTCATCCAGAGTACGTAGAGTGCACCGTTCGTTGCACCTGCGGAAACACCTGGACCACACACGCAACTGTTCCAGAGATGCGTCTTGACCTCTGCGACAAGTGCCACCCATTCTATACGGGTCAGCAGAAGCTTGTCGACACTGGTGGACGTGTCCAGCGCTTCGCCGATAAGTTCGGTGGCGCAGCAAACGCTGCTCTCGAGGCTGCTAAGGCTGCCAAGGAGGCAAAGGCTGCTAAGGCTGCTGAGCAGGAGGCTGCTCGTAAGGCTGCTGCTGAGGCTAAGGCTGCTGAGAAGGCAAAGCGTGCTGCTGAGTTCGCAAAGAACGCACCAGCTGCAGAGCCAGAGGCTGAGGCTGAGGCCGAGGCACCTGCAACCGAAGAGGCTGCAGAGTAGCAGGTATTTGCTCGCGCAAAGACCGCAGAGTACAGAATCGGGGTGGCTTCGGCTGCCCCGTTTTTGTTTGGCGAGAAACCCTCTCAACTCAGAGGGTATACTTGAAAGTGAAAAATCTGCCGTCGGAGGACGAATGGAATCACTGTATACAAAGTATCGCCCGCAAACGTTTGAGCAGGTAGTTGGCCAGAAACATGTGGTTGGCACCCTTGAGCGAGCGGTCTTGGAGCAAAAGCTTAGTCACGCATACCTGTTCTGTGGACCTCGCGGCACAGGTAAGACCACCATGGCTCGCTTGCTGGCAAAAGCTATCCTCTGTCACGAGGCGCCTGGTCATCTGCCCGACGGCACTTGCGAGGACTGCCAGCTGATTGCTGCTGGTCAACATCCAGACGTCTTTGAGATTGACGCCGCTTCTAACACCGGCGTTGATAACGTGCGAGAAGAGATTATTTCTCGCGCTAGTTACGCTCCTGTGCGCGGTAAGGGCAAGGTCTACATCATCGACGAGGTGCACATGCTTACCTCGGCGGCATTTAATGCCCTGCTCAAGACGTTGGAGGAACCCCCTTCGCACGTGACGTTTATCATGTGTACCACCGATCCTCAAAAAATTCTTGCAACCATTCTGTCTCGCGTGCAGCGCTTTGACTTCCGCTCCATTGCCGCTGACGAGATGGCAGAGCACCTGGTCAACGTCTGCAAAAACGAGGGCTTTACCTACGAAGACGCAGCTATTGACCTAATTGTTCGCCATGCACGCGGCGGCATGCGCGATGCCCTCTCTTCTCTTGAGCAGCTCTCTGTTTATGGCGGCGGCGTCATTTCTGAGCAGACGGTTCGAGACGTTTTGGGTCAGTCGTCCGGCTCTCTTATTAACAATGCCGCAATGGCTCTGGCTCAGCGAGACATTTCTTCGCTCTTTACTACGGTAAATACGCTGTTTGAAGGCGGCAAAGATCTGCTGCAGTTCACGCGCGAGCTTGCTGTTCATGTAAGGGATCTCTACATTGCCGCAGCTGTGGGCGTTGATTCTCCTGCGCTGGCAAATTCCACCGCTTCGACCGAGCAGCTTACCAAAGAAGCTCAGGCATTTGGGTCGGTTGACCGACTTTCCAGAGTTTTGACCGTTCTGGGTGACGCCGCAAATCAGATGCGTACCGCCGTTAACCAGCGACTTGTCCTGGAGGTTGCGTTCACCAAGCTGGCGCGTCCTAACACGGAGCTTTCATTGGAAGCACTGGCCGACAGGGTAGCAGTTCTTGAGCAGCAGCTTGCAAACGGTATTGTTGTAGCTTCAGCTGGCGAGAAACCCGCAGCTCCCGCGCCTGCTCCGGTTCCACAGCCGGCTCCTGTTGCCGCGCCGGCTCCCGTCCCTGCATCTGCACCAGTTCCAGCTCAGGCACCCGCACCAGCGGCGGCTCCAGCACCCACACCAGCGGCAGCTCCCGTTCCAGTTGCAACCCCAGCGCCAGCTCCAGCTCCGGCTCCGACACCAGTCGCTGTGCCTGCATCTGCACCCGCTCCAGCTGCTCCGCAGCCAGTTGCTGCGCCTGCACCGGTTCCGGCTCCCGCGCCTGCACCAACGCCGCAGCCTGCGCCAAAAGAAGTTGACCAGTCCGACGCTCTTCTCGTCAGACAGTGGAAAGAAGTTGGCAAGGTCTGCGCCTCCAAGAATGCTGCTCATGCAGCGCTACTGGTCAGCTCAACGCTTGAGTCCGATGATGGCTCTGAGCTGGTAGTTACATTGCCTAAGGGCTCCTCGTTTGCCATGAGGATGCTCAGCGCGCCAGCAGTTTCCGAGTTTGTAAAAGAGTGCGTTGCCCAGGTCATGGGCCCACGCCGCATCAAATATGTCGAGTCTAGCCTTGCTGCAACGGCAATCTCTCGAGAAAAACGTGCGGCTCAGGCTCCAGCTCCAGCTCCTGTGCCAGCAGCTCCTGCTGCACCGGTTGCTCCAACTCCTGACCCAGTTGCGCAGTCAACCCCTGCACCTGCTCAAGTTCAGGCGCCTGCACCAGCTCCAGCACCAGCTTCTGTTGCACAATCTCTTGCAGCTCCAACGCCAGTACCAGCACCCGAGGCGTCATATCCGATGCCTTGGGATGAGTCTGCGTCTGGCGGAGCTCCCGTTGAGGCTCTCGACTACGATCAGGTACCTTACAGCGATGACGATGTAGCTGCGGTTTTGGATGATTCCGCTGAAGATGTCGCTTCAGCTCTAGTCGCGCCTACGCCAGCATCCGCGGCTCCAGTTGCACCTGTGCTTGCACCTGCGGCTGCGCCTGAACCAGCGGCTCCAGTTGCACCCGCACCAGCGCCTGCACCTGCAGCACCTGAACCCGAACCAGTTCCGGCTCCAAAGCCTGCTCCAGTACCAGCTTCACCAGAGGATATTGCTGCTCGTTCAGCGCTTCCACCAGAGCTCAACAGCGTGGCGGACATGCTCGAAAAGGTGTTTGGACCAGCGGTTTCTTTGTCGGTAGAGAAGAAGCTGGATGCCGAAACTCCCGTAGACCCTGCAAGCAACTAGAACTTCTCGCGATATTCTCGCGATATGACGCTTTGGTGCATGGCTTCTCATGCACCAGCGCAAAAAGCGCAACTTGTCTAAAATAGATACGACGATAGGAGAACATATGGCACGTGGTGGATTTAACATGGGCGGTATGAACCGCAATCAGATGATGGCTCAGGCTCGCAAAATGCAGGAGCAGCTGCTGGAGGCTCAGCAGAAGGCTTCCCTTATGCAGGCAACTGCAAGTGCTGGTGGCGGCGCTGTTAAGGTAACCGCATCCGGCGACCTGCGCTTGACCAACATCACCATTGATCCTGAGGCAATTGATCCTGAGGACATTGAGATGCTTCAGGACATGATTCTGGCAGCCGTAAATGATGCTCTTGAGTCTGCCGAGTCTCAGGCATCTGCCCAGATGAGTGCAGTAACTGGCGGACTGAATATTCCAGGACTGTTCTAATTTATGGCGTTTGATACCACAAATGATGGTCGCGCGCTGCAGCGTTTGCTTGACGAGTTAGGTCGACTACCAGGCATTGGACCAAAGTCTGCTCAGCGCATAGCCTACCATCTTCTCGAGGTTGATTCCGAGGAGGCTCGCCGTTTGGCGCAGGCTATCTTGGAACTTAAGCAGCAGGTGCATTTTTGCCCTATCTGCTTCAACTATGCGACGCGTGACGAATGCGACATCTGCCTGGATTCTTCCAGGGACCGCAGCAAAATTTGCGTTGTTTCTGAGCCCAAGGATGTCTCGGCAATTGAGCGTACCGGTGCGTTTCACGGCCTCTACCACGTTCTGGGCGGCGTAATCTCGCCTATGGACAAGATTGGTCCCGAACAGCTCCACGTGCGCGAGTTGCTGTCCCGCTTGGCCGATGGCACCGTTACCGAGGTAGTTCTGGCAACTAATCCGGACGTTGAGGGAGAAACAACCGCAACGTACCTCTCCAGAACTATCAATCCGCTTGGAATGACGGTTACCCGATTGGCAAGCGGACTTCCCGTAGGCGGAGACCTTGAGTACGCAGATGAGGTAACATTGGGACGTGCAATTGAAGCACGTCGGGAGGTTTAAGCATGGCAAACCACATGAGAACAAGTTCATCTGGCGAGAAGACCCCTGAGGCTTCATCGGTTGATTTGAAGAATATTTCAACGCTTCGTGCAGGTCAGGGAGCTCAAATTCCTCAGAGCCCACGACAGGCCGATAACACGCCAGAACCTCCAAAAAGAAAATCGGTCATCATCTTGGTGGTCGCAGCTATTGTTGCGCTTACTGCTCTGTTCTTTATTGTTCGTTGCGCTACAAGCACTAAGAGTGAATCTGCAAGCCAGCAGCCAAAGCAGACCCAGTCCGCCTACGCTGACGAGAAACAGCAGGATGAGCAGGCAGTTGACGGCTCAGTTACCTTCCACGGCATGAAGTATTCCCTGGAGAAGCAAAGCGATGGTAAAACCGCTGTTGTTCGTACGAGTGACTCGGGAACTAAGAGTGTTCTGTTTGAGGTTGAGGGAACTCCTACCAGCCTGATTCTTTTTAACGACACCATTTTGGTTCCAGAGAATCGCGATTCTGGCTGGGATGTTGTGGCATGTGCCCTGGTAGACGGCTCGCTTCCAACCCTTATTGCCGATAAGGACGGCAAGGCTGTTGGTGGAAACGGTACTATCACCGCAGCTACGCTTGACGGAACTACACTTAAGGTAACCGATTCCACAGGAAACACCACCAGCGTTGCTCTTCAGTAAAAGCAACGCGAAGAAATTGTGGATTTCCAGTGGGCGTTCATGTTTCTGAGCTGCGGATATTCTCGCCAAGTGGTTATTTTCAAGAAAATTTTTAAATTCGTTGGAAATAACGCTAGACAAGAATAAAAGTTCCCTGTATTATTTCAATTCGCAACAAGGCGTCCGGGGTATTAGCTCAGCTGGTTAGAGCGCCGGCCTGTCACGTCGGAGGTCGCGGGTTCGAGCCCCGCATATCCCGCCATTGCATGTTCAAGCCCTCTTCGGAGGGCTTTTTCATTACCAAAAAAGTCCAGCATAAAAGATTTAAATTACATCTTTAATTTATTGAAACCAAGTCAGAAAATAGAGCATTGTGTGATATCTTTACATCAGAATGTGTCTAAGTGCTTCTGCTACAGAAACATTTAAAAGCAGAGGTAAAGTGAGGTGGATTGTGCGGAATCAGAATACTTTGGATGCGCTGTCGCAACGCGATAGCGTAAGTTCCATATCCGCAGAATCTTCCAATACGGAACACACTTCAGATTTGATCAAGAAAATTGCTGTTTTTGATTTTGATGGAACCGTCATTTCTGGACAGTCAGGACTCTTGTTCTCTGCGTATTTGCTTCGCCGTCATCTGTCCTCAATTGCGCGTACGCTTAAGCTTGTGTGGTGGGGAGCTCGCTACAAGCTGCACCTTCCTCAAAGGCAGGAAGAGGCGCGTGAGCTGGTTGTTGGCGCACTTACGCAGTATAGCGTTGAGTTTGCAAATGCCGTCATGCACGATTTTCATCGCGAGGTAATTGAGGGCATGTATCGTCCTCAGGCGCTGGAAGAGGTGCGTCGTCGGCAGGCAGAAGGTTGCTGCGTGTTGTTGGTTTCAGCAACGTTTGAACCTATCGCGGAATTGGCCGCTCAGAAGCTGGGAGTGGACGCGTTTCTCGCCACAAAGATGCAGGTGGGAGCCGACGGGCACTATACCAGCAAGGTTGACGGTCCCGTGATTGAGGGCGCTCAGAAGTTGGTCTCGGCAACTGAGTGGTGCAACCAGCGTTTTGGCCAGGGCAACTGGGAGATTGCGTACGCGTACGGCGATCACTACTCGGACGCAACGCTTTTGTCGGCAGCTCAAACACCATGCGCCGTTTGCCCTGGTCCAACGCTTGCCAGACTTGCAAACAAGCGCGGCTGGAAAATTTTGAACTGGTAGCAAAGATTGAACTAAGAGCAACATCTGAACTAAGAGCAGCACCTGAACTAAGATCAACATCTGAACTAAGAGCAGCACCTGAACCGATAGCAAGAATCAACTTGTAACAACAGCCGACCTGGTCACAAGCCAGATAAGTGAGAAAAGCAGTCCCTCAAGCGGACGCACGAGGGGTACTTGGAGAACCAATGGAAATTTCGCGCAAAACTGACTATGCAATCCGCATGCTTTCTTCGCTGGTAAGAAGCCCAAAGAAGCTTCTTTCTGTTCGCGACGCCGCAGAAGAAAACGATATTCCATACTCTTTTGCTCGCTCAATCCAGCATGACCTGGTCATCGCGGGCGTGATTGTTAGCACGCGCGGCGCTCACGGTGGCATGATGCTGGCCATTGATCCTACTGAAGTAAGCGTTCTTGATATTGTCGAGGCAGTTCAGGGACCTGTTTTTATTTCTAGCTGTGAGTGGGCAGGTCCTAATAATGAGCCATGCCCTCGTCATAATTCGTGCTATTTTGGACCCCTTTGGTGCAGTGCCGAGAAAACCTTGCGTAATTTCTTTGCGTCCGTGACTCTGCATCAAGTTGTTGTAGAGGGTCTTATGCCAGAGATGGTGGGCGAGTTCCATCTGGTAAAGAATGAGAACGCCCAGCGTAATGAGCAGATTATCCAGAATGCCGCTGCCGCTATTGAGGCTGAGATTACTGCCGGCACATTTGATAACCTGCTTGATGGTGAGGTTATTTCTGCTGAGAAAAAGCCTTACGAGTTCAATATTGGTCGATAAGAAAATCTTACATACAAAAATGAGTGGCGAAGTGGAACCCGCATCAGAACTCACGCCGGAACTGCGTGCATTTGTCGAGTTCGTAGCCAAGAAAGGTTGCGAGTTGTATCGCGATTTGCCTTGGCGTCGCACGTATGACCCGTATGCTATCTGGATTTCTGAGGTTATGCTTCAGCAGACACAGGTAAGCCGTGTAGATGGCCGCTGGCAGAGATGGCTGGAGCGCTTCCCAACGGTTGACGCGCTGGCCGCCGCCGCGCCTTCGGACGTGCTTGAAGAATGGCAGGGCCTGGGCTACAACCGTCGTGCTTTGTCCGTGCATCGAGCTGCTCAGGCAATTTCTGAGGCCGGCGGCATCTTTCCACAAGATCCAAAGGAGCTGGTAAAGCTTCCAGGCATTGGTCCCGCTACTGCAGCGGGTATTCGTGCGTTTGCATTCAATTTGCACGGCGTCTACCTGGAGACTAACGTGCGCACGGTCTTCCTGCACGAGCTGTATCCGCAGGCAGAGGGCGTGCCAGACTCCGAGCTTGTCCCGCTGGTAGAGCTAACGTGTCCTGCGAGTGTTGCAGACGCCGTGAACGCCGATAGCGCTACGAACGTTGTGGACGCCGACGGCGCCGCGAACGATGTCACAGCGGAGCTCACGCCACGTAGCTGGTACTACGCCCTTCTCGACTATGGCGCGTACCTGAAGAAAACCATTCCCAACCCTTCGCGAAGGTCCAGAAGCCACGTCAAGCAGTCGCGCTTTGAGGGATCTCATCGGCAGAAGCGAGCCGAGCTCTTGCGCGTTCTTCTCGCCCATAAGGACAAGGGTGGAGCGGAGTTTGAAACGCTTCACCAGGAGCTCTGCCAGATTGAGGTCAACGCGGGGCGAGAAACCCTTGATGAGCAGGTTACCCTTGGCTTACTTGAAGAACTTGCGAAGGAAGGCTTTTGTCAGAAAAATGATGAATACTGGTTGCCCTAAATGGTTATAATTCATAGTGCTGACGAAGGGGTCAGTATATGAGCATAAGTGCTAATGATTATCATTTGCATTTGTTCACCACAGGTAACACGGCGCTACCCAGGCGCTTAACATCGCGCTCACAAGCGCTTTGACATGCGTTAACGTGCCACTCGTTAGCGCGGGAGAGGAGAAAAAATGGCAGTAGATTTTGAGAATTCTCAGACAAAGAAGAACCTCGAGGCAGCTTTTGCTGGTGAGTCCCAGGCTACCAACAAGTACAGCTACTATGCTTCCCAGGCTGCAAAAGATGGTTATCAGCAGATTTCCAACATTTTCACCGAGACTTCTGGCAACGAGAAAGTTCACGCTAAGCTTTGGTTCAAGTATCTCCACGGTGGCAAGATTCCAGAGACTGCAGAGAACCTCAAGGACGCAGCTGCTGGCGAGAACTACGAGTGGACCACCATGTACGCTGACTTCGCTAAGGTAGCTGAGGAGGAGGGCTTCGCAGAGATCGCTGCTAAGTTCCGTCTTGTCGGTAACATCGAGAAGACTCACGAGGAGCGCTATCAGAAGCTTCTTGAGCGCGTTGAGTCCGGTGAGGTCTTTGAGCGCGAGGGTGTCAAGGTTTGGAAGTGCCTCAAGTGCGGTCACCTGCACGTTGGCGCATCTGCACCAAAGGTTTGCCCAGTCTGCGGTCACCCACAGGCATACTTCGAGGAGCAGTCCCTCAACTACTAAGTTGCAGGTGCTCTGAGCTGTAGGGCTGCAGGCGCGACAACGCGAAGCCGCAGCTCAAACTTCAAGTGCGTTAAAAATGTACCCGCCAGCAGGTCATTGGCTTGCTGGCGGGTATTTTTGTGTGTGGACGTTGCGGGGAGACGGGTTTCTCGCCATGTGTCTAACGCATCTAGTGGGCCGCTCGGCGCGCGCCTGATTTCTTAAAAGAATCTGTAACTTTTGCCTAAATGCTTCAAAGAATCTGTGGATTTGCCTGATTTCATCAAAGAATCTGTATCCAAAATACAGAATCTTTGCACTTTTCAGGCAGAGTTTAAAGCGCGTCCGAGTTCGCCCTTTCATGGAGCCTGATGTTATCGTCATGTCTGAACGATTTGCCGGAAGAGTACGCCAAGTCTGAGCTATTTGCCGGTTTTTCTCGTCATGTCTGAGTAAATTCGCTCAGACTCCATTCACTTTTCAGGCTTATCGCGGTGCTTAAGTCTGGATTCGCAACTCAGAAGCGCCTGGCGAGAAACCCGCGCGCTCGTAGCCTGCGCGCCTGGCGAGAAACCCGCGCACTCGCAGCTCAGCGCCGGGCCAGCATGCTGGGCCCCGCACTTACCCCTTGAACCAGCGATTGGGCTGCTCGTAGGAAGGGCAGATGTCGCTCATGGGACAACCGACGCACTTGGGGTTGCGAGCGGTGCAGGTTTCTCGCCCAAAGTGAATCCACTCTTCGTTGACGTCTTTCCAGAGCTCGTGGGGGAGAAGCGCGAGCAGGTCTTTCTCGGCAGCCAGCGGCGTAGAAGCCGAGCTCAGGCGCATGCGTTTAGAGATCCTGTATACGTGCGTGTCCACCGCGATGCCGTCGACCACGTCAAACATCTTGTTGAGCACGATGTTTGCGGTCTTTCGACCAACGCCCGGGAGCGTGACCAGGTCTTCCATGGTGCCCGGAACTTCTCCGCCGTACTCCGTCAGCAGAATTTGCGCCGTCTCTACGCAGTGCTTGGCCTTCGCGCGCCAGAAGCCGATGGTCTGGATGACCTCTCCAACCTCGACAGCATTGGCGGCCGCCATGGACGGTGCGTCGGGCCAGCGGCGGAACAGCTCGGGTGTGACCTTATTTACCGCGGCGTCAGTAGTTTGCGCCGAAAGCATAACGCTGATGAGCAGGGTAAACGCGTCGTGATAATCCAGCGCGCTCTGGACGCTTGGATAGAGCTCGTGCATGCGTCGGCACAGCTCAATGCTGCGTTCTACCTTGACTTTCTTTGATTCTCTGGGCATAACCTCTCCTCAATTCCTTCTATGTGTACCCAGTATGTAGTTACGTTATCACGTGAGGCGAGAATAGCAAAATAGCTGCATAACAGCTACAATAACAGCCCAATTGAAAAGTTATCAAACCTGTTCGTGGGACGTCGCGAGCACGCGCGGCGGACGTCGCTGGCAGATGTTTGTGCGGTCAGCCGTTACGGCATACGCGCCTGCGCGCCAGTCGCGCCACGTCCAGCAAGGTTTGGTGTAACCCGCATGCGTTTGCATGTGGGTTTAGCGGCATGGCGGGAGACTGTGTGTTTATCAATAGAGTTGCAGCTCAGCTACTGAGCGCGCCCGAGCTAGAGAAGCTGAAGCGAGAGCTTTCGCGTGGATCAGACGCCACACTGTCCCTCTCGCAAAGCGCTCGTCCGTTAATGCTGGCTGCACTTTGGGCGCAAAATCCCCGCCCGTGCCTGCTAGTCGTTGCAGGAGAGGACGCCGCGGACCGCACGGCGCGCTCGCTTGCTGCGTGGCTGGGCAACGACGCCGTGCTGCGCTACCCCAACCGCAAAGATCGTCCCTGGTCGGATACCACACCAGACGACGCTCTTATTGGAGCTAGGTGCCGTGCTATCGCCAAGCTTTCCGCTGGCGAGAAGGTCATTGTAGTTGCAAGTGCTCACGCGCTGATGCGCAGAGTTCCCCCTGTTGGTTCGGGCTATTTTCTTCCTGCAACGTTTACCGTTGGCGACGACGTCCCCTTTGAGGACGTGGCTTCGTTGCTCGTCGGCATGGGATACGCCGATACAGGCGAGGTAGATGCTCCTGGCACCTTCCACATTCACGGCGATACGGTTGATATCTTCCCAGCTCAAGCCACAAGTCCTGTACGCATTGAGTTCTTCGGAGACGAGATTGACCGCATCAGGCGCATGGTGGCAGCAACTGGACAGACTATCGGCGCCATTGATGAGGTTACCGTTGCCCCAGCTAGAGAGCTTGCGTTTACCAAAGAGACTATCCGCCGCGCGGAGGAAGCGCTCTATACGCGTGCGCAAGAAAACTCTGCACTCGCTGCTGACCTGGAGCTTATTCAGCGCGGAGCTCAGGCTCCTGCACTCGAGCGCTATCTGCCCGTGCTGTACGGAGGCTCTGCCAGCCCGCTTGAGCACATCTCTTCAGAGACGCTGGTAGTTCTTGCGGAGCCACGTTCGCTATTTGACGACTGTCAGCGCGCCTTTGACGAAATCTCTGCATCCGCAACAGCATCAAAAGTGAAACTAGATGGTCTGTATACAGACCCCAAGGCCATGGACTTTGGCTCGCAGCAGCGCTTGTCCTTCTCGTCACTTCTACGTACAGGAGCTGCGGTAACGTCAGAGCTTTCTGTGGTGCAGCCATCTATTGCAGGCTCGGACACAAAGCTTTTAGGTCGCGTGAGGCAGCTGGTGCAAGACCGCGATGCTGTGGTATTTGCGGTTCCAGACCGCGCCGCTCGAGAGCACCTCAAGTTGCTTTTCTCGGATGAGTCCATTCCGTTTGAGGAGTCGCTGGGTACGGCGCTTGAAAACGAGCCTGATCAAAATGGTGCTTACGCGCCGCTCAAGCGTGGTCGCGTCACGTTTACCGACGCACCCGTTCCTGCGGGAATCATCATTCCAACAGCTAATCTAGCAGTGCTTTCTGTCTCGGACTTGACAGCCAGGAGCGCGCGCAACAAGAAGCGCTCCAAGCGCATTGACCCCACAACGGTAACGTTTCCGTTTAAGCCGGGCGATTACGTTGTCCATGCAACACACGGTATTGCGCACTTTACCGCTATTGTGCGTCAAGAAGTTGCAGGTAGAGAACGTGATTACTTCCTGCTTGAGTACGCCAATGACGATAAACTCTATGTGCCCCTGGAGCAGGTTGACCGCATTACGCGCTATGTAGGACCTGACGGCAATAATCCACGCCTGACCAGGCTCAACACGGCAGATTGGTCGCGCGCCACTAACAAGGCAAGAAAGTCTGCCAAGAAACTGGCGTTTGACCTGGTAGATCTCTACACGCGTCGCGCTTCAGTGCCGGGCTACGCGTTCTCACTGGATACTCCTGCTCAGGAAGAGATGGAGTCCAGCTTCCCGTATCAGCTGACACCAGACCAAGAAAGCGCAGTTGCAGACATTAAGCTGGACATGGAAGCACGCAAGCCAATGGACCGCTTGCTTTGCGGTGACGTGGGCTTTGGCAAGACAGAGGTGGCGCTGAGAGCTGCGTTTAAGGCGTGTCAGGATGCTCGTCAGGTCATGATTTTGTGCCCAACTACCATCTTGGCTCAGCAGCACTACGAGACGTTTTTCTCGCGATTTGCTCCGTTTGATTTGAAGGTAAGCGTACTTTCGCGTTTTGTTACGCCTGCTCAGCAGAAAAAAGCGCTTGAGGGATTTGCGGACGGAACCGTAGATGTGCTGGTAGGAACTCATAGGTTGCTTTCAGCTGACGTCAATCCACACGACTTAGGCTTGGTTATCATCGACGAAGAGCAGCGCTTTGGCGTGCAGCACAAAGAGCAGCTCAAAAACATGCGCGAGCAGGTAGACGTGCTGACGCTTTCGGCAACGCCCATTCCGCGCACCATGCAGATGGCCATGAGCGGCGTTCGTGACATGAGCCTGATTTTGACACCGCCGCCTGGCAGAAAGCCTGTTCAGGTAATGGTAGGCGAGTACAACCCGGATCTTGTTTCCGCAGCTATTAGAAGTGAGCTGGAGCGAGAAGGGCAGGTGTACTACGTGTCCAACCGCGTGACCACTATTGATGAAGCAGTGGCTCGCGTGGAGGAAGCTGCGCCGGAGGCTCGCGTGGGTGTGGCTCACGGTCAGATGAGCGCTCGTGAGGTAGAAAACGTCATGCTCGCCTTCCAGGAGCACGAGATTGACGTTTTGGTGGCCACCACCATCATTGAGTCCGGCATTGATAACTCGCATACTAACACGCTGATTATCGAGGACTCACAGCGCTTGGGACTGGCTCAGCTGTACCAGCTCAAGGGTCGTGTTGGTCGCGGTAGGCAGCAGGCGTACGCGTACTTTATGTTCCCGGCGGAGTTACCGCTGACGGAAGAGGCAACCGAGCGCTTGACGGCAATCAACGAGTTCCAAGATCTGGGCAGTGGCATGCGCATTGCCATGCGTGACCTGGAGATTAGAGGCGCCGGCTCTCTTATGGGCGCTGAGCAGCACGGAAACCTTTCCAGCGTTGGCTTTGACCTCTTTACGCAGATGCTGGGCGAGGCAGTTGCTGAGGCTCGCGGTGAGTCCGCTGAGTTGGAGCAGGCTGAGGTAACCATTAATCTACCTGCAGATTTCTATCTTGATGAGGACTATCTGCCAGAGGTTGACCGACGCGTTCTGGTGTATCGTCGCCTTGCCGCAGCTACAGAGCTTTCCGATGTTGATGCGCTTCAGCAAGATACCGAGAATAGCTTTGGCGCCCTGCCGCTTGCAGGTAAGAACTTGTTTGATCGTGCCCGCGTGCGCATTCGTGCGCAGCGTTTGGGCGCAACGTCAGTAAGCCTGACAAATGGTCGTCTGGTATATCTGGGCGTAGAAATTCCTCGCGAACAAGCCCTCAAGTTGAAGGGTCGCGGTGCTATTGTGTATCCAAAGACGCATAAACTGGCGTATCCGTTCCACCGAAATGAAGAGCAGCTGATGCCCGCCGCCCTGGGAGTTCTTGAAGAGCTTGGTGGCGACGACGAGGTTGAGGAGTAAATATGAGCCAAACAGCAGGTCAGACGTCGCAGAACGCCGCGGGTGCCACGAACGCTGCGGGAGTCGCGCAGGACGCTGCGAGCGCCACAGGCGCCGTGGACACGATCTTTGCCGCACCACACCTCAGGTGGGGTGTTATTGGCTGTGGAGTTATTGCAAACCAGATGGCAGAGGCGCTGGCTTCGGTTGGCAGAACCATTGACGGCGTAGCCAACAGGACGCAGGAGAAGGCCGTCGCGTTTGCACAAAAACACCACGTCAAGCGCGTGTATGACAGCATCGACGATCTTCTCGCCAGCGACGAGATTGACGCGGTGTACCTGACCACGCCTCACAATACGCACATCATCTACCTGCGCAAAGCACTTCAGGCGGGCAAGCATGTGCTGTGCGAGAAGTCCATTACGCTCAACTCGGCTGAGCTGCTTGAGGCCGAAGAACTTGCTCGTCAAAACGGTGTTCAGCTCATGGACGCCTGTACCATTTTGCACATGCCACTCTACAAAGAGTTGGTTAGCCGCGTGGAGGCTGGCGAGTTTGGTCCAGTCAACCTAATTCAGGAGAATTTTGGCAGCTACAAAGAGTTTGACATGGAGAATCGCTTCTTCAATCCCAAACTTGCGGGCGGAGCCCTGCTGGACATTGGCGTCTATTCGCTGACACTAGCTCGTCTTTTCTTGAAGAGCCAGCCTCATGACATGCTCTCCATGATGAATCCGGCCCCTACCGGCGTTGATCAGACGGACGGCATTTTGCTCAGAAACGCCGAGGGTCAGATGGTTGTTCTGGCGTTGACGCTTCATTCCAAGCAGCCAAAACGCGCCATGATTTCCGCTGATAAAGCCTTCATTGAGATTATGGAGTACCCACGCGCAGACGTTGCCACAATTACGTGGACTGACGACGGTAAACAGGAGAAAGTCCAGGTAGGACGCACGGCTGACGCTCTGGCGTACGTACTGGCAGATCTGGAGTCCGCTGTTGCAGGAGACGCTTCTGCTCAGGCGCAGCTTGAGGTCTCAAAGGACGTTATGGAGCTCATGACCGGCCTGCGTAACGACTGGAATTTCCTGTACCCTGAGGAGCAGTAAGTTCTATGACATCTGACGAGAAGATCGCCCAGCTAGCTGCCGCAGTTGATGAAGAAACAAAAGCTCGTCCCGGAGCACCGCAGACACATCCGGAGTTTGACCGCCTGATTAGAACAATCTGGCGACTTCGTCAGGAGGATGGCTGCCCTTGGGACAAGGAGCAGACGCATCAGTCCATCTCAAAGAACATGATTGAGGAGGCCTACGAGGCGGTCGAAGCGATTGCTGAGGGCTCTCCTGAGCACCTTGAAGAAGAGCTTGGCGACGTACTTGAACAGGTAGTTCTTCACTCGCAGATTGAGGCTGACAGCGGTGCCAGTGCGGGCAGTGGGGTGCGCGACCGCGCAGCGGGCTTCGATATCGACGACGTATGTCGAGCGCTCAACCAGAAGCTGGTACGCAGACATCCGCACGTATTTGGGCCAGAAGCGGGTTCTATGTCGTCGGCCGCGGCTGTCTTGGACGTGTGGGAGAGCGTCAAGGCTGAGGAGCGCGCCAGTGCAGATGATACCGTGCACACCGAGGGTCTTCTCGACTCGGTTCCACAGTCTCTACCTGCGCTCATGCAGGCTCAGAAGATCTCAAAGCGCGCCGCAAAGATGGGCTTTGAGTGGGCGTCAGTTAATGACGTGTGGGACAAGGTTGCCGAGGAACGCGCGGAGTTTGACGCTGAAGCCCCAGGTACGCAGCAGAAAACGGACGAGTTTGGTGACATCTTGTTTGCGCTGATAAACGTTGCTCGCTGGGAAGGCGTTGATGCGGAAGAAGCGCTGATGAGCGCTTGCAGGAAGTTCCGCGCTCGCTGGTCGTACATGGAGAAAGCTGCTGCTGAGAGAGGCTTCTCGCTTGACGAGAAACCCGAGCTACAAGAAGATTTGTGGCAAGAGGCAAAACGTCATCTTGATGCGTAAACAGACTGCACCAATGAGCTGTACAAATAAGCTACATCAACCACGTTGCAGGGCTCACGAGTTGTCGAAATGCTGATAACTTCTATTCGCTGAAACGATGAAATTCCAAACTGAGGCAGGGCTAGCGGCGCTGCCTCTGCCATAATAAAGATGTTGCAATTTGTTGCGACGCATCACCAAACAAACCAGAAATGAGATCCGTGATGAGTCAAGACACCACTAAAAAGAGTGGTACAAAAAGAAAAACAACGCCCACCAAGCGTTCCGTCGAGCCTCTTAAAGAGACTGGCGCGGAGCACGCCTCTGGTGCTCTCAAAATATTTTCAACTAAAAAGACCGAGAAACCCCAGGTAACTGAGAAATCTCAATCTGACTTAAAGGCTGTTGAGCCTGAAAAGCTTGCGACGGTCCAAAAAGACGCTGCGGCTTCAAAAGACGCTTCTTCCCAGGAGAGTTCCAAGGACACAAAGTCTAAAAGAACTGTTCAAGTTAAGAGAATCGACAGGACTCAGAGGTCAGACCGTGCCCAGAGGTCCGAGCACGGACAGAGGCCTGAGCGCGGACAGAGTTCCGAGCGCGGTCAGAAGTCTGAAAGAACCAATAAACCGCAGTTCAGCGTAGCTTCTCTGGTAGAGCTTAAGGACAACGCACTTGATTTTGCGCGCAACCACACCAAGCTTGTCGTTTTTCTCGGCGTTGTAATCTTCCTGCTTGTGGGATTGTATCCACCAATTCGTGGCTACTACCACGCTGTTCGCGAGCATGACGAGTTGCTGCTAAATCAGCAGAAGCTCGAGGAAGATCAAAAACGACTTGAGTCCGAGGTTCAGGGTCTGCAGACAAAAGAGGGCATCATAGACGAGGCTCATAAGCAGGGCTTGGTTTCTGGCGACGAGGAATCTGCGCGAGTAGAGGGTCTTGATAAAAAGAAGGACGAGAATACCGTTCAGCACCCTGATTATCCTTGGTACATCAAGGTGGGAGACTTTGTTTTTGGATTTACACCAGGCGATTCCGGCAATACTGAAGCTCCTAAGAGCGCAAACTCCGACGATTCTACATCTGCACCAGCTCCTGGAGAGTCTCACGAGCAGAAGAACTCTGGAGAAGGTGGATCTTCTGAGGGGTCCGGAGCCGACAATTCAAAGTCTGATAGTGGGAACTCACACTAATGCTTCTAGCTGCAATTGATATTGGAACCGTGACCGCTCGACTTGCGCTTGCGCAGGTAGAGGACGGTCGCGTCATTCGCATGGCCAAATACACCGAGATTGTCAATTTGGGCGAGGGTGTTGATACGACAAAGCGCCTGCTACCTGAGGCAATTCATCGTTGCGTTGGTTGCGTGTCTTCTTATGTTGATCATGCGAGAAAAGAGGGCGCTGAGGCGGTTGTTTGTACGCTCACAAGTGCTGCTCGCGATGCAGAAAATGCTCCTGACCTAGGAATGGGTTTAGCTTCGCTGGGACTTGAGCCCATGATTATTCCAGGTGAGATTGAAGGCGCGCTCACATTTCTGGGTGTCTCTCACGATTTTGAGAATCATCGCATTCTTGTTGCCGACAGCGGAGGCGGCTCAACTGAGCTGGTCGTTGGCACGCTGGCAGGCCAGCATGCAGCCCAAGACGCAGGTCAGAGTGCAGGTCAGCCTGCGGCTCAGGGCGCAGGCCAGCAGCTTGGAGGGCAGCAGCTTGGAGGGCAGCAGCTCGACATCAACTTTGTCGAGTCCGTTGACCTTGGCTGCAGACGTCTGACTGAGCGCTTTAATCTGTCTTCGGATCATCCATCAACTGAGGACATTGATGGAGCTCACAAAATGGCAGCTCAGATGATGTCTGAGGCTATTGGGCGAGCTCAGCAGCAGTGTGCGGCGCCTGAGCTTTTAGTGGGCGTCGGCGGAACCGCTACAAGCCTCATTGCCGTTAGGGATCATCTTGATCCGTACGATCCCGCAAAGGTGCATCTCAACCACATCTCGCTTGACGAGG
This sequence comes from uncultured Atopobium sp., assembly GCA_963525825.1. Lineage (GTDB taxonomy): Bacteria > Actinomycetota > Coriobacteriia > Coriobacteriales > Atopobiaceae > Lancefieldella. The sequence continues at coordinate 10,803 of CAURLG010000008.1, read as the reverse complement.
TGTTGCAGATAGAAGGGCTTCTCGCCAGCAAAACGCTAAAGGAGCGAGAAGACATAACGGGATTGCAGGCAAAACGCGCGCCCGTCATGCTCGCGGGCACTATTTTGCTTGCAGAATTGATGAAGAACTCGGGCTTCAAACACCTGGCAGTAAGCGAGAGTGACCTGCTCTTTGGCCTGGTGATAACTGCAGCTGCCGTTCACCAGGGAAAGCAGTCGCCTGTGATTTGGAAGCCAATTTTGCGCCCGCTGAATTAAAAGTAGTGGCATAATAGCTAGACATATCCGGGGGCGTGGCGGAATTGGCAGACGCAGGGGACTTAAAATCCCTCGACTTCGGTCTTGCGGGTTCGAGTCCCGCCGCCCCTACCACTTTTGTTGCAGAATAAATGTCGTTTTAACTGCGTATTTGCAGAAGATATTTAAGCAACAAACCCTAACTGGCATTATAAGCACATAATGCCTGACCCGCGGAAACTTATCTCATGGGACAAAAATGGGACAGAGTATGGTTTGATATATAAAAGTTCTCTCAAATAACGTCTATAATTTAGAAATATAGTATGAAAGGCGGTTATTATGGCATGTAAAAATAGCTGTGTAGCTTCGGTGAATATGCTTCTGGAATTCGTTAGTTGTTAATCGATGAAAGGTGAGAGTGTTATGAGTAATCAACGTATTTTTGATATGGAACTTGTGAAAGTTGAAAGTTTGGAGAAGGCTGTTAGGACGCCATTTTATCAAACTGATTCCACAGGTGGTTCAGTTTGGGTTATTAAACCTGGTCAAACCTTACCAAAGCATTATCATCATAATTCTGATGATATATGGGTTGTATTGCAAGGAACAGGGGTATTTTATCCAACGCCGGATACTGAGGTGCCTTTTACAAAGGGGCAAGTTATAGTATCTAAAAAGGGTGAATGTCATGGTGCAAAAAATACTGGAACGGAAGATATTGTCTTTGTGAGTATCGTTGCTCCGGTGCCTGCTGATTATGATCCTGTTAATACTAATTAATATGAAAGCACTTTATAGTATTTTCTTATCTTGTGACAGAGAGCCTTCCTTTCTAGGTAGCTCAAGAGAGAAAAGTGGGCTTACACAGAAAGAAGTTTCTGCTAAAACTGGTATTCCACTCGGCATAATTAGGCGCTGGGAGCAAGGTCAAAATGATCCTGATTTAAGCTCTCTTATTCAGCTTGTTAAACTCTATGATGTTTCCTTAGATTCAATTTTTGAAATAGAAGTCGCTGGAGACAATAGTGTTAATTGCAATCGTAATTCTAAAATGATATCTGTTCCACTTTTAAGTGGGATTACTGCCAGCGCTCCTGTTGAGTCTATAAATTCTAGTGAGACTTACGATATTCCAATAGATATTTATGACAGGTTTCCTCAAGCTTTTTTATTAAAAGTAGAAGATAATTCTATGAATCGTGCATTGCCTAATGGTTGCTATGCACTCATTAACCCTTGCCAGGAAGCGCCTAAGCCTATGAAAGCGTATGCGGTGTGTGTGAATGGCTTTGATGCAACTATTAAGCGTGTGAGACCGCTATCAAATGGCTACGAGCTCATCCCAGACAGTATAGATCCTACTTTTAGACCTCAAATATTTGACTTCAACGAGATTGACACACAGCCCGTCTCCATTATTGGTGAGGTTGTGTGGTATTTAGTGCCTTTTGAATTTGAGATATAGGGGGAGCGGAAAGAGATGTCAGTTTTATATCATTATGGTAAATTTCCACCAGAAAATTTAGAGTGGAATGAGCTTGCTACGCCCCTTGCGCGCGCTTCAGACGCTCTTGCAAGATATGATAGCTTTCTCGGGATAATCCCTGATTCTGAAGTATTAATATCACCGCTTATGATTCAAGAGGCTGTTTCTTCATCAAGAATAGAGGGAACTCGCGCAACCGCTAATGATGTATTACGCTATGAGGCTGGAGATGATGAGTTTGACAGCTCCATGCAAGCTGATATTAACGAAATTATCAATTATCGTCTTGCAGTTATGAAAGCGAAAGATTTGTTAGGGACAGTTCCATTAAGCGGAAGGGTTCTTAAATCGGTTCATACAATATTGCTTAATGGTGTCAGAGGGCGTTTTAAGTCCCCTGGTATGTATCGTAAAGAACAAAATTGGATAGGCACAAGTGGAAGCGATGTTAATAATGCTAGATTTGTTCCAATTTCTCCAGATAAATTAGAAGATGCTATGGCTACATGGGAGAAATTTGTCAATGAGAGCGAAATGCACCCACTAATAAAAATTTCAATTGCTCACGCGGAATTTGAATCTATCCATCCATTTCTTGATGGTAATGGTCGTATGGGTCGAATTACAATTCCACTAATGCTGTATACAAATAAGATTATCTCTTATCCAAGTTTTTATCTAAGTGAGTTCTTTGAGCATAGGAACCAAGAGTATCAAGATCGTCTGTTGGCAGTTTCGAGAGATAACGACTGGACTGGATGGTGCAAGTTCTTTTTATGTGCTATTGAAACTCAAGCGATAATTAATAAAAAGAAAGCTAATAAAATATATGAGCTGAGAAAAGAAGTACTCGAAAAATTATTTAACACTACCAAGTCAGCCAATGTAACTAAAGTTGTTGACGCTTTATTTAGACAACCAATTTTTTCATCATCAGAGATAACGCATTCTGATGGGGTTAATGCACGAACTGGCAAACGTCTTATCAACGATTTAGCTGAACTTGGATATATAGATGAGATTGTGCCAGCCAGCGGTAGACGCCCTTCAATTTATTTTTTCCCAAGGCTTTCACATATAGTTAACTCTGATGAATCCGCATCTTAGTATGTCCAATAAAAGATTTTATTGGACATAAAGAATAGTTACTGTCCAATAAAAAATTTTGTTGGACACCGTTCAGCTATCGAAATTTAACGGATGAGAGGACCGTTATTGTAGAAAAATTCAAAGATTCTAGTAAGTTAGTTGTTCAATAAACGAAATAAAAAAGCCCTCTGCGTCTGAACTGCCTCCCATTTCTTGGACATAAGAAATGGGAGGCAGTTCAGGTTAGGAGTTACTAGTCAAGTTTTGCCTTATGTAATTAAAGGCAGCCATTTTCGGGATAACGTTTGAATTCGACATCTTTGAATTCAGCCTTTAGTTCGTCTGGGGCTGAGTCTTTTACGCCGTTTTCGTCAAAAAAGTGCTCCAAAACATAACTAAAATCATATTTATCAAACAATGACTTAAGAAACGGTCTATCAGGCAAATGTGTCATTATCAAATCTCCTTAAAGGCTAATTTGATCAAGAGTAAATTTATTTAACAAAGTAATTATATTCTGCAATGTCGACCAGCAAAAGTTATTTCCATACCTATTCTGTTCTCTTTCAGAAACTTGTATACTACTTGTCTTGTACCTAACGTATGCATGACTAATTTCTCACTCACTTCGGAGGACCTATGTCATTTGAGACAGGAGTTTTTCCGGTTTTAGTTTCTGAGGACGAAGCCGCAGAGTCACTATCTCCACAGGTCAGAGGAGGACTCAACTCGTCGTCTGCTACACCTCTTCATGTTCAACTGTCAGATTTGATGCGCGTCAAAATTCTGTCAGAAGACTGGAAGGCGGGAACGTATATTCCGTCTGAGGCAGAATTTATGGCGCAGTACGGCGTGAGCAGGGGAACCATCAGAAAAGCCATTCAATCTCTGGTCAAAGAGGGTTTGCTGCTTACTCAAAAGGGTCGAGCAACGCAGGTTATTTCTAACACCGTTCGACATGCGGCGGGAAACACCGTGCTTTCATTTGCAGCCGCACTCAGAGATGGTGGCTTTGAGTATCGAACTGAAGTCCTGTTCAAGCAGGTAGTTCCTGCAGATCAAGCCGTTGCCGAGCACCTGGAGATTCCCATTGGCTCTGACGTACTCTTTTTGCGTCGCGTTAGGAGTGTCTCGGATAGGCCCGTGGTGTGCCAAGAATCGTGGTCCAACCTGCTTGTTTGTCCCCAGCTTGAAGAGGCGGACTTTGAGAATGAATCGCTCTTTGACGCGGTTGAAAGAACTTCTCAAAAAGAGATTGCGCGCTCTCGCATGCGTTACCAGTCGCAAATTGCAGGCAAAGACCATGCCGACTACCTGCAGTGTTCTCCAAATGAAGCTTTGCTTGTTCTTGAGCAGGTAATTGAGCTGTCCGATAGCAATTGCATTGAGTGGAGTCAGACTTGGCTTGCTCCACACCAGAGTGTTGTTGGCGTATCTGAGCAGGTAGATGGCTCTATTGGACCTCTGGACATCTCTTCCGTTCGCCAGTCAGAGCACGTGGACACATCGCTGGCTTCTGCAGAAATAGACTCTGATCAGCGCAAACAGCTTGAGTTTGATCTGCGTCACGAGGCGCTAGCGGTACGTCGAGGTATCATCGAGCTGGCACATCGCTACAGCTCAACGCCATTCCATATTGGCGGCGCATGCTCCGTGGCAGACATTATCTCTGTGCTTTTGAGCAAGGTTATGCAGGTAGGTCGCAGGGATTGCGAGTGGGAGCTTAGAGACCGCTTGATTCTTTCCAAGGCCCATACATCGCTGGCGCTGTTTCCAGCTCTTCTACGTGCAGGAATGATCTCTCAAGAGGATATTGACCGCGGAGTCTTTGGACCCGATGCCGTCCTCTTTAAGCATCCACTGCGAGACCCTCAGCGCGGCTTTGAAATCTCTGGTGGCAGCCTTGGCATGGGCTTGGGCTACGCCGCTGGCCTGGGGTTAAGCCTTCGCAGAAAAGATCTTCCTTCTCGCGTTTTTTGTATTTTGGGTGACGGCGAGTGCGACGAGGGCTCCATTTGGGAGAGCGCTGCGTTTATCGGCCACAACCAGCTTTCCAACGTGACGGTCATTGTTGACCAGAACCGCATGCAGCTGGACGGCCCTTGTGCGTCTATTTTGGACACCGGGTCAATTGCAAGAAAGTTTGATGCATTTGGCTTTGAGTCCGTCGAGGTAGATGGACATGATGTGCTCTCGTTGTACGACGCATCGAAGCAGCAAACTTCTAGGCCTCGCGCGATTATTGCGCACACTATCAAGGGCAAGGGACTTTCATTTGCCGAGAATAACGTCTCGTTCCACGACGCATGTGTGACGGACGACCTCTATGAGCAGGCATTACTTGATCTGAAAGTTGCAGAGGAGGCATGCTCATGCTAGACAGATCGTTGCAGCCAGCGCAAATTTCTGCTGAAGAGTCGCAGTTGCTCGCAGGTATGAATACAAAAGAAGTGTTCGGTTGGGTTATGGGCAAGCTTGCCAAGGACGATGAGCTACTAACTGTTGCCGTTGCCGATTATGGTCGCCGTTTGAACCTGGATCGCTTCCGAGAGCTTCGCCCAGACGGCTACATCCAGTGCGGAATTGCGGAGCAAAACCTTATCGAGGTGGCATCTGCCTGCGCAAATGAGGGCTTCCACGTTTTTGCGCCGTGCTATGCCACGTTTGTGACCTCTCGAACGCTTGATCAGATTCGCGTAAACCTTGGCATGATGAAGTCGCCTGTGGTGCTTGTGGGAGTTGCCGCTGGTTGCGAATCCGCAGCTACAGGACCATCCCACATGGCGGTGGAGGACATCGCGGTAACCAGGACCATCCCGGGGCTTTCTGTGTTCAATCCGGTTGATAATGCACAGCTTGCCGCAACGCTCATGGAGCTTGCAAAGCATCCACAACCAGCTTACGTGCGCATGACCTCGTGCGATGGTGTCAATCTGCATCCAAATGGTTACGTTTTTGATGCCTCCGGTATCGAGAAACTCTTTGGGTCGACATGCGCGGTGGACACAGCAGGCGTAGATGACGTGACGTCCGCTGAAACAGCGGCATCCGAAGCCATAACCGCCACTCAGCCGAGGCGTGTTACCGTTCTTACAACAGGTGCGATAACCAGCCGAGTCATCGAGGCTGCTCAGAGAGCTGCAGAGCAGTTGGCAGCTGAGCAAGCCGCCGTTGCTCAGACGAACATCGAGGTCTACGGCGTGTCGAGCATCAAACCACTTGACGCTTCTCTGACGGAAATCTGTCAGAACTCTGACGTGATTATTACGGTCGAAGAGCACAGCGTTTTGGGTGGATTTGGCAGCGCAGTTGTCGAGCAGCTCAGTGCATCAGGTCCATGTCCGCAGGTACTACGTTTAGGCATGCCAGATACGTATCTGGAGGCAGACGTCCACCACAACATTCTTGCGCGCGCTGGATTATCGGCTGAGAGTCTACAAGAGGTCTTTCTCGCCAACTGTTAAATTAGGACCTAAGAAAATAAGGACCTAAGAAAATAAGAAAATAAGAGCCTAAGAAAAAACCCAAGGGAACGTTTGCTGCCTTGGGATTTGCGTTCTATGGTGCCCCCAACGGGAATCGAACCCGTATTGCCGCCTTGAAAGGGCGATGTCCTAACCGTTAGACGATGGGGACGCGAAGAAAAAGTATAGCAAAGTTGCTGCAGATTTCTAGTGCTAAACGAGCTGATTTTGAGCTTACATCTATTCTTCGTTTTCCCACCAGTCCAGTCCGGCCTTAAACGCGTAGTCGCGAGCGCTCTGAGTCACGCCAGGCACCGACTCTGCCCACGAAATAAATTCCGGCACGTCGGCGATAATCGCTTCGGCCTCATGAACTGCGATAACGTTCTCGGCAAACGTATCAGGCGTAAAGTTGATTCTGCACGGAATGTAGAGATCAACAAAAGATGGCCTGAGCAGCGCATACGCCGCTCCCTCGCCTAGGTTGACAAAGCCTTTGAGCGCTCGCTTTGCCGCGGGCATGCGATTCAACTTGAAGAACAGCAGCGTAAACGCCAGACGCATCCAGGCATTTGACTGATACCCGCAACTCTCGTCAAGCTTGTGGAGCCCTTCCTCGTCTTCCAGGCGAGCAAGAACATATGCCAAGGTAAAACGTGCACCCAGCAAATCTGTTGGCGAGAAAAACAAGAGGTCCTCGCAGGCTTTTTGAGAGAGCTTGAAGCAAGCGCAATCAGTTGCTACCTGGGCAATCTGTGCGTAGAGGCGCAAAAGTGGGCGAGCTTCAGCGCAGGCCCAAGCGTCGCCGTGATTTTGCTTTGCTTGTTCTAGCTTTGACCTAAAGATGGGGTCAAATTCTTTTTGCAGGTCAAGCAGGTCGTTGAGGATTGCTGCAGGATGATTGTTGGAGATTTGCGCCAGGATTCTTTGGGCTTCAAGGTTGATGCTTGTGCTGGCAAGAGCTGGGTTTTCAGTAATATTTGTCATCTGAGTATGCAAGTAGTTAAGCAGATCCATACGACTTGCAAAGAAGTCAGCATCGGAATCAATTTCTTTAGTAATTCCAGCCTGATACTTGCCAATGACATTGACGTATTGAGCAAAAGCCTTTTCTTCTTCATCGGCAATGAAGTTTTCAGGCGAAGCTTCTACCGCAAGCTTCAACTCATAGAGAGCTGCCTCAGATACGATGCTCTTCTCTTGTGCACACTTAGCTACCAGGCGGTCTACCTGCTCACTGACCATATCGTTAGCGGAATGCTTAATCACTCTGCATCACCACCCGAGCGTGGATTATTTGGCCCATCAATATGCGGTCCGCTTGGTCGCGGGCCAGCGGGACCTCCGGGGAAGCTGGGGCCGACCGGGCCGCCAGGAAAGTCGGGGCCAGCTGGGCCTCCGGGCACGCTGCCGCCGGATTCACCAGGGAACGAATCGGCTGAAGCAAACAAGGCATTTGCCTGCATCTGCAGCTCTTTTTCTGCCAGTTCAACGGTCTTAGGGTCTCTTGCCCTAACTTGATCTGCAAGCCAACGACCAAGAACACCGCGTCCTATCAGGTCATTTCCTTCTTGCAGCAGCACAGTTGCTTCTGCAATGGCAATGATGAGTTCGTCCTCAGAATAGGGAAGTACGTTGAGACGAGAGAATTCTCCCTCGGGCAAATCTTTCTGAACAAAACAGCAAAGCGTTGCCTCAGGATAGCGCCCAATCAGCAGGTCAAGGTAGTGTTCCGCCTCAACCAGCTCACGCTTCTTGAAGTGTATGGCCAAACGAGCCAGCAAAATCCACGGGTCATCTGCTCCACGAGGCGGATCTAGCTTACGGTACTGGTCCATAAGGTTGTCGAGGGCGTCTTCGTCCTCGAGTTTTGCGTATGCGAGCGCAAGCGTAAAACGAGCATCGGCTGCGTCCGCAGCGTCAAGCTCGAGGAGTTTCTCGCCATATGCAATAGCGTCTTTGTTGCGGCCGCAGATAAGCGCGCGAGAAGAAAGCGTAGCTAACCAGCGCTTATAGGGGTTGATAGCCAGGCGCTGGGCAAGTTCTGCCTGCTCGGCGGGAAGCCCCTGCGAGGACTCTTGCGCCTTCTGGTAACACGCGGCCTCAACCTGGGGGAGCTTCTCCACAAGGAATTGGTAGTAGGAGTCAAAAAGCCTGCTATTTGAGGCGTGGAGCATTCGCTGGGCATCAAAACAGTTGGGGTCCAGCTGAATTGCCTGGTTAAGGAGGCGTTTTCCCTGGTCGATAAGGGCCTGCGCCTGAGATTCTTCGACAAACGGCAGGCGATAATCAACAATCTCGGCCGCTTGCGCAACTAGATTGAACGCGCGGTCTTCGTCGGTTTGGGGGAGGGAATTGCGGTCGTTGGAGAATCGCCAGTTGAAGTCCTTCATCAGCGTAGCAATGCTGTCCTCGTCGCCGACTTGCGTGCGAGCAAAGCGGAGGATAAGCCGCTGGTAGTCTTCTTTTACCGGGTCAAACGCCACAGGATTCCTTTCTCTCTTACGTAATGATATCGCAGGTTATTGAGGTGTGCGGCGCAACTCCGCGAGCGTCGTAAGAAGATTGCGAACGGCAGACGGAAACGTTTGGAGTGGACGGGTTTCTCGCCAGAAGGGCGTCAAATTCTTATCAGAGGACTGCATAAATTTTCAACGATATTGCATAAAATGACACATTCATTTTGGTACAGATGTCCCAAAAGATATAGAATAGAAATGTTGAGAAGAAGTAATTGCGAAGAATGGCTTCGCTAGCCGCTTAGGGAAGCGGCACATAGTTAAGGAGAGGTTTTATGGGACGTTTTACAAATCCACGCGATCTGTATTTTGGCGAGGGCGCTCGTCATGAGGTTAAGAACCTCAAGGGTAAGAGGGCAGTTATCGTTTCTGGCGGCAGCTCCATGCGCCGCGGCGGCTTCCTTGATGACATCGAGAATGACCTCAAGTCCGCAGGTTTTGAGGTTGCTCACATTGAGGGCGTCGAGTCCGATCCTTCCGTTGAGACTGTTATGAGCGGCGCTGCTAAGATGAGCGAGTTCCAGCCAGACTGGATTATTGCTATCGGCGGCGGCTCCCCAATCGACGCAGCTAAGGCTATGTGGATCAAGTACGAGTACCCAGAGACCACTTTTGAGGACATGTGCAAGGTCTTTGGTCTTCCTGAGCTCCGCACCAAGGCTCACTTCTGCGCAATTTCTTCTACTTCCGGTACCGCAACTGAGGTAACCGCATTCTCCATCATTACCGATTACCAGAAGGGCGTTAAGTACCCAATCGCTGACTTCCAGATCACTCCTGACGTCGCAATTGTTGACCCTGAGCTCACTTACGGCATGCCTGTTAAGCTTGTTGCTCACACTGGTATGGACGCACTGACCCACGCTATCGAGGCATACGTTTCTACCGTTGCTTCTATGTACACCGACGGCGACGCTCTCCACGCAATCCGCGAGATTGTCGAGTGGCTGCCAAAGTCCTACGCAGGCGACAAAGAGGGACGTCAGCACATGCATGACGCACAGTGCCTTGCTGGTATCGCATTCTCCTCTGGCCTTCTGGGCATCGTTCACTCCATGGCTCACAAGACCGGCGCTGCATTCTCCGGCGGACACATCATCCACGGTTGCGCAAATGCTATGTACCTGGGCAAAGTCATCCAGTTCAACGCTCGCGACGAGCGCGCAAAGACTCGCTATGCATTCATTGCTAAGGAGATCCTGCACCTCGAGGGCAACACTGAGGACGAGCTGGTAGAGGCACTTGTTCAGAAGATTCGCGACATCAACGACGCTCTTAACATCCCACAGGGCATCAAGAACTACGGCGAGGGTGGAACCAAGTCCGAGACCTCCATCATCGACGAGAAGGAGTTCTTCGAGAAGGCTCCAGAGGTTGCTCGCCTTGCTATCGAGGACGCTTGCACCCTTTCCAACCCACGCAAGCCTACCCAGGAGGAGATGGAGCAGCTGCTTAAGTGCGTCTACTTCGACCTTCCTGTCGAGTTCTAAGATCTAGCTTAGACACTTAGCTTCGCTAAAAGCCTGGTAGCGTTCCGCTACCAGGCTTTTTTGTGCGCCCGGCGCGAGCGTAGGCGCTGCAACGTGCTGGTAACATGTGCAGACGTGCGCGGGCAGTCACGGCGACGTGCTGTTAACGTGTGCAGGCGTGCGCGGATGGACATTTCGGTGTCAAAAGTTCCTCGAGTCACCTCCAAGTGGTAAAAAATCCGTTTAGTTGGAGATTTCATTTTTCTGCATACAACGTTTGCCCAGATAAAAGTTTTTGAGGCGGTAAAAAATCGTCTTAGTTGGAGATAAAACGTCTAATTTTCAATTTTCATTTCCAACTAAACGCGTTTTTTACCTTTTTCGGCACATAATTTTGAGCTCAAAAATTACGTATTCATGGAAATGAATTTAATTGCAGAATTATTCAGAATTTTGAAACCAAGCCAGAGAAGTTACATGATGAAAGTTACGTCTCAAAAAGTGGTGTAAGGCTATTTCCTTACTGCCTTCTAACCT
>CAURLG010000007.1:0-49186 GCA_963525825.1 uncultured Atopobium sp. | reverse complement strand
AAACCCGACGCGCGAGAAACCCGACGCGCGAGAAACCCGACGCGCGAGAAACCCGCGCTAGTCGGCGGTTTCCTCAGCGAGCGTCTGAAGCGTTGCCATGAGAGATGGAACAACCTGTTTCTTACGGCTGACAACACCTGGAAGAACAGCAATGTTGCCATCAACCTTTACGTTAAAGGCGCGCTCGATGACATTGGCAGCATTTGCGCCGTAGAAGAGCATCTCGGTGACCTGGCTCTTTACGTCGGTGAACATGTAGAAGACCATTGGGAGCTCTTCGGACTTAGCAGCGGTCTCCAAGAATGGTCCAACAAGTTCCTCTGCAGCCTTGCGACTGGACTCGGTCATGAAGGATCCCTGGCCAACGCCAAACTTTACGCCGCCACGGCTGAATACCTTGTAGTCACCATGGAAGACTTCTTCTGCAGTACGACCAGTGAGGTCTGCGCCAGCGTCAAACATTTGCTCAGAGTAAGCGTCAATGTCTTCTCCGCAAATCTCTGCAAGCTTTTTACCAGCAACAATATCGCGCTCGGTGCAGGTAGGGGAGCGGAATGCAAGGGTGTCGGAAAGAATTGCAGAGAGCATGAGGCCAGCAATATTCTTTGGAATCTCGATGCCGTACTCGTGGTAGAGGCCATAGATGATGGTGCAGGTGCAGCCAACAGGGACGTTTCTAAAGGTAATTGGGTTGGAAGTCTCAATGGAGCCGATGCGGTGGTGATCAACAATCTCCATAATCTCGGCCTGCTCAAGACCATCAACTGCCTGAGTGCGCTCGTTGTGGTCAACAAGAATGACATGCTTCTTGCGAGGGTTCAAAAGACCAGGACCGCTGATAAGACCAGCAAAAGTTCCGTTCTCGTTGATAACAGGGAAGAAGCGGTGCCTTGAGTTGGTCATTTCCTTACGAGCATCATCAATTGCGGTGTTGACGCTGAACTTAAGGATGTCGTCAGTGAGCATCTTCTCACGTACAGGCATAGACATGATAAGCAGGCGAGCTACCTCAAAGGTATCGCGAGGAGTGCTGATAATAGTGCAATCACGCTTTTTAGCCAGGTCAATGACGTCCTGAGCAATTGGAGCATCGCAAGAGACAATAAGGCAGGAAGCGCCGTGCTCAACTGCGATAGTCTGGTTCTCATGGTTACCAGCAACAACAATGATATCGCCAGCGTCAACAATCTCTGAAAGGGCGGAAGCGCTGGTACCAACGCGAATATTGCCCTGCTTAACAACGCCCTGAGGATCACCGAGAACCATGGTGCCGCCAAGCGTAGAAACGATATTTTCATAGCTTGTCTTAGCCTTAGAGAGCAGGTTTGGCTCGGAAAGACTCATGTTTGCATTTGCAATATCTTTAACGGCAATCAGGCCGGTAAGCTCTTCTTCCTCATCAGTAACGCAGAGTGTATCAAGCTTAACGTCCTGCATAAGCTGCCAAGCAGCATAGAGGCTCATTCCAGCATCAACTTTTGGCTGAGCTTGAATTTCTGCATCTTTAATCTGAGGAGTAACCGTAGTAATAAGCTGCGGCTCTTCAAAGCCAAAGTGATTTAAAACAAAGGCGGTCTCACGGTTGAGTGAGCCAGCGCGACGAGCTTCATAGATAGGGTTATCAATCTGATTTTTGAGATACGCATAAGAAATTGCAGCACAAATGCTGTCTGTATCTGGGTTCAAATGGCCAATGATATTTACTTTACGAATTGCTTCTGCCATCTTCGCCTCCCTGGTAATGTCGATGATGTAACTTTCTAATTAGAACACACTTTAGTAAGCACATTTTGTTTCTTTTTTAATACCACCTTGTAGTGTACCCCTCTCTCTTTTTACTTAGAACAGAAAATCGCAGAAAAAACAGCGGGCGTACCTGTGAATCTGGTAAATGTGTATAGGACAAATGACAATTCAAAAGTTGAAGGAAATTAGTACAATGAAATAGTTAACAAATCGATTGAATTGGAATACCCAGTGAGTTCTCCTACGCGTTTTTCTGCTAAAAAAAGAAACGCTCGTCATATGGTTAAAGCAGCGCACGTCCCTGAGCCTTCATCTGAGGCAAGGGAAGTTGCACCTGTAGAAGCACCTCAGGCTCCCGTAGAGAATGCTGATACTACGGCAAGTCCAGTAGCCTCTCCGCAGACCGCTTCTGAGCAGCTTTCATCTGCTTTTACGTCGTTTGCGCAGCGTAAGCCTGCAGAAGTGTCTGCTGCACAGCCTGCAGAAAAGTCCGTTACACAGCCCGCAGAAAAACCTGCAGAAAACATGCGGTCTAAAGTTGCGTCAGAAAAAAAGAAGCGTCAGAAGACGCCTCTATCTGCACGTAAAAACATTCGTGTGGAGAAGCGTCCTCGCAATCAAGCAGATCCAGAACCAGAACAGCGTCATTCTCGCCCGGTGAGTGCGGGCAGAAGAAGGCTCGAGCTGGTAAGTGTCGTTGCAATTTTGGTGCTTGCGGTGCTCTCGATTGTTCTGGTTAACCGACCAAGTCAAAAAACGCTGGTATTCGGCGACAATCAGGTGACGTATACCGGCACTACTATTCAGGGAAAGATGAATGGTCAAGGCAAGATGACTTTTGAGAATGGCGATACCTACGAGGGAGAATTTGTCGACGGGTATTTTCAGGGTACGGGAACGTACGCCTCAAAAGATGGCTGGACGTACGAAGGTCAGTTTGTAAAAGGCCAGGCAGATGGCCAGGGAAGGCTCACTACACAAGACAACATTGTGTATGAAGGAACTTTTAAGCAAGGGATTTATCAAAGTGCGAATTAAATGGTTTTCGCTTGTACGTATAACAGGGCTCGTTTTAGTCCTCATATATCACTTTTTTAAGGACGCGCTTCCAGGCGGCTTTATTGGTGTCGACGTATTCTTTACGTTCTCGGGCTATCTCATCACGGCTCTTTTGATTGACGAGTTTGCTCGCTTTAGATCCATCGACGTCGTTGGATTCCTGCGCAGGCGTTTCTACAGAATTGTGCCGCCGCTTGTGTTTATGGTGCTTGTGTGCACGCCGTTTCTTCTGCTTGTGCGTACCGAGTTCATTTCCGGTATTAAGTATCAGATTGCCGCAGCTCTTGGCTTTGTGACTAACTACTTTGAGATAGTTCTGGGCAACAGCTACGAGAATCAATTTGCTCCTCATGTGTATCTGCACACCTGGAGTCTTGCTGTTGAAATGCACTTTTATGTGCTCTGGGGTTTGTGCGCCTGGCTGCTTGCTTGCATGAGCAAAACAATTAGAAGCTATAAGGTAAAGATTGCTGGAGCTTCCCTGGTGCTGTTGGTTGTTACTTACTTGGCGATGGCCACCGGCGCCCAAAACTCCACGAATCTTTCTATCCAGTATTTCTCGACGCAAACGCACGTGTTCCCCTTCTTTATTGGTGCGCTTTTATCGTGTGTTGCAGGAATTGCCCAGACAGGCGAGCTCTTTGACCAGCTTGAGCAGAAGCTTTCTACTCAGCTAACGCTTGTGGGCCTTGTGGCAAGCTGCGGTGTTCTTGTCTTCCTGAGCGTCTTCATGTACTTCGAGGACCTCTTTACGTACACCTTTGGTTTCCTTTTTGCCTCGCTCGCAGCAGCCGCAATGATTTTCTTTGCTCGCATGTTGCATCAAAAAACCGAGGGTATCAACGAGCCTGGCATCGTTTCTTTTGTGGCAGATACCAGCTACGGCGTGTATCTGTTCCACTGGCCTTTGTACATTATTTTTGCCGAGAAGGTCGATCCAGTCCTGGCTGCACTCCTAACCCTGGTACTTTCGTTTGTATTTGCAAGTTGCTCGTTCTATGTGCTTGAGCCAGCGTTGGCAGGGAAGTCTCCAGAGATCTTCTCGCGCATCAAGCTTGATGGTCAGAAGGTTTTACGAGGTACCGGCCTTGCGCTTATTCCTTTTGCTGCGGCCGTTGCCTTTATTGCGCTAACCGCTCCACAGCTCAGCGATTTTCAGAACGATCTGCTGCTCAATGCTTCGTTGCAGGAGCAGAGTACCATGACCATGACTCGCAAGCATGCGGATACCTCGCAGGCAAGCAACTACAACGTTGTTGAGGGAGTCACCTACATTGGCGATTCTGTTTCGCTGCGCGCTCGTTCTTACCTGCAGGATGCGCTGCCCGATGCTCAAATTGACGCTTCTGTTAGTAGAAACGTGGCGATGGGCGTAGATTTGTTGCAGTCTGCGATCGATAACAACACCCTCTACCAGGACGTTGTTGTTGCCCTGGGCACCAACCCTGTTGGCGGCTCCGATGCGGTTGATAAGATTGTGGACATGCTACCGCGTGGACATCGTCTGATTTTTGTCACTCCGTATGATGGTAGAAACTCCGATCCAAATGCTGGTGCAAATGCCATTCGCGCTCATGAGCTTGAGCTCGCTCAGCAGTACGACTTCATTACCATTGCGGATTGGGCACAGATTGCTCAGGATAATCCTGACATTTGGGCAGGTACTGATTACGTTCACTTTGGCTCTGATTCAGATTCCATTAATCGAGGCGGTACCCTGTACGCGCAGATGGTCAAAGACGCCGTAGATAAAGCAAATCAGGGCCACGTAAAACCGTAAGCTCACTTAAACCACAAAAGGCCACGTCAAACAAAAAGCCTACGTTAGCCCACAATTTTGTTGCCATTCTTCCTACTCGTTCGTAACGACGCGGTTGAATGGCAATTTACAGTGCGATTGTGCTATATAGCTTGGAGATTTGGTGTCCCTTGCGACAAACCATCAGAAGACGGCAATCTAATGCGTGCCATGATCACAATTAATGGGTCAATTCATTATTATGTATAAATAAGGACAAATATTCGTAATGATGAATAGCGATATATAAATAGTTTAACTACCTCTATTTTCGAGCCTCTAACTACACACCTATGTCGGATAATCTGCTAAATGCGAGGCAAAAAACACACCTAAGTCCAATAATCTGCAAGATATAGAGGTTTTGAGTGCAATGTATACGCCTTTTGAGCAGATTATCTGACATAGGTGTGTTCTCGCGTTCCACGTCGCACCCTCGCGCACCGCATCGCGCGCTTACGTTCCGCATCGCGCCCTCGCGTCCCGCATCGCACATGCATGCAGCTCAACGTGACCTCGCGTTTTGCAGACATATCCTCTTTCCAGCTTCTCTGCTGTGGAGTCCTCGCAATATTTCATTAGAATGGACTATGTGAATATTTCATCTGACAGCCCCTTAAGGAGGAGCACATGGCAGAGTTTGTCTATCAGATGTACAAAGCCCGCAAAGCTGTCGGCGAGAAGGTCATCCTTGATGACGTCACCGTCGGTGTGTACCCTGGCGCAAAAATCGGCGTCGTGGGTCCAAACGGCATGGGAAAGTCCACCCTGCTCAAGGTTATTGCCGGCATGGAGGACGTCTCTAACGGCGAGGCAAAGCTCACTCCAGGTTACACCGTTGGCCTGCTCCAGCAGGAGCCGCCGCTGGATGAGACCAAAACGGTCAAGGAGAACATTGAGCTTGCCTTTGGTGACTTGCTTGCGAAGATTGCGCGCTTCAATGAGATTGGTGTTGAGATGGGCAATCCTGACGCCGATTTTGACGCGCTCATGGCAGAGATGGGCCAGCTCCAGACCGAGATCGACGCAGCTAACGGCTGGGATCTGGACAGCCAGCTCTCTCAGGCAATGGACGCTCTCCAGTGCCCAGACCCAGATTCTCCCGTCACCCACCTTTCGGGTGGCGAGAAACGCCGTGTAGCCCTGTGTCGTCTGCTTCTCGAGGCACCTGACCTGCTGCTTCTTGACGAGCCAACCAACCACCTCGATGCGGAGTCGGTGCTCTGGCTTGAGAAGTTCCTGCACGATTACCCCGGTGCTGTCATGGCCGTTACGCACGATCGCTACTTCCTCGACGACGTCGCCGAGTGGATCTGCGAGGTTGACCGCGGACAGCTCTATCCTTACGAGGGCAACTACTCAACTTACCTGGAGAACAAGGCCGCACGTCTCGAGGCTCAGAACCAGCAGGACGCCAAGCGCGCAAAGAAAATGCGTGCTGAGCTGGAGTGGGTTCGTTCGTCTCCTAAGGCTCGCCAGGCAAAGAACCGCGCGCGTCTTGATCGTTATGAGCAGATGGAAGCAGAAGCACGTGCATCCAAGAAGCTCGACTTCACCGAGATTCAGATTCCTGTGGGTCCGCGTCTGGGCCAGAAGGTCCTGGAGGCCGATCACATCCATAAGGCCTTTGGAGACCGCGTTCTTATCGACGACCTCTCGTTTAGCTTGCCAAGAAACGGCATTGTTGGCGTGATTGGCCCTAACGGTGTTGGTAAGTCTACGCTGTTCAAGGCCATTGTTGGCCAGGAGGAGCTCACTTCCGGTACGCTTGAGATTGGCGAGACGGTTCAAATTTCTTACGTTGACCAGCTCAGGCAAGGAATCGATCCAGATAAAACTATCTGGGAGGTTGTTTCCGACGGAAACGACTTTATTAAGGTGGGAGACACGGAGATTCCAAGCCGCGCCTATGTGGCCAGCTTCGGCTTTAAAGGACCTGACCAGCAGAAACGCGCTGGCGTCCTTTCTGGTGGCGAGAGGAACCGTCTAAACCTTGCCCTTACGCTTAAGCAGGGTGGAAACCTCCTGCTTCTGGACGAACCTACCAACGACCTTGATATTGAGACGCTGGAAAGCCTTGAGGATGCACTTGAGCGCTTCCCAGGATGCTCGGTAGTAACCAGCCACGACCGTTGGTTCTTGGACCGCATTGCTACGCACATTCTTGCGTGGGAGGGCGACGACGAGAACCCAGGTAAGTGGTTCTGGTTTGAGGGTAACTTTGAGGCTTACCAGGCCAATCGTATCGAAAGACTTGGTCAGGAGGCTGCTCGTCCTCATCGCATTCACCGCAAGCTCACCCGCGACTAACGTATAGGTGGCGCAAGCGCAGCGCATTCAA
Organism: uncultured Atopobium sp.; assembly: GCA_963525825.1. Lineage (GTDB taxonomy): Bacteria > Actinomycetota > Coriobacteriia > Coriobacteriales > Atopobiaceae > Lancefieldella. The sequence goes on along the minus strand of CAURLG010000007.1, from coordinate 42,242 downwards.
ATAGAAGATAAAAATAGTAACTATTTTTATCATTAAGATTTTGTGCAATCTGTTTAAGAGACTAACAACTGGGTATCAAAAATGAGAAGCCAAAGAGCTTCTCATTTTTTGAGAAAAAGTTATGAGGAAAGAGAAGAACATGGCACTTGACACAAACGTTGGTAACATCCTTAATCTGCAGATCAACAAAGAGTTTTATTCCGCTTATCTGTATCTAACCTTTGCAGATTTCTATGAGGAGCAGGGCCTGAAGGGCTTTGCAAACTGGTATGTTATTCAGTCTCAGGAAGAGCTTGCTCACGCACGTATCCTTCGTCGCTACCTGCTTGATAACGATTGGACTCCAACCATGGAGGCAATCGCAAAGCCAGACCTTACCTTTACCAAGGTAGTTGAGCCAATCAAGGCAGCATACGAGCATGAGCAGTTCATTACCGCAAGCATTAACGAGTGCTATGCCGTTGCTCAGAAGGCAAACGATTTCCGCACTATGCAACTGCTTGACTGGTACGTTAAGGAGCAGGGTGAGGAAGAGGCAAATGCTTCCGATCTTCTCAAGGCAGTAGAGATCTTTGGTGGAGATCCAAAGAACCTGTATGACCTTGACCGCGAGAACGCCGCTCGCGTCTTTGTCGCACCAACTATGCCAATGTAAGTAGCGGCTTAAGCGCGACTCGCACGTTGCTGCGCGGCAGCTTACATGCAGCTCGTTTGCAGCTTATACGCTACAGTGGAGTTTCAATAGCCTCTGATTTGTTTGAAGAGGAACCTGAAAGCTCAGCAAAGATGGCACCGCCTATGATGCAGGCGGTGCCTATTATTTTGAGAAGACCAAAAGGCTCGCCAAGGATAAGTGCCGAGAAAATAACTGCAGAGAGTGGCTCAAGGTAGCCAAAGACTGCCACGCGCTGAACTGGAATCTTGGTAAGTTGTGGGAAATACAAAAATGATCCAAGGCCTGTGTTAAAGAGGCCGATGGTTAAAACGGCAAGCCAATTTACCGACGCTGGGTCCGCGGGCAGCTCAATGCCATGGAATACAACAGTAACTAGAGCAACAATAGCGCAGCCAAGGCCCAGCTGAATGCTGGTGCCTTCAATACCAGAAACATCTTTGAGCTGCCTGTTACAAATAACCATAACGGCATAAAGAACAGCAGAGAGAGCGCCTAGAAGAAGGCCAACTGGCGAGAGGTTCAGTCCAACTCCATAGCCAATAATAAGGGCAGCTCCAATAACAACTACAAGAAATCCTAGTATCTTTTTAGCAGTGAGTTTCTCGCCAAATAAAAGGGGAGAGAGCGCCATTACAATAACGGGACCGCAGTAATACTCAAGCGTTGCAATACCAACGCCTACCAGGCGATATGCCTCAAAAAGGAAGGTCCACTGAAGACCCAAGGCAATGCCTGATCCAACGAGCGCCTGGAAGTCCTTGGGGTAGTTTTGAATGGTAAAAGCTTCTTTTTGCACAAGCTTAACCGCGAGCAAAAAGAGCGTACCCAAAAGCATACGGAAGAAGACAATTTGGTAGCTAGGAAGATTGATAAAGCTTGCAACGATTCCGTTAGAACCGCAGATGATAAGCGCAATTAGGTAGAGCACGGTAGGTTTAAATGTGGCGTCTCTCATCGGCTACTCGCAAATTTCTGTATCCACGGACTGTGGAATTCTGTCGTTACAAATTACCTGGTAGAACAGTTTTTCTTGCTCTCGTTGATCGGAGGTTTGACCAAGCATCCACATAGTTTTTGCAACCAGGGCTTCGGTAGTCATATCGTCTCCAGAGAGAACGCCGGGCATATCTTGATAGGTTCTACCGACCTCATATACACCCAGGTCAAGACCCTCTTCAGGAACTTGTGTGGTAATAACTACGGTGCGACCAGACGCAATCCAATCGGTGATAGCTTCCTCAAAAGAGCCGTCGTATGAGGGGATGCCGCCAATACCAAAGGTTTCAAGCACAATGGCGTCGTAGTCATTCTTCAGAAGGTAGAAGATAGATGGATTAAGCTCAGGGGTCAGTTTAAGCACAATGACACGCGTATTGAGCGTTTCATAGGTTGTAAGACCGCCATCTACCTGCTCTTGATTTGGAGCACTACGAATAATCTTGTTGCCACGGATGTGGGCAAGCGGTGGATAATTCATGCTCGTAAATGCATTGAAGCTCAGGGTGCGCTGTTTATGAGCGCGGGTGCCGGCAATAACCTCGTTGCCAAAAACCACCACGACTCCGGCGCTTCTGTCGTCGAGCGCGTAGAGAACGGAGTGGTAGAGGTTGAGTTTGGCGTCGGTAAACGGATTTGCCATTGGCTGTTGAGAGCCTGTGAGCACAATGGGTTTCTCGCTATTTTGAATGAGGTAGGAGAGGGCAGCGGCAGTATATGCCATGGTATCGGTGCCGTGAAGGATAATAAAGCCGTCGTAGGCATCGTATGACTCAATAATGGCGTCTCTGATCTGGAGCCAGTTTTGAGGACGCATATTGGTGCTGTCGATATTCATGACTTGTTTGAAATCAAATTCGCAGAGGTCATGAACAAGAGGGACGTTGGCTAAAAGCTCTTTTCCTGAAAGTGAGGGAGCCAAGCCCGATTCAGTGGAAACAGAAGCAATAGTTCCTCCTGTTGCCATCAGTAAAAGTTTCTTCACACGTCCCCCATGAACTCCAATTGTGCAGACTTTACAGAAAATCAGTCTGTATAGCGCTTTATTGTAACGGGATAGATGCTTTTCAAGGCGAGAAAAGCAAAGTCGGTGTATTCTTTTTTCGGTAAACGAATCTTTTAGCAAGGATTGTTGATGGCAGAGAACAACCTCTTTGGTTTTGGTAAGAAAAAGCGTCCAGCTCAGGTTCCACCTACTGTCTCTCGTAATGGGGAGTCTTCTACTTCTCCGCGTGCGGTGCGAGGTCGTCACGCAGCTGTTGGAAGCCGTGCACAGGCGCAGCGTAGGATGACGCAAGATCGCCCAACAAATCCCGTTAACCATGCCCGTGCAGATGCCGCCCGTGCACGTGGTCGAGCAAGAACTGCTTACGGCAATCACTATGGCACGCTCAACCCCAGAGATGAAGCTCAGGCAGCATATGCGGCTAGAAGACGTCGTTCTTCTCGCATGAAGCTGGGTCGTGTGGCTCTGGCGGTTCTGCTTGCAGCCATTATCTTGTGGGTAGTGTTTACGCTAGTAAGTTCATGTAGCCCAGGAGGCGCTTTTGCGCATGCTCAGGCGCTTGATCCTACCGTTACCCTGGCTGGTTCCGTGAAGGTCGGATAGCCTTACGGGCTGCGGCGCGTTTAGCATTTGTGGCGGGCGTGGCAGCTCTACTTTGGACTCTTACTTGTAGAGACGCGTGAGAAGTCCAAATTCAAATCAACTGAACCGGTAATACCGTCAACTTGTCCTGTTGAAGTGTATTGCCATATCAAAAAGTTAAAGTTTACGTCTGGCTGATCAACGTATTGTGCCAGCCAAATAGGCTCGTCAAGCGAGACCAGGTCAAAGCGATTTAGATCAACTTTGTTACCATACACAATAACGCGGTATCCCGCTTCTTGAATAGTGGTGCAAAACGCGCGCGCAATAGCGTTAGTTTCTGCGGGGGAAAGGTTGTCGGCGCGACCGCTGTAATCGGGAGAAGGCTCCAGATCAAACGCAACAGGAAGAGCAAGCTTTGTAACTCCTGCTTCCCGTAGCTGCTGCAGAACAAAAGCGGCCTCCTCGCGAGCTTCTTCCACGTTAATAGCCTGCGAGAAGAAGTACACGCCTACATCAAGACCTGCGCTTTGTGCACCCTTTAGGTTGGTTTCAAACAGCTCATCTGCGCGAATGCCACCCTCGGTAGAGCCGCGGTAGCCAATGCGAAGCATGGCAAACTGAATGTCATCGGCAGCAACGGCCTCCCAGTCAATAAAACCCTGGTGAGAAGAGACGTCAACGCCCGTGCGAGTGAGCTCTTCTCCGTCCACCACATAATGCGCACGTCCCGTTGCGTCATAGTTAAGGTTTTCCCACTCATAGGGGACTTCGTTTTTGATGATCAGGTTGTTGTCAAAAGAGAGGGAGAAAAGTCCCTGGCACGATTGCAACAATGCCAGCACAAATACAATGGCCAGCGTAATGAGTCCCCATGTAACAACAGGATTGTTCTGGGAATTTTGCTCGAGTGTATGCATTGCCCGCTGCTTACGTTTTGAAGCGTTTGCAGAAGCAGGTGTATGTTTAGTTTTAGAACGAGTCGTAGAGTTTCTCGTTTTCTTGCTTTTATGTGAGCTCTTAAAAATCACTGGTGAAAAAAATGTCCTTGTTCAAAAATTGGCTCGCAACACACGTTAATACCCAGCTTGTGATAGATGGACTCGTCATCGCTTGGAATAATTGACGAGAAATACGCGTCGCATCCACGGAGTAGTTGCGTGGCATCAACGGCTTTTCCAGCCAATGGGTTGGTAATTGAGCTGATAGAGAGCGCAATGAGCATCTCATCAGCGCAGAGGCTGGTGCGAGCCAGCTTAAAGTTGTTCTCTTTTAGTGCGCAAATAGGCCTTAGGACCTCATCCGATACAATAAACGTCTTCTTCTCAATACCAACTACGTATTTGAGGGCGTTGAGCAAAAGCGACGCTGGCGCACCTAACAGCTCCGAAGTTTTGCCGGTAATAATGGTGCCGTCAGGCATAACCATAGCGCCCGCAAGCTTTCCTGTCTCTTCTGCTTTATGCAAACAAGCTGTATGAGCTGGCGAGAAGTTCTGGTCAACGTTAACGTCTTTCATCAAGAGGTTAATCTTTGTGAGTTCACGCTCACCCATGCCCGTACGCTCGAGTTTCTCGGCAGCCCTAAACCACCTGCGTACAATCTCTGCCTTGGAAGCTTCCTGGCAAACCTCATCATCAATAATGCAGTTGCCAACCATATTGACACCCATATCGGTTGGAGACTGATACGGGCTTGTGCCTGCAATCTTCTCCATCATGGCCTTGAGCACAGGAAAAGCCTCAACGTCGCGGTTGTAGTTAACGGTAACTTTGCCGTGAGCCTCAAGGTGATATGGATCGATGATGTTGTTGTCGCCCAAATCTGCCGTAGCTGCCTCGTAGGCAACGTTTACGGGGTGCTTGAGCGGAAGGTTCCAAACGGGGAACGTCTCAAACTTTGCGTAACCTGCGCGAACTCCACGGGCGTTCTCGTTGTAGAGCTGCGAGAGGCAGACAGCAAGCTTGCCAGAGCCAGGACCAGGTGCTGTAACAACTACCAGAGGATGCGTAGTCTTTACGTACTCGTTTTTACCATAGCCCTCCGCCGAGACAATCAGGTCAATATTGGAAGGGTAGCCCTCAATGGGGTAGTGGCGGTACACGGCAATGCCCATGTTTTCTAGGCGCGCACGATAGGCCTTTGCCTTTGGCTGACCAGAGTACTGCGTAATGACAACGCCGCCAATGGCAAGGCCGCGAGCACGGAAGATGTCCATAAGCCTCAGCACGTCGTCGGCATAGGTAACACCAATATCGCTTCTGCGCTTGCCGTTTTCAATGTCGTTTGCGTTGATGGCAAAGACAACCTCTGCCTCGTGAGCAAGCTGCTGAAGCATCTGAGCTTTTGCATCTGGAGCAAATCCAGGGAGGATGCGAGAAGCGTGGTTGTCGTCGAGCAGTTTACCGCCAAATTCAAGGTAGAGCTTGCCGCCAAATTCACTGATACGCTGGTGGATTCGATCCGCCTGCATAGTGATGTACTTCTCGTTATCAAAGCCGATACGCATGCGTCCTCCTGCCAAGATTTACTGTAGAAATTGTATCATCAAGCGCAGACTTCCTATACGCTATAAGCTATACAGAAAACAAATAAACAACCAAGGAGTTGTGTATGGATAGCAAGTTTTCACAAACACCTTCTCGTGGCGAGAAGTTCAAAGAGCTGGCACTGAGTGCCTTGCGTGCATTTGGTTATGGTTGTCTTACAGCAGCTGGAATGAGTGCTGTTATCTTCGCATTTGCGTACTTTACCAGCGGTATGGATATGTTTACGGGCATCGACTGGGTGCGCCGTGTTATGTACGTCATTTCTTCTTTGGGAATTATTGCTTGCGGCGTTGGTCTGCTCTTTAGTGGAAAAGAGTACGAGGACCGTCAGATGGGCTTTACGCGCGATATTGATGACCCCATCAGCCTTAAAGAAGGAAAGCTTGATCCTCGTATTTCAAAAATCGAGACCAATCACCTTTCTTGGCAGGCAGCAATCCTTTATGCCTCAATTGGTATGTTTGTAGTTACCACTATCTTTGATGAGGTTATGAGCCATACCTTCTTGATGTAGGTATTCTTGCCTGGTACAGAGAAAACTCACTAGTACAGTGGCAGCTTGCTAGTACAGAGGCAGATTGCCTAGTACAAAGGTAGAGCGCCTAGTACAAAGGCAGCTCGCCCGTTAACGGATCAATATCTTCTGCAGCCAGTGGCTCAAACGCCAGACAGGTAAATGTTGGTTCTCCATGGAACTCGGTAAAGCCCGCGTCCCTAATAAGGGCCACGACAAAACCACGAGCTTTTCCCTCGACAGCAAGCTCAAGCAACGCTTCTTCAGAATCAACGTAGACGCATACCTTTGCAACGCCAGCATCAAACCAGTTAGTGATTGCAGAGGTATCTTCGTCAGCATGGTCCAAATAGACCCAATTCTGATCATCAGCGACACGAACCTGATCAAGTCTATGCTCTTTTGCAAGTGCCATAAGCGTGGCTTCAACACACGCATGACTTGCCTGAGCAGCAATTTTACCTTTTCGCATCTTAAGATCGCGACGAATAACAATCATTTGTTTTGATTTATACGAAGAGCTTGACATGAAAAACCTTTCTAGAAACTGAGTGCTAAGTGTACCATTCACGGCTTTCCGATTTTTGTCGCAAGAAAATCCCGAAGGATCAAAAAGACTCTCTAAAACCAAGAGCGGCGAGAAGAACGTTGAATGTTCAGCTTGTTACATCAATAAGTTAAATAACGGCACCTGTGTGGAAAGTTGATTCTTGTCCATGCTGCTAAGGTTGACGGAGGAGGTGTCTATGAGAGAGTTGGTTATTTTTGTCATGTATATCTGGGCTTCAATATCGGATATGCGAAATCGCACTATTCCAAATAGAATTCCTATTTTGCTCGCTTTTTTATGGCCTATTTGGCTTGTGGCAAATGAAAAGAGCACTGAGTTACTGATGAACGCATTATGGAGTGAGCTCTTTGTTATATGTGTACTGATTACAGTAGGTATAGTTACAAAATTTATAGGTCATATGTCTTCTCTGGGAGGGGGAGATATTAAACTTATTCTCTCAACATGCCTTTATCTTGAAATAAAAGAGACATTTGTCTTTTTATTTTTAGCAAATATTTTAGGTGTTATGTTTTCTTTTCTGTTCTTTATTTGGCGTAAATTTTTAAAGAGAGAAGACAGAAATAAAGAAGAAATTGCCAGTTCAGATAGTATATTTATGTATACATTTCCTTTTGCACCATTTCTTGGATTTGGTGTGGCACTTGCGCTATTTTTACGCTAAAATCGGGAAGTGTTATATGAATTTAAAAATTCTTCTAATTCCCGAATATATAAAAAGTTTTTTCTGCTATCAATAGTTTACACGTTGCGTTGAGAGATTGAGTTCCCCCAACACTCAATTTCATCGCTAAATGGCCCCGACCATTTAGTTTTCTCGATTTGCGAGGCAACGTATGCCATGGAGGCAGGACGACTATTAACGTGGTCGCACACATGTCGCCCTGCCTCATGGCAATCCCTTCAGAGCCATTTGCTCTATCTTTGATATACCCATTATTTCAAGTATTTAAAAGTAAAAATACAGCTACTAAGCTATTTTCCTGCAGTTTTATACGTGTCAGAAACCAGCTACATTGATCATCCAAAATCTTAAAAGCCAGATGGCGTAGAGGCTCTTTGTTATTGCATAAAATCGCTGATACATTATTTTGCATAGTTCAATTGATTTTTGCATATCTTTTGTATAGCCAATTAATTCCAAGCGGCAGAGCCACTTATGATTTATTTACGTAACAGGTATGCAATTTTCTTCAAATTTCCGCTTGTAAAACAACATAACAAATTGTATCTGAAGATATTTTAGTGTAGTATGGTACGGTAACAACACGGGACTATGCATAAAACATACGCATGTTTTTAAGGCATCGTTTGAGCAGATGGGGCTGTGAGATGGCTAAGGCAGGTGTTACCAAAAAGACCGACCCAGGTTTGGGTAGGACAGTAGCAAGGTTGTTACAAGAAAGTGGCAAGCGCCAGGTAGACCTGTGCGAATTCTCACATTGGTCACGTGCGTATGTTTCTTATATTTGCACCGAGCGCCGTAAGTGGCCTTCATTTGATAAAGCAAAGGTTATCGCTGACTTCTTCTCCTTAAGTCTTGATCAACTTTGGGTTGAGCATCTTAAAGATCTTGTTGATGCTGGCGTGGAGCTTACAGAGACGCAGAAGAAGAATTTAGCTGAGGGTGTTAATCTTCCAAATCCTACTGTTATGCATGACGGAAATGACAATAGAGAATACCTCCAACCTGTTGCTTCCTCGGGGAACGGCTCAGATTACACGCTCCCGGAAATTCTTGGCGTCGAATAAGTATTTTTGACTATTTTTATTGTTTACAATGCCATACTTGCTGTATACGCGTATGATTCAGCGTTGTTCAGATTGCATGGGGCTATCTGAAGAGTAGGAGATGTGCAAGATGGCTGGACTACACTGTTCAGACTGCGCTTTTAGCTCGTTCAAATTTAACGAGGACGCCCAGATGTATCAGGCGTACTGCTCGCGCGGCTATTTGCTGGCTGATCCACATATCCATGAGCTTTTTGCCATGCACTTTGCTAAGTCTCCAGAGGATTTTGTTCCCGTCAAAGATCCGTTTAATCGCGAGTATCTAAGGAAGTCATATATCTGCGGAGAATTTATTAAGCGCAAGGATAATTTGGGTTAACGGTATGTCTTAAAACCCTGTTATGTAACATAGCAGGGTTTTATTATGCTTCTGACGTGTTTTTCGTCTAATCAATATCAAAGAATTAAGTAAATATCACAAAAGTTGTTATGTAACGCTTATAGATTTCTGCATAATTAGTTAACTTTCTGTTATATGTTCCCCTTAAAACAAGGTAGTATTGATTTGGGGGAATCTCCTTATTACAAGGGGATTTAAAACATTTATAAAGGAGCGGCAGCAATGTCGAGGCGACCACAAACAGAAAGTTGTGACACGCGTCACAGACTTCTTAAATCCGCAGAGCAAGAGTTTGCTTTACAGGGATACGATAAAGCTTCACTCAGACAGATTTGTGCACATGTAGGTGTTACAACAGGCGCTCTTTATTTCTTCTTTGAGAATAAAGAGGACCTCTTTAAGAATGTTTTGATTCCTGTCACTGAAGGCGCAATTCAGATTCTCGAGGATTACAAAGATCATCTGCTGCTCTCTGAGGAAAGAAACCTTGAAGACACTCCTTTGGGTAATAAAGAAACGCTCGAGAAATTCTTAGACCTTCTGTACGGAAATAGGTATGTAGTGCAGATTCTTGTGAATAACCGAGAAAATCCACACGTCGTTCATTTCTTTGAAGAGTTGACTGAGGTTATCTCTGCAACAATCAGAGCCATTCTTTATCCTAACGTTGCACAGGTTAAACCCTATGATGAGTTTATTATTACCTGGCTTGCTCAAACTGAAATGACCACCATTGTCAACATTCTTAAAAATGATGAGACTCGTGAAGAGGCTGACGGTCACATAAATTCAGCAGTAATGTTTACGCAAGGTGGCATTAAAGCTCTAGTTGAGGAACATTAGATGCTCATCTGTGCATAAAAATTGACAAAATCAACTTATTTCCGTTATTCTCTTAAAAGGTATAAATCACCCAAAGGAGACCTTTATGAAGTTTAATAAGCTCGGCCTCGTAGCAGCATCCGCTTCTGCCGTTCTTGCACTTGCTGGCTGCAATCTTATTCCAAATCTTGCTGATCCAGGAACCACTACTGGCGGTGGTCAGCAGCAACAGCAGCAACAGCAGCAGGCTGCACCTGATGCAAATACTGCAACTAAGCCTTCAGATACTCGTGCTGGTGACTCTGACTCTCAGCAGCTCTATCAAACTCTGATGGACAAGCACAACACTTCAGAGCAGGTTACCAACGTTCAGAAGTACGTTGATGATGTTAAGAAGACTGGCGATAAGACTGAGGTTCTTATCGACACCGATAAGATTACCGTTACCGTTACCGGCATTGGTGTTGACTTTGAGAACTCTAACGGATATCTGGTAGAGGTTGTCAACAAGACCGATACCAACATCTTCATTCAGACCACCGACACCGCTGTTGGCAAGGATGAGCTGAGCTTGTTTGTTAACGCAGCTCCTAACGCAACTACCAAGGGCTTTGCATTCTTTGAGCCAGGTGTAAAGATGGATGCATCCGCAACTGTTCGTGGTACCATCCTTGCTCTTTATGGTTCTGACTACAGCATGGATTCCTTCAACGTTATGTTCTAAGTTTTACTTAGTTCGTTGACTGCAAAGGCTCAGCTTTTTAGCTGAGCCTTTTTTGTTAGCGAGAAACCCTGTCAAAAGCAGTTAAATGAGTCAGTGTTAAGTTATTAGAATCCGTTAGACTATAGAGTTGTTAGCTATTAGAAAAGCATGTATGCACTGCATATAAGGAGCTACGATGCTAAATTTAGATAAAAACACAGACAGGTCATATAACGATCTTATCTTTTTAAAACCTCTTTTTCACAATAAGATTTGGGGCGGCAGAAGGCTTGCTGAAGAGTATGGCTATGACATTCCTGAAGGTGCAGTAGGAGAGTGCTGGGCAATCAGCGCACATCCTAGCGGAGACTGTGAAGTTGCCTCTGGTGCATATACTGGCAAAACTCTTTCTGAGCTATGGGCTTCTCATCGAGAGCTTTTTGGTAATGCAGGGGGAGACCGTTTTCCGCTTCTTATTAAAATTCTTGATGCAAAAGATGACCTTTCTGTTCAGGTTCATCCAGATGACACGTACGCTGCAGAACACGAGAATGGCTCTCTGGGAAAATCTGAGTGCTGGTATATTCTTGATGCAAAAGAGAATGGCGATATTGTTGTAGGACAAAATGCCTCCTCAAAAGAAGAGTTTGCAGCCATGGTTGAGCAGGGAAAGTGGTCTGAACTTCTCAATTACGTTCCTATCAAGGCTGGAGATTTCTTTAGGATTGATCCTGGAACCGTTCACGCCATTAGAACGGGCACGCTTATTCTTGAAACTCAGCAGAGCTCAGATATTACGTATCGCGTCTACGACTATGACCGTTTAGGTGATGACGGTAAACCTCGTGACTTGCATCTAGCACAGAGTCTTGAAGTCATCGATTATGCACAGGAAGCTCCAGCATCTGGAGAAATTACAGCTCCAGAAATTGACGGCAAAACTGAGCTAATGAGTTGCAAGTATTTCTCGGTAGAAAAATATGAGATTCATGAGGCAAAAACTATTGCTCAGCCATGGCCGTTTATGTGCATAAGTGTCATTGAAGGAGAAGGTACGGTTTGCGCTGATGGCGGCAACGGAGTAGAGCATAGGATTTGCAAGGGCTCGCATTTTATCGCACCTGCGTCTTCTGGTAGCCTGCGCTTTACGGGCACTATGACATTGATTACCTCTCATCTCCCTCATACAAAGTAGGATGATACATAAGTCGAATGCAGCTCAATGTGTAACATTTGACTCGTTTCAAGTAGAATATAAAAAGTTGGGACTCCCATACGCATATAGGAGGAACGTATGAACAAAGAGATGATTACTCGTCGAGCGTTTGCTGGATTGGCTGCAGGCGGTGCTGCCAGCACGCTTGCTGCTTGTAATAGTGATGTCCTTCAGGCAATCTTAAACCCTGATTCTGTTCTTGGTGGAGCTGGTCAAGATCCTCAGAATGGCGGTCAAGACGGTACTGGGGATACGCCTTCTCAGTCAGAATTTGTAAAGCTTGAGGAGACTCCAGATAATCCAACGCTAACCGGAGATTTTTCTAAGATTATTACTGGCGTCTGGTGTGTTGACAATGGTGTTGGAACTAAAGGTGGATCAAAGGAAGGCAAAACCTTTGACCATGGTGGCATGCTTAATCAGGGCTATAACGATGGAACCGTTCTTTACTATTCATTCAAAGAAGACGGCACTTTCTTTATGCATAATTTTAAAGGTGTGAAGAATGATGGTAAGTGGGAAGCAAAAGGAACTATTGCCATTCAATGTACGTATGATGATGGCGATAGTGTGCCAATGCTTTTTGATAAGGACGACAACAACTATCTGAAGTACAGTGATGCCAAGAGTGAGATTACGTTTAATTTCAAAAAACTTTCTGACAATCCAGACGATACTTCACAGATAGCTTATATTGAAGGACAGGTAATCAATTTTGCTGCCACCATTCCTGGTACGTATTATCTCTTTGGCTTGCACTATGCAGATGGTTCTAAAGAAGATTTGACCAGTGAACAGATTGAGTCTATGAATAAGGGTTCTGGCGGAGCGTATACCTTCTCTGCTCATAAGGATGGAGCTGCTGCACTGTTCTATCCAGACGGTAGCGTTTCTCCTATTCAGATTGTTGCAGAAGAGCCTTCGGCAGATGGACTTTCTTTCCCCATTCTTGCTCAGGGCTTTTCAGAAAACGAACAGATATCTAAGTCTGTTCTATACACTACTGCGGAAAATAAAAAGCTTCTCAGTATTGATGCTCCTGGATTTACTCTTAAGTTTGCCCTCCTTAATCACCGTGAGGATGATTGGGCTAAATATGAGTATCCACCAAAGGCAGAGTTCCCTTGGCAGCCAGATGGTAAGGGTGGCTATAAGCTAGTAACTCCTACTTCTGGTTCTGGCGGCAGTTCTTCAGGAAATGGTGGGAGCTCTTCAGGAAATGGCGGCAGCTCATCTGGAAATGGTGGTAGCTCCTCAGGAAATGGCGGCGGCAAGGGCGGCTCAGGTAAGAAATAACCCAGCCTTTTCTAAACTGCCTCCCATTTCTTGGACATAAGAAATGGGAGGCAGTTCATATGCGGGTGATTATGATTCTGCAGCGTGTTAACGTCGTCCTTTAGGCCTGGCGTACAAAATAGCGCAGCTTTCTTTTGTTCTGCTGAAGAATCGACATGTTCCTAATCAAGATAGCCAGTCAGCTAGGCGGTCGCACTACCCGATATGCATCTCTATGCATAAACTTCAGCTAATATGCTAGAAAATGAATAGCGTCATATAAAAGATTTAACTATCGATAAATTCTGTATCTACGGAACACACCTAAGTCGGATAATCTGCTCAATTGTGGGCATTTTACACACCTAATGACGATAATCTGCATGATTGAGGCAATTTCTGCGTCATGTATACGTCTTTTTAACAGATTATCTGACTTAGGTGTGTTTTGAACTGCCTCCTATTTCTCGTGTCCAAGAAATGGGAGGCAGTTCATTTCTGGTTTCTTTTACTAACAAAAAAGCAGGCATATGATATGCCTGCTTTTTTCTTACATGTACTCTAGGTGCGTAAAGAGCGTGCTTGCAGCTTACGTTGATGTTACGCAGCGTGTGCACCACCCTCAATCTCACCAGTGCAGTGTGGGCAGCGAGTTGCGCCTTCTTTAACCTCTTCAAGGCAATGTGGGCAGTGTGGAGCTGCAACCTCTTCACCAGCCTCTTCTTCGTCCTTCTTAAGCTTGGAAGCCTTCATGAACTTATTGAGGGCCTTAACCATGCAGAAGACAATGAATGCAATGATCAGGAAGTTGATGATTGCACTGATAAACGCACCAAAGTCAATGCCGTTCTGGGTGCCAGGAACTGGAATAGAAAGACCAGAAACCTCGGTACCGCCACCAGAGATCAGCTTAATAAATGGGTTGATGATGTCATTGACAAGGGAGGTAACAATAGCGGTAAATGCGCCGCCAATGATGATACCAATAGCCATGTCCATAACATTGCCCTGCTGGATAAACTCTTTAAACTCCTCGATAAACTTTTTCATTTCATCCCTTTCGTTTAATTGGAAGAGGACAGATATTTCTACTCGCGTCTACGGCGTGCGCTTATGCGCTGGCCAGACCATAGATGCGAGAGTATTTGTCGGTCAGATACTTGGTGTAGTAGTGGACGTCAAAAGGCTCGCCGCATGCACCCATGATGAGCTCCTTGGAGTCTTTTGCACGGCCCCAGGTCCAAATACGGCTACCCAGCCACTCCCTAATAGGAGCAAGATCTCCAGATGCGCAGACGGCGTCAAAGTCCATACCCTCAGCAATCATGGCATGCTTGTACTGTGCACCATAAGCGCTACCAAGTGCATAAGTTGGGAAGTAGCCAAACTCACCCCATGACCAGTGAACATCCTGAAGAGCACCTTCGGTGTTGTTGGGAACCGTAACGCCCAGGTACTGCCTGTACTTCTCGGCCCAAAGAGCTGGGACATCCTTTGCAGTAATCTCGCCAGACAAAAGTGCCTGTTCCATTTCATAACGGATAAGGATGTGCAGAGGATAGGTGAGCTCGTCCGCTTCGGTACGAATAAGACTTGGCTGTACCTTGTTAGCTGCCGAGAAGAGCTGGAAGGCAGTGACGCGATTAAGCTGGCCAGGAAAATGCTTGCGCATAAGTTGAATAAGAGGCTCAGCAAATGCTTCAGAAAGGCCAACGTAGTTCTCAAAGAACCTGGACTGAGACTCGTGCATGCCCATAGAAGTGCCGGTGCTCAGAGAGGTAAAGCGGTATTCCCAGTTAATTCCCTGCTCGTAGAGGGCGTGACCGTTCTCATGCAGCATGGAATAGACATTGGAGAGAACGTTATTCTCGTAAGCGTGGCTGGCAACCATGACAAAGCCAATACCAGGGCCACCAGTGTAAGGGTGCTCAGTTTTGCCAAGCCAGTAAGCGTCCTCGTCAAGACCCTGAAGCTTTACCAGGTCTTTTGCAAGGTCCCACTGACGATTGACATCAAACTTGCCCTCAAGAGGCTTGGTGCTTGGTTGGCGCTTGGAAGCCATACAATCGGCAACCAGAGGAACTACTACTTCTTTAACGTTATTGAAGAAGGTGTTGTAGAACTCTCTGTTGGTACCGTGCTCAAAATCGCTCAGCAAGAGGTCATAGGGATCTTTGGATGCATCGCGGGCCTGGCACATTTCTTTGCGGAGCTCGATTAAGCCGTCCAGTTTTGGTGCAAAGAGCGACCAGTCATCACTGCTCTTTGCCTGCTCCCAGACCTCGTTGGCCTCTGTGGTGAGGCGGACAAAGTTGCTCTGAAGCTCAACAGGTACATCTACCAGCTGGCTTCTGTCACGGCGCAGAATTTTGACCTGTGCGCGATGAGTCTCATCAAGCAGAGCGCGATTCTCGTGAAGTCTATCAAGGAGTGCGCCAACAGCAGGATCACAGAGGGTCTCCTGGACCTGCTCGCCAAGGATTGCCAGGGCTTCTCCGCGCTCTTCAGCAGCCTTTTTTGGATCGATGCATGGTCCAAAAGAGCCAATCTCATTAGCTGCGTAGTTGAGAGCAAAGAGCTTCTTCTCAAGTTCATCAAGTTGAGCGATATCATCGCGGGGATTTGAAAGCGCTGCGTTCAATTCAACAGTGTTATGTGCGCTGTCCATAAAAATCCTCTCTACAAAATTTAGGAGCGACCAGTATGTTTGCCGGTTATATGTAACCGTTTAGCAATTGCGTCATATTTTACCCTGTTATTTATTGATATTTGAGCGATACTAAAAAGACTACGTCCTAAAACAATAAGTACATCTTTTCGGCACAATTTTTGCCTAAAGATGGCCTGTAAGGAGTAAGAGTTCTATGGATGACAGCAGAATCTCGTTTGACGTATGGAGTGATCTTTACGCAGAGCGTGTTCAAACTATGCGTAAGAGCGAAGTACGAGATTTGTTTGCGGCCCTGTCTCGTCCAGGTGTCATTGCGCTGTCTGGTGGTCTGCCGGACATTTCTTCGCTGCCACTTGATCAGGTTGCAGAGTGCGCTCGACGCTGCGTTGCTGTTGAGGGACTTAGGTCTCTTCAGTACGGCAACTCTGATGGCCGTATTGAGTGCAGAAGGACCATCTGCAAGATTTTAGCTGCTCAGGGCGTCGAGGCTGATCCTGACGAGATGATTTTGACTTCTGGTTCTCAGCAGGCGCTTGATTTCTTGGGTCGTGTCTTTCTTAACCCAGGGGACGATATTATCTGTGAGGGTCCAAGCTATCTTGGCGCGTTCCAGGCATTTTCTGCGTATGAGCCTACTGTTCACACCATTGATATGGACGAAGAAGGTATCAGAACAGACCTGCTTGAGGCAAAGCTCAAAGAGCTTGCAGACCAAGGCAGAAAGCCTAAGTTCATCTACGTTATTCCTAACTTTAACAATCCTGCTGGCATCACCATGTCTATGCCAAGGCGCCTCCGTCTTCTTGAGCTGGCTCGCCAGTACAACATCCCTGTTGTTGAGGATGATCCGTATGGTCTTATCCGATTTGAGGGAGAAGATCTAACACGCCTTAAGACGCTTGATCCAAATGTCATTTATCTGGGAACCACGTCAAAGATTTTTGCCCCAGGACTGCGTCTTGCATGGATGGTTGCACCTCGTCATTTCCTTGAGCGCATCAACCTTGCTAAGTCTGGCTCTGATCTGTGTACCAGCCCTTTCAACATGATTCTTGCCGAGCACTACTTCAATGAGGTTGATTGGCAGGCGGCCCTTGAAGTGTCTAAGTCTCGCTATAAAGAGAGAAAAGACGCCATGCTCGCAGCGCTTGCAGAGTTCTTCCCCAAAGACGTTACCTGGACTAAGCCAGAGGGTGGTTTGTTCCTGTGGGTAACCTTCCCGCCATACCTCAATACTGAGCAGTTGCTTCCTCGTGCAATTGAAGAGGGAGTTGCCTTTGTACCAGGTGTTTATTGCTATCCTGACCAGCGTATTAGTTCAAGTATGCGCCTGTGCTACTCATTTGAGACGCCAGAGCGCATCCACGAGGCAATCCGCAGGCTGTCTTTGTGCGTCCAAGATCGTATGGCGTTGTACCGTGCGTTCTTGGAGGCAGGAGCTCTACCTGAGTCCTCTCATTCTGAATCTCAATCCTCTGCAAGGGAGTGTTAAGTATGGCTACAAAAGTTGCTGTCATTATGGGTGGAGCCTCATTTGAGAGGAACTTCTCGCTCAAAAGTGGAGCTCTTGTCTCTGAGGCTTTAGAGAAGCGCGGGTATGAGGTATTACCACTTGATGCTGACGCACACCTGGTAGACACCCTTCGTGCCGAGAAACCCGATGTTGCGTTTGTGTGCCTTCACGGTGCGGGCGGAGAAGATGGTGCAGTACCTGCGCTTTTGGAGTTCCTCAAAATTCCGTATGTGGGCTCAAGGCCTGCATCTTGTAGGGCAGCCTGGAACAAAGCTGACATGCCGTTTATTGTGCGTCAGGCCTGGTCAAAGGAGGAGTCCGAGGTCATCTGGCCTCCTCAGATTGTGCTGACTGCCAGTGCGTTTAAAGATCTTGGAGCCGCAGCTGCTCTAGATCTGGTTCCCGAGCGCCTTGGTGGCGGCGTTGGCTTCCCTCTAGCGGTCAAGCCCGTTCATGGCGGCTCTGCTATGGGTCTTTCTAAGGTTGATAGCGCTGACCAGCTTGGACCAGCACTTCTCGGCGCACTTGGTTTTGACGACTCCGTCATTATCCAGCAGTGGGTTGATGGCGTTGAAGTAAGCGTTACCGTGCTTTCTGACGCAGATGGCGAGAAAACCCTGCCACCGGTAGAGATTTCAGTGGTCAAGGGTATTTATGACACGGATGCTCGACTTGATCCAGAGCGTATTCAGCATTTCTGCCCCGTTCGCTCTGAGTCCTTGGCAGCTCTTGGTGCAGATCCAGCTGCTGCTCGCGAGGCTCTTGAGCGCGCAGCTCTTGAGGTGTACACCGCTTATGGCTGCAGAGATCTTGCTCGTATTGATTTTATTTGGGATGGACATCACGTTATGGTCATGGGTCTGAAGACATTCCCAGGACTCACTGAGACCTCCCTTGTTCCAATGGCTATTGAGGCTGCAGGATACGCTGTTGAAGACGTTCTTGCGCAACTTGTTGAGTGTGCGCTTAAGCGCGGCAACTAGGGGGTTTTATGGAATACGTATTGGGCATTGATGTTGGTGGCACCACCATCAAGCTGGGACTCTTCTCTGCAGAGGGAGAGCTACTTTCTGAGCAGAAGGTCAAGACGCCCGCACTTGATAACGAGGGCGGTTATCAGACGGTAACCGATGCTATTAAGCTGATTGTTCATGGCCAAAAAGCAAGCCGCAACGATGTTATTGCGTGTGGTTTGGATATTCCAGGTCCTGTTGCAGATGACGGAACCGTTGGTCTTCTCGCCAATGTAGACATTGATCCTGAGGGATTGGTGCAGGCAATCAATATGTGCCTGCCAAACGCAACTATCGCGTTTGTCAACGATGCTAACGCCGCTGCTCTGGGCGAAGCGTGGGCTGGCGTTGCTGTGGGCGTGCCGTCGTTTGTGCTGATTGCGCTGGGCACCGGCGTTGGTGCAGGTGTTGTTGTAGACGGCAAGCTTGCTGCAGGTGCTTTTGGTGCGGGCGGTGAGATTGGTCACATCATTGTTGAGCCAGAAGAGACGTTGACCTGCGGTTGTGGTCGCCACGGTTGCCTGGAGCAGTATGCTTCTGCTAAGGGTGTTGTCCGCCTGTACCTGGAGGAATGCGCTTCCCGAGGCGTTGTTCCTGTGAACATTGAGCACGAGACTGATACGGTGTCCGTGTTTAGGGCTCATGCTCAAGGCGATGAGTGCGCAACCCTTGCTATCCATAAGATGTGCCACTACCTGGGCCTTGCTATGGCGCAGGTTTCGTGCGTAGTTGATCCTGCCATGTTCTTGATTGGCGGCGGTGTTGCGGGTTCGTTTGCAACGTTTGCTACCGAGCTTCGCGAGTGTTTTGAGCAGTACGCTCTACCGGTAAGCAAGGGCGCTCGTATTGAGGCTGCGAGCTTGGGCAATCAGGCTGCAATGTATGGTTGCGCATACGAGGCACTGCGCCTGAGGCAAGAGCGTTTTGGTCAGGAGAGCGCTGAGTAGAAGCAAGTTTTTGGCGCATGATCTTCTCGCCTGGAAAAGGGCACGTACGTTAGGGCTCCTGACGAGAAAAACATCAAAGTTTTTGTCATAAACATAATCCGTAATGAAAGTACGTTCAATAACATAATTTTCTGATTACAATTTATGTAAAAACGTAGTTGTCAAAGCTGCTCAGTGCTAACATTGAGCAGCTTTTTTGGTTGTGTTTGGAACAATTCCGAGCACTAGGATGAAAGGGGAGTGCTGTGGCTGACGAGTCAAAGTATGACATCGTTGCTGCTACTGGTTGCCCAACCGGTATTGCGCACACCTTTATGGCTAAGGAGGCCCTTGAGAAGGCCGCCGCAGCTAAAGGTCTTACCATTAAGGTTGAGACGCACGGCCAGGTCGGTGTAGAGAACGAGCTCACCGCAGCTGAAATCAGGAACGCCAAGGCAGTAGTTGTTGCTGCCGATAAGGACGTTCAGGCTGAGCGTTTTGCCGGAAAACCAATGGTAAATGTTGGTGTTACTGCAGCTATTAAGGATGCAGAGGGTCTTATCGACCGTGCTCTTGTTGCTCAGCCTGAAGGCGAGCTTGCAGAGGCAGACGACGCTCCAGTCTCGAGCACCATTGAGAAGGAGTCTGTAGGCCACATCATCTACAAGCACCTCATGAACGGCGTCAGCCACATGCTGGTCTTTGTTGTTGCTGGTGGTGTTCTGACGGCAGTTTCATTCCTCTGGGGTATCACTTCCTTCAGCTCTACCGCGCCTGACTACAACAGCTTTGCTGCAATGCTCAAGATTATCGGCGGCATTGCAATGGGCCTTATGGTTCCAGTTCTTTCTGCTTACATTGCTGAGTCTATCGGTAAGCGTCCTGCTCTGGTTCCTGGTTTTGTTGCAGGTATGATTGCTATCCAGGGTCTTCCAATTAACCCTACCACTGGCATGATTGATGCTGGTGGCGCTGGCGTTGGTTTTGGCTTCCTGGGCGGCATCGTCGGCGGCTTCCTTGCCGGTTATGTCATCGTTGGTCTTGAGAAGCTCCTTGCAGGTCTTCCAAAGAACCTTGATGGCCTGAAGGCAATCTTCCTGTACCCACTGCTTTCCACCACCATTGTTGGCCTGGTTATGCTGGGTATTTCTGGTCCAATGGCAGCAATCAACACCGGCATGATGAACTTCCTGCGCGGTTTGTCTGCTTCTGGTCCAATTGTCCTTGGTCTTGCAATTGGTTGCATGGCCGCATTTGACATGGGCGGCCCAGTCAACAAGGCAGCTTACGTTACCGGTACTGCACTTCTGACCGAGGCTCTTGCTGCTGGTGTTGGTACCCCAACCTATGAGTTTGGTACTAACTTCATGGCTGCAGTTTCTGCTGCTTGTATTGTTCCTCCACTGATCACCACCTTTGCTGTTGTCGTTGGTAAGAAATACTTCACCAAGTCCGACTTCAACGCTGGTCTGGTCAACTTCGTTCTTGGCTGCACCCACATTACCGAGGGCGCTATTCCATTTATGACCAAGAACATTTGGCCTGTCATGCCTATCATGATGATCGGTTCTTCCATCGGCTCCATCCTGACGCTGCTCTTTGGCGTTCATGACCCAGCACCTCACGGTGGTTTCCTGGTTCTTCCCGTTGTCGATGGCGGCCTTAAGTGGGTTCTCGCTATTCTCATTGGCGCTGTTGTTGGTGGTATTCTCTTTGTTGCTTTCAAGGCATACGAGTACCGCAAGAACGGCAACCAGATTGTCGAGGGCTAAGCGTTACGCTTAGCACACTCGGCGGCGTTTGAGTTTCACTCAGAATTTACGTACAGTTTGGGTGCAGACTCAGATAATCGAAGTAAAATATGGACTCGGCGATTTCGTCGGGTCCATATTTGTTTCAGAGGGAGCTTTGATGATTTACACACTTACCACTAATCCTGCAATCGACATGAACGTCAATTCGGGAGTTCCTTCTTATACGCACGTCAACCGCACAACTGATGCCGTTTACACACCAAACGGCAAGGGTCTGAACGTTTCATTTACGCTTGCTCACTACGGCGTTGAGTCCACTATCCTGGGATTTTTTGGCGGCTTCTCGGGCAACTATATTGTTGAAGAAGCATCCAAGATTTGCCCGGTCAAGCCTGTGTGGATTGATGGCATCACCCGCGTAAATATTTTTGTGACCACGCCAGAAGGCGAGCTTAAGTTCCCTAACGCAGGCGCTCCCGTTATTCGTTCCAAGCAAGACGAGATGCTTGAGCTGCTGCGTAATGCGCCCGACCTGGATGTACTGGTGGTCTCCGGCTCGCTTTCCCCTGAGATGGATCCAACCTTCTACGACGAGCTCTTTGATCTTTGTCATGAGCGAGGCGCTGAGCTGGTCCTGGACATCTCTCATAAACACCTCGCAGAACTTGTCGAGAAAAAACCGCTGCTCATTAAGCCAAACGACGAAGAAGTGGCAGAGATCTTTGGTGTCGACGTCCATAACGAGGCCGACGTTCTTCTCGCCCTCCACAAGATTCACGAACGCGGAGCAAAGAACATCCTGCTCACGCTTGGCGGCGAAGGCGCGTACTTCTTCAACGGTGAGCACGTCTGGCACGCAAATGCTGCGCAGGTAGAGGTGCTTTCGACGGCATGCGCGGGCGATTCGACGCTGGCAAGCTTCATGTCGGTTTGGCTTGAGGATCCGTCGGCTGTCGAGAAGGCTCTGACGCGCGCGATGGCTACCGGCGGAAACGTTGCAATGAGCGCTGGCTTGGGCGACTTTGCGCTGGTCGAGAAGATCGCGAAGTCCATCCACGTTGAGCTGGTGGAGTAGGAGCGAGGGTCGTTGGATGCGGGCTTTCGTGGAGGTGCGCGATGGTGCGCGGACTTGCGTGGAGGCGCGCAGGGCTTGCGAGCTCACGGGTTTCTCGGCGTCAGGCGTGCGCAAGTCTCCATATCTGCAAAATAAGTCTTTTCTCGCTTCTTGATTTCGTGTAACGTATAAGGGCTAATGTGATAATTAGGTTTTCAAACCTCTAAAGAAGGAGAGTGCAATGTCCGGACACTCTAAGTGGGCCACAACCAAGCACAAGAAAGCAGCTATCGACGCTAAGCGTTCCTCGCTGTTCTCTAAGCTTTCCCGCAACATTACTGTTGCCGCAAAGATGGGTGGCGACCCAAATCCGGACAACAACGCTAGCTTGTCTGCCGCTGTTGCCCGTGCTCGCATGGTTTCCATGCCTAACGCAAAGATTCAGGCCGCTATCGATAAGGCATTTGGCGCTGGCGCTGATGCTGCCATTTACGAGGAGATTGTTTACGAGGGATACGGTCCTGCAGGCGTCGCAGTTTACGTTGACTGCCTGACTGACAACAAGAACCGTACCGCAGCAGACGTTCGTTCCGCATTTACCCACTCCGGTGGCAATCTTGGTACTGCTGGTTCCGTTGCGTTCCAGTTTGAGCGCAAGGGCTCCATCGCAGTTGACAAGGTTATTGTCTCTGAGGAGAAGAAGGTTGCTGACCGCGAGAACGCTGTCGATGAGGACGAGTTCATGATGGCAGTTGCCGAGGCTGGCGGAAACGATTACGAGGACGCTGGCGATCAGTGGATTGTTTGGACTGCATACGACAAGATGCAGGATGTCCAGAAGGGCCTCGAGGCTCAGGGCATTGAGGTCAAGGGTTCCGAGCTTACTATGGTTCCAACCACCCCAACTGACGTCTCTGTTTCTGATGCAAAGAAGGTTCAGCGTCTTATCGATAAGCTCGACGAGCTCGATGACGTTCAGAACGTCTACAGCACCATGAACATCACCGACGAGATTGCTGCTGCTCTCGAGGAGGAGTAAGCTCTCTGGTCCGCGCCGCGCGCCGAGCGCGAAATCGCGACGAGCGCGAAATCACGACGATGCGCGACGATGCGCGACGATGCGCGACGAGCACGAAATCGCGACCGGCGACAAAACTGCACTTCAAAGCCCCGCTAGTTGGCGGGGCTTTTTGTTTGGATAGCGTTGATGCTGTCAGAACACACCTATGTCGGATAATCTACACGTTTTTAGAAGCCCGAACACACCTAAGTCAGATAATCTGTATATACAGAGCCAAAAACATAACTTACAGCCCTAAAAAACACAGCAAATGACGATATTCTTAGAAAAATAGGACTTTTGAGGGTCAATTTTGCAGAATAAGTGACTTTGCTGTGTTTTCAAAACGCCAAAAATAGGCCTCTAAAAATTTTATGCATACAGATGAATTCACCCTCATGAATATTCATGAGGGTGAATATTTTCGTATCATGGTAGTTTAAATTTTGATGTCTTCTTTGCTGGGCGAGAGAACCGATGGACTACAGCAGTGGAAACATTCGATTGAAGCTGAATCTCGTCGTCCAACGCACGTAGCCGTAGCAGTTCTAAAGGCCCACGCGAACAACCTTACGAACGCCGGCAGCTTCGAGGGCTGCGACCTGCGAAATCGATGCGGATTCGTCCGTCATAAGCACGTCGATATCAGCAGGCGATCCATATTGGAAGCTGGAGTTGACGCCCAGCTTGCTTGCATCGGCCAAGACAATGTGCTGCTCAGAGTGCTTAAGCATCAGCGAGTTCACGCGCATCTCGTTTGAAACCAGTGTGGTAAGGCCGCGCTCAGCGGAAATTCCCGAGCATCCCAAGATGCACTTCGCGGCGCGAATCTGGTTGATTGAAGCAAGCGCAAAATCGCCGGTCATTGACTTCTTAGCTGGTCGAACTTCTCCACCCGTGACCAAAACAGTCATCGATGGGGGATAGTCGGCGGCCAGAACGCTACCGTTATTGGTAACAACCGTGATATTCTCGGCGGTGATGAATTCCAGGACTTTTATAGCGGTTGAGCTGGTGTTAATGAAGACCGTGTCGCCGTCTTTAATCAGCTTGGCGGCGGCCTGGGCAAGCTTGAATTTTGCGGTTACCTGGTTAGAACTGAGTCCTGTCGAGAGCGGGTCAAGCAGCGTGGCCATGCCATAGCTTCGGGAAATGAGGCCTTGAGCTTCGAGTTCGTCAAGATCGCGGCGGATGGTAAGCGAAGAAACTTTAAATCTATCGGCAAGATCGCTGACGGAAACCTGGCGGTATTGTTCAAGAAGGCTCATGATCGAGCTTCTGCGTGATGCTACGAATGAACGACTTGTTGCCATGAATCCCCCAATAGAGCTCAACTGCTGATAAACCTGTAGAACTACATTTAACTAATTCAGTTCTGTGAAAAATAACGTACAAATTGATAACACCTTTTGAACGGTTGTCGAACAATTGTGTAGACGCTTTTTAATAGAACTGAGTGTATCTTACCTTATTCGATGAACGTTTTGAATACTTAAACGGATATTATTTAACGGTCAACGGTTTTTATGACGTAAATCTCTAAAGTGAGCATAGATAAGTATTGCTTAACTCTCAACTTTAGCTATACTAACATTATCGATTCGATTGGTAAAACGTTCTAAACGTTCAACAAATAGGGAAATTTGTTATACGGCAAGTCAAATGTCATATAAATTATTTATCTAATTGTTGAAGCGTTCAGAAGATTCAAGTTTTTGTCGTTAAGCGATGTGTTCTTGTGTGTTCTTGCTATAGTCCAACACAAGGAAAAGATTCACAGTAGGCTACTGGAGAGGAGTGAATCGCATGCTACTTCGCGATATTTACGAGCAGAATCACTATGCTTTCGTGAAGACCCCCATGACATGGGAAGAGTCTATTAGAGAGTGCTGCAAACCACTGGAGGCTGACGGAACAGTCAATCCAGAGTATGCAGACGATATTATCGAGTGCGTAAACAAGTTTGGTCCTTACATTGTTATCGTTCCAAACGTTGCAATGCCACACTCAACTGCTCGCATTGGCTCTAATGGAAAGACTGCTATTGGCTTTATGCACTCTGATGTTCCTGTCAATTTTGAGGATGGCGACGATGAGAAGCAGGTTAAGACTTTCTTCACTCTGAGTGCTACTGATCAGGATGCTCACCTCAAGAATATGCAGATGCTCGTTCAGGTTCTTATGAACGAGGAGGCTCTTGAGCGCCTTAAGAACATTCAGTCTCCAGAAGAGCTCTTGGAGATTGACGAGCTTATCTCCGAGTAAGCACGCCTGTTTGGGCACGTAATTGAGGATTTCCTTTTGTAGTGTGGGCTGCAGAAGGTACGTATGTAGGACCCTTTGAAAGGGGTATCAATGGATATTGTTCTTGGTATTTGGAAATGGTTTGCGAGCAACTTCTTGACTCAGCCAGCCTATTTCATCGGTTTGATTGTTGCTATCGGCTACATTCTTCTTAAGAAGAAGTGGTACGATGTACTCGCTGGCTTCCTTAAGGCAGTCATTGGTTATCAGATCCTCCTGGTTGGTTCCGGCGGCCTGGTAACTGCATTCCGTCCAGTTCTTGTTGGACTTCAGGCTCGCTTCAACCTTTCTGCAATGGTCATTGACCCATACTTTGGCCAGAACGCAGTACAGGCAGGCATGGAGGCAGCTGACGCTCCTGCATTTATCGCAGGTCGTTCCTTCTCCTCCGTTATGCTTCTTCTGCTCTTCGCTTTCATTCTGAACATTGTTCTGGTTGCTTTTAAGAAGCAGACTAAGCTTCGCGCAATCTTTACTACTGGTCACGTCCAGGTTCAGCAGGCAGCAACTGCATTTTGGCTTATCCTCTTCTGCTTCCCACAGCTTAACGACGTTACCATCCTTGCAGTTATGACCGTTCTCCTTGGTCTTTACTGGGCAGTTGGCTCCAACCTTTGTATTGGACCTACCCAGGACCTTACTGAAGGCGCTGGCCTTACCATTGCTCACCAGCAGATGTTTGGTGTCTATTGCGCATCCAAGGCTTCCGAGTGGCTCTCCAAGCACT
Source organism: uncultured Atopobium sp. (assembly GCA_963525825.1). Classification (GTDB taxonomy): domain Bacteria; phylum Actinomycetota; class Coriobacteriia; order Coriobacteriales; family Atopobiaceae; genus Lancefieldella. Next base: position 16,179 of record CAURLG010000007.1, on the reverse strand, counting down.
CCAAGAAGGAGTCTAAGCGCATTGAGGACATCGAGCTTCCAGGCTTCCTTAAGATCTTCAACGAGAACCTCGTTGCAACTGCAATTCTCATGACAGCATTCTTTGGTGTCATCCTTGCTGTTCTTGGCCAGGACTTCCTGCTTGAGAACAAGTTCATGAAGCCAGGTCAGGATTTCTTCTTCTACATCATGACCACTTCCTTCCAGTTTGCTGTTTACCTTTCCATCCTGCAGCTTGGTGTTCGTACCTTCGTTACTGAGCTCACCAACTCCTTCCAGGGTATTTCCAACAAGCTCCTCAAGGGTTCCGTCCCAGGCGTTGACTGCGCAGTCACCTACGGCTTTGGTTCTCCAAACGCAGTTACCCTCGGCTTCCTCATGGGTGCAGCTGGCCAGTTCCTGGCAATCGCAGCTCTGCTGCTTCTGAAGTCCCCAGTTGTTGTTATCGCAGGCTTTGTTCCACTGTTCTTCGATAACGCTACTATCGGCGTTTACGCAAACAACAAGGGCGGCCTCCGCGCAGTTCTTATCATGCCTTTCATCTCTGGTCTTCTCCAGGTCTTCGGTTCAGCTCTTATCGCTGGCTGGGTTGGCATGGCTGCATACGGTGGATACCTTGGTATGTGGGACTGGGCAGTTGTCTGGCCAATCATGACCGGCATCATGAAGTTCCTGTCCTACGCAGGCCTTGCAATTGTTGTTATCGCTCTTATTGCAATCCCACAGCTCCAGTACCGTGCAAACAAAGACACGTACTTCATGGAGGTTGAGGATTACCAGAAGTGCAAGGAAATCCGTGCACAGAAGGCCGCCGCAGCTAGTGCGGAAAGCAAGTAGCCCTCTTTCTTCCTACCCTGAGCAGACCCCCATCTGCTCAGGGTTATTAGTAATACTCGGCACATTGATTGATGCAGTATTTGCTTTAAATGCGAGCGTTGTAGCGCCCAAATGGGTACAAACACAATGTGTCCGTAATCAGTTTGTTTGATCGAAGGAGTCAACATGAACGCAAAGATTTTGGTCGCATGTGCAAACGGCGCAGGTACCTCCCTGATGATGAAGATGACCGCTGAGCGCGTCACTCAGAAGCTCAATATGGGCGTCGATAAGATTCACCACTGTGCACTTTCCGAGGGCGTAAGCTCTGCTCGTCAGTATGACATTGTTTTTGCACCACTTAACTTCCTGAATATGTACGAGGATGCTGCTAAGGCTGGCGTTACCGTCATTGGTCTGCGCAACGTTCTTTCTGATGCAGAGATGGAAGAGAAGCTCAAGGAAACCGGCGCTGCAGAGAAGTTTTCCGCATAGTTTAGGTTTCTAAAGAATCGAGCACTTTAATGACTTTTGAAAAGAAAATTCTTGCCGAGATGCCTAAGTGTTATGCACTTGGCATGTTTGAGGGAGAAGACACACCAAGCTTTTTAGCTGCTGTCGAGAAGGACGGTCCAATCCGTCGCTTTACGCTTGATGGTGAGCCTCTGGAGACTGTTGCTCCAGGCCCTGGCGGCGTCATGACCATTACACAGGTCCCTGGCAGGAAAGATCAGTTCCTCGCAACCCGCAAGTTCTTCTCGCCAAACTTTGGCGGAGACGACGCGGCAATTGCATCCTATACCAAGCAGGCAGACGGTTCTTGGTCTGAGCAGATTCTCTGCGACCTCCCTTATGTTCACCGTTTTGGCATCTTGAAGGCTGCTGACGGTCAGCTTTGGGTTCTCGCTTGCTCTATCAAGGGTGGAGCTGAGACGGGCATCAAGGATGATTGGCGCACCCCAGGTGCTGTTTGGGCCGCTCCTTTAAGCGATAACCTTGAGCAGTACACGGCAGACAACCAGCTTAAGCTGACTTGTGTTGCTAACTATCAGGTTCAGAACCACGGTTTCTGGACTGCACCTGATAAATCGTATGCTTTGATCTCAACCGCCGCAGGCGTGTTTAGATATGTGCCACCAACCACTCCTGAGGGTGCTTGGGATGTCACCTGCCTTCTGGTTCAGCCAACAAGCGATATTGTTGCTACAGACTTTGACGGCGATGGCAAGCTGGAGATCCTTACCTTCTCCAAGTTCCACGGTGACACGCTGGCAATTTGGCATGAGGGCCAGACTCGCGATCGCTATGAGCAGGTTTGGTGCGACCCACAGAAGCGCAGCTTCCTTCACGCGCTTTGGGCAGCAGACCTTAATGGCGAGAAGTGCGCAGTCATTGGCAACCGTAAAGATGGTCGCGACCTGTTGCTTGTTAGATACGTTGACGGTGAGTACACCGTAGACGTTATCGACCACGACCTCGGACCAGCAAACTGCATGGTGTATAGGCATGACGGCAGCGATTACATTGTTGCTGCATATCGTGAGACAGACCAGCTGGCTCTCTACAAAGTAGTGGAGTAGGGCTGCGTTTTGTAGCGAGCGCTCAGGATGAGCTTCTGAGCATGCAGGCAAAGTCCTGAGCGCCGCTCAAATTACCTGCATATGCATCAAAGTACTAGTCCTATGTTTTATAGAAAGGAGCGCGTAATGGCAGATTTGAAAGACGTCACACGCGACAGTTGGATTATGAGCACCTTCCCTGAGTGGGGAACTTGGCTCAACGAAGAGATTGATAATGCCGTAGTAGAGCCAGGCCAGGTTGAGATGTGGTGGCTCGGCTGCGTTGGTATTTGGTTTAAGACTCCTGGTGGAGCAAACGTTGCTGTCGACTTCTGGGCAGGCAATGGTAAGCGCACCCACGGTGACGGCCTTATGAAGCCTGGTCACCAGATGGCAAACATGGCTGGCGTTCGTAAGATGCAGCCAAATCTGCGTAACATCCCCTTTGTTATTGATCCATTTGCTATCAAGAACCTTGACGCTGTTGTGGTAACTCACATTCACCAGGACCACATGTCCAAGGAGCTTGCAGCTCACGTTGTTAACAACAACATGACCACTACTGACGAGAATGGCAAAGAGATTCCTGTTCCCTTTATTGGTCCTAAGGATGCAGTTGACATTTGGGTTGGCTGGGGCGTTCCACGCGAGCAGTGCATTGTTGTTAAGCCTGGCGACCGTATCAAGGTTAAGGACATGGAGATCGTCGCATACGATTCCTTTGACCGCACCATCATCGTTACCACTACTGATACTTCTGAGAACCGTCCAGACCTCTGGGGCAAGTGCCCAATGGACATGGATGAGAAGGCAGTTAACTACCTCTTTGTCACCCCTGGTGGAAACATCTATCACTCCGGTGACTCTCACTACTCCATTTACTTTGCTAAGCACGGTAAAGACATCGCTCAGGAGTTTGGCGGCGTAGACGTCTGCTTTGGCGCTTTTGGCTGCAACCCAATTGGTATCCAGGACAAGATGGAAGCAACCGATATGCTCCGCATGGCTGAGGCTCTTCAGTCCAAGGTTGTTATCCCAATTCACCACGATGTTTGGACCAACTTCCAGGCAGACGTCCAGGAGATCAAGGTTCTTTGGGACATGCGTAAGGATCGCCTTGACTACAAGTTCCACCCATTCTTCTGGGAGGTCGGCGGCCACTACACCTATCCACAGGATAAGGATCGCTTTGCTTACCATCACGACCGTGGCTTCCATGATTGCTTTGATCACGAGCCAAACGTTCCATTCCGTAGCGTTCTCTAAGGAGCAGTCTCTATGATGCTTAAAGAGCTTCGTGATGAAGTGTATGAAGCAAACATGGACCTGCCAAAGCATGGCCTGGTAGTCTTTACCTGGGGTAATGCTTCTGGACTTGACCGTGAGCGCGGCCTGTTTGTTATCAAGCCATCGGGCGTCTCCTATGAGGAGCTGAGCCCAGAGAATCTGGTCATCTGCGACCTAGACGGCAACGTTGTTGAGGGTGAGATGAACCCATCTTCCGATACTCCAACTCATGCATGCTTGTATCGTGCATGGGGCGATAAGATCGGCGGAATTGTTCACACTCACTCAACCCACGCTGTTTCTTGGGCACAGGCAGGACGCTCTATTCCTTGCTATGGCACCACACATGCAGATTATTTCTACGGAGATATTCCTTGCGTGCGCAGCCTTACTAAGGACGAGGTAGAAAGTGCCTATGAGCTTGAGACCGGAAACGTTATTGTTGAGGGCTTTGCTAACTTGGACCCCATTGCGGTTCCTGGAACGCTCCTTCACAACCACGGTCCTTTCTCTTGGGGTAAAGACGCAATGGCTGCTGTGTATCACGCAGTAGTTATTGAGGAGGTTGCTAAGATGGCAACACTCACCGAGCTCAATAACCCTAAGGTTCAGGAGGCACCACAGTACCTTCAGGACAAGCACTACATGCGCAAGCATGGTCCAAATGCCTACTACGGACAGGGTAATCACTAAAGTCTGTTCAGTGAGTAGAATCTGTTTCAGTCAGGCGGTCTTTTTAAGGCCGCCTGTTTTTAAAAGGAGAAGATATGTCCAAGTATCAGCTAGGACTTTACGAGAAGGCCACTCCAACTGATCTTTCTTGGGAAGAGCGCCTCATCGTAGCAGGAGAGTCTGGCTTTGATTATGTTGAGATCTCCGTTGATGAGTCTGACGCTCGTCTTTCTCGCCTTGAGTGGACTGGTGAGGAGCGTGCAGCAGTTCGTCAGGCAATGGTAAACTCTGGCGTTCGCCTGGGCTCTATGTGCCTTTCTGGTCACCGTAAGTATCCTTTTGGTTCTCGCGATCAGGCTACTCGTGAGCGTGGCCTTGAGATTATGCAGAAGGCACTTGACCTTGCAGGCGACCTGGGACTTCATACCATTCAGCTTGCTGGCTATGACGTGTACTACGAGGACGGCGCAGAAGATACGCGTAAGTACTTTGAGGAGAATTTGGCAAAGGCTGTAGAAATGGCTGCTAAGGCGGGCATTGTTATGGGTTTTGAGACCATGGAGACTCCTTTTATGGATACGGTCGAGAAGGCCATGCACTACGTAAACCTTATTAACAGCCCTTACCTTGGTGTGTATCCCGACGCTGGCAACCTCACCAATGCATCGTTTATTTACGGCAACACCGTTGCTGACGATATTGCTCTTGGTGCAGGTCATATCTTTGCAGCTCACCTCAAGGAAACTGTTGCTGGTGCGTATCGTGAGATTCCATTCTCTACCGGCACCACTGACTACGAGGGAGCTCTCTCGCAGCTTGTTCCTCAGGGCGTCAGGCGCTTTGTTGCAGAGATGTGGTACACCGGCAACGAGAACTGGAAAGAAGATCTTGTCTTTGCTTCCACCTACGTTCGCAGCAAAATTGATAAGGCGTTTGAGGGGTAAACGGCCTTTTTGCACTTGTTTTGGGTTTCTCGTCACAGACGGTACATAAGAATCTGTACAATGTGGATGAGCTCTTTCTTAGTACGACGTACGTTTCCAAACTCGTTTAGGTTTGTACAGGAAAGGATTACACATGAAGTTCTTTATTGACACGGCAGATATCGATGAGATTTCTGAAGCTCTTAGCTGGGGCTGTTTAGCAGGTGTTACTACCAACCCATCGCTGTATGCAAAGATTGGCGGAAAGCTAGCCGACTTTGAGTCTCATATGGTTAAGATTGCTCAGCTTTGCGAGGGACTTCCTGTATCTGCTGAGTCAACAGCAACAACAACTGAGGGCATGATTGAAGAAGGCCGTCACCTGGCTTCTCTTGCTCCAAATATTGTTGTTAAGCTTCCTATCTGCGCAGAGAGTCTTGCTGCTACCCATCAGCTTGCTTCTGAGGGAATTCGCGTCAACATGACGCTGATTTTCTCGGCACCTCAAGCTCTTCTTGCGGCAAATGCTGGCGCCCGTTATATTTCTCCATTTGTTGGTCGCTTTGATGACATCGGCGAGGACGGCATTGAGCAGCTGGGAACCGTTGTTTCTTGCATTGAGAACTATGCATGGGATAAAAACGTTGATCACACCGTAGAGATTATTACGGCTTCTGTCCGTACGCCAAACCACGTAACACAGGCAGCTCTGCTTGGTGCTGACATTGCAACCGTTCCATTTGGTGCTCTAAAGAAGTGCCTGAAGCACCCTCTGACCGACGCCGGTCTTAAGTCTTTTGAGGCAGACTGGGAAAAGGTTAAGGCTCAGCAATAAATAGTGATTGTGGTACGCCCAGCTTAGGTTGGGCGTACTTGTTTTGAGAGGATGAGAATGGGAACATCTGCATTACCCGAGCGCAACCTCACCGATGATGAGCTCAAGCTTGCAGCTAATACGCTGAGGCGCGATGTCATTGACATGCTCGAGAAAAGCAAGTCAGGTCATCCCGGTGGCTCACTGAGTGCGGCAGATATTGTGGCCACACTGTTCTTCTCGGGAGTGATGAAGTATAACCACAACAACCCAGAGGACCATACCGAGGATAGGTTCTTCCTGTCCAAGGGTCACGTGGCTCCTGTGCTGTATGCTGCCTACCACCTGCTTGATTGGCTCCACGACGAGGATATGGTTACCCTCCGTCAGCTTGGCAGTCGCTTGCAGGGTCACCCAGATTGCCACGCATGTCCTGGCATTGAAGTTTGCTCCGGCTCTCTTGGTCAGGGTCTCTCGGTAGCTGCAGGATGCGCTCTGGGACTTTCTATGGACGCTCTGGCAAGCGGCGAGCGCGCCAAGAAGGTATTTGTCCTTCTGGGAGACGGCGAGCTGCAGGAGGGCTCTAACTGGGAGGCATGCATGTTTGCTGCTCACCAGAAGCTGGATAACCTCATTGCTATTGTGGACCTCAATAACCTGCAGATTGACGGCCACGTTACTGACGTGTGCTCTCTTGGCGATATTGACGAGAAGTTCCGTTCTTTTGGCTGGAATGTACTGCGCGTTAACGGTAACGAGGTCGCTGAGGTACGCCAGGCTCTTCTCGCCGCACGAGATGGTCGCGAGGCAGGAAACACGGCTCCTACCGTGGTCATTTGCCAGACCGTTAAGGGCAAGGGCGTCTCGTTTATGGAGGACAAAGCTTCCTGGCACGGAAACGCTCCTTCGGCCGAGCAGGCTGACCTTGCGCGAGAAGAACTTGATGCAGCTAGAGAGCTTCTTTTGATTGATCTTCAAGGTGAAGGTAAGGAGGTTGCCAATGTCTAGAGCAACTCGTGAGGCATATGGTCAGACTCTTGTTGAGCTGGTAAATGAGGGTCACGACATCGTTGCTGTTGACGCAGACCTTGCTGGCTCCACCAAGCTTGCCGACCTCCAGAAAGCTTTCCCGCAGCGTATGGTTGACGTGGGAATTGCTGAGCAGAACATGGTAGGCGTTGCATCAGGACTTTCGCTTACCGGACGCACCGTGTTTACCGGCTCGTTTGCTGTGTTTGCAACTGGCCGCGCTTACGACCAGATTAGAAACACCGTCTGCGATTCCGGCCTCAACGTGAAGATTTGCCCAACGCACGCAGGCATTACAGTAGGAGAGGACGGCGCTACCCACCAGTCCCTCGAGGACATTGGCATGATGCGCGCACTGCCTCAGATGCGCGTGCTTGTTCCTGCGGATTACAACGCTACCAAGGCAGCGCTCAGGCTTGCTGCCGAGGCTGATGGCCCCTTCTACGTGCGCATGGGTCGCCACAAGGTTGCCGACATCTACGACGAGTCCTTCAAGGGCGGCCTGCCTTTTGCTAACGTCCTGCGTGAGGGTACCGACGTTACCATTGCTGCCTGCGGTGTTGAGGTTGCTCAGGCACTTGCAGCCGCAGATTTGCTGGCAGAAGAGAAGATTTCTGCCGAGGTTATTGACGTGTTCTCCATCAAGCCTTTGGATGAGGAAGTTATTTTGGCATCTGCCGAGAAGACCCGTCATGTGGTAACCGTTGAGGAGCACAACGTGGCAACGGGCCTTGGAGCTGCAGTTGCCGAGCTTCTGGCCGAGCAGCTGCCCACGCCAATGCGCTTTGCTGGCATGCGTACCTTTGGCACCTCCGCTCCTGGCGACGTGCTGCTTTCGCACTTTGGCTTGGACGCTGAGGGTATTGCCGCTCGCGTCAGGGAGTTTCTGCTCTCGTAGCCTTTGTCATATTTTGATGGTGCAAGCGATTAAAGATGGGATGAAACTTGAAAGGGAACTCTTTAGGAGAGACTATTTATTCTCTTCGTCATAGTAAGGGATTGACGCAGGAGCAGCTTGCAGAGGGTATCTGCTCCCCGGTTTCTCTTTCAAGAATTGAAAATGGCCGCCAGATGCCCTCCAAAGTAATTCTCGACGCATTGTTGAGCAGACTTGGGGCGAGTACCTATCAACTTTGTGACGTTTTTTATCAAAGTGATTGCCAACGTAGCTTTAATGAGATTACAAGACGAGCAAGTCTGCTTATAGAAGCAGGTAAAATCCAACAAGGCCTATCCTTGCTGGAGGGCTTGAGTGAAAATGATGCATCTCATGCATTGGAGCGGCAGTCAGTTTTACTTATACAGGCAGCCGCACAACTCAAGCAGAACAAGAATCCTGAAGATTCATACGTCAAGTTACGTGAGGCTTTGGAGCTTACAAAGCCTCATATTGACCTATCTGATTTTCGACATGAACTTTTATCTCCTATTGAAGCTGAAATAATCGGTTTGATGGTTGTGGCACTTCAGCAAAAGGAAGCTCGTATTGAGGCTATTCGAGTGGGAGAAGAACTTGCAAGAAACCTTTCCGATCAGCAATCAAGCAGCAATGACTTTACGATTGTCCGCATCAACCTTGAAGTTAATATATCTTCCTGCTTTGATCTTGAGGGAAGGTTTGAAGAAGCTGCTCAGCATGCGTATCTGGCAAGAGATTTGAGTATTGAAAGCCATGAGCAGATACTTTTACCGGTGATTTTTTATTTGATTGGTCGGTCTGAATTCCGGAGTGGAAATACTGACAAGGCGCTTTCAATAATGCAGACGATTATTCCGTATATGGAACTTATTGGCCAACATGATAATGCGGAAATGGTGCGCGCTTTTGTTGAAGAGAATCTAAGCACTCAAAATTAAACCTAGGGCTTAAAACCAAGTCTAAGCGCTCAGAGACAGTGAGCAAGGCAGCCTACATTTTTCATTACCAAAAGTTAAAATTTTTACGTGCCATGCTTATTATTTTGATACTTTGCATGGATACTTAACATTTGAGGTAATACAAGAATTGTCACGAGATGTTATGGATAGCCTCCTCTTCTTTCGAGATGATGTATTCATCAAAGAGAGAGGTAGGCGATACATATGACCATCATTGTTATTGTAGTTAAGCACTAAAAGTGCGGGATAGATACCTCTTTTAGATTTATTAAAAGAGGTATCTATCATTTTGTGATGGTCATTTAGATGATTTTCTGCGATTGGAATGGAATGAAAAATATAAAGCATCTTTTAAAGAATGCCGGCAAACGAAACGTGATTATTTTTGTACTAATACAAATTGTGAGTTCTTGTGTCGCTGCCGGCGTGGCTCTTTTACTGAGCTCACTTCTCAATACGGTTTCTGAAGTCATTATTTCAGGAGATATTGCTCGGTTACTTACATTTATAGGCTTGTGCTGTATATATGCTATAGCAACCGGTATCCTTCTTATACTACAGGGATATGTGCGCGCCCGCCTGGTTCGCGACACCGTAATTAAGATGAGAAATTCTGCCGTGAAGGCTTATTTGCGGAGAAAAGATGCTGTAAATATGAATGAAAACAGTGCTGAGTTTTTTTCTCTTTTAAGTCAGAATATGGATACCATTGAAAAAGATTGGCTTGGCGGACTGCTTGATGCATTTGCTTCGTGCTGCGAAATTACTATTGCAAGCCTCTTACTTTTGTATATAAATCCAATAGTGGCAGTTATTTCGATACTTGTGATGGCAATTCCAACAATCATTCCCGGAGTATTTACAAAACAACTTACTCATTGCCAAGAAGGGATCGTAAAAAATACGGTGTCGTATAACGGACAGATTCGTGATATATCGCTTGGATTTGATGTCATCAGGTCATTTCATAAAGAAAACAACTTTACAAACCGTCACTTACTGGTTGCGCAGCAGTTGGAAGGTAAGAAGGCACATTTATCTGAAGTTACATCTCTTATATCTGGGTTTGTTACAGCAATCTCAGTTTCATCTCAATTCATTATTATGGGTATAACGGGTATTTTTGCAGTGCAAGGATTTGTTTCTCTTGGTAGCGTTGTGGCTGTGACCCAGCTGTCCGGTCAGGTAATTGCGCCCGCTTCAACATTTGCTTCATTGCTTGGCAAAGTTAAAGCGGCCTATCCGGTTTTGAAGGCGGTTATATGCGACGATGAAGAAACTCCGTTCGACAATAAGGAACGGCACTATGATGCAGAACGTGAAATTGAGTTAAAAAACGTTACCTATAAGTATCCTGATTCAATTTCCGGAGTATCTAAGATATCTGCGCGCTTTGAGACTGGAAAGAAGTATGCGATTATTGGAAAAAGCGGAAGTGGAAAGAGTACACTTTTAAAACTGATTTCAGGCCAGATAGAACCTCAGGATGGAGACATTCTGATTGACGGTTCAAGAGATATTATATGTGATCCGGCAATGATTCACCAAAATGTGTATTTGTTTGACGATACGCTAAAAAATAACATTACGCTGGGAAGTTCGTATTCGAGTGAGCAAATCGGTGAAGTTATTAAAAAGTCTGGTCTCTCAGAGGTAGTTGCGGCTCTTCCAAAAGGACTTGACACTCCAGTGGAAGAGAACGGAAAGCGCTTCTCCGGAGGTGAAAGACAGAGGATTGCTATTGCGCGAGCCTTACTGTATGGAAAGAAGTTACTGCTTGTTGATGAAGCTACGTCTGCATTGGACACACGCATGGCTACTGAGGTCGAGAATAACCTGCTTAGTCTAAGCGGAGTTACCATGATTGAGGTAACTCATCATCTCAATGTTGCACAACAATCAAAGTACGATGCCGTATTTGAAATGACTCCAAGCGGGCTTGTAGAGATAAAACAATAGTAGGAGCTCAATACGTTGAGGAGTACAACGTGGCAACAGGCCTTGGAGCTGCAGTTGCCGAGCTTCTGGCCGAGCAGCTGCCCACGCCCATGCGCTTTGCTGGCATGCGTACCTTTGGCACCTCCGCTTTTGGCGACGTGCTGCTTTCGCACTTTGGCCTGGACGCTGAAGGTATTGCCGCTCGCGTCAGGGAGTTTCTGCTCTCGTAGCCACGAGTAGCCGCAGCGCACAGCAACGCCGCAGGTCAGTGGCGCGTGTGGGCGTAACGACGGCAACGCCGCAGGTCAGCGCTGTGTGCGGGCGCAGGTTGAGAGCGATTTTGACCCGGTATCTATTTCGTGTGGATGCCGGGTTTCTTGTGCGGAAACGCTGCTAGTGGACGGGGTTCTCGCCAGGTGGGAGATATGAGTCCGGAGTGAGCCAGGCGTATGCTTGGGTGCGCCTGATTTTCTCGCCATGTCTGAACGATTTGCCGGAAAAGTACGCCATGTCTGAGCGATTTGCCGGTTTTTCTCGCCATATCTGAGTAAATATACTCAGACATGATGCAGCTTTCAGGCTCAAAAATTCAGGGCCACATAGTCTATCTTTTACGCGCCTGATTTCATCAAAGATTCTGTAAATTTTGCCTAAAAATGTAAAAGAAACTGTGAATTTGCCTGATTTTGTTAAAGAATCTGTATTCAAAATACAGATTCTTTGCACTTTTCAGGCGCGCGATGGCGAGAAGAGCGCTTGGCGAGAAACTCGTGCGCTTGGGTGTGGATTCGCGGTACTTCCCGGCATAAAAAAGACCTGGCACCGTGTGGTACCAGGTCTTTTGTGATTGCATGTTAGCTCGTTCTGTGAGCTGAAGCCGTGCTAGTTCGCTGCTTGAGCTGCAGCTACGTCAGCGGAAACTGGATTGCCAGCCAAAACTGGACTTCCAGGCGAAACCGGCGGACTAGCCGAGGTGCTTGGTGATGGAAGCAGCTGCTACCTTACCAGCGCCCATTGCCAGAATGACGGTTGCAGCACCAGTTACGATGTCGCCACCAGCCCAGATGCGAGGATCGGAAGTACGGCCCTCTTCGTCGGCCTCAATGTAGCCCCACTTGTTGAGCTTGATGTCGCCGATCATCTTTGCGAATGGGTTAGCGTTAGTGCCGATTGCAGAAATTGCAACGTCGCAAGGAATGTCCTCGATAGCACCCTCGATAGCAACTGGACGACGACGTCCGTCTGCGTCAGGCTCGCCGAGCTCCATCTTCTGAACGCGAACTGCGCAAACTGCGCCGTCCTCGCCAGCGACAAACTCGAGAGGGGAGACGAGAGGAAGAACCTCAACGCCCTCAGCCTTTGCGTGGTGCAGCTCTGCACGACGAGCAGGCATCTCGTCCTCGGTACGACGGTAAGCGATGATTGCACGCTCAGCACCAAGGCGCTTAGCAGTACGAACAGCATCCATAGCAACGTTGCCGCCACCAAAGACAACGACGTTCTTACCGTGCTTGGTTGGAGTGTCATACTCAGGGAAGTTGTTAGCCTTCATGAGGTTAACGCGGGTGAGGTACTCATTTGCAAAGAAGACGTTAGGCAGGTTCTCGCCAGGGATGTTGAGAAGCTTTGGAAGGCCTGCGCCTGTAGCAATATAGATTGCGTCAAAGCCCTGCTCAAAGAGCTCTTCTGCATCGGTGATACGACCGACAACAGAGTTGAACTCAAACTTAACGCCCAGCTCCTGAAGGCCGTCAATCTCGCGCTTAACAACAGCCTTTGGAAGACGGAACTCAGGAATACCGTAAACCAGAACGCCGCCGCCGGTGAAGAATGCCTCAAAGACGGTAACGTCAAAGCCGTTACGAGCAAGCTCGCCAGCGCAAGCAATACCGGAAGGACCGGAGCCTACAACTGCAACCTTCTTGCCGTTCTTTGGAGCGATAGCTGGCTTGGAAGCAAGCTCAGGCTGGTCGCCAAGGAAGCGCTCAAGCTGACCAATAGCAACTGGTTCGCTGCGCTTACCCATGATGCAGACGCCCTCGCACTGGTTCTCCTGTGGGCAAACACGACCACAAACTGCAGGAAGCATGGAGGACTCGCGGATGATGTCAAGACCGCGACCAAACTCCTCTGCACGGATAGCCTCGATGAAGCGAGGAATGTTGATGTTTACAGGGCAGCCCTGAACGCACAGTGGATTCTTACAATCCAGGCAGCGGTTTGCCTCTGCAATTGCCATCTCTTTAGTGAAACCCTTGTCGACAGGGCGGAAGTCTTGTGCGCGCTCTGCAGCTGGCTCTTCGTTGTCAGCTGTACGAGGTGCCTTGACGTTTGGAATGTAGCGACCGTTTACTTGTGGCATGCGCACCTCGTCTCCTCGTAAGCCTTGATGGACTGGCCTTCCTCGGTGAGGTAGGCTGCCTGACGTGCGCGAAGGTCGTTCCAGTCAACCTTGGTTGCGTCAAAGTCAGGACCGTCAACACAAGCAAACTTGGTCTCGCCGCCAACCTCAACACGGCAGCAACCGCACATACCAGTGCCGTCAACCATGATTGGGTTCAGAGAAGCGATGATAGGTGTGTCGTACTTCTCGGCAGTGAGAGTGGAGAACTTCATCATAGGAACTGGGCCAACGCAGAATACGCGGTCGACCTGCTTGTCCTGCAGAAGACGCTCGAGAGGTGCAGTTACAACGCCCTTCTCGCCAAGAGAGCCGTCGTCTGTGGTGATGTGGATGTGATCGTCGTCCAGAATGGAACGGAACTGATCCTCAAGCAGCAGCAGCTCTTTGGTACGAGCGCCCATGATTGCGTGGACCTCGCGGCCAGCTGCTACGAGCTGACGAGCAACAGGGAAGGCGATAGCCAGGCCAACGCCGCCGCCGATAACTGCCCATTTGCCCTCGCCCATCTCGGTAGGCTCACCCAGAGGACCAGTGACGTCCTGCAGGAAATCACCAACCTCGTAGGTAGAAAGCATCCTGGTGGTCTTGCCGATTACCATGAAGATAAACTCGACCCAACCCTCCTCAGGATTCCAATCCGCAAAGGTAAATGGAACGCGCTCGCCACACTCATTTGCGCGGACCATCAGGAACTGACCAGCATGTGCATGCTTGGCCATCTGTGGTGCCTCGATGCGGAACTTGAAGACCTTCTCGGAGAACTGAGTCTTTTCGAGGATCTTATACATTCAGCGGTACTCCTCTCCTAACACAACAAAAACTGCGAGTGAGTTGACGCGCCGCACTACAGCGTGCCTTCTGGTGAGAAGACAGTAGCAGATGACGCATATATCTCACGCATACGAGGTCTGGGTAACCCCGTATTCGCAAACAACATATCTATTGTACTATTTGCGCATGATTCAAGACATGAGTAATTCATGAATGAGCATAAATATTTCGCAGCTTGTTTTGCCTGCTAGCTGCGTAGGGCGAGAAGTTCGGTGGGCTTGCGATGTGACGGCATGCGGAGGAGCGCGGTGATCGCTAGCCGCGGAGCGCGGTGACCGCTAGCCGCGGAGGAACTGCTCCACCTGATCGGCGGCCGCCTGAGCGGTGACCAGAAAGTCTTCCAGGTTGGTTCCCTTGAGCTCACGCAGAACATAGTCTGCCACCGGCATCTTTCCAGGAGGGCGACCGATGCCAAACTGCAGTCGCATAAAATCCCTGGTCTGGAGCTTGTCGGCGATGGAACGCAGGCCGTTATGCGAGTTGAGTCCGCCGCCTTCCTTGAAGTTGAGTTGGCCCTCTGCGAGGTCAACCTCGTCGTGAATAACAAGGATTTGCGCAGGTTGAAGGTGGTGTGCACGAGCAAGTTTGGAGAGGGGGCCACCGCTGGTGTTCATGAAGTCCTGGGGTTTGGCCAGGAGTATATGGCGTTTCTCGCCAGATGCGGCGCCGGGAGCTGCGGGAAGGGTGATCTCCGCGACCTGGCAGCCCGCCTCGCTTTTCCAGTACGAAACGCCGTGGCGTTCGGCAAGGGCATCGACGACGGCAAAACCAGCATTGTGCCTGGTGCGCGCGTATTTCTCGCCAGGATTTCCCAGGCCCGCTACAAGCACAATTTTGTTACCGTGCATCGAATTTCCTTCCGTTTGAGATGTGTACGTTTATGATGGTAAGGGAAAACGACAGGTTCCACCAGCGTGAACTGAGCTCGCGGTTGGTAGCCTAGTGGCGATGTGCGCGGCGTGCAGCGATCGGCGAGCAGTGAGCAGCGTGCGGGACATGCGGCGTTCGGCGAGCAGCGTGCGGGACACGCGGCGTTCAATCGAGGTGCGGAGGCAAAATGAAGAAGATTCTGGTTACCGGATTTGAGCCTTTTGGTGGCGAGATAATCAATCCAGCTTGGGAGGCCGTGAAGGCGCTGCCCGAGACTATTGGCGGTGCCCAAGTGATAAAACTGCACGTACCTGTTGAGTTTGGCGCTGGCGCTCAGAAGGTTATCGACGCGCTTGAAGCGGAGCGTCCCGAGATTGTGCTTTGCGTGGGCCAAGCGGGTGGAAGAAGCAAGATTACGCCCGAGTTTGTGGGCATCAACTGGGCTCACGCGCGCATTCCTGACAACGCGGGCAAGCAGCCGCTCTCGCAGCGCATCATCGACGGCGCTCCCGACGCGTATTTCGCGTCGCTGCCGGTAAACACCATGGTGGCCGCCATGAACCAGGCGGAGATCCCCGCGGCAGTCTCGTACACTGCGGGAACGTACGTCTGCAACGAGGTCATGTATCAGGTCCTTCACGCGCTGGCCACGAGATTCCCGGAGACTCGCGGCACGTTTCTGCACGTACCGTTCGCAACGGAGCAGGTTGTCGAGAAAAACGCTGCAGCTGCCGAGAAGAACGCCGTGGCTGCCGAGAAAGGCGCCGCAGGTGAAAAAGGCGCTGCAGGTGAAAAGGACACTGCGGGCGAGAAGACCCGCCAGGTTCCAAGCATGTCGCTGGAAATGATGACTCGCGGACTACGGGTTGCGCTGGAAGCGGCGCTTGCAAACGACGTTGACCTTGCGGATTCCGAAAGCGGAACGACCTGCTAGATTGCGTGCACTTACAGTGCGCCTGCAAGTGCACGGGTTTCTCGCCAGGCGCGAGGTGCGCGGGATTCGTGGGGCGCTGCGAGCGCACCGGGTTTCTCGCCAGGCGCGCCTGAAAAGTGTAAAGAATCTGTATTTGAGGCACAGATTCTTTGATGAAATCAGGCAAATCCGGTCGTGTCCCGAAAAGTGGTGTAAGTAAGCATTTCAGTCATTTAAAAGAAGTGC
>CAURLG010000006.1:0-67010 GCA_963525825.1 uncultured Atopobium sp. | reverse complement strand
TTGGTTGTGGTGACTATATTTTAGGAAATAACCGCACTTCTTTTAAACACCTGAAATACTTGCTTACACCACTTTTCGGGACACGACCTACTGCCCAATATACATGGTAAATATTAGCCAACTGCCGTGGTAAATATTAGCCAACTGCCGTGGTAAATATTAGCCAACTACCGTGGTATGATATAAACAACTGCTATCCTTAAGCTAATGAAAAGAAAGTAGATGGCTTCATGAAAAAGTATCTTCCTCGAGTATGCGATGATCTTCTCGCTTTTCATTTGCGTTCAAAAGGCGCTGTACTTGTAGAGGGGCCAAAATGGTGCGGTAAAACAACCACATGTGTTCAGCAAGCACGCAGTATCTTATATATGCAGGCTCCTGATTTGCGCGAGCAGAATATGCGTATGGCGGAACTCAGCCCTCAGTTGCTTCTTGATGGTGATACACCACGACTTATTGATGAATGGCAGGACGCGCCTTCTTTGTGGGATGCAATTCGTTTTGAGGTTGATCGTCGCGATGAGTTCGGTCAATTTATCTTGACTGGTTCAAGTGTGCCAGTGGATGTCCGTAAAACGGCTCACTCTGGAACCGGAAGAATTGCCAGGATGCGCATGCGTCCAATGTCATTACTAGAGTCGCAAGATTCCTCGGGCTCAGTTTCACTTAAGGATATGTTTGCGGGCAAACAGCCGATAGCTCAAGCACAGTCAGGTACTATCGATGACCTAGCTTTTTTGGTATGCCGAGGAGGTTGGCCAAAAGCAATTGGGCAAAAACAAGATGTAGCATTACAACAAGCAATCGATTATGTAGACGCTCTTACCAGCGTTGATATAAGCCGTGTTGATGGAGTTAATAGAAACGAGTCATCTGCGCGTGCGCTACTTCGTTCTTATGCAAGGTTTAGTTCCTCTCAGGGAACGCTCGAATCTATTCGAAAAGATATGGATTCAGTTGCTACGTTGGGAGAAAGTGCTTTCTCAGGTTATATAGAAGCCTTAAGAAGGTTGTTTGTAATCGATGACCTTGAAGCTTGGAGTCCAAATTTGCGCTCTAAAACAGCGATACGTACTTCACCGACACGTCATTTTGTTGATCCTTCAATTGCGGCGGCGGCACTGGGAGCATCACCTGCTAATTTAATTGCTGATTTGAACACGTTTGGTCTTTTATTTGAAAGCATGTGTGTCCGTGATTTGAGAATTTACTCATCTGCTTTAGGTGGTTCAGTAGCACATTACCGTGACAAATCTGGTCTAGAGGTTGATGCTGTCGTTCATTTAAGGAACGGATCTTATGGTTTTGTGGAAATTAAATTAGGCGGTGAATCCGCAATCGAGCAAGGTGCTCAGACACTCAAGAAAATCATGGAAAAGATTGATCAGAAACGTATGGGTTCACCTGCATTTCTTATGGTGCTTGTTGGTTTAGGTAACTTTAGCTATTGTCGTGAAGATGGAGTGATGGTGGTACCAATAAGAGCTCTTGGGGTGTAGCGATAAAAATATTATTTTGAGAACTTTAGACCTTCTCGTTATTATTAAGTTATGAGTAGCATATTTATTATATTTTCAAAAGTGCTACCCTCAAATAGCATTTTTACATCATTTTGCATATTCCGGTCTTCATTTTTAATACCATACAAGTTCGCTTATATAACTCGCTAAAATAGAGTGGGTTGATTAAAACTAATCGTTTCTGTGACACTCCCAGAAGTACACGATTGGAGTTTATATATGTGCGGCATCGTTGGTTTTACCGGACACCAAAGCGCAAAAGATGTCCTCATTGAAGGTCTTAAACGTCTCGAATACCGTGGGTATGATTCTGCCGGTATCGCTTTACAAAATGCCGCCAACGAAGAGCTTACGGTCGTACATCGCGTAGGAAAGGTTGCGGGATTAGCTGAAGCGGTGGAGTACCTCAATAATGCAAGCCCCTGTGGCATCGGACATACCCGCTGGGCAACGCACGGCGCTCCAAGTGAGCGCAACGCCCACCCACATATGTCTTGTGACAACAAAATTGCCGTCGTACACAACGGCATCATCGAGAACTTTGCCGAACTCCGTGAGCAGCTTGAGGCTCGGGGGCACAAATTCCGCAGCGATACCGATACTGAAGTCGTTTCTCACCTTATTGAAGAAGCCTACAGAGGCAACCTTCGCGATGCTGTTGCCAAGGCATGCTCGCAAATTGTAGGAACCTATGGCCTTGCCGTTATATGCTCTCAGGAACCCGGTCGCATTGTAGTTACTCGCAAAGATTCTCCCATTGTCCTTGCACATGGCGAGAAGGGCAGCTACGTTGCATCTGACATTATTGCGGTTATTGAAGCCTCCCGAGACGTCACTGTTCTTGGCGACAACGAGTTTGCTGTTATGGAGTCCGATGGCATCAGCTATACCGATGCTGATGGAAATCCCATTCAACCTAAAGTCATGCATGTTGATTGGGATGTTGATGTTGTCGAGAAGGGCGGCTACCCCGATTTCATGCTCAAAGAAATCCATGAGCAGCCTCGTGTCATCCGCGATACCCTTGCAGGACGTCTGACTAACGGCGTACTTTCCATTGATGAACTGGGCATGTCCTTGGAACAGCTCCGTTTAATTGATCGCGTTTATATCATTGCCTGCGGAACTAGCTACCACGCTGGTCTTATCGCCCGTCAGCTTATTGAAGGCTGGGCCCGCATACCTGTCGAAGTTGAAGCTGCGAGTGAATTTCGTTATCGAAACCCCATTATTACTCCGTCAACGCTGGTAGTTGCTGTTTCTCAGTCCGGTGAGACCGCTGATACTCTTGCTGCCATCCGCGACGCCCGCATCAAAGGCGCTAAGGTTTTTGGTATCACCAACGTTATTGGTAGTCCCGTGGCCCGTGAGTCTGACGGTGTTATCTACACTAAGGCTAACAAGGAGATTGCCGTTGCCTCAACCAAATCTTTCCTTGGCCAAATTGTGAGCCTAACACTTCTTGCTATGGTTCTTGCGCAGGCAAAAGGAAAGCTCTCAATTGCTCAGATACGCTTGCTCTTTAAAGAACTTGCCGATACCGCCGAGCAGGTCGAAGAAGTCCTCAGCGATACAAAAGCTATCGACATTGCCGCGCAGGCCTGCAAAGATGCCAATGATGCTTTGTTCATTGGTCGTGGCATGGGAGCTGCTATTTGCTACGAAGGTGCCCTCAAACTCAAGGAAATTAGCTATCTTCATGCTGAAGCATATGCTGCAGGAGAAATGAAGCATGGCCCCATTGCACTTCTGTCCAAAGGCTATCCTGTCATTGCCGTGGCAACTAACTCTCCGGTATACGACAAGATGATTTCCAATATCCAAGAATCTCGAGCACGCGGCGCCATGATTATTGCTGTGGCGACCGAAGGTGATCAGGAAATCAAAAAGCATGCCGACTATGTCATCTACGTGCCTAAAGTCAGAGATGCCTTCTCGCCAATCATTGCTTCGGTACCTTTTCAACTTTTTGCGCGCTCCGTGGCTCTTGCACGTGGTTGTGACGTTGATAAGCCAAGAAACCTTGCAAAGTCAGTAACGGTCGAATAGTTGTGGCTGAAAGTCCAGCAAAGGTAATCAAAATGTTGGATAAAGAAAAGTTTGAGTTGAAGATTTAGGATAAAACTATTTTGCCTCAGTGATTCCTTCTTGTACTAGTGCGTTCTCAAAGCTATTATGGTTTTAATTGATTCACCAGGGCCTTTGGCAAGCGCTGGTGCGAGAAGGGATTAGGTGCATGAAGAACTAGCGATACTCATAAACCCGAATTCACGTAACGTCGCTGACGGTACTACCGCGGGTGTAGTATTGCTCACTCATGTTGTAATTCATAGCCATTTATCTTTGCATACTTGCATACTACTCCGCGTGGTCTTCGGCAGAACCGAGGTATCATGCAGCTTAATCTTTCAAATATTGAATATACCTATCCATCAGCGGTGGAGCCTACCTTACATGATGTGACCATTGTGCTTCCACAGGGATGGACCGGCTTTGTTGGTAATAACGGATCTGGTAAAACAACCCTCGCACGTATCGTATGTGGTCTCTTGCAACCTGACAGGGGAGTTATAAGCCCATCGTTTTTCTCGGCATATTGTGCTCAAAATGCAACGGAGACCCCACCGAATCTTTTTGATTTTGCTGTTGCCTACGATGATGCGGCAATTAAGCTGAGGCGAGAGCTTTTGTTAGAGGATGATTGGCCTTGGCGTTTTGAAACGCTTTCGTGTGGCCAGCAGAAGCGACTCCAGGTAGCGTGTGCTTTATGGGCTTCACCTGATGTTCTTGTGGTAGACGAGCCCACTAATCATGTGGATGTATCAACAAAACATGCTCTTTTTGTGGCCTTGTCGCAGTTCAAGGGTATCGGGGTGCTCATTTCACATGATAGAGAGCTGTTGGACAAACTCTGCACTCAATGTTTGTTTGTAGCTAACGGCACGGCAAACATGAAATCTGGTAATTATTCTCAGGCATCATCACAGGTAGAGCTTGAACGTTCTAGCGCATTACACGCAAAGGAAGCTGCACAAAAAGAGAAGACTCGCCTTGAGCGAGAAACCCAGCGACGTAGAGAAGAGGCTTCTAAAGTTCAGGCGCGCAAAAGTGGAAGAAATATTGACAAGCATGACAGTGATGCGCGCGCAAAAAAGCAAGGTTATATAGTCTCAGGTCAAGATGGCAAAGCGGGTAAGTTGGCTGTGCGCATGTCGAATAGACTTGAGAAGGTAACAGGTAAAGCTACAAGTATTAGGGTTGAGAAACAATACGATTCCAACATCTGGATGGATAGTGAGGCAAGTAAGAGAAAAGTTTTATTGAGGATGGAACCTAATAACATTCTCATGGGAGAGTGTTGCCTACAAGTTCCATCACTATTTATTGGCAATACGGTTCATATTGGTGTTGTTGGCGATAATGGCTGTGGCAAAACAACGTTGATAAAGAAAATTATTTCAAGTATTTCTGACGATGTACGAATGTTATATATTCCTCAGGAACCGACTGAACTGCAGAAAAAAGAGACATTAAGAAAAATTAAAGGATTATCAAACTCCCAACGCGGAAGAGTGTTGTCTATTGTGGCACAACTTAACTCAGATCCTGATTATGTTCTTGCGGGTGAGTCAACCAGTCCAGGTGAAATGAGAAAGCTTATGCTTGCGCAGGGAATGCTCGAATCACCAGAGCTTATCGTAGTGGACGAGCCAACTAACTATTTGGACCTTGGTTCAACCGTAGCGCTTGAACGTTTACTGTCTGAATATCCAGGAGCTTTGTTGCTGGTCTCACATGATCTCTCGTTGGTTGATTCCGCTACATCGATTAAATGGTGCATTCGACAATCAAACGGCAATTTTAGACTTGTGGTGCAATAGGGCGAGAAATACATTGGGTAGTTATGAAGGTTGCACGTTTGTGTTTGCGTAGCCCACCGACACAGACCGCTGCTTTTATACCGCTCGCCGTAGTTGTTCTAGCAAACTATCTTTTGCTGAAAAATTTTATATAAACTGAAAGGTCAAACTGATTTCTTCTGGGATTTCTCGTGTTTTAAGCATGGATTTCGGAGGGGCCAATGCTTCACTTCAACCACGGTTCAAAACAAGAAGCCAACGAGGGAAATGCGGCCGGTGCGGGCACTGCAGGCACGGGCGCTGTGGATGCCGCTGGTGCGGGTGCCGGAACCCCTAACATCCCCACGCCGCCCGAGGGATATCAGCAGGCAGCATTTGCATCCACGCTGCCAACGGTTGCTGATCAGACGGCTAACTTAGGCTCTCAGATTGGTGTTATTTCTCCAGGTGAAAGTGAGGAAGACGCTGAAGCTCGTGAGGCGTACGAGAGTTTGGCTCGTCACCGCAAAGCTCGTCGTAAAAAGAAGCTTATTAAGGCAGGAATAGTTGCTGGAGTCTTTGTTCTTCTCGTCATATTGTTTATTTTGCCTATGTGCCAGGGCGGACAGAACCAGAACACTACCGTGATGCCAAGCACTACGTTTGTCACGCGCGGCGAGTTCAGCGATTCTGTTTCCGCATCTGGATCCATTAAGCCTGTGTCGTCAACTGTGGTAACTCCCGAGGTAGATGGCATTATTCAGGATGTTCAGGTTTCCGAGGGCACGTACGTCCATAAAGGCGACAAGCTCTTTACCATCAAGAACGATGAGCTGGATAAGGCTGTTCGTAAGGCATCTCAGCAGGTAAAAGCAGCCGAGAACGAGGTCAGTAAGGCTCGCTCAGCCCTAGCGTCCGCACGCAACGGTGTCCCCGAGGCAGGCGAGGACGGACAAGAAGCAAACGCTGCGTCTGTTACTGCTGCCGTGGAAGCGGCGGAGGCAAATCTGGAGAGCGCTCAGATTGCGCTTGAGGAGGCTCGCTCTGCTTACAACGACGCAATTGCTCAGGCAGATAAGCGCGTTGTCACTGCTCCTTGTGACGGAACGGTTATTGTGATGAACGCGGTGAACGGCGCTTCGGTTGGCTCGTCCGCGCCGGGCTCTAGCAACGCCGGTCCTCTGATTACTATCGCGGACCTTTCCCAGATGAAGGTGAACGTCCAGATCAACGAGGTAGACATTTCTCGCATCGCCGTTGATCAGAAGGCGCAGGTCAGCTTTACAGCTCTGCGAGACCTGTATTGCGATGCAGTGGTTACTCACGTTTCTGCTGTTTCGTCCAACGGTGCCGATGCTGGCGCAAGTTACGATAGTCCTGGTCGCTCCATTGTTTCTTACACCGTTGACCTGCTCATTAGCAGTCCCGACGCATCCATCAAGCCGGGTATGACTGCTAATGTGGACATTATGATTCAGCATATGGATAACGTACTGACCGTACCCCTTGTTGCTGTCATGGACGATGGCGATGGTGCTTACGTCAATGTTGTTACTTCTCGTGACGAGAAGGGCTACCCGCAGGTAGATCGCGTACCGGTGACCGTAAAAGCACAAAGTTCTACGACAGCCGTCATCGAGGGCGCCGGTATTGAGGACGGCACTGAGGTGATGATTGGCGGTGGCGCCGGCGGTCCATCTCAGGGCGCGGCTATGAACGCTCCAGCGGGCGCAACGTCTGGCTCATCGACTGACACAACAGGCTCCAAAGATTCCAAGTAGGCGACGCGTATGTCCAAGGTAATTGAGGTACATAAGCTGCATCGCATTTACGAGACAGCTGCGGGTTTGACGCACGCTCTACGAGGCGTTTCCTTGACTGTGGAGAAGGGCGAGTTTCTCTGCATCATGGGTCCGTCAGGCTCGGGCAAATCAACCCTGATGAACATTTTGGGTTGCCTGGATACGCCTACTGCTGGCTCGTACAAGCTCGAGGGACTTGAGGTTGCAGATCTTTCCGACGACGACTTGGCGGAGATTCGCGCCACGCGTCTGGGCTTTGTCTTCCAGTCGTTTAACCTGCTACCGCGTACAACAGTGCTGCGAAACGTTATGTTGCCGCTCATCTACTCTGACATTCCCGCAAAAGAGCGAGAGTTGCGTGCTTGGAAGGCACTGCGCTCCGTTGGCCTGCCTGAGGAGTACTACGAGCACAAATCCAACGAGCTTTCCGGAGGTCAGGTGCAGCGCGTAGCTATTGCTCGCGCGCTAGTAAACGACCCGGCGGTCATTTTTGCCGACGAGCCAACGGGTAATCTGGATTCTGCAACAAGTGAGATGGTCCTCAACACGTTCAAGTCCATGCAGGAACGCGGCAAGACAATCGTGCTGATTACACACGACCCCGAGACTGCCTTTTGGGCTGACCGCGTGGTACACATTCGTGACGGCCGCCTGCTCACAGACGAGCAGGAAAAGGAGTTTGTGAGGCAACACGCTGCACAATCCACGATGGGCGCACACCCCGTGACAGGCGCACATGCCGCGACGGGCGCGGATACGGCGTTGGGTGCGCATGCCGCGATGGGCGCACATGCTGCACCGGGCGCACATGCCGCGACGGGAGGTGGCGCGCTATGAGGCTGATGGATCTGCTGCGAGAAACTCTGTCTGCGCTCAACGCTAACCGTGGCCGCAGCTTGTTGACGGTGCTGGGCATTGTTATTGGCATCAGCGCGGTTATTGCCATGACAGCGCTTATCGACGGCATCAAGTATTCGCTGGTCAGCTCGCTGGGCCTCAATCAGTCGCGCATGGTCATGATCTACGCGTGGCCAGATCGCGAGGTCACGCAGCAAGATCTTGACATGCTGCAGCTCAGCGTACCTGGCTACGAGCTTGTGACCGGCATCGACTCCACCATGGCCCGCGTCAACTCGTCCGAGAAGCAGTTTGACGCGCGAATCATCGGCTGCACGCCCGACTACTTCACCGTCATGGGCCTCAAGGCATCTGCTGGCTCACTCTTCACAAAGTCCGACGTAGACGATACGTCTAGAAACGTTCTTCTCGACAAGCTGTCTGCCGAGAAGCTCTTTGGTAGTGCAGATGCATCCATTGGACAGGTTGTTCGCATCAACAACGACAGCTACACCATTGTGGGCGTGGTTGACAGTGGCCCAAATGGGGGCGGGCAAGGCGATACGCTGCTGGCCTATATACCATATTCCACGTATTCAGCGCGCCTGACGGGCACCAAAACTATCAGCCAGGTCTTTGGTTATGCTCGCGAAAACGTTGACATGAAGGCGCTTGCGGATGAAACAAAGTCCTGGTTGCTGGACTGGTTTAACATTCCTTCCGCGCAGGCAGAAGACCGCGTAACGGTCATGACGCTCTCGTCCATTATTGAGCAGATGAATGCTACGCTCATGTCGTTCCAGGTTCTGGTTACCGCCACGGCAAGTATTTCACTTCTGGTTGGCGGTATTGGCATCATGAATATGATGCTCACCAACGTGACGGAGCGTATTAGGGAGATTGGCCTGCGTAAAGCTCTGGGTGCTCGAGCGTCCGACATCACCAAGCAGTTCCTATGCGAGTCCATTTTGATTTGCATTATGGGCGGCGTGATTGGTATTGCCCTGGGTTACGCTGGAGCGTGGGGGTTGGCTGGCTCGTTTGGCAGCATGATACAGCTTGAGACGGGTATTACGCCCATCATCACCCCAAACATCGTGATGATTACCTCGGGAATCTGCATTGGCATCGGACTCATCTTTGGCTACTGGCCTGCTCGTCGAGCCTCAAAGCTTAATCCTGTGGAATCGCTCCGCTACCAGTAAACGGGGTGCGTTCGTAAACGGGGTGCAACCGAAAACGACTTGCAACCGAAACGGCCTGCTACTGAAAACGGCCTGCTACTGAAAACAGCCTGCTACTGAAAGGGTTTCTCGCCTGGCGAGAAACCCTTTTAAGTGCGGTGAATTGTACGGCTACAGCAGATCGTCCGGTGGCAGTAGCTCGATTTCCCATGTAGTTTTTACATAGCAGTTAACGTCAATATCCGATGGATCAAATGCAGGTACTTGATTTTTACTTTCGTAATCGTCATACGCACTACAAGCGCAAGCCGTATAGACAAAGTCTTTTTCTTTAATGTCATAAGTCGCATTTTGCAGTCCAACAACCTTTGCACCAGCTGCTTTGGCAAGAAGGTTAGCTTGCTGACGACAAGAAATAATAGCGTCAGTAGAAAGTTTGTTCTTAATAGGTTTTTCATTTTCTATTGCAAATTCAACTGAGAAAGTCACTTCATCTCCACACGAACTGAGCGCTTTCCAGATTTTCTCTACAAGGTTTGTCTCAAGTTGTTCTTTAATAGATAATTCTGCACGAAAATCAAATCCTTCAACAATTGTATGAGCAACGTAATAACGCTCCCACTTTTCTTTTTGATATTGCTTAATCTCGTGAGCTGAAATCGAGTACCTGTTGTTTTTCAGAATCGAAGCAGATAGTCCGTTTTGCTCAAGTGAATCTTTCATTGTTTGAAGCAGCAAATTGTATTTAGCAGTACATTCTTCTCGGGTCTTAGAAGTTCCCTGAATAGTGATATCAACGTTTATGGTGTCAGGTGCAACTTGCGTGCTCATATTTGTAGATACGTCAATTGTTCGCTCCATGGTGTGTTCCTTTCAGAGATATTAGAGAAAAATCAGCCGTTTGAACAGGTGATTCATTTCTCATCGTTGAATAATCATAGGCTTAAAAAGGATTATGAGTGTCCAGTGTGATGGACACTTTGATGGCTAATTTCAATAGAAATGAATCGCATTAAACAGCTAATTTTCATAGTATGTGTAGCTAACATTGATAGACTCTGCTGCTCTATAGAGATTAATTTTCATATAGGATACGTTTGTAATAAAAGTATTCAGAAATAATTTTTGGAATACTATTTGACAATGAAATGATTTTGTATAAAATAATTGACATAGTAAGATAGATAGTAAGGAGTAAGTAAATGAATACGACAGACGAGGAGTTGATAAAACGCCTACAAGCACATTTGTCCACTATTCGTAAGTCAGCAGGTTGGAGCGGAGAGTGGCTAGCTAATGAACTTGGAGTTACAAAACAAACTATTAGTAGTTTGGAAACAGGAAAGACTCAAATGACAAAGATGCACTATCTTGCCATTAGAGCAGTATTCAACAATGAAATTGTAGTTAATGGAAATGAGGACTTGGCAAAAATAATTCAGTTATTCGTTGATCAACCGGTTATAGCAGAACTTGAAAAGTCTCAAATTACAACTGGTGGCGAAGATAGCGAACTGAAGACGGATTCGAAAGAAACTTTTAAACAAAGTGCAGTTTTGGGAGCCACTCTAATAACTGCTTCTATTGCTCCTGCAGCAACGGTTTTAGTTCCAGTTTTAGGCAATTTAGTCAAATTAATGAAGCAAGCTGTGAAGTAGAAAGAGGTAAAAATGAGTAATAATCTTGGCTTTTATCAAGTTGCTGTAGTTGCAATAAATAAAGTTGGAGGACCAAAAAAGTTTATTGGATTGATTTCAGGAGTAATAGTTCTTATATATGGAGTAGGTGCAGCTACAGGTCCAAAATTGATTGAATTTTTTAAAAGAGTCGTTAAAGCTTTTAAAGGAAAAACAGACGAGCAGATTCTTGATCAAGCTGAAGAATGTCAGGTAATTCAAGAAGGAGCAACTGAAAAGGGCGTATATTTTCATGTTGGAGAGCAAATAAAAGTAATTTACAAAGAAAAAGATATGGCTCTTATTTACAGAATGAATGACAAGGACTCACCATATCTTGTTTCCACTAACTTTTTAAATTCGATTACCAATCTTTCATCTGACAACTAATAGAGAAGCAAAATAGAAGAGAACCGGAAGTACAAGTTTAGTGACTTGTACTTCCGGTTTTGTTTTGTAAAAACATTAGCTTCTTTAAGTAATATTGAATTAAGACTATGTATAGCGGTGAATTCTATTAAGCTTTTTAAGCCATCATAGACTTATCGGGGCAGCTATAAAGCAAAAAAAACAATAATAGAAAATTTTCTGTGGTAGAGGATTGTATTACTGAGCCGCATGCCTTCGACGTTTAGATCATTACTCCATCTTTACCCTTTACTATGAGGTTTGGTAATTCATTCAGATCATAACTTCACGTAAAAGCACAGTTAGGTGTAAACTTTATAGCATAGTTAACTTTGGCTAACAAAGCTCCAACTGAAAGGAGTTCATCGAATGCCTGTTCAGAACAAGAATAATGATCACCTTCCGGTGCTTGGCGTCGGCCCCGCTTATGTGATTGTCATTACGGTGCTGACGGTCGCGTGCATTGCCTTGTCTAAGCTGGGATTTCTTCCGTACCTTCGCATTCGAGCCACGGTCGGCGTGATGCACACCGTGGGCACGGCTTTTCTGATTGTGGGCATCTGGCTGTGGGTTTCCGCTGCCATAAAAGAAAAACTTCGCGAGAAAATCATCGCAAATCAGTTGGTTACTACTGGTGTTTATTCGCTGGTCAGAAACCCTATTTACTCCGCATTTGCGTTTGTCATGTCGGGTGCAGCTTTTCTTTCAAGCAACCTTTATCTACTGCCGCTGCCGCTTGTGTTCTGGGTGCTTTTAACTGTGATGATGAAGGACACGGAGGAGAAGTGGCTTCTCGAGCAGTTTGGCGATGAGTACAAAGAGTACTGTAAACGCGTTAATCGCTGCATTCCATGGTTTCCCAGGCACTAGCGTTTACGTGGGTTTTGAGTGGTGCTGAGCCTCAGCCCTATTTGAGCTCCAGTCCTATTTGAGCCTTAGTTCGCAATTGAGCTGGGGTTTGTTCGGTTTTCTCGCTATATAAATTCTTTTACGAAGTGGCTATGATATACATACGTCACGCTGGCTTGTTACGTGCTTGTGCCTGCTGCTTCAGAAGAAACGAGAGATACCATGTTGGATATTCGTCGCGTTTTGGCAAGTGCGCCCAAAAAGCATACGGAGGAGACACTCAGTTCTCTGACGACTGTTTGGGGAGAGGTGCTTGATTCGTCAAACGTGTTGCCTGAGTATCCGCGTCCTCGTATGCAGCGCGACAATTACGTGATGCTGAACGGTGCGTGGGATTACGCGATTGTGCCGGTAGATGGCGGGATTGGTGTAGAGACCCTCGCGCAACAGGCGATTCCTTCCCGTTGGGACGGACAGATTGTGGTGCCGTTCTCGCCAGAAGCTCCGCTTTCTGGTGTTGGTCGTACGGTACGTCCAAATGAGCTTTTGTGGTATAAGCGCAAAATTGAACTACCTAAACTGGCCGATGACCAGCGACTTATTTTGCATTTCGAAGCAGTTGACTGGATGTGCGCGTGCTTGGTTAATGGCAAGCTTGTCGGCACGCATGTTGGTGGTTACCTGCCGTTTTCCTTTGATGTGACGGATTTACTTGGCTCGTCTGAAACGGGAGAGAGTACTGCGTCTGCTGTGAGGACAGAAAGTGTGGTCACGGCAGACAGTGCGGACACGGCTGAGCTCGTACTTTGCGTTTGGGATCCAAGTGACACTGGCTCTCAACTGCGCGGTAAGCAGCGACTTTCGCGTGGAGACATTTGGTACACCGCTCAGAGTGGCATTTGGCAAAGCGTGTGGTACGAGGTTGTTTCTGCGGTTCATCTTGAGTTGCTAACGCTGAAGGGTGATATGTTTGGCGCGCTTGAGGTTAGAGCGAACGTGCGGGCAAGTGGGCTGGCCGGAGTACAAACGGGCGCGTTTAAGCTGGAGTTGACGCTCAAAGACGAGCTTGGACAAGATGTTCTTCTCGCCACACTTCCGGTGGACGAGGCGGGGGAAATTTGCGCGGAGTTGCAGGTAGATGAACCGCAGCTTTGGTCGCCGGAGAGTCCGTACCTCTATGCCGTGGAGGCAACACTTTGGCAGGATGGTGCGGTGGTCGATTTTGTTCGGAGCTATTGCGCGTTTCGTACTGTTGAGGTAAAGAAAGACGTGGCTGGTGTGCCAAGAGTGCATTTGAATGGATCGCCGTATTTTGTTCGTGGCGTGCTGGATCAGGGCTATTGGCCTGACGGATTGCTGACGGCTCCGTCCGATGATGCGCTGGTATATGACATAGAGGCTATGAAATCGGCCGGTTTTAATACGCTGCGTAAGCATATCAAGATTGAAAGCGAGCGCTGGTATTACCACTGCGATCGTATTGGCATGCTGGTTTGGCAGGATTGTGTGTCGGGAGGTAGCGCGTATAGTCCCTGGCACACGAGCCAGAAACCGACGCTGTTCAGCTTTGCCTGGGGTCGATTTGACGACATAACACCAAGTCATCACGAGGCTTTATCCGCAGGTGAAGATGGCTATCGCAAGGAGTGGACAGAAACTTGTCAGGAAATGGTCAAGCTCCTGGATGGACATCCTTCGATTGGATTTTGGACGCTCTTTAACGAGGGTTGGGGACAGTTTGATGCACGGGCTGCTACTGAGGCTGTTCGCGCCTTGGATGCAACACGTCCAATTGATGCGACAAGCGGCTGGTATGATCAGGGCTGTGGCGATTTTCTGAGCATTCACAATTACTTCCGACCACTTCGCGCAGGTTGGAGCGGGAAGCAACGGGAGAATCGAGCTGTGATAATCTCTGAGTTTGGTGGCCTCGCGCAAATGACGCCAGGTCACACATCACTTGACCATTCGTATGGATATGGGGATTTTGTCACAGTTGAGGATTGGCGAGGAGCTGTCCAAAAGCTGCTCTCAGAGGCGGAATCGCTGCAGGTCGAAGGTCTTGCAGGATACGTTTATACCCAGGTATCTGACGTTGAGGAAGAGGTAAACGGCCTGCTTACTTATGACCGAAAGATCAACAAGTTTGAAGGGCAGTAGCTGTCGGGTGTTGTTAAGTAATGCTCTACGGTGTCCGGTAGTCAAGCGATGAATAGTCGAGTGAAAGATGCCCAGTTAATTGAAGTATGTCCAGTAATGCCAATTGCTGATTCTATCCAAAGTGGTAAAAAATGCGTTTAGTTGGGGTTTCATTTTTCTGCATAGCGAGTTTTCGCAGATAAAAAATTGCAATGGTGGTAAAAAATCGTCTTAGTTGGGCATAAAAATGACTTTTTAAAGTTTTGATCCCCAACTAAACGGATTTTTTACCTTTTTTGACCCTTAAATTTTCGCCCAAAAATTGAGTGATACACAAAATTGAATATCTGTGCATAGATATTCGTAGAAATGAATACATATTTAGCCTAAATAGAAATTTTGCAACTTAACACAAAAACTCGCCTTCCAGAGGTCTGTTTCTGGAAGGCGAGGGAAGTGTATCACTTCAGTTGTGCATCATTACGCTTGGTCGCGCGTAGGCGCACGTAAGCGCACGTAGGCGCACGCAAGCGCACGTAGGCGTGTTGCGCGTCGCGGCGCGTAGCTGCACGTTAGGCGCTTGCACCCGAGGTAGCATCTACGCCTGCACTTGGTGCGGGAGCACCAGCAGCAGGGGCGGGAGCGCCAGCTGGTGGAACAACTGCGCCGCTAGCGCTTACGAGGCGCTGACCTGTGGTTTGTAGGTACCAATCAAGCCATGGCTTGAAGTTGAAGACAATCTCGTTGATGCCTGCATACGAGCCATCGGGGTAGTACATTGCCTGGTAGTTGTGGGTGTTGATGATGTCGGCTGGTGTACCTGGGACAATGGTACGTACATACTCTTTATCGCCGTTACGAAGCACTCCGATGACAAACTCAACATTCTTCATACGACCCTCGGGAAGAGAGCTGTGAACTGTGGAAAGACGGTCACCCGACTGCTCAGGAACGCGTTTTGCCAGCATAGTGTCTGGGTTGTCGTGAGCGTTGTTGTAGTAGAGGAACTGATTGTTATCGTCTGCGTAGGTCAGCTCAAATGGCATTGCCTTCAGGAACATGTCAATCTGGTTGACCGTCAAAATGCCGTGATCAAGCTTAACGTATGTGTCGCCCGAGACCGCGCCCACAAGCTCGGCGGCCTTCTCGACCCAATCAGGATCGTCGGGATCAATGCCCTGGATAGTGGTGGAAATTGAGTTGGTTACGTCCAGATCCTCTGGCGCGATTGGCTTTGGCTTCTTCAACTTGGAGACCACCTCTACGTATTTGACAAAGTTATCCAGGCAAAGGCCCAGGAAGCCGACGGTGCGCTCGTCGATAATGTTGCCGTCCTCGTCAAAGGCCTGCTTGGCCTTTCCAAGAAGGAACTCGTTACCAGGCAAAACGTATGCGTTTACACCTGGAGCGTCCAAAATCTTGCGCAGATGAACTTGCGCGCGAGAAGTTCCTTGGTCGTAGTAAGAAGCGCCGACAATCATGACAGGTTTGTTCTCGAACGGATGCACGTCGTAGGAGAGCCACTCGATGACACTCTTCAGCGCAGGTGAGATGGTGTGGTTGTGCTCGGGCGTAGAAATAATGACGCCATCAGCGCGGGTAATCTTGTTGTACAGCAGGCGGAGCTGGAAGTTCTCGTCCCACTTGAGGTCCTGGTTGAACAGAGGAATGTTATCAATCTCAAGGATTTCAAGCTCAAACTGCTTGGCAAAGTGCTTTTTGATGAAGTGCAGAAGCTTTCGGTTATAGGAAATCTCCGCATTTGAACCGACGATTCCGACAAATTTCATAGTAGTAGTTCCTTCCAGGCCTACAGGTTTTCCCAGTCAAAGTTCTCGGCCTCTTTGCGGAGAAGTTCGCGCGATGCGGCCATTTTCTCGTTGAGTTTCACAAACAGACGGAAATCGTCAAAGAGTAGGTCAAGCTTCTTGACGGTAGCTTTGTCCTTCAAGCTGCCCTTCTCGTCAAATGCCTGAGGGGCTCGGCCAAGAAGGAACTCGGAACCTGGCATGATTGCGGCCTTGAGCTCTGGAGCGTCCAGAATTTGACGGAGCTGAAGCTGTGCGCGAGAAGATCCGAGCGTGCCCAGGGATGCGCCGACAATCATGACTGGCTTGTTGACCATAGGGAAGATGCCGTAGGACAGCCAAGCAAGCGCGTTTTGCAGGACAGCTGGAATGGAGTGGTCGTACTCTGGTGTTGCGATGATGACGCCGTCGGCGGCCTCAATTTTCTTTGCAAGCTCTGAGACAACCTCGGGGACCTTCATCTTTTGAGGCTTGTTGAACAGGGGAATGTTGTCGATTTCCACCAGCTCAATGGTGGCCTTGTCGGCAAAGTGCTTCTGCATAAACTGCAGGAGTCTTCGGTTATTTGACTCTTTTGAATTGGTGCCAATAAGGCCAACAAAGTTAAGCATCAAACTTCCTTTCTGAATTACGCAAGGAACTCAGGCGAGATTCCCGACGAATAATATACGCGATTATCGGTGGTTACTATGAGCGCCTCGATGTCTTTTTCTTGTTCCACACGAGCAAGGAGCTGACGGGGTTTCTCGCCATAAAGGCGCGTGGTCCAAATTTCTCCATCAAGCGAGTTGTCCGAGATAATCGTGATGCTCGCAAGTTGCGTGTCAACTGGATAGCCCGTCTTGCGGTCAAGAATGTGGTGATAGGTGTGCTCGTTTACCTGCAGTTTCCTTTCGTAGATACCGGAGGTCACCACGGACTGGTTGCAAATAGGCAGCACAGCAAGGTTGGTGCCTCGCGGTTGTCGCGGATCCTGGATGCCAATCTGCCACGGCCTGTTCGCGAGCACATTGGCGCCAATTGTCTTAATGTTACCGCCAAGGTTGATAAGTGCGGAATCAACGTGCTGACTTTTCAGATAATCTGCAATTTTGTCGGCGATGTAGCCTTTGGCCAAGCACCCCAGGTCCAGTTTCATGCCCTCTTTGGCGAGAAACACGGTGCAGCTCAGAGGATCCAATTCAATGAATTGTGGATCAGTAAGCGACAGCGCGTGCGTGACCTCGGCGTTATTTGGAATGCGAGCGTCAGAAAAGCCGATTCGCCAGGCTTGTACCAAAGGGCCAATAGCAATGTTTAAATGACTTGCAGGTAGAAGGCTTTGTTCTTTGCCAATCTGAATGAGCTCAAACAGCTCGGGGTCAACGGGGACAGGATGTTTGCCTGCTGCATGATTGACCTGCATAAGCTCGGAATTGGCATCGTTAGCACTAAACCGCTGGTTATAGATGTTAAGGAGTTCAAAGACGTTATCAAGTAGCTGCTCTGCAGTGCGCTCTTCCTGCGAATCATTGGAGGGTGGCAATAAAGAAATGGTGATAGTCGCGCCCATCAGGTGAGTTGATCTGGAAATGTAGGCTCGTTCTGGCACGACTCTCCTATAGTGTCTAACAGCAGTTTGTTTAATTTTACTTGCAGATTGCTTAGCAGTAACTCTATTTTACGTTTGTTTGTTACGGTCATTTGTTGTATCCACAACATTTTAGCGAGAAACCCTACAGTTTTGGCAGCTCGCTGAAGACCGCTCCCAGCCCCAAAAGTGAAGAAAACTGTGGAATTAATTTGATTATTTATTCATAGGGATGTCTGTTTATTGTTGATATGTACTCATTCCAGTATCATTTTTTGCAGAAAGTACTGACCGAAGAATTATTCTTGGCTGACGCGTATACGCCAGCCAGTTTTTTTGAAGGAGCATAATAGAAATGGAAAAAAGAATGGCTTGGTGTGCACGTTTTTCTCGCCAGGAGTAATGAAGTTAAATCTACGCACTTTGTAGCATTAATTGTGCGCAATTTAGTCAGTTTTCAAAGTCTTTGTCCAAGATTGAAATAAAAAAATTTATTTGAACACGATATTTCTTTAAATATTTTGTCAAAAACCATTAGTATGTTTAGTGGAGCTTTATGTATCTCCAGGGGTACGTTCGATAGGAAAGATGGGG
This sequence comes from uncultured Atopobium sp., assembly GCA_963525825.1. Taxonomy (GTDB): domain Bacteria; phylum Actinomycetota; class Coriobacteriia; order Coriobacteriales; family Atopobiaceae; genus Lancefieldella. Next base: position 48,784 of record CAURLG010000006.1, on the reverse strand, counting down.
TTGATATGAGCAACTTTAAGAAGTCGTTTGCAACTATGTTTGCAGCAATAATGATGCTCACCGGTATCATTATTTTGGGTACAAGCACTGTTGCAAAGGCAGTGACCTATCCGTTAACACAAAACATTGATTTTGGCGCTGACGGAGAACTTACTGTTAATCTCAAGCCCACTTCACCCACAACCGTTAAGGGCAATGCAAATATCTCCACAGGTATCGAGATTGACGCAACTGGCCTTCATAAGCCAATCGACGGTCTTTACCTGGAGATTGAGGTAAACACCAAGCAGTCCGCTACGGATATCAACAATACCAACAACATTACTCCTGATACCTATCTTGATAACTTTGCTACTCCAGCAGCAGCTACACAGCCTATTATCAAGCGCGAGGAGACCATCGTTACCCCTGATGGCAAGACCATTAAGCGTCTGTACCTCAATACTATCGATACTACCGTTAAGTTGGAGCTCCCTTACGTTATGAGCTTCAGAGACATGGTTACCCCAGCAGATTTCCAGCTCAAGCCAGTTGTTCGTGTGTACAATGCAGACGGCACCGAGCTTGCCAACATGCCTGATCAGACATACTCCATCACCTACGACAAGCCTTGGCTCATGAAACAGGTTGCAGGTGAAGAAACCAACGATCAGCTCCTGTACGGTGGTATTAACGCCCCAGGTGATTCGTCCGCTCTTTCCAACGATAAAACCGCAGACGTCATCTTCAACTTTAGGCTTTACCAGTACTATCGCGCTTATCGCTCCATCATCATCACCGATACCCTTCCTACGTACGTAAATGCAGCAGGTCAAACCGTTACCGCTCACTTTGACCCAGCTAAGAATCCTAACTGGACGCTCAGCCCAGATGGACGTACCGTAACCCTCAAATTTGATATTCCTGCAGGAATCACCATTCTTAACGACTACATCAGAGATAACCTTCCTGCATATTCCCAGCTCAAGCTTTCCTTCCCCGGCGCTCGCTACCTCAACGGCACTAATCGCGTGATCTTCAACAACACTGCAACAGTTCAGGGTATTCCTTACAACCCAAGCACTGCAGAAGAGACCGTGGGTCAGGTTCCTGGCAACGAGCACAACTTCGATGACGACTCTAAGCAATTCCGTCTTGCTGGTAATGATTTCAGCGGCAACGGTATGCTCAGCAAGCGTGGTCCAGTAACCATCCAGTTTGACAAAAACGGCCTTGCTGTTAGGAAGCTTGATTACACTATCAAGCTGGTCAACAAGCTGGACACCCCACTCACCGACATCGAGTTCATCGAGGATGTTGCCAACACTGACAACCGCCTCTTCATGACTGCGCTGACCGGCAATCTTGTTGCAGTTGGCCAGCGAGTTGGACTCTCCATGGACCAGATTGAGGTCCGCGGCTACAAGGCAGACGGAAGCTACGACATCATTCCTACCAGGAAGAACGGTGCAAACTGGCTTTACCGTGCTGACATGAACTCGGCAAGCCAGCAGCAGCTGCAGTCCTATCTGGACCAGATCAACCAGGGTACACTTGATCCATCCAATGCTTCCGCTGTGTCTCCTCAGTACAGGAAGATAGGTATTTACTTCAAGAACGTAACCTTGCAGCCAACCAGCAACATTGATTTCAACATCCAGATGATGTTCATGAATCCATTTGGCGAGGTTTACAGCGACAGACCTCTTACCAACATTATCAAGGTCAACGCCAACAAAGTTAATACCGACGGCACCAAGACCCCAATGAACTTCTCCGCAAATTGGGATACTCGCTTTACTCCATTTAGCGAGAAGGTCTGGCTGTCCAAGTCCTCTTGGTACCAGCGCGTTGGTATGCCTAACGAGCGCTTTAGTGCTCGCGTGGGCTTTGCGCTGACAGAGCTTTCACCTGCTCGTTACCTGAAGAATCCAACCTTCGTCGATCTTCTCCCTGCTGGCGTTTCTTATGACGAGAACACCTCTGTTTCACCAGTTGCTGACTCACTGCAGCCTGAGAAGGTTGAGTACATCAGGAACTACAACGAGACCGGACGCAATGCAATCAAGATTACCCTTCCGTCTGGATACGTGTATCAGTATGGAACCATGGGTTATGAGATTAGGAACCTGGTAATCAACGACGACATCATTCCTTCTAAGGCCGAGAATGACGTTCTGAACAACAATAATGACGTCTACTTCTACGCCACAAACTGGACTCACGGCACACCAGATGATTTCTCTGGTATGTACAACGCCAGTAACTTTGTCAAGGATGACCTTGACATCAATATGAATGGTGTCACTGACGAGACTATTCTGAAGGCAACCGCAAAGGTTCTTGGCAACAACGTTGAGAGTATCCAGTCCGACAAGCACATCCGTAGTCTTGAGCCAAACATCGCTGGCGGCGGTACATTCTACGGTAGGGCATTTACCTCGGCTACTATCATGACTGACTTTGCTGGCGTCACTGATACCAGCGGACTCTTCCAGTATCGTCTGAGCATTCGTAACTACTACAACACGCCAATGAATAAGATTCTTATGTACGACGTGTTGCCATATGTGGGCGACGGCAGAAACTCTGCTTTTAGCAATACACTTCAGGGTCCTATTGATCTGAGGATTGGTTCAACTGATGTCAGCTCCCAGTACGAGATTTACTATCGCACCGATGAACACCCAGCTCAGAACGATATCAACGAGATTAACAGCCCAGAATGGACTAAGACTCCAGCTGACTACACCAAGGTAACGGCAATCAAGATTGTTGGTAAGGATGGCACTATTTTGCCTCCATACACCGTTCTGTCTGCGGTTCTTACCATGAAGGCACCACTGTATGATCCAAACCTCTCCGAGGCTCTTGCATACAACGACATGAGCGTTATCTACAACAACGAAGCAGCTATGCGCCGTACCGAGAAGGTCGCAAACCAGCTTGTTGACATCATGGATGTCAAGGTAGAGAAGAAGTGGCTTGACGCTGACGGCAACGCAATTGCTCAGCCAGATGCTACCTCCATTACTGTAAAGCTTCTTGCCGACGGCGTTGATACTGGTAAGACGCTTGACCTTACCGCAGCTAATAACTGGACTGCTTCGTTCACACACCTTCGTAAGTACACCGTTGAAACTCACAACGATGGTACCAGCACAAAGACTCCTATTGTTTACACTCTTGAAGAGGTAGGCACAGACGCTAATGGCATGGTCACTTACAACGGTAAGAAGTACAAGGTAACCGCTACTTCTGGTCAGGCAGATGAGAATTCACCAAACGATTCCGTTGCACTGAGTGTTACCAACCAGCTGCAGCAGGAGAAGGTCTCCGTCTCTGGTAAGAAGCTCTGGGACGACTCTAACAACAACGACGGTAAGCGTCCAGCTTCCATTGTTGTCAGACTTCTTGCAGATGGTGTTGAGGTTCAGCACAAGACTGTTACCGCTGCAGATAACTGGGAGTACACCTTCTCTGACCTGCCTAAGTTCAGTGGCAACACAGAGATTACCTACACCGTTTCTGAGGACGCTGTACCTGACTACACTACAAGCATCAACGGCTTTGAGATTACAAACCAGCACGCTCCTGAGGCTTTGAGTATCCCAGTTAAGAAGGTCTGGGTTGACGACGAGAATGCTCAGGGCCTGCGTCCTACTAGTGTTCACGTCAGGCTCTACGCAGACGGCACCCAGGTGGGCGAGTTTGATCTGAACGCAGGTAACAACTGGTCTCACATCTTCAACGGCCTGCCACGTTACACTGCTGGTCACGAGATTGAGTACACCGTCAAGGAAGACCCAATTGCTCACTACACCACTTCCTACTCTGGTTCTTCAGCTACTGAGCTTACAGTTACCAACACCATTGAAGGTAAGGTTTCTGTTCCAGTAACAAAGAAGTGGATTGGCGCACCTGCTGATAGCGTAACTATTCACCTGCTCGCTGATGGTGTTGAGGTTCAGAGCGCTACTCTGACTGCTGCAGACAACTGGCAGCATACGTTCAGCAACCTTAACCAGTACAACAATGGTGCGCTGATCAACTACACCATTACTGAGGATGCAGTTGATGGCTACACCACCCAGATTACTGGCGACGCTACCAACTATGTAGTAACCAACACCAACATGAAGACTCGCGACATTCCGGTCACCAAGGTTTGGGAGAACCAGGAAGGCGACTCTGCTGAGATTGTTCTGTATCGTGATGGTGTCGAGGTTGATAGGGTAACCATCACCAAGGCTGACGACTGGAAGCACACCTTCAGCAACCTTGAGTTCTACGACAAGACTGATGGTCACGAGTACGCATACACCATCTCCGAGACTCCTATTTCTGGTTACACAACCCAGATCACAGGTAATCAGGACGATGGCTTCACAGTGACCAACACTGCTCCTGTTGTTCCTCCAACCACGCCACCTACTACTCCAGAGCCTAAGAAGCCAGGTCTTCCTTATACTGGCGACGCCTCAGGCATTGCTTCAATCGTTGGAGCTGCAGCTCTGTCCCTGAGTGGTCTTGGTATTGCTCTTAGAAGGAAGAACAGCTAATAGCCAGGTTTTTTGAACTCCTGATAGCTGACTAAAAACAGGCTCCTGGTAAAACCAGGAGCCTGTTTTGCGTGGCGTGTGTAAGGTCGCCAAAGCAACCAAGCTGCCAAGGCTACCGTATGTGCGGCGCAGAACTGTGCGTCCGCGTTGCTATCCTGGTGTTTTGTAAAGTTCTCACTTCCGCTTTTGCGCAAAGTGGTAAAAAATGCGTTTAGTTGGAGGTTACATTTTTCTGCATACGCGTTTGCCCAGGAAAAACTTTTAACTATGGTAAAAAATGCGTTTAGTTGGGCTTTAAATAAGGAAATTTCAATTTTCATCTCCAACTAAACGGCTTTTTTACCTTTTTGGGCACTAAAATCAGTACCCTAAAATTGCACTATTCACGATTATGAATAAACAGAGTCCATTATGCAGAAATCAAATTACTCAAACGTTTTTGACGGCTCTGCCAACGTCAAGTTGTCTTCATCCGCCGAAAAATTAGCGTGTACCAAAGAATTATCCAGCAACACGATATAATTTTAGGTAGTTCCTAGTTATTTCTTGTACTGCAAAACGTGGAGGTAAAAGGCACATGAGAAGCATTTTTGATGACCGTCAGGTATCTATTAAGTGCGACGATAAGTATTCTTATACCGTTACAAAAGATGGTCTGGCTTATGTTCCAGGTAATGGAAAGCCAGAGGTCAAGGTTTTGTTTTCAGAAGTCGGTTCAACCTTCTTACTGAATTATTGCAGCTCAAACGGTCCTTACGAGATTACCTTTAAGGATAACGATGGTCATAACCTCGCTAGCATTGACACAGATCTCAAGTATCGTGGTTTTGGCCATAACATTCTTGATACCAAGACTATCATCCTCGCTTTTGCAGCCAATAAGCTAACTACTGAGTTCCCTAATAACCTTGATACGTTAAACACTAAGCTTGGGTTCAGCCTCAAGGAGAAAAAGATTAGTATCGCAAACGGCGTGATTTCCGGCGCAAAGCATCAGGTCAAGCTTTCCGACATTCGTCGAGTTCAGTGTGTTGCTGGTGGCGCTCTTAACAACCTCTTTGTCTTCACTAAAGAAAAAGGTGGCTTCTTTGACAAGGCAGACATTGTAGTTCCCGTCAACGAGCTCACAGTCCCCATTCTTGAGGCTGCAATGAGAAAAAATACTGGTCACGGTATCGATTTCAGTAGAGGCAATGGATTCGACCAGCCAAACAGCAACTTCATTATTATTCGTTATTTGGACTCTAGCTTCTTCGAGACCGCTCCTGGCGTCTTCAAAGAAGAGTGGCAGAAGGACGCTTACGAGTTTGTTAAGTCCTTTGGTTATGACCTTCAAACCATGCTAGGGGAGTAACTCCTGGCGAGAAAAACGTCTTGTCCAAGAAAACAGCCGCCCTCTTGTGAAGGCGGCTGTTTTTGTGTGCGAGAAGATCGCTCTAGCAGTTAGGTCTTACTTCTGCTTGCGAGCCCTTAGTGCAAAGCCGAGAGCAGTGATGCCAGAAGCAACCATGCCAACAGAAGCAATTACAAGCTCAGCGACATCGCCGGTGTCTGGCAGAACGCGCTTCTTCTTAGTCTTAGAAGGCTTGTGTGGATCAGAGCTAGGAGTTGGCTCAGGATCTGGTGTTGGCTGAGGCTCAGGCTCTGGATAGTCGTTAGTGAAGACCAGAGGAGGCGTGCTGTTGCACTCGCACTGATCAACCTCTGTTACGGTTCCATCTTCAGCGGTCTTAGTAATGTGATAGGTGAAATCAAGCTCACCATCATCATTCTTAAAGACGGTGTAGGTGAGGGTGTAGACGGACTTGTCGTAAGTAACCCTCTGGTTAGTGCCGATAACCTCTTTGATGGTGTAAACATAGGTGCCAGGTTGCGTAAAGACTAGCTCACCGAAGTTATTATCGCCAGAAACTGCAACAGAAGTCTCAACGCTATCTGTTGTTGCGTTGTTTGGCATTGGGTAGGAAGGATCGTTGCGGGTGAGCGTGAACTTGAAGACATCCTGAGTTGTTGCAGTGCGTGGATTGCCACCGTTGTCATCAGGGAGAACTGATGGATAGTCGGTTGGAGCATCTGGTGCGTTACCAGTAACAACCTTCTGGACAACTGGATAGTCCCTGGCTGGCAGTGGATCAGGATAGACATTAGTGAATACTGCGCCTGTTGCATCGTTATACTCGCCAAGGTCAACGGTAGTAACGTTTCCGTCCTCGTCAGTCTTGGTCATAGTACGTGTTGCCTCAAGCTGGCCAGTACCGTCGTCAGCAACGTTATAGGTAACGGTGTAGACGCTCTGATCGTACTGAATGTTCTGGGTGCCGGTAACCTCTTTGATGGTGTACACGTAGGTGCCAGGCTGAGTGAACGTAATGTTGCGGAATACAGCATCGCCACCGAGAAGCCTGCGTGTACGAGCGGTATTGCCGGTGGTTCCCTCAGGCATGGGGCTAGATGGGTCGAGGCGTGTCATCTCAAAGATAAAGACGTTAGGAGCGTCGCCCTCGTCTTCAGAGCCGTTCGCCAGGAAGTTGTTGATCAGGCTCTCGGCAAAGCTGCCGCTTGCAGTGTCGTCGGCGCTTGTCGCGCTTGCAGTGCTTGTGGCGCCTGCTGCGCTAACGTTACTTGTGCTCAGGTAAGAATTAACCAGAGACGCAGGTGAAGGCTGTCCAGGTGTAGGAACATCTGGGTAATCGCCTTCGACAATCTTGGTAACGGATGGCGTCACAATGGCAGGCCTGACATTGTAGACATTTACCAGCGACTGAGTGGTGGTGTACTGCTCAACGCGAGAAATACTACTTCTAGTTGAAACGTAGGAATTAGGAACGTTCTCGGTGATGGTGTACGAAACAGTATCAGCAGCAGTGTTGTCTACGTACTTACGAAGACCCTTGTAGACAATGGTGTAGGTGTTATTGCCATTATCGGTAACCATAGGCGCAATGGTACTGGTATCAAGGTTCTTATCGTTAGAGAGAACCAGATTGTTAGCACCAAAGTCAGCTGTGGATGGGCGCTTACCAGCTGCATTGTTGTTATCGTCCCAGACCTTATTGATCTTGAGGTCAATGCCAGCATAGCTCAGAGCGTGGGTGGAGAGGCTACGAGTGGAGTGGTTACCAGCGATATCGTAGTCAAGAACGCTGCTGAATACGCTGCGCTTGCCGTCGTAGGAAGCGTCAACGTTGTTGGCAACCTTATAGGTGACGTCAACAAAGCCGCCGCTGTTAGCAGCAAGGGCGTGTGTTGAGGTAAACAGTACCATGTCAGCATCAGCTGGATCGTTGACTACGGTGTAGTCGCTAGGCTGTGGAGCATGGTTTGCGGTGTAGGTAACACCAGGGTTCAGCTTGATGTATTTGTAAGTGAAGTTTGAAGAAGAGCTTACGCCCTCAAGCGCAAGAGGCAGTTGAGTTGCACCCTCTGGGGTGATGCCAGCACCGCGATTTACCGACTTAGAAAGCAAAGGAACAAATAGCTGCGTGGTATTTGCAGTGTTACCGGTGTTATTGCGGACAGCAATGTGAACAGTTGCGGTGTCATCGCGCTGCATAACAGGGGTAGTTGCGCCTGGATTTGCGGAGTCGTACGTGTAATCAGTTACGGTTCCAGAGACGGCATCCTTTACAGAAAGGGTAGATGCAGCGGCAATAGCAGATGCCTGAGCAATGTTGATGCCAGGGCGCTCGGAGAGAGAAACCATGGTCTCGCCAGAGTTGACACTGTTGCCAAATAGGCTGGTGTACTGGGAAGTGTTCCAGTTGCTGCGATCCCAGTGCTCAGACTTAATTTGAGCACCAATCTCCTTGAAGTCTTTGGTGGTAATGCCAACAAAGTCGTTGATGTGATAGATGCCCTTGCCAGCAAGATCGGTGGTGTGGACATCCATGCTCAGAGTCATGTTCTTGCTGGTAAAGTCTGGCTGATACTGGCCGCGAGTCTCGTCACCAACATCAATGGTGTACTTCCAAACCTTAACAGCCACGCCGTCCTTATCGTACGTTCCTACAAACTCAGGAGCGCTGAGCGTGCCGTTAGAAACGGTGAGGTTGCTGTAGGTAAAGCCCTCAGGCATGATGACGTAGAGCACTGGCTCCTGAAGAGGGTTCCAGTCCCAGTTAGCGTCGTCAATGCGACCAGAAATCTTGAAGGTCTCGCCGCCGTTAATCTGGGTCTTATCGATGCTACCAACACCGTTAAGAACCTTAGGCGCGCCGGACTTAGCGGTCAATGTAACGCCTGCGTCAGGAGTGGTACCGGTGTCGTAGAGTTTGACGTTAGTGACAACGTCGGCGTTAGTGCCCTTCTTCCAAGAGCCGTAAACGCCGTTGGAGATGTAGCTCCAACCATAGTACTCGTCAGTGACATGCTTGTTGTTTGGATTCCATGTATCGAGAAGATCGCTCATTGGCCTAATGCCATCGTACCCGCCAAGAATTGGACCAAGGTCAACCTTGATGGAAGTGATGGATGTATTGATATCAAGACCAAGGGCAGTGTTGGTGATAAGTGCGGAGACACCAGAGGTACGCAGAATGCTTGGGTCAGCAGTTCCGCTCGTACCGTCTGATGCGGTCCAGTGGATTGGACCATAGGTCATACCAGCCTTGTAAGGGATGGTGACGCCACGGATGATAGCGGTCTGGTTCTGATCGATGGTCATCTCGAGCGTCTTTGGAGCGGTGTCTGAGGAGAGCTCATTCTTGATGAGGTAGGTACCAAGACGAACGTTGTAGGTATCGTTTTTCTTGTATGCCCAGTTAGGAGCTGTGTCGACAAGAGCGTGTGTGGTAAGACGCTCTGGGTTAAGACCGTCAATTACGGTAACCGTAAGCGTAGAAGAAGCGTTTGCGGAGGTACGGTTGACGTTTGGAGTGTCATTCCAAACGGACATAGTGAGGTTCTTAATGGTGACGTTAAAGGTTGAGTTGTTAGGTCTGGTGCTTGATGCAGGAACCTTAATCTGTGGCTTAAAGGTTGGGGTACCTGCGTAAGAGCCTGGCTCGTTCCACTCAACTGTTGCGGTCTTGTTAGTTCCGTCATCGGTAGTAGAGACGATGGTACCTGGGGTGTTGTAGAGGCTGGTCTCGTTGACACCAACAAGCTCCATATCACTTGGATAGACAACCTGAACCGTGGTCTTGCTGTTTGCCTCGGTGAGGACCTTAGAGCCTGTGGTAGAAACCTGCAGGGTAGAGGTGGTGCCACCCTTAGAGAGAACCTCGGTAGACTGATCAGCCCAGAAACCATAGGTCATGGCGTCAGCTGCAGTAACAGATGAGGTGTGTGGATCAATGTTTTGTGTTGCAGCGGTACTCAAGCTAACACGAATTGCATTTGCGATAACCTGGCTTGCGCTCTGGTTCTCAACAGCGTCGTCAAGCTTGAACTGAATTTCTCCTCTGGAAGAGACCTGGGTCAGGCCGTTATTGGTCATGTAGACCAAATCACCACTGCGGTTCTTCTCGGAACTTGCGCCAGGATAGCCGTAAGGAAGGGTTCCCGTTCCCGTAGGTGTGGTAACCAGGTCAGAGAAACTGGTATTTGAGATGCCACCAACGGTAAACGTTGCACCTGGAAGACCTGTGACATAGAGTCCGTCTCCAAACCTCACGTTAAGGTACGTTGGGGAGAACTGCAACGATGCAGGGATTGTGTAGCCAACATTCAAGGCGTAGGTGACTCCCGCCTTAAGAGCAGGAGTTTGACCTGCAAGAAGGTCAGCAACTTGGGCGTGAGTCGACGCATCTTCAATGCTCAGAGCATTGATTTGAAGACCTGTGGTGTCTTCTGCGTAAGCCACGCTAAGGTTAGGCAGCAATGCTGCGACGAATGCAACGGCAGCCAAAAGCAATCCCGCTACAATCCTTGCCTTACTTTTCATAGCACATCCTAACTAGAGCGATACAGAACCAATCACTTTCTTTCTTACTTATTCTTACGACGCTTAGTAATGCCAAGTGAAGTCATTACAGCGGTCATACCAGCGAGAAGTGCAGCAAGAGGTGCTGCAGCAGAAGCATCTCCGGTGTATGGAGTCTTCTGCCTCTTTTTCTTAGATGGCTTAGTTGGAGTAGAAGGAGTCTCTGGAGTCTCATCCTCTGCAACAGTAATGGTTAGCTGGATTGTGTCGTTATCAGTTGCAACGGCGTCCTTACCGTCTGGCCACTGGACACCATTCCAGGTGAACGAGAAGACCTTGCGGTTGCCAGCTGCGGAATCAGCAATAGCGCTGAAGGAGCCGGTAACGGTGCCGACAGCGGTGAGCTGGGTGCCTGCAGCAACGTTGGAGTCAATGGTGACGCCAGGAATGGTGAGCTTCATCCAGCCATCGTTTGCACTTGCCTCATCAACAATGCGCTCGAGGTCAGAGTACGTTCTAATGGAGGAAGGATCGCTGAGTTCAAAGGTGACGGTAACCGTACGACCGTTGACCTGAACATCGCTGACCTTAAAGCCGCTGCCAAAGTTAGAAGCCTGGATGGTGTTGGCATCAAGGTTGCTTGGAAGCGTCATTCCCTCAGGAACGGTCAGAGTTGCTGTGAACTTGAACTTCAGGTTGCTCAGCGTAATGGTGTCATGGTTGGTATTAGGGTAGGCGCGCTCAATGTTGTTCATCTGCTCCTGGATAGAGGAAGCAAGAATTGAACCAGTGAGGTTAAAGGTAGAGCCTGCCTTCATAGTGATGACCTGGTCATGCTCGGTATTCTCGTCAGCAAGCATATCTGCAGGAAGATTCATCTCAATTGGGTTGTTCACAATCAGAGTTTGCTGAATGCCGGTACCACGAGGGTCCCTGCTCGCAGCAATCTGAACGCCGTTCCAAGAAAGTTCGAACTTCTTGGTGACGTTGGTGACGGTGTTCTTTGCAAAAGATTCAAAGGAGCCAGTAAGAGTACCTGTAGCGGTGAGCTCCTGACCATTGGTTACCTGAGTTGGGTCAAGTGTGAGACCATCAACAGTTACGGTAAGAGGTCTTGCAATTTCTGCGGTAGCCGCATCGTCTTTGCCAACTGTCTCGACAGCGTCTTTGAGCTGCTTGTAGTTGGTGTAAGTGCCCTTGAGCTTCAGGGCAACGGTAACTTCCTGACCGTTCACGGAAACGTTTGTAACCTCAAAGAGATCACCAAGGCCAGAGGTAGTTACTGTTGGATTAGCTGGGACAACAACGCCAGCAGGAAGCGTGAGCTTTGCAGTAAAGGTAGAAGTTGTGCCAGAAAGCGTAATCTTGGTTAGGTCGTCGAGGCCGCCAGCAATGCCATTCTCAAAAGCGCTCATCTGATTAATGACGGAAGTAGCGTCAATAGCGCCTGTAAGACTGAAGCTCTTATCGTTAGAAACTTCCTTGATCTGAGTGGTGTTGCTCTGAGAATCACTCCACATATCAGCAGGAAGATCGCTGGTAAGCTCTACTCTCTGGATGGAAGGATCTTCCTTCCACTTGAGGTAATAGGTGACATCGTTGGTGAGCGTTGCTCCACCGTTGATGGTTGCAGGGGAGTTACCTGCAGCGTCGGTGAACCAGTAGTGATAGTTGTGACCAATAACAATGCCAAAGAAGGTCATTGGATCATCCGCGTTGTCCAGAATGTGGTTCTCAAAAGTTGCAATATTTGTGTAGGCAGTATTGGTGTTAGAACTGGTAGGACTTGCAATTCCAGCAGTTGTAGCGCTGAGAGTGTTGCCGCTAAGGTTTTGAAGCAGTGCATTGATGTTGGTCTGCTCAGCAACAGTTGGGTGAGTCTTGATAGTTGCAACTTCTCCGCCGTTTGCATCGGTGGTGATGTCAAAGACGTTTGGATTCTGCTTAAAGACGCTGTTCGCAGAGAAGGTTCCACCATTTGCCGAGAAGGACACGGTAAGGTGCTGCTCTTCCCACTCTGCATACAGATCAACGGTATCAGTACCTGCAGGAACAGCAAGGCTGGAATTAGCCGCTACCTCATCGCCAGCTCCGTTTGCCTGAGTGGTCCAGCGCTTGAAGGTTTTACCTGCAATGTTGAAGTTGCTGTCGCGATTGTTAACGTCAGTGTTAGAAAGAACGTTAACGGTGCGACCAGCATTTGTAGCAACGCGGTCAATGACAGAGACGCCGTTGCCGTTGTGATATCTGACATAGAGCCAAGCAGTGTTGGCCTTCCAATGTGGATAGACTGTCATGTCAGAGGTGACCTGGGTATCAGCGGTGAACTGGTGCTCGGTACCAGCAGTGTCGGTGTAGTACCAGCCGTCAAACTCCTGACCACTCGCATAAGGATCTGCAGGTAGGGTAGTGGAGCCTCCTGCTACAGAAGAAGCAGTTGCAAGAGAGTTGCCGCGCATAGCAAGAGCAGTCTTGTTAGCAGTAGTGCCGTCAGCAAATGTTGGGTTGACGCCGGTAACGCCTGGGGTATTGAGGTCAAAGGTAACGGTTGCGGCAGGTGCCCAAACGTGCTTCTGACCATCGCTTGAAGCATTAGCAACTGGGTAGGTATAGGATGCTCCGTTAGCATTAATGAGGCTCAGAGAGTTAGTTGATGGGTCAGCAAGGGTAAAGAGCGAGAGAACCTCGTTGCCGTTAGCTGCACCGTTTGTAGGGATAGTGCTACCAAAGCCACTGTTGTAGCTTGGTGCGTATTTGATCAGGTAAGAGCCGCCAACAACGTTATAGTTCTGACGAGTCTGGCCAGCGCCGTTATCGGAGTTCTTGGTAGCAGGGGTTTCTACCAGGCTGTTTCCGGTGAATTGGATGGAGCCGTTAGTCTGGGCTCCAAAGAGGGCGCCAGAGTTACGACCGTCTCCCTTAATGGTGGAGTTGTTAATGATGACATCACCAGTGTTGACGTTAAGACCGCCAGTTCCACCGTTAGTGAAGTTAAGGGTTGAGTTAGTAACGTTTACTGTTCCACCAGCTACACCAACAGAAATGCCAGAAGTTGAGCCAGCATTAGCATTAATGGTGGAGTTAACAATATTGGAAGTTCCCTGGATGGTCATGCCCGTCTGGCCCCAGAAAGATGGGTTAATGGTAAGGGTGGAATCATTCATGTTGAGCTGGTTGACGTAGAAAGTCTGACCAAAGCCTTCAACGGTAAGATCTGTGTTCCTAAGGTTGAGGTTGCGAGCGTCATTCCAGGTACGAGCCTGTGAAGTTACTTTGATAGTAGCGTTTTCAAAGGTGACACCAGACTCAAAGAAGTTTGTATTGCTCTTATCGTCTGCGGTGATGGTAACGCTGTTCTTGTTGGTGCTGCCGCTAACGGTTCCGCCAAGGGAAATGCCACGAGTACCGCTGGAACCTGCGTTGTTTCTAAACACATAGGTACCATCGGTGATGGTTGAACCATCTTATGCAGTTAGTGCGGTTTTGAAGCCGGACATGGTAAGAGTACCTGTGCCAGTTAGCGTTGAACCAGGTGACAGAACCAGACCGTCAATGCTGTTTCCAGTGCCAGTAAGCGTTGCACCCTCAGATTCAATCTTGAGTGTAAGGCCAGAAGGAATAGTAACCGTAGAGGTCAAATCAAGGTTGCCTTTGAGGTGAATGGTGTAGATTGAAGAAGTTTCTCCCCACAGCTCCAGTGCTTTCTGGAGGGATTTAACAGGATCGGAGCTGGAGCCCTCGTTAGTATCGCTACCGTTGGTTCCGTCTACCCAGAGCTCAGTTGAGATGTAAGAAAGGCTTCTTGTAACACGGCGAGAAGATCTTTCTGCAGGAGCAGCAGTCTGCTCAGAGGTCTGCTGGTTGGAAGTAGCTTCTGCGTTAGTAGTGGTTTCAGCAGAGGTCTCTGCTGTTGCTTCAGAGGTTGAGGCAGTTGCATCACTTGTTTGAGTTGCTGCAACTTCTTGCGTCTGAGCCACTTCTTGAGTGCTAGCAATTTCTGCTAACGCTGAAGAAGGGACCAAAGAGAGCGCAAGTACCAAAGACATAGCTGTCTTTGCCCCTTTGCTTGCAAAGTTCTTGTTTTTTCTTTCCATACCTACCCCTAACAAATAGTGAATACCCCAACAAAATTTGAAATTAAATCTTGCGCTGAAAGTGATGCATCACGATAAGCACGATAGAGATAAATGACACATATTCAGAGCATTTTTCGTATAGATAATTATCTATTATTTTGGTAAAAATTGTTAGCTCAACCAGCGATTTTTATAGTTTGAACACATTTCAAAAAACGTCTTCATCTCATGTTATATAAATAATTTAATCAAAATATTTGGTACGTTGAAAAATGGCATTTAAATTGCTCTATTTTTAACGATTTTCTCGACATTTGTCATAAACGTGCAACGGATAAAAATTGCAATAGAAATGTATTAAATTTTAAGACAAATGTGAGTTATGCGGAAACTGAATAGTGGAAGCTGGATAGTTAACAATTTCATAAAATTTGAGCTTCAAAATTTTCTAGCAAGAGAAGCTTTGTACACTAAGAAAAAGACAGTTAAGAGGATGCACAATCTGCGCAAATAATGCGTGAGAGATACGTTTGAATGTGTTGAGCGGGGAGTTATGGACTCAAAAATTATCGATGACGCTTTGGACTTTGTAAAAGAGGTCTTCTCCACAGATTTTAGTGGCCACGATTACTTCCACACGTTGCGTGTGTACAAAATGGCTGTAAGAATTGCGCAAGAGGAGGGGGCAAATCAAGAGATTGTTGCCCTTGCTGCGCTTTTGCACGATGTTGATGACATCAAGCTTTCTCCAGAGACGCATGAGCATAAGGATAGGGCCGTTGGTTTTCTGCGCCAGCATGCTGTCGACGAGGCCACTATCCAGGCAATTTGTACCGCAATCGATGAGGTTTCTTTCTCGGGAACAGACTCGGTAGTTCCTTCAACGCTTGAGGGTATGTGTGTTCAAGATGCAGATCGCCTGGACGCGCTTGGTGCTGTTGGCATCGCACGTACCTTTGCCTATGGCGGAAGTCATGGCCGCGGTATGTATGACCCAGATGAACCACCAACTCTCAACATGGGCGGCGAGGAGTACCACTCACACAAATCAACGTCGCTCAACCACTTCTACGAGAAACTCTTTTTACTGACAGACATGATGAATACGCGCAGTGGCAAAGAGCTAGGAAAAGCTCGCGAGAAGTACATGCGGGAGTATGTTGACCAGTTCTTAGATGAGTGGAACGGTAAACGTTAAGATATAGGTTTTAGCTATATGAATTAGTTAAGTATTTGTATTTCACAAGTGAAGTGCTGATTGTCATACTGGTTTCTCGTAAGCAGTTCTAAGGGGTCATTATGGCAATCAAAAATGATAAAACTACTCCACATCGCTTTGATGTTGTTGGTAGCTTTCTTCGTCCAGAGAAACTTAAGCAGGCTCGTATTCAGTTTGAAAAAGGTCAGATTGATTCGCATGAGCTCAAACAAGTAGAGGACAAAGCTATTACAGAGCTTATCCAAAAGGAGAAACAGGCAGGCCTTAAAGTCATCACTGACGGTGAGTTTAGGCGTGCAACCTGGCACCTTGATTTTATGTGGGCGTTTGAAGGTATTGGCCATGCGCCAACTAATACTGGACTTCCTTTCCATGATGAGACTGCAGAGATTGACGACACCTTCCTCGTAGGAAAAGTGGAGCTCACCAAAGAGCATCCCTTTATAGAGCACTTCCGCTTTGTTCAGCAGTTTGAGGACGAGACAACCGTTGCTAAGCTTACTATTCCTGCACCTGCACAGTTTATTGAGCAGTTCATTATGCCTATGAACCGCGAGCAGACTAACAAGTACTATGCCAACGACCAGGACCTTCTTGAAGATATTGTTGCTGGCTACGGTGCGTTTATTAAGCAGGTATATGCTGCAGGCTGTCGTAATCTTCAGCTTGATGACTGCTCATGGGGCGTGCTGGTTGACCCACGTGCAGAGCTTTTCTTTGGTGCTAACCAGGAAGGTCTTAAGAAGATTAAGGCACTACTCTTGGAGATTAATAACCGCGTTCTTGATGCTGCTCCAGCTGACTTGACTATTAACACGCACGTTTGTCGTGGCAACTTCCATAGTACCTGGGCTTGCGAGGGCGGCTATGACGATGTGGCCGATGCTCTTCTTGCTCAAGAGCACGTAAACGCTTTCTTCTTAGAATTTGATGATTATCGCTCCGGTGGCTTTGAGCCCCTGGCTTCTGTTCCAGCTGGTAAAAAGGTTGTGCTTGGTCTGATCACCACCAAGCACGCCCAGCTGGAAGAGAAAGCCAAGGTTATTGAGCGTATTCATGAGGCAGCTCAGTACGTACCTCTGGAGAACCTCTGTCTTTCTCCTCAGTGTGGCTTTGCAAGCTGCGAGATTGGTAACAAGCTCACTGAAGATGAGCAGTGGGCAAAGATTGCGCTTGTTAAAGAGATTGCCGAAGAGGTTTGGGGTTAAATGTTAGTTGGAAACGGTTTGTCTACGACTTACGTGCCGTTTACCGAAGAGTTTCTGACCATACGTTCTTCTCGACTCCTGTCCACTAAAATGGACAGGAGTTTTTTATTGGAGCTAGACTTCGGAGGCAGTATGCCAAGCGAGAAGACCCGCTGCTTGCACCTCGTAAAAATTTTTGAGGAAGAAACTGACGATGACCATGGCTTAAGTACTCCTCAGCTTATTGAAAAGCTAGCAGAGCGCGGGCTAAGCGTGGAACGTAAAACGCTCTACGATGACATCAAATCTCTGCAGAATTTTGGTTACGACATTCAGTCTTACCAGCGCCATCCCGTTGAATACGGCCTGGCTACTAGGAAGTTTCAGGCTGAGGAGCTCATGTTGATGGCAGATGCTGTGCAGTCGTCAAAGTTTTTGACAGAGCGCAAAGCAAATAACCTGGTGAGTCTTATCGGTGAGCTGGGTGGAAAGTCTACCTCTGACACGCTGAAGAAGCGCATCCATGTCGAGGGTCGCATTAAGTCGCAAAATGAGTCTGTGTTTTATGCACTCAATGCTATTCAGACAGCACTCTTGCAGAAGAAAAAGGTCTCGTTTAAGTATCGCAAGAAGGGCTTTAAAGATAAGGTTATTGAAGAGCTTCCCGTAAGAGAAGAAACGCCTGTTCAACTTACGTATATTGACGATTTTTACTATCTTATTGTGTGGAACGATAAGCATCAAAACTTTGTCAATTATCGCGTGGACCGCATGTTTAGACTTGAGGTCTCTGATGCTGACGCCACGGTTAACGAGCAGATTAAGCAGTTTGATATAGACAAGTATCAAGAGCGCGTCTTTGGCATGTACTCGGGCGAGGTTGTTGAGGTCACGCTTCGCGTCAATGAGCGCGTAATGTGCTCAGTGTACGACCGCTTTGGCAAGAACATTATTTTGAACAATCCAAGTTCTGATGGAACCACAGCTGACGTGCATGTTTCTGTAATGGAAGCTCCAACGTTTTACGGCTGGCTTGCAACCTTTGGAACAGATATAGAGCTAGTAGCTCCAAAGAAGACCAGGCAGAAATATCAAGAGTACTTGAGCGGAATTCTTCAGAGCTACCAATCACAGAAAGAGGATTAGCTAAACCAGGTCAAAACAAGTAGTCTTTCTCGCGCCAATTAACGAGCATCAATGACGTAAAGACCTGCTTTAACAAGAAGATGACCATGGTGATCGCTGAGCTGCGTGATCTTGCAAGTAACAATGTTTTGATGTCCGTAGAAGAGCAAAGTACTCCAGAGAGAATTGCTTTCTCTAGGAACAAAGCCCAGCTTGTAGTCATTAGAGTACAGAGCAAGAGCCTCTGGGTCGTAAGGGTTATCGCGTTCAGGAACAATGGTTAAATCTGAGCCAAGTTTGAGCTGATCAAAGATAAGAGGAGCGTCGTAGTAGGGAAGACCGGAAACAACGAAGGAATCAACAAGCTTTGTAGGACTGTACATAAGAGCCTCCTTAGAAGATGTTGAGAATAGAATATGGATTTGTTAAAGAATGAGTGTCCAACAGATTGGACAGTAAAAAATAGCCGTAAGACAAAGAGTTTCAAAAGGAGTTTGGATGATTACCACTAAGAGATTGTTTCTTATTCCATGGCATGCATCTGACGCGGATGAGCTTTATGAACTAGCAAAAGATTCAGAGATCGGACCACTTTGTGGCTGGGAACCGCACAAGACTCTGGAAGATTCCAAGCAGGTTCTTGCAAATGTATTGTCCGAGAAGTTCTGTTATGCCGTAAAGGATATAAAGACTGGTCATGTAATTGGCTCGATGTCATTGGATTTTAAAGAAATTCCTGATCCAAAAGATTCCTCAAAGCAGTTGCATCAGGCAGAAATTGGCTATTGGATTGGTCGTCCTTATTGGGGACAAGGGTTGGCGCCTGAAGGCACTCAAGCTCTTACTACCTATGCATTTGAAGAGCATGGCGTTGACCAGGTGATTATTAGATATCTTGAGCGTAATAAGAGGTCTGCTTCAGTGGCTCAAAAGTGTGGCTTCACAGAAGCAGAAATCTTTACAGACTTGAATAAATATACAGGCAAAGAAGAGCAGTTTGGTGTCTCAGTACTCACAAAAGAGGACTGGGAACGTGTTCAAAAATAGCAGTTGTTCTCGCTATTTTGTGTGTTGTTTTTAAATGTTGCATAAGGCAAACTCGTATATGCAACGACAAAACTACATGTAAAGCAATTAAAACAGTTAGTGGATTAAAGATTCTGCTTGTAAGAAAAGCGAAAGAAGTCTGCATATGATGATTAACAAACGCCTCATTGCCCTCATTGAGGAGAGTAAAAAATATATTGGCTTGACCGTGCTTTACCAGTGGCTTGCGCTGCTTGCCAATATTGTATTTATGTACTCTCTGGCAAGAATGATAGAAGCTTTGTTCATGAATTATTTTGTCTTTGAAGAGCAGCTGGTGTTTATTGCATTCTGCCTTATTGCTATTGTGATCAGGTATTTCTGCAAACTTGCTCAGCACAAGACAAGCTTTTACGCAGCAAAAAGGGTTAAAAAGACCCTTCGCGAGAAAATCTATCAGAAGCTTTTAGAGTTTGGTCCCTCGTATAAAAATTCATATGCGACCAGTGAGATTGTTCAGCTGGCAGTTGAAGGCGTTGACCAGCTAGAAACGTATTTTGCGCAGTATCTACCACAGTTCTTCTATGCAGCTTTGGCGCCACTGACATTATTCCTGACGTTGCTTTTTATTAGTCCGGTAGTTGGCATTGTTTTGCTGGCATTTGTTCCGCTCATCCCAATGACCATCGTTCTTATCCAGAAGTTTGCAAAGAAGCTTTTGTCTAAGTATTGGGGCCAGTATACGCAGCTTGGCGATACGTTTTTGGAGAACCTGCAGGGTCTGACCACAGCAAAGATTTACAAGGCTGACGATTTTAAACACAAGCAGATGAACGAGGAAGCCGAGTACTTCAGGCGTATTACCATGAAGGTTCTAACCATGCAGCTCAACTCCATCACCGTGATGGACGTGGTTGCATTTGGTGGAAGCGCGCTTGGTACAATTCTTGCAATTCAGCAGGTAAATGACCACCTCCTCTTAATGTGGGAAGGCGTCTTTGTCATTTTGATTTCGGCTGAGTTCTTCCTGCCTATGCGTCTTTTGGGCAGTTATTTCCACATTGCCATGAACGGTATGGCAGCGTCGGACAAGATCTTTGACCTGCTTGATATGCCTGTTCGAGCGCAGGGTACCAAGACCGTTCCAGCTTCTAGTGATGTCGCTTTGCGCAACGTTTCTTTCTCCTATGATGGCGAGAAACCCGTCTTGGTGAATGTTTCTTTTGGAATGCGCGCTAACTCTTTGAATGCCCTGGTAGGAGAGTCGGGCTGTGGCAAATCAACAATTGCCGCACTTCTGACAGGAAAGCTTCGCTCGTATTCTGGCGATGTTCTGTTTGGAAATACCAGTTTGTCAGACATTTCTGACCAGAATTTGCTTCAAAACGTTACGTATATTGGTCATCAAGCACATCTCTTTATGGGAAGCGTTCGCTCTAACCTTGCCATGGGTAATCCAGAGGCAACTGAAGAACAGCTCTGGCACGCCCTTGAACAGGTCAATCTTGCTGAGTTCGTAAAGTCTTTGGGTGGACTTGACGCACCAGTTGCCGAGAAGGGCTCCAACTTGTCTGGTGGTCAGCGTCAGAGATTAGCACTGGCCAGAGCTCTGCTTCACAATAGCCAGATGTACATCTTTGATGAAGCTACTTCAAATATTGATGTTGAGAGTGAAGACGTTATTATGCAGCAGGTTCACCAGCTTGCTCAGTCAAAGATGGTGTTGGTAATTTCTCACCGCTTAGTAAACGTTAAAAATGCTGATCAGATTGTTGTTATGCAGCATGGTCGCGTTGTTGGAAGCGGTACGCACCAAGAGTTGCTTGCAACAAATGACGAGTACAAACGAATGACGCAGGCCCAGACCGAGCTTGAGAATTATGTGAAAGGAGTTGAGGCGTAATGAAGACAGAAGTTAAGAACAGCGCCACAACTGCACGTACTTCTCGCCGTAGTGCGCTCACCATCATGTTGAGGCTGGTGGGGCTGGTTCGCCCTCTGGCTGGCTTTATGATACTTGCAATTTTGATGGGCGTTTTGGGTAACCTTGCCGCCACGTTCATCAGCATTTTTGGAGCATATGCGCTGCTCAGCGCTATGGGATTTGCTTCATCTTCTCCTATGGCATTGCTTTTTGGTGGCATGCTTTTGTTTGCCCTGGTCCGCGGTCTGCTGCGCTATGCCGAGCAGGAATGCAACCACTTTATTGCGTTTAAACTGCTTGCGCTTATTAGAGACCGTGTGTTCACGGCGCTCAGAAAGCTTGCCCCTGCAAAGCTTGAGGTCAAAAATAAGGGCAACCTGATGAGCGTCATTACCTCAGACATTGAGCTGCTTGAGGTTTTCTACGCACACACTATCTCGCCTATCTGCATTGCGGTTGTGTTCTGCATTGTAATGGTGTGGTTTATTGCAGGTACTGCCAACTGGATTTTGGGTGTTATTGCACTTGTTTCTTACCTGGTAGTTGGCGTGGCAATTCCGCTTGCTATGTCTAAGCGCTCCGAGCAAGACTCTGCTGAGGCAAGAGATCTTGCTGGTAAGCTCTCGACGGTTACCCTTGATAACCTGCGTGGTCTTGACGAGATTCTGCAATACAACACGGGCACTCAAATGCTTGAGAGCTCCAGTAAGCTTGCTGATCAGTTAAGCGACAGACAGCAGGCAGTTAAGAAGGCATTTGGTGTCAACGATGCGATCACCTCAACGGTTATTTTGCTCTCCGGTCTTGTTATGTTCGTTAGCTCGTTCTATCTGGCTTATAACCAGCAGATTCTTATGAATGAAGCTTTCATTGTCACCATTGCATTGATGAGTTCATTTGGACCTGTTGTGGCTTTGGCAGCACTTGGTACAACCCTGACCAGTACGTTTGCTGCAGGCAATCGTGTTTTGGATATTTTGGACGAACAGCCCCTGGTTAAAGATGTAGTGGGTCAAAAAGACATCTCATATGAAGGCGTACGTGTATCTGAGCTTTCATTTGCGTATGATAACGAGCAGATTCTAGACAACATTTCCGTGGATATTCCTACCGATAAGATCGTGGGAATTGTGGGAAAGAGCGGCTCAGGCAAGTCTACGCTGCTTAAACTCTTGATGCGTTTCTGGCCAGCAACACCTGGCGCCATTGAGGTTTCTGGAACTCCTTTGGAGCAGATTAATACCTCTAACCTGCGTGATCTTGAGAGCTACATGACGCAAGATACGCATTTGTACCACGATTCCATCAAGAATAACCTGCGCATTGCAAAGCTTGACGCAACGGATGAAGAGATTGTTGAGGCGTGCAAGAAGGCTTCAATTCACGAGTACATTTCCACGCTGCCCCAGGGGTACGATACGCCTGTTGCAGAGCTTGGCGACTCACTTTCTGGCGGAGAGCGCCAGCGCATTGGCCTTGCTCGCGCATTCTTGCATGACGCGCCACTCATGCTGCTCGACGAGCCAACCAGTAACCTAGACAGCTTGAACGAGGCAATTATCTTGCGCTCGCTTGATAAAGAAACTGAGCGCAAATCCGTGGTTCTTGTCTCTCACAGGGCTTCTACCATGGGAATTGCAGATGTTGTTTACACCGTTGATGGGGGACGAGTGAGCTGATGACACCTGAAGAAATTGAACGGAAGCGCCAAAAGGAAAAAGATCTTATCTCGTTAATGATTCGTTTTTATTGCGAGAAGCACCATCACACCAAAGCCCACGAACCTCTGTGCGACGAGTGCGCTGAGCTTGAGAAGTATGCGCATACGCGTGTGGACCGCTGTCCTCACATTGAGACAAAGACGTTTTGCTCAAAATGCCAATCGCATTGCTATAGCAAAGAGATGCGCGCTCGTGTCAAAGAAGTTATGAAATCCACAGGACCTCGGCTTTTGTTGCACCATCCAATTCTTGTGATTAAGCACGCGCTTCAGTAAAGCAATCCTGGTTGATTTGGTACACCTTTGACATCTGCGATTTTCTCGCCATTTCACGGTCTTCTCGCCAAAAGTGAGAAGACCGCATTTTTTTGAATCTTTTTCATTTGAAACATAACTGTTAACTCTGAGAATTACGTATTTTTGTCGCGGCGCGCTAGGTTTACAGTGACCTCTCGCTTTACAGAAGGAGGCACTGCGTTGATTAAATCTAAGAAAGCGTCATTTATTTTTAAGCTGTTTATTGCTGTGATTGGCACCTTTGTACTGTGTGATTCTGCGGGCGTCTTCCGAATGAACTTCCGCGTTTCTTTCTTGTATTACTTTACCAATATCTCTAACCTGCTGCTTGTTGCCTATTATTGGGGCGCACTGTTCCAGGCTTACAAGCATCCCGAGACTGCTCAGAAGCCATGGATGCCAACGGTCAAACACACGCTTATGCTGGGCATTACCGTAACTGGCCTGGTAGCTTATTTCCTGCTTGATCACGGCGAGGTTTTTGTCAACGGCGTCTTTAAGTTCAACAATTTTATTCTGCATGATGTGATTCCTATCTGCGCTGTTTTGGACTGGCTGCTCTTTGACGAGAAGCCAACTATGGGCTTCAAAGAGCCTCTGATCTGGCCTTTGTATCCGCTCACGTATTTTGCATACATTATTGTTTTGGTCCTGGGCTTTGGCGTGCATATTAAAGAGAAGTCTCGCTGGCCTTATGGATTTATGGACTTTGACAAGCTAGGAGTCCCAACAGTTGCTTTGACCATTGTGATTTTGATTGTTGTCTTTGTTGCCCTGGGCTACCTCTACGTCGTCATTGACAAAAAACTTGGCGAGAAGATTAAGAAGGCTGAGAACTAAACGGACTGCATAGCCAAAGCGAGGTTAAAACCTTAAGCGATTGCACAGCGCTCGACACTGAACTGTCTCCCATTTCTTGGACACGAGAAATAGGAGACAGTTCAAAACACACCTAAGTCGGATAATCTGTTAAAAAGACGTATACATGACGCTGAAAATACCTCAAACGCGCAGATTATCTTCATTTGATGTGTAATATGCCCGCAATTGAGCAGAATATCTGACTTAGGTGTGTTCCGTAGATACAGAATTTATCGATAGTTAAATTTCTTATATAAGTCTATTCATGTTTAAGCATATTAGATGAAGTTTATGCATAGAGATGCATATCAGGTAGTGCGACCGCCTAGCTGCCTGGCTATCTTGATTAAGAACATGTCGATTCTTCAGCAGAACATAAGAAAGCTGCGCTATTTTGTCCGCCAGAACTAAAAGCCGACACTAACACGCTACAGAATCATAATCCCCCGCATATGAACTGCCTCCCATTTCTTATGTCCAAAAAATGGGAGGTAGTTCACACTTGTCGGGTGCTTTTTTATGCCGTTTACGGGAGTACATTTGGAACGCGGCGTGTGTACTGGTAAAATGTTAAAAAGTTGATGAAGGAGGTACTATGTCACTGTATCGTCATCTACGTTCTAGTTTGGGTTCAGCCCAAAAAATTGCGCTTGCTGCCAGCACTTTTGTCATGACAGTTGCTTTGCCAGTCATTGCAAAAGCTGATGTTATTTCTACGCCAAGAATCGGTAGATCATCTAGCTTCTTAGCCATGGCTGCAGTTTCTACTCTTGTGGCAGTAATTGGCTTCATTATGATCATAAGGCGTCGCAGGTAAAACCTTGTCCACAACACAGCAGATTCTTCCCAAAAAAGAAGTCACTACCTTTGCGTATGCACTTTGTCACTTTGTAGTTGACTTTGCATGCGTATCTACCATGCTCTGCGCGGTAAGCCGAGTGTTGGGAGAGTCTGGCCAGGGTTCGATGGAAGTTGTTGCGCTCAGTATTTTACTGTATGACATAGTTGCCTTTACCCTGCAGCTCCCTATAGGCATTGCGCTGGATCAGCTGGATAAGAACTCCTATGCCGCCTTACTTTCGTATGCTTTAGTGGGTGCTGGAGTTATTCTTTCGCTGATCCCTATAGCCCTTCTTGAGTGGCCTGCAATTCTTTTGCTTGCGATTGGAAACGCGCTCTTCCATAGTGCAGGTGGACTGAGCGTCCTTAATATCTCGCAAAAACATGCAGGACCTTCGGGAATCTTTATTGCAACTGGTGCAATTGGAGTCTTTTTAGGTACACAAAGTGCTCAAATGGGAAGACTTCAGATTGCGTTTTCCCTGCTTGTGCTGTTGTTCTTATGTGCGCTTATCACGCTTGTAGTACACAAGGTTAACAAGAAGTACTGGAACGTGCATAACGTTTCGTTTGATATTTCGGGGCTTTCATTCAATACATTGCTTGCGATTGTACTGCTGAGCCTTGTGGTGGCGCTGAGAAGCTATGTCGGCATGGTTACGGCATTTCCTTGGAAGAGCGAGATGCTCTTACTGGTATTAAGTATCCTTGGCATATTTGCAGGTAAAGCGCTTGGTGGAGTGGTTGCTGATCGTATTGGCTTCAGGACTACAGCGATCTTCTCGCTCATTGCTGCAGCCACCTTGTTTGTGCCCTCATGGGAGATACCGGTTCTGGGCCTTCTGGGTGTATTTTTCTTCAACTTTACTATGTCCATTACGTTGGCATCTCTGGCAAATATCTTGCCTAACGCAAAAGGCACCGCGTTTGGACTGGCCAGTTTCTCACTAGCTGTAGGTGCATTGCCTGCGCTCGTAGGATTCCGTATTGAACATCCTGCGATGCTCTCTGGTATCAGTTTGGTCTCGGCACTTGCGTTGGGTGTAGGTCTTACGTTAGTCAAAGATTCCGTGGCTACAGGACCATTTGGTCATGAGCGTATGTTCCAGGCAGCACAAGTTGTTGAGGCTGCAGAGGAAGATGTTCTAATCGCAGAGCTATCTGATCAGGTTAATGAGCTTGCGGTTGAAGATGAGTGTGTGGCTGAAGACAAACAAGCAGAAGGCTAATGGCATGGACGACCAAATATTTTTGTTGCCGTATTTGATAACCGTTATTCCAATATTTGCGTTTTGTCTGATTCTGACTATTACTGTTGAGCTTATTGTCGCAAAATCGCTGGGCGTTAAAGACAATCAAGCGCTGTTGATAGTTGTTGCTGCTCAAGTGCTTACTAATCCAATTGCCGTTTTTATCACAAGCGCCCTTGTTGATGTGGTTGCTAACGACGTTCAGTACTGGGCGTACGTCATAACTGTTGAGCTGGTTGTTATTGCTGTCGAAGGTCTTATATACAAGGTAAAAAGAGTAAGTAACACCCCATGGACTCTTTCAATCTTGGCCAACCTTGCGTCAGTATCCGTAGGTATTCTCGTTCAAACACTTATATAAAAATTTAGCGAGAAGCCCTTTGAATAGAAGGGGTTTCTCGCCAAACTTGGGTGATTATTTGAGTTGAAGCCTTAATGAACCATCGCAATAAGAAGAGCTCCGACCATAAGACCAATGGATGTTCTGAGGGCCGCTGAGGCCTGCCTGTGCAAGAGCTTTTGCGCGCGGGTTGCGTGCGTGAGCTGGGCTTCTGAGGTGTTGTGTGTATGCATTGGTCCTCCTTTCTTAGTTCTTGTTTAGTATATGTCCAAAAGTAAGCTTTGGTAAACTCTTTAGTATAAAAATGATACAAAAAACCACGCCGAGGGTGAGTCCAATCATTCCTCCAGAAGAGGCGTCTAAGTAATAACTGCCTGTTATTCCAATCAAAACGCTGACCGTGGCAATAAGCGGAGAAATCCAGAGCATATGTCGCATCTGATTGGTAAGAAGCCTTGCGCAGGCACCCGGAACAATAAGCAGCGAGACTGACAAAATGACGCCAACTGCCTGGAGCGATATGACAATTGCGAGGGCTAGGGCAACAAGCAAGAATGAAGTGAGTGTTTTAGTAGAAAGACCGATTGCTTGAACCTGCGTGGGATCAAATGAAAGCAAAGTCAGGTCCTTGTTTTTAAGGATGAGCAGGATTGCAATAGGCAGGCCAATACAAAGAACTTGCAGCATGTCGGGAGTAGTGACCCCCAAAAGGTTTCCAAACAGAATGTGGGACAAGTTAATTTGACTTGGAACCTTGGATATGAGAACTGTTCCTAACGCAAAAAACGTTGTAAATACAATACCGATAGCAGTATCGGGGCGCACAATTTGGCTCTTTTTGACTTGTCCGACCAACACCACGGTAATGAGAGCAAACACAAGTGCTCCTACCAGATAGGGAAGTCCCAGCAGGTGAGCAATGACCACGCCTGGAAGAATAGAATGCGAGATAGCGTCGCCCATAAGCGACCATCCCATGTGTGTGATCCAGCAGCTCAAAAGCCCGCAGACTATGGCGGTTGCAATTCCGGTGATGAGGGCTCGCTGCATGAATGCGTATTGGAGAATGTCTACCTCAGGCATGGAGCACCTCCTCAATGTGGGTATCTTCGGAAATACCAAGGTTCTGCAGGAGGGCGTCTCCAGAAAGAATTTCTTTTGAAGAGCCCTGTGCGGTAATGGTTTTATTGATGACCAGGCAGAGCGGGAATTTTTGCTGGGCCAAATTGATGTCGTGAATTGAAACGAGCAATGTTTTGCCTTCTTTACTGAGGTTATTGAGCTGTTCGGTGATGATGGCCTCAGAGCGAGCGTCCACTCCCGCAAACGGTTCGTCGAGAAATACCAGCTCAGCAGCTTGCGCTATTCCACGTGCCACAAAAACACGTTTTCTTTGTCCGCCCGAGAGTTGGGCAAGTGGACGATCTGCAAGGTCGGCCAGGTTAACGCGTTCAAGTGCCTGGGCAACCAGCTCTTTGTCCTGAGCGGAAGGTATGCGCATCCAACCCTGATGAACATATCTTCCCTGCATAACAACGTCTTTTACGAGCAGCGGAAACGTTGCGTCAATTGCCTCCGTTTGAGGGACGTAAGCGACTTTTCCCTGCTTGCGCGCCTGTGAAAGAGGTTGCTGACCCCAAGTAAGTGACCCCTCCCATGCGATGGTGTCCATCAGTGCTTTGAAGAGCGTAGATTTACCGGCGCCATTGACGCCAACAAGTGCGCAAAGATCTCCTGTTGAAAGCGAGAAATTCACGTCATAAATGATGGGTTTCTTGCGGTCTTTTTTCTCGTACCAGGCGCAAAGTTGCGAAACACAAAGATTCATCGAACAATTACCTTCCCATGAGACCAGATACGATTGCGTCTGCATCGTGTTGCAGCAGGTCAAGATAGGTGGGCACGGGGCCGTCGGCTTCCGAGAGGGAGTCTACGTACAAGATGTTCTTCTCGTCAGTCTTGAGGACAGCGCCCGTCTCGTCGGCAACCTGCTGCATTGCCTTGGGGCTTACCGTGGATTCGCAGAATACTGCGGGTATTTGCTGGGCTTTTACAGTTTCGACGACTTTGGCAATCTGCTGCGGAGTGCCTTCATCAGCGGAGTTAACGGCCCAAAGGTAGAGTTCCTTCATGTTGGTGTCGCGGCACAGGTACGAGAACGCTCCCTCGCAGGTCACAAGCGTGCGCTGGCTCTCCGGCAGGGCGCTAAGCTCCTCAATCAGGTGAGAGGAGATGTTGTCGAGCTCCTTTTTGTATGCGTCGCCGTTGGCTTCGAAGTCTTTGGCGTGGTCAGGGACAAGGTTGCTGAGCGCGCGGACGATATTCTCGACATAAATCTTGCCGTTTGCGGGCGACATCCACGCATGCGGATTGGCCTGACCCTGGTAGTCACCCTCGGCGATGGGGATGGCGGTGATGCCTTCGCTGAGGTCAGCGCGCTGAGCAGGCGAGTCATCGACGAAACGCTCAAACCAGCGCTCAAGCCCCAGGCCGTTGTTGAGGATGAGCTGGGCTTTTTGCGCGCGCTTGAGGTCGTCGGGCGTAGGCTCGTAGTCGTGGATTTCGGCGCCGGCCTTGGTGATGGATTCTACCTGGCAAAACTCGCCCGCAACGCGAGAAGCCATGTCCTGGATCACGGTGAAGGTGGTCAAGACGAGGGGAGCCGAGGAGTTTTGGTTTTGCGCGGAGCTTGAGCTGGCTGCAGAATCGTGTGGACTACATGCGGCGAGAGAAGCGATTGCTGCCGCGGAGCTTGCGCCGAGCAAGGTGAGCACTGACCTGCGGGTCATAGTCGAGCTGCGCTGTGCGACGCCTGTGCGTGTAGCACTGGGAGAGCACGCTGGTGCAGAAGAACGTACGGAACTGGTTGAGTTTGCGGCGCTGGTAAAATATGCGCGCAAGCCCAGTGGAGCGCGCGCAGAGAGATGCTTCATAGCGACCTCTTTCCAAAAGATTGAAGGGTACTAATAGTTTTTGCTTTATTGTATGCCTATAAGTTAGCTATGTCTAACTTTATGATAAAATGACCTGTAATGACAAGGTGTGTTTTGGATGCATTACGCGTATCGAAGTTGCCGAGCGTATCGGAGTTACTGTGCGTTGCGGGGTTACTGTGCGTTGCGTAATCACTCTGTGAAACTTGCGACTTTTGAAAGAGGATTGTTAAGAGCTAATTGTTTAAATTGAGTATCATTTATGACAATTATTTCGTCTAGGCAGTATATCGATGAAAAAATGTGTTTCTGAAGATAATTTTTTCTGTTATTTGTTATGTAAATGCAGGTATGATTTAGTTGTTTCCTAATGGTTTGTGCTCGTAGATTCAAAGGAGAAGAGCATGGCATTTGATTTTACCGGTAAGCTCGTACTGGTCACCGGCGGTAACTCAGGCATCGGCGCTGAGATTTCCAAGGGTGTCGTCGCAGGTGGCGGACACGTAGTTGTTTGCTCTTTCGATAAGGAGGAGGTTGGCCAGAAGTTTGTTCAGGAACTTGGCGAGGGAAACTATTTCTTCTTCATGGACATTTCTGATGGCGAGGCAGTTAAGAAGACTGTTGCTCGCATTCTTGAAGAGTGCGGCGACGTTAACGTTCTTATCAACTGCGCAGGTCGCGTAAGCACTGTTCCTTTTGCAGAGGTCGACGATGTTGAGTGGGCTAAGACTATCAACACCAACCTTACTGGTACTTACAACCTGACCCATGCTCTCTGGCAGCACTTCATTGACCGTGGCGGCGCTCGCATCGTCAACGTTTCTTCTGTTGCTGGTAAGATTGGCGGCGGCCTGCTTGGCACCGTTGCTTACGCTGCTTCCAAGGCTGGTGTTAACGGATTCACCAAGGCTATCGCTAAAGAGGGCGGTAAGTACGGCATCTCTTGTAACGCTGTCTGCCCATCCTTCACCATTACTGGCATGACCACTGCACTTTCCAACGATCCTGAGAAGTACAACAAGGTCATCAGCATCATTCCTTTGGGCCGTCCTGCTCAGCCATCTGAGCCAGCTCAGATGATTCTGTTCTTTGCTTCCGACGCTGCTAGCTTCGTCAACGGTGAGATTGGCGACTGCGATGGCGGCATCGTAATGGACTAGGTGGAGTACATGGCTGAAAAAGAACCAATCTCCATCCAGCACCCATTTAAGGCTCTGGGCCGCATTCCAGGTGCAAACATCCTGGTACCACTGTTGCTCGGCGTTTTCATGAACACAGTTTTTCCAGACGTTTTTCCAACGCTTGGTAGCTTTACTGCCGCAATGACCGTTAAGGGTACTGCTGCTCTGGTTGGCGCTTTCATGTTGTGTGTTGGTGCAACAATTTCGTTCAAGAGCGCACCTAAGGCTGCACTTCGCGGTGCAATCATCATCATTTCTAAGGTAATTTTCTGCGTTGCTCTTGGTCTGGCCGTTCTGTTCTTCTTGAACGACAACCTGCTTGGCCTGTCTTCTATGGTTATCCTTGCTGCTTGCTCTGGTGCAAACAACTCCATGTATGCAGGCCTGATGGCAGATTATGGCAACGAGTATGAGCAGGGTGCAGTTGCAATTACTACACTGGTAGTTGGACCTCCAGTTACCATGCTTGCTCTTGGTGCAACTGGTCAGTCTCCAATTAACTGGTCTTTGCTTGGTGCGGTTCTGCCAATTATTATTGGTATTCTGCTTGGCAACTTCTTCCCATCCATGAAGAAGATGCTGACCAGCGCGCTGCCAGCTATTATTGTTATGACCTTCTTTGCTATGGGAACTACTATGAAGTTTGATTCCCTCATCATGGCTGGTCCTGCAGGTATTTTGCTTGGTGTTATCTGCTCCGTTTGCGGTGGCTTTATCAACTACTTTGTTGATCGTGCAACTGGCGGAAGTGGTATTGCTGGTGTTGCTATTTCTTCCTGTGCAGGTGCAAATGCACTTACACCTGCTGCTATGGCAGAGGCTAACCCAGCCCTGTATGGCGGTGCTGTTCTTGCAACAGCAAACGCACAGGTAGCAGCTGCAGTTATCGTTACTGCAATCCTGACACCACTGATTACTGGTTATGTCGCTGAGCACTTTGCTAAGAAAGACAACACTTCAGAGAAAGTTGTTGACGCTGCTTAACAAGTTCTACAGTTCAAGCACAAAATCCCAGCACCTAGTGGTGCTGGGATTTTTTGTGCTGCGATGCAGCACTGGCTCCGCGCAAGAGTTGCTCGAAGAATGGTGATAGGCGGCTGATGGAGGGGCAGTGGATGCCTTAGATTCTTCGGAAACCGCTTAAATAAGTCTCCAAGTGGTAAAAAATGCGTTTAGTTGGAGGTTTCATTTTTCTGCATACAACGTTTGCCCAGATAAAAGTTTTTGACGCGGTAAAAAATCGTCTTAGTTGGAGATAAAACAGCTAATTTTCAATTTTCATTTCCAACTAAACGGGTTTTTTACCTTTTTTGGCACATAATTTTGAGCTCAAAAATTACGTATTCACAGGAATGCATTTTATGACCTGATTATGCAAAAAGGGTCAGAGCGGAACGTTCTGACCCTTTGATTTGCAATAAAACCTGCGACCAGCTTTGCCACAAGTAATTGGGGCAAGTAATTTCTGCAAGTAGCAACAGGCAATCTTAAACGACAGCTACTTAATCAGGACATTTCCCTCATAGCTGTCATGAACATCCTGAGGCGTGACTCCCATGTGCTTCTTATATAGTCTGCTGAAATAGAACGGATCGCTATAGCCAACTGCCTCAGAAGTCTCGCGCACAGAAAGGCCAGATTGAAGCAGCTGTTGAGCATGATCAAGACGTTTTGCAATGATGAATGTCATTGGTCGAACGCCAAATGTTTGGACAAAATTGTTGGAGAAACGTTGAGTGCTCATTCCGCAACGTTTAGCCAGGCCAGGGATGGTAATTGGATCTGCAAAGTGGAGCTCAATATACGTGCGAGCCTCGGCCATGCTCTCCTGAACCTTTTGGCTGTTGGTGAGTAGGAACATAGACTTGATGAGCTCGGTGCCATTGACAATCTGAGCAACACGATTGTCCAGCGATGGGGTAGTGTTAAGTTTTTCCAGGTCAAGCACCTTATCAAGAATGCGGTCGAATCCTTGAGGATCAAATGCATAGGCATTGAAGATTGGGCTGGTGACATCGCCCTGAATGCCATCATAGTAGATGTTTACATGGTCAAACGAGCGTCCGTAAAGGGTTCGATACGTTACTGTCTGACCTGCAGGAACATGTACAACCGTGGTTCCTTCGCAGACAAATTCATTTCCACCAATAGTAATCTCGGCAGCTCCAAAAACAGGAATGATGAAAACAGAGTGAGCAAGCGAAAAGGTAACTTGGGAGTCAGCAATCTTCTGTTGGCGGTTGATCGAAAACACACTATACGTCTGCCGCGAATAGGTCTCTTTTAGCTCCTGCAGATTAGCCTGCATAGAATCTCCTCATTTCACAAGCGCTCAATTGCGCCGAATATTAAAAATAACATGGAGAGTATTTTAGCCAGCAGAACCGCGATTGCAACCCAAAAATTAAATAAAATACCATTTCAGGGGTTAATTTTTGATTAACGAGAAAGACAATTGCCTACGTAACTTTTATAGAATGATTTTAAAAAGAACAATTTATGAATAATTTTTGTCCATTCAAATTAAAGATTTTACATTTTGATTGTTCGCTTTAAACTGCCGATAAATAGCGTTTTTTGATACCATAAATTAGTTATGCACAAATGGTTTCTTGAGGTTAACTTTAGATACTGCAAACTTCATTGAGATGTCGTAGCTTTCTTTTAGTTTGCCATGAATTCCATTGGTTTTGCAGGTTTCAGGTTTTAGGTTTTGCAGGTTTTAGGTTTAGGTTTTATTGGCTTCTGTTGAGTTTTCTCGTAGAAGGTTTGTATATGGAGCAGCTTGCGCACGTTTTTTCACTTATCGTTCAGCCCGCATACGACTTGACCGGCAGTTGGTGGGCGGCAATTTTCCTCTTTACTCTTGCAACTAAAATCATCCTGATGCCTCTGGCACTTTGGACGCAACAAAACTCTATTGTTATGGTGCGTCTTATGCCCGAGACCTTCCGCCTGAAGACTCGCTACTTTGGCGACAGGGAGACCATCGAGGAACGCTCCAATGAGCTCAACAAAAAGGCAGGTTATCACCCGCTATTGAGCCTTATTCCTCTGGCAATCCAGGTAGTCATCCTGTTTGGCCTGGTAGACGTCATCCATGGCATCACTGATTCCGGCGCGCCTGGCACAGAGTTTTTGGGCATGACCCCAATTATCGACGGTGGTATCACCTGGATTATGCCACTGGCAGCAGCTTTGTCCTCGGTTGCTCTTGGCCTTGCTTCCAACAAGCTGAACCCACTTCAGCGCGAGCAGTCTCGTGCTGAGAAGAACACCACAAACGGCCTTTCTATTGCAATGTCGCTGGTACTTGCAGTCTACGTTGTCTGTGGCATGGCGTTCTATTGGGTCTGCTCAAACCTTCTCTCAATCCTGGTCCAAATTGTCTGCAACATCATCATTGACCCTCGTAAGCAGGTTGATTACGACGATCTCAACGCTGCTCGCGATGAGTTTGAGGCAATGGACGCAGCAACCAAGTCCACACACAAATGGTTCCAGCGCGATCCTCATGCCGCTCGAGAAAAAGAGGACTACAAGCGCTTCTTTGATACCATCGGCAAGCACCTGGTCTTCTACTCCGAATCAAGCGGCTTCTACAAGTACTTCCAGGGCGCCATCGAGTGGCTGCTGGCAAACTCTGACATTCGTATTCACTACGTCACCTCTGACCCCAATGACCAGGTCTTTGAGCTGGCAAAACAGCAGCCTCGGCTGATTCCGTATTACTTGGGTCAGCGTCGTCTCATCACGCTCTTTATGAAGCTGGATGCCGACGTTGTGGTTACGTCCCTCGGTGACCTGGAGAGCTCCTACATGAAGCGCTCCTACGTGCGCAAAGATGCTGAGTACATGTACATGTGCCACCACATGACCTCCATGACGGTTACTTCAACGCGCAACGAGTACACCTACTACGACGACGTCCTTTGTGTTGGTCCTCACCAGCAGTACGATCTTGAGCTGGTCGAGAAGTACTACGGTACGCCATCTAAAAGAAAGCCAGCTATTGGCTACGATCTTCTCGACAGGTCAATCAAGAACTACCAGAAGCAGAATCTGGGTCAGCGGAAACCTGGCGAGAAACCCCTGTTGTTGATTGGTCCTTCGTGGCAGTATGACAACTTGATGGACAGCTGCCTTGACGGCCTGCTTGATCAGCTCATGGGCCGCGGCTGGCGTATTGTGGTTCGCCCACACCCAGAGTATTTGAAGCGCTATCCTGCCCGTATGGAGGAGATTCTTGCTCGCTATGCTGACGCGGATCCAGAGGAGCTCTCCTTTGAGACCGACTTCAGCTCCAACACTTCGGTTCTCTCGGCTGATCTGCTGTTTACTGACTGGTCAAGTGTTGCCGAGGAGTTCTCATTTACCACGCTCAAGCCGTCGGTCTTCATTGATACCGCGATGAAGGAGAATAACCCCGACTGGAGCAAGATTCATTCGGATCCATGTGACATTACGCTCAGGAATGAGATTGGCCGCAGCTTTGATCCTAAGGACCTTTCGGGCCTTGGCGACGCGGTTGCGCAGATGCTTGAAGAGACCGATAGCTGGTCGCACAAGATTGAAGAGATTCGTAACAACATGATCTTTAATCTCGGCCACGGTGGAGAAGCCGCAGGTAAGTTCATCCTCGAGCGCGTTTTGGCGCACCAGGAGGAGGACGCTGCTGAGGTTGCAGACAACGCTACTACCAAGAAGAACGCTGCTGCGGACGCTGCAGACGACGCTGAGAAAAGCGACGACGTCAGCTCCACTAAAGACGCCACAAAGACAACTGATGAGGACGGTGTTTCTCGTGACTAAAACAACAACTTCTACCATGAGAAACTCTTGCAGCGCCGCTGTTCAAAGCCGCGCGTCCTTCCTTCATGGAGCGTTTTTTGTCGCAGTACTGACGTTTGCGTGGTGGGCACTTCTACCAGCAACAGCTCAGGCTTACGTTGACCCGTCAGTTATGACCTACACCATCCAGGCGCTGGCAGCAGTTGTAGTTGCACTCTCTGCGGTCCTTGGCGTTGCGTTTAGGCGCTCTCGTAAGGTGCTCTTCCGTCTGCTTAAGATTGATGAGAACGCCAATAAGATTGTCGAAGGCAAAGTTCACAAGGTTGACGCCAAAGGTGCAGAAGCTGCAAATACTCAGATGAAAGAAATCCTTGCAGCAGAGGCTGTTCGTCTCAAAGAACAAAAGGAAGGCACCCTCAAACCTAAGGGTCGTATTGGTGTTGCATTTCTTGTTTCTTTCTTTACTGTCTTTACCATCTTGGTCGTAGCCCCACTTGAGTTGGTAGCCAGCAATGCGCGAGACCTTTCTTTCAACCTCAACGATGTTGCAGGTCCCGTTATTATTGCAGGTCTTATCCTTACGATCATTCTTACAGTGCTTCTATCACTCCTGCGTAAGCGTGTGTTTAACGTTGCCGTTGCATTTGTGGGGGCCGTCGGTGTGGCGTCATACGTTCAGGCAGTATTCTTGAACGGTGGTATGCCACTTGCAGATGGTCACGAGGTTATTTGGTCAGACTTCACAACCCAAATGATTGTCTCTGGCCTCATCTGGCTGGCAATCATTGCAGCTGCAGTGACCTTCTCGCTCCTAAAAGCACGTCAGCTTAGAACAGGTCTTCTGGTAACCGCAACCGCTCTTATCATTGTCCAGACAGTGGGCGTTGCAAGTCTCTGGGGTCCTGCAATCGCAGCGTCGATAGATGCTCATGCCGAAAACCAGCAGGTTATCGCAACGCGCGAGGGTCTCTACAGCGTTTCCTCCAAGAAAAACGTCGTGGTGTTTGTCCTTGATACTACCGACACTGCTTTTATTCAGAGACTCTACGATGAGCATCCAGAGACATTTGCCGGTTTAACAGGATTTACGTGGTATAGAAACTCTGTAGGTTCCATGATTCCAACGCGCTACGGTGTTCCATCGCTGCTCTTTGGCTCTCGTCCTCAGCCTGGCGAGAATTTCAACGATTTTGTTTATAACTGGGCACAGAGTGATCAGTATCTGAGAGACATCCAGAATGCTGGATTTGAGGCTGGTCTGTACACCGACCAGCTCAATTACAACCGTTATAGAGGAACAGCTCAGAAATATTCCGTTAACTACCATCCACCTGTTGGTAGGGGACTTGATAATCAGCTGGATGTTTTTGGTGCACTGCGCATTCTCTATAAGACGGCGTTCTGCAGGGACATGCCTTGGGTGTTTAAGCCTCGATTCTGGTATTATACCGAGGATCTTAATATGCGCATGCGCAAGTCAGTCAACATGGACGAAGTTGATCTCTCTTCACAGCCATACACCGAGGACGATCTCAAGTATTATCAGGAGCTGCAGCACTACGGACTCTCGATTGACAATACTGGTCAGAACGGTTCATTCCGTTTCATTCATCTGTTTGGCTCGCATCCACCTTACACGCTTGATCGCAACGTTGAGCGCACTGAAGATCCAAGCAAGCAAAACGTTGACGAGCAAACCATCGCGGCTTACAGAATTGTTGAAGCCTACATCGCTGAGCTCAAGCGTTTGGGAGTGTATGAGAATACGTCTTTCATCATTACCGCTGACCATGGTGATTGGTACTTGACGGGCGGCGATATTCAGACACCTTCTGCTCCAGTCATTATGTACAAACCAGCTGGTCAGACCGCTGAAGAAGCGGCTCAGCCTATGCAGATTTCTGACGCGCCTGTCTGGCACTACGACATCTTGGCGCAGACGCTTAAGGATATGGGTGTTGATCAGCAGACGCTGTCCAATTACACTACACCGCTTGATGAGTCTTATGAGGGCGAGACTCGTCCTCGTTACTACATTGAGACCATTTCAAACGGCAAGCGAGATATCTTTGTTAGGGAGTTTGTCATTAACGGTGACGCCAACGACATGAAGAATTGGAGCCTCACGGGCAACGAATGGCCTGTTGAACCATGGCACGATTAAGTTAGGTGTCCGGTAATCTGCCCACTGGCGAGAAACCCGGTGCACTTGGCAAGAAACCCGGTGTACCCGCCGTCGAGAAATCCAACTACAAGAAAAGCCGCGTCCACATGACGCGGCTTTTTTCGTGAGAATTTATGCGAACTGTCCTGCGAAGGAAGCTTGTCCGTGAGCTGAGGTTATTCCGGCAAAATCCATGCAGGTAGACCATCAGAGAAGATACGTGCGAGTGGGTACGCCTCTTCAATAGTCAGTGTTGCAACAACGCGATAAGGACCTTCTACTGAGACGTCAAATACGAGCGCAAGGGGTTTCTCGCCATCGGTGGTGGGAAGTGCAAGGTAGACGCAGTGCTTGGACGGATTGTAGAGCTCAACGGCCATGCGCCATCCGCGCTTTGCAGCTCGCAAGGCGTTTTGCATCAGAGGCGAGTTGTCATCAAATCCACGCTCTGGATCAAAGAGAAGGGGAGCGTGAGTTGAGACAGGTAGCGAGAAGTCAGCATCGGTATGCATGAGCTGCTGCTCGTTCTTCCTGTAGACGTATGCTGCGGAAAGGCAAGCCTGTGCCGCTTGTAACGAGGGCGCGTCGCTCAGATAGGTGGTGGAAAGTGCGTTCCAGTCGGAGACGGGAGCCTCGTTCATAACCACGTCAACAGGGTTGATAGGCAGTTGTTTTGCTGCAGCAGGAAGCTTTTCCCATGAAGCAATGGCAGACTTTGGCAGTCCGCGAAGCACATCAACTGTCTGATCATCCAATTCATCTGCGGAAACGCTGAACTTCAAGAGCGTCCAGGGACGCAGAGCACCGCGCTTAGATTTGCGAATGGTAGCGGTAATAACCTCGTCTGTCTGCGGTTTCTTGTAACGCGTGTTAAACGTGAACGTGCCGCCCTTTGAAATAAGCGTGCGAGAAGACTCGGCAAGTTTAAAGTCTTCTTCTAGCTGCTTGAGAACGTTGGCGTCAACGGGAGCCATCTGATACAAAATGCCGAGAAGCTCGTTGTTGACGTGGACATCTTCCTCAAAATTGGCAGGGTATGTTGGGGCAGGAGCAGGAGTCTCATTCTGATTGATTGCCTGTGTAGAAGCCTGGGATTCAGAAACTGTAGTGCTAGAGACAGAACTTGTTGCATTCAGTGCCTGTTGCAATACTGAAGGAGCGGCCTCAAGCGTCTTCTCTTCATCGGAGCCGTCGTAGGGGTTGTAAGTAACGGTAAGCGAGATGGTAGGTTCGGGCACTACAGGTTCGGGCACTGTCAGCTCGGCAGCTTTAGGCTCTGGAGCTGGTGTTTCGGTCTCGTCAGGTTCTGGAGATGCGTCATCAGCGGTTCCAGCGGGCTCTGGAGTGACATCATCGGCAGATTCTTGCTGGAGGTCTTCTTTAGGCGCCTCTGCACAAGGCGTTGCTACAACTGGCGCCCCAGCAGCAGATTCCTCTGTGACTAGTGCTGTTTCTGCAGCTGACAGTTCCTCTGAGCTCTCCACGACAGGCACCTCCTCTGGCTCCGTCGGCTCTTCTTGGGTAGGAAGTTCTTCCGCTTCAGGTTCTGCCTCAGCTACCAGGTGTTTTGGCTTGAGTGCGCGAATGGACTTTGCTCCACGACGGCGCTTCCAAGGCTTGCCGTTGTTTTGCGCCTCGACGTTTTTCTCGCCAGCTACAAGGGCAGCCTCAAAGGTGTCAAAGGTCAGAAGCGTTGCGTAGACGTAGCCTTTTTTGAACGCAGTGATTTTGATGAAATCGGGGCACGCCTCCATGAGAGCGCGGATGTCGTCAAAGCCAAAATCCTGCGGTGCAAGGTCGTCTTCAATGAGCACACCCTCAACGGTAGAGAGGGGAGTCTGCTTAGAGACGCCAATGGTTG
The DNA here is from genome assembly GCA_963525825.1 of uncultured Atopobium sp. Lineage (GTDB taxonomy): Bacteria > Actinomycetota > Coriobacteriia > Coriobacteriales > Atopobiaceae > Lancefieldella. Next base: position 9,585 of record CAURLG010000006.1, on the reverse strand, counting down.
TTTTGAGTAGTTTATACAGGTAGAGAGCGTGTTCTTGTTTTATAACAGCCATGATGCTCCTGAGATAGTAGTTAGTGGACTACATACTACTCGATTTTGAACAGACAAAGATACTGATTACGCACAGAAAGTCGCAATACGTAGCGAAAAAGCGAGAACTAGACTGATAGAATAAGGCTAGATTGAAGGGAGCTTACATGATTGGTCGTTTTATTAAGAGAGCTGCAGTTAGAGCTGCAGGTTTAGCAATTACCCAGTATGCCGCAAAGGCAGCACTTCAATCCGAGGCTGGAAGAAAGCTGCTTGCTACAACGGCTTCTAAGGCTGCTAACTTAGCAGGTAATATCGCTAAAGAGCAGATTACCGCTGGGTTTAATGCTCATATTAGGCCAGCACTCCCAAGCGGCGATGCTATTCAGTCATCAGTCGCTCGCGCACAGTCTGCGCTTCGTTCGGCTCAGACTTCAGTTTTGGCTGCTCAGGCCCAGCTTCAGTCTAATCTAGAAAATCGTTTTTCTCGCCCAAAGAACAAGCTTTCAAAGCAACTTGCAAGCACTGCAGAGTCGCTTGAAGAGATGGGGGAGACCCTGGCCGAGCACCAGGATGCTGCTGCAGATATCGCAGTTGCAGATGTTGCTGAGGAAATTGCTGCTCAAAGCGGACAGGATTCCGACGCTCTGCTAGCCTCTACCAAGAAGCGTAAGTCGTTCAGAAACGTTGCAATTGCTGGCGGCGTTGTGGCTGGCGCTGCCCTTGGTCTAGCAGCATACGGCGCCTATTCCATTGCTCCTCGCAAGCAAAATGATCGCCTGCTTCTGGAGCGTTGGCACGAGATTGCTCGTCATCGCTATGCTCACCGTGGCCTCTACAACAACGAGGCAGGCATTCCAGAGAACTCCCTGCTTGCTTTCCGTGCAGCTGTCGAGAAGGGCTTTGGCTCCGAAGTTGATGTTCACCTGACCGCAGACAATAAGCTGGTTGTTGTTCACGATTCAGCACTTGATCGCCTCTGTGGCGTACAGAAGATTGTTGAGGAGTCCACGCTGGAGGAGCTTCGTGGTTTGAGACTTCTTGCTACCGACGAGCAGATTCCAACGTTTGAGGAAGTTCTTGAGGTCTATGCATGGAGTGGTTCCGGTGAGCTACCTGCACCTTTGATTATTGAGGCTAAGACGCGCAACAATAACGCTGAGCAGCTGACAGAAAAGATTATGCAGGCTCTTGATCTTCGTCCCGTTCGTGCATGCATCGAGAGCTTTGATCCTCGCGTTTTGCAGTGGCTGCGTCAGAACCGTCCCGAGATGCTTCGTGGCCAGCTCTCAGAGAATTTCCTGGTTGACCGTCAGACTAAGCACATGAACATTGCTACACGAGCTGGCGCTACAGCTCTCTTTGGCAATTCTGTTGGTCGTCCAGACTTCATTTCATACAAGTTTGAAGATCGCAAGAACCCCTTTGTTAAGCTGGCTTGCAATACCATGGGCGCACATCTCATTACCTGGACCGTTAGGAGCGAGGAGGACATGATTGCCTCCGAGCTTGAAGGTGCGCCTGTCATCTTTGAGGGATTTATCCCAACCCCTGCGTCGCTGATTAACTAGCTTTCTACTTAGCGAGAAGAACGTTTGGCTTAAACTACGGCCAAATTTATAGGTTTATCTGGGACTCCACGGGTTTCTCGCCCGCGGAGTTTCTTGTGAAAAGGTCCTTAAGATTATTGTATGAATATATGTACATATATCAATTTAAGGAGTAGACTAGGCATAACAACAACCCAAGGAGGAGCTATGAGCTCAAAGACAAAGGTGAAAATTGCTCGCATTGTCTGTTCTGCTGTTTTGCTAGGTATTGCTTACGCGGTTGAACACGCATTTGACCTGCAGCTCTGGCAGACACTGTTGCTTTACCTGTTACCTTACGCTGTTGCGGGATACGATGTTGTTCTAGAAGCATGGGAGAGCATCACTGAGGGCGAGTGCTTTAACGAAGACTTGCTCATGACCATTGCTACTGTTGGTGCCTTGCTCATTGGCTTTGTGCCTAACGGTTCTCCTATGTTTGATGAGGCCGTCTTTGTCATGCTGTTCTTCCAGGTAGGAGAAGTGTTTGAACACCTTGCTTCCGATAACAGCAAGAAGTCTATTGCCAAGCTTATGGATATCCGTCCTGACAGCGCAACGGTTGAACGTGACGGACAGCTGCTTACTATCTCTCCAGAAGAAGTTGGGCTAGGAGAGATTATTGTGGTCAAACCCGGCGACCGTGTCCCGGTGGACGCAGAGATCGTCGAGGGTTCTACCAGTCTTGATACCGTTGCACTTACTGGTGAGAGCGTGCCTCGTGACGCAACGGTGGGAGACAATATTATCTCAGGCTGTGTAAACCTTTCTGGTGTGGTACGCGCCCGCGTTACTCACCTCTTTGAAGACTCTACTGCTTCCCGCATCATTAAGCTGGTAGAGAGCTCAAACCAAAACAAGTCCAAGAGCGAGAGGTTTATTCGTCGTTTTTCTCGCGTGTATACTCCAGCAGTTGTTTACAGTGCCATTGCGCTGGCGTTTTTGCCACCACTGCTTTCGGGAGACTTTGTAGCTAACGCTTCTACCTGGGCTGTAAGGGCGCTTACCTTCCTTATTGCATCTTGTCCGTGTGCGCTGGTAGTTTCCGTGCCACTGGCCTTCTTTGGCGGTATTGGCGCTGCTTCGAAGGAGGGCGTCCTAATCAAGGGTTCTGCGTACATTGATATGCTTTCTACCCTTGATACCGTTGCATTTGACAAGACCGGTACGTTGACTGAGGGCGTTTTTGAGGTTCTGGCTGTTCATTCTCAGACCATTGGCGAGAAGGACCTTCTGCACCTAGCTTCTCACGTTGAGATGCACTCCACGCACCCCATTGCTGCAGCTCTTCGTGCTGCTTATCCAAGCGAGGACGATGACTGTGTTATCACGGACATCAAAGAAATTGCTGGTCAGGGCATTTGCGCTAACGTGAATGGTAAGAGCGTTGCTGTTGGCAACAGCGCACTTATGGAGAGCGTAGGAGCTTCTTGGAAAGCGTGCGAGAACCACGGAACCATCATTCACGTGGCTGTTGATGGGACCTACATGGGCCACATTGTTATTTCTGACCGCGAACGAGCTGATGCTCCAGCAGCAATCGCTTCCCTCAAAGCCGTTGGCGTTTCTAAGGTTGTTATGCTCACGGGCGATAAACGCGACGTTGCAGAAGAGATTGCAGCTCAGATGGGTATCACCGAGGTTCGCTCTGAGCTGCTTCCACAGGATAAGGTAGCTGCGGTCGAAGGCCTTCTCGCCCAAAAGACAGCTGGTAAGTCCCTTGCTTTTGTCGGTGACGGCATCAATGATGCACCCGTTCTTGCACGCGCTGATGTAGGCGTTGCTATGGGCGGTTTGGGGTCTGATGCTGCTATTGAGGCCGCCGACGTAGTTCTTATGGACGACAAGCTTTCTAAGCTCTCAAAGGCCGTAAAGATTGCTCGTCATACCTTGGGTATTGCAAAGCAAAATATTGTGTTTGCTATTGGCGTTAAGGTTGCTGTTTTGATCCTTGCAGCCTTTGGTTTGGCTCCCATGTGGCTAGCGGTCTTTGGAGACATAGGCGTTATGGTGCTTGCGGTTCTTAATTCCACTAGAGCTTTGAATATAAAGTCGATCAAGTAAAAGAGTCAGAGCTGCTGGCCTAAAAAAGGAGCGCCCGCAAAGGAGCGCTCCTACAAAGGTTGTTTTAGCAAACGGCTGTTTCTACACACAGCCAATTACAAATTACTGAGCCTTCTTACGAAGTCTACGAGCACGGTTTGCAAGATTGCGGACCGTGCTTTCCATTCCATGAGGAACGTAGGCCAGCGATTCTAAGTCTTCTGGAAGGTAGTCAACAAGACTGACAGGCTCTGTGGGTGTGAAATCTGCTGGTACAGGACCTGGAGCAATCAGGTAGGCATGAACCTTAGCGCCCTGGGCGCCAAGTTTTTGTTCGTACTCACTAGGAACATCGTGAGGAAAATCGGCTTGAGCATCTCGCGTTTTCCAAATAAAGTTGTAACCAGCAACTTCAACTTGCTCAAGAGAAAAATCAAAAAGTGGTTGGCTGTCCGTTTTAAGACGAACAACGCCCTCTTTAGCCAAAACATTTCTATATTGCATAAGACGCTCAGCATCAGTGAGACGCATCTTTGCCTGCCTGATTCGAGGAAATGGTGCAGGGAAGTTGAGGTAAATAACAGAGACCTCTTCTGGCGAGAAGTACTCATCTATCTTCATACCAGTACCAGGAACTACGATGGCATTAGGTATTCCTGCCTCGTAGATTGTTTTTGCAGCGTATGAAATGCAGATAGGCTCTGTATCAATGGCTACAAAAAGCACGTTAGGATTTGCCTTAGCTTGAGCGGCAGTAAAAGATCCCTTGCCGCAGCCAAGGTCTACACGGACCTCAGAGAAGGGAACATGCCCCTCAGCAGTAATTGGCGCACACGCAGAAGCCCACGTACCTCTCAAAGCCTCTGGATGAGGCTCAATGACGCTGGAATACGCCTCTAAGCGCTCTTCCAGAACAAAGTTTTTAGGCAAACGTGCATGTAGTGCGCGCAAAACAACTCCTCAGCTAGCAGACTTAATCAGCACTTCTTTACAGAAGCTGATCAAGCGTTTCTCCGTACGAAGGTAGGAATTCTGTCATAAAATCGCGCACTTCTGGAAGAGAATCTGCTAAATCTTCAACAACTCCACGAGTTGAGGCTTCAGCGGTAATAAATTCTGAGTTTCCAGACTGAGCCTCCTCAATACACTTAATAAGTGCTGCAATCTTATCTGCAGCTTTAATAAGCTTTCTAAGATAAGCTTCACTCTCTGAAGCCTCAGCGCTGTGAGTGAGCACCTGAGCATAGGCATCTTGCAGGTCTTCTGGCAGTGTGGAGAGAATGGTTTTCTCGGCACGTGCCTCTACCTGATGATACGCATCTCTAATCTCTGAATTAGCATACTTTACAGGCGTGGGCATGTCTCCGGTGATAATCTCTGATGCATCGTGATACATACCAATAAGAGCTGCACGATCTGCGTCAAGATTTCTGTGATAGCGTACATTTGCAATAGTTGCTAAGCAGTGAGAAATAACGGCCACGTCAAGGGCGTGTTCAGCAAGGCTTTCTGATCGAGAATTGCGCATAAGCGACCAGCGCTCAATGTAGCGCATGCGAGAAATAAGTGCAAAAAAGCTGGACTGCGACGAAGAATTCTGAGACATTGCCCCTCCTTAATTTGTTTTCTCAACCTTACCACGGATACCGGACAAAAACTGTTTTGACACAACTATGCAATGTAGTCATAGCAAATATGAAGTAATCAAATACTTTAGATGTTTATATGAAATTATTGATATCTGAACATCCGTTCATGGGTATTTTTGCTCCGCTTACCGGCAACCATGGCTAACTTATTCCAAAGGAGTTAACCCGGGCTTACTATGCAAGTAAACCTCGTCCGTTTAAAAGAAGTGAGCGGACAACAAAGGAAGGATGGGAAACATGAGTAAGTATGCTTTTGTAGGCGGCAAGCTCGTTGACGGTACTGGCGCTGCTCCAGTTGAGGACTCCCTTGTCCTTATCGATGACGACAAGATTACCTATGCTGGTCCTCGCAAAGAGGTCCCAGAAGGATATGAGGTACGTGACGCATCCGGTCATACCGTAATGCCTGGTCTTGTTGATACACACCTGCACTTCTCCGGCAACCTGACCGACAACGATAACGACTGGGTTATCGAGTCCGTTGCTCAGAAGCAGGCATGCGCAGTCAAGCAGGCTTATGACGCTCTTACCCACGGCCTCACCACTGTCGTTGAGATTGGCCGCAATGGTATTGCTATCCGCGACCTCGTTAACATGGGCATTATGCAGGGTCCTCGTATCTTTGCTACCGGCCTTGGCCTTTGCCGCGTTGCTGGCCATGGTGACTCTCACCACCTGCCACTGCAGATTTCCAAGGACGGACACCCTTGGGGCGACCAGGTAGACGGTCCATGGGAGCTTCGTAAGGCAATTCGTCGTCGTCTCCGTGAAGAGCCTGATGGCATCAAGATCTGGGCAACCGGTGGCGGCATTTGGCGTTGGGACTCCGACCGTCTGCAGCTCTTCTGCACCGAGGAGATCAAGGCAATTGCTGACGAGTGCGCACTGGTAGGCATCCCTCTGTATGCTCACTCTTACAACAACTTTGACGCTGCATATGACTGCGTCCGCTTTGGTTGCAAGCAGCTCATTCACGGCTTCGAGCTTGACGAGCGCACCATGAAGCTTATGGCTGAGCAGGGAACATACTTCACCCCAACCATCGGCTTCCTGCCAACTTGGTACGGAACTTATCCACCAGACTGGACTCCAGAGCTTGATGCATTCCCAGGCGAGACTGTTGTCGAGAAGGGCCTTGCACGCACCTACGCTAACCTGCGTAAGGCTTATGATATGGGCATCACCATTACCATCGGCTCTGACTCCTTCAGCTTTGTCACTCCTTACGGCTACGTCACCATCGATGAGATGTATGACTTTGTCGAGAAGGTTGGCATCTCCATCCTTGATACTGTTGCAGCTGCTACTTACAACGGCGCAAAGATGCTTGGCAAGGAAAACGAGTTTGGTGCTGTCAAGGAAGGCCTCTCCGCTGATATCCTCGTAGTCAAGGGCGACGTTGCTAACAACATCCGCGACCTCACGCCTGAGAACATGGACGTCATCATGAAGGAAGGCAAGATTATTGATCGCGGTAGCTTCTAAGCTTCCAGCTCGATAATTTGTAACGCGAAGGTTGGGCCCTGACTCACTTAAGCGTCAGGGCCCACTTTTACAGGCAAGAAGTTTATTCTTTGATATAAAAGTTTGACATTTGAAGGAGCTCACTATGTCTGAACCAAAGCAGGTGAAAATTGTGCTGCTTACCGGCTATTTAGGCGCAGGTAAGACCACTATTTTGAACCACATTCTCTCTAACACTGAAGGTATTCACGCAGCAGTTATCGTCAATGATATTGGCGAGATCAACGTTGATGCTGGTCTTATTAAAGACGGCGGCTATGCTAAAGAAGGCGACGTTATTCCTCTGACTAACGGTTGTCTCTGCTGCACCCTTTCTAATGACTTGGCACTTCAGTTGGGTGATTTGGCCGATACCGAGGAGTTTGACTACATCATTATTGAGGCTTCGGGCATCTGCGAGCCAATCCCCATTACCTATAACATTTCTGCATTCTGCAATCAGAGCCAGCATGCAACTAATCACTCTCACCTCAACCTTGATAACATTGTCGCAGTTGTTGACTGTGCTCGCATGTTTGAGGAGTTCCACAACGGCGCCGATCTTCTCGACCCAGATATTGAAGAGGACGACATCGAGAACCTGCTTATTCAGCAGATTGAGTTCTGCTCTACGCTGGTGCTCAACAAGACCGATCTGGTTACTCCAGAGCAGCTTCACGAGCTCAAGGCGCTTGTTCGTGGCCTGCAGAAAGACGCCGTTATTGTTGAGGCGGTCAACGGTGACATTCCAATGAGCGAGCTTATCAATACGGGCCGTTTTGACTTTGACAAAGCCTACGCCTCCGCTGCATGGATGGATGCAATGGAGCACCCTGAGGAGCACGAGGACCCAGAGGTTTTGGAGTACGAGATTACCACCTTTGTGTATCGCCGCCGTCAGCCATTTGACCTGGACAAACTTAACCAGTTTGTGGCTAGCTGGCCAAAGAATATCATCCGCGTCAAGGGTAGCATCTGGATTTCGCAAGACCCTGAGATGAGCTACGTATTTGAGCAGGCCGGCAAGCAGGTCCAGTTCTACGAGAATGGCATGTTCTACGCATCGCTGCCAGAGGATGAGCGAGAAACCCTTCTTGACGAGAAACCCGAGCTACGTACAGAATGGGATGATGAACTGGGCGATCGTCAAACAAAGCTGTGCTTCATTGGCCGTCATATGAACCATGAGGAAATTGAAGCCGGTCTGGATGCATGCCTTACCGAGTATGTTCCAGACGAGTTTGATTACTAGCGTTTTCAGCGCCAAGAGCTCCGGCGCTTGAGACGAGGGACCCAGTTTATCCGGGTCCCTTTTTTAGGTTAGAGGTGCCTAATGACCAAGATTGAGCAGCTTAAAGACTGGATTCAGTCGTCAGATAACATTGTTTTCTTTGGTGGCGCAGGCGTGTCAACGGAAAGCGGTATTCCTGATTTTAGGGGTACTAACGGTCTGTATCGCCAGGGCGGTATCAAAGTAGAAAACATGACCATTGGCCTGGGCCAAGACGGCTATGACATGGGAAAAGAAGCCTACGACCTGGGAAATGGAGTAACGGTTGACCCCGATAACGAGGAGTCTTTTGCCTACAGCAAGGCGCCAGACTTTACGCTTGAAGAGATCTTCTCGCTTGATGTGTTTTTAGATTACCCCGCAGCGTATTACACGTATTTTAGAAACTCTCATCATTTGGGGGAGGCTCAGCCAAACATTGCTCACAAGTGGCTGGCAGACTTGGAAGCTGCGGGAAAGTTGCGCGCGGTGGTGACGCAAAACATTGACGGACTACATCAAGCTGCTGGTAGCAAGCGTGTGTTTGAGCTCCACGGCAACGAGACGCGTTTTTATTGTCCCGAGTGCGGCCACACCTACACGCTTGATCAGATTGAAGAGCAGTCGTCTGTGGTGCCGCTCTGTCAATGCGGCGCAGTTATTAGGCCTGATATCGTCTTTTACGGAGAGGGCCTTGATATGGACACGGTCTACGGCGCGCTGAATGCTATCTCACAAGCGGAGGTTCTTGTGGTTGCAGGGAGTTCGCTGGTAGTACAGCCTGCCGCCGGTCTTCTCGACTACTACGAGGGCAACAAAATGGTCATTATCAACGACCAACCTACGCCGTACGATGGTCGCGCCAATCTGGTGATCAGAGACAGAATTGGCGCCGTCATAGAACAGCTCCTGTAGAAAAACGCCTACCCGCAATGAACTGCCTTTCATTTCTTGGACACGAGAAATGAGAGGCAGTTCAAAACACACCTAAGTCAGATAATCTGTTAAAAAGACGTATACATGACGCAGAAATTGCCTCAATCATGCAGATTATCGTCATTAGGTGTGTAAAATGCCCACAATTGAGCAGAATATCTGACTTAGGTGTGTTCCGTAGATACAGAATTTATCGATAGTTAAATTTCTTATATTTCTCTATTCATGTTCAAGTATATTAGATGAAGTTTATGCATAGAGATGCATATCGGGTAGTGCGACCGCCTAGCTGCCTGCTATCTTGATTAAGAACATGTCGATTCTTCAGCAGAACACAAGAAAGCTGCGCTATTTTGTACGCCAGGCCTAAAAGCCAACGTTAACACGCTACAGAATCATAATCACCTACATATGAACTACCTCCCATTTCTTATGTCCAAGAAATGGGAGGCAGTTCACAAGTGCGCAGGTAGGCGTTACTCATTTAAACAATAGCGAGAAACCCGACGCGCGAGAAACCCGACGCGCGAGAAACCCGACGCGCGAGAAACCCGACGCGCGAGAA
>CAURLG010000005.1:0-84677 GCA_963525825.1 uncultured Atopobium sp. | reverse complement strand
GGTGAGATTATTATAGCAAAAGAGGCTATTTCTTGCCGATATCGGCAAAATTCAAAATCACAGCTAGTTCCAATCATACTTGCAATCATTGCAATGAAACTTAGGGTCATCTACACATACAACGCAGCCTCCTAAAATGACACGACCTTCTTCAATATCACGCTCTAATTGATCGTCCAGCAGTCGTAAACCCCAAAGATATTTAGCAACATTTGTGCTGTTACATTTAGGACATACGGGGTTATCTGAACTCTGCTTTTCCATTGGTACTCCCATCTCACGATGCCTACTAAAAGACCACGCGTTTATAGAAATACCAGTCTACGTAAACATATAAAAAAATACTGTCCACTGAAATGGACAGTATTTGAGGTTGAATATTTATAGTCCCTAACACACGGGATTGCCATACTCGCGCAACATAGCATCACGGTTAATAATCCACTGCTTACCATACTTGCGAGCATCCACGCCTGGAACTATCTTGCCGTACGCAACAGCTTTACGCAGAGTAGACTCGCTTAAACCCCAAAGCTCGCTAGCATCCGAAAACGATATGAGTCCATCAAAGGGCGTCGCAACCTCGGTTCCGTTCTCCCACAACTCATCACAAGAGAGATCAAGGCCATCGTTCCAGATAATACCGTAGCCGCCTTGATCAACCTCTACCTCTCTGAACAGCGATTCGTCTTTCAGAAGCTTAAAAGCCGAAAAACGCCTCATGAGCGGAGCTACATCGTAGATTTTTGTGGTGCCGTTAGTAAACTGAATGCTCAACTTTAAGCCAGTCAAGGCAGAGACATCTTTTACCTGATGAAATTTCATAATCTACCTCCTTTAGACGAGCGGATTGATTTTCTTAAATTCTTATTCCTTCCCTATTTTCTCTCACGAAATATAAGATATCACGATATCGTGATATTCTCATAATTCATTATTAAAAAACTCCTCGCATCGTGAGCGAGGAGTTAATAAATAATTTGGCTGAATAATAAAGATATGTTCTACCTGTCTCTATTCTCACTCTTTTACGTTCATTTGCTGTTGTGCCATTCCAGTCAACTCCAATTGGGTCGTCGGCTTTATCTTTGACTACCGGAACAGCTTTCACTTGCAATCTACCAAGGGCACGTCCTTGGTAGATTGTCTGCTTGCTATCAGTCCTGTCACCACCAAGGGACGCGCGTTGAATCGATGCAGTAGGCTCATAAAAGCAAATGAAGGCTAAAGCGCCCATTCAAAATCAGCCTCATACAGGCGAGTATCGAAAGGAGGCATTGCCCTCCTAGAATGCCCTTCCTTCCTGCATAAATTCAGGAATGTTAGCATGAATGATGCCATCCCTTTGTTGGATAACATCGCCTCGCGTCAACAGGTACTTGGGATAGTTGTCCATTATCTGGGCGAAGGGGCGATACTCGCGCTCCTCGGTGGCCCGGTCGGCCATGATGGTCATTGCGACCTGAACGTACGCGTAGCCCATCTCGGGGTTTCTGAGGATGAAGTCACATTCCAGCTTTCCAATGCGACCGACACTGACCTTGCAACCCTGCGAGAGAGCGTAGCGATAAACGATGTTCTCAAGGACGGGTCCGTAGTTGATGCGGTTATCGGTGTTGAGGGCAAAGTAGAAGCTCAGGTCCGCCAGGTAGTACTTTTGCTCGCCCCGCAGTGATTTTCGGGACTTCAGGTCGAAGCGGGAGCACTTGCTGATGATCTTCGCATCTTCGAGAATCTGGAGGTATCTCGCTAGCGTTTCGCGCTTGACCTTCACACCCTGTTTGCTCTCGAGGTCGGATTGGATGTTCGCAAGCGACATGGTGGCGCCGAAGTTGTTGATGACGTAGTCGCGCACATGGTTGAACACGGAGACGTTCTTGATTTTCACACGCCTGCGGATGTCCTTCTCGAAGATTTCCTGGATTACCGCAGCAACGTAGGCGCGCTTGTCGGCGAGCCGAGGGTAATCCATCGCTTTCGGGAAGCCGCCCTCGAGGATATACGCATCGAACTCCGCGACCGGATTCGGGTTCACGGGTAGTCCCAAGAAACGCTTCATCTGGCAATACTCGCCAAAGTCCAGCGTCTGCATCTCGAATTCGATGTAGCGGCCGGTTAGTTTCGTGGCCAGCTCTCCTGAAAGCAGATAGGAGTTCGATCCGGTGATGAAGATGGAGAAGCCACCCTCAGTGCGAAACCCATTGAGCACGTCTTCGAAACCATCGACGTTCTGTACCTCGTCGATGAAAAGGTACTTCGTCCCCGAGATAGCGAGCAAGGGTCTGATGAGGTCCTCAAGCTGCTCTGGAGCCTTGACAGACCGGTACCCGTATCGGTCTAGGTCGAGAAAAACGATGTGCTCGTCATCGACGCCTTCGGCCCTCAGCTCTTCGGCGATGCACTGCATGAGGCAGGACTTGCCGCAGCGGCGTACGCCGGTGATTACCTTGATCATCCCGGCGTCATGGTAGAAGCCGCGAATCTTTTTTAGGTAGTTTTCTCTAGGAAACAAACGCATACTGGCTCCAATCTTCATTGGAGCCAGTATATCAAATTACAGGTTTATTGGGGTATATTTTATCGAAAATATGATTTGTACCCCTATAACTAAAGAATTTCCTTATTCCCACTCGGTGGTTATAGTTTTGCCGTCTCGTCACTCCAGTTGCACCCAGTTTTCGGCGGCATCTCGAAGTGAGTGCCGCTGAATGACGCGACGTCGCGTTTCATCGGCTTCGGGGACAAAAGCTGGGACAACTTCAAAAACCATTTTCAAACTCAGAGTATTGAGTTTTTATTTTTGTCCCAAGGGGCACGGAGAGCCGCCTTTGGAGGCTCGATATCGCCGAAAAACGCCCGTTTTGAAACTCAACCGCCTTTGAGCCTGCAAACCACCAGCTTCAACAGTAAGTGAGTCGACGCGGGTGGCTTACGAGCCGTTCACAAAACCGCAGGCCACAGGTCTTTGTCAACGATAAGCAAAGTGAATAGTCTCAGGTGGCTTGCCCATGAGTTGGCGTAAGCCTGTTTAGCAAAAGGCTAATCGGACACGACAGGCCGCCCGCATGGCGACGGCGTTTCCCGTGCGGGCACAAACAGCCCTGCGTGCCCTGTCGCGCGATATCCCAATGCGACGTTCAGAACCCTACCCGCCAAGCAGCCACCTCGCGAAATTCAGCACGAGCACGCCCTCCCGGGTATGGGGCTCATGCCTCGTGCGAGTGATGAGAATCTTCGGGAATGCATCCCCGATGGATAGAATCGGCGCAATCTCCCTCTCGAGCGTCGAATCGGCGCCGATATCGTCGCTCACATACACTTTCCTTCCCGGTTTCGAAACTTGGAAGGCAGTATGCGCAAGGATGCGTCGAGGTGCGATCCCAGTCGTACCATGCCAGCAGAGATGTCGAGGCACATTCGTTCATGCTGCAATGCGGGCATCGGAGATGAAAAACAGCCCGTCGGGTAGTCATGGGCGTGCGGGAGCCCGCATCAGTAACCTGCCTCCTCGGTTGTCCCTTCTTTGCATGGTCGTCTACATAAAGGAGGAACCAGCCATGCAGATCAGCATGCTTGCCCTTCTTGGGTCACGGACCGGGGAGGCGAGGGCCTCCGTCGGGACCGCCCCGAGCAACCGGCATATCCAAGGAATGACAAGGCTCGATCGCTGTGCTGGTCAGGATGCCGAAGCGGGCCGTCCGCCAATCGGAATGCGGGTCAGGATGCTGCAACGTGATTCCAGCTGCAGGATACGGCTCCTTTGCGGTTGCCGCAAAACCTGCTGGCAACATTCTTACTATCCGAATGATGTACGCATCCCTTGGGATCGTTTCGCCTGACCAGGGCCATCTTCAGCGCCTCATCGGCCAGCTCGGCAGGCGCCTCTTCCACGCGTAATAGCCCTGGCGGGTCACCTATGCAACCAAAGATACAAAAGGAATCGAATGGCCAGAGAGGATTGCCCTTTCCGATGGTCGATTCTTGACAGGCAAACTCAAGCCTCGTTAATATTACATGGTTTGCCAGACCGAATTAACAAAGGAGGGGTGTCGTGGTTGGTCTTTTCCGCACGTGGATGAGCGCCTAGAAAGCGGCGCTGTTGTGGCGTCGCGTTGTTTTTCTGCACGCCATTTCACGATTGGACATAACCATGATATTTGAAACCTCTCGGCGCAGGTCTGTTTCGCTGTGCCATTCATGGCAATTTAAGATTTGTTTCGTATGGGGCGGGGAGCTCGTGTCGACATTGACGAGCTTGATTCTCCAAATGGGTCTCATTTGGCATATCGCCCTCACGACAGAATCATCTTCCCTCCTCTCCCTGGCATCGTTAGCAGGCTTTCTGCCGATTGCTTTGTTCGGAGTCCTTGCGGGCGCCGTTGTCGACAGGCTGCCTTTGAAACGTGTTCTCATCGGCGCCGACCTCTTCGTTGCCGCGGTGGGCGCCGCCTTGGCGATTGCCTCGTTGGCCGGCAGCTTACCTGCGTGGTCAATACTCATCGCCCTGTTTCTCCGCGCAGCTGGCACTTCGTTCTACACGCCGGCCTCCCAATCCCTCACGCCCCATCTCGCCCCGCCAGAGCATCTCGTTCGCCTATCGGGAGTGATGCAGGCGATTCAGTCCGCCGGATACATTCTTGGCGCCGCGCTCGCGGCAGTGATTTATCCTGTGGCGGGCATTACCGCCATGATTGCCCTCGACGTGCTGGGGGCGCTTTTCGCTTCTCTAGCTGTCCTCGCCGCTCAGATAGACGCAGGAGGACTCGACGAAGCCGACCGCAGCTCGTCCTTTTCCAATAAAGTTCGAGAACTTTTCTCTGAGATTTCGGACGGCTACAAGCTGATCAGGGGATACAGGGGGCTGTTCGCCCTTCTTTGGTGCGGGTTCGTCTTCGCTTTCGCGTTCTCCCCACTCGCGGCATTGTTCCCAATAATGACCTTGGGACATTTTGGCGGTAGCACGGGGGATGCTGCTTTGGTGGAGGTCCTTTTCTCCGCAGGCATGCTGGCTGGGTCCGGCATTTTGGCGGCCACGGGAGGGTTCCGCAATAGGTCGCTCACCATGGTCGCCGCGATCGCCGGCTTCGGCGTCGTCGCAATCGCATCCGGATTGATCGGCCCGTCGCTGTTCGCCGTTTTCCTACCGGCGAGCTTTCTTATGGGCGCATGCTCCCCGTTGTACGCGGGAACCCAGACTGCCCTTATGCAGGAGCAGATACCTCCTGAGTACCTAGGCCGCGTTTTCGGCCTCTACGGAACCATCATGGCGTGGGCCATGCCCATGGGCCTCGCGGCCCCCTCCGTTTTTGCGGATCTGCTTGGAGCTCCGTTATGGTTCGTCGGCTCTGGAGCGACCATGGTACTGCTTGCGATGGCTATGCTGCTTGCTCCGAGCGTCCGAAACGTGGGGAAAAGAGATACCGGGCGGATTCAATAGCCCAAGTATTCGAAAAAAAGAGGCGGCAGCCATCGGTTCACGCGTCAGCCTTCAAGCCCTTGCGACGACGAGGTATTGCGCCGACATCCCACATCGCGCTCCTTATTCGTCGCCAACTATCATTTTCGGATTTGCCGGCTTGCGCAAGGTCAAAACGCTCGCGCCGGCAATTGGGCAAAGGCGAAAAATCGACGTGAGCAATCTTTTTTGGCATGGCTGCGCTTCCAGTAAAAGGCTAATACACAAAAGGCGGTTCAACCTATGGAACTCATAGTCAAAGCTAAAGACATCTTTTTGGAATATGCCGGCCGCGATATCCTGGATATCGAAGAGTTGGAAATCTACTCCTACGATCGCATCGGCTTGGTGGGAGACAATGGCGCAGGCAAAACCAGCCTGCTTAAAATTCTGAGCGGCAATCTTACCATTGCGGACGCCGACGTCAGGCGCTTCGGCAGCATTGCCCTCATCGGCCAACTCGATGAACTCGACCTTGATGCGGCTCAGGACAGTGGTGAGATGCTCTCCCGTCTCAACGTCGCCGGAGTGGCGCAGGAGACGATGAGCGGCGGGGAGGAAACACGCGCCAAGATTGCCTCTGCACTCTCCCAGCATGCAAGCGCGATCTTCGCCGACGAGCCTACGAGCCACCTCGACCAAGACGGCATCCGCCTTCTCGTCGGACAACTCAAGGCATTTGATGGGGCTCTGCTCATCGTGAGCCATGACCGTCATTTTCTCGACCAGGTGGTAGACAAGATCTGGGAGCTCAAAGACGGCGGTATTTCCGAATTCTGGGGTGACTACTCCGACTATCTGCGACAGAAAGAAGAAGAGCGCAAAGCTCAGGCGACTCGATACGAAGAGGCGATGCGCGAGCGCGATCGCCTCGAAGCCGCCATCGAAAAACAACGGAAAAAAGCACGGCAGGTCGACGCCAAGCGGAAGGCTGCGAAAAAAAGCAACGAGTATGCAGGTCGATTGGGGCATCAGAAAGCAACCGGCACCAAACAGAAGAGGATGTACCAGGCGGCTAAGGACATGGAGAAGCGCCTCGAAGCGCTCGAAGGGATTGAGGCCCCAGATAGCATTCGCGCCGTGCGGTTCCGCCAGAGCAAGGCCCTGGAACTGCATAGTAAATTTCCCATCTCGGCAGACGATTTCAGCTTGAGCTTCGGCAACTGCATGCTCTATGACCACGCGAAATTCGAGATACCGCTCGGTGCCAAAGTGGCCATCACCGGTGGCAACGGTACAGGAAAGACCAGCCTGCTGAAGGCAATCGCTCGACGCGCCGACGGTATCAACATCTCTCCCAAGGCAGAGATCGGTTACTTCGAGCAAACAGGCTACAAGTTCGACGCCCGTCAGTCTGCGATCTCGTTCATGCAGGATGGTTGCGAGTACAGCATGACCGAAATTCGAGGCATCCTCGCCTCTATGGGAATCGGACCGCGCGACCTGACAAAGGACGTTGGCGTTCTCTCGGGAGGCGAAGTCATCAAGCTGCTACTCGCGAAGATGCTGCTGGGCAGATACAACATCTTGCTCATGGACGAGCCTGGAAATTACCTGGACATCAAGAGCGCCGAAGCCCTCGAGCAGATGATGAGCGCCTATGCCGGAACGATAGTGTTCGTCTCCCACGATAAGAGGCTGGTCGAGAACGTCGCAGACATTGTCTACGAAATAAAGGACACCAAGCTAGTCAAAATCTTTCAGCGCGAATAGCCCTAAATGAGCAAGAAATAATCCCCGAACGGAGACAAGGGAGTAAAACGGCAAAGAAAGAGCCTCCGTCCCAACGCAGGGAACGGAGGCTCTTTAATCGCTTTTACTCATCTCCGTCGCTGGTGGCTTTGTCATGACTCTCGTACGAAACGAAACTCAGCGGCATAGTGCGGCACTCAAAATCGCAGGTCAGAACCCTGTCGTCCTACTCCCACTCAATGGTCGCAGGTGGCTTAGGAGTAATGTCATAGGCCACGCGGTTAACGCCAGCAACCTCACTGACAATACGGGAAGAAATGCGGGTCAGCAACTCATAAGGAAGCTTTGCCCAGTCAGCGGTCATAGCGTCGCTCGACTCAACGGCGCGCAGGATAACTGGACGAGCATACGTACGCTCGTCACCCATAACGCCAACGGACTTAATGTCGGGTAGCACGGCAAAGTACTGCCACACACTGTGCTCGGAGTTACGATCGCCTGTCTCGTCAAAGAGCTGGGCGTTGTAAGCGTCAATCTCTTCACGGACAATAGCGTCGGCGTTGCGGAGAATCTCAAGCTTTTCTGGGGTAACGTCGCCAATGATGCGGATAGCAAGGCCAGGACCTGGGAATGGTTGCCTGTAGACAAGGTTCTCTGGCAGGCCAAGCGAAACGCCCAGCGCACGGACCTCATCCTTGAAGAAGTGATCCAGGGGCTCAATCAGGTCAAAGTGAACGCCCTCGGGGAATGGAATCAGGTTGTGGTGGCTCTTGATAGTTGCCGCCTTGCCGCCGGTCTTACGAGCACCAGACTCAATAATGTCAGGGTAGATGGTGCCCTGCGCCAGGAACTGAACGCCGTCCAGCTTCTGGGCCTCGTCAAAGAAGACCTTCCAGAACTCAGTGCCAATCAGGCGACGCTTCATCTCTGGCTCAGTAACGCCGGCCAGAAGCTCTGCATAGCGCTCCTCTGCGTGAACGTGAATCAGAGGCACGTTGAACTGCTTGCGGAAGACCTGCTCAACCATCTCTGGCTCGCCCTTGCGGAGCATGCCGTGGTTAACAAACACGCAGGTCAGCTGATCGCCGATAGCGCGGTGAACAAGAGCTGCGACAACAGAAGAGTCAACGCCGCCGGAAAGCGCCAAAATAACTCGTCCATCGCCAACCTTTTGACGAATCTCCTCAACCTTCTGCTCAATGATGTTATCCATGGTCCACGTCTTCTCAAAACCACAGATATTGAACAGGAAGTTAGAAAGCATCTGGGAACCGCACTCGGTGTGGTTGACCTCTGGATGGAACTGAGTGGAATACAGGTTCTTAGCAGCGTTTTCCATAGCTGCAATAGGGCAAACATCGGTAGAAGCGGTAACGGTAAAGCCCTCTGGGACCTCAGACACAGCATCGCGATGACTCATCCAAACGGTCTGCTGCTCAGCGGTACCGTCAAAAATGCGGCTCTCCCCCGCGCGGGTCAGATGAGCTGGGCCATACTCGCCCTTCTCGGTATGTCCAACAGTGCCGCCCAAAGTAACCGCCATAATCTGCTGTCCATAGCAGAAACCAAAGACAGGAAGGCCAAGCTCAAGAATCTCGGGGTCAATCTTTGGCGCGTCCTCCGCGTAGACGGAAGCAGGGCCGCCGGACAAAATAAGCGCAGATGGATTGAGCTCACGAAGCTCATCTGCGGAAATATCACAAGGAACAATCTCGGAGTAGACGTTAAGATCGCGCACGCGACGTGCAATTAACTGGCCGTACTGGGCACCAAAGTCTAGAACTGCAACAAACTGCTTGGGCCTGGACTCGCTCATGCATGACTCCGCTTCTCCGGTTTCCCGGTCACTCTTAGATTCTGCGCCAACGCAATGCCGCACGTATGGACACATATCTCTACCACGAATTTATTGCTATTAATAATACCTTCAACCAGCCGATAACACCACGAGAGATTGCGCGCGCCAAAAACTCTTCTTATTCTGCGCAAACAAAAGACGGCAAAGTTCTATAATCTGACGAGAAATGCTACTAATTTCTAACAATTTACAAACCCAAAATATGGCGAGAAGAGCAGGTCAAAAGCACAGTAATTTGAAATGTAATTGTTTTGTGACGACCAAAACTGGTAACAGTTTTTAAGTACCTATCTGCAATAATTTTCTCACGCTCGTAAAACGAATTGGAGTTTGGTTTATGAAAAAAGTACTGGTCAGACTAGGTGCATTTCTTGTGCCATTTATGATTGTTGTTACTTTTGTGACAACATTCGCTTCTGCTGCAACTGTTTCACCGGTTCAAATTACCAGCATGTCTGTGGCTGATGATACCTATACACCAGTAAATGAGATTACCACTGATAATCTATACCATATTACAATTAACTGGGAATCTACCGCATCTACCGTGGCAGAAGGTGACTATTTTGATATTACTCTGCCCGATAAAGTCCAGTTCACTGCCACACAAAACACAACTCCAATTGAAGTTAAAGATCCTAACGGTGCAACCGTAGCGTGGGCTTATCCAACTCCAGCAGCAGGTAGCATCTACGGCGGTACTCTGCATGTTGTTTATACAGACTATGCAAACACCCACACCCAGATTAGGGGTACTTTCTCGCTGTCCGCTCTCTACGACCGCGACGCCATCAACGCTGGCGATAATACCCATATTGATTTTGGCGTTAACGGCACCGCTGTTCCTCTCAACATGATTGTTCGTCCAAAGAACACCATTGGCCAAGAGTGGCTCAACAAGTGGGGCGGCCCTGTTACCGGTACCGAGTCCGAGGTACTTTGGTATGTTCGTCTTAACTACTCCGCTGCTAACATGACTGGTGTTGAGTTCTCTGACTCCCTCTCTGATAGAAACGGTGGAGATCTTCCTGCATCTGTAACCTACATTGCCAACTCTTTCCACCTCTATCGTGCAGACTTTGATGGAACGGGTAACTTCAGCAACCTTCAGGAGGTCACCATTCCTAATGGTGCACTTTCTATTGCAGCTGACGGCCACTCCTACCACCTTAACCTGAGCGGCGTTGACTTCTCCCAGGGTCAGCGTTACCTCCTGCAGTACCGCACCACCTTTATCCCAGGTATGGCTCTGCATAACTATGGTGTGCTTACCAACGCTGGCGGTGCTCCAAGAAGCGAGATTGGCTTTACCTACTACTCTCCAAGCAACTCCGGCGGCGCAATCGGCAATCTTGTCGGCCGCATCCGCATCATCAAGGTTGACGCTGACAACGCAACTACCCAGCTTCCAGGTGCAACTTTTAAGGTAACAAACGTTGCTAATCCAGCTGATTCTTGGACTCTTACTACAGGCGCCGACGGAACTGCAACCTCCGAGAGGCTCACTACCGGCTCCTACACCATCGAAGAGCTTACCGCTCCAGATGGCTATGTGCGTGACGCTACTGTCTACACCGTAAACGTTGACAATCAGTCCGGCACTATCAAGATTATTGAGAACAAGAAGAACGCTCACGCAGACATTCCTGTACAGAAAGCCTGGAATGGCGCAGAGGGCGGAGCAGTAACTGTTCACCTGCTTGCAAACGGCGTTGACACTGGTAAGACCCTTACCTTGAGCTCTGACAATAACTGGCAGGATTCCTTCACGGGTCTTGAGGCTTATGCTGCTGACGGCTCCGAGATTACCTACACCATCTCTGAGGACGAGGTAGCCGGCTACACCAGCCAGATTACGGGCGACGCAACTCAGGGCTTTGTAGTCACTAACACCCAGGTTTCTCCAACTCCAGAGAAACCTGCTAAGACTCGCAAGAAGTCCAACCTCCCCTACACCGGAGATGTATCTTCTGTTGCAGGCGTCCTCTTTGGATCTTTAGCAGCACTGGGCAGCGCAGTTGCACTTAAGCGTCGCAAGTAAGCCTGACGCGCAATCGTAGCA
Organism: uncultured Atopobium sp.; assembly: GCA_963525825.1. Taxonomy (GTDB): domain Bacteria; phylum Actinomycetota; class Coriobacteriia; order Coriobacteriales; family Atopobiaceae; genus Lancefieldella. The sequence continues at coordinate 73,610 of CAURLG010000005.1, read as the reverse complement.
GCACAGACGCGCAGCTCCACACAACGTTACAAGAACGTCTTGTCCTCGTGACAAGGCGTTCTTTTTTTGGCGAGAAAACCGTCTCTTTTGCAAGGCTCCACAGAACTTCTCGCCTCCTTAATTGCATATAGAAAAATGACCTATTCGGAATCACGTATAAAAAGTGACTAATGTCCAGCATTTTAATTTATTAGGAGTAATATTTATCCATTTTTATTACGTTAAGCTGCACATAGTGTGGAATGTTCGTTGTGAACAATTGTGAAGAACCTGTGAATTTAGCTGTACTTTTATTTAAAAGGTATCAGAAAAAGAACCGATAAATTCCTTGTACCTGCATAAATATTTGAACTTTAAAAAAGCTATATAAATATATACAGAATCTCAAATAAATTCTCTTTGTAATAGGTGAAAATAGACGCATCTATTGCAAAGGAGTCCTGATGAACAAACGACTGTTTAAGCTGTTAAGTTTTGTCTTCATGCTGGTCCTGGCGCTTCCACTTGCTGCAAAATCAGCTTTTGCTGAGACTGCAAGCACTGAAGCTGCTACAGGCACCCCTAAAGCGGTTGTCGCAACCATTACAGACTTTAGAGTTGAAGATCGTTTTGGTAATCCAACTACCGTTGTTAACAAGGCAAATGTGTATGCCATTGCTATGACGTGGGACGCCTCTGCAAACGCTAACGTAGAGCCGGGCGATTACTTTGACGTCACCCTCCCTAACGAGATGAGGTTTACCGCAGCTCACCCTGCGTCTACCTTTAACATCACCGATGCCGCAACCGGCGAGGTCATGGCAGTAGCTCACGTCACCCCTGGTACCGATGGTTTTGGTGGAAACATGCGTGTTGTCTTTACCAACTACGTTAACAACCACACTGACCTGCGCGGTACCGCTCGACTTGGCTTTACCATTGATTCACAGCGTGTTCAGACAGGTACCGGTAAATCTTTTATCTTTACTGTCTCTGGCAGTCCTGTTCCTGTAACGTTTGACGTCACCGCTCCTGGTACCATTGGTACTGAGTTCCTCTCCAAGTGGGGCAAGATTATTGAGGGCAACGCAAACGAGATTCAGTGGACCGGCCGCATCAACTACTCTGGTGGTAACTTCCACAACGTCCGTCTACATGACCAGCTATCCGACCAGGGAGGCGGTGACCTTCCTTCCGAGATTACCTATGTTCCAGGAACCTTTGAGCTTTGGAGCGCTCGCTTTGATGAGTACGGCTCAACCATTCCAGGAACTGCAACTCGCATTCCTATTACCCCAGGTATGCTCACTATTTCTCCTGATGGACAGTCGTTTGATCTTGACCTTTCTGGCTTAGACCTCAGCAACGGTCAGAGCTTTAAGTTCACCTATCGCACCACCTATGTACCTGGTGTTGCCCTGCGTAACCTCATTACCATGTACTCTGACAACCCTGAGTACCGCTCCGATTGGGTATATCGCAACGCAACTTCCGGCGGAGAAGGTACTTCTACCATCATCGCTCGTATCCGCATCGTCAAGGTAGATAAGAACGACCACAACACCAAGCTTGCGGGTGCAGTCTTTAAGGTGACCAGCACCACCGATCCATCCAAGACCTGGACTATTACTACTGGTGAAGATGGTACCGCTACCACCGAGAAGCTCCCTGCTGGCACCTACAACGTTCAGGAGATTACCGCTCCTGCTGGCTACCAGCTCAATACCGATACGTATAACCTCACCGTTTCTGCAACCACCGGCGTTATTAAGACCGTTGAGGACGAGAAGACCCCAACAGTTAACGTACAGGTCAACAAGACATGGGTGGGAACTGTCGGCGGCCCTGTTACCGTCAGGCTCTACAAAGACGGCGTTGCTAGCACCGAGACAGTCACTCTTGACCAGACTAATAACTGGGCTGCAACATTTAGCGGTCTTCTCCGCAACGATGCAACAGACGGTCACGTTATTGCTTACACCGTAGCAGAAGAGAACGTTCCTGCTGGATATACCAGTGCAGTCTCAGGCAACCAGACTGATGGCTTCACGGTTACCAACACCGAGATTCCACCAAACACTCCTCCTACTACCCCACCAAATACGCCACCAAACACCCCACCTGCAACTCCTCCATCAGAGACTCCAAAGAAGCCAAAGAAGAAGCAGCCAAAGCTTCCTGAGACTGGCGACTTCTCCGAGATTGCTCTTGTTGCAGTAGCTACCGTAGGCAGCGTTATTACCACGCTTGGCTATGCTCTGAAGGATCGTCGTAAATAAGGCAGCGTTGCGCAGTAAGTAACGACATGAGCAAAAGTTGCTCGTACTTCTTGCGCCAAGCTCCACGAACTTCTCGCACACATCCCCGCTTCACACGTTGAAGCGGGGATTTTTTGTGGCAGGTTTGTTTCTATGCAGCACAAAGACGCAAAATTGCGTATAGTAGATGTTTGACAAAACGCATTGGGCAAAACGCAGATTAAACACAAAGGAGCCCCAATGGCCAGAAGGTCACATTCATCTCAGAATCACGGTCACAACAGCCGTGATAGGTACGAAGATACCCCTGAGTACGATACAGAGGACTTCGCACAGGACGATTATGACGCTTATAATCAGGGCGCATATCAGCCTCGCACGCTGGGCAGCGTTCGAAGCGCAGGTGCAAGTTCTGCACGCAACAATCACGAATCCCACGGCTCCAGGTTTACGCGCGAGCCTTTGATTGGCCAGACCAATGTCGGTGACGAGTGGCCCGAAGAAGCACCAGTTCAGCAGCAAAAACACACCCACTTTGCTGCACATCGAGCGGGCGCCGTCAGCCATGCGCCTTCTCGCGCCGAAGGCGTGGGCGCATATTCCAAGAAGCGCCAAGGTTCTTCTCGCGGTCGTGGCCTTAAGATCTTTGCCGGCATCCTGGGAACGTTGCTGCTGGTAGCAGGCGTAGCGTTTGCGTGGTGGATGCTGGATACCAACTCAAAACTCCGCCAGGGCTTGGACGCAAACCTGCAAGCCACATTGGTTCAGGTTGCTCCATCTGACCCGTTCTACATGCTGCTTCTGGGCGTGGATAAGGACGAGGGACGCGCAGAGAACTGGGGTGATTCCGACGCAAACTTCCGCGCCGACACTATCATTCTGGCTCGCGTAGATCCTAAGAACAAGAAGATTACCCTGATTTCCATCCCCCGAGACACTATGGTTGACCTGGGAGAACACGGAAAGCAGAAGATTAACTCCGCATACAGCTATGGCGGCGCATCCGGAATGGTCGAGGCCGTTTCCAAGCTGGCAAACGTCAACATTTCGCACTATGCCGAGGTAGACTTTGAGTCGTTCACCAAGATTGTGGACTCCATCGGCGGCATTACGGTCAACCTGCCCGTTGCTGTTTCTGACATGCAGTACTCGGGCATCGACCTTCCTGCCGGCGAGCAGCAGCTCAACGGCCAGCAGGCGCTCGGTCTTTCTCGCAGTCGCCACGCATACGACAACTACGGCGCCGGCGACTTCTACCGCGCGGCTAACCAGCGCATGATTCTAACGGCCATTGCCAAGAAGGTCCTCCAGCTGGACCCCGTTTCTATGTCCGGTGCCGTGTCTACCATGGCCGAGAGCGTGACTACTGACTTCAACGTTACTGATATTGTGGGCCTGGCCATGTCGTTTAGGGGCATGGACACCTCCAAGGATATGTATTCCGCACGTACGCCGACGACGTCCGAGCTCATTGATGACGTGTGGTATGAGATTGTCGATAAGAGCGCGTGGAAGACTATGATGGACCGCGTAAACCAGGCGCTGCCTCCTCTGGAGGATGCAAGTACTGACGAAACCACAGGCGTTGTGGGCACCGTTGGAGGAGACCCTTCGGCTATCGACAGCATCAAGCCTGACTACACCGGAGAAGTTGCCGTGCTTAACGGCACCGACGTTCAAGGGCTTGCAGCTCAGAAGGCTGGCATCCTCAAGACAAAGGGCTACACCGCTTACGCCGACAGCTCTCTGGAGCATCCAACCGACTCGATTATCATCTACGACGGCACGCGTACGGGCCTGGCAAAGGCCGTTGGCGTTGCAAAAGCGCTGGACATCCCTACCGCCAACATCAAGGCAAACGACGGTTCCTACCCAACTGACGTGGACATCACCGTAGTCCTGGGCACCGATCAGGCTCCAAAGCGCTAGCGGCTCGCAGCGCGACACACGGCAGCACGCGACCCGCAGCGACACGCGACCCGCAGCGACGCGCGACGCGCGGCCCGCTACGGCGTGCGCCACACAGCGCACCACCCCACCCCACACAAAAACGGGCGAGAAGATCGGTCTTCTCGCCCGTTTCATGTTAACTGTCAGCAGTTTTGTGGCTTAGACGTTAAAGCGGAAGTGCATGACGTCGCCGTCCTCGACCACGTATTCCTTGCCCTCGATGCGTAGCTTGCCCGCAGTCTTGCAGCCGGCCTCGCCGCCCAGCTCAACGTAATCGTTGTAGCTGGCAACCTCGGCCTTGATGAAGCCGCGCTCAAAATCGGAGTGGATGACGCCAGCGGCCTCGGGAGCCTTAGCGCCAATGCGGACGGTCCACGCCCTGACTTCCATAGGGCCAGCGGTGAAGTAACTCTGCAGGCCAAGCAGCTTGTATGCTGCCTGAGCAAGCGTCTCCAGGCCGGAGTGCTCCAGTCCCAGGGACTCCAGATACTCTGCAGCCTCCTCTGGATCAAGGTCAGCAAGCTCAGCCTCGACACCTGCGCAAACAGGGATGGACTGAACGCCGTTAATAACAGGAGCGGGCTCAGTGAGCATGTCCTCGTCGACGTTTGCGACGTACAGGATTGGCTTCATGGTAAGCAGGAAGAGATCGCGAGCAGCCAGGCGCTCCTCGTCGGTCATCTCCATGTCAGCGGCGCGATTACCCTCGTTCAGCCACTCCTGAAGACGCTTTGCCACGTTGAGTTTGGGCTGGAGATCCTTATCGCGCTTGGCCTCTTTCTCCAGCTTAGGCAGGGCGCGCTCAATGGTGCCCAGGTCAGCGAGGATAAGCTCCGTCTGGATGATGTCAACGTCCTCGTCAGGATTAACGCGGCCCTCAACGTGAATGACGTCGGGATCTTTGAAGTAACGAACAACCTCGCAGATAGCGTCGGTGTTGCGGATGTTTGCCAGGAACTGGTTGCCCAGACCCTCGCCCTCGTTTGCGCCCTTGACCAGGCCAGCGATGTCCACAAACTCAACGGTTGCAGGCATGATGCGACCAGGATTGACAATCTCGGCCAGCTTCTGGAGCCTTGCGTCGGGCACGTCAACAATGCCCACGTTAGGGTCGATGGTAGCAAACGGATAGTTTGCGGCCAGGCCACCCTTGCGGGTCAGCGCGGTGAACAGCGTAGATTTACCAACGTTTGGCAGGCCAACGATACCAATTGAAAGCGACATGTGAGTCCTCTTGTTGTCGGTGGACGGTTACTTGTGTTTCTGGCGAGAAGAACGAGCAGCTAGAAGCGTTGTGCTCTGTGTTAGCGGCTACTTTCTACTCCCCATTATCCTCTTTTGGAGGCTCTTGCGCAGTGGCGGTAGAGCTCTCGTCCGAGTCCTCGGTGATCGAATCCGCCAGGTGTTTGAGCTGCTCCTTGCCGGTGTCAAAAATGAAGCGAGCCTTGCGACGAGCCAAAGCCTCAAGACGCTCGGTCTCCTCGGCCTTGCGATCACGAACAACCAGCTCAGAGGTGTTCATCGGCACCATCGTAAGCGCACCAGGCTCTGGGCAGACAATTTCACAGGCGCCGCAGTTGACGCAGAACGGCATCTTGATGGTCAGCTTACCGCGCTCATCGATGTCGATTGCATGCGTTGTGCAGGTACTTTTGCAGTCGCCGCAAACCGTGCACTTGCTGGAATCCCAGATAGGAGCCTCGAGCTTCATGTAAGGAGCCAGGTCTGGATCGTGCTGAAGTGCACCCATGACCAAGCGGCGATCCTGCGTGAGCATAGACTGCCTCATGTCGGTAGTACGCAGGCCCATCACGTCATCAAGCTGCGTCTGAAGCTTATCCAGAGAGCGAGCGTGCGAGTTGATGCGGTCAGCGATTGCCTTGGCACCCGCAAGAACAGGCGTCGACGCAGATACCAGGCGTTCTGCACCGTTCATCGCGTTGGAGATGAACTGCGAGCGGATATACGCACGCGTGAAGTTGTGGTTGAGGTTGTTGCCGTCGACCTCGAGGCCAACCGTAGCACCCGTCCACTCCTCAGCGGTAGCGATTGCCTGGGTATATGCCTCCTCACCGGTGGTGGTGCGGCAACGGTCGCAAACGCCCAACGGCAGGTAAACACTTACGTTGTCGAAGTCCGTAAGGATCGAGAACCAAATATCGGCCGAGAGCATACCCACGCAAGGCAGGCAAATCTCGTTGCCCTCAGGTTTTCTCGCCAGAGCTCGAGTGCAGGTAATGTAGCACTGCTCGTACGCGGAGGCCGCGCGAGCTACCTGGTCATACAGCATGCGGGACGTGTGGCGGCGCGTGTTAAACGTCTCGGTTGGACACGCGGCAACACAGAGGCCGCACTGGAGACAAGCCTCATCATCGATGCGCACGGACTGATTGTGGATATCAATGCAATTAGCTGGGCAAACGTCAAGACAGCGAGAACATGCCTCAGCTTTTCCCGAGGCGCACCTCAGGCAGCGATTAGCGTTTGACCAGGGGATTTCCTTGTAGTCCATTGGCTCGAACGGTTTGTCCGAATTTGGGTCAATAGACAGGCTTCCCATCAGCGCGTCGAGCGGGTTAGAGAGCACCTGAAGGGAGTCCTGGATATCAATGAGGTCGTCGAGAAAATCTCGCTCCTCGTTACGATTCTGGTTCTGTGCCATGGTGCCTCCTCTCCTTTGGCGCGTGGCGGATGGTTCAAGTATGCGAGCTGGTCGCATGGACCGAGCGTAGTCGCAAATAAACATTTTAACCTGTAGCGACCAATAATTCCGCTCAAATGACGCCACATTCATACGATTTCGATTAATGGACGATGAGCGGATAAACGTTGCAGCCGTGACAAGACGGGTTTCTCGCCCACAACAAAACGGGTTTCTCGCCCACGACAAGACGGGTTTCTCGCCAAGTGGGCGCAGCGGCAAAAAAATCGGGCCCAGCGAGAGGCTAGACCCGATTGAAGTGACGCGAAGGTGCGGATTAGTACATGCCGCCCTGGCCGCCCTGAGCAGCTGCGCGAGAAATGGACTCCTCGATGGTGGTGTCCTTTGGCATCTCGGAAACAGTTGCCTCGGTGATGAGGATGAGGGATGCAACGGAAGCTGCATTCTGGAGTGTGGTGCGGGTGACCTTAACTGGGTCAAGAACACCCATCTCAATCATGTCGCCATACTGGCCGGAAGCGGAGTCAAGACCCTGGCCGGTTGGGAGTGCCTTAATCTTCTCGACAACTACGCTGCCCTCGAAGCCAGCGTTGTTAGCGATGGTGCGGACTGGAGCTTCAAGTGCCTTGCGGATGATCTCAACGCCAATCTTCTCGTCTGCATCAGAGGTCTGAACGCTGTCAAGGACAGAGGAAGCAGCCAGGAAGGAGACGCCACCACCTGCGACGATGCCCTCCTCGACAGCTGCGCGAGTTGCCTGAAGTGCGTCCTCGATGCGGTGCTTGATCTCCTTGAGCTCAACCTCGGTAGCTGCGCCAACCTTGATGACTGCAACGCCGCCGGCGAGCTTAGCAAGACGCTCCTGGAGCTTCTCGCGGTCAAAGTCAGAGGTGGTGTTCTCAATCTCAGCCTTGATCTGGGTGATACGGTCATCGATTGCATCCTTGGAACCAGCGCCACCAACGATGGTAGTGGTCTCCTTGGTAACCTTGACGGACTTAGCGCGACCGAGCATCTCTGCGCTGATCTCGTTAAGGTTAACGCCGAGCTCCTTGATGACTGCCTGGCCGCCGGTGAGAATAGCGATGTCCTCGAGCATGCGCTTACGACGGTCGCCATATGCAGGAGCCTTGATTGCGCAGACGTTCAGAACGCCGCGGAGCTTGTTGAGGATGAGGGTGGTCAGAGCCTCGCCGTCGACGTCCTCAGCCATGATGAGCAGAGGTGCACCCTGCTTCTGGACAGCCTCAAGGATAGGCAGGATATCCTGAATGGAGGAAATCTTGTTATCGGTCATGAGGATGTAAGGATTGTCCAGCTCAGCGGTGAGAGTCTCGTTGTTGGTTGCGAAGTAAGGGGAAACGTAACCCTTGTCAAACTGCATACCCTCAACAGTGTCGATGTCGATGCCGAAGGTCTGGGACTCCTCAACGGTGATGACACCGTCCTTGCCGACAACGTCCATAGCGTCGGAAATCTTGCCACCGATGACTGGGTCACCTGCGGAAATGGTACCAACGGAAGCAATCTGCTGCTTAGTTGAAACCTCCTTAGCGATGCCCCTCATCTGAGCGACGACAGCCTCAACGGCCTTGTCGATACCGCGGCGAATTGCGATTGGGTTTGCACCAGCAGCAACGTTGCGAAGGCCCTCGTTAACGATGACCTGTGCAAGCAGGGTTGCGGTGGTGGTACCGTCACCGACGGTATCGTTAGTCTTGGTTGCAACCTCTTTGACCAGCTGAGCACCCATGTTCTCTACTGGGTCCTTGAGCTCAATCTCGCGAGCAACGGAAACGCCGTCGTTGGTGATGGTTGGTGCGCCGTAAGAACGCTGCAGAGCAACGTAGCGACCCTTAGGTCCAAGAGTGGTGGTTACGGCATCTGCCAGGGTGTTTACGCCCTTAGCAAGCTTGGCACGAGCGTCGGTGCCAAAATCGATATCTTTAGCCATGGTATTCCTCCAAAATAGCTGAACTTACAAGTAAAAAGCGGACGAACAAGCTGCAAGCGACTAAGCTGTGAGCGGACGAGCCGCGAACAAACGAGCTACGAGCAAACGAGCTACGAGCGATTAGTCCTCGAGGACTGCAAGGATGTCGTCAGCACGAAGAAGCAGAAGCTCCTGGTCGTCTACCTTGACCTCAGTGCCGCCGAACTTACCATAAAATACCTGGTCGCCGACTTTAACATCAAGAGCGATGCGATTGCCATTCTGATCAAGCTTGCCAGTTCCAACTGCGAGGACCTCGCCACGCTGAGGAAGCTCCTGTGCTGCGGATGCAATGTAGAGACCAGAGGATGTCTTCTCCTCTTTTGGAGCAGGCTTTACCAGAACACGATCTCCAAGTGGCTTCAAATTCATAATGAAAACCTCCCTTTCGGGCCAAGCCCGATATTGGCGCCAAGCGCCCTTTTCCAACGCTATTAGTTATTCCACACGGGAAAACAATTTATACGAAATATTGTGAAAATCTTACAAAACCGACTTAGATTTTCTGTAGGCGTGCAGTATAAGCCGTCAACGGTTATGCGCGGGCTGGTGGGTTCGGGCAGAGCGCGGGCGACGTGCGGGCTGCGTGCGGGCGCGTGCGGGCGCGCGAAGCTGCTGAGCTACTGGTAGACGCGGTTTGTGTTGGCAGGTGCGAGCGCCAGGTGGTATCCACCTGCGATTTCTTGCCATTAGCATAATTTTTGGTGCAAATATTCGCTGCGTGCATATTCTGCTAGTGATATTCGTGATTTTGCATAGGAAAAATGAGCACCTCTTTGGCGGGGTCCATTTTGGGTAAAAAACGCGTTTAGTTGGAAATGAAATGGAATATTCAGAAAAAATGCACCCACGTTTTGGCAGGTAGAAAATTCTATCCAGATTTCTGATTTTTTATCCAGAACAAAACACCAGGTAGATTTGATGCATAGAATCACACAATTTCTGTAAACTCCAACTAAACGCATTTTTTACCACTTCGGGGTCATTTTTGGGCCAAAACCATCTCTTCCCTACTCGTAGCAAAAATCAACCTGCATAAAAGTACCCCGCTATTCATATACATGAATAGCCGGGTACTGAACACCTAAGAGCTACGTCCTACCCCGATACGCTCTGCCGCGCTACGATCTGCCCCGCTACGATCTATCGTCGCATGCCGCGCTACGCGCTATCGCGCGCGCTTACGCGTCCAAACTCTCCAGTTCAGAGAGCCAGAGCGAGCTAGAAGCGTCGGATGGCATGCGCAGGTCGCCGCGCGGAGACAGCGAAACCGAACCAACCTTTGGTCCGTCGGGCATTGCCGAGCGCTTAAACTGCTGCGAGAAGAACCTGCGATAGAACACCTTCAGCCAGCGCACGATAGTCTCGTGGTCGTAAATCTCCTGGTTAGTGCCTGTACCAAACGCACACTCGGCAAGACGTAGAACCTTGAGTGGACCACTTCCGTGACGAAGCACCTGGAACAAGAAGAAATCGTGCAACTCGTATGGGCCAACCAGGTCCTCCGTCTTCTGCTCAATGGAACCGTCTGCCGCGGATGGCAGCAGCTCAGGAGAAACCGGTGTGTCCAGAACGTCGCGCAAAACGTGAGCAATTTCGTCCTCGCCCTGCTCCTCATAAGCGTCTGCGCAGTAATCAACAAGGTACCTGACCAGCGTCTTTGGTACCGAAGCATTTACGCCGTACATGGACATCTGGTCACCGTTATACGTTGCCCAACCAAGCGCCAGCTCGGAAAGGTCGCCCGTGCCAATGACCATGCCGCTCACCTGGTTGGCAACGTCCATCAGAATCTGCGTGCGTTCGCGAGCCTGGGCGTTTTCGTACACAACGTCGTGAACGTCCTGGTTGTGGCCGATGTCGGCAAAGTGCTGCAGCACGGAATCCACAATGGAAATCTCGCGCAGGTCGGCGCCAAGCGACTGCACCAGCTCAATCGCGTTAGTGTACGTGCGATCCGTGGTGCCAAATCCCGGCATCGTCACAGCTACAATGCCCGAGCGGTCGTATCCCAGCTGGTCAAACGCTCGCACCGTGACGAGAAGGGCCAGCGTAGAGTCAAGTCCTCCCGAAATGCCAATAACCGCGTGGTCAGAGCCGGTGTGTGCCAGTCTTGAAGCCAAACCGTGAGCCTGAATCGACAGAATCTCCTCGCAGCGTACTGCGCGAGCGTCATCCATCGCGGGCACAAACGGATGCGGATCAACGTACCTGGTCAGGGGCGTGCGGATTGCAAGTTCGTCGTCACCCTCACCCTCGCCATCAAACTCCAGCGAGAAATACGTGGTCAGGTGCTTGTAATCCTCCGGCGTCGGAGCAACCTCAAACGTCGACGTGCGCCTGCGGTCAGCCGCCAGCGACAGCACGTCAATCTCGGATACGGCGATGCCCTCGCCAAACACGCCAGAGTCAGCGAGCACACGGCCATTCTCGACAACAAGATCATGGCCCGAGAAAACCAAATCGGTCGTAGACTCGCCCTCACCTGCACTGGCGTAAACGTAGCCGCAGATCAGATGAGCGCTCTGTTGCGCAACCAGCTGACGACGGTACGCGGACTTGCCGGCCAACGCGGGCGACGCGGACAAGTTGCAGATCAGCGTGGCGCCGGCGACGGCGTGCGCATTTGACGGTGGCATGGGCACCCAGAGGTCCTCGCAGATTTCCGCGCCCACAACCAGCTCAGGGATGGTGTCACACGCAAACAGCTGGTTGGTACCAAACGGCACCTCACCCAGCAGGCCAAAGTCCACGCTGGTAACCGTCTTGGGGCCAGAAACAAAGTGTCGGCCCTCGTAAAACTCGTTGTACATGGGCACGTAACGCTTGGGCACCAGGCCCAAAAGCTCTCCCCTAAAGAGAACGGCGGCGCAGTTGTAGAGCTTGCTGGCCACGCGAACAGGTAGGCCTAGCAGCAGCAACGCGTCAACGTCAGCCGTGCGGGCGGCAATGGAAACCAAGCCGCGCTCGGCAGCGTCCAAGAGCGCATCCTGCCAGAACAGGTCCTCGCAGGTGTAGCCGGTGATGCAAAGCTCGGGCAGTACGACCACCTTGGCACCGCAATTACCTGCGGCTTCTTCGATGGCAGCCAGACAACTCTCCACGTTAAACGCCACGTCGGCCACGCGGACGAGCGGCGTAATACTTGCAACTTTGATAAATCCGTCTTGCACAATGGTCTCCTTACATGCCGCTTGGGACAACGGGCGCCGCATCCGACGACCACGATCCCAGCTGCGCGTTGGGGTTTGCGTCCAAGGTCAATGGCGAGAAACCCTTCGTACGGTAGCTACGAAGTGCGCCCACGGCAATCATTGCGGCGTTGTCGCCACAAACCGACATCGGAGGCACCGTTACTCGAACGCCCATACGACCAAAGGTTTCCTTATATGCGGCTCTAAGCGCGGGGTTGGCAGCAACGCCGCCTCCCACGCAGAAATCGGAGACGCCCGTCTCCTCAACAGCGGTTTTAGCCTTTGCAACCTGCACGTCAATAACTGCCTGCTCAAACGAGGCAGCCAAATCGGGCAGATTGATTGCTCTACCTGCGCGATTCTCGCCCTCAATGTAGGTAATAACGGCTGTCTTCAGGCCAGAGAGGCTGAAGGAATAGTCACCGCTGTGCATCATCGCGCGCGGGAAGTGTATGGCCTTAGGATTGCCCTGAGCTGCAAGTTTGCTGATCACGGGACCACCTGGATAGCCGAGGCCAAGCGCCTTAGCAACCTTGTCAAAGGCCTCGCCCACGGCGTCGTCGATGGTGGAGCCCAGGACCACGTAATCTCCCCAAGCACGCACGTGTACCAGCATAGTATTGCCGCCCGAGACCAAACTGGCCACAAATGGCGGCTGCAGATCGGGCGTCTCAAACAGGTTGGCCAGCAGGTGGCCTTCCAGGTGATGAACGGGAATAAGCGGCAAGTCAGTGGCCACGCAGAAGCCCTTGGCAAACGCCACGCCTACAACAAGCGCGCCGACAAGGCCTGGACCTGCAGTAACACCAACAGCGGCCAGGTCAGACGGCACCAGCGTGTCGCAACCAAAGTGCGCGCCCGCGCGGGCCATGGTCTCTTCGAAGAGACCAACGATAGCCTCAGTATGCTTGCGAGAAGCAATCTCGGGCACGACGCCGCCAAAGCGAGCGTGGAAGTCAATTTGCGTTGCAACGACGTTTGCGCAGACCACACCATGTGAATCCATGATGCACATGGCAGTCTCGTCGCACGAGGACTCCAGGCTGAGGATCAAATCCCCTGCCTCGCGCAGTGCCGCAAGCGTCTCTTCAGAGCGCTCACCTGCAACAATAGGCCACGGACGTACTGACGCATGGGGCTCGGGGTTTCTTTCCTCAAAACCAACACCAACTGCTAGAGGCAACTGCGCTGTCATCAACAGCGCCGCACAATCCGGACCGTAATATCCCGGACGGCGGCCAACCTCAGCAAATCCCAGCTTGTTATAGGCGCCCTGAGCTGGAGCGTTATTCTCCTCCACCTCAAGAGTAACCGCGGATGCGCCCAGCATCTGAGCATCGTATGCCACGCGTTCTACCAGCTTGGATGCGATTCCCTGGCGGCGACGCTCAGGCGTGACCACCACTTCTTCCACCTCAAACTGAGCTCCTGCCAGGCGACCACCCACAAAGCCAATGACCGTTCCGCGGTCGTGAGCCAGCCACCAGCTACGCCCAACGCCCGAGAGCTCATCGTAGAACACCTGCTTTGACCAGGCCGAATGAGCGGTATCAGCATACGTTGCTGCCTCCAGCTCCGCCACCTGATCCAGATCGTTTATCGTCATCGGACGAAGCTGCAGGTGAATATCGGCCAGCGCATCATCCACGCCGGTCAGGGCCACCGTTGCCGGCTCTTTGAGGCCCAAACGCTTACGCTCCGACTCCTCCGCGTCCGAAAGTCGCGTGTAAATGGGCAGCACCAACGCCGGATCGCCCGCACCCGCCTGCTGATACTCGGGCATGCACACCGCGCGTACCAGGCCTTCTCCTGTTGGGAACCACGTTGCTTCATCGGTGTATGTCGAGAAACCCGCGCGCTCAAAACGCTCTCGGTACTTCACTAAACCATTGCCCGTAAGCGTGAGCTGGTCCTTATCAGTCCTGCTCGACCACTCCTCCACACAAGCATCTGCCTTGAGGACGGTCTCCACCGGGAAGGTTCTATGTGCTCCAGCGTCATCCAGCAGGTAGATGCCCGGATAGACCTCGCCGCGCATGGCGTCTGCAACAACACCAACGGTGCCGCGCACGCCCGCCTTCCACGCGCTAAACGCCATAGCATCAAGTGCACTTGCGCCGTACAGTGGCAGGCCAGAGCCGCATGCAATGCCCTTTGCGGTGGCCACGCCAATGCGGACTCCCGTGAACGATCCAGGTCCTCTACCTGCGATAACAGCATCGACGTCAGCCATAGTAAGGCCAGCAGCTTTAAGCGCCTCCTGGACCGAGCCCACAAGCTCCACGTTTGCCTGGCGACGGCACAGGTGATCTGTGGACGCCAGCACCTCAACGTCAAACCCGCCGTCTGCAGCCGCCGCAGCGGTATCACGCCTGGTCAGACGCGCGACCGTGCATGCCAGCATATCTGTAGACGTATCAACCGCAAGCACCACGTTTGTTTCATTTTTTATAGCAAGCATAAACACTCTTCTCGGCATAAAACGCCCTCTAGAACGCCTCTATTTTTCTCTTGTAACTCTATAACTATACGCCAAGCCAAGCCCGCAAACAGCGCGAGTCCTAACCCCGTATAACTTTTACGCAGCGACTGTTTGAACAGGAATAAATATTTGCTTTAAATCACTCGAATTCTGTACTTAATACATACAAAATGGCGAGAAAACCTTCTTTCTCAGACTTCTATCGTTAACCTGCAGAAGCAGCTTAAATAGACCGCAAGCTGCCCGTTTTGCACTATGAATTTTTTGTTAAGCTGAAATCTTAAATTTGTATATAGATAAAACCTTGTATAATTATTTCAACATGACCGGTTCCGCTATAGCTTTTGCATAGTCCAGGGCCGGTCCTACTTTTTATAAAGGTGATTATATGTCTGAAGCTCATCTAATAAAAAGTTTTAAAACCTATGCTGATCAGGTCTGTATTTTAAAAGACCGAGGCATGATTATCGATGACCCACAAAAGGCAGAAACAATATTGTCCACCATTAATTACTATAGACTGAGTGGATATTGGTATCCCTTTATGGACAAAAAACATAGTTACTTTAATCAGAAGATTTCATTTCAGGATATTCTTGATCTATACAACTACGACATGCAGCTCAGGATGTATTTATTCAACCAATTATCAAAAATTGAAATTGCTTTCAGGACTTTAATTGGTCACGAACTGGGTGAATACGATGAACAAATTCATCTAAAACCAAACTCATTGGGAACTTGCGCTCTAAACAAAAAATATTACAGCCAATGGATCAAACGTTACAATAAAGCTCTTTCCGACTCCAAAGAACAATTTGTCAAACATCATAAAGAGCATTATGGGGGAATTCTCCCTATCTGGGCCGCCGTAGAAATAATGGATTGGGGTATGCTGTCACATCTTTATCAAATGTCTCCCAATGATGCTCAAATTGCAATGTCTGAAAAATGTGGCCTAACTACAGCGCAACTCGGATCGTGGCTTAAAAGTCTAAATGTTGTTAGGAATTTATCAGCGCATCATGCTCGTATGTATAACCGTGTTTACGATATTAAACCAAAATTGCCTCAAAATAAAAAATGGCAACCAATTGAAAATAATAAAAAGCATATCTTTGGTTTTATGACAATGATTGAAGTACTTATATCAGATTTCAATTTAGAACATGACGAAACACTGGAATCTATTCTCCAAAATTTTCCTCAAGATGAAGCAATTAGAAATCGTGTCATGGGAGTACCGTCTAATTGGAAATCAATACTGAATGACATTATCTCTAGCTAATTCCACAACCAAAAGAGCCTCCTATGAACTGCCTCCCATTTCTTGGACAAAAGAAATGGGAGGCAGTTCATATGCGCGCGATTATGATTCTGCAGCGTGTTAGCGTCGGCTTTTAGGCCTGGCACACAAAATAACGCAGCTTTCTTATGTTCTGCTAAAGAATCGACGTGTTCTTAATCAAGATAGCCAAGCAGCTAGGAAGTCGCACTGCCTGATATGCATCTTTATGCATAAACTTCATCTAATATGCTTATACATGAATAGACTAATATAAGAAATTTAACTATCGATAAATTCAGTATCTACGGAACACACCTAAGTCGGATATTCTGCTCAATTGCGGTCATTTTACACACCTAATGACGATAATCTGCATGTTTGTGGTAATTTCTGCGTCATGTATACGTCTTTTTAACAGATTATCCGACTTAGGTGTGTTTTGAACTGCCTCCCATTTCTCGTGTCCGAGAAATGGGAGGCAGTTCAATAGCGGGTGGTTTTGTGTTTCGCGCGTTACACGCGCTCAACAGGCTAAAGCCTCGAATAGAAAAAAGGCAGCCCATCCAGAGCTGCCTTCAATGCACACTATGTCTCCGCAGCACCTAGACTGCGTGCTCTGTCTCAGCTCCCTTTTCCTCCTTGAGAAACTGCATATCCAGAGCCTTAATAAACGGCAGGTAGATTGCCATATCAATCAAAATCAATACGAGCTGAAGTAAAGCGCCCTGCCATCCGCACAGAAGAAATCCCGAGATCAAAGGAGGGGTACTTCCAGGCAGCATAATACCGTTGCACAGAGGCACCAAACCGGCACTCATTGCGGACCACGCAATTAAAACGTTAACAACCGGCGTAAAAATCAGAGGAATTGCCATAATGGGGTTCAGTACTATCGGCAATCCATACATAACCGGCTCGTTAATACCAAAAATACCAGGCACAATGGAGATCTTTGCAATGTCTTTTGCACGGCGAGAATTGCAGAACAAAAATATCACAATCAACAGCGAAAGGGTTGATCCTCCGCCGCCAAACAGCGCAAAGAACGCATCAAACTCTCGATTAATAATGTTGGGCAGTGCGGTTCCAGCTGCGAAGGCGGCCTGGTTTTCCAGCGTAAGCGCGGTCAAAATCGGCGTAAAAATGGGGCTCGTAATGTTTGACCCGTTAATACCAAAGAACCAGAAAATGCCCTGAATGATGTAAGCAATCGCCAAGGCCCACACGGTTCCGCCAAGCATGGTCAGCGGAGTCTGCAACATCGAATAAATGCAGGTAAACGCATCTCCCCAAGGGGTAAGCGCAAACAAAACGCTAATCGCCCACACTGCAGCAAACGTGAGCGCCATTGGAACCAGAGCACTAAACGCAAGCGAAACAGACGTAGGAACGCCCTCCGGCATCCTAATAACCCAGTTCTTCTTGATAGCAAATCCAAAAATGGACACCGACAAAAAGCCTACGATAATCGCTACAAACACACCCCTCGCACCGGTCCACGCAAGAGGAATGCTCTCCACCAAAAATGGCTGAGAAGCTCCCTGGGGAAAAAATTCAGTCACCTGAGGCGTCAAAATAAACCAGCTGACGAGCGAAACCATACCAGCAGAAACTCGATCCTCTAAACCAAGTTGATCAGCAAAGTTGTAGCCAATCTCGAACGACAAAAATATTGCCATGAGCGAAACAGTGCAGGCAGAAGGAATGGCCAACAGCGAGAAAAGCGACTTGCCCTGAATCGAAGTGGACTTCAAGAAATCAACCCACGCAGGAATTGGCAGATTACCTACCAGCGTAAACATGGATCCGATAATAAGGATTGGCATGAGCATGGCAAAAGAGTCGCGCATAGTAAGAAGATATTTATTCTTACTCACCAACTCTGCCATTGGCATAAGCTTTTTCTCAAGGCATTCCGCTACATTCATACAGTCCCCGGCGTATCTCCTAAAATAACGATGTGAATCACAGGATAGAATCATATATCAAAGACAATTGTTACCTCCAAAAACAAGACCATTCTTTACAAAAACCTGGCGAGAAGATCGCTCTTCTCGCCAGGCGACTAACCTGTCAGTTTTTGCCGCAGCCCGTGACCGCGTGCAACCGCAGCCCGCTACTTGCTCGTTAACCGCTCGATGAGCTTGTTGATCTCCCATTCGGTCATGCCCACATCGGTCAGATATTTGCGAGCTCCGGCTGCGTAATCTGCGCCGTCGAGCGAACCGTACGTAGGCAACCCAGCAATGCAACGAGCGATGTCGTCGAACTTCACGTCAACAACAGCGTCGTAACGAGCCTTGTCGTCTTTCTCGTTAATGCCGTAATAGTTGTCGTAGGTGATCATATAGTCGTCACGCATCTCGTCGTAGGATGCGCCGCAAAGTGCCTCGAGAAGGGCGCAGACAAAGCCCGTGCGATCCTTACCCTCGGTGCAGTGAATAAGGTAGGGCCCCTTATGCAGAATTATCTCGCGCAGGCCTGCTACCAGGCGAAAGGCATATTGGCCGCCACGGTAATTGGCGTTAAGGTCAAGCGCCGCAACATTTCCTGCGTCGTACAAGCTCTGATGCCACGTAATGTCGTAGTCTGCATTCTGGTAATAGCTCTGGAGTTCTTCATTGGTGTCCGAGAGGTCCAAGATAAACTGCACGCCACACCTCTGAGCCAGATCTGCCGCGTAAGGTGCGCGATTGTTCTGGTTATCAATAGGCGAGGCCGAGCGATATGCCACACCCTCGGCAAGATTTCCACCCTTCATGGGACGGAAGTTGGCAAAGACCTCGTCACTTGCGTAATCGGAGCGATTATTGGTATACGTTGCATCCAAAGCCTTCTGAACCGTTGCGTACTTCTGCTTCTCGTGGAGCATCACCGTAGCCGTATCTCCATGCTTAAGACCAGCGGTTTCCCACAGAGGCTCGCCATTATTTACGCACACATAGACGTAAGGGTAGCCCGGGTATGCAACAACCAGGGGCTCGTTGGTTTTGGTGTAATAGCCGTTGTAGTACGGAATATCGGAGAGCTTGTATCCGTTGCTAAACGTAACGTCCACGCTGTCGCCATACTCAAAGCCAAGGTTATTGAACTCGTCGATGGTGATGTCCAAGTAGCTGCCGCCAAACTTGGGCTCATAAATTGCCTCGATTTCCCCCGTTGTGATTGACGACTGCGTTGCTTGCTGGGCAGGGTTGTTCTGCAGGAACGGAAACACGTTGCACCCAACCAGTGCAAACGAAAGCACCAACGTCATAAACACGTTCAAGACCGCCGTAAAACGTTTCTGTAACTTTTGCATTTCTCGCCCCGATTCTGCTGATGCCTCATGTCACATGATTCCGCATGTCAAGCCCATAGTACTTAAACTATACGTCTGACGAGAAACCCCACCTGTCCAAGCAGATGGGGTACACATGAACGGTGTCGTTTTGTCGGTGGGTGGAGAAAAAATTAGGGCCATGCACTATACACGGCCCTTATAAAACAATCTGGCAAATGCCTTATGTTTTTTTAAGTGTTGTTACTTTACTCACTCTGTTGCCAATTGTCAATAATCAAATCGAGAAAATTAAAAGTCCCCCTAATTAAATCGTTTGTGTTATAAAACGAAATATTCTTCATCATTCGCTCACGAAAACCGTCAAGAGCTTTGTTTGCTTTTTTATGTACACCCGCACTTGTCACAATACTTTTATGTGTATATAAAAGTGTCACAATCTGTCTTATTCTTTCGTTAGTCATTCTTTTTCTTGCAACATTTTTTGAAATTGATGGAATTTTATAAATTTCTTTCATCATTTTCCAATCAGGATCATGTTTTTTGGTATTTAATTTTAAATCATTTAAAATACACTGACTATGTGCTGCGGCGTTTCTTATCTCTTTACAAGAAAGAAGCATATATACCTCATTTTTCATTTTATCTTCATCAAATCTTTCAGCACAAAATTTATAAAAATTTATTAATCTTCCAAAAGAAATTAACTCCAAAAATACCCAAACTGGAATATTTTCTGAATATTTTTCTATTAAATCACAACAGTAGATTGAATTTCTATTTATTAAAATTTCATTATTCAACTTACAAGCTTGATCCTCACCAATCTCTTGGAAGAAATCCTTACAAATTTTATATCCATCTTCTTCTTTTTCTTCTATTATTCGAAGAAGTTTTAACTTCGTAAAATGTTCAATATCTAGAGCTAACTGAACGAGGGTATATCTCAATGACATGTCGATAATAGCTAGATCCTTTAAATATGCGAAATCTAAATTAATGTACTTACCTTTCTTTTTACGATTTTCGTATTTTCCATAATTCTTCCTATAAGAAGTCAATTTAAAATAATTATTATTTTCCCTTAGGTAATCAACAGCGGCGCTCTCTGAACAATAGTGAAAGGTAATCCCCTTATTTTTTAGATGATTGACTTGTTGTTTTACTTTAATTAGTGGTTTCATATCTTATATATCTCCTTTACTTTCTATATTAGGAAGGTTATATATATATTTATATTGTAAAAAATACAGGTCACTATTGCGTATTTAAAAGCTGACTTTCTATTTTATTTATCAGTCTTTAATTTAAGAACCGACCTAAATATTCCCTCAGAGCATCATCCACTACATACACATGCGTTCCGTAGATACCTCGAGTAAGAAGAACATAGTAAATGTTCTTGATGTATTGAGTTAACTGCTCGGCAGTTGCTCCACTCTTACCCTTTTTATCAAAGTAGTGGTCTTTATCGCCAACAAGTTTTCCGCTTAGTGGATCTAACTTTAAATCTGGACCAATAATTACGTATGAGTAGCTTAAATCGTATCCCTGAGCAGTATGCACGCATCCAACTTCCTGAGCATATATTGGATTGACTACTCCATTACCAACCCAGTTAGCAAGCATGGAATTCCATCTGAACGACTTGTTCCCTATAACAATATCCTTCAGAGGAGAATCGACTGGTTTGCCTTTTGTTTTCCAATCCCATGCATATCCAGCAAGCATTCTTGTCAGATTGTGTTCTGATAACTTCTTCTCAAAACTATCTGTGAAATCGTCTATTGAATCGTGCAGAATAAACTCATAGTTATCAAATGTTCTTTTCGCGGGGCGTTTATCATTCAAAATATCTGCAATGTAATTCAGGTATTCTGCTCCACCTTGAACTCTCATCTGATTTTCTAGCCTAATAGGATGCCTAAGGGCATCTCCAAGTTTTTCTTCAAACGAGTTAGGGTCAATATCCGCAGGCTTAATTGACTGTGATACATCGTAAAAGAAGATTGGAAGTTTAGTGAGCTTTAATGCCCAATCCAACTGTGTAGATTCTTTTGGCAAACCAAGCTTTTTATTTACTTCATCATAGCTGCCAAAAGCAGTAATTCCTCGACGTGCCGTCAAACGATGGGACTCGTCAATAAGCAGAATGTCAAATGGCTTCTCTTCTTCAGGGTTATAGCCAAATTTAGGATTTGCTAAATCGTTGGGGCCAATGACATCTCTTCCGTTGAGCCCGCCAACGCCCTTTAACGACTTCTTTAAAGTTGCTCTTAAGGAGGTCATTGGCTCAACAATTTTAATATTCAAATCTTTGAACTTCTCGTCATCACGAAGAGCTTTTAAAAGATAGATAGCAAGGATTGTCTTACCTGTACCAGGCATTCCTTGGACAACGATAGGTTTTGCTTTTGATAAGTCAGACTCAATCGCAGAATAAATTTTATTAAGGGCAACTCGCTGATCTACTGACAGACTCTTGTAAGGAGAGTATTTAAATACTTCTGATTCTTCAATTTCACTGATAGTTTTATCCGCCAGCTCCATCCTACGGAGCTCTTCCCAAAGGTCATCGAACATTGATTCATACTTTTCTTTAGAAAAGTAATTCAAGTTGCTGTGACCTTCATTTTTATTAGTGAGCTTGTAGACTCCATCAGCGGCCATAAGACCAATCAGACGGTTTTCATAATCTTTAATAACTGACTGGTTGAACTCCTGATTAAAAATGATATTTACGCTGGTAAATAGATCTTTTTCAGAGTTTTTACTATGCTGAGACATACGCTCGCTAACACTTGTAGTCTCACCAACATAGGCGCTTTTTTGACGAGGATTATCGTTAGCCAAAATATAAACCATTGGCCAGTTTTGAACTTTGTCATCATCCAATTGAAGAGAAGAGATTTCAATTCCTTGAGTCGGAGTAAATCGACACCGGTCAACAAAAAACGGAGCTCCTTGAGGAGACTCTGCATCTGACTTTGTATCGATTACTTTCATTCTCCATCCCCACCTAGAAGTTAATAAATTGATTGTACTGCTAACAGGGATGATGCAGCTGCCTTAACTCTCCCTTGTGCCCGTAAACACAAAGTCGCGGTTAGCAATGTGAGCGATGCCTTGAATAGTGTCGCCTTCAACGGAGCCACCAACAGCAAAGATAACGGGACCCACAAAAGATTCAAGCTTGCCGCCAAAGGTAAACGAGTTGTCGGTAACCTTGCCGTTCTCAATATCAATCTGGACACCCATGGCGGTCAGAGAGCCAGTAAGTTTCTCGCCAGAGGTAATGAGGACAGCGGTACCCTCTTTGGCTCCAACGGGAGAATCCATTTGAATCTTGTATGTTCCGTCGATCATGATGCCTCTATTCTATCCAGGCGTTATACCTGGTGTTTTTTGAGTTGTAGCCAATAGACTGCGCTAGAACCAGATGCTGAATATACGCCTCTATTCTACCCAAGAACGGTGAGGGATAAATGTGGTTTCTCGCCAAGGGGTGATTTGTAGGAATTAAATGAAAGTTGGAAATTTTCCGAACGAATGTTTGACAGAGAGTTTCTGGGGTATAGGGACGGTAGATAAATCGCGCGGCACTTTTCGCCACGCTTGTAGAAAGGAACGTCCTATGGACATTTCACAGGTTAAGAAAGTTGTAGTTGCTGGCGGCGGCGTTTTGGGCAGCCAGATTGCATTCCAGACCGCTTATCGCGGCTACGAGACCACTATTTGGCTGAGGTCAGAGGCTTCAATTGAGCGCGCTCGTCCAAAGATTGAGCACCTCAGAGAGGTGTATTTGAACACCCTCGAGGCTATGAAGAGCGATCCTAAGGCGTACGCATACGGCCTCATTGCTCAGGACGAGATTACTCCAGAGAAGCTCGACCAGCTTAAAGAGCAGGTAGAACGCGCATACAGCAACCTCAAGCTCACTTCCGATTGGGACGAAGCTTTTGGTGACGCTGACTTTGTTATCGAGTCCGTTGCTGAGAATCCAGATCAAAAGATTGAGTTCTACACCGAGCTGGCCAAGCACCTGCCCGAGAAGACTATTGTGGCAACTAACAGCTCAACCATGATTCCAAGCATGTTCGCTGCAGCTACTGGTCGTCCCGAGAAGTACCTGGCTCTCCACTTTGCTAACGAGATTTGGCGCAACCCAATCGGCGAGGTCATGGGTCACGCAGGCACCGCTCAGGAGAACTTTGACATGGTCGTCGCTTTTGCGGCAAGCATTCGTATGATTCCGGTCAAGGTCCTGAAGGAGCAGCCTGGTTACCTGCTGAACTCTATGCTGGTACCTCTTCTGGTCTCCGCTGAGCAGCTCTGGGCAAACGGCGTCGGTGACGTCGAGGACATCGACAGGGCTTGGCGCATTGGCACCGGTTCGCCAAAGGGTCCGTTCCAGATTCTGGACATCATTGGCCTGGTCACCGCATATAACGTTGCTCTGATGAATCCTGCAGCTAAGGATCCTGAGTCCGTACAGGGTCGCATTGTTGCCCAGCTCAAAGAGAAGATTGACAAGGGCGAGACCGGCGTTGCTGCTGGTAAGGGCTTCTACGAGTACAAGTAAGGCGCGGTGCTGGTAGCAAGCGATTTCAACCCGGCATCCATTTCGTGTGGATGCCGGGTTTCTTGTGCGTAAGCGCTGCTAGTGGACGGGGTTTCTCGCCAGGCTGCGAGCACGGCGGGAGCTGGACGCGCACTCGGCGGACGCCTAGCAGGGCGCCTTGAGGGCGCCTGATTTCTGCAAAGAATCTGTAAGTTTTGCCTAAAAGCATCAAAGAAACTGTGGATTTGCCTGATTTTGTAAAAGAATCGGTGGCTCAAATACAGATTCTTTGCACATTTCAGGCGGGTTTTGAAGTGTATCTGGTCATGAGTCGCCTCCCCGCCGTAGAATTGTTATAGTTTCGGTGCTGAAGTCCATGGGAGGCGTGAGTGGTTGAGTCTTTCAAACTATTCGTTCGGACCTACACGTATTGGGTAGGGCTCATCCTCGGCTTTGCGATAGTGCCCGGTTCCCTGCTCTTCATCGGTGGAGTCGCCCCGGTGAGCACCCCATTGTGGCTTGCCCCTCTAGCAGGACTGCTATTTTTTATCATTGATAGGCCATCAACATGGGAGACGCCGCTCTGTCGAGCATTACTGATCCGCGTATTGGGTACAGGGGTTGCGGCCATCGCGTTAGTCGCTTTTGATGCAGTTGCTTCCACCCAGTATGGATCTCAACATTGGAGTGAGACGCTCCTATCTCTCGGTCTCGGCTGGATTGCCTTCACGGTCATGGCAGGACGGATGCTCATGAGGAGCTCAGCCCGATTTGCCACGCCTACTTTCACGAACAGGGATGCGATCCGTACGTACACGACATGGATTGGAATCTTCTTCGGGATTTTCTATATCCCCGCCACGGGGCTCGCCGCAGCTGGCACTCTTTTGATGGTATTTCCACTTTATGGAGCGTTTCTCACCGGCCTGGTTCTTTTGATTGTTGACCCGCCACAACGATGGCCACAACGGAGAGTGAGAGCACTGTGGACACGACTCTTGTCAAGCGGGGCAGCAGCATTACTACTTGCTGTCACGAACTCGTTCTATCGCAGTACTGACACACACGAGATTTTCGTTGGGGACTGGCTGGGAAACCTGCTCTTCTGCGTAGGCGCTTGGGCACTTTATGCCGCAGTGGCTGGGGCCGCGTATCTTATGCGTGGCCCCAGCCACGAAGCAGATGACAACCTCAGTAAATGAATTCAGCTAGAGCTTGCCCTTTGCGGTTCCTCCGTCGCTACACAGGTCGGAGTAATTGCAGTTGTTCGGCAGATCATTGGGAATGGTCAAACCTTGAAGTCCGCTGTGATTCTAAAGCCCTTCTCGCCAGATGACGAGAAGGGCTTTGTTTGTGCAACGTTGACGTGCAGTGATGCGCGGTTTGCGCGCAGATACGCGTCAGAGGACGAAGAAGCTCGAAGAGCTTACTTCAAGAAGTCCTTAACGGATGCGAGGACGCTTGGGGTATCCAGGCCGTACTTAGCAAGGACCTGAAGTGCAGGTCCGGACTCGCCATAGGTGTCCTGGACGCCGATGACCTTGACAGGAACAGGAGCGTTCTCGGAAAGTGCCTGGCAGACTGCGCTGCCCAGACCGCCGATGACGGAGTGCTCCTCAATAGTCACAACCTTGCCGGTCTTTGCTGCAGAAGCGGTAATCAGCTCAGTATCCAGAGGCTTAATAGTGTGGATATTGATGACCTCGGCGTTGACACTCTCGGCTGCCAGCTGCTCAGCAACCTCAAGAGCCACAGGAACCATAAGACCACAAGCTACCAGCGTAACGTCAGTACCCTCCTTGAGGACAATGCCTTTGCCCAGCTCAAAGTGGTAGTCAGAGTTGGTGTTAAACACAGGAACAGGGAGGCGGCCAAAGCGCATGTAGACAGGACCGTCATGGTCGTAAGCAGCCTTAACGGCGGCCTCAGCCTCAACAGCGTCTGATGGAATAATGACCGTCATGCCAGGAATGGTACGCATAACAGCAATATCCTCATTGCACTGGTGAGTAGCGCCGTCCTCTCCTACCGAGAGGCCTCCATGAGTAGCACCAATCTTGACGTTGAGGTGCGGATAACCCACCGAGTTTCTGATCTGCTCAAACGCACGACCAGACGTGAACATTGCAAACGAAGTTGCAAAGACCTTGTGACCAGTAGCTGCAACGCCAGCCGCCATGCCAATCATGTTGGCCTCAGCAATTCCGCAGTCCACAAAGCGATCAGGGTACTCCTCACCGTACTTGCCGGAGCGAGTAGCCTCTGCCAAGTCGGCATCAAAGACGAGAAGGTCATCGTGCTCTTTACCAAGCTCTACCAGGGCTTTTCCGTAAGCCTCTCTGGTGGCAATTTTCTGTACGTCTGCCATGTTATGCCACCTCTCCCTCAAGCTCTTTCATTGCCTGCTCGTATTGTTCCTGGTTAGGAGCCTTGCCGTGCCAGCCTACCTGGTTCTCCATGAAGGAGACACCCTTGCCCTTTACGGTGTGGGCAACGATAACGGTTGGCTGACCCTTAACGGTACGAGCCTCGGCAAATGCAGCTGCAAGCTGGTCAAAGTCGTGTCCATCTGCCACCTCGATGACGTGGAATTTGAACGCCTTGAATTTCTCGCCAATTGGCTGCGGAGTATTGATCTGCTCGAGTGTGCCGTCAAGCTGCAGGTTATTGTTGTCAACGATGAGTGTGAGGTTATCAAGCTGGTGGTTGCCGGCGAACATGGCAGCCTCCCAGACCTGGCCCTCTTCAATCTCGCCGTCGCCCAGGAGTGCATAGACGCGGTAGTCCTTGTTGAACTTCTTGCCAGCAAGCGCCATGCCAACAGCGGTAGAAACGCCCTGGCCCAGGGAACCGGTGCTCATGTCAACGCCAGGAGTATCGTTCATGTTTGGATGACCCTGAAGGCGCGAGTTGAGAGTGCGGAAAGTTTTGAGCTCCTCCTTGGGGAAGAAGCCGCGCTCGGCCAAAACGCCGTAAAGCGCTGGGGTAACGTGACCCTTTGAAAGCACAAAACGATCCCTGCAGGGGCAGTTGGGCTTGGTGGGATCTACGTGCATTTCCTTGAAGTAGAGATAGGTCAGGATTTCTGTTGCAGAAAGCGAGCCACCGGGATGGCCGGATTTGGCCGTAAAGACCTGCGTGAGAATGCTTTTACGCACCTCACGAGCAACCTGTTTAAGGTCGACGTCCATGTAATTTCCTTTCACGTATTGCGTGCGAGAAACGCAGCGGGTCGGCGCCACGCGCGAGCCGAAGCTGCGTGCGAAAACCGCGCTTACAGACCGAACTTCTCGGTAAGCTTTTCCTTCATTTCATCCTTATCAAGGATGTTGGAGAGAACGATCTTCTCGTCTTCTGGAATGCCGGCGATAAAATCCTCAAGGTCGCGAGCAACAATAAAGAGGTCAGCTGCGCCAGGAGTGACGTCGGAAACGGTTGAGTGCTCAACCTCGACGCCGCTCACGCCCAGCTCGTTCAGGACGTCCTGGATCTGCATCTCAACCATAAGGCTGGAGCCAAGTCCACTTCCGCAACAACAAAGGATCTTCTGGATAGCCATAAAAGCCCCTTTCAATTCACCACGTGTGATATGTGGGTTACGTGGGTTAAAAAGTCGGACCCCATCCAAGAACGAAGCCCGACCTAGATACCTAGATTCTACTCGCATTTTCTGCAGAAACTGCGATGTTTAGCTGCAATTCTGTGAGCGGATACTACTCAGCCTTCTTCTCTTCTGCCTTCTTAGGAGCAACAAGGTTGAAGAGAATTGGGAGGCAGAAGCAGACAACGCAGATGCCCGTGAGAACTGCACCCTGGACGTTCAGAGCAACGTTACCAAAGATCAGCGCCATGATGGAGAAGTCAGCGTCGGAGAAGGTAGCGGAGGTGAAGCCCATGAGAGTAAAGACTGGCATGCACAGTGCAGGCAAGAAGGTAATGAGCAGGCCGTGGACAAAAGAGCCAGCAATGCAGCCCTTGATGCCGCCCTCTGCGTTACCAAAGACGCCTGCGGTTGCGCCGCAGAAGAAGTGAGGAACAACGCCTGGGAGGATCAGGGCAATAGCTGCGACCTGCGCATTAATGACACCAAGGATAAGCAGACCCAGGATGCCGCCAACGAAGGAACTCAGGAAGCCGATGATAACGGCGTTTGGAGCATAGGTGAATGCGATTGGGCAGTCGATTGCAGGCTTTGCACCAGGGACAAGCTTCTGAGCGATACCCTTAAATGCAGGAACAATCTCGCCAATGATCAAACGAACACCGGACAGAATGATGTAAACACCACCAGCGAAGGAAAGGCCGCGGGTAAATGCCCAGACAATCCAGTTAGTGGTGGTCTCGGTACCAATGTTCAGCAGGTCGCCGAGGTGCTGAAGACCCGCATACTGTGGGTTAGAAGCAAACTCTGCAGCGGTAGTTCCTGCAGGTACCAGGGTTAGAAGGCCGCGGCTGACAGCAACGCCGGTGATAACCAAGAACATGATGATCATGGTCAGGCCAATGGAAACGGTGTTGTCGCGCAGGAAGATAAGGCGCTTGGAGAACTTGATATTCTCGGTGCTATTCTCGCGATCGGAAGCAAAGAGCTTACCGACCATACCAGCAAGCCAGTAACCAGCTCCGCCGAAGTGGCCGAGTGCAACGGAATCGCTGCCGGTAACCTTGCGCATGGTTGGCTGGCAGTATGCAGGAGACAGAACCATAATCAGAGCAAGCAGGCATGCGCCGGAGATGTAGAGCATCCAACCGGAAAGGCCGCCGACGTGCAGGATGATGGCGAGCATAGCTGCCATGTAGAGAGTGTGGTGGCCGGTGAGGAAGATGTAGTTAAAGCGAGAAAAACGTGCGAGGACAATGTTCAGGACCATGCCGATGCACATGATGATTGCGGTTGCTTGACCAAACTCGCCAAGTGCCAGCGAGACGACAGCCTCGTTGTTTGGGACGACACCCTGCATGTCAAAAGCGAAGTTGAAGATTTCACCAAAGGCCAGGAGGGATCCGGTCTGCAAGAAACCTGCACCTGCAGAAAGAACGAGGAAGCCGACGATGGTCTTGAGAGTGCCTCTGATGAGATCCTCAATTGGCTTTCCCTGAAGCGCCAAACCCAGCAAGGCAACAAGGCCAACTAGGATGGCTGGTGTTGATAACACGTTTACAAAAAACTCAACAACAGGCATACAAAACCCCTTTCAACAAAACGCGTGTGTGCAAGCGCGTAGAAACGACGGTGCGCGCGTTGCCTTAAACGTAGTGCTCTTCGTCTGATTGTAGCCTACTTGTGTTTATTTTGTGTCAATTTATTTATGTTTTTATAGGCCTAAACGTTCATAATGTTCATTCGATAGCAAAATGAGGCTCAAAACAATGAGGAAGTGTACTCATGGAGCTGTCATGTAGATTTTTAAGGAACGGTTGATACAAGGTCCGGGCAATTATGTGTCCGCCTAACCAAAAACGTATAAACAATCTCGAATATGCAAGGAAACTAATCAAGAAATTGATATGACGGAAAGTGGTGTCTGATTTGGGTAAAAAACCCGTTTAGTTGGAGATAAATTTTCTAGTTCGGCGTTTTGGCACTTGCATTTTCCCAGTTGAGCTTTTTCATAAAAGTTTCAATCAAAATTGACCGAGAGTTTATGCTGGTAGATGATCTGCATAGAATACATGCGTTTTTGTATATTCCAACTAAACGCGTTTTTTACCACTTTGACTGCCAAAACGCCTATTTCACGGTAAAAAACGGTGGAAATTCACTGATTATCAGGAAAAATGGTCGGGTTGACTGGATTTGAACCAGCGACCTCTCGGTCCCGAACCGAGCGCTCTACCAAGCTGAGCCACAACCCGTTATGTTTTGCCTCGTCCGATGGGATAAATCCATCAAACATTTGCCGCTCTATGTTACCACTACAACTTGCAGGTAGTGGAGAAGCCTCGCCAACCTTTTGCTTGAGCTGCGGCTGCGATAGCGTTGGCGGCATCCTGTGATTCGCAAAGCGCAAAAGAGCTGCTACCTGAGCCAGAGACCTGAGCACCAAGAACGCCGGACTGCGCCTTTAGCCATTTCTCTACCTCGGCTACCTGTGGTTTTAGCGATTTTGCTGCTGGCGCAAGATTATTGAAGAGGAGGCTTGCTACCTGCTGGATGAGCTGCTTACTTGCATCGTGATCAGAGGTAGCACCAGAATTGCCAGCGTCACGCAAAAGCGCGGACAGATTCTCGTAAGATTCCGGTGCAATTGGCGACGCATCAAACTGGTCGTAAGCTTCTTTGGTAACAACACCTGTTTCTGCTGGTAAAACAATGGCAAGCGGAGCGTCAACGGTAGACGCATAGGTTTCTACCAGCGTATCTCCGGCGCCAAGCATAAGTGATGGTCGCGGATCCAAGAAGAACGCAACGTCTGCGCCCACAGCCTTGGCTACCTCAACTACCAGCGGGTCTAGCGGGTCAACACCCCAGCGCTGAGCCAACAGATAGAGCGTCGCGGCAGCGTCGGCAGACGATCCACCCAAACCGGCCTTCTCGGGAATATGAACCTGTACGTCAATGGAAACATCTGGGGAAATGCCCAGCTTATTGGCGAGAAGAACCGCAGCCTTCCAGGTTGTTGTGCGCTCGGGCAACACACAGAGCTGCGGCTCATGCGTAACCGTAAGCTCCGGTGCGTCATCGACAACAACAGTGTCGTACAGCGCAACGGGAACCATGAGTGAATCTACTTTATGGTATCCTCGCTGGTCCTTCTGGGCGTGAATGCCCAGGTGAAGATTAACCTTGCAAGGAATTTTGATAGTTTGGTGTCCAAACTTGGACGAAGAGGCAGCCATGAGTGTGAGCCTAGTCGAAGTGATGCGGGCGCTTCTGAACTACTCTTCAAACTCGAAGTCAAACAAACGCTCACCGGTCTCAAAATCAAAAAGCTCAACGGTGCCGGTCAGAACATCAACGTACTGGTAGGACTGACGGGCAGTGCGACCGCGGCGCTCGCCAACCTCAACGATGAAAAGAGATGGATGGGCCATAACCAGGGTACCTGTGCGTTCAACAATACGAGAACGGCCCATGTTGGCCTTGACCTTGAGTTTTTGGCCCTGAAGTGAGCTGAGCTTCTCGTGAATCTCGTCTACACGATTAACTGGTGGAATCTCGTTTTCCATCAATCCTCCAAGTCAATCAGTACGTTTGCGATGCGACACGTTGATGTGTCGGAGATTTGTACCGGTCGACAAACAATAGTCAGAATTTCCGAAACTCCACTATACGAGGTAGAAAATAAAATCTCAAGGTTTTACGACAAATGTCACGGGAACAACATCAGTCGATCGGTCAGGTTTGCGTCAAGATCGCGAGAAGATCGTGTCAGGTTCGCGTCAGATTTGCGTCAGGTTGGCATCGGACTTGCAACGACAGCGCGTCAGAACCCCAACAAATTTATGACAAATAGGGGTCCTCTGATAAAATTAGTAACTAACTTCAAAACACAAGGAGGCCCAATGACTGAGACTCTGAGATATGCCATCAGTAAGACCTGGTATATCGTGCTTATTTTTGTTGCTCTTGCTATCGGAATCGCATTCCTTTCCAAAAAGAAATCATCTAAAGTTCTTGTTGCTTTATCAGCGCTTTGCCTGGTATTTGGCGTAGGGTCGTTCGCATTTGGTGGATTGACTGTTTCTGAGGCACAGTCCAAAGGCGCTTCATCTGACCAGCTCAATTCCATGAACCTTATCGAGCTTGTCCAGGCTAACCAAGCCGCACCAGCTCAGACCTCTGTTAATGACGTCAACGAGCTCTATAACAAGATGGTTTATGTCTATCA
The DNA here is from genome assembly GCA_963525825.1 of uncultured Atopobium sp. Taxonomy (GTDB): domain Bacteria; phylum Actinomycetota; class Coriobacteriia; order Coriobacteriales; family Atopobiaceae; genus Lancefieldella. The sequence continues at coordinate 42,131 of CAURLG010000005.1, read as the reverse complement.
GTACGGCTCGCCTATTGCGCAGTCGCTCGCAAGCGACAATCCCTTTGTTCACCATGATCTACCTTGGGTAGCAGCGACTCTTCCTGAACTGAAGAAGCTGCTCGACAAAAACGAAGTAGTCTATGTGTCAACAAACAGTCAGATTTTCAAACAGTTGCACATTAACCTTGGTGAAAACGCCGTCGCGCCTTTTTTATTCTTTGTTACTTCGGTCAATCCAGCCGGTAGAGTTTTCCCACTTTCAACTGGTGATATGTCTCGTGCTGGCAAAAAAGATGGCGATAAAATCACGTTTGGTGACAATCTTGAGTTTACGCTTCGCACGGTTCATACCAATAACGGCGACTATGTGCTTGGCCTTAATTACCAGACCCTTTTAGCTCTCAGTCGTTACTTCAGGGATTATAAGTAATTTTTGGAGCGTCGTTAAACACGCGCGTACAACGCTTACACATCATAAATTGCAAGAAAAACTCCCATTCACCTGAATGGGAGTTTTGTTTTCTCGGCAGATGCTATTTAAAGCTTTTAAGGCGCCTTTAAGATGCCCTTTGGATACCTTTTGGATGCTTTGGACAACCAGACCTTACTCAGCTGGGCAGAGCGAGAGGGCGGCTTCGTCAGCAATAACGGTGCAGTTAGTGTGAAGCTGCAGGATAGAGGCTGGGCACTGAGGTGAAACGTTACCGAAGCACATGTCGTAAACAGCCTTAGCCTTGTCCTCGCCGCTAGCCACAATCAGAATGCTGCGCGCGAACATGATGGTCTGCGTGCCCATGGTATAAGCCTGACGAGGGACGTCCTCCATGCGCTCGAACAGTCGGCTGTTTGCCTGAATGGTGCTCTCGGTGAGGTCAACGCAGTGCGTACCCTTGGAGAAATGGTCGTCAGGCTCGTTGAAGCCAATGTGACCGTTGTGACCAATACCAAGAAGCTGCAGGTCAGGATAGCCGGCTTTAGCAACAAGCCTATCGTACTCGGCGCAAGCTGCCTCGACGTCAGGATTAGAGCCGTCGGGCACATGAGTGTTCTCAAGATCAATATTTACCAGGTCAAAGAGGTTTTTGCGCATGAAATAGTGATAGCTCTGAGGATCGTCGTGAGAAAGACCGCGGTACTCGTCAAGGTTATACGTAGAAACCTGCGAGAAGTCCAGGTCTCCCCTCTTGCACCAATCAGCGAGCTGAGCATAGGTGCCAATTGGCGTTGAACCAGTTGCCAGGCCAAGAACACAATTTGGCTTCAGAATAATTTGTGCAGAGATGACGTTTGCAGCTTTTCTGCTCATGTCCTCGTAATCACGAGTGCGAACAATCCTCATGTCTACCTCCAAGACAGAAGTCACAGTTACATTTAGTTTAACATTTGAAGCAAAGAAAAAAGTAACCGGTCGGCGAGAAGAACAAATATCTCGCTGACCGGTTTTGACCTGTTATATGGCGTGTTTCTGTCGCTATTCTGTCGCGATTCTGACGTGAAGCTGACGCAAACCTGACGCTGCGATAGTTTTCTGTCTGGAATCTGTCTGGAATCTGTCGCGAATCTGACGCGAGTCTGACATAGCGGCAGTTATCTGTCAGGAATCTGACGCAAATCTGACATGACCCTGGCGCAAATCTGACGCGAAACCTACGCCGTGTCTATCCCAAAATCTGCTTGGAAAGATTCTGCAGAGCGTGGAAACGATGCGATATAGCGTTCTTCTCGTCAGGCTCAAGCTCTGCCATGGTTTTACCTGGAGCATCCTCTGGCCAGAAGAGTGGGTCGTAGCCAAAGCCATTGTGACCCTTTGGCTCGTGGCCAATAACGCCCTCGCAGTCACCCTCTCCTACCAGCACAGATCCGTCTCTATAGACCAGAGCAACGGTAGAGTGGAAGCGAGCAGTGCGGTCCTCATCAGCAACGTCGGCAAGCTCAGCCAAGAGCTTCTGATTGTTTGCAGCATCATTGCCATGCTCGCCAGCATAACGAGCGGAATAGATTCCAGGAGCTCCGTCCAGAGCATCAACGCAAATGCCGGAGTCGTCTGCAATAGCTGCCACGCAATCTACCTCGTCAAGCGCAGCCATTGCCTTGATCAGGGCGTTATCGCGGAACGTCTGACCGTTCTCCTCTGGATCAGGAAAATCGCCCAGCTGACCAAGCGCTACAAAGCTTATACCAGGCATTACCTTAGAGAGGATAGCCTCAATCTCAACAAGTTTGTGAGCGTTACCTGTTGCAACTACCACGGTTGTATTTGGATCAAAGGTCACAGCGTTAGAACCCTGATTTTCACCGTTTTGACTCATGGTTACTCCCTAAATCCAGTTACTTGATTTTGCAGGTCAACAAGGTGAGCGATGCCAGCTTGACCAAGGTCGAGCAGCTGGTTGAGTTGCTCACGGTCAAACGGACCGCCCTCTCCTGTGCCCTGTACTTCAATTATCTGTCCAGTTTCTGTTCCGACAAGGTTCATGTCAATGTCCGCATGAGAATCCTCGGGATAGTCAAGGTCCAGCAGCGGCTTACCATTCACATACCCCATAGAAATCGCAGCTACCTGACCTGTAAGAGGGAGTCTAGGCAAGAGGTCCTTCTCGACAAGTGAATAGAGTGCGTCGTGAAGTGCCACCCAAGCACCGGTGATACTTGCGGTTCTGGTACCGCCGTCTGCCTGGAGAACGTCGCAGTCCAGCGTGATGGTGTACTCGCCCAGGCGATTGAGGTCAACAACGGAGCGCAGCGAGCGGCCAATCAGACGCTCAATCTCCATAGAGCGACCCTTGCGGTTAGCGCGCTCTCGCTTGGTGCGGCGATTAGTTGATGCAGGTAGCATGGCGTATTCCGCCGTGACCCAGCCCGCGCGAGAACTACGACGCCATGCGGGAACGCCCTCCTCGACGGTTGCGGTGCACAGCACGCGCGTGTCGCCAAAAGTGACAAGACACGATCCATCAGCGTTCTTCATAACGTTACGCTCAAGGGTAACGTGGCGCATCTGGTCCCACGCACGGTTATACGAACGTAAAACTTGCAAAGAAGCGTTAGATTGCAGCGTAGAGTCAGATTTCATAGCGTTCCTTTTCACATCTGCATAGAAAAGCAGTTAATTCTTTTTGAAACAACTCTAGTATACCTGTCTGTACACCGCCCTCTGAAACACTTTATTGTTGCTCTTGTTGGTATTACTTTGTTGCTATTTATTGCTATTTGTTGCCACTGCCTTTAACGTAATGACTAAATATGCATTGATAGTGCGTTCTTTTTTGCTCCGATATACGTAATAAAGAAATACACTACAAAACCAAAAAGTGTGAGTAAAGCAACAGGCCAAATGCTTGGCTCGATGGCAGTTTGGAACATTTCTACGCTCATAAAACGAATAACATTAAGTCCAAAAATTGCATGAATCACGGTAAAAATACCCGGAAACAAAAAATTACACAGTACGCCAGTAAGCAAACTTTTTGAAAGTATTTCTCGAGAAGCCCCTATTTCATACAGCTTGTAATACCTCTCTTTATTGTCTGCAGCAAGCGAAAGCTGTTGAACTGCCAAAATGACGGAAGAAAATACAAGTAACACAACCGCATAAAAAGAACAGGTGAATACAATAACGCCAAAAGGTCCAGAAACATCCGAAGCACTCATATCCTGTGAAGAAATTACCTCAAAAATTTGAGTGCGAAGAACAACAGCAAAGACAAACATGCACATACCTACAGAAGATAGGGCTGCTGAACACGTCATGGCTTTGGAAGCGTTGCGTGCCACACCTTCAGCTTGACGCACAGAAAATGCGTTTAATCCTCGATACCATATACCTGGAATTTTCTTAAGAACGCGTGGAAGTAACACAAGTGTTGAACGGAACACAAAAAATGATCCAAAAATGGCACAGGCACCAAAAGGAATCATGAAACCAATAAAGGCAAACGGAACCTGAGCACACACAACATAAACAATTGCCAGCAACAAAACACCTATACATGCATCAAAGATTGCTCGTAAAATTGAAAGTGGTTTTGATGAATCATTTTCTTTTTTTGCAGACATCATCTGCAATAACGTAGACTTCTTTAAAATGCGCTTACTACCCCAGGAGAGCACGAACATCGTTATAAAAAATATTATTGTTGTCACAATGGCACCCAATGGAGAAGCAACAACAACAAATTTCATTGGTAGGGCGTATGACCAGCTTACAATCATTTCTACAAACGGCGAAATAGCAATACCTACTACAATTCCACCAATAAGCGCACTTCCTGAAACCAGAATAGTTTCATATCGCAATATGCTAATGACATCTTTCTTTTCAAGACCCGCAAACTCATATAAAGCAAATTCGGGAAGACGTCGACGAATCAAAAATTTATTTGCGTATGACGTAACATTCAAAAACACCAAAAAAGGCAAAATACCAAATGCTAGGCTGTAATTTGCCTCCGAAACAAAAAGTGAACGGACCGATTCGTCATTCACTAAGGCAAATAAATAATCTCCAGATGCTGCATATGAATACATGAGGCAGGCACCCGTTGCCAATGCAGCAAAATAAACCCCAAAGTCGCTAAGATTACGGCGTACATTTCCAACTACAATTTTTATTAACAAATTCATAGTATATTGCCCTTACTCTATTGGCTTTAACAACATCGTCTTTATATTTATCTGCATTTTTATAATGCGCCACATACCTAAGTGATACCATCGAACTAACTTACAAAAAGGTGACGATCTTATAAGAAAAAGAGCAGCCGATAAGAAAAAACGCGACACCCGAAGGCGCCGCGTGAGGTTCCATGGTGGGCGATGAGAGATTTGAACTCCCGGCCTTGTGCGTGTAAAGCACCTGCGCTAGCCGCTGCGCCAATCGCCCGTGACTGTAGAAGTTTATCACAGCTTCTACGATTCTTCGGCGGCAATTATGAATTCAACGGTTTCATTTGCTCAACTTCTGCACGCACTGCTACGCCATCCAGCTTGGCAAGTGGTGTTTTCATCCGTTTTGCCAGAGCACATGCACTACCCATAGCGTCGCCCATATCGGTAACTGTTGGAATAATGCGAACACTAGCCTGCATCAAAAATGTTGTAGAGATGCAACGGCCAATAACACCCAGGTTATTGATGTGCTTGGTGACCATCGAGCGGAATGGAATCTCGTAATAATCACCCTGCTTGTAGGTGTTTTTGTGGAAAAGACCACCCTTATTGGAGTGAACGTCAATGTACCAATCACCACGAACAAGACCGTCATCAAACCGCGCCTGATTAACATAGTCTTCCTCGGTCAGCATTGTTTGGCCTTCAACACGCCAGCTCTCACGAACACCCAAAAGCGAAGCCTGCTCCATAAGATAGCTTTGCTCAAATCCAGGCATCATACGCTGCAAAAACGTAACAAGACGGCGAATACGAGCGTGCGCCTCAACTGTTGCGTCAGAACGTGCAGCTCCTGAGGTATTTTTTTGCATGCTTGCAATATGTGGACAATTCAGCGCCATGCAACCAGGCTTTCCAGGAAGCGAGAAGATCTGGTAATAGCGCAAGTCCTCTTCTTCAAGAATGCCTGCTTTAATTCCTTCACGAAACTTTGGCTCCAACTTAAAATTCTTACCCGCAACCATTGCGGACTCGAAGAAATACCCCTCAACCAATGGCGAGAAGTGATCATCAAGTGAGAGCACATAGTCTCTATAGCGGTCCACATCAATGCCACCCATAGTAAAACGCAGACTGCAAACCTGATTGATACCATCCTCATCACCAGCTGCAACTGGTACACCAGCTGCTCTAGACAAAACAGCATCGCCTGAAGCATCAATCCATGTTTGAGCTGTTACTGCAATCAATCCTTCAGTTGAGGCAAGAATTGCGTGTGTGATGGTTTTCTCGCCATCTGCATCTGACAAAACGGCAGCTACAAGAGATGTATCGTAGAGGATCTGACCACCCTTTGTAGTGTAGAGCTGCTCGTATACTTCTCCCAAACGCTCAGGAGCAAACCAGATCATCGTAGTGTAGTCATCACGTGTTGCATCACCTGAAGCCAAAAGCTGCTGTTCGATGGTAGAAAGAACAGGTAGATGACGGACATACGACGGCATCATAGGGCATACAAGCGCTCGTGTAGCAGATCCTCCAAGCAAATTTGATTTATCTACAATAAGTGTGGAGAGGCCCTCATTAACGCAACGGATTCCGCAGGCAGAGCCAGAAACACCGCCACCAATGATGACTACATCAAAGCATCCAACAACAGGAATTTGCAGGTTGTTCCAGGTGATCTCTTTATAACTCATTATCTCCTCCTGTGTTAGAGACGTTGTGTAGTAGACCGTAGTAGGTGTTGGTAAATGCATGCGCCGCAATTTCAGACAGCGCGTGAATGCCCGTCTTTCCCAGTTTAAAAGGGCCAATGATAAACAGCGGAACAAGATATTCTTTACTGGTTAATCCAAGCCGTGTTGTCTCCAAAACATGAAAAAACTCATGCATCAAAATAAGATTTTGGGCTTCATGTACCTCAAGTTGATTTTGTTTTGCCCACAACGCGCACGACTGCTCATAGAGCGTAATTTCTTTTGTACCAGAAACATAATCGCTGAAATAACGCTGGTTTCCATACACACAATCAATATCTTTTTTGATAATTGTCATGCCTACATCTTTGCAGATTTTAAAGAAATCACTTTGACCGTTTGATTCTTCAAACACCATATGCGCAGCGCGCTCACCCTTTGACCAAGCCAAATCAATCACGCGCTCTTTATCCTCTTCAGGAATTCGAGCAGCAAAGCGATCCCACGAGAGCTCTTTACGTGCAAGCTCACGAGTTGGAAACGGAAACCGTGAAGCAGAGCCAACAGTAGACTCTGCTTCAAGGTTCACCGATTTTCTCGCCAAAGTGTGATCTGCGTTCTGCATGTGAGTTTAATCGCCTAAACGAAGTGTAGCAGCGATGATAACAGGCTCGTCAGACGGATAGCCGCCCAACTCCACTGCTGCAAGGCTCAAAATCTGCTCAAGAGAAGTCATTCCGGACAGATCGATGACGCGCTTGCCAACTACTACATAGACATTTGGCAGATTGGCTCCACCGTCGTTATAAACGGTCAAGTCCTCTACCAGGGCTGTTACACCCTTCCGCCAAGAACTAATGGTCTCTTGGAGTACGTCAGCATTAGGACGCTGAAGTCTAATAACACCCTCGGAATCAATAAGACGAAGAGCTGTGCGTTTCTTGGTGAGAAGACCAAAGAGCTTCTTTTCTGTGGTGGTTGCAGTGTAAGCAAAGAGCTCAGAAGAGTGAGCAACCTCGGAAACGTTATCTGCACCCTCACCAAGGTTCTCTACTACAAGTTTTTTAAGCTCGTCTGCACTCAGACGTGTAGCATTAACGTCTTTACTACGCAGCTCAGTGGCACCAACAGCAATCGCGCGGACAACATGACGCTGGGTATCAACCTCAACCGTAACCTCAACAGTTCCAGGAGCTGCTCCCATCTTAATAGCACGAGCTTCTGCTTCACGCCTAACGCTAACAATGTCATCGTCGGTTGGGTTGGTAACGCTGCGCTCAACCATGTCGCGAACCATTGCAAGAGCAACACCAATGGTGGAGATAACAGGGGCATTCTTAGCAATGCGGAACGAGTGGCCCATGGTCTTTGCCAAATGTGGCACTACCGTAGAAGCTCCGCCGCCACCGCCAACGTAAACAGTTGTGCGAGGATCCATGCCGTAGTCTTTCATAAGCTGTTCTGCTACAGCACCGTTCTTCTTTGCAGCAAATGCAAGAACCTGAGCTGCTGCTTCTTCAACGCTCACACCCATATTCTCTGCAAGAGGAGCCCATGCTGCACGAGCAGCTTCAACAGATCCACGAGCATAATCGCCCTCAGGAACAAAGCCTGCAAGGTTTGCAGCGCCTGCCATGGTCAAGCAAACACGAAGACCGTCATCACACTCAATAGCTGCGTATTCAGGGTCTCCATCCATAGGACGAACAGCAACTAGACGAGGGTTCACAATCTTTTCTGCATCGGTGTAAACCTCGTAGTCCAGGTTGGCAATGTGTGCAGAACGAGGTCCCACATCTACAGCCTTGCCATCAGAAATCTGCACCATAGAACCGCCACCAATACCAACAGTTCTAACGTCCAATGACGAGAGGTACGTCTTGTGGCCGCCAACTTCTGCGTACTTGACCATAACTTTGCCGTCTTTAACGCAAGAAATATCGGTAGAAGTGCCACCAACCTCAAAGAACAAGCCATCGGTGAGCTTCTCGTACATCAAAGCGCCAGCTACGCCCGCTGCGGGACCAGAAAGAATGGTCAGGATGGGGCGATGACGAACCTCGTCAACGGTCATGACGCCACCATCACAACGCATAACCATAAGTGGTGACTCAATACCGGCCTCGCGAATACTCTTGTCGGTCATATTTGCAGCTTCAAGCATCTTAGGCATGATGGAAGCGTTAACAACTGCTGTACGAGTACGAATAGCCAGGCCATAAAGCTTGGAAATGTCATTTGTAGCCGTAGCAGGAACTTCTCTCTCAGAGCATTCTGCAATTACGGCGTTCTCGTTAGTTGGATCATCTACACTAAATGCTTCGGCTGCAACATAAGAAGTTGAACCTTCCGAGAAAAGCTGTTCAATTGCACTCTTAATACCAGCTTCTACGTCGGAGGATGTGTCTACAAAAGCATTTTTGGTACGCAGGAATTTACCGGCAGCAAGTTCAATATCGCCAACGTTAGTATCACTTTTACTCTTAGCTCCCTGAAGGCCGCTGCCAAGCGTTACGATACCAACCTGCGCAACATCACCCTCAAGCAGGGCATTTGTTGCTTGGGTAGTACCGTGAGCAATAAAGACAACATCTTCGGGCTTAATGTTGTGCTGCTCCATAACACCATGAAGCACCTGCACAATACCTGCTGCAACACCAGCTTCAGCAGTGTGTGTGGTAGGTGTTTTAACCGTGCCGATAATTTCGTACGTATCATTGTCGATGGCAACAGCATCAGTAAATGTTCCGCCAACGTCGATTCCAATACGAACTTTCACGTTTCCTCCTCGATTTACAGCAATCTATCAGCTGCAAAGATAAAACGAGGCGAGAAGCCCACAACAAGAGGGTCTTCTCGCCCCAAGGTCAGAACTTAGAAGTACAGAACACCAGACAGAATTACACCAACGATGGAAACTGCCCAGAGGTAAGGAAGCATCTTACGAGTAACGGTGTTGACGTCAACCTCGCAGAAGTTTGCAGTCCAAACGTTCTGAGTGTTGGTTGGGTCGCCACCAGCCTGGATGCGCTCTGCAGACAGGAATGCACCCATGACAGCAAGAGGATTCAAGGTGTTCAGGCCAATGATAAGAGCTGCGATACCAGAACCAAGGCCAAACATGTTCATAGGTCCACGATACAGAGCCAATGGCGAGAGGACCGCAAAGAAGATGATGTATGCAACAAGGTTCTGAGGCATGATGCCGAGCAGGAATGGGTTAAGAACTGCCTTAACCGTTGGGTTGGTAACTGCAAGGTAAAGGATACCAATGCCGACCATCAGGATAATTGCAGGACCAGCGTCGGTTACACCGTCATAGCAGGTCTTTGCGAGAAGATTCATTGCCTTGCTAAAGCTCTTAGAGGTGAACAGCAGGCACCACAGAATACCAACGGTAAATGCTGGAGTAACAGGAACCTTCAAGAAAGCAACAAGCACAATAGGAATCAGAGGTGTCAGCATTGCAAGACCACCAGCAACGCCGGTGAGCTGCTTGGAGTTGCTCTGCTCAGCAACTGGAGCGCTAAAGGCAAACTTAATGCCATTACGCTTGAACTCAACAACAATCATGATCAAGGTTGCAATACCAGTTGCAACAGCCAGATAAACCTCAAAACCCTGAACCTGAGCAATGTCTAGGTTGAAGAGCTTAGCGAAGGTTGTCCAGTTGGCAATATTGAGCGCCAGACCAGTGGTAAAGGACATCAAGAAAATACATGCTGCACTAGCTGCAGGGACGCCAACAGAAATCAAAATTGGCAGAACAATTGAGCCAACCATGATGATGGATCCCAAGCCAGAAAGTGTCGTGAAGAGGACAGCCACTGCGATAGACATAATCAAGGTGATTACCAGGGGCTTATCGCCACCAAGCTCTGCACTTTTCTTGATAATTGTCTCGGTAACACCAGTCTTGTTCATAAGCTGACCCAACCATGCGCCAAAAATAACAGCCATGATTGCGGCGCCCATGCGGACGGTGCCAGCCTCAAATACTGATGTCAACCAGCCAATTTCTTTTCCGTCGCCGTCTTTTCCAAACATTGGAACGCCTGCGATGACACAAATCAAAATGGCCATCAGTGGCAGGGCAAGCAGAGTTGGGATCTTCTTAGTCATCATCAATGCAGCTACAGCCACAAAGACCAAGAGGATCAAAATACCCTGAACCATGTTTCCTCCTTAGGAACACATTGTTTGATAGCAAGTGCAGCTATCTCTCCTTCAAACAACCTACACGTACTTCTATAGATGCATGAGCACCATGTTGACGACTTTGATGAGCAGACAAAGTCGAGAAACACCTTTGTTCCAGCGCGGCACATAGCGTACTACTTCCCTACATCTACCTTGCTGGCTTCTTACGCAAGCCTTGCTGGTTTCCTGTACATAACCTGCGTAAGTCTTACCGATTTACTACGTAGAACTTACTGGACGCCAACCAGAAACAAGCGCCCGTTTCCAAAGCTGGACAGTTTCTGGACAAAGACAAGCAAACCTTAGAGCAGAAAAAGCATCTATTAATAAGTTTCTTGAAGTCATTCTTGTTACGATTAGTTTTGGAAATGCTTCAAACTGAGCAAATTTTTGCGCCAAAAACGCAGGAGTAGACAACGCCTTATTTAGCGTATCTTCCTTAACCAAAGAAGTGGAGATTTCTTCTTCGGGCACAGACACAACCACAGCATCAAGAGAAAATAGACTCTGAACCGTGCTGATAAGGTTCATTAACTTATCAAGTTGCAGGCCGTCTGCGCTCACAAGTTGCTGAGTAACGTCTGCGTTTAATCCTTCTTTCATAGGAAGAGGGGTATTATTGCTGACAACTTGAGCTACAACTCGAGTTCCAAATGAAAGATGCAAGTATGAAGAAACATCCTCAATATTGTTTGAGCCTTCTACTTGAGAAAGAGCAAAGTCACTCTGCTCAAATTGCTTCACCACTACCCTGAAGGCACTCTCTAACGCTTGTACCAGGGAAATTGTTGCCGAATCATGACCCGTTGAATACATGACGGAAAGCTCTGATTCAAGTACATCGCCCTCAAGCAGAACTCCAATTCCCTTAAGAATTGCGCCGTCAACAATAAGCCTTGTAAGAGCAGTTTTAATACCTTCAAGTAGAGTTTCTCCCGAAGGAGCCTCTTCTGACAGCGTGATGCAGGTGTGCTCGTTAAGAGCCATGTCAACGAGCACAAGTTCCTGACTCTGGCGAGAAACCCGAACAAGTCCCAAGAGACCAAACTCTGGAGCAAGTTGCAGAAGCGTCTTTGATCTACCAGCGGTTACTACACGCTCTGAGCTTTCTTCAACCATTTTTGACTGAAGCAAATCTTGAACAATAGTAGTAACGGTACTAGGAGAAAGAGATAATTCACGAGCCAATTCAACACGAGACAGAGCGTTTTTCTCGCACAATGCTTTAATAACGGCACGTTTATTGGAATATGCAATATCTTTAGTGCTGGCAATCGACATACGTGTCCCCTCCTCTCCATTTCTGTCTGTACTACCTTATTTCGACTCTCGAAATAAGTCCATCAAACTGAGAAAGGAACGGGACTAACGGTATGAAATTATCGCCAAATGGTCATGCTGAACAATTTGGTAAACGGCGCCAAGCCCTTACGCCAACTCATCCAGAATTCGACGCATTTCTTTCTGGACACCCTGCTCGGTGTTAGGCGCAATGACCTTGGAGGCAATTGTCTTGAGTGCGTAGCGAGCGTTGTCCATAACGTACGCAGTGCCCGCATAACGCAGCATAGCGTAGTCGTTCATGGAGTCGCCAAAGACAGCAATCTCGTCACGAGAAATGCCATAGTACCTGCGAATCTGCTCAAGTCCTGTAGCCTTGTTCACACCACGAGGCACCACGTCAATCCAGGTCTCTCCAGAAGGCATGAACGAAAGCCTATCGCCCATCTCGCGCTCAAGAATCATGGCCATATCCATGGAGCGAGCCCTTGAATCGCAGCAAATAGCAGCCTTGATGATACTAACATCAGGTGAAGGCGGATCAAACACGCGCTCGGCGTTTGGCAGGTCTTTATCCAACTCACGCACAAACGAACTCTGATCGTCCAGCAGATACGTATGCGTGCGGTCATAAACAACCAGGTGAATGCAGTCAAACTCAGACGTCAACTCAAACAGCTTACGAATAGAAGCTGACGAGAAAACCTCGCGGTCGATGACCTCGTTCTCTACATAGACCTGCGTGCCAAGGGAGGCCACGTAGTCAATCTTGTCCGCGACCGGCTCAAACAACCAACGCAGTGTATCGTATCGGCGACCGGAGCTTGCCACGAAGTGAACGCCGCGCTTGTGCAGCTCTTCGATGAGCTCGAATGTCTCTGGCGGAACCTCGGAATTCTGGTCCAGCAGCGTACCGTCCATGTCCGATGCAATGAGTCTAATCATGCTAGTTCTCCATCATAAAACGGGGAGTCTCCCCTGCTTTTGTTGCGCGCACCAGCTCAAGCAAGGCATGCGCAACGCCGTCATCTGCAGATGCGCCAACGTGGTGCCTTGCTACCTGCTTGACCTCTGGAATTGCATTTGCCACCGCCACCGAGTGCGGAACTTTACTTAAAATCTCGACGTCATTCTCGCCATCTCCAAAAACGAGCACCTCTTCCGGAGAAATACCCGTTCTTTCCAGAAGCGTTTCAAAACCAGTCAGCTTTGACACACCCTTGGGCAGCACGTCAAACCATTGAGGAATGACCGAAACCGTGTAAACATCTGGACAGACTGCGGCAATCTTTTGGCGACAACGTTCCATGTCCTCCTCTGTTCCCGGGCAAGCAACTGTTGCTGCAACAAAATCGACGTCGTCGGGGACTTGGTCGACAATACCCGAGACAAACACCATTCTACGCTCGTAATCAGCGAGAATGTCTTTATTGTCAGGCGCACCGACAACATATGCTGGATTAAAGAGGTTAGTCTGTTCTGGATAGCAGACCAAGAACATGTTCTTCTCGTCTGCAATAGCGTCCGCGACGCCTTGAAGCGTTTTGTGATCAAAAACGGAGAGTGAGATAGTCTTGCCCTTGTACAGCACGCGCTTGCCGGTAGACATGACTCCTGTTTGCATGCACGCCTCGTCAAGGCTAAAAAGACGCATCAGCTCAACGTAATCTCGGCCGGTACAAGGACCAAAAGCGATATCTGTTTCTTCAAGGAGCGTATGGATTGCCTTGCGTGTGAAGTCCGACACACGCTTGTTTCCGAAGGGTACCAGCGTGTTGTCCATATCAGATAAAACAAGCTTAATCACAAACGTCCCCCGTTACTGCATGCTGCGTAGCTGGGCAAACGCAACGCGCGTCGCAACCCAAGCGGATGCAGCCCTACGCCAACGCAGCTCCAAGCTAGCAAGCTCTACGCTAACACGAGCTAAATCGACGCGAGCTAAGTCGCAGCATTGTACTTCTATCTAGTTGAACTATGTGCCAAGACGTCAAAGCGATCAATCTTGAGCAACACTTGGTCTAGTCCAATCATACCCGAGAGACGCACCTTTGACGCATTCGAAGTCAAAATTAGAAGATCTCTAAACCCGGAGCCCCGACGTCCGCCAACCCACTCCATGCGCTTAATGTCCTGGTAGTTGATGGAAATTTCAGAGCCTACAAAGGGCACTACAACCATCTCGTCATCAAAAAGCGAGACCTTATAACGACTCAAGATGTACCACGCCATAAACATGACAACCGAGAAGGACGCAAAAAACGCCATAACAATGTCTGGGTTTGGCGTAAATACATTAACGTAGCAAAGCCAGCCGAGAATAACTGCGATTGCACTAACAAATGCCATGTCAATAATGAGCGAACGTGTGAGCGATGCGGGAGTCACGTAGGTATCGTGATGGCTGTGGCGACGCTCGGAAATTCCAACGTTTCCCGAGTGCTCTAAAAACGCAGCTATGACGGGTGCCGCAACGACAACAATTCCAAAAAACACTGCGAGCATTGCGACCTCCCTTACTCCGTGAAAAAAAGAACAATGACCCTTCATAATTATGCTACGCCCCCGCACACCATTTATTGACAAGGGTGAACGGGAGCGTAGACGGTAGAAATCTAGCTATGAATGGCAAAGCTGCACGTCAAACGGTTGCGCGCGGCGCGGCGGCGCGGTCAGCGACGGCGCTAGCCGCGGGCAGCGCGGTCAGCGCAGGCGCTAGCTGCGAGCAGCAAGCAGCGCGGTCAGCGCAGGCGCTAGCTGCGGGCAGCGAACTTGGCGACGAGCTTCTCCAGAAGATCAACAGTGACTTCAAGGCTTGGCACGGGGACAAACTCACGCACGGAGTGGGCGTTGTATCCGCCGGTAGCAATGTTGGGGCATGGCAGGCCGCGGAAGGTGAGCTGGGCACCATCGGTACCGCCACGAGCGGCAACTGGCTTAGGCTCAATGCCAACCTCACGATTTGCCTCAAGCGCATAATCAATCAGGAACTCGTAGCCGTCGAACTTCTCGGCCATATTGCGATACTCCTGGTGAATCTCAACACGGACGGTATTCTCGCCATAGCGCTTGTTCAGGAACGCGGCGATATCCTGCAGGACCTGCTGGCGGTTGGCAAAAATCTGGGCGTCGTGGTCGCGGACGATGTAGCTGAGCTTGACCTCTGACGCAGAGCCCTCGATGGCGATTGGGTGGTAGAAGCCCTCGTAGCCCTCGGTGTGCTCAGGGCGCTCGAAGGCCGGGACCATCTGCTGGAACTCGGATGCCACGGTGATTGCGTTGATCATGACGTCCTTGGCGCTACCGGGGTGAACCATGACGCCCTTGAAGTAGACGTCAGCGTGGGCGGCGTTGAAGCACTCGTAGTTGAACTCGCCGAGAGCCTCGCCGTCGACGGTGTAGCCGTACGCTGCACCGAGTTTGTCCAGGTCAAGCAGGCTTGCTCCGTGACCGATCTCCTCGTCGGGAACAAACGCAATCTTGAGCGTAGGGTGTGCGAGCTCGGGGTTGTCGCCCAGGCGCTTGAGCAGCGCGCAAATCTCAGCCACACCAGCCTTATCGTCAGCGGAAAGCAGCGTGGAACCGTCGGAGCAAATGATGTCCATGCCCACAAAATCCTTGAGGTCAGGGACCTGCTCCTGGGTGGTTGCGATGGTCTTGCCGTTAACAACTCCAGCGACCAGGTCACCGCCCTCGTAGTGGACGACGTGCGGCTTGATACCCGAGGCAGGCGCGTCGATGACGGAATCCAGGTGCGAACAAAGCATCAGCGCAGGAGCCGACTCGGCGCCCTTAGATGCGGCGAAGGTGCCGGTGACGTAGGCGTGCTCGTCGACGGTGACGTCGGTGCAGCCCAGCGCCTTGAGCTCCTCGCCCAGGTAGCGAGCCATCTCGTGCTGAGCAGGCGTGGAAGGGGTGACGGTGTCGTTGTCGGGGTTGGACTGGGAGTCAACCTGCACGTAGCGCATAAAGCGCTCGGCGACATCGGGGAGCTGGTTAGTTGCGGTTTCAGACATGGGTATCCTTTCTGGATCGGGCAAGGTCGGTGCGGCGGGCGGTGCGGGCGGTGCGGGCAACGCGGGCAGTGCGGGTGCGGGTAGCGCGGGCAGCGCGGGTCACACGGCTGGTGCGGGTCGCGCGGGCGGTGCGGGCAATGCGGGTCGCAACCGTCGGCCTTTGAAGTTGTATGCATTTACTGTACCGCAACTCAAAACGAATTAAACCTACCTGCACGAACTTTGCGCGCGCATGCCATAATAATTGCAAGAAATGCGAAAGGCGGAGCGCTATGACAAACGACTCTTGGACGCCACAGTTTCATCTCTTCCCACCTCAGGGTTGGATGAATGACCCAAACGGACTTTGTCAGTTTAAGTCCGTCTACCACGCGTTTTACCAGTACACTCCCGAGTGGCCTGCCAACGAGCTGCGTTACTGGGGACATGCTGTGAGCAAGGATTTGCTCTCTTGGGAGACGCTACCTATTGCGATTTCTCCAGACGCAGCTTGCGATAAGGACGGTGTGTTTTCGGGTTCGGCCTGGATTGAGACACACGACGCAGCAGGCGGCTGTGGTCACGACAGTGTGGCGGCCGGCGACTGCGGTCACGGCGGCATTGTGGCAGCCGGCGACGGCAACGACGACGCCCGCGGCAGTGCAGCGGCCCGCGAGGTCATGCGACTCTTCTACACCGGCAACGTTATGGACGAAACACACCCAGAAGCCGACGGCATTGACGTCGGTCGAGAGGCCTATGAGGTCATGGTGACCTCTGAAGATGGACTGAATTTCTCGCCAAAGTGCGTTGTTTTGAAGCCGGGTGACTACCCCGATACCTGCACAAACCACGTGCGCGATCCGAAGGTTTGGGAGCAAGACGGGGCTCTGCGCATGCTGTTAGGTGCTCGCGAGAGGGACACTGCGGCTAGTCCCGCGAAATCCGCAGATGAACGCTGCGATTCGGGAGCGGCGTTGATTTACGACTCCAGTGATTGTGGCAAGTCGTGGACGCTCCACTCGGTTATACGCGGGGCTAACGACCTGGGTCATCGTGAGGCGTTTGGCTACATGTGGGAATGCCCTTTTTTGGTGCAGCTAGATGGCCAGGAGTTTCTATCTATGTGTCCGCAGGGGCTAAGAGAAGGCGCTGGTACGGAGTCAAACGCCGATGCGGAACCAAGTGCTGGTACGGAACCAAGCGCCGATGCGTCCAAGGGATCGCGCTTGAGCGATTCCGCTAACTTGCAAGAAAGTGCTTCAAGCGAGCCTCTCGACAAGTGGCAAAACATCTGGCAGTCGGGATATTTTCCGCTTCCAGAGGGCCAAAAGCTTATCAATGTTGAAACTGTTTCCACCGATAGCTTTGTGCTCTGGGATCATGGTTTTGACTTCTACGCACCTCAAACGTTCGTCGATGATTCTGGCCGAACCATTTTGATTGGATGGATGGGCATCATCGATCCGACTTACCATAGTTATCCTGAAGGCATTGAATTCTGCCACAACCTTACTCTGCCCCGAGAACTTTCGTTGTCTGGTGATGGTGTTATCCTGCAGCGTCCTGTTAAAAAGCTTGATGCTAAGCGACGCGAATGTGTGGAATTTGTCGCCGACACTGTCGTCAAAATAGATCGACTATCTGCAGATATTGAGATTACTGGCATATCCGGAGACGGAACACTTACTCTCAACGACGCGCTTGAGCTTTCTTACTCCAAGGGCATTTTTGCCCTGAAATTCATTGACGAGGACATCGCTGCAGGCAGGACTCAACGCTCTATTAGGCTAAAGGAGCTTTCTGACCTGCGTGTTATTGTTGACGGCTCTACCGTGGAGATTTATCTGAATGATGGTCGCGTAGTTTTCTCGACGCGATGGTTCCCTGCATCCGAGCGGGTAACGTTGAGCAGCACTTTTGTTGCTGCTAACTCACGAGCATACAGCCTAATCGCGTAACTCGGTGGATTTGCTTGGCATAGTCTAGCTCCGACACCAAAGGAATACTGTTTGTAGTCACGGATTGAAGCCGTTATGCATGAAATTGCATATTCCGTACGTTTTATAAGCAAAATTTTCACAGGACTCGGAAAATTGCCGTTTTTGGGACCTCAGGCGGTAAAAAATGCGTTTAGTTGGGGATGGATAAATTTAGTTCAATTTTTTATCTTTATGTTTGCCCAGGAAAGGCGAAAAAGTTTTAACTATTTCTTTTACTAATTGGGTCAAAATAGCTCATTTTTAAAATGAATACCCCAACTAAACGCATTTTTTACCTTTTTGGGCCCAAAATCGACAAAAATGAACCCCAAATCAAAGTTTGGGGTTCATTAACGTGCAAATCTCAATTTCCACGGCCAGCCGATGCAGCTGCACGCCCGTTCACCGCAGTGTTCGCGCTGGTCGCACGACCTCCGCGACCAGTGCGCGGCCGGTCGGCGCGGAGTGTGCGCTCGCAGCCACGCGCCCGCCGCAGCTCTGCAGCCCGTTCGCCGCGTCGACCGCACTACTTGACGCCAGCCTTTTTCTTGGCGCGCTCGATAGCAGCCATCTGCTCCTCGGAAAGCCTAATGGAACCGTAATCTTTTCCGTGGTCAGGAGCGGTGCGACCGTGATCGCCCAGGTTAGCGCCGGTTGCTTCCAGCGCAGACATGTGGTGCGAAGAGCAAGAGTGGCCGCCCTCGCGGACAACGGAATCCAGGCCAAACTTGTCGCGGCCGGTATACGGCATAGTTGCGTCGTTAGTGACTGGATCGTCGGCGTTTTCTAGCTTGAACTCGCCATTTACGCCGTTCTTGTAGTTCTCCTTAGCCACCGAAATCATCAGCTTGATACGGTTGAGCTGGTTGACCTCGGACGCGCCTGGGTCGTAGTCGACAGCAACAATGTTAGACTCGGGGTGCATCTGGCGCAGGCGCTTGATGACCGCCTTACCAACGACGTGGTTAGGTAGGCATGCAAATGGCTGAGCGCAGACGATGTTTGGCGTGCCCGTCTCAATGAGGTCGCACATCTCAGCGGTGAGCAGCCAACCCTCGCCCATCGTGTTGCAGAGCGAGAGAATCTGACCAGCCTTCTCGGCCAGCTCATCGATGTTGGGATATGGCTCAAAGCGCTCGGACTTCTCCAGCATCTTATTGATTGGCGCGCGCAGGCCCTGGACCATCTTGATGCCCGCGATGTGCGTCATGCGGCTCTTAAACGAGGTACCCAGCTCCTTGTGCGTGTTGATCGCGTTGGAGAGGCCAAACAGGAAGAAGTCGACCAGACCCGGAACGTTAGCCTCGCAGCCCTCGGACTCGATGACCTTGACCAGCTCATTGTTGGCCGTTGGGTGGAACTTAACCAGAATCTCGCCAACAACTCCGACGCGTGGCTTCTGGCGGTCATTGACCACGGGCAGGCTGTCAAACAGTTCGATGGTACGCTGGCACTGCTTGTAGAATTCCTTGCGAGAAATTCCGTTGATCTTGGAGCGTGTATCAGCCATGAGCTGGTCATACAGCTCATTTGCGGAACCCTTGACGGCCTCGTAGGGACGAACGCGATACAGCAGCTGCATGATCAGGTCGCCGTACAGGAGCGCGTAAACTGCCTTGATGAGCAAGTCAGGCTTGAACAGCTTGAATCCTGGGTTGTCCTCGTCAAGACCGGAAGCGGCGGAGACGGAAATGACCGGAATCTCTGGGTGACCTGCGTCTTTAAGCGCCTTACGAATCAGTGCAATGTAGTTGGTTGCACGGCAGCCACCGCCGGTCTGCGAAATCAGAACCGCGGTCTTGGTCAGATCATACTTGCCCGAAAGCACTGCCTCCATAATCTGGCCCGTGACCAGGATAGATGGGTAGCAGATGTCGTTATTGACGTAGCGAAGGCCCATGTCAACGGCACCCTGGTCAACCGAAGGCAGCAGCACAACATTGTAGCCCGCACCCTTCAGCAGCTCCTCTACCAGCTCAAAGTGGATCGGCGCCATCTGTGGAGCCAGTATGGTGTAGCCCGCTTCCTGCATCTCTTTGGTGTAGCGGACCTTCTCGTAAGCTGCGGATTCTGCCTCGCGGTACACGGGCGCACGGCGAGAAGAACTAGCGCTTCTGGCCTTTTCCAGAGAGCCATCGGCCATGCGAACGCCCTGTGGAACGGCCTCGGTAACCAGGCCGGCAGCTGAAAGTCGCTCGAGCTCTGCCTGCTGCTCGTTTAAAGCAGCCATCAGGGAGCGGATACGAATACGCGCAGCACCCAAGTTGGAGACCTGGTCAACCTTGAGCATGGTGTAGATCTTGCCCGAAGCCTCAAGAATCTCCTGGACCTGGTCGGTGGTCAGCGCGTCAAGACCGCAACCAAACGAGAAGAGCTGGATGAGGTCCAGGTCGTTTCGGGACGCAACAAAGCGAGCCGCACGGTACAGACGCGAGTGGTACATCCACTGGTCAACAATGCGGATGGGGCGCTCAGGCATCATCTTATGAGCAATGGAATCCTCGGTGAGCACGGCAAAGCCAAAGGAAGAAACCAGCTCAGGGATGGCGTGGTTAATCTCTGGGTCGTTGTGGTATGGGCGACCTGCAAGAACAATACCGTGAGCGTCGTGCTCCTCAATCCACGCAAGAGCCTCGTCACCTGCACGGTGCATCTGGTTCTTGACGTTGATGTCTTCCTGCCAAGCAGCCTCAACAGCGGCATCAATTTCGGCGCGCGTGATGTGCTCGCCGCGGAAGCGACCCTTGCCTACCTGGGCGTCCTTCTCGCGCTGTTCGCTGACGAGCTCGTACAAACGGCGCTTGAGCTCGTTTTTCTTGTCGTACGGAATGAACGGAGCCATGTACTGGATGGACGGATCGGAAAGCTCGTCCACATTGAGGCCCAGCGCCTGAGGGTAGCTCATGACAATTGGGCAGTTGTAGTGGTTGGTTGCGGAGTCGTCCTCCTTGCGCTCCCAACGAATACAAGGCATCCAAATAAAGTCTGGGTCCTTGGCCAGCAGGTTCATGATGTGGCCGTGGGAAAGCTTTGCGGGATAGCACGCGGACTCAGATGGCATGGACTCAATGCCCATGTCGTACGTCTTTGCGGTGGTCTGGTCGGACAAAATGACCGAGAAGCCCAGCTTAGTGAAAAACGTGTGCCAGAACGGATAGTTCTCGTACATGTTCAGCGCACGAGGAATGCCCACGGTGCCGCGAGGTGCCTCGTCTGCAGGAAGCGACTCGCGATCAAACAGCAGCTTATTCTTGAACGCAAAGACGTTTGGTGCCTCGTTCTTCTTGGCACCGCGCTTCTTACCTGCGCCTTTTTCGCAACGGTTACCGGTGATAAACCTGTGTCCGCTGCCAAAGTCGTTGATGGTAAGCATGCAGCTGTTAGGGCAGATGCGGCAGTGTGTGTTGGTAAGTTTGACCTGCAGGTTGTCGATGGACTCGCGGTCAAGTAGGGTGGACACGCCGTCAATACCTGCGCGGTCGCGGGCGAGAAGAGCAGCGCCGTAGGCACCCATGACACCTGCAATATCAGGACGGATGACGTCTCTGCCGGTGAGCAGCTCAAAGGCGCGGAGCGTTGCGTCGGACATGAAGGTACCACCCTGAACAATGCAGTGCTCACCAATCTCGCTGAAGTCGCGGAGCTTAATGACCTTGAACAGGGCGTTCTTGATAACGGAGTATGAAAGACCGGCAGCAACGTCGCCGATGGTTGCGCCTTCCTTTTGCGCCTGCTTAACGCGGGAGTTCATGAAGACGGTACAGCGGGATCCCAGGTCAACAGGGAGTGTTGCCTTGGTTGCAGCGGTTGCAAACTCGCGGACGTCCATCTTCATGGAGTCGGCAAAAGATGCAATAAAGGAGCCGCAGCCTGCAGAGCAAGCCTCGTTCAGCATGATGTGCTCAATAACGCCGTCTTTGACCTGCAGACACTTCATGTCCTGGCCGCCGATATCAAGAATGAAATCAACGTCTGGGACAAATGCCTTAGCGCCACGCAGGTGAGCAACGGTCTCAATCTCGCCCGAGTCTGCACGCAGAGCCTCAATCAGGATACCCTCGCCATAACCAGTGGTTGTGACGTGGCCAATAATGCAGTCGGAAGGCATCTCATCGTAGATGGAGTCCATGATCTTGCGAGCAGTGCCCAGGATATCGCCGTTGTTATTGTCGTACCAGGTGTAAAGCAGCTCGCCCTTCTCGCCAACAACTGCAGCCTTCATAGTGGTAGAACCTGCGTCGATGCCGATGAACACGCGGCCGTGGTAGTTGGCCAGCTGGCCCTTGGGGACTACCTCTTGATCGTGGCGGGCCTTGAAGTCGTCAAAGTCCTGCTGAGTAGCAAAGAGTGGGTCTAGACGAGCAACCTCGGAGCCCTGGATGTCCTTAAGGTTATCCAGTGCCTCCATGACCTGCGTAAAGGTGATTGGTCGGTCGGACTCGCCCGCCAAAGCAGCGCCCGTTGCAACAAAGAGGTGGGCGTTCTTTGGCAAGACGATGTGCTCGTCGTCCAAGTTAAGCGTGATGTAGAAGCGACGGCGCAGCTCAGAGAGGTACTGCAGCGGGCCGCCGAGAAACGCGACGTAGCCGCGGATAGGGTGACCGCAGGCCAGGCCAGAAACAGTTTGGTTTGCAACGGCCTGGAAGATGGAAGCTGCAATGTCAGCAGGAGCGGCACCCTCGTTGAGCAGCGGCTGAACGTCAGACTTAGCAAAAACGCCGCAACGAGAAGCAATTGGGTAGATCTGCTTGACGTCTTTTGCCAGCTCATTGAGGCCAGTTGCGTCGGTTTTGAGGAGAGACGCCATCTGGTCGATAAACGCACCGGTACCACCTGCGCAGGTACCATTCATACGCTGCTCAATGCCGTTGTCAAAGTAGATGATCTTTGCGTCCTCGCCGCCCAGCTCAATGGCAACGTCGGTCTGAGGGATCAGCGTCTCAACAGCGCGCTTGGAAGCGATAACCTCCTGGACAAACTCCAGGTCAAGCCATTGTGCCAAGAGCATTCCGCCGGAACCGGTGATTGCGGCGTACATGGGTGTCTCGCCAATATGCTTCTGAGCTTTGACAAACAAGGAGCGCGCGGTTGCACGAACGTCGGTGTGGTGACGCTCGTAGTTTGCGTAAACCAGCGTGCCGTCCTCGTCGATGACGGACAGCTTTACGGTTGTGGAACCAACGTCGATGCCCAGCATAAGATGGGCCTGAGACAGGTCAAGTGGGACGTTTGGTGCAAGCTCGGCACCATTCTCTACCAGCTCAAACTTTGGACTAATCATTATTTTCCTCTCCGAGAACAAGAGTTGCAAGCGCAAATCGTGGAACGTCTAGCTTGATTGGCTTGCCGTACAGATCGCCAGGTGCAACAAACATGAGGCCGGTCATAAGGCCTGCCATCTGCTCGTCGCTCTCGCGCATGCCGCCGATTAACCAGCGGATAAGGACGCCGACCTCGGCAGAAATTGCGAAGGTCAGATAGTAGTCAAAGAAGGGACCAAGTGCGCGCGGATCAAGGTCGTGCAGGGCGCGCTGGGCGATAACCTCGTGTACCAGGTGCTTTAGCTTATCCTGGAACGCAGGATCTCCACCGTTGCCCAGCAAAGGACGCAGGTAGAAACCGTGTTTACGAATGCTGCGAAGCATCTCCGTTGCGCCGGGGCACGGCTTGTAGGAGTCAATGGCCTCTCTGAGCTCAACAAGGTTGACGCGAGCAAGCTGTTCAACAGCAGGTCGCAGCTCCGCCAGCGCTTCCTTTTCGATGTGAAGCACCAGGTCAGGGATGTCTTTGTAGTGGGAATAAAAGGTTCGACGCGTGAGGCCAGCGCGCTCCGTTACGCCCGTGACGGTCACGGAGGTAAGGTCGCCGGTTGCGTCTATCTCTTCTGCCAGGGCTTTTCTAAGCGCCGCGCGAGTTCTGGCGGTGCGTCGATCAAGCTTGCAAGCTGACAAAACAGCAGGTGCAGACAATGTTTGCGTCATACGTTTCTGAAGCCTCTCCTGGTTGCAGGTACGTACTGGGTGCACAGGTGCGTGCGGCGCGGTTGGCGCGGGTGGCGCGACAGCACAACAACACCGTAGCATCCGACTTATTGCACATACTGAGTATTATTACACACTCTGTGCAATAACTGCAACCTCGAGAGGGACGATTTTCTCGCCAAGTATGCTCTGCCGGCTAGGTTTTCTATCTTGGTCTGCTAGCGCGCCTGATTTCTGCAAAGAATCTGTAACTTTTGCCTAAATACTTCAAAGAATCTGTGGATTTGCCTGATTTCGTCAAAGAATCGGTGTCTCAAATACAGATTCTTTGCACTTTTCAGGCGCGCATGCTGTTATGGCGCACCTGGCGAGAAACCCCGTGTACTCCCCGCCAGCGCTTCGCGCGCTTGACCTGCAAGTTTGCCTGCGCACGACGCTGTTACCACACAAAAAACTGGTGCCCACCTGCGTGAACACCGGTTTAACCTGCATGTTATGTGGAGCTCGGAGCTCGCGCGCTCTTCACCTGCATGTTATGTGGAGCTTCCAGCGCGCGACGTACTCGCAAGCTGCGCTTATGCGAAGCGCTCGACGCCGTCCTTGGAGACACGTGCAAAGAACAGCGGCTCCAGCTCAGGGGCACTCTCGCCAAAGACCAGAGCCTCGCGGAAGATGCGCTCGCCCTCGTCAAGACGGCTTTCGTCGCCGGTCAGAAGCGTTGCAATAACATCGCCCTTCTCGACATAATCGCCGGTCTTGCGCTCAAGGATAATACCTGCTGCTGGGTCAATCGGATCGCCCTTCTTCTCGCGACCGGCGCCCAAAGCAACAGAGGAAATGCCCACCAGCTCGGCGTTCATAGAAGTGATATATCCGCTGGTCTCGGCCACAATGTCGCGGCGGAATGGCGCAGCTTCAAACTTGGTGGTGTCAAAGATGACCTCGTCGGTGCCGCCCTGAGCCTTGACCATCTGTGCCAGCTTAGCCAAGCCCTCGCCGTTTGCAATCTGCTGGCGAGCCAGCTTACGGCAGTCCTCAACGCTTCCCTTACCTGCGAGGTTAAGCATGTTTGCAGCAAGCTCAACGCAAACGTCGGTCAAATCTTCAGGACCCTCACCCTTAAGCGTAGCCACTGCCTCAATGACCTCGAGGGAATTGCCCACGTTTTTGCCAAGAGGGCGATCCATGCCAGTAATCAGAGCTGCGGTGGTACGGCCGACGTGCTCGCCAATGGAAACCATAGCATCTGCCAGCTCAATTGCGGAGTCGACGTTCTTCATGAAGGCGCCGGAACCGCACTTGACGTCCAGCAAAATGCAGTCGGAACCGGAAGCGATCTTCTTGCTCATGATGCTCGATGCAATCAGAGGCACCGAATCAACCGTTGCGGTAACGTCGCGAAGCGCATAAAGCTTCTTGTCAGCTGGAACAAGATTGCCCGTCTGACCTGCGACGGCAACGCCAATCTCGGAGACCTGCTTGAAGAAATCTGGCTCGGAAATCTCAATGGAAAGTCCCGGAATTGCCTCAAGTTTATCCAGCGTACCGCCCGTATGGCCCAAGCCGCGGCCACTCATCTTGGCAACCTTTACGCCAAGAGATGCAACAAGTGGGCCAACAACCAGCGTGGTTTTATCGCCAACACCGCCGGTAGAGTGTTTATCAACCTTGATACCAGGGATTGCCGAGAGGTCCATCATGTCGCCAGACTCTGCCATTGCCATGGTCAGGTGAGCTGTCTCGTGCGCGGTCATACCCTTGTAGAAGATGGCCATCGCAAGCGCGGAAGCCTGATAATCGGGAATATCCCCAGCTACATAGCCCGAGACAAAGTAGTCAATCTCGGCGTCGGTAAGCTCGCCGCCATCGCGCTTCTTTTCAATCACGTCGTACATGCGCATAGTTGAACCTCTTTTCGCTGTTCGCGTTCGTTGCTGTTCGCGTTCGTTGCCGTTCGCGGCGCCGTCAGGCGCGTTCGTTGCTGTTCGCGGCGCCGTCAGGCGCGTCCGTTGCCGGCGCGCTAACTCTCTAGTAAAAGAGCCGGTAGCGAGAAACTCTACCGGCTCGCAATTTCATGCAACCTACCAGGTTTTCTGCACCCGAAAGCGCAGGATGCTTGATGCCGCTGCCTACTGGTTGCCTCCGCCGTGCTCGCCGCACCCGCAGCCACAGCTGTGCTCGTGGCCGCCCGCGCCGTGCTCGCCCGCGGCGCCCTTCACGGCGTCGTCACCCGATGCGCCAGCAGGACTGGACTCGCCCAGATCCTCGGGACCAAATCCCATAGGCAAGATGTCCTGGAGCAGATACTCGCGAGGAGCTGCATCTGCCTTGCCTAACACAATACGGAATGTAGCAGGATCGCACCACTCGCGAATAACCTGCCTGCATACACCACAAGGAGTGCACCAAGCTGTTGGAGCCTCTCCCTCAGGACCACCAACAACCGCAATGGCCACAAAATCCCTGCGACCCTCAAACACTGCGCGGAAAAACGCCGTACGCTCGGCGCAGTTAGAAGGCGTGTACGCAGCGTTTTCTAGGTTGGCACCTCCGTACACCGTGCCGTCAGAGCACAACAGTGCAGCTCCAACAGCATAGTGAGAGTATGGTACATAGGCATGGTTGCGCGCCTCAATAGCAAGCTGAACAAGAGCCTCGTTAGAAACGTGACAAGAACCCTCTACCCCGGCCATTATGCACGACTTCCCTTGATGTATGGCACACCGTCTGCCTTAGGCGCAACGGACTTACCAACAAAGAGGACCAGCGTAATGATGGTGATGAAGTAAGGAAGCATTGCAATGATCTGGCTTGGAATTGGAGTTGCGCCGCCACCAAGAAGAATTGCAAGTGCCTGAGTAAAGCCAAAGAGCAGGCAAGCTGCATAGGTGTTCAGAGGCTTCCACTTACCAAAGATAACCGCAGCCAGTGCAATAAAGCCCTGACCAGAAATAGCGGTCTGAGTGAACTGAGAAATAATTGCCAGCGTTACAGAAGCGCCACCAAATCCTGCAAGAACACCAGAAACAATAACGCAGAGGTAGCGAGTCTTACGAACGCTAATGCCCAGTGTCTCGGATGCGTGTGGATGCTCGCCAACGGAGCGAATACGCAGGCCCCACTTGGTACGGTAAAGCACAAACCAGACGAGAAGGGCGGTTAAAAGTGCAAGTACCACGGTAATGTCTACGTTCAAGCTGGAATAAGGTGTGTCGTTAAAGGCACCCTCGCCAAAGAGCTTTGGCAGCTTATTAACTGCTGGAGACATTGCAGCGCCATCAAACAAAAGACGGCAGGCAAACAGAGCAATGCCAGGTGCCAGCAGGTTAATTGCAACACCAGAAACTGTCTGGTCAGCGTTAAACGTAATAGATGCCATCGCGTGCAGAAGTGCAATAAGACCGCCTGCAATACCTGCACAAAGGAAGCCAATCCAAGGGTTTCCGGTGAGGTAGCTGCCCGCAACGCCTGCAAAGGCACCAACGCCCATCATGCCCTCAATACCAATGTTGACAACACCGGAGCGCTCGGAGACAACGCCGCCCAGAGCACCAAAAATAAGAGGTGTCGAATACATGAGGGTAACGGAAACAAGAAGAATCAGGTTAGTGAGCATTGTTTGCCTCCTCCTGAGAAGGGTCGGACGCATCACTCACTTGAGCAGCAAGCTTTGCCTCTTCTTCCTTAGCCTTCTGGGCACGCTTGTGATCAAGACGGTCGGCAAGCATTGGAATAACGCCACCCAGAGCCATAAAGAACACGATGGTACCAATAACAATGTTGATAATCTCGGAAGGTGCACCAACCGTCTGCTGAACAGTCTGGCCACCATAAAGAAGACCAGCAAACAGGAAGGATGCAGGAATACATGCCACAGGATTGCAGTTGGCGATAAACGCAACGGACAGACCGTTAAAGCCGTTGTTCTCAAATGCTGCCAGCGTTGCGATACTGTGAGGAGCAATACCGGTAATGGTCAGAGCACCTGCAAGTCCGCAGAGTGCACCAGAAATAGCCATGCAAAGTGTGAGGTTCTTCTTAACGTTGATGCCAGTAAACTGTGCAGCATCGCGGTTAAAACCAACAGCGCGCATCTCATAACCAACCTTGGTGCGCATAAGCAGCCAGCCAATAAAGATAGCTGCGATAATAGCAACAAAAATACCAATGTTTACATCGGTACGCATAATAGCGTCGCCAATAACAGGAATATTGCGAATTGCCTCAGCACCGTCCTCGGAATTCTTCATGCCATAGAACAGTGTGGTATAGCCAGACTCGTTAATGGAGTATGAAGAAGTTGAATTTGGCTGGTGGAACTGTGGAAGAGAAACCACAAAGTTGCAGAGGTAGAGGCTGATCCAGTTAAACATAATGCTGGTAATAACCTCGTTGATGCCAAACTGGGCTTTAAGCCATCCAATGATGGCGCCAATACCTGCTCCGCCTGCGGTGCCTACCAAAACAACTACAGGAATCTGCAGTACAGGAGGAAGGTCAAGGCTGTAGCCAACAATAACGGCCAGGATAGTACCTACAATGTACTGACCCTCAGCGCCAATGTTAAAGAGGCCAACGCGGAATGCAAAAGCAACAGCAATACCCGTAAAGAGCAAAGGTGTTGCCTTAATAATGACGTTAGAAATGTATTTTGGCTTACCTACCATGCCGCCAATAAGAGCCTCAAACGAGCTGATAGGGTCATATCCTGCAACAACCAAAATAATAGAAGCAACCAACAGGCCAACAAAAATAGCAACAATTGCTGACGTAATTGGTTTTCTCATTATCTTTGTAAGCGTACTCACTCGGCGTCACCTCCTGCCATCAGCAGGCCAGCCTGCTCTTCAGTGATAGTACCTTGGTCAAACTCGCCAACATTCTTGCCGGCGTAAATAATTGCCATCTTATCGGCAACGTCCATAATCTCGTCCAGCTCAAAGGAAATCAGCAAAATTGCTGCTCCACGGTCCCTCTCGCGAATAAGTGCCTTGTGAACAAACTCAATAGCACCAACGTCAAGGCCGCGGGTTGGCTGGATGGCAATGAGGACGTCTGGGTTGGAAGAAACCTCACGGGCGATAATAACTTTCTGCTGGTTACCGCCGGAAAGTCCCACTGCCTGATGCTCTGCGCACTCTGCCGGACGAATATCAAACTCGTCAATAAGCTTCTGAGAGAATTCTTTGATCTTTGCCAGGTCAAGCGCAATGCCCTTACCAAAGGTCTCCTCGTTGTGGCGCTCAAGCACCATGTTCTCGGCAACGGTAAAGGGCAGAACCAGACCCCAACGATGGCGGTCTGAAGGAATAGTTGCAACTGCATGGTCAATGACCGTTTTAGGGGTTGTGCCCTGAATCTCTTCACCTTTAACGGTAATGGTGCCCGACTCAGGTTTGACCAGTGCGTCTATGGCATCGGCAAGTTCTTTCTGGCCGTTGCCGTCAATACCTGCAAGACCAACAATCTCGCCGGCACGAATATCCAAATTAAAACCGTTTACCTGCTCAATGCCACGCTCGTCCTTGACGTGGAGGTCCTTAATAGAAAGAACAACCTCACCAGGAGTTGCTGGCTTCTTTTCTACATGCAGGTTAACGTTTCTACCTACCATAAGTGTTGCAAGCTCAGTCTCGGATGTCTTGGAGACATCAACGGTGCTCATGTACTTACCGCGACGAATAATAGTGCACTCGTCAGCAGAAGACATAATCTCTTTAAGCTTGTGAGTAATAACAATAATGGTTTTACCTTTGCTTACCAGGTCATGCATGATCTGAAT
The DNA here is from genome assembly GCA_963525825.1 of uncultured Atopobium sp. Taxonomy (GTDB): domain Bacteria; phylum Actinomycetota; class Coriobacteriia; order Coriobacteriales; family Atopobiaceae; genus Lancefieldella. The sequence continues at coordinate 12,620 of CAURLG010000005.1, read as the reverse complement.
AAGCTTCTCAATCTCCTGTGGCGTAAGTACTGCCGTAGGCTCATCAAGAATCAGCGTATCAGCACCGCGATACAGGGCCTTCAAAATCTCAACACGCTGCTGCATACCAACAGAAATGTCTTCAATCTTGGCGTCAGGGTCTACGTCAAAGCCGTATTCCTCAACAATCTCCAGGACCTTCTCGCGAGCTCGCTTTGGATCAAGGACGCCACCGGCCGTGGTGACCTCGTTGCCCAAAACAATATTTTCTGTAACAGTAAAGTTCTCGACCAACATAAAGTGCTGGTGAACCATACCAATACCGTGAGCGATAGCATCGTTTGGGCCAGAAATGGATACACGCTCTCCGTTGAGGTAAACCTCGCCCTCATCAGCAGAATACAGGCCATACAGTACGTTCATGAGCGTACTTTTACCTGCGCCGTTCTCTCCTAAAATGGCGTGGACAGTTTGCTTGCGCACGTTAAGGTCTACGGCGTCAAGAGCTTTAAACGATCCAAAAACTTTGGTAATGCCATGCATCTGAACAGCGTAATCCGAACTGACTTCCACGAGCCACCTCCTTTACACACTTGCTAGAGGTGAGGAGCGCCAAAGAGCACCCCTCACCAGCAAATCCAAACTCATCAACCTTTTGGGCCTGTCAGACGGCAAAACCATCTGGCGAGAAACCCCAGGGCTCAAAAAACTAAGTCAGAGCTTAGCTCAAAGACTTAACGTACTTGTCCAGGTCGTCCTTGCTTGCAGGAGGAACAACGGAGCCAGCCTTAATCTTGTCAAGAAGATCAGTAGCTGCCTTGTAGGTGTCCTCGCCCATGAGGTGGTGATCCTCAGCAATTCCGACAGCGTCCTCGGAAGCGCCCAGGGAAACAGTAGTGCCGCCCTTCTGGCCGTCCTTCAGGATCTTCTCGGAAATCTCAACGATAGCAACGTTGACGCGCTTAAGAGCGGAGGTCAGAACGTTCTCTGGAGCAAGATATGCCTGGTCACGGTCAACGCCGATAGCAAGCTTATTTGCGTCCTTAGCTGCCTCAATAACGCCGGTTCCTACGCCGCCTGCAGCGTGGAAGACAACGTCGCAACCATCGGAGTACATGGAGTTAGCAATAGCCTTACCCTTTGCAGCATCGGAGAAGGACTCTGCGTACTGTGCAGAAACCTCAACGTTGGTGCCCTTTTCCTTGTTTGCATAAGCAACGCCACCGCGGTAACCATACTCAAACTGGTCGATAAGTGCGGAAGAAATGCCGCCAACAAAGCCAACCTTGCCGGTCTTTGTAGTGCGAGCAGCAATGTAGCCAACAACAAAGGAAGGCTCCTGAGCGCGGAACATAACGCCCGTGAAGTTAGAAACCTGAGAATCGTTGCCGTTGTCGATGATAGCAAACTGGGTGTTTGGATTGTCCTTAGCAGCCTTAAGAGTTGCGTCTGCCATAGCAAAGCCAACGCCCCAAACAAGGTCGGACTCTGCGTCAACAGCCTTATCAAGGTTGGTTGCATAATCGGAATCCTGCTTGGACTCAAGGTAGCTGACATCCCAGCCGTTCTTGTCCTTGAGCTCGGTCATGCCCTCCCAAGCGGACTGGTTAAAGGACTGGTCGTTAACACCACCAGTGTCGGTAACCATGGTGAGCTTCTTTTTCTTCTCACCTGATGCCTTCTGGCCGCCGTCGTCCTTCTTGGGGTTGTTGCAGCCTGCAAGACCTGCGAGTGCTGCAAATGCGCCAGCGCCGGTTGCGCCGGTCACAAAACTACGACGAGAAACGTTCTTGTTCATTCCGTGCTCTCCTTACCTCATGTGGCGGGAACGTCCAGCTTTAGTGCTGGATCTTTATGAGAAGTTGACCAAACTCCCCTAACTTAAGCGGAAAATCCGCATGGTTCCAAAACAAACAGCAATGGCAAACTGCCTATCTGCGATGCTTTACGCAACAAGTGCCTTAAGCAACAACAGAAAGAGCAACCTCCATCATCTGCGTGAAACTAGTCTGACGCTCTTCAGCAGTAAGTGCTTCTCCTGTAAGAGGCAAATCAGAGATAGTTAGCAGCGTAAGCGCATGCTTATGAGCGTACATGGCGTTGAGATACAGGGCTGCCGACTCCATCTCAACGGCAAGAACATCCATACTTGCCCATTTTGGAAGCGAGTTGTTTACGGTATAGAACACGTCGCTTGCCAGGATATTACCAACGCGAACGGGATAACCCAGCTTTTCTGCACCAGCAACAGCCTTGCTCAACAGGCCAAAGTCTGCGGTAGGTGCAATGGTTCCAGGCATTCCGTACTGTGATGGATAATTAGAATCAGTGCTGGAAGACATGCCAATAACAATGTCTCTAAGCTTTACCTCAGGAGCAAGGCCGCCAGCGCTACCAATGCGGAGAATATTGTCAACTCCGTAGAAATTAAAGAGCTCGTAAGAATAAATACCAATGGAAGGCATACCCATACCAGAACCCATAACGGAGACTGGCTGTCCCTTGTAGGTGCCGGTATAACCAAACATGTTGCGAACGGTGTTGAACTGCTCAACGTTCTCCAGATACGTGTCTGCAAGAAGCTTAGCGCGCAGAGGGTCTCCTGGCATGAGGACAGTCTTAGCAATCTGGCCCTCAACAGCAGCGTTATGGGGAGTTGGGGTAGTAGCCATTAGTTCTCCTTAAGAATCTCTGACAGGTGAGAAGTTCCAACACCAAGTTGCTCAACGCCAAAATAATCAAGGATTGTCTCGGCCATATCAGCAAATGTAGCGGTTGTTCCAAGGTTGGTGTTTGGCTTGACCTTTGGACCCGTGATAAGCAGTGGCACGTACTCACGAGAGTGATCAGTAGATGGTGTTACCGGGTCACAGCCATGATCTGCGGTAATAATGAACAGGTCATCCTCACGAAGGCCCTCAATAATCTGAGGAATGCGCTCGTCAAAATAAGAAAGAGCGTTGGAGTATCCCACAGGATCGTTGCGGTGACCGTAAATCATGTCGGTATCAACAAGGTTGGTGAAGCACAGACCGTTGAAATCTTTGCTGGTAGCCTCAATAGTCTTCTGAATTCCATCTGCGTTGCAGGTAGTGAACTCAAACTCAGTCATGCCACGGTGAGCAAAGATGTCATAAATCTTACCAATAGAAAGAACGTCAAAGCCGTTCTCTTTAAGACGATCAAGCATAGTTGGACCCGTTGGCTCAAGCGAGAAGTCATGACGGCGAGAAGTGCGCTGGTATGGCCACTCCCCCTCAAAAGGACGAGCAATAACGCGAGCAACGCCGTGCTCACCCTGAAGAATCTCGCGCGCAATGCGGCAATACTCATAGAGTTTCTCGGGACTTACTACGTCCTCATGAGCAGCAATCTGGAAAACAGAATCCGCTGAGGTATAGACAATCAGGGCACCAGTCTCTACGTGCTCTTTACCAAAGTCTCTAATAACATCAGTTCCGGAGTAAGGTTTGTTGCAGAGAACCTTACGGCCCGTCTTCTGCTCAAACTCCTCAATGACCTCCTGTGGGAAGCCATCAGGATAGGTTGGGAACTTCTTTGGAGAAATGACGCCTGCCATCTCCCAGTGACCAACCGTAGTGTCTTTACCAGCGGATTTCTCCTGCATGCGAGCGTATGCGCCCTCAGGAGACTCAATTGGCTTCAGATCAACGTCATACACAGTATCAAGTGCGCCATCAATATTAAGAAGGCCCAACTTTGTCATATTTGGGATATTAAGAACGCCACTTGTTGCGCATGCACAAAGGGTATTGCTACCCTCGTCTCCGTATGCCGCTGCATCAGGCTCTTCGCCGATGCCAAAACTATCAAGAACAACTACAAAAACACGTTTAGGCATGCTACCTCCTAAAACGTCCGAAACAAGCATTTACGCACGATACGTACGCGAACTAACTTATGTGGACGAGTCATTACTATTCATTAAATATATTATTACAGTTACATAACACCGATGCCCAATTTAGAGAGATTTTCACGATACAACCGTTTGCAGATACTAAAATTCTGTAAACGGTACACAGCAAATGCTTAGAAAAATCAAGCAGGTAAAACCAATATGACGAGAAAATCTTTGAGCTCACCAGGGAAAAATTTAATGAATTCATTCTTTACAGACTCTAGCTGCCGTCTTATCGTTGTCCCAAGCAAATTTAAGCACTAGCTTAAACAAGATAAGCACCTGTTTAGAAGATTTTATATAAGCACCTATTTAGTCAGATTCTATTTTTACTGCTAGGAGGTCTGATGCTCACCAATAGAGAACAGATGATTTTCAACTGGATTAAAGAGCAGCCTTCCATTACTCAGAAGGAAATTGCAGAACGCGCGGGTATTTCACGCTCTTCTGTTTCGGTTCATATCTCCAACCTCACCGCAAAAGGAGCTATTTTGGGCCGTCGCTATATTTTGAGCGATCGTCCCTACGTCATTGTTATTGGTGCCGCCAACATGGATATTGCTGGTCGCCCTAACGCTTCCCTTGTGGCGGGAGATTCTAACCCTGGTAAAGTCACCATGTCCTTTGGTGGTGTGGGTAGAAATATTGCACACAACCTGGCCCTTCTCGACGGTGACGTTCGTTTACTTACCGCCTTTGGTGAGGACTATCGTGCTCGCGAGCTCAAAGAGGGTTGCCTAGACTGCGGCATTGACATCGACGCATCTATTACCGTGCCAGGCGCTTCCACTTCCACCTACCTCTTCATCATGGATGAGCAAGGTGAGATGCAGGAAGCTATTAATGACATGCAGATTTACGAGTATGTCACCCCTGAGCGCATTGAAGAGCGTCTAGATATTATCCAGCATGCTGCGGCCTGTGTAATTGACACCAATTTACCTCAGCAAACGATTGAGTTTATCGCCAAAAATGTGACTTGCCCTATCTTCTGCGACCCCGTTTCTTCTATCAAAGCGCAAAAGCTCAAGAAGGTTCTGGGAAAAATTCACACGCTCAAACCCAATCACCTTGAGGCTGAAGCACTTTCAGGCATTAAGATTACTGACAACGCCTCCCTTGAAGCCGCAGCTCATGAGCTACTTGCAACAGGTCTCAAGCGTGTATTTATCTCTCTTGGTGAGAAAGGCCTTTTTTGCGCTGATCACGAGAAGACCATCCTCTTGCCGCTACTCCCTGCAAAGCTAGTCAACATGACGGGTGCAGGAGATGCCATAATGGCAGGAGTTACCTGGGCATATACTCAAGGCATGACACTTGAGCAGACCGGCCTGGTAGGTTTGGCTGCTTCCACCATGGCCGTTGAAGGTGAGAATACTATCAACGAACAACTCAACGTTGATGAGGTTATCAAGCGCGCTGGTATTTAGCGCATCTGCACGGCACTACTTTCGGTTCCATTAGTCGTTTACGATTGGAGTATATATGTCTAACCTGAAGGATTTTCTCGTTGTATCTGACGAGGTCAAAGAGGCAATTGAGCAGAACAAGCCTGTTGTAGCTCTGGAGTCCACCATCATTTCTCACGGTATGCCTTACCCACAGAACGTCGAGACCGCTCTGAAAGTTGAGCAGATTATCCGCGACAACGGTGCAATTCCTGCAACTATCGCAATTATTAACGGCCAGATGCGTGCCGGTCTTTCCGCTGACGAGATTGACTACCTGGGCAAGAAGGGCCGCGAGGTTGCTAAGGTAAGCCGCCGCGACCTCCCTGTTATCATCGCTGAAAAGAAGGACGGCGCAACTACCGTCACTACTACCATGATGATTGCTCACATGGCGGGCATCGACGTCTTTGCAACCGGCGGCATTGGTGGCGTTCACCGTGGCGCTGAGACCACCATGGACATCTCCGCTGACCTCGAGGAGCTTGCACAGACTCCTGTTATGGTCATTTGCGCTGGTGCAAAGTCCATTCTTGACCTTGGCCTTACCCTTGAGTACCTGGAGACCAAGGGTGTTCCAGTACTTGGTTACCAGACCAAGGAGCTTCCTGCGTTCTACACCCGCAAGAGCGGCTTTAGCGTTGACTACCGCGTTGACTCCCCTGCTGAGCTGGCAGAGATCTTTACTACCCAGCAGCAGATTGGCATGAACAGCGGCCTTCTGGTCACCAACCCAATTCCTGAGCAGTATGCAATGGATAAGGACACCATTGACGCAGCTATCGAGAAGGCCCTTGCAGAGGCAGAGGCAAACGGTATCCACGGCAAGGAGTCCACACCATTCTTGCTGGCAAAGGTTGCTGAGATTACCGGCAACAACTCCCTTGAGTCAAACATTCAGCTGGTCTTCAACAACGTTGCTCTTGGTGCAAAGGTTGCTGCAGAGGTTTGCAACCGCAAGTAAGTGCACGTTAGCGCTGCGTAAGCATCGCAGTTCCTTTGGCCTCCGCGTCGTTTTGAACTGCCTCCCATTTCTTGGACATAAGAAATGGGAGGTAGTTCATATGCGGGTGATTATGATTCTGCAGCGTGTTAGCGTCGGCTTTTAGGCCTGGCGCACAAAATAGCGCAGCTTTGGTAGGTTCTGCCGAAGAATCGACATGTTCCTAATCAAGATAGCTAGGCAGTTAGGCGGTCGTACTACCTGATATACATCTCTATGCATAAACTTCATCTAATATGCTTGAAAATGAATAGACTTATATAAGAAATTTAACTATCGATAAATTCTGTATCTACGGAACACACCTAAGTCGGATAATCTGCTCAATTGTGGGCATTTTACACACCTAATGACGATAATCTGCATGATTGAGGTATTTTCAGCGTAATGTATACGTCTTTTTGACAGATTATCTGTCATAGGTGTGTTTTGAACTGCCTCCTATTTCTTATGTCCAAGAAATGAGAGGCAGTTCAGTTTGATGTGGGGGCTTTTTCTGTCTTGCGGCAGCTTGACCGCGAGCTGACCGTAGGCTGACCGTGGGTTGACCGCTGGTTGGCTGCAACCTAATCGCAGCCCAATCACAGCCCGATACCGTTCAAGAAAATTGTCTCAAAAAGTGGACAAAAGTCCTTATTTTTATTTTTGCTAGCAGTTACAATTACTCAAACTTAAGCCGAAACTGTCCTGTAATGAGGACTTACGAAACAAGAACAGCGAGGTCTCGTGTGAACGTCCTAACCTACCTTGATAGTCTTGATTCCGACGTTCGCAAGAAGATCATCAAATGGGCTTCTCGCGTTCCTGCTAATCGTCTTTCTCATTGTAGGCAGATTCGTCTTAATTCCGGACAGACCCTTGTCCACATGCTGGACCGCGTTGATAACGTGTACATTCTGTGCCGCGGTACCGTGCGCACTACGTCGCATAATTCCGCAGGTAGTACGTACGTTATTGACGAGTATCGTGCGCCCGTTGCTTTTGGCGAGATGGAAGTTATTAGCGAGAGCCCGTTTTACCTGGGATCGCTCACCGCAACTTCCGGCTGCGAGTTTATTTCGGTTCCACGCGAGGACTACCTGCAGTGGATTCGTTCGGACCCTGAGGCACTTCTCACCCGCTCACGCTGGATTATCAAGAATCTGACACGTCAGTCTGGCTACGAGCGCAGCCTGCTGACCTGGAGCGGAACCAAGCGCCTGATGTACATGCTTAGCGAGCTCACGCGCGATCAGATTCACCGCGGCGTTGTTGAGTGGCCGTTTACGGTACGTCTGACCAGGCAAGAGCTGGCAGACAAGATTGGTACCAGCACAAAAACTGTTGCCCGCGGCATCGACGAGCTTAAGGAGAGGGGCATGGTTTCTGTTCAGCATGGCAAGATTGTTATTACCGAGAGGCAGTTCCAGCGTCTCGACGACGCAATGAAACACGAGGGAGAATCCCACCTTCTGGACTAACCTCTGTACCTGGCACAACGCTTGGGCAAGACCGTTCTTCTCGCCCCAAGCAGCGCGCCGCGCAATGCGGTGCACCATAATTTGGAACGACCGACGTACCCGTCGCAATCACAAACCTGTTTTTGCAGGATAAACGTAAGGAGCACTAATGAGCGAGTTCATGGACATCATCACTTCCGACAACCTCTCGTACAAGCAGAAGGTTCTGCACCTGGCTCAGGCTGCCGAGAACTCCGAACACCCTATTAAGACAACTGCTGAGTTTGATCGTCTTTTTGCAGCTCACGCGCTTGACGACATGTGTGAGGGCAACGCTCCTTACCGTCCTCGCTACATCTGCCCTGACTACCAGGTATTTGCTCAGAACGGTTCCGAGTTTTTGCGCTTTGACAAGCCAGAGACCCTTGATGACCTGCTCTGGGGCCTTGCCGCTCTTTACGACAACGTTCCTTCTGTCACCAGCCGCCCTGTATACGTTGGCCAGTTGGACAAGATTATCGACCCATTCCTGGAGGGCATGACCGACGCAGAGATTAAGCCTCGTCTGCGCCGCTTCCTGAACCACATCGACCGCACCGTTGCAAGTGGTTATTGCCACGCAAACATTGGTCCAGAGGACACTCGCGCAGGTAGACTGCTGCTTGAGGTTGACCGCGAGCTCATGAACGCCGTTCCAAACTTCACTCTCAAGTACGATCCAGAGGTCACATCTGACGAGTTCATGCGCCTGGCAGTCAAGACCACCATGGTCTGCTCCAACCCTGCTTTTGCTAACCACCGCATCCACAAAGAGACCTACCCTGGCGAGTACACCGTCGTAAGCTGCTACAACGTCCTTCCTATGGGCGGTGGCGCTTACACTTTGAGCCGCGTACTTCTCCCTGGCCTTGCAAAACTTGCAACCAACGTTGACGACTTCATGAACAACCTGCTGCCAACCGCAACCGGCGAGGTTCTGAACTTCATGAACGAGCGCGTCCGCTTTATGGTTGAGGATTCCAACTTCTTTGAGACCAGCTTCCTGGCTCAGGAAGGTCTCATTTCTCGCGAGCGCTTCTGCGGCATGTTTGGCGTTGCCGGCATGAGCGAGTGCGTCGCTGAGCTGCTGCATCTTGACAGCAGCCGCACCTACGGCAAGGACGACGAGGCCAATGAGCTGGCCGATCAGATCATGGTCAAGATTGCCGACCAGGTCAACAGCTTTGACGCCGTCTACTCCGAGGTCTTTGGCGGCCGCTTCACCCTGCACGCACAGGCTGGCTTCTCTGACCAGCAGGGTGTTACCCCAGGTGTCCGCATCAAGGTTGGCGACGAGCCTGCAAATCTCTACGACCACATTCGCCACAGCGCTCGCATGCACCGCTTCTTCAACAGTGGCGTCTCCGACATCTTCCCAGCTGAGCCAACTGCTGAGCGCAACCCAGACGCTGTCGTTGACGTGGTCAAGGCCGCATTCTCCATCGATGACAAGTATCTCTCGTTCTACAGCTCCGAGGGTGACCTGGTCCGCATTACCGGCTTCTTGGCTAAGCGCTCTGAGATGAAGAAGTTCCAGTCCGGCGACGTTGTCCTGCAGGACACCGCTCACGACGGCCTGGGCAACTTCACCGCCAACCACCTTGGCGAGCGCAAGGTTCGCATGAGCGACTAGCGAGAAGAGCTGCGCAATCGTGACCTGTACTGCAACAGAAACAATTTTGGGAGCAACACGAGGCGAAGCGGCGCGTCCCGCAACCGCAAGCGTCCCGGCAACCAATTCAGGAGCAGCACATCCAACTGGGTGTGTTGCTCCTGTCAACAAGATCATTCCCTTCTCGCTGGTAGATGGCCCAGGAAGCCGAACTGCCGTCTTCCTGCAGGGCTGCAACATTCGCTGCGCCTACTGCCACAACCCCGAGACCCAGGTGGAATGCATCTCCTGCCAGGCATGCGTCAAACCATGCCCAGCTCACGCCCTGTCCGTGGCTGACGGCAAGGTTGTGTGGGACAACTCCATTTGCATCAACTGCGACAACTGCATCAAGGTGTGTCAGCACAAATCCACGCCAAAGATTGAGCTGCTCAGCGCACGCGAGGTGGCCGACCGCTGCATTTCCAACATGCCGTTCATCCGCGGAATCACCACCTCAGGCGGCGAATGCATGCTCCGTCCCGACTTCCTCTACGAGCTTTTCACCTACTGCAACGCAGCTGGTCTGAGCTGCCTCATCGACTCAAACGGCACCATCGACTTCACCGAGTACCGCGATCTGCTGGATCTCTCAAGCGGCGTCATGCTTGACGTCAAGGCTTGGGACGATCAGTGGTTTGAGCACCTGACCGGCGAGAATGGCGTCACGGTCCGCAAAAACCTTGCGTTTTTGGCCGAGCAAAACAAGCTAGAAGAGGTTCGCGTCATCGTGACCGAAGGCTGGAACGACGCTGAAGACGCAGTTGAAGGCATTGCCGCAACCCTTGGCGAGAAGGTCGGGCAGACGCGTATTCGTCTCATGAAGTTCAGGCGTTTTGGTGTACGCGGACCGATGGAGAACTCCCCTTCTCCAAGCGACGAGCGCATGCAAGCGATTGAGTCGCAGGCTCGCAACCTGGGCTTTGGCGAGGTTGTCGTCAGCTAGTCGCTGCGGCGGGTGCGCGATACCAGCCGCAGCAGACGCGGCGTGAAGCGCGACACCAGCAGCACACGGCGTCCAGGTGGTGCAGGCCGCAGCTCGCACGGGTTTCTCGCCGCGATTGTTGCTGCAGCTTACACGGGTTTCTCGCCACCCCACTATTCCACAACAAAGAACGACCTCGCAGCACATGCTATGAGGTCGTCTTCATTTACCTATCCGTGAAGTGTTGGTCCGGAAAACTCCTGATCAGCGAGCTACTCGGTGACAATAGCGATTCCGCTGGAGCAGCCCAGGCGATCTGCGCCCGCTGCGACCATTGCCTCAGCGTCAGCCTTATTGTGGATGCCGCCAGCAGCCTTAACCTTGCAAGTGTTGCCGACAGTCTGCTTCATCAGAGCGACGTCATGAACAGTTGCGCCGCCGGTGCTGAAGCCGGTGCTTGTCTTGACGAACGCAGCCCCAGCAGCCATGCAATCCTTGCAAGCACGAACGATCTGCTCGTCATCAAGCAGGCAGCACTCCAGGATTACCTTAACGGGCACGGTGCCAGCGGCCTCAACGACAGCCTTGATATCAGCGATAACGTAGTCGTCGTCACCCGCGACCAGGTGGCCACCGTTGATGACCATATCAATCTCGGTTGTGCCGTCGGCGACGCTCTGCTTGGCCTCGGCGACCTTAGCTGCAGTTGAAGCGGCGCCCAGAGGGAAACCGATGCAGGAAGTGATACCAACTCCTGAGTCCTCGAGCTCGGCATGAGCCAGAGAAACCCAGCAAGAATTGATGGCGACAGTTGCAAACTTGTACTGCTTTGCCTCGGCGCAAAGTTTCTTGATGTCTTCAGCGGTTGCGTTCTGCTTCAAATTTGTATGGTCGATAAGGCCGTTAACTTCCACGATTTTCTCCTTCTGGCTGTGCGATTATGAGCGGTTTATGCTTCTCTATTGTACGGCAAGCTGCGCAGAAAAGACGTGGCAGCTGGTTTTGCTACCTGGATTTGAATACCCGTGCCCAGAGCTCCCGCTGTCGTTCTTCGAGATCTGACATAGTCGTGTCACGTGCTGTTATTCCGGTAGACTCGCGAATCTGGCGGACCAAGCCCTGAACGCTTTCAAAGCTTTTAAGCATCTCGCCAGATACCGAAAAATGCGGACACTGAACGCCTGTTACCAGCTCGTTTTCCCTATCCAGGTCTCGCGTGATTTTTTGATTGCCAGAATGCGTTACCGCAGGATCATAATCTAGCAGCACCGTCGCCCGCTTCCGTCTTTTATCCTTGAGCTGAATGGTTAAGTCAGGAATTCGAGTGATTTTCTCGCCATATCGGTTTTCCAGCTCAATAGGCTTGTTGAGCTCAACGGTTCCTAGATTAAAGCCACCGAGGTTATACGGGAGGCACATTAGCAACGCAAGCGAAGCTTCTCGGGGCGACCGGGCTTTCTCTACGATGTGTTGAAGCGCTCGTTTAGCTGGAATGATGCCACGCTTTCTTCCTTGTGTGGCAAGAAACTTTGCAATTGCAGCCCGATTTGTCAGAGGGCCATTTTGGCGTTGCGAAACTCCACCGTGACCATTTTGGTTCAAAAAATAATCAGAGCATAGCGCGCTACCTGCAAGAATTGTTCCGATGAAATCGAGTTTTGACGCAATCTGCAAATAAGTGAATTCTGGAGATGTAATAAATCCTTTTTGCCCAGCGTCTATGGGCAGAAGCATTGATGGCAAAACTTTTGAATTACAGATGTGAAGTGCAACATTTGCTCTTGTAGACGCAGAATTCACATCACGAATTAGCAGGTCAACCTTACCATTAGACTCCTGGTGAATGCGTACACCTTGTATTTCCGGCAGGTGTCCATAGTAGACGGCAAGCTCTCGTTCCATGGCCGCTCCAGGTGTAGACTCGGGAACAAGTGGCGCTCTGACCATAGCATTTGCTGCCGACGACGAATCAAATGGCCTAGAGGAACTCATTAATAAATTAAACGCTGAAAAGTACGAAAGACAGTAATCCATAGCACTCCTTCGCGAAAAAGTATGAATTCCATACCCGGAAATGGCGCAAGTAATCTGACCGATTTGAAATCACACAGGAAATCTGTGCAAGATTTGTCGTTTGGCACCCTGCGGGAGTTCATCATGGTCGTGTCCCGAAAAGTGGTGTAAGCAAGCATTTCAGGTATTTAAAAGAAGTGC
>CAURLG010000004.1:0-106011 GCA_963525825.1 uncultured Atopobium sp. | reverse complement strand
ACTGTATGGCTACTGTAAAAGTAGAATACCTGTTCGAATAAAAGTTTTAACTATTTAAATAGGTGATTTTTGCATAAACACTTGCCAATATGCAGGAAAACTAATCAAGAAATTGATGTATCAAATGAGAGGTGCTGTTTTGGGTAAAAAATCCGTTTAGTTGGAGTTTATTTTTGGTCTTCGAAGTTTTGGCACTTACGTTTACCCAGCTCAGAAATTTTGTACTAATTTCCACAATTTTGTCCACGCAAAATTGCTGGTAGATGGCTTGCATAGAAACTAAGCATTTTTGGATACTCCAACTAAACGCATTTTTTACCACTTTGCCGCCGAATGGTACTCTATCGCTGAAAAATTTCACTCGGACGCACAAAAATACCCGTTCGATTCCACGAAATAGAATCGAACGGGTACTTGGTCAACGAAAATGATGCGTGCACGACTGCACGCCAGATATTACAGCAGGTACTCTGCAATCTGGACAGCGTTTGTTGCGGCACCCTTCCTAATCTGGTCTCCGCAGCAGAAGAACGTAAGCGCGTTAGTGTCTTTATCAGCGGAAAGATCCTCGCGAATACGACCAACATAGATAAGGTCCTGGTCAGAAGTATCAAGAGGCATTGGGTACTGAAGCTCTGCTGGGTTGTCCACAACCTTGATTCCTGGAGCATCCTCAAGAATTGCGCGAGCCTCATCTGGGCTCAAAGGACGCTCAAACTCAACAGTGATAGACTCAGAGTGAGAGCGCATCGTTGGAACTCGGACACAGGTACAGTTAACGCGCAGCTCAGGAAGGTGCATAATCTTGCGACCCTCGTTTTGCATCTTCATTTCCTCGGAAGTGTAGCCAACCTCATCAAAGCCGCCAATCTGTGGGATCAGGTTGACTGCCAGCTGGTATGCAAAAGGAGCGGTCTCGGTTACTTCCCTACCTGCAACAACGTCAGCCATCTGATTCTTCAGGCTGGTGAGACCAGGAAGGCCAGCGCCTGATGCAGCCTGGTAGGTTGATGCAATAATACGCTTTGCACCTGCTGCCTTATGCAAAGGATACAGAGGTACCAGACCAATAATGGTTGCGCAGTTTGGGTTAGAAATGATGCCGTTATGGTTCTTGATATCCTCAGCGTTAATCTCTGGGATTACCAGCGGAACGTTTGGGTCCATTCTAAATGCATGAGAATTGTCAACGCAGACGCATCCACGCTTGACTGCCTCAGGAAGCAGCTCTTTTGCCTGTTCGTCGCCAGCTGCGCCAAGGACAATGTCTACACCCTCAAAAGCCTCTGGTGTTGCTTCGCGAATTACAATCTGCTGGCCAGCAAATTCGATAGTTTTACCAGCGCTTCGAGCGGATGCCAGAAGCACCAGCTCCTTGATAGGAAAATTACGCTCTTCAAGGCACTGCATCATCTGGGCACCAACAACGCCGGTAGCACCAAGAATTGCAACGACCTTACCGTTTGGATCAAAAGCCATAGTTACCTCGAAACCATTTCGTCACGAACAAATCCGTTATAGATGACGCCAATTGTGCGATCAAAGTCGGCATTATCGACGCCCACAATAATACTAATCTCTTCTGAGCTCTGCGTAATCATGCGAATGTTGACGCCCGCATTGCCCAACGCGCCAAAGATCTTACCAGAGGTGCCGGAACGCCTAGACATATTACGACCAACAACAGAAACAAGAGCTAAGCGGTCTACCATCGTAATGTCATCAGGCTCAATCTCGCGACGAATATCGCTGATGATGGAATAAACCGTATCCTTTACGTCGGAGGCATTTACCACAATACCAAACGAATCAACGCCTGTTGGGATGTGCTCGACAGAGACGCCGTAGCGCTCAACAATATTGAGTGCGCGGCTGATGACGCCAACCTCGTTGGACATGTGAGCCTTCTTGACATGAATAGCTAAAAAGTCTTTCTTGCCCGCAATACCTGTAATCAAGTGCTCGTTTGTATCGCCATCCGCGGTCTCACGGATAACCGTACCCGTGTCTTCTGGGCGATTGGTGTTCTTAATCTGGATTGGAATATTTGCCTCACGAACAGGGAAAATTGCCTCCTCCTGAAGAACGGAAGCGCCCATGTAAGAAAGCTCGCGCATCTCGTCAAAGGTAATACGGCCAATAGCGCGTGGATTCTGAACAATGCGAGGATCAGCAGACAGGAAGCCGGAAACGTCAGTCCAGTTCTCATACAAATCCGCGTCTAAGCAGCGAGCAACAATAGCGCCGGTAATATCGCCACCACCGCGCTGGAACAGCTTAATGGCGCCGTCAACGGTAGCACCGTAGAAGCCAGGCAGCACAAACGAGCCGCTGCGAGCAACAACTTCTTTAAGTCTAGAAGCAGTGCGCTCCATATCAATGGTGCCATCATGATGGAACAGCATAACGTCAGCAGCATCAACAAAGGGCAGACCAAGATACTCAGCAAGAATCTGGCAGGTAAACCACTCGCCCCTACTTACTACATACTCTGGCGAGAAGGACTTGATGTTTGTAGCAAACTTCTCAAACTCCTCGGCGACAGGCCATGCAACTCCCAGTTCATCAGCAATCTCCACAAAGCGAGCCTCGATATCTGCAAGTAAAGAAGTGCAATCAACGTGATACTCAATATGGGCATTTACCAGCAGCAAAAGATCCGTAATCTTGTTATCGGTTGAGTGGCGCTTTCCCGCTGCAGACGAAACAATAAAGCGTCTATCAGGGTCAGCTTCAACAATAGCTTTAACTTTTTTGAACTGCTCTGCAGAAGCAACACTTGAGCCGCCAAATTTTGCAATTTTGATCATTTCTAATTCCTCTTTTCAAGTGCAGCCATAAAGGTTGTAGGGTCTTGCGAAAGTGCGCTGGTAAGAAGCTCACGGGCCTTCTCGGCACTTAGATTTTTAACCAACTGAGCACCCGGCTCCCAGAACGTACCGCCTGGAATATCGGCCTGCGTCCTAAACACATAGTCGGAAACAAGTAGCTCTGGATTATACGAAAGACCTGCCGAGAAGGTCTGCTGACCCCCAGCAGGAGCCGCGGCGCAGTCAATAATATCCTGCACGACGGCGTTTGCCGTTGGGTCGCCACCGGCACCCTGACCGTAAAACTTGAGCTCGCCAATGGTATTTCCCACGGCAGTTGCAACGTTAAAGTTAGTTGGAACGTTGGCCTCTATGGTTGAGAGCGAAACCGCAACTGGCTCAACAGCTACCGCATACGATGAACCGTCAGAAACACCACGACCAAAGAGCTTGATTGTCATATCGTGACTGCCAAACATGGCAAGATCGCGCTTAGTTAAGTTTCTGATACCAGACATAGGAATCTGGTCTGTGCAGATTACGTCGAAGGCAATAGATGCAGAAATCATAGTCTTAGAGCGAACATCAATGCCGTCGATATCGCTTGACGGGTCTCGCTCGGCGTAACCCAGCTCCTGAGCCTTGCTCAGAACCTCAGCAAAGTCCGTTCCGTCTTTGAGCATGGAATAGACAATGTAGTTGGTGGTTCCATTCATGATTCCCCAGAACGCAGAAATCTCGTCAATACGACGAACTTTCTGAATTCCTGCTATCCAAGGAATACCACCGCACACGCATGCTTCGATCTTAAGGTTGACGCCCGCTTCAGCGGCAAGTGTCATAAACTCCTCAAAATGAGCAGATACCACGGCTTTATTTGAGGTGACTACATTTTTCTTAGCCGTCAGCGCAGCTTTGATATATTCATAGGCTGGCGTGAGGCCGCCCATGCACTCAACAACTGTATCGAGCGCAGGGTCAGACAAGAGCGCATCAAAATCAGATGTTGCCCGAGGGTCAACGTGCTCTTTACCAGCTCTAACCAAGATGGACGTCAGATTAACGTCAGAAACGCGCTCATCAAGAATGCGCGCAACTGAAGCACCAACCGTTCCAAATCCAAGTAGGGCAACGTTTTGCATATAACTCCAAATCTAGCAGTCACTTTGCGAGAAAACCGATTACCTGCAAGGCTAATTGCAGAGCAAGGACAACCGCACGCAAAGGTGACTGCACTGATAACAATCTCATAGACAAAAACTACCAAAAACCTAGACAGAATCTAATTGACAGTTTTTCTCATCTTCATAATGCTATGAACAATTCTATGTTACAAGCGACATTTACTTCTCACTGTTAAAATAATAGAAACGCAACACGCGAGACGCGCAATTTGCACGCGCACAACACGCGAGACGCACAACACGCGACACGTTCTAAAGATTGGTGGTTTCATGGCCGTCGCATATCACAGCACAAGAAGCTCTGACCATACCGTTTTGGCTAAACAAGCCATTTTGCAGGGAATTGCTCCCGACGGCGGCCTTTATATCCAAGATTCAATTGGCGAGAAACCCCTCGATCTTGCAAAGGTTTGTTCTCAGGGCTTTAAAGCTACTGCTTTCGATGTGCTTTCTGCTCTGCTGGACGACTACTCTGCTGAAGAGCTGACTCGCTGTATTGAGGGCGCGTATGGCTCTCAGTGGGACACCCAGGCTATCACGCCTGTTTCTGCTATCGGAGAAGACTGGCTGCTTGAGCTCTTCCATGGTCCAACGTCGGCATTCAAAGACGTTGCGCTTCAGATGCTCCCCCGCCTGATGAGCGTTGCCCGCGAGGACGCGGACGTAGCTGGCGCTGTCGACGCTGAGGGTACTGCGGGCGTGGCTGCCACCGCCGGCAAGAGCATCATGATTGTGACCGCAACTTCTGGCGACACTGGTAAGGCTGCACTTGAGGGCTTCAAGGATGTGCCTGGTATGGGCATCACCGTCTTTTACCCTGAAGGCAAGGTTTCTGATATTCAACGCCTGCAGATGGTAACTCAAAAAGGCTCTAACGTAGCTGTTTGCGCTGTTAAGGGAAACTTTGACGACGCTCAAAACGCCGCTAAAGCAATCTTTGCTAACAAGGAGTTGGCGCATGAGTTGGCCGGTAAGGGCACGGTACTTTCCAGCGCAAACTCCATCAATATTGGTCGTTTGGCCCCGCAGGTAACCTACTACTTTGACGCATATGCCCAGCTTGTTGCCAAGGGTGCCATCGCTCAGGGTCAAAAAGTTACTTTCTGCGTGCCAACCGGCAATTTTGGCGACGTTCTCGCAGGTTACTTTGCAAAAGAAATGGGACTTCCTGTTGATCGCCTCATTGTGGCTTCTAACAGCAATAAGGTGCTGACTGATTTCTTGGAAACAGGCATCTACGATCGTAGACGTGCATTTGAAAAGACCATCTCTCCATCAATGGACATTCTGGTTTCATCAAACCTTGAACGACTCCTCTATCTTGCGTCCGGCAAAGACACCGAGCTTGTCAGCTATCTGATGAATCAGCTGGTAACCAAGGGTATCTACACGGTACCTGCTCAGGTGATGGACACCATCCGCGAAACCTTTGATGCTGGCTTTGCAACCGACGCTCAGACGCGTGAGACTATCCGTTCTACCTGGGAGAATTGTCGTGTGCTGATTGACCCCCACACAGCCGTCGCAAAGCACGTGCTTGACAGGGTTTCTCGCCAGGCAAACGACGTGCGCGTTTGTCTGTCTACTGCTAGCCCGTATAAGTTCTCGTCCGACGTGCTTGCCGCGCTGGGCCACTCGACCGCTGGCCTGGACGACTTTGCGTGCATGCATACGCTCGCCGAAATCACAGGCACTAATCCGCCAATCCAGCTTTCATCGCTGAATGATAACGTTATCATTCATACTGACGTTCGCGAGAAGGAACAGCTTGCTTCGTACGTTTCCGAAGCATGCGGGCGTATTTTTGCTTGTTAGACTCTGAGAAAGCAGGTTCTACATGTTCGACAACACCATCTTGACCGTATCTGTACCTGCTACCTCTGCAAACATTGGCGTCGGCTACGATACACTGGGTCTTGCGTTTAACCTGCGCGCAAAGATTACGTTTAGGGAATCCCCTACGCTCATCATTGACGGCTGCCCCGAGCAGTTCAGAAACGACGACAACCTTGTCTGGACGTCTTATGTTCGAGCCTGCGAAAAGCTGGGCGAAGAGCCTACTCCTAAGCACATCACTATCGACTCGCCTATTCCGCTTTCTGGTGGACTTGGCTCAAGTTCTACCTGCGTAATTGCTGGCATTGCAGCCGCGATGACCGAGTCTCATGGCGGCTGGGATCCAGAGCGTGCACTCGACTTTGCCTGTCATTTTGAGGGCCATCCCGATAACGTTGCTCCTGCAATTTACGGTGGCCTGACCTCGTCATTTGTTGAGGGCGGTCATACTGTTTGTACTCGAAGGCTCGTAGCGCGCGGTCTCTCTTTTGTTGCAATTGCACCGCCTTACTCGATTAACACTGAGGATGCCCGAAAGGTTGTTCCGCAGAATATTTCTCTTCAGACCGCCGTTTACCAGATGGGACGCACCGTTGCAGTCACACATGCGCTTGAAACAGGAAACGGCGGACTGTTGGCAGCAGCTTGCAACGATAGGATCCACGAACCGTATCGCAAGGAGCTCATCCCCGATTACGAGGAGCTCAAACAGGTAGCTAAGCTTGCTCGTGCTTGCGCCTTTGTTATCTCGGGCTCAGGTGCCACCATGGTTGCCATCTGCGACTCCCCTGTTACTGCTCGCGCTGTTGCCGAGAATGCCAAGCAGGTCAGAGGCGATCTCTGGATTCAGATTCTTGAGCCAGCACTTCTGGGTACCGTCCTTACCTTGGACGACGGCCAACAACACCACAACACTTTCGACGAAATCTAACCCCCCCGCGTTTGCGAGCGCCGCGCGCCTGAAAAGTGCAAAGAATCTGTATTTGAGGCACAGATTCTTTGATGAAATCAGGCAAATCCACAGTTTCTTTTACGTATTTAGGCAAAATTTACAGATTCTTTGAAGAAATCAGGCGCGTGAAGATAGGCTGCTCTACTCCAAATTTTGCGCGCCTGAAAACTACATCAAGTCTGAGTAAAACAGCTCAGACATGGCGAGAAAAACCGGCAAATAGCTCAGATATGGTGCACTTTTCCGGCAAATTGCTCAGACTTGGCGAGAAAATCAGGCTCCCAGAAATCTAACTTCAAAGAAACCCGGCTCCTACGCTGTGTGGGAGCCGGGTTAACGTTTAAGGTACGTTGACGTCAAAGCACATTTGACATTAGTCGCCGTTATGCGCCGAGATAAGCCTTACGAACGTCATCGTCGTGGAGAAGCTCCTGGCCGGTGCCATGCTTAGAAACCTTACCAAGCTCAAGAACGTATGCACGGTCAGCAACCTTAAGTGCCATGTTAGCGTTCTGCTCGACCAGCAAAATGGTGGTTCCTGCATCGCCGAGCTGGCGAATGATCTGGAAGATTTCCTCAATCAGAAGAGGAGCCAGACCCATAGAAGGCTCGTCGAGCATCAAAAGCTTTGGCCTGCTCATCAAAGCACGACCCATAGCAAGCATCTGCTGCTCGCCACCAGACAGCGTTCCTGCCAGCTGATTCTTGCGCTCACGAAGACGTGGGAAATGCTCGTAGACCATCTTGACGGTCTTAGCGTTCTGGGAATCGGGCTGCGTATAGCCGCCCATCTCAAGGTTTTCAGCAACACTCATACGAGAAAACACACGGCGGCCCTCAGGGCACAATGCCAGGCCAGCCTCAACAATCTTGTGAGCGCGCTGGCCTACAAGGTTTTTCTCGTCAAGGGTAATGCTGCCAGAGTCCGGCTTTACTAGACCAGCAATGGTGTTCAGTGTAGTTGATTTACCTGCGCCGTTTGCGCCAATAAGGGTAACAATCTCGCCCTCATGGATGTCAAAAGAGATACCCTGAACTGCATGAATTGCACCGTAAGAAACGTTAAGATCCTTGACGGACAGCAGTGTTTTTCCTGCGCCAGCTGCCTGGGTGTTTGTAGTTTCAGCGGCCATTAGCGCACCTCCTGCTTTCCAAGATATGCTTCGATAACGCGAGGGTTATTCTGAACTTCTTCTGGCGTACCTTTTGCGATGATGTTGCCGTGATCAAGGACAGCAAGTCCCTCGCAGATACCCATAACAAACTTCATGTCGTGCTCGATGAGAAGAACAGCAATCTTGAAGTCGTCACGAATCTTAAGGACATTCTCCATAAGCTCGTCGGTCTCTGCTGGGTTCATACCTGCAGCTGGCTCGTCAAGCAGCAAAATCTTAGGCTGCGTTGCCAGAGCGCGAAGAATCTCAAGCTTGCGCTGAGCGCCATAAGGCAGGTTACCTGCAAGGGTATTTGCAAGATTCTCCATGCCAAAAATGCGCAGCAGCTCACGAGCGTTATCAGCGCTCTCTTTTTCCTGCTTCCAGTGAGCTGGAAGGCGGAAGACGTCCTCAAAGAAATGAGACGTCATGTGGCTGCCCTGGCCAACCTGAATGTTCTCCATAACAGTCATGTTGTTGAACAGTCGAATATTCTGGAAGGTGCGGGCAATACCCATATGATTTGCTTCAACAACGCTTTTACCAGCAAGGTCGTAGCCGTCAATCATTACGGTACCACGGGTTGGCTTGTAAACACAGGTAAGCAAGTTAAAAACAGTTGTTTTACCTGCACCGTTAGGGCCGATAATGCCAGAAATCTCGGTAGGACCAAGAGCAATGTTGAAGTCGTTAACAGCCGTCAAGCCACCAAAGTCAATGCCAAGGTGTTCAGCCTGAAGAACTGGAATTGCGCCAAGGTCTCGCTCAGGAATGAGGTTAGGAGACTCTTGTCTGATAAGTTTTGTAGTGTTTTTAGTTGCCATCGCTCTTACGCCTCCTTCAAATCAGTTGAGGCTTCTGCCTGCACGTCTGCCTGCGTATCTGCCTGAACACCCGCCTGCGCCTTGACCTGTACACCCGCCTGCTCGTCCGAGTCATCCTTGTTCCAAGGGAAATCCTTGTTCATGATGCGCTCAATAATGCGGGACAGCGAGAAGTCATACGAGCCAAACAGACCCTCTGGTCTAAAGATCATGACCAGAATCAGCACGATTGCATAAGCAACCATACGATAGTCAGCAAAGGCACGTAGAGCCTCTGGAAGCACGGTCAGGACAGTTGCGGACACAACGGAGCCAAACATAGAACCCATGCCACCAAGAACAACCATAACCAGAATCTCAACAGATTTCATGAAGCCAAACTTGGCAGGCGCCATAACGCCGATACAACCCGCGTAAAGGCCGCCTGCAATACCAGCAAGGAATGCAGAGAAAACAAAGGCCAAAGTCTTGTAGTACGTAGTGTTGACACCTGATGCCTCTGCAGCAATCTCGTTATCGCGGATGGCGAGAATAGCACGTCCATGTCTAGACTTCATAAGAGTATGAATAGCAAAGATAGCAAGCGAAACAACAATTGCGGTGTTCAGGTAGCCTGTATAAGCAGGGATACCCGTGAGGCCTGATGCGCCACCAGTAAGTTTAAAGCCAAGAGCAGAGTCAATGTTTACCAGGACAACGCGGATAATCTCTGCAAAGCCCAGAGTAATGATGGCCAGGTAATCACCGCGAAGACGAAGTGCTGGAATACCAATAACCACACCCATCAGAGCAGCGCAAATGCCGCCAAACAAAAGGCCCACAACAAAAAGAATAACTGCCGGTGTAGAGCCTGAGGCCATGGACTGAGCATCCAGACCAAAGAGTGGCATCATGCGAATGATAAAGATTGCGCAGGCATAACCACCAATGGACATAAAGCCAGCGTGACCCAAAGGAAGCTGTCCCAGATAACCAGTAACAATGTTCAGGGAAACGGTCATCAGAACATACACGCCAATTTGCTCAAAAACAACGGTCTGATAGCGAGAAATAAGGCCCTCTCCTACCAGGAAGTTTCCACCAAAGACAAAGAGTGCAACAAGAATTGCATTGATGGCATAGCGAGCAGGCATAGTGAGCTCACGACGCTGACCATCTTTTCCACCAAAACCAGTGACAATTACGGGGTTGTGGTTATTATCGCGTGGATACATTTTAGTCATGTGAGCCTCCTTACACTTTCTCGGTAACTGGTCGGCCAAGCAGGCCAGTTGGTTTCACAACAAGAACAAGAATCAAGAGTAAGAAGACTACTGCATCCTGCCAGACGGACAGACCAAAGGCAGCAACAAAGACCTCGGAGAAGCCAACAATAAGGCCGCCAATAACAGCGCCAGGAATGGAGCCAATGCCGCCAAGAACTGCTGCAACAAATGCCTTGGTGCCCAGCATGACGCCCATGGTAGGAGAAACCTGCTGGTATGCCATGGAGTACAGAATAGCTGCAATGCCTGCCAGAGCGGAACCAACTGCAAAGGTAAAGCTAATAGTGCTATTGACGTTGACGCCCATCAGACGAGCAGCGCCCATATCCTCAGAAACGGCACGCATTGCCTTACCAAGACGAGTCTTCTGAACCAAAAGGGTCAGAACAACGGTTGCCACAATAGTAACAGCAACAGTCAAAAGTGCAGTGCCGGAGAGCGTCGAACCAAATACCTGAACAGTTCCCAGGTCAATGATGCTTGGAACAACCTTAGCGTCAGCGCCCAGAAGCAGCTGAACACCGTTCTCAAGCAGGTAAGAGACACCAATTGCAGTAATCAGAATAGAAAGCCTTGGAGCTTCTCTGAGTGGTGCATAGGCAACCTTATCAATAAGAACGCCCAGCACAACACAACCAAAAATGGCGAGAAGAACGGCGATTGCAGGATTGAGTCCTAACTGAACAAGCGCAATCCAAGCAACGTAGGAGCCAAACATGATGATGTCACCATGTGCAAAATTAAGAAGCAAGATGATGCCGTACACCATTGTGTAACCAAGCGCCACCAGTGCGTAAATACTGCCCAATTGAAGTCCATTGAGCACCTGAGTCAAAAACATCTGAGGTTCTCTTTTCTATGAAGGATTGATCGTGTCATAGATGGACTCTTTGCCATCTTTAAAGGTAATAATCAAGGTGGACTTCACTGGGTCACCTGTTCCCTGATATGAAAGGGTTCCAGTAACACCTTCGACCACACCAGATGCAATAGCGTCAATAATGGCTTGCCTATACTCATTAGAGTTGTAGGTATAACCGCGTTTCTCGACAGTCTTAAGAGCGGAGCAAAGAATCATTGCTGCGTCATAGCCCAAAGAACAGAAGTTAGTTGGAGCCTCACCGTATTCCTCGGTATAAGCCTTAACAAAATGCTGAACTTTTTCATCTGGGTTTGAAGCAACAAAGGCAGAGCAATAGAAGCATCCTTCAAGGTCAGCCGCAGAAGCATAGTCCTGCTCGCCGCCAATGATGCCTGCCCAACCATCTGCGCCCATAAAAGGCTTTTTGCAGCCAAGCTGACGAGCCTGCGTCACAATCTTGCCGTTATCCTGGTAATAGTTTGGGGCCAAAATGGCATCAGGATCCAGTCCAATAATGCTGGTGAGCTGGGCGTTAAAGTCAACAGCTCCCGTTGGATAGCCCTGCTGGGATACAACCTCAATACCCAACTCACGAGCTCTCTGGACAAATGCGTTGTTTACGCCAATCTCGTAATCGCCACCAGAGTTAAAGATGGTTCCTACACGCTGATAGCCTTGCTTTTTAGCAAACTCTGCAAGAACAACGCCCTGGAATGGGTCGGTAACGGTAGCGCGGAACATGTTATTGCCGTGAGCAACAACGTCTTCTGCCGTTGCAGATGCCGTTACGCAAGGAATGTTGTCCAGAACCGATTTCTGTGCCAGTGCAATGGTTGGCGTTGAGGTAACGTCACCTAGAATTGCACAGACATTCTCGTCAAGCAGCTTGTTATAGACAAGAATAGCTTCGGTTGAATCGCCTTTCTCGTCCTCAGCTACAGGGACAATCTGGCGGCCACCAGCTCCACCATTCTTGTTGAATTCCTTGAGGTACAACAAAATGCCGCTACGCACCGCAAGGCCATACTGGGCAACGTCGCCGGTATACGGTCCCATCACGCCAACGTAAATGGAGTTAGGGTCTTGGTTCTTTGGCGAACAACCTGCTAGAGCAAACGACCCCGCAATGGTCCCGGCCACCTCCAAAAAGCGTCGTCGCGTTAGCTTATGTGCCATATTCATCTCCTTTTCTCCATAGCGTTGAATATGTGACACAACACAATATGGCTGCAGCCCTTAAAAAAGAACCACAGCCAAAAAATGTTATCTAACTTGAAATAATTTTAGAGAAACCGAATGTTTCTACGAGCTCCAGCTTTTCGCAACGGTTGCGCGGTTGTCTTCTGGCTACCCGCAGCCGGCCTACGTGTGCTACTTACGCCTCACGTACCAGCGGAAGCTCACCAGCAAAGTGACGAGGCTTGTAAGAGGCCTTGTCTGCGCTGGTCTTCTCGCCAAGATCAAGCGAAGAAATCTTCTTCATCTTGCTGGTGCCGCCCTCAATGAGACGAAGCAGCTCGCGCGTTGGTCTCTCGTCAGCCGCCTGAAGCTCAGCTGCCATCTCACGCTCAACCGCGTCAAAGATGTCCTGAACATGCGATGACGTATCGTTTGCAGCCTTGATCAGCGGCATTGCGGTTGATTGTGCAACCACACCAGCGTAGTTTGGCTCGCGAGAAGGACGCATCTGAGCTGCGGCAACCTTGTGAGACGCAGCGGGTTTTGCACCCGACAACTCCACTGGACTTGCAACTTCAGCCTCAGCAGCGACCTGACCAATGAGCGGCAACTGCACTGGATGATACTTGCGCATCTGCTGCTGATCATGGCGAGCTAGATGCTCGTCCATTGCAGCCAGCGCAAGCGTCCAATCATCAGCATGCTCAAGCTCGTCAATCGTACGCTTCTCAGGGAAGACTCCCTGGTCAACGTAAGAGATACGGCTAGAAATATCAGCAGCATGGTTGGTAAAGTCTTCAGGAATAGCCTCGGCACCAATCTCGGCAATACCAAAATCGCGCGTAATGGACTCTTCGCCCACAGCCTTAGTCCACCAAGCTGTACCAACGTCACCAACTGTTCCGTCAGCACGTTCGATAATAGGCAGGCCGTCCATAGGATCTTGCCCTAAGCGCTCAAGAAGCACCGCAGCAGCACCCTTTGCACGTGCAACGGTACGCTCGCGCCAGCTCAAAAGCTTGGTGTAGTTCTCTGCAATCTGCGCGTAGTCGTTTGTAGAGTGTGCAGGAGCCTTCTTTGCGCGAACGGGAAGAACGCCCTCTGCGGCCGTACTTACAACCTGTGACTTCTTTGCAGGTGACTCGGCAGGCTGAACAGGCAGCTCAGCAGACTGAACACGAATGGAACCAGTCATATCCCACTGAGAAGCCCTCATGTGCTTTGGCTTGTACGCAGCAATCGAGCGCCTTGAAGAGTCCAGCGGAATCACAATGCTCTCTTCTGGCGAGAAGTTCGATGCAGCTGAGACCTGCTTTGAAGAGAGAGCCTCATCTGAGCTTTGGAACGTTGCAGCTGACTGGCTCTTTGCTTCTGCCCCATCGATTTTCTCGCCACGATTTACCGAGCGAGAGACTACCAAGGCCGCACCAGAAATGACTGCAACCGCGGCAAGTCCTACTCCGATGCCGGTAAAGATTGCACCAAGAGGGGTTTGGCGAATTTCATTAGCTGTAAGGGCATACGCAGATGCTGGCTCTGCTACCAGAACCAGTCCACTGAGCAGGCCGGCGACTACTGCCGGATTCCTACCTTCTGTCATACATACTCCCCCTACAAACGCTAAGAAGATGCATGAAGACACACGCTAAATTTGCATATGCTACTAAACCCAATACGGGCGACGTGAGCAACGGGTGGGCTTCATTTCATCTTTGTATAATCCGCTGCAACACATAATTGTGCTGTTAGAAATGACTATAGCGTAATTCGTTATTTTTTACAGCGTCTTTAAAACTTTTTCATAATTCTTTGGCAGTTATTCAACAAAATGACGAGAAAAAAGAAGTGCCTTCCAACATAGATTGGAAAGCACTTCTTGCGTCATCTTTAAATCTGACTAATTCTGTGGATAGTCAGACTGTGCAGCCTTCTTTGCAGATCTAATCAGGAAGTCCTGGTTATTGTCGGTCTGCTTAAGACCACTGATAAGAGCAGTAGTTGCACGCTCAGTGTTATTGAAGCCTGCAAGAATACGGCGAACGCCCCATACCATAGGCTGAAGCTCTGGCTTAATAAGCAGATCCTCATTACGAGTACCAGAAGAAACAGGATCAATAGCTGGGAAGATGCGGCGATCTGCCAGGTCTCGATCAAGCTTGAGCTCCATGTTACCAGTGCCCTTGAACTCCTCGAAGATAACCTCATCCATCTTGGAGCCTGTATCTACCAGGGCAGACGCAATAATAGTGAGCGAGCCGCCGTTCTCGATATTTCGAGCTGCACCCAAAAACTTCTTTGGTGGATACAGAGCTGCGGAATCAACACCACCAGAAAGAATACGGCCAGAAGCAGGAATAGCCAGGTTGTATGCACGAGCAAGACGTGTGATGGAGTCCAGAATAACCACAACGTCCTGACCCATCTCAACCAGACGCTTTGCTCGCTCAATGACGAGCTCCGAGACAACGGTGTGATTCTCTGCTGGCATATCAAAAGTTGAAGCAACAACGGTGCCCTTGATGGAGCGCTCCATGTCTGTAACTTCCTCAGGGCGCTCGTCTACCAAGAGGCAGAAGAGGTGAACCTCAGGATTGTTGGTGGTAATAGACTGGCAAATGCGCTTCAAAATGGTGGTCTTACCTGCCTTTGGAGGCGAGACAATCAAACCACGCTGACCCTTACCAATAGGAGCCACCAGATCAATTGCACGGCCCGTAATAGAGTCTTTACCGTGCTCCATAGTAAGAGGCTGGTCTGGGAAAATTGGAGTCAGATCTTTGAAGCGAGGACGGTCCTTAAGACCCTCAACTTCCCCACCGTTGACCTGGGTAACCTTAAGCAGTGGTGGATACTTGCTATTTACGCGTGCAGGTCCCACCATACCCAAGACGCTATCACCCGGGCGCAGACCAAGATTTCTAATAATCTGCTGGTGGACAAAGGCGTCGTCATCGCCTTCCATATAATTGCCTGTACGAATCCAGCCGTAGCCTTCGTTACTAATCTGAAGAATACCCTCAACAGTCTTAAAACCCTCAGCAGCTGCAGATGCAGCGTATACAAGCTCAATTAAATCGGACTTATGAACGCCTGCGTACTCAATACCCAGCTCAGTTGCTTTAGCACGAAGCTCAGAAAGCTTCATCTCTTGCAGAGCCTCTTTGGAAAGCGATGGCTCGCTTGCCTGGCCCTGCTTGCGATTCTTGTTGCGCTGGTTGTTCTGTCTACGATCGCGAGAAGGACGCTCCTGGTTGTTAGCGTGTGCGTTTTCCTGTGTCTTCTCGCCCTCCTGAGCCGCTTCTTTTGGCTCAGCATTACGATGTCGACGACGTGCTGCACCCGTACGAGAACGCCCTGGACGCTCTGCTGGAGCTGCATCGGAATCTGCTACTGCACCAGAAGCCTGCTCCTGAGCTGCACCATCCTGCTGCTCAACACTACCCTGCTCTTCAGCAAAGTTCTTCTGAGCCCTATTGGTATTCTGGCCAGCTGCACCCTCTGCCTCTGCTTTAGTAAAGGCAGGAGCCGGGGTTACCTCCGCAGAAGGCTGAGTTGCGTCCTGAACAATCTTGGTAAGGCGATCAGTGTCTACAACGTCAGAAGAAACCTTGCCGCCTGCCTGGACCTGAGCCAGAACCTCTGCCTGTGCAACTTCAAGAGCACGCTCATGAAGAGCACGCTCTTCCATCTCTTCTTTACTAGGACGTCCGCGACGACGCTTTGGTGGCTCTGTAATGCCT
This sequence comes from uncultured Atopobium sp., assembly GCA_963525825.1. GTDB lineage: Bacteria > Actinomycetota > Coriobacteriia > Coriobacteriales > Atopobiaceae > Lancefieldella. The sequence goes on along the minus strand of CAURLG010000004.1, from coordinate 90,205 downwards.
GCTGCGTTCATAGCCTCTGCCACAACAGCCTCTACTGCACGACGAGCCTCAGTCTCTTTTTTAGTTGGACGACCGCGACGACGCTTAGCAGCAGATGAATTAGAGGCCTTTTCTTCAGTTGCCTCAGAATTGGTATTTTCTGAAGTTGAATTTTCTGAATTACTATTTTCACTCTTACGAGGTCTACCACGTCTACGTGGTGCTGGAGTATTTTCTACATCATTTAAAGAATCATTTTGGACCGAAGATGTTTCGTCCGACATGTACAAACCTCTCTGTTTGCTCATCAAAATAATCTGTAAAAATACGTGAGAAATATGATGAAGGGATAACAAACAAAATCAAATAGGTGCAAATCCAAAAGGAATATACCACGAAAATGCCCGCCTTATGATGAAAAAATAATAAAATTCACCATAAAACGGGCAAATGGGGATTTATACCACTAACCCTTAAACCTCGAGAAACCCATCTTCTAGATTTCTTTAATCTGCATAAATCATTTAAACAGCTGTGCGACTCTTTCTTTTTACAACAATATCTTCAATTTGCTGAACGATTTCTTTGATATACGTCTTGCCTTGAGGCGTGAGCTCAACCATAGTTACTCTTCTTGAAAGAGCATCATCATGTTTGCGCTGTACCAGGCCACTTTCTGCCAAAGCAGTAAGAGACATAGAAACCGTTGGCTGCAAAAGACCAAGCGCGTCAACAATCTCTGTAATTGAAAGAGCGTCTTTAGGAGAATCTAGAATTGCAAGAAGCACCATATCTGCTGCCCTACAATACAGAGCTCCCATAGCGTCAACATACATGACGATGCGCTCAAACGAAGTACGTGAAAGTGCCTGGCCGGGCGCAATACGAGCACAGGTAAGCTTGGACAGCTCCTCAACTGCTTCTACACCCTTTTCTGTGATGATACACACTACGTTGCGTCGATCAATGGCGCCTTCATCTCTCTTGATGAAACCAAGCCTTGCCAGGTGCGAGGTACGATGAGTAATCGTAGGACGAAGAGCACTCTGATACTCGGCAATTTCTGAAGTCTTAACAGGAGCACCCTTCACATTGAGGCGACACAAAATAGCAAACTCTTCAAACGTGAGTCGTCTGTTAGCAGGCACCACTCTTCTAACCAAGTTGTAAGACCTGCGAATGGACATGTACTCGCGAAGTTCCATAGAGACCTCCACTCTTATGCCCGAACCATTTACTATTTGCTCGCATAATGAGTATACCTCTAAAAAACACGTGTTAACGTGGGGACAAAACAATAGTTAGTCAAAAATATGTTAGAAAATGGTGCTTATATGACATCAAAATAGGCTTTTATATGCTGAAATATAAAATTTAAGTAATAAATATTAATTTTATTATCTCTTTTATACATTAAAAAATTTTTTACATAACGGAGAAATATGTAAATTATCTGGAGAAATTCACTAAAGATACCGTGCAGGTATTCAATACTTGCACGGTATCATGACAAAACAACATAGTTAGCTATCGTTTACATTGCCTCAGGAGCAGAAACACCAATCAGATCAAGAGCAATTGCAAGTACGCGACGGGTTGCATCACACGCAGCAAGACGAGCCTTAGAAAGTTCTGCGTCCAGTGGGCGTCCTTCAGAAGGAAGTACCTGGCAAACGGTATAGAATGCGTGAAACTGACCAGCAAGCTCTTCAATATAATGCGTAATGCGGAATGGTGCCCTATCGCGAGCACAACCCTCAACAAGACCTGGGAACTCAAAGAGTTTACGAGCAAGCGCCTGTTCGGCATCTTCAGAGAGCAGCCCAAGATCAACCTCAGAGCCAATAGCCTTATCTGCAACAGCTTCCATACCAAGTGCCTTTGCCTCATCAAGGTCAACGCCAGCAGCGCGGCGCAAAATAGAGCAAATACGCGCATGAGCGTACTGAACGTAATACACAGGATTAGAGCTGTCCTGACGCTTTACCTGCTCAATGTCAAAGTCAATCATCTGGTTGGAAGACTTTGAAACAAGGGTGTAGCGCGTTGCATCAACACCAACCTCGGCGAGAAGCTCGTCAAAGTGGATACCAGTTCCTTTGCGCTTAGACATTCTGACGGCAACGCCGTTTCTGAGCAGGTTAACCAGCTGGCCAAGCAAAACCTCAAACTGAGTTGGGTAACCAAGAGCTGTTGCAGCAGAGCGAACACGCTGAATATATCCGTGATGATCTGCTCCCCAAATATCAATAACATGGTCAACACGCTGGAACTTGTTCCAGTGGTACGCAACGTCGGAAGCAAAATAGGTATACTCACCATTTGTTTTGATGAGTACACGGTCCTTATCGTCACCAAAATCAGTAGAGCGGAAGAACAGCGCGCCCTCGTCAGAACGATAGAGGTAGCCAAGCTTATCAAGAGCATCAAGTGCGCGATCAACGGCATCTTTACCCTGGTCGTCCTTAACGTACAAAGAACGCTCGGAGAACCAAACGTCAAAGTCGGCGCGAGCGTTGTGGCAGGTGTTTTTGATGGACTCAAGCATCATCTTGTAGCCGCGTTCACGGAACTCAATCATGCGCTCATCTTCAGATTTTTCTGCCCAGACCTCGCCGTCATTTTTAAGGAAGAAAAGTCCCAGGTCAACTATGTAGTCTCCGGCATATGCGTTACCGCCAAGAGAGTTAATGAACTCGTCAGTAAATGGATGCTCCTCTGGATGAGCATCGTCTTCATCTGCAACGTAAGCATTGCGATCTTCTGCAAGCACCTGAGCAGCTGCGTCAGCATCAATGCCGCGCTCCTGCATGATGTCAATAAGCTGCAGGTAGCGCTTAGAGATGGAGTGACCAAAGACGTCCATCTGTGAGCCGTGATCGTTTACGTAGTACTCGCGCTCAACGTCATAGCCTGCAAAGGCAAGAATGCGGCTTAGAGAGTCTCCCAGCGCTGCCCAGCGGCCATGGCCAATATGCAGAGGACCAACAGGGTTTGCAGAAACGTACTCTACCTGAACCTTCTGACCAGCGCCAAAGGAAGAACGTCCAAAATCTGCACCCTGCTCGCGAACGGTGTTAAAAATCTCATTGCCCGCAGCGGTAGAAAGATAGAAGTTTACAAAGCCAGGACCTGCAACCTCAACGCGCTCAATCTGCGCATCCTCGGCAATATGTGCCACAAGAGCTGCTGCAATATCGCGCGGTGCTTTGTGTGCCAGCTTTGCAAAACGCATTGCAACCGTAGAAGACCAGTCACCATTTGATGAGTCCTGTGGACGCTCAAGTCCCACATCATCAATCTGGAATTCAGGCAACTCACCCGCAGCCTGGGCGTCTGCCAAGGCTTGACGTACAAGTTCCTCGATCTTCTCGCGCATGGTTCTCCTTTAAATTCAGTGCACGTGTGCAGCGTAATTACGTGGTTGGTTGTGTAGTTGGTTGCGTAGCTTCTAGAGGACTACTCGGTTTCCTCGGAAGATTTTACCTGATGTTGAGCAGCAAGTTCATGACGCAAATTGGCCAGGCCACGCTCGAGACCCACAGGATAAATCTGAGGATTCAAGAAACGCGTATACGCTGCGTCCAGGCGCATAAGTGCCGCGTGACAACGGTCGCGAGCAACCTCAATAGACTCGCTCTCCCCTACACGCTTGCCGCCTTCTACCAGCCTTACCATCAGTTCGCGAGAAGTTCCTTCAAGCTTGTGGGTTGAATAGGGGTCAATGATGTCGACAACAGTTGCCTTAGACTCTGGACTCTTGGTGACCAGGTAATCCGGGTCAAAAATCATGTCGCCTGCAGGGCAGCCGTTTGCATCGTAGAAGCGGCGAATGTGCTGAATGCCTGGGACGGTACGCTTGTAGGCCATCTCGGACAGCTTGATAACAGGAGTCCAAGGCTCAGCAGCAGACTGACGACGAGCGGTTAGCTTATAGACGCCGCCAAGCGAAGGCTGAGGATCGCAGGTGGCAAGCTTAGTACCAACACCAAAGGCGTCAATAGGTGCGCCCTGAGCAAAGAGCGACTGGATGGTGTACTCGTCAAGGTCATTTGAAACAGAAATCTTGATGTATGGAAGGCCAGCCTCATCAAAGGCTTTACGAGCCTCCTTGGAAAGGCGTGCGAGGTCTCCAGAGTCAATACGAACAGCACTCAGGCGCTCGCCGCGCTCCTCCATCTCTTTTGCCACAATGATGGCGTTCTTGATGCCTTCGTGAACATCATAGGTATCAAGCAGAAGCGAGCAGTTAGTTGGGCTAGATTTTGCAAACGCCCTAAAGGCATCAAGCTCAGTATCAAACGACATTACCCAAGAGTGTGCGTGGGTACCAAAAACAGGAATGCCGTAAATTTTGCCCGCAAGGACATTTGAAGTGCTTGAAGCTCCTGCAATATAGGAAGCGCGAGCAACTGCCAAGCCACCATCTGGACCCTGTGCACGACGCAGGCCAAAGTCAGAGACGGGATTGCCCTGAGCAGCCTTGATAACGCGAGCACACTTAGTTGCGGCCAAAGTCTGGAAGTTGACTAGGTTAAGCAGGGCGGTCTCAATGAGCTGGCAATCAACAATGGAGCCCTCAACGCGGACCATAGGCTCACGTGGGAAAACAAGCTCTCCCTCGGGGATTGCATCAATGGTTACATTGAGCTTGTGGTTACGCAAAAACTCAAGGAACGCTGGCTTAAAAAGACGACCGCCACCAGGAGAGTTAATGCTTGCCAGGTAGTCAATATCGTCATCTTCATAGATAAAGTTTTCAACTAAGTCAGCAATTTGACCAGTACCACAAGAAATTGCAAATCCGCCATTAAAGGGGTTCTCGCGGAAGAATGCGGTAAAGCATGCCTCTGCATCAACAAGACCGGCTTCCCAATAACCTTGAGCCATCGTGAGCTCATACAAGTCTGTATTAAGGCTAACGTCTGAGGGTTTGGTACGATCAGTGAGTGACATAGTTGCTCTTTTCGATTGGTCAAAAACTGACAGTGAGACGATATATCTAGAGTAGCAGTCCTACAAAATAAATTGGCTTACAACAAAGATAACTGCGAGAATTACCACAGTTCCAATAACAATTTTTTGCCCCAGAGGCATTTTGATGTCTTCGTCGTCCTCATCTGGCTCCATGAGAGCACGGCCCTTTGCGCGCTGCTCCTGAATGCGACGAATTTGCTCCGCCTCCTGCTGAGCTGCCTGACGTACAGCACGCTGCTGATCTGCAACAAGCTGAGCGTCTTCAGCGGCAGCTGCCTCTGCTTGCGCTTGCGCTTCTGCTTGGGCTGCACGGGTCTTCTCGGCACGAAGCGCCTCGAGCTCAGCGCGCTCCTTCTCTGCGCGAAGAGCCTTGAGCTCCCTGCGCTCTTTCTCTGCGCGGAGCGCTTCCAGCTCGGTGCGCTCCGCGTCCGTGAGCACAGCCGCCTGTGGCGCTGGGGTGGTTTGGAGCTCTTCGGGTTTCTCGACAGACATGGTTACTCCTCGGTTTGCGTATCGGGGATGCTGGTGGTGGCGTCGTTGGCGGCATGGCCAGCGGCACAGGCGTCGGTAGCGTTACCGCGAGCCGAGCGGAGCTTGAGCGCGGGACCCTCAACGCCTGTTGCGTCAAAGGCTGGCACAAAACTTTCGGAGACGGTTCCACCCTCCTGCCACCACAGGTTCTCAAAGCCCAGGTCATCCGCATGACAGAGCACCAACTCGTACTCCTCGTCAGAAAGCGTTCCAGAAAGCGGACCGCCAGCCGCGCGCATGCGTTCGTTGGGCGTGTACTGATTCATGATTGATACATCTACATCATTATGACAAAGATTCCAGACGCGGTTGAGTATCTCGCAGGAATCATCCGCGTGCGTGGGCATGACCAGGTGGCGCACAATGATGCCCTGCAACATGCGACCGTCATCATCCAGCTTGCGCCCGCCACGACTCATCACCGAGTCATGCATAACCTCAAGTGCCGCCATAGACATCTCTGGATAATCTGCTGCGTACGAAAGCTCTTTTGCCAGCGCAGGGTCTGCGTACTTGACGTCTGTCAGCCAAATATCAATGACGCTCGAAACTTTCTGCACCACCTCTGGCAACTCATATCCCGAGGTATTACACACAATTGGAAGTGTGAGCCCCGCCTCTTTTGCCATCGTCACCGCCTCAATAATATGTGGCGAGAAGTGCAAAGGTGTGACAAGGTTGATGTTGAGCGCACCCTGAGCTTGCAGTTCAAGCATCATTTGGGCTAGGCGCTCGGTTGTGACTGGCTTGCCAAAACCTTCTTGCGAGATCTGGTGATTCTGACAGAACACGCATCTGAGCGGGCAACCCGTGAAAAATATGGCGCCTGATCCGGCCTCGCCCGAGATGGGAGGCTCCTCCCAAAAGTGCAGCGCTGAACGAGCCACACGAATGGTGCTTGAAGCTCCACAAAGGCCCGCTTTACCAGCGTTTCTTTGAGCATGGCAGCGCCTTGGGCAGAGTTCACAGACGTCGTAGGCAGAAAACGTAAGGGTATCAGGTGATGGTGCACTACCCAAGGGTTTCTCGCCTCCCGTCGTATCTGCCCAGGCAGATGGTGGTATAAAAAACGCGCAGGATCTCTGCGCGCGTCAAAGTCATGGTGGAGATAAAGGGATTCGAACCCTCGGCCTCTGCCTTGCGAAGGCAGCGCTCTCCCAACTGAGCTATATCCCCGTTGCGGTACTTATTGTGGCAATCAGGGGCAGGTATGTCAATGATTATGCGGGCAGAATGAGCGGCTGTAGGCTTGCGAGGAGGCGCGCAACGCTTCCACGGACCATTGCGGCTCTTCCGCGGACTGTCAGCGCTCTTCCGTGAGCCGTCGCGACTCTTCCGCGAGCCATCACAATTTAAACACAGACTGTCTGGACACAAAAATATCCTTCCCCGCAGTCATCTATGAACCCACCTTCATAAGGTGGGCGCCGCGCTCGAGCGTTCCAGCTTCCTTAACAACGAAGGATGCCTGTACTGAACACGAGATTAGGCTCCCTGAAAAAACTTGTCGGTTCACCCAGTTTAGACCGCGGGAGAAGGACAATTCTTACTATAAAGAGATTATAAAAAGATTAAAGTCTTGACTTGTTTTTTAATGAGCAGCACAATTAAATGGTATGGATTTTAGCAGTTAAATACTGTTTTTTATTGGAGGGTATACGGCTTGAACCTCTGGGTAACCATGTTTTGTGTTTTCCTCTCGGCTGGTCTTGGTTCAGCTCTGATTACCCCTGCCGTTCGTCAACTGGCTTGGAAGCTTGGAGTTGTCGATAAACCCTCTGCACGTCGAGTCAATAAAAAACCTATTCCTCGCATGGGCGGCGTTGCAATTTTCTTTGGGTTAGCCGTTGCTATGCTGGTGCGTTATGGCGTTGAAGCAATTATTGGACATGCAGAAATCACCCTTTCTTCTCGCTATTATCTCAACGTCAACTTCTGGATTGTTGGCGCTGCATTTGCGGTAATTTTCTTGACCGGCTTGCTCGACGACATTTTTTCTCTCAAGCCTATTCAGAAACTCGCTGGTCAGGTAATTGCTGCAAGCATCGCGGCTGCAGGCGGTCTGATTATCGGTAACGTTGTTGATCCGTTTTCCGCGTACGGCTTTGTGGATCTTGGATGGCTCGCCTATCCAGCAACTGTCATTTACCTGGTTGCTTATGCCAACATCATTAACCTGATCGACGGTCTTGATGGACTTTCTTCAGGAATTACCTGCATTGCCTCTACCACTATGTTTGTGCTTTCCATTTGGGCGGGCCGCTTTGATGCAGCGCTTTTAAGTGCAGCCATCGCGGGCACCACGCTTGGATTTTTGGTTCACAACTCGTATCCCGCAACTATTTTCATGGGCGATTCTGGTTCGCTAACCTTGGGATTTGCTCTGGGAACAATTTCACTTTTGTCCGTCACCCGTTGGGCAGGACTCACAACCATCATTGTTCCTCTCGTCGTTGCAGGTATTCCAATCATCGATACCTTCTCCGCAATTGTTCGCCGTACCCGCGCACACGTCAGTTTTGCTACTGCCGACCGCGGACACATCCATCACCGCTTAATGGCTCACGGTTATAATCAGCGCCAAGCGGTACTTTTGATGTACGGTTGGACTGCCCTTCTGTGCGTTGGCTCGCTCATTATGACGCAGGTCAACACGGTGCCTCGCATTGCAATTTTTGTCATGCTGCTTACCATGTCTGCTTTCTTTGCAAAGTACCTGCACCTCTTTGAGCCTGTTCTGCTTCACCATACTGATCCAAAGACTGGCGAGGATGAGCTTATTAGTCCAAAGGATCCGGAATTCGACGAAGAGATCAAGCAACTCCACGAAGAAGAGCACGAGCATCTCGAAGAGCTTATCCACAGAGACCACAAGAGCGAATAACGGGAAAGAGCTGCTCACGCATCGGCTTTCCGTGCGCTCGCGGCTTCATTCACGTGAGTTGCTTCTTGCCGCATGAGCTGCAACTACACGGGTTTCTCGCCGTTCGCCAACAACCAGCTCACGCGCCTAAAAAGTGCAAAGAATCTGTATTTTAGATACAGATTCTTTGACAAAATCAGGCATGTGAAAGATAGGAGCTTCGGCCCTGAATTTTTGAGCCTGAAAGCTGCATCATGTCTGAGTGAATTTACTCAGACATGGCGAGAAAAACCGGCAAAACTACTCAGACTTCATGTACTTTTCCGGCAAATTGCTCAGACATGGCGAGAAAATCAGGCTCGCCGGGACCTCAACGGAGCACCATGGGCGCAACAGGTTTTCTCGCCAAAAGAAAACCCCGCACATCCAAAAGGACATACGGGGTCTAGCTATCTAGCTGCCAAGAAATCGCTTGGCTGAAGCCTCAAGCTGAGGTTACTCAGCGAGAGCCTTCTTAGCAATCTCTGCAAGATCTGCGAAGCCCTGCTCGTCAGAGTAAGCAATCTCTGCGAGAACCTTGCGGTCAAGCTCAACACCAGCAAGCTTGAGGCCGTGCATGAACTTGCTGTAAGAAAGGTCGTTAATGCGTGCTGCAGCGTTGATACGCTGAATCCACAGTGCGCGGAAATCACGCTTCTTGTTACGACGGTCACGGTAAGCATACTGACCAGAATGCTGTGCCTGCTCCTTCATACCACGGAAGGTACGAGAGGAAGTTCCGTAATAACCCTTTGTGCGCTCGACGAGCGTCTGACGCTTCTTGCGGCCAGCAACTGCGCGCTTAACTCTTGCCATATCTAATCACTCCTTGTTATTTGATCTGGTGGGTGGCGCGCTTAATTCTTAGCGCCCATACGCTGAGAAACTACTGCTGCATCGCCAGCGGAAAGAACAGCTTCTTTACGGAAGCCGCGGATACGCTTCTGGGACTTCTTGGTAAGAATGTGGCTCTTAAAAGCCTTAGCGCGCATAATCTTGCCAGTACCGGTGCGGCGGAAACGCTTAGCCGAACCCTTGTGCGTCTTCATCTTAGGCATACTACTTCTCCTCCTGTGTGGTGCCATCCTCAGCACCCTCGGGCTTCTCGTCAAACGCTCCCTTGATTGGAGCAACGAGCATGTGCATGTTACGGCCTTCAATGAGCGGTTTCTGCTCAATTGTGGCAAAAGGCTTCAAATCTTCAGCAAGGCGATCAAGTACAATACGGCCCTGCTCTGGGTGAGCCATCTCGCGTCCACGGAACATGATGGTGATCTTGACGCGTGCTCCCTTCTTGAGGAAGCGCAGTACGTGACCCTTCTTGGTCTCGTAATCGCCCACATCAATCTTTGGGCGGAACTTCATCTCTTTGACTTCGATCTTGACCTGGTTCTTGCGAGCTGCCTTGGCCTTGCGAGCCTGCTCATACTTGAACTTACTGTAATCAAGAATCTTGCATACAGGAGGCTCGGCATTTGGAGCAATCTCTACGAGATCAAGACCGTGCTCACGAGCTCTCTTCATTGCATCATTGACGCCAAAAAGACCAAGCTGACTACCATCAGCGTCAATAAGACGGCACGTGCGAGCAGTGATTTCCTCATTAATGCGAGGACCATCGTTCTTGGCTATCTTGTACACCTTCCCTCTTGGACAATTGCTTGTCCGCCAATAAAAAACCCAGTGCACAAGCAACTGGGAGACAATACGCACAGGTAACGTGCGAAGGTTAAATTGTCTGACCAGACAGCTGCTTTTGCGCTGTGTAGGTGGGGACTCACGTTCAATCCCGCTTCAAAAGTACCTTGTAAGGTTACCTCTAACAAGAAAACATTACAAGTACCAAGTTAGATATGACGAGAAATTCACATCTAGCTTAAACTTTTAGCTGGTGCCCGAGGTGGGACTTGAACCCACACGAGTTTCCTCAAAGGTTTTTGAGACCTCCGCGTCTGCCATTCCGCCACTCGGGCTAAAAAGTTTGCATAGGTACTATACCGCACCTATGCAAATCTGTCTTGCTAAATCATCAAAGTTATAGCTGATTTAATCCTGTAAGAAAGGGTTAGTTGCTATCTCTGCCTCAAGAGACGTTTGATTTCCATGTCCTGACAAAATAATGGAGGTTGGATCAAGCTCTGTCTTGATGCGGTTCAAAGAAGCCTTAAGCGTTTCAAAGTTGCCGCCTGGAAGGTCTGTTCTTCCTGCAGAACCCTGGAAAAGCGTATCGCCTACAAAAACGGCGCCAGCAGCAGTCCCTTCTCCCACCAAAACAATGCCGCCAGGAGTGTGACCAGGAGTTTCCATAATCTTGAACTGTGCTGTTCCAATGGTCAGAACATCTCCCTCGTGGAGAAAACCGTCTGGCTCTGGAGCATCATCATAAATCTCGTTTGAGTTATGAGCTCTCTGCGCAAGCTCATTATCTGCTTCGTTGATGAGGTACTGAGCGCCAGGCACAGCAAGCTTCAAAGCCTTAACGCCACCAACGTGATCAGCATGGCCGTGAGTAGCAACGATGTACTTAAGCTCAAGGTTCAAAAGCTGTGCAGCAATCTCTGCACCCGATGCACCGGCATCAATAATCATGCACTCATTACCAGAAACGTAAATGTAGCAGTTGGTCTCAAGAGGACCCACTTTAAAGACGCCAATCTGGTCTTTTGCGTGATGGCAACCACCATGACCGTGATGGCCGCAGCAACCGCCATGACCATGCTCACCATGGCCATGCTCGCCATGATGACCGCAGCAGCCGCCGTGTCCGCCGTGCTCTTCCTCGTGATTATGACCGCAAGAGCAGCCCTCATTTTGATTAGCCATAAAGTCTCCTTCTCATCTGATTAGCGCCTTCACCTGGCATAATACGACGAGCGTCGTAGACAGAAGGCACGCGAGTTACAAATGCAAATAAGGTATCAAGCAAGCTGGTGTCAGAGATAGAAACCAAGAAACGCATACGTACTACGCCCTGCTCGCCCACTTGTGTAGCTGCAGAAAGAATGTTTGCACCAGCGTCAGACAGCGCAACCGTGACGTCTTTAAGAAGGCCCATACGGTCCGTTGCCTCAACGACAATCTCTACCCTAAACTCAGTAGCGCCGCTGGCGTCCCAAGAAACAGGAATGATACGCTTTGGATCGTTGAGCAGGTCTTTAACGTTAGGGCAATTGGCGCGGTGAACAGAAACGCCACGACCGCGTGTAATGAAGCCCACAATATCGTCACCTGCAACAGGATTGCAGCAATGCGCCAGATGAACAAGCAAATCTGGATCGCCGTTTACCACAACGCCGCAGTTAGACTTCTTGGGACGACTACCCTTGGCAGTACGAGAAATAACGTAGGAGCGAACCAAAGGCTGATCGTTTGCAATTGCCTTGTTCTTCTCCTGAAGGCGTGCCGCATTACGTTCTTGCTCAGTAACTACCTCGGGATTTTTCTCCTCTAAGATTTCACTCACGCGATTAACAACCTGCTTAGCAGACTGATTACCTGCACCAATACCCGCAAACAGATCATCTACACTGCGATAATCAAACTGCTCGGTGAGCTGATCAAGCGCCTTAATGGTTCGCGTAGCGCTGATGCCATAGCCACGCTTGCGCAGCTCTTTTGCAAGCTCAGAACGACCGCGTTCGGCATCGTCAGACTTGTTCTCTTGCGAGAAATACTTGCGAATCTTTGCACGTGCAGACGGCGTCTTTACCAGCGTCATCCAGTCGCGAGAAGGGCGAGCATTCTTGTTAGTCAAAATTTCAATGCGGTCACCCATCTGAAGCGTATGCGTCAGCGGAACAACAGAGCCGTTAACGCGCGCGCCAACACAGTGATTGCCCACCTCGGTGTGAACAGCGTAAGCAAAGTCCAGAGGTGTTGAATTGACACGTAAGCTCATGACCTCGCCCTTTGGCGTGAAGACAAAAATCTCATGCTCAAAGAGGTCTACGCGTAGGTTGTCCAAGAACTCATGAGGATCATCAATATCGTCTTCAACGGCCCAGTCAAGACTGCGTCGAATCCAGTTGATAGTTGAATCGATAAGCTTATCTTCAGAGGACATCTTGCCCTTTGAATTGCCCTGTTCTTTATACAGCCAGTGAGCTGCAATACCGTACTCAGATGCCTCGTGCATCTCGGCAGTTCTAATCTGAATCTCAATAGGACGACCATCAGGACCAATAACCGTTGTATGCAAGGACTGATAAAGGTTAGCCTTTGGCGTTGCAATGTAGTCCTTAAAACGACCAGGCATTGGATGCCACAATGCGTGGATGGCGCCAAGTGCAGAGTAGCAATCGCCTACGTTCTTGGTGATAACGCGTAGGGCGATAAGATCGTAGATGTTGGAAAACTCCCTGCCCTTGCGGACCATCTTTTGATAGATGGACCACAGGTGCTTAGGACGGCCTGTAATCTGGAAGTCAGTAAGGCCTGCGGCGTTGAGCTCATCAGTCAGAGTTTTCTTAGCGTTGTTAAGGTCATTCTCTCTTTGTGCACGAGAGTCAGAGACCATGCGAGCAACACGCTGGTACTCCTCTGGTTCAAGCCAAAAGAAAGACAAATCCTCAAGCTCCCACTTAACCGAAGAGATACCCAGACGGTCAGCAAGTGGTGCATACACATCCATGGTTTCTCGCGCCTTGAACAAGCGACGATCTGGTGGAAGTGCTGCCAACGTACGCATGTTATGGAGGCGGTCAGCCAGCTTGATGATAACAACGCGAATGTCTTTTGACATAGCAAGGAACATTTTGCGCAGGTTAAGTGCCTGTTTCTCGTCCATTGAGCTGACCTCAATAGACGTAAGTTTTGTGACGCCATCAACAAGCTCTGCAACTGACTCACCAAAGCGAGAAGAGATTTCGTCGAGCGAGGCAGACGTATCTTCTACGGTATCGTGCATAAGAGCAGCGCAGATGGTGTCTTCATCCATGTGAAGATCGTGCGCAAGAATAAGGGCTACCTCAACTGGGTGGTTGATATAAGGCTCGCCGGAACGACGACGCTGGTCTTTGTGATAGTTAGCAGCAAAGGCATATGCAGCAGCAATCTTTGCCTGAGCTTCCTCAGGTAAATATGTGCGCACGGCTCCCTCAAGCAGACGGTAATTATCCGCGCCTGGCGCCTTGGCCTCTTTTGTGGTCCTCTCGTCACTCATCAGAGGACTCCCTTCCCCCATCAAACGTTGAACCAATTTCTGGAACGATGGGTTTTGTTATAGCATCTGCCAGCTCATCTGGTGAAGCAGAAAGTACCCACTGAGCAAATGATTCAAACTCAGCGTGCGCTTTAAGCCCCTCAGCGTAGCGTGCAGACTCCAGCAAGTCCATGTGCGAAGCTTGACTATTGACGGAGATTGTTCGCGTTTGATCAAATCCTTCAATGCTAATAAACCCTAGCTCAGCAAAAACGTCAAGTGCAACACGAACGGTTTGCTCGTCAGCCTTAGATCGCGGGTCAATTTCTAGCGCCATCTGCGCAATATCTTCATCAGTGAGTGCTGAATCAGCTGTCTGAGCACCAAGCTTTGGCTGCAGTGCCGTAAGCGCGCGGTAAACAGCTACCAGGGCTTCTCGCTGTGGTGCATGAGAAGAAAGGATGCGCTCGTTAACGCGCATATCATGCGCATCAAAGAGCATCTGAATTACAGAAGGCTTACCATCTCTACCTGCGCGTCCGCTCATCTGATTGAAGGCAACGCGACCAAACGGCAGGTGATACAGAATAACCTGGCGAATATCAGAGATATTGACGCCTTCGCCAAATGCGCTGGTAGCAATGATGCAGCAAACGTCCCCACGCCTAAAAGCGCGCTCAACGTTCTTGCGTATCTGAGGTGTTAGACCCGCATGATAGAACGCAATCTTATGACCAAGTTCTGGAATACGATGGCGCAACATGCGTGTCAGTGCCTGCGCTTGCTCCCTTGAATTGACGTAGACAACCGTTTTTGTGCCATCTGACACAAGAGAAAGCAGCGCACATTCCCTATCCTTAGCACCGCGAAGGTCCTTGAGTTCAAGGTTAGTACGAGCTGTTTTGTCTTTGTATACACGCTCTGCTTCAATGGAGAGAAGCTCACAGATGTTCTGAGCTGCCTGCGTGGTAGCCGTAGCTGTTGTGGCAAGTACCTGCGGGCTCCCAAGCATCTTTAGTACCTGTGGCATTTGAGCGTAGGCAAGTCTGCCCTCAGAAGCATTCATACCCACATGATGTGCCTCGTCAAACACTACAAATGAGATGTTTTGCGCCTTGGCAAATTGATCAGCGTGGAGCGAGAAGAACTCTGGAGTAGTTAGCACAATATCAAGCTCATTGTTTGTCATGCGAGCAAACAGGTCTTCTCGGCTGGAAAGATCTGTTTCTCCGTTGAGTACCTCGACAGAAATTCCTAGAGGCTCAAAGGTGTTTTTTATGCTTTGAACCTGGTCGTTGATGAGGGCGCGCAGCGGATAGACAAACACGCTCATTTTATGTTGCAGCAACGCAACACGAGCAGCATGAACCTGGAAGATAAGCGATTTACCTCTACCTGTTGCCATGACAGAGAGACAAGACGTTCCCTGAGAGAGAACCTCTAGTGTTTTCTTTTGCAGAGGCAAGAGCTCTCTTGAACCAATCATAGACGTGACTAGGGTCTGGGTAAGCTCCTCAGAAGAAAGACTCTCCAGCTCACGGCGCTTCTGCTGCACCTGTTCTTGGGAGGCCGCATCAGCCTCTGTAGTCTCCTTGGTAACCACAAGGGGCAAGTCAGCAGCGCTGCCGAGAAGATCTGCTTCAATGGGGCCGTCATCTTCATCGGTAAAGTCTCTGTAGAGAATATCTCTGACCATGAGTTTTGGCTTAGTTCTACCCTGCCAAGTCTCGTTAACTGCTTCAAAAATTAAATCAACAGCACCGTCATACTCAGCTGCTGCCTCAACATGAGGCGTTCTAAACATGATGGATGAAATTGAAGAGATACCGTTTGAAGCCATAAAGCAAAGATGAGCTCCGCCTGCACCAACGCGCGAACGATTCTTCATCACTACGCCTTTAACGCCAAAGAGCGGCTTTTTGTTACCCTGACCAAAAGGTTGCAGTGCCTCAAGGGCGTCAATGGAGTTGATGGTAATTTCATCAAGGTTTACTAGTGCTGTAACTTCTCCTGAAGCCTCAAACTCTTCTTCTGGAAGCTCTGCCATAACCTTTGATAAACGCTTTCTAAATGCGTCAATCTTTGCTGTTTCTACCGTTACGCCAACGGCTCCTTGGTGGCCACCAAAACGGACGGTAAGGTCTGCACACTGTTCAACGGCGTGGAATAAATCAACGGAGCCAACAGAACGGCCAGAACCGCGAGCAACTCCATCTTGGATGGTAAACAGAATGCAAGGCACGTGATAGCGATTAACAATTCTTGAAGCAACAATGCCCTTTACACCCTCATGCCAACCCTCTTTGGCAAGCACAATTGCGTGGCCGCCGTCGTAAATTTCTTTTGCCTGCTCAAGTGCTTCATCGGTAAGCTTTGCCTCAATAGCACGACGCTCGGCATTAATCTCTTCTAACTTGCCGGCAAGAATCGTTGCTTCTTCAGCGTCTTCTGTAAGAAGAAGGTCAAGCGCAATATCAGTAGTACCCATACGACCCGCTGCATTAAGGCGAGGAATAATAGAAAACGGCAGATTATCTGCAGAAATCTGGGCAATATCTTGACCAGCAACAGCAGCTAGAGCCACAAGACCTGGACGAAGACCTTTCTGGAGACGCTTAACACCTTCAGAAACCAGCGCACGATTCTCTTTGTTGAGCATCATCATGTCAGACAGTGTGCCCAACATAGCAACATCAATGTAATCAAGCCAAAGCTGAGGCTGATCTTGAAGCTGTCCTAAAACCTGTACCAGCTTAAGGGCAACGCCTGCACCAGCAAGTTCTCTAGAAGGACAATCTTCAACAAGCTTTGGATCAGTGACTGGAACACCCTGGGGCACCAGATCTGCGGGCTCATGATGATCGGTAACAACAACATCAATCCCCTGCTGCAAAAGCCAAGCAACCTCTTGAGCAGCAGCAATGCCATTGTCTACCGTAATAATTAAATCTGGCTTTCTATCTTGCAAAACTCTTGCAAGAGCCTCTTTAGAAAGTCCGTATCCCTCACCAAAACGATGCGGAATATACGGCAAAACATCTGCTCCCAATCGACGTAAAGCCAGGGTAAGCAAACACGTTGAACTCATTCCATCAACATCAAAATCACCAAAAACGGCAATCTTTTTATGCTCAACAATTGCCTTATGAACGTGGGCGGCAACCTCAGCCATTCCAGGAATACACTGTGGATTAAGCCAATCCCTTTGCAAGGATGGCGAGAGAAACTCTTGAGCTGCGGCTACATCAGTAAATCCACGTGCTACTAATACACGAGCAACAAGTGGCGTAACGTGCAATTCTTTTTTAAACAGCGACTCTAGATATACGTCTTGTGTAAGAACACTCCAACGAGTGCTTTTCTCGATGCCGGGCATCATGTCCTCTTTTCTGTGGCGGCAGAGCCAGCCAGGGGCACCTCGGGCGCCCGCGAATGTTTATCTCTTTCATTCTACCCGTGTCACCGGACAAAAAATGACTAGCCCACAAATTAGTGAGCTAGTCATAAAAAATTTAAATCAAGGTTGCTTGCGCAGGGCTATCAAGATTTCTTGCACAGCGCTATCAAGAAGACGGGTTTCTCGCCAGGCGAACTTAGAAATCAACCACGCCGTCAGAGTTTTCCCACTCCTCAACAAAATCGCTGTAGGTACCTGCGAGAATTGCTTCTCGTGCCTGACGCATCAGCTCGAGCAAGAAATAAATATTGTGCATAGAAAGCAGCTGACCACCTAGCATCTCATGCTGCTTGACCAGGTGATTGATGTACGCGCGAGAATAACCGCCCGTACAGACAGGACAGGTGCACTTGGCATCAAGAGGACCCGCATCAGCAAAGTACTTAGCGTTCTTGAGGTTCATGCGGCCCTCATGGGAAAACGCAGTGCCCATACGAGCAGTGCGCGTTGGAAGCACGCAGTCAAACATATCAATGCCACAAGCAACACCGCGGATAAGCGTGGACGGATTACCAACGCCCATCAGGTAGCGAGGCTTGTTACGTGGCATGTAATCGGCGCAAAGTGGCGCCAGCGTCTCAAACATAACCTCGTGAGGCTCTCCAACGGAATAGCCACCAATGCCATAACCAGGGAAATCGCCAATCGACTCAAGGTGCTCAATGGAGCGCCTACGCAAATCAAGATGCATGCCACCCTGAACAATGCCAAAGAGCGCCTGATCAGGACGGGTATGAGTCTTAAAGCACCTTTCGGCCCATGCGCTTGAAAGCTCAACTCCGCGCTCAACTTTTCTGCGCTCGGCAGGATAGCCTACGCACTGATCAAGCTGCATAACAATGTCTGCACCAAGGTTCTGCGCAATCTGCATATTAGTTTCTGGCGTCCAGTACGACCATGCGCCGTCATAATCTACCGCACGGAATTTAACGCCCTCGTCAGAGAGCTTCATGAACTCCTCGTGACTAAAGACCTGGAATCCGCCTGAATCCGTCAGAATTGGTCCATGCCACTGCATAAAGTCATGCAAGCCACCCATCTGTGCAACCAGCTCATCTCCTGGGCGCTGAGACAGATGGTACGTATTTGCCAGAATAATTTTGGCACCAAGGTCACGAACGGTATCGGTCATCAAACCTTTAACGGTTGCCTTAGTACCAACCGGCATAAAAATAGGCGTTGGAATATCACCATGAGGCGTATGGAAGATGCCGGCGCGTGCATGCGTCTTAGGATCTTCGGCGAGAAGTTCGTAGGTAAACCAAGAATCTTCTTTTTTCTCTGCCCAATTTTCTGTGTGTACGCAGGAAATGTTGGTGGTAAAACCCTGTGCTTTTTTGGAGCCGTCTGGCATGTAACCTCGATTACAACGTGCGGAGAGCATCAACCAAAGCTGTCTTGCCCTCTGTTTTCTGGTCCTTCATTTTTATCACACGTGCAGGACATCCCGCTACCACAGCATTTGCTGGAACATCTTCAACTACCACAGCACCTGCTGCAACAACAGCGCCTTCTCCAACACGAATGCCCTCGATAACTACAGCGTTTGCACCAATAAGAACGTTATCTTCAATAATAACTGGCGTAGCAGATGCAGGCTCAACAACGCCAGCAAGAACGGTACCGGCGCCAATGTGGCAATTCTTACCAACAGTTGCACGGCCGCCCAGAACAGCACCCATGTCAATCATGGTGCCCTCACCAATAACAGCACCAATGTTAATAACGGCACCCATCATAATGACGGCATTGTTACCAATCTCAACGCGCTCACGAATCAGTGCACCTGGCTCAATACGTGCGTTTACGTCCTTCATGTTAAGCAGAGGCACGCCAGAGTTTCGACGGTCATTCTCGATATCAAAATACTCAAAGGCGTCTGCGTTCTGCTCAACAACGCTCTTGAGCTCAGACCAATCGCCAAAGACAACCTTTGAAGTGCCCTCGCCGTACACGCGAGAAGAGCCGTAAGACACAGAAGCACCCTCGCGCTCTTTGACGTAGAGTTTAACAGGGGTCTTCTTCTCTGAGGTAGCAATGTAGTTAATAATTTCCTGGGCGTCCATGTGCGTCCTTTCTTAAACAAACAGGCACTGACCCGCAAAGATCAGCACGTGCATTTATCCAAAAATCAAATCTTCAAAGGTATAAAAACCGGGAGCTTTTGTAAGCAATTTCTCAGCGCACGCAACGGCACCGTTCACAAAAATCTGACGTGATGTTGCGCGATGGGTCAGGCAAACTTCCTCATCCTGTCCAAAGAAATGAACCTCATGAGTGCCGGCCACTGTGCCGCCTCTGAGCGCAAACACACCAATCTCGTCTTTGGTACGAGCTCCACAGAAGCCCTCGCGACCAGAAACAACAGGACGAGTTCCCTCTGGGTCGATTGCAGCGAGCAGCAGCTTTGCTGTGCCGGACGGAGCATCAACCTTCTGGTTGTGATGCGTCTCCACAATTTCTGTATCCCAGCCGTTAAGCGCCTCAGCAGCCATAGCAACCGCACGCCTCAACACAGCAACGCCCACCGAATAGTTTGCCGCGTGAATCACCGGCACGCTCTCCCCCAGCTGCTTGAGCTCAGAAAGTTGCTCTGGCGAGAAACCCGTTGTGCCAGAAACAAGTGCGCACCCGCGCTCACGCACAAAGCCGACAACAGCATCAAAGGCAGCAACGCCAGAGAAATCCACAACCACATCAGGCGTCTGCTCAACTGTATTCAGCTGATTGATATTCTCGTGACCAAACGCACCAAGTACCTCAAAGCCGTGAGCAATCAGGGTTTGCTCAATGAGCTTTCCCATCTTGCCGGTACCAATTACTACTGCACTAGGCATCAAGAAGACCAGCCTTTCTCATAGCGTTTTCAAGCACCTCGGCGTGCTCATCAGTCATCTTCCACAGAGGTAGACGATAATTTTCTTCCATAAGTCCCATACGAGCCAGAGCAGCCTTGACAGGAATTGGATTAACTTCACAGAAGAGAGCGTGAACCAGGTCAAGATACTGAAGCTGCAGCTCACGGGCAAGGGAAACCTCTCCGCGATGCCATGCAGCTACCAGGTCATGAACCATCTTTGGATCCAGGTTAGACCAAACAGAAATAACGCCAGATGCACCCAGAGAAAGCAAAGGCACAATCATGTCGTCATTTCCTGACCACATAGTAAAGTCATCACTCAGATAACGGGCAACCTTTGTTGCGTACGCAATATCTCCAGAAGCCTCTTTGATACCCCAAGCATTTGGATGTGCAGCAAGTCTCTGAACATTGCGCTCAGAAATTGAGCAGCCCGTTCTGCCAGGAATGTTATACAAAATACAAGGAACATCAACGCGATCAAGTACATACGAGAAGTGCTGGTAGATGCCCTCCTCGTTACTCTTGTTGTAGTAAGGAGTAATGAGCAGCAGACCGTCAACGCCCGCCTTCTCTAGAGCTTCTGCCTTGCGCAAAGACTCAGCAGAAGAGTTGGAGCCAGCACCACCAATAACAGGAACTCTGCCCTGGGCTCGTGCAAGAATTGCCTTAACTACCTCAATGTCCTCCTCGTCTGTCATGGTTGAGGACTCGCCGGTAGTACCAAGAGCCAGAATACCGTCAATCCCCTGCTCAATCTGGAAGTCAACAAAGTGCTCAAGTGCCTCAAAGTCAACATTTCCCTGTGCATCAAATGGGGTTACTAAAGCAGTAATCGCACCAGTTACGTTCTTCATGTCCATAGTTTTTCTCGCCCTCTAACGTGTGGTGTTTGTAGTGGTTGGTTGTGCAAGATCTGAAAAGTCCGAGCCGTCAAATGCAAGCGTTGCAAAGTAATCTGCCTCTGTCTCGGCGCGGCGAATAAGCTGCACAGATCCGTCTTCTAGAAGCAGCAACTCGGTGGAGCGCAGACGGCCGTTGTAGTTATAGCCCATCGAGAAACCATGAGCGCCCGTATCGTGAATGAACAAGAGGTCACCCACAGTCACCTCTGGGAGCTGGCGGTTCTTAGCAAACTGATCGTTATTCTCGCAAAGCCCGCCTACAACGTTGTATATATGTGTTGCAGGGGCATCCTCTTTGCCCATAACAGTGATGTGATGATAGGCATCGTAGATTGCAGGACGCATAAGGTTTGCCGCACACGCGTCTACGCCTAGGTAGTGGCGATATGTCTCTTTTTGGTGCAAAACGCGAGTAACAAGCGCACCGGCGGGGCCCAAAAGCCAGCGTCCAAGCTCGGTGTAAATAGCAACGTCTCCCATACCTGCGGGAACTAAAACCTCTTCAAAGGCTTGCTTTACACCCTGACCAATGGCCAAGACGTCAGGCTCAACCTGGTCTGGCTTATATGCCACACCAATGCCACCAGAAAGATCAATAAATCCAATATGAATATCAAGCTCTGTGTGCAGCTTAACGGCCAGCTTAAAGAGGACGCGCGCAAGGTTTGGATAATAATCTTCCTCTTGAGCGTTACTTGCCAAGAAGGCATGAAGGCCAAACTCAGCGACCCCTTTGGTCTTAAGATACGCAAACGTCTGGAAAAGCTGCTCTTCTGTCATGCCAAACTTAGCATCATCGGGATTTCCAATAATGCCGTTTTGCGACTCAAACACGCCACCAGGATTAAGGCGTGCACACATAACCTGAGGCATGTTGCTTCCCACCGCTTCTTCAAGCGTTGTAAGCATATCGCCACCAGCGTCCAAGTTGATAATGGCTCCCAGCTCATGAGCGCGAGCAAAGTCAAGCACCGTAGTGTCGTTTGACGAGAGCATAATGTTTTGACCGGTGACTCCACAGGCTTTTGCAAGCGTGAGCTCGGTAGCATTTGCACAGTCACAGCCACAACCAAGCTCTGCCAGTAATCTCACAATGTAAGGATTTGGCGTAGCCTTAACCGCAAAGTACTCTTTAAAGCCAGCGTTCCAGCTAAAAGCCTCTTGTAACAGCTTTGCGCGGCGAACAATCTCTGCCTTGTTATACAGGTGAAATGGCGTTGGATACGTCTTAGTGATTGCCTCTAGGGCATCTACAGAAACAAACGGTTTCTTACTCAAAGCTCCCCCTCAAATTGGGGGCGCAATACACCGTCAAAGTAGCACCCCCGAAATCTCGGACAGTCTTGCATGTATTTCATACAAGCCCACCTGACAACCACGCCTGATTGCCAAGTTCGGCGAACCTCGCCTCCTTCTGGGGTCACTGCCTGCCGACTAACCCAGAACCCATCGTGCTCGCTCCTCTATTGACAGTAAAACCCTACCACAGAAAGCTCTGTATTTGGGCTAGTTTTGTTCTTCTCGCAAAGTATTAACAAAAGTCTTAAGGCGAGAAAGGCCTTTTGTCAGATTCTTGTCAGAGGCAGCGTAACTAATACGCACATAGCCCTCAGCGCCGAAGAAAACACCAGGTACCAGTGCTACACCAAACTCTTTGATTGCTCGCTCACAGAACGCCTCAGAATCAAGAGCAAATTCCTTGATTGATGGAAATGCGTAGAAGGCACCTTCTGGCTCTTCAACAGGAAGTTTCATGTCTTGAAGCGCAGAAAGTACAATCTGCCTGCGCTTTTGATAGTTTGTGCGCATAGGCGTGACATCGTAAGAAAGTGCATAGAGAGCAGCTGGCTGTAAAAATGAAGGAACAGAAGACACAAGCTGGGCGTGAACCTTTCCGATATCTGCCGCAAGCTCGTCAGAAGTGGCAACCCAGCCAAGTCTCCAGCCCGTCATTGCCCATGGTTTAGAAAAACTATTTGTCACAATGCAGCGATCAGACAAATCTGGGTAGAGCTCAACAAAACGTGGGACGTCCTCAACATAGGCAAGCTCTCTATAAACGTCATCACACATCACATAAAAGCCGTGTTCACGCGCAAGATTAGCTACCGCATCAAGCGACTCTTTTGTATAAACACATCCCGTAGGATTGTTGGGAGAAGTCAGCACAATAAGCTTTGTCTTCTCTGAAATCTTTGATTTAAGCTGCTCAGCATCAATCTGGAAATGATTGTCGCTGGTATCAAGCGACACGACTACACCACGATTAAGCTGGCAGAGTGTTTTGTATACCAGATACGCTGGTTCAGGAATGATAACTTCATCGCCTGGATTCATAAGGGTCAGCATAGTTGCAGAAATGGCTTCCGCAGCTCCCACGGTAACTACAATGCCGTCTGGGCCTACCTTCATACCACGAGCAGACTCCCAGGCAGCAATGGCCTCCCTAAGTTCAAGAGTACCAACGTTGGGTGGATAATGCGTGTTTCCAGCTGCAAGTTCTCTGTCTACTAAGTTGCAAATAGGAGCTGGAGTGTCTTCTCCCGGCTCTCCAATAGTTAAAGAAATACATCCTGGTGTTGCAGCAGCAAGTGCCGAGAAACGCCTGATACCAGAGGGTTTGAAAAGCTCTAGTGTTGTATTTCTTGATAGCGACATACAAACTCCTCAAAGTAATTTCAATCCATAATAGTTATCATTTAAATCATACGACACTTGATTGATACGAGGTTCGCATGAAAAGAGTTTTGTCTCTTGGCCTTAAGTTTATTATTGGCCTTCTAAAAAGGGTTCTTGCACCACTTTTCAAATTTGTAGGTGGGCTTTTTGTTCTAGCTTTACTGGTTCTTGGTGGATATGCCCTCTACCTGCAGCTTAATTACTATCGCATTCCTGACAATACTCCCGTATCCAATCAAGGTGCTTCTCCTGAGGCTACAACTGTACAGGTAGGACAAACCTACACAGCTTCGACCTACAACATTGGCTTTGGTGCTTACACCCCTGATTACACCTTCTTTATGGATGAAGGCATCATGCAGGATGGCACACGCACCGTGGGAACTCACGGCCGTGCTGTCAGCAGAAACTCCGTTCTTTACACCACAAACGGTGCCCTGAACACCGTTTCTTCTCTGAATGGTGGTACAGCCCCTGACTTTATTCTCTTCCAAGAGATTGATACTTCATCTGACAGAAGTTGGCATGTGAATCAAGTTTCTGAAGCAGAGAGCCGCTTTGGATCCTACGCATCATATTTTGCTCAGAACTTCCACACCGCATTTCTCGCCTATCCACTCACAGAGTTCCACGGAACCTCTAACTCTGGAATTCTGACGCTTTCAAACGTACTTGCTTCAAGCGCAACTCGTCGTACCTACCCCATTGACGAGTCGTTCCCAACAAAATTCTTTGACCTAGACCGTTGCTTTATGATTACACGCTACCCTACCAGCGATGGTCATGAGCTGGTACTTATTAACAGCCACATGTCTGCTTATGACAAAGGTGGCACCAGTCGCGCGCAGCAGCTTGCACTTCTGACCAAAATAATGTCTGAGGAGCGCGCTAAGGGCAATTACGTTATTGCGGGTGGCGACTGGAACCATGCCATTTTGGGCTCGCTTACACTCTATCCTTCTGTTCAGCAGATACCAGATTGGGTAGCAGAACTCAAAGATTCTGATTTGCCAGAAGGTTTTAGCGTTGTAGCTCCAGACAACCTTACCGACGTTCCTACCTGCCGCGGAGATGACATTCCATACGAGAAGGACAAGACATACACCACCACAGTTGATGGCTGGATTGTCTCGGATAACGTTGTTGCAACCGCCAGAAACATTGACACGCAATTTGCCTATTCTGATCACAACCCGGTTCTTCTGTCATTTACCCTAAAGAGCGCAGAATAGAACAGAAGATAGTAATTTATATATACAATATGTGCGTGTTGTACCTATGTTGCGCACATATTTATTGACTTTACCGTGATCATCTTGTATAACATAGCTACAAGAAAGGCGGGTCATTATGGCAAAAGTAAGCACAAATATAAATTTGGATCCAACGCTTAAAAAAAATGCCCAGGAACTTCTCAGAGATTTAGGCATGGATCTTACTACTGCTATTACCATTTTTCTTCGTCAGACTGTTCGTGAGCAGGGAATCCCTTTTGAAATCAAGCGAGAAATTCCTAATGCTCAAACTATAGAGGCTCTTAATGAATACACCAACATGAAAGAGCATCCGGAAAATTACAAGCACTATGCCTCATTCTCCGACGCAATGTCGGAGGTCCTAGATGCTTGAAATCTTTTAGAACCGGTTCTCATTCTGATCTCTTTTAAAACTAAAGAATAATTTTTGTTTTGTTGTAACCACAACAAAAGCTACATGGAAGTCCTGTCACACTTTGGGTATAAAGTAAGCCATAGTAGACTTTCTAAACTTATCCGAGAGGAGCCCGTATGGCACAGGTTCTTGATTTAAGCAAATCCGTTTATGAGATTTGCACTAAGTATCCCGTTATTAAAGGCCTCATGGCAGAAAACGGCTTTGCCGAGATTACCGAGCCAGGCCGTCTGCAGACCATGGGTCGTTTTATGACCATCCCTAAAGGCTGCGACCACAAAGGCGTAGACCTTGAGGAGCTCAAAGCAATCTTCCGCTCTCACGGCTTTACCATTCTTGGCGATGAGGAGCCTGCAGCAGCAGAAGCCCCAGCTGACGAGAAGCCCGCAGAGGCAGAGAACGCACCTATCGCGCAGACTCCTGAGGAGCGCAAAGCTCTTATCGCCCAGTACCTTGAGCGCCTCAACGACGGCGAGGACATCGAGGCTGTTCGCGAGGACTTTACCCGTAACTTCAAGGACGTCTCTGGCTCAGAGATCTCT
Source organism: uncultured Atopobium sp. (assembly GCA_963525825.1). Lineage (GTDB taxonomy): Bacteria > Actinomycetota > Coriobacteriia > Coriobacteriales > Atopobiaceae > Lancefieldella. Next base: position 64,562 of record CAURLG010000004.1, on the reverse strand, counting down.
AACGCTGAACAGGAGCTTATTGCTGGCGGCGTTCCTATGGAGAAGGTCCTGAAGCTCTGCGACGTTCATGCCGCTCTCTTTGAAGGCAAGGTTTCTTGCGCACCAACAGGTGCTGTTGAAGAGACCCCTGGACATCCCGTTTGGACCATGCGCCAAGAGAACGAACGCATTCTTGCCTTTATCCACGACCGCGTTGCTCCAGATGTGAAGCGTGCTCGTACGCTTACCGAGTCTTCCAGCAACGAAGAGTGCGCTGGTGTTGCAGCAATTCTAAAAGCTGATATGGACGCCTTTGACGAGGTCTTTGTTCATTACAAGCGCAAGGAAGAGCTGCTCTTCCCTCATCTTGAGCGCCACGATATCACTGGTCCTTCAAAGGTTATGTGGGGTAAGGACGACGAGGTAAGAAACGCGGTTAACGGTGCAGAGGCTCTGCTTGAGACTGCGTACGGCCAGTATGATGCAGGCCTTATGGCAGCCGTTGCTGACTATCTGGATGAGGCTATTGAGGGTGCTGAGTCCATGGCATCCAAGGAAGAAAACGTCCTCATTCCACTTTCCCTTGAGCACCTAACTGCTACTCAGTGGACCCAGATTGCTGCTGAAGAGAACGAGTTTGGCCACGCATTTGGCGTCAATCCTCCTTCATGGCACGCAGATCCTCTTGAGCTTGCAAACGATAAGCTTAAAGAGATGGAAGCCGCAGCCGCTATGGACGAGAATAACGCTGAAGCAGAAGAGGAAGCAATTTCTGCTGACGGCAAGGTTAAGCTCTCTACCGGTGAGTTCACCATTCCGCAGCTTGAGGCTGTCTTTGCAACCATTCCGCTTGACATTACCTTTGTTGATGCAGATGACAAGACACGTTACTTCAGCCACGGCGACACCCGTGCCTTCCCTCGCCCTAAGAGCTGCCTTGGCCGTGACGTATATGACTGCCATCCACCAAAGAGCCAAGAGGCTGTTCGTCGCATCCTCACCGAGTTCAGGAGCGGTCGTAGCGACTCCTCAGAGTTCTGGTTTGAGGTCAGAGATAAGTTCCTCTATGTCCGTTACTTTGCTGTTCGCGATGAAGAGGGCAATTACTTGGGCGCTCTTGAGACCACTCAGGACATCGGACCAATCCGTGCTCTTGAGGGCGAGAACCGCAGAGGTTCTGACAGCTAAGATCTTGCGCGCGTAAAACCCTGAGTTGCCTCTTAAAAATTTTGTACGACTTGGTAGGCGATGTGTCCTTTTTAAGGCACATCGCCTACACTATTTCTGGCCAAAAGAGAGGAGCCTCAGTGCTACATCGTTTACTCGGCACTAAATATGCATACGCCATCGTTGCAACTTGTATTGTCATCATGTTTTTGCCGTGCGCCATTATCCTTACGTGCTTTGGCATCTTTATCACACCAGTTTCACAATATTTTGGCGTTCCCCGCGTTGCCTTCTCTGCGGTCTTCTCGGTACTCTGTATTGCCATGACGGTAGTTCTACCATTCATAGGCAAGTTCTATAAAACGCACGACACACGCCTTGTGCTTTCTGCAAGCGTTATCATTTGCGCAATCTCATATGGAGCTATGTCAGCAGCTCAAGAAATGTGGCATTTCTATCTCTGCGCAGTGGGACTGGGCATTGGCGTACCTGCACTCATGTTCTTGTGCGTCCCTGCCCTCATCAACGATTGGTTTGACCAGCGAGTTGGCACTTTTATGGGCCTCTGCTTTGCATTCACCGGCATTGGTGGCACTGTCTTTAACCCCATTGGATCTGCCATTATCTCCTCTGGCCCTGAAGGTTGGCGCACTTGCTATCTGATTTTTGCTCTGGTCATGCTTGTAGGAACACTCCCCTTCACCCTTTTTGTGGTGCGCGAGAAACCCCAAGACCTTGGCCTTACCCCTCTTACCTTCTCCTCTACTAACGAGAAAAACGTTGAGGTTGCAGAGACTTCTTCTACCGATATCTCCGCTGATAACGCAATGAAATATCCAGAGTTTTATATGGTTGCTGCGTTTTACGCGCTCATTACCTTTAACCAGCAAATCTCTCAGTACTTCCCAAGCTATGCAGCAACCTTTGCAGAAACTGCTCCTGCCATTGCTGCTGCCACAGGCCTTCTTGCTGGAACAACTATGCTGGGTCAAGCAATTGGAAAAGTGCTTCTAGGTGCTTTAAGCGATATCTCCGTGAAGCTTGCTTGCTTTGTAGGAATTTTCTCGGGTATTGTTGGCTTACTTATGTTGGGGATTAAGCTTCCAGTATTACCGCTTTTACTTGCGGGAACCTTCCTTTTTGGAATTGCCTATGCCCTTACAACGGTCGGCTCGCCACTTTTGGTACGTGCGGTCTTTGGTAAAAAAGATTCCACTCTTATTTACTCAAGAATTGCAGGTGTCAGCAGCTTTGTCTCTGCCTGTGCGCTCATTATTTGGAGCTTGATTGTAGACGGCTCAGCCCACGGTTTCTTAGTGCTCTTTGGCATTGGCATTGTACTGATGAGCAGTTGTCTTGCGCTTGCGCTCACCGCACTTAAGCGCGCTGACAAACGAGCATAAGGTTATCTGGCTCTCTTGGATCAACTTCTGGATCCAAAGGTACAACCTCTACCTGTTCAAACACCGTGCGAGCAACATCCATGAGTACTTCAAGTTGATATGCGTCCTCTCCTACCTGTGCAGAAACTACATTTGTAAGATATCTTCCGCCAGGAGTAAGGCAGTGTGCCACCAGTCTCATCCACTCAACAGTCATCATAGCTGCAGGTGGAACTTCTCCGCTAAAGCAGTCATTTAAGATAGCGTCATAGCGCCTATTATCAGAGGTAGCTAGGCTCTTTATATACTCTACGCCATCAGCTACTTGTACCCGAAGCCTACCATTGCTCTCTTTAATAGCTTCATCCACAAAGAAGTAGCTATGAGCTAGAGCTGCAATTTTAGGGTCAATCTCCAGTGCGTCGCAAGAAACCTCTGGATAATGAGCTACTAAATATCGAGGATACGAGCAGCCGCCGGCACCAAGCATCAAAACTGAATGCACGGGACACGCAGCTTCAAACAGCAAGTCGTACAGCTCAAGATAAGGAAATACCAGCTGATTCTTTCTAGAATCTGTGTACGTTGCACTTTCATAGGCGCCGCCCTGCCACAACACACGTATTTCTCCGCCCTCACCATCTGAGATAGGAAATACCAGCGCAGGGCCATTCAGCGCCTGAGGTTCAACGTAAATACCTGCACAAGTTAAGAGCTCCATATCATGAGCAGTAAGCTGTTTTTCTGACATGGAACTCCTTCAAGTAATGTGTTGTGTGCGATGTACGTAAGTATAGCTAGTACACGGGGTTTCTCGCCAGGTACTACCTCAACTCAAACGAATCGGCATCGGTGATGCAGACGCAGGTGTCATAGAACGCCTTGAGTGCCTGGTACCCTAAAAGCGTGTCTTTGGTGCCCGCAGTCTCGTACACGGAGTGCATAGCAAGCTGTGGCAGGCCCACGTCAACGGCATGCATGCTGGCCTGAATGTTGGAGAGGTTGCCCAGAGTTGATCCACCTGGCATGTCACTTCTATTAGCAAAGATCTGGTAAGGAATGTTTTGCTGCTTCCAAATTGCCTCGACAATGGCGCGGCTAAACGCATCTGTGCAGTACGACTGACGTGCTGCTTCCTTGATAACCATGCCGCCATTGAGATAAGGCTTGTTGACCGCATCGTGCTTCTCGGGATAATTGGGGTGCACCGCATGAGCATTGTCGCAGCTTACCAGCAAAGATGCCGAGAGCGCGCGGTAGTAATCTTCCTGCATAAAGCCAAGCGTGGCGTTTACGCGTTGCAAAGTGTCTTTAAGAAATGTGGACTGAGCTCCCTGCTTGGTATTTGAACCAACTTCCTCGTTATCAAAGCAGGTATACACAGAGATGTCCTGCTCATTTGAAGCCGCAAGGAAAGCCTTGAGTGCTACGAATGCACACTGAAGGTCATCCAGATGGCCAGCGGAAACAAACTCCTTCTTAGCGCCCCAAATGCGGCCACCCGTGTGATCAACTAAGAACAAATCACGAGAAAGAATATCTTCTTGAGACACGCCTGCTGCGTCAGCTACCAGGGCGTTAAAAGCGCCGGGATTGAGCTCTCCAGCACTAAAGAGTGGCATCAAATCTTTAGCACGATTGAACTCTGGCGAGAGACCATTTTTATGCTCGAGGTGAATAGCCAAGCTTGGAATCATAACAACATCGTCTTCAATGTTGACCAGCCTGGACTCTACCTTGTTTCCTACCTTGACCAGTACACGACCGGCAATACCCAAAGGACGGTCAAACCACGTGTGATCAAGCATGCCGCCGTATGCCTCAGTGTTCAGGCGAAGCGAGTTGCCGTCACCGATAAGCTCTGGCTGAGCTTTTACCTTGTAGGTTGGAGAATCGCCATGGGCAACAGCAAGCTGGAAGTGATAAGGAGCATCAGCGCTTGAGGTTTGGGGCTCACGGTACTTCTCGCCAACTTTCCAGGCAACAATTGAAGAATTGTTGCGCGTGGTAAAGTAAGAGCCGCCAGGCTGAACATCCCAAGAAGAACCCTCGGATAGAAAGGTAAAACCGCTCTCTAGAAGGTACTCTTTGATGGTTTGTGTGGTATGAAACATAGAAGGGCTCTGCGTAATAAAAGCAAGGAGCTCCTCAGAAAGAGCAAGTGACTCATTCAAATCAGACATGCGTAAAACCTTTCATAGAACTGTGTTGCATCAACAGCCTAGCACGCATTTTTGGTGAGGCGCGCACTTTCTAGAAAATGACGCAAAGAATACGCGCTTCAGGGTAGATACTTATATGTTGAACTAATTCTCACCCACCAAAGCGAGAGTGTATGGATATCAATCAAGCTATTGAGCACGCTAATGCGTTTGTCATACCTGGCCTTCTTGTTGATGATCAGTCCATCATCGGCGAGGTTAACAAAAACTGTGATGCCATTAAAACGCTGCTTGATGCCTGGAAGGAAGCGCCGCTTGGCCAAGAGCCTGTAGAGTTTTCTGTCATTCAGCAGCTTGCTGATAGAACGCGCTCACTCTGTGATACCTACGGTGTGGAGAGGCTCAGAAACCATCGAGGCGTTGGACTTTCTCGCGGTCTTTCAAACGACGACCTTGCGGCTGCTGTTGCAAAGATGCAGCGTCGTCGTCCTAAGGCTGTCTTTAAAACCGCAGGTCCTCTTCTTAATGACTTACAAATTGCGTATGTCGAGAAGAGCGTTTCTGGCACGGTTTTGGGCATTGATATTGAGACTACGTCGCGCTTCCCTGAGCTGGGCTACATTGTTAACGTGGGCTTTGAGTTCTGGAATCTTGGTCGCAACACTGTTGCCGTAGAGCCTCACACCGCCTACTTTGGCATCCCAGAGATGTACAAAGAAAAGGGCGTCCCTCTTGCCGATATTCACCAGATTACCTGGAAAGATGTTGAGGGCAAAAAATCATTTAGAGACGATAAAAAAGCCCAAGAGGCCCTGCTGGCAACTATGAAAAAGATTCCTTTTATGGCACATAACGCTGCCTTTGAGGATTCTTGGTTCATGTTCAACATTGATGGCTACGCAGAAGCTAGAAAAGCGGGCAAGATTATTGTTATTGACTCCCGCGACATCTGCCGTCGCTTGGACCCAGAAATTAGGTCTCTTCCCCGTGAGTCTTCTCCTGCCGCACTTGAGAACTGGGCACGTCGTAGGCATACCCTTGCGGCGGACGAGAAGGAACGTCACTTGGGACTTGAAGACGTAGACCTTATGATCCGTACCGTGCAAGCAGAGTTTGCAGACCACAATATGTTTGAAGACTAGGCAACGTTGTCGGTTACCTGTGTTCAAGCGTTATACTAAAGAGTGCATAAACTAGATTTTCTCGCTAGAAAATAACTGCCAAGGAGGAGTTTTGTCAGAGAAGCAGGTTAGAGTACGTTTTGCGCCATCACCAACAGGTAAGTTGCACATCGGAGGTGCACGTACTGCTATCTATAACTGGGCTTTTGCTCGCGCAAATGGTGGCAAGTTTATTCTTCGTATTGATGACACAGATCCTACGCGCTCAACTGAGGAGAACACTCAGATCATTCTGCGCGCCATGAAGTGGCTTGGTCTTGATTGGGACGAGGGTCCAGATAAGGGCGGCGATTGCGGTCCTTATAGCCAGACTGAGCGTCTTGACTTGTATCGTGAGGCGGCAAATAAACTGCTGGCAGAGGGCAAGGCATACCCTTGCTTCTGCACGCCAGAAAAGCTTGCTGAAGACAAGAAGGCCGCTGAAGAGCGTCACGACCCCTTCCAGGGCTATCAGCGTACCTGCAGAAACATTGATCCTGCAGAGGCGCAGCGCAGAATTGATGCTGGCGAGCCTTATACCATCCGCATCAAGGTTCCTCTGGACCGCGGTGACGTTATTGTCCACGACGCTGTTCACGGTGACGTAACCTTTAATGCTCGCGAGCTTGATGACTTTATCATCTTCCGCTCTGACGGCACCCCAACCTATAACTTTGCCACTGTTGTTGATGACGCTGGCATGGGCATTACCCACATCATTCGTGGCGATGACCACCTGTCTAACACTCCTCGTCAGATTATGGTGTACGAGGCTCTGGGCGCACCCGTTCCAACCTTCGCACACATCTCCATGATTTTGGGTCCTGACGGCAAGAAGCTCTCCAAGCGCCATGGCGCAACCTCTGTTGAAGAGTATCGTGACCAGGGATATCTTGCAGATGCCTTTGTCAACTACCTGGCTCTTCTCGGCTGGTCACTTGATGGCGAGACAACCATTGTTCCTCGTGACGTTTTGGCATCTCAGTTTTCTTTAGATCACGTTTCCAAGAACCCTGCTAAGTCCGATCCAGAGCGTCTGAACTGGATTAATGCAACCTATCTTGCCAATATGGACAACCAGACCTTTGCAAAGACTGTTCTGATTCCAGAGCTTGTGGGCGCAGGTCTTGAACCTGTTCAGGGCAATGCAACTGATGCGGAAGAGATTTACGCAACTCGTCCAAGCTGGTATGACCTGCTCTCCGAGATTCTTCGTCCTCGTACCACAGTAAGCCCAGACGTCATTGAGAAGTCTCGCTTCCTGTATGAAGGCGCAAACGTCACCCTTGATCAGAAGAGTGTTGAGAAGGGTCTTACCAAAGACGCTGCTCAGAGTGCTACCGTCCTTGCGGCTGCAAAGACTGCTCTTGAGGGCGTTTCTGAGGACGAGTGGAAGGCTGCAGCAATTGACGCTGCTCTTGAGGTGCTTCCAGAGCAGCTTGACCTTAAGAAACGCATTGTCTTCCAGTCCATTCGTGTTGCTGAGTGCGGCAACATGGTCTCCCCTCCTCTTGGAGAGTCTATGGAGCTTCTTGGTCGTGAGGTTTGCCTTGCTCGCCTTGACCGCGCTCTGGAGCTTTGCAAATAACGCGTGAATGCGCGGTTGCCGCGTATTCTTCCAAGCGTAAGTGGGTATCAAAAGTAAAACCACACAAGAGCTGTAAAACAGATGGTTTTGCAGCTCTTTTATCGTTATCGTTTGTTTAGTTTTGGAGTAGCTATGATTTCTATGTCTGCGTTTGAGGTCCTAGGCCCCATTATGGTGGGTCCCTCTTCCTCGCACACAGCAGGAGCCTTGCGCATTGCCCTGGTTGCACGCTCGCTTGCACCAAAGCAGCTGGAGCGCGTTGAGTTTTGGCTCTATAACTCCTTCTCTCATACCCACCTTGGCCACGGCACTGATTATGCTCTGATTGCAGGAATCTTAGGCCTTGCTCCAGACGATACGCGCGTCCGTGAAGCACTTACCCTGGCAGAAGAAGCCCATCTTAACTACAACGTTATTGAGAAGGGCGACGACGAGACTCTGCACCCAAACACCGTAGAAATTCACCTCTACGGTGCAGATAACGTTCATGTTTCTGTTATGGGCGAGTCCGTAGGTGGCGGCCGTATTCGCATCTCTGGTGTTAACGGCGTGCGCATTCGCATGTCTGGCGATATGCCCACCATCTTTGTTTCACATCGCGATAAACCCGGTGTTCTTGCAGCTCTCACTACTATTTTGGCTACACAAAACATCAATGTTGCAACTATGCGCACCTTCCGCTCGGAGCGTGGCGGCTTTGCGCACACTGTCTTTGAGATTGACGAGCCTATTGAGCAGAAAGTCCTCGACCTCTTCCAGCTAGCACCTCACGTTTCGTATGCCGCTCAGGTTTCCATTCCAGGAGCAGCTCCACAGGTCACAAACGACGTGCTTTCAGGAGCCTTTGACAACGGCGCAGATCTTCTCGCCAGGTGCTCCAAGACGGGAGCCTCCATTGGCCAGATTATGCGCCAGCGCGAGAAGGACCTGCGACCAGATGCCGACGTGGACGCTGAGATGGCTCACGTTCTCGAGATTATGCGCAATGAGGTTCACGACACTATTAAGACGCCTCGTCAGTCTATTGGTGGTCTGCTCAACGGTCAGGCCAAGACCGTAGCAAACACCCCAGCTGCAATCTCAAGTGCGCTTATGGGCACTACGCAAACACGAGCTGTTGCGTACGCTATGGCTGTACTTGAGCGCTCGGCAACCATGGGAGTCATTGTTGCCGCTCCTACTGCAGGAGCTTCTGGCGTTGTACCAGGATCGCTTATCTCGGTAGCAGAAGAGATTGGTGCCACCGACGAGCAAGTTATTTCTGCGCTTTGGAATGCAAGTGCTATTGGAGCTATTCTAACCACCAACGCGAGTGTTTCTGGCGCTGAGGGCGGCTGCCAGGCAGAGGTTGGTTCCGCCGCTGCCATGAGCGCATCTGCACTGACCGAGCTCTTAGGAGGCACTCCTCAGCAGTGCTTGGACGCAGCTTCTATTGCCATCTCTAACCTTCTAGGACTTGTCTGTGACCCGGTCAGAGGACTGGTTGAGTATCCTTGCCAGGATAGAAACGCCATTGGCGTAGCTGCAGCTGTAAGCTCTTCTCAGCTTGCTCTTGCGGGCGTTGGTAACCCAATTCCGTTTGATGAGGTTACCCACGCTATGGCAGAAGTTGGCGCCGCGCTTCCTGTTTCTCTCAGAGAAACAGCTAAAGGTGGTCTTGCCGCAACTCCAAGCGCTCCTACCGCATGCGCAAGTTGCACCGGCTGTGCCCCTCTTGACCAGGCGCTTATTGATGCAGAACGCATGCTCAGCTCAAATACTAGAGACGTTCCTTGCGCTTAGAGATGCATTTTGTATAATATTTTTTGCTGCAAACAGAATTTCTTGAAATTATTGCTTGCATCTCTGACGAGTCTCCTTTATAGTTATTTCTCGCGCTGATGCGCACGGATGACATCTTGGGATATCGTCTAGTGGTAGGACAGCGGATTCTGGTTCCGTCAACGGGAGTTCGACTCTCTCTATCCCAGCCATGTCCTCCCAGTCATATATGGCCCGTTCGTCTAGCGGTTCAGGACGCCGCCCTCTCAAGGCGGAGATCACCAGTTCGAATCTGGTACGGGCTACCAAATGTTCAAGGACTTCTTCGGAAGTCCTTTTTGTTTATCTCAACACCACTTTTGCTTCTATCGTAAAATAGACCAGTCTGTTTGAAATAACTGTCACGCCCAGTCGTGTGACCAAGAAGTATAAGAATTTTTACTAACACCTTGATTGGATCAGGATGTGGCTTGAGTTCTTCCAAAGTGTAGTTGTCATTATTGCCCTGCTCTACGTGCCGGGCGTCATTTTGCTGCATGCGTCCGGTATGCCAAAACCTTGGGCTCTTGTTACCGCTCCTTTGGTAAGCTGCGCGCTTTACTTTATTGAGGGAGAGATCTTTAGCGCACTGAACATCCCCATCCCCTTGGCCGTAATGGTTCTTGTTCCGTTGCTTATCGCAGCTCTGGTCAATGGCTACGTTTATTATGTTGCTCACAAGAACAAAGAAGACCTTAACGGCGAGAAACCCGTCAAATCCGAAGCAATACGCGCTGGCAAGCAATCAACTAGCCCTGTACCGGCATTCATCTGCGAAGAACTCCCTTTCTGGATGCCTCTTCTGTACATTGCAATTGGTCTTCTTACCGTAGGGTTTCTCTTCTTACCAACCCTGCCCTCTGCCAGCTCCTTTGTTCAGGGCTGGGACATTGTGCATCACTTAGATGTCACGCAGGCAATGATTGAGTCTCAAAAGTACTCATCAATTCACTATGACTTCTACAGCACCGTAGAAGCTTCAATTACACCTTGGGAGCCGGGGACTTCGGGATTTTATCCTTCAGGCTGGAACATCATTGTTGCACTAACAACGCAGCTTGTTTCTACAACCGTTCCTATTGCAGGTAATGCACTCAACTTTGTCAGTGCAGCCATTGTCTTTCCACTCTCAACCTGCTCACTTATTGCAAAAGTTCTTCCTAAACATCGCATTGCGCTTATCAGTGGAGCTTTTGTTTGCCTAGCATTTTTTGTTTTCCCTTGGTCGCTTCTCATCTACGGACCAATCTTTCCTAACACGGTAGCCTTCTGTGTAATGCCTTCTATTTGGTGGATTTTTATGCAGATGACTCGCTCAAGAACACCAAAACACGACCTCATCTGGCTTATTGTCATATTTGTTCTTGGCTTGATTACCCTCTTTATCTTGCATCCTTCCACGATTTTCTCGTCAATTGTTGTGCTTTTGCCTTGGAGTTTTGCGCGCATTGGAGAATCAAAACGCAGAGTTATTCTCTTTGGAAAACAAATCAAGCCTGTCACGCTGGCATACGCATTCTTTATCTTTGCGCTGGTTATTTGGTCTGTTTTCTACTACGTTTTGATTGTTCGAGGCGTGGCTCTCAATTTCTGGTGGAGCGCCTACTCTAGCCTGCAAGATGCTATTTTGCACGCCCTTGGCATGGACTTTATTGGACAGTCGTACGCAGGTGGAGAGCTTGTTTCTCCACAACCGATACTTTCAATCTGCGTGCTTGTAGGCGCTGTATGGACGTTTAAGCACAAGCAGGCTCGATGGATGGTATCTGCCTTTATGTACCTGTCTATACTCTGCATTTTTATTATTACGTTTGACGTTCCTCTGAAGGGATATCTCTCGGGATTTTGGTATACCGATCCGTTCCGCATTGCGGCAAGCTGCGTCATTATGGCAATTCCGCTGGCAGCGCTTGGCCTGGCAACTCTTGCCGAAGCTGCGCTGGAAACGTTTGACTCCTGGAGAGAAAAAGCTTCTCAGGCTCAGACCAAAGCTCAGACCTGCGTCTTTTGTACTGTTTGGGCTAAACCTCTGATTGTAGGAGCGGTCATTGCATGTGTAGTTGTACTCAACTATGTGGTTCCTATGCCAAACCTTAAATCGGAAGAGCCAATTCCTGCCGCTACTGCCTTTAAACAGGCTTCCGAGAAGGCCTATGGTGATCACTACATTTTGACATCGGAAGAATTGGAGTTTTTACGTCGCGTGGAGCTTACCGTTCCTGCAGGTGCTGTTATTGCAAACCTACCTCAAGATGGCAGTCTCTGGGCGTATGGCACTAACGACTTACATGTGCTCTGGCGCTTCCCTAACGGCTATGACGCTTCAGAACGTCCTGCAAGTGCAATTCTTCGCAAACGCCTTAATCGCATTGCGAGCGACCCTGAGGTGCTTCAGACGGTACGCGACCTTAACGTACAATACGTCCTTATTCTGAACAACGTTGTTGATTACTCCAACGCTGTTACCAGTACCTACAAACCTGGAACCTTCAGAGGTATCACGCAAATAACAGACACCACCCCAGGTTTTGAGGTGGTGCTGGAAGAAGGTTCTATGAGGTTGTACAAGATTACCTTGTAAGAACGTTATGCCTGAAGTGCAGAAACTGCGTCCTTAAGCTCCTGAACACGATCAGTTGCTTCCCATGTGAAGTCTGGGTCTTTGCGGCCAAAGTGTCCGTATGCTGCTGTCTTAGAAAAGATAGGACGGCGCAGCTTAAGGTCTCTAATAATGGCACCAGGACGAAGATCAAAGACCTTCTCGATAGCCTGCTCAATAACAGCATCGTCAACAATGCCAGTGCCAAAGGTATCAACCATGATAGACAGTGGATGAGAAACACCAATGGCGTAGGCAAGCTGAACTTCACACTTCTTTGCAAGGCCTGCTGCTACGACGTTTTTGGCAACCCAGCGCGCTGCATATGCTGCTGAACGGTCAACCTTGGTGCAATCCTTACCAGAAAAAGCGCCGCCACCATGACGACCCATACCGCCATAGGTATCAACAATAATCTTTCTACCGGTAAGTCCTGTGTCTCCCATAGGTCCACCAACAACAAAGCGGCCAGTTGGATTAACGTAAATGTCAGCGTTATCCCAAGCAATGTTGACCTCACCCATAACAGGTGCAATAACGTGGTCGATCATATCCTGCTTGATAACAGACATGTCTTCAATCTCTGGAGCATGCTGCGTGGAAACAACAATGGCTGTGACCTCAACGGGTTTCTCGTCCTCATAACGAACGGTAACCTGAGTTTTGCCATCTGGACGCAAGTACTCAACCTCGCCAGACTTACGCACCTCTGAAAGGCGCTGAGCCAGACGCTGAGCCAGGTAAGCTGGCATTGGCATAAGAACATCGGTCTCGTCAGAGGCAAAGCCAAACATCATGCCCTGATCGCCTGCGCCGATAAGATCAAGCGGATCGGTAGTGCGTCCAGCTTGTGTGTCATAGGACTGATCAACGCCCTGAGCAATATCGGGGCTCTGTTCGTGAATGAGGCTTAAAACGCCGCAGGTCTCGCAGTCAAAACCATATTTAGCGCGGTCGTAGCCAATATTTCTGAGGGTGTTACGAACAATCTCCTGGACATCAACGTAGGATTGAGTGCGAATCTCTCCTGCCACCACAATAGTTCCTGTAGTAGCAAAGGTCTCACATGCACAACGAACGTTATCCAAGCAAGCAGGAACACCGCTTGGAGAAACGTACCCACGCTCTTCAAGCTCCGCCTCTTTTGCCAGGATTGCATCAAGAATTGCGTCAGAAATCTGATCGCAAACCTTGTCTGGATGTCCCTCGGTAACACTTTCCGAGGTAAACAAATAGTTTTTGTGTGCCATGAACTGTCCTTTCACGCATGGCTTCTCTGCTTATGCAGAATATTTGCGTTCTTCTACGCGCAACCACTCTTACTATACCCACCAAAGACACTTTTGAGCAGGATCAGTCAAGAAAATTGTAAAAAGAGCACCACAAGGGCGCTCTTTAAATTGCATAGTTAAACTGGCATTATGCAAAAACTCGTATGATTACTCGTCTATTCCAATACCAGCAAGTGTCATATCTAGCAGATTCTGTGCAAGTTCGTCAGAGCTCTCCGCACCGTGGCGCTCTCCCATCAGGCCAATGGCCGAGAGAACCAATGCACCCGTAATAGAACAGGCAGCAAGTCTTGAATCAACACCCTGACGAATAAAGCCTTGCAATTTTCCCATCTCAAGCTGATTAGCAAGAAGAACAACCACGCGAGAAAGCGGCCCCTCAATGTTGGTAATAAGTGCCTGCTCAGAGCTTGCAAGCTTGTTAATTAAAGCCAAAACCAAAGGTGAGTCAGGCAAAATATGAGCAGCAAGTTGAGCGATGATTGCATGAAGCGTCTCTTTTGAGGCGGGCTTATTACCAATGGTATGCGCAATATCTTTTGCAAGCTCATCAACGCTCTCGTCAAAGATTGCCTGCAAAAGGGCCTCTCTATCAGAAAAGTAGTAATACAGCGCGCCCTTTGAAAGACGAGCTCTATCAGAAATCTCACTCATTTTGAAGTTGGTATTTCCACGAGCAAGCATGAGCTTAGTTGTCTCGTGCATAATACGCTTACGTGTAGCTGCGCTTTTCTTAGTACGAGCTTCGGCACGAATATGAGAAATGGAAGGCGCTGGAGCTTCAGGTTCTTCTGCAGGCTGTTGTTCATAAGCATTATGGTGTATGACTTCTAACGTAATATAATCGCGCTTCTCGCCCATGAACTCCCCCATACGACACTATCCGTCATATAAAATGACGCCTCTCTGATATTTTTTTATGCCTACTATACCGTTTTACCGAACCTATAAAAATACAAAGGCCTTACTTTTTTTATTGATTAAATCTGGCACTCTTTATTATTTTTACCAATTACCCTGAGCAAGAATGGCGAGAAGATCTTCTTTTCTATTCTTCACTTGACCTGCTAAATAAAGCTCAAAAAGCCTACGTTGACACACACCGACAGCAGGTCCTGGCTGAAGCGAGAGCACTTCCATAATTTCTGCGCCCGAAATGCACAGCTCTTGCGGATGCTGAGCAATCTCTTGTTTTGCCTCATGTAAGAGGAGCTCTCTCATAGCTTCAAGCGTTACTGCGTAGCTGCGATAAGGATTTGCCTTTGCCAAGGCATCAGCCTGCTTCAACGTCAAAAGGTCATACGCAAGGGCAATGCCATCCGATTTACTTGCCTCGGCTAACAGGGCAATCATATGCCTGAGCGACGCCGTTGTAACATCCACATCATAGTCATGCAATGCCACAAGAGCGCAAACTTCATTACTCAAATGCTGCGATAAAGCTAAGCGTTTAAGCAGGGCTTTTGCTACGATTGCACCTTTTTCTGGATGACCATAAAAATGGCCTCTTCCATCTGCGTCAACGCTAAACATTTCTGGCTTTGCAATATCATGTAGAAGAGCAGCCCACCTAAGCGCAGGTGTTGCAGTACCTGCTGTAAAAGCCTCTGTTGCAGAGCAGACTCGAGCTGTATGTTCCAGCACGTCATAGGCGTGATACGGACTTCTTTGATCAAAGTTTTGAAGTGGTAAGAGCTCTGGAATTGCTATCGCTAGAACAGGAAATCCCAGCTTGATAGCATGAGCAATATGGCCAGCCTCAACAATTTGAGCCACTTCTGAGCCAATGCGCTCAGATGCAACCTGAGAGAGTAGCGGTGCACACTCGATAAGTGCCTGATGTGTCTTCTCCTCAATTGAAAACGAGAGTCTGCATGCAAACCGCAATGCTCGAAGCATGCGAAGAGCGTCCTCTGTAAAGCGAACCTTAGGCTCCCCAACAGCGCGAATTACACGTGCAGATAAATCTTCTTGACCGTCATAAAGATCAAGCAATCCCCTCTTTTGGTGATATGCCATTGCATTAATAGTGAAGTCTCTACGAGCAAGATCTTCCTCTATACGAGAGACAAACTGCACAGAATCAGGACGACGACCATCAAGATATTCTCCGTCACAGCGATACGTTGTGACCTCAATAGGGTGCTTCTCGACAACAGCAGTAACGGTTCCATATGCAATACCTGTTTCATGCACAGGAATGTCTGCAGCCTCAAAAGCCGCTTTGCTCTGCTGCCACGTTGCCGATGTTGTGATGTCAATATCATGGGCAAATGAGCCGCGTAGGGCGTCTCGCACCCAGCCACCCACAATCCACGCCTCAAATCCGGCATCTTCAAGAACTTCTAATGCACGCAAGGCATACGTGGGAACTTGTAAATTCACGGGGCGAGAAAGGCATGGTGAAGAGCTGTTTTTCTGTATGCTCATAGCCATTCCTTCCGCAGTTGCTGATGGGAAAAGTATACATCCTTCACACGTCATTCACATCCTTCCTGCGGTTTTAAAATGACAAACGTTTGTTCTAGATTTTTCTTTACTTCTTCTCCATTCGTGATAGTCTAAGTATACGAACAGGCGTTCTATTTTCAAGTAGAAAGTTGCTGCCATGGATACTCTTGATAAACTCGCCATACTTGCAGATGCAGCCAAATTTGACGCGGCGTGCACTTCTTCTGGTGTAGACAGAGATCCGCAGGCAGGAAAGGTAGGAATGGCCTCAGCGGCCGGCTGTTGCCACTCATTTACCCCTGATGGTCGCTGCATTACGCTGCTAAAAGTTTTACTTTCTAATGCTTGTTGTTATGACTGTGCTTACTGCGTCAATAGATCTTCTGCACAAACCAAGCGGGCTACCTTTACACCACAGGAATTAGCAGAGCTTACCGTAGATTTCTATAAAAGAAATTACATAGAGGGACTCTTTCTTTCCTCAGGTGTTATAGGATCGCCAGACCACACCACAGAACTCATGATTGAATGCCTCTCCTACCTTAGAAATGAGTTGCTGTTTAACGGCTATGTTCATGCAAAAGTAATTCCCGGAACAGATCCAGATCTTATTGATGCCATTGGCCGCTTAGCAGATAGACTCTCTGTCAATCTGGAATTACCTAGCTCAACCTCACTTACTAAACTTTGTCCTCACAAAAACGCAGAAACGGTTACTAAACCCATGTCTTTCATTCACCGCCTACGTGTCTCTGAAGAAAGGCAATTGCTTGAAGCTAAAAATGCATCAAAGGGCATTGTGAAGTCTGCTGGCAAATCTAAGGGCATTGTTATTCCTACTCAGAAGCAGATCATAAAAGAAGGTTTAGCTCTTCGTTCAAACTGCTTGAAGAATACCTTTATGCGCTCATCAAGGGTATCTTCAGGCAAGAGGTCCTTCTCGCCCGCTGGACAATCAACGCAAATTATCATTGGAGCTTCTCCAGAATCAGACAATCAAATATTGCACTTATCGCAAGCGCTTTATCAACAATTTGAATTGAAACGAGTATTCTTCTCTGCCTATATTCCTGTTATAGAAGACCATCGTCTTCCAGAGTTGGACACTCCTGTTCCCCTGCGTAGAGAACACCGTCTTTACCAGGCTGATTGGCTTATGCGCTACTATGCGTTTTCTCCTGATGAGCTAGTTTCTCCGGAAGCACCTTGGCTTGATTTAGAAATTGATCCAAAGCTTGGATGGGCGCTGGCACATCTTAATCAATTTCCTGTAGAGATTATGGATGCTCCACTAGAAATACTTTTACGAGTGCCCGGTATTGGCCCCACCGGCGCACGAAGAATTATTGCTGCAAGAAGACGGTCTCGCCTCACCTTTGATGATCTGAAACGGCTGGGAATACAGCTCAAACGATCTCATCACTTTCTCACCTGCTGTGGCGTAAGAGATGCCTCAGCTCCACTTGACCAAGAACTGATTAAACAGAGGGTAATTGCTGATGCCAAAGCAAGTTCGTACAACAAAACAAGACGCCGTATTGAGTCCTCTCAACTCAGGCTCTTCTGATCAGAGCGTAGAGCTTGTCTCACTTGTTCAGAGGCTTACAAGACTCTCCAAGCCTCAGAAGGTTGTTATCTCCTGCAATCCAAGCTTAGAAGGCGTTGTAGGGGCTGTAGGGCTCACTTATCTCTCACATGCTAACCCGGCACACGTGCGTCTTGTTAGAGAAAGCTTTTGTCAGCCTAGCCTTGGGGAGCATGTTCTCTGTGGACCAGACCCTTCTGATGACTCAGTAGTAGCCTTGGCTAAACGAGTTCTAACTGGACTAGAGAAGAAAGTAGGCACAAGAGAAATAACACGTCGCATTGTTTTGGCATGTGCTTCAGATGCTCATACTATGCCGGAGATTGTGCATCGATACATTCGTCTTGCATTCTCCTATGGTGTAGGAGCCCTTGAAGATATTGCAGACCCAACCGTGGCAGAGTTTAATGCGCTGGCTAGACAGGTAGAAACTGAACGAGAGCATACGCGGCAATTTGTGCGGTTTTCTCGTATGTCAGATGGCTCTTTTATGTCTGTATTTCAGCCTAATGCAAACGTAGTGCCACTAACCTGCAATTACTTTGTCAAACGGATGAGTACAGAGCGGTTTTTTATTGTTGATCCAGCTCATCATATAGTCAGTTTTTATGCACCAGAAATGAAGACCTTTGGAACCATTCAGCTGGACGATGCCTCTTTGGAAGAACTGCTCTCTAGAACAGACCTTGCAACTGATGAGAAATACGTGCAAGCCATGTGGAGGCGCTTCTATGAGGGAGTTGGTCTAGAGGGTCGCGGGCCTGCAGAAAGAGGATATGACTTGCGCGCCCATTGGATGCCAAAACGCGTATGGCAAGGGCTCCCTGAACTCACTGCAAGCACAAATGCAGAAGCTGCGCGTAGCCAAGGCGTACCTATTCGCTATCAGGGACGAGAAAACAGAAAGGATGTGCATCATATAGAACAAAAGCAAACATTCTGCAAAGAGCTTACTTCTGGGTTATAAAGCTGCCGCTTAAGACGACTGATAACAAATAAGCGCCCAGCAGAGCTGAGCGCTTATCAGTACAAAGGTAATGGCCTAAGACTTAGTCAAGGTCGTTGAAGTCACCAGCTGCAGGTGCAGGTGCAGAAATCTGAGTCTGCTGAGCTGCAGGCTGAGCAGCATTCTGGGAACCAGTTGGAGCATTGTTGGTAAGAACAGTCTCTGGGAAGACAGAGTCTGCGTCATCCAAGAAGTGCTGGAGGAGCTTACGGTACTCAGCGCGGAAGTCCTCACGGGACTGCTTGAGGCGATCAATCTCATCAAGCTCAGTCTGCTTCTCTGCAAGAGCCTGACGGATAACCTCACGAGCCTTCTGATCTGCCTCGTTGCGAATGCGCTCTGCGTTTGCACGAGCGTCTGCAACAAGCTTATCTGCGCTCTGCTGAGCAACAATGAGGACCTGAGAAATCTGGTGCTCAGATGCAGCAATAGCTGCAGCGTTTGTCTCCTCAACAGAAGGAACGCTTGCGTTCTCCTCAAGGTTTGCAACCTGTGCCTGTGCTGCAGCAAGCTGCTGCTCAGTGCTGGTCAGACGGCCCTTAAGGTCAGCGATCTTTTGAAGCATTGCATCAACCTCAGAAGCGAGTTGCTCAAGAAATGCGTCAACTTCCTCTGGATTGTAGCCGGTCTCAGCAGGAGAGAATGTCTGCTGCTCGATGTCTGCTGGTGTGATTGCCATCTTTGTTCCCTTTCAGTCTGCGAGTAGACGTACCACACATCATAACTACTCAGTTTGTATTCAAAGACAAACTAGTTTCTATATTAGTATAAAGCCCAGCGTCGAAATGGCAAAACGTCCCACAAGATTAAGCACAAAAAGTGCAACAATCGGTGAGAGATCAACGCCAGAAATTGGAGGAATTACGTTCCTAAACACACTGAGGTATGGCTCAACAATTTTGCCAATTGCCTCAAGAATGTTCTTAACCGAATCATTTGAAACGGTAATCCAAGAGGACAGGCACCATACCACAATGCAGAAGCTGTAAATCCTCAACAAAGTATAGAGCGAGTTCAAGACATAATACGAAAACACAAAAACCTCCAGTTACCTGGTAATCTCGCCCTCATCAGCAAGCTTATCAAGATCAGCCTGCGTCAAAGAGATGCCATGAGGAAGTACAACAAAAACGCGGTCAGCAACTTCTTCAACAGCGCCGTCAAGTCCATAAGAAAGGCCAAAACTGAAGTCCAAAATTCTCTTAGCAACCTCAATGTTGGTGTTTTTAAAGATAAGGACAACTGGCTGACCAGTACGAACACGACGAACTACCGACTGAACATCATCATAAGAAACAGGACGAAGAACGTATGGTGGCAGCTGTCCGGAATAGCTTGTACGGCTCACAGGACGAAGACCAATATCACCAGGAGTTGGCAGATTTGGGCTCACAGTATGCTCGTAAGAAGGAGTGTATCCGGAAGGCTCCTGACGAGATGCATACGCAGAAGCGCGCGAACGCATATCCTGCTGAGGATTGTAAGAAGCGGCTGGATTAGTGCTGATTGGCTTGCCAGAGCGCGTATACACAGAAACGCTCTCTGCCTCTGGTCTGGATGGATTGCCCAGTAGTCTGTTGGAAGCGCCTTGCTGTGCACGATCATCGTACGAACGTGGAGAAGCTCCGTCTACCTCGTCATAGCCTTCGTCGCCATAATACTCATCATCGTAGTACTCATCGTCCTGACCACCACGAAGCTTTGCTCTTAGCGTATCAAGAATGCTCATCATTGTGCCTTTCTGTAACGCACGTAACTTCTTACTACTGTATCAAAAACTTGCAACTATTTTAGTGCCCACTCAACGTATAGGCTGGGTCAAACAATACTCGACCCAGGCGAATAGTAGTAGAACCCTCTTCAATGGCATACGTAAAGTCATCACTCATGCCACAAGAAAGAACATCTAACTTCAAACCAACTTGTTGGCTCAAGCGATCACGCAATTCTCGAAGTCCTGAGAATGTTCTCTTTGCACGCTCTGAATCATCTTTTGGTGCCATAGTCATCAGACCTACAACAGAAATGTGAGGAAGCTCAACAATCTTTTGAATAGACTCTGACACTTCTTCTGGCGAGAAACCCGATTTTGAGGCTTCAGCGGAGACGTTTACCTCAAGTAGCACAGACTCATGAGAATCCTTTGCCTCTGCACGCTTTGAAACCGCCTCTGCAAGGTGCTCGGAAGAAATTGAATGAATGTAGCGAACCTTGCCAACTACCTGGTTAATCTTGTTCTTCTGAAGATTACCAATCATGTCAAACGTTATTTCAGACGCAAAAGGAGTTTCAGATAAACATGTCAGTTTGTGTGTCAGCTCTTGTGGGCGATTCTCGCCAAAAACTCTACAGCCCGCCTTATAAGCTGCAAGAACAGCTTCAACAGGAACAGTTTTGGAGACGGCCACAATTTCAATCTCAGAGGCGCTTCTGCCGGACTTTTCTGAAGCATCCGCTACAAGCGACTCAATCTGAGCTTTGCGAGCCTTAATAAACTCAAGATATTCGTCTGAATCGTACGTCATAGCCATCATCTCTTGCGGTGAATACATCAACATCTTACGTAACGTTTAACAATTTTTGTCGTAGACCTAAACGTCTTCTCCGATAGCGCTAAACGTCTTCTACCCTACTTTGACGCCATGTAAGCAACGGCTGCATGTCTTCCGCACTTGCCGTGCTCTGCTCGGTACGAGAAGAACCGCTCAGTTGTAGAGGCGGTCGAGTCAGCAACCTCTTCGATAGCAGACGCGCGTACACCAGCATCTACCAGTGCGGCTCTGACGGCATATCCAAGATCTAAGTACCTCTCGCCAGATGCACGGTCTACAACGCCGGGACCAAACTCTTGTGAGAACATCTGAATGAGCTCAGGAGAAACCTCGTAGTCAGCGCCGCCAATGTGCGGACCAATGTAGGCCTTGACCTCAGAAGACTTGGCGCCAGTTGCCTGGCAAAGCGCCTCGGTTGCACGCGCAGAAATGCGGGCAATTGTGCCTTTCCAGCCAGAATGTGCCACTGCAAATCCACCGGGAGCTACAAGAATTACCGGCACACAATCGGCAAACGCCAACATCACAGGCGTATTTTGAACCGTACATACTATGGCGTCTGCACCAGCTTCTGCCTCAGCTTGAGCCAGTTCAAAAGCCTCTGATGTATTGGAAGTCAGACAAACTACCTTGCTTCCGTGCACCTGATGAGGAATAAGGAGTTGCGAGAAAAGCTCGCCAGCTCCAAGAGCCTCTAAGACCAGCTGGCGATTCTTTTGCACCTGTTGCAGATTGTCTCCACATCTACTGCCCAGATTGAGGGAAGCAAACTCCCCTTCTGAAAAACCGCCAGTACGCTCAGTAAATGCGAGCGTGACCCCGCATGGAACCTCAGGATCCATGAGCAGGGTCACGCCGTGTAAGCACTGTCTATTCAGCGCGCACATATTTAGATGCGGCTACGCTTAAGGAAGTCTGGAATATCAAACTCTTTCTCATTAGAAGAGTTGTTGGTGCGAGCAGGCTGTGGCTGAGCAGCTACAGGACGAGTTGGCTGTGGCTGAACAGGACGACTTGGACGGCTTGCGCTCTGAGTGTTCAGAGTTGGAAGCTGCTGCTGAACGTTAGAGTCATTGAAACCAGTTGCAATAACGGTTACGCGAACCTGATCGCCCAGGGACTCATCAACAACAGTACCAAAGATGATGTTTGCATCAGGATCAACGTTCTTAGCAACCAGGTCAGCTGCCTCGTTAATCTCCTGAATACCAAGGTCTTTGTTACCAGCAATAGAGAGAAGAACGCGGGTTGCACCCTCGATGGAACTCTCAAGCAGGCGGCTAGAAATTGCCTCAGTTGCAGCATCAGCAGCGCGGTTATCACCAGCAGCAATACCAATGCCCATCATTGCGCTACCTGCGCCCTTCATGATGGTGCAGACGTCTGCAAAGTCGAGGTTGATCAGGCCAGGAACAGTGATGAGGTCGGTAATACCCTGGGTACCCTGGCATAGAACATCGTCAGCCATGCGGAATGCCTCAAGCATGGTGGTCTTCTTCTCAGAAAGATCAAGCAGACGATCGTTTGGAATAACAATGAGCGTATCAACATTCTCGGAAAGAGTCTTGATACCGTCAGCTGCAGAACCATAACGACGACGGCCCTCGAAGGAGAATGGCTTAGTAACAACGCCAACGGTCAGTGCGCCAACGTCATTCTTTGCAATATCAGCAACAACTGGAGCAGCACCGGTACCAGTACCGCCACCCTCACCAGCAGTGATGAAGACCATATCAGCGCCAGCAAGTGCAGCCTTGATCTCGTCGCGGCTATCCTCTGCTGCCTCTTTACCAACCTCAGGGTTAGCGCCAGCACCAAGACCCTTGGTGATGTCAGTACCGATGTGAACCTTAATGTCAGCATCGGAGATTGCAAGAGCCTGTGCATCGGTGTTTACAGCAACGAACTCAACGCCACGGATGCCTTCTTCAATCATGCGGTTGACAGCGTTAGTTCCGCCGCCACCAACGCCAACAACCTTGATAACAGCAAGATAGTTGTTAAGGGTATCGGTGTCCTTAATCATGTCTTCCTCCTTGAGGCACTCTTGTGCCCGTTTGTCCCGGAGCGCGACTGCGCTTAGGCTACGTTTATGCGCTCGCAGAACCGCTGTATAAAACCCTAAACCTCAAGTTAAGGCTTACGCTTCATGCAAAGCGGGGTATATTTGCACAACTGACCCATACAAGTCAAATAATATGTAGAAATTGTGAAGAAACCTGGTAAACGGTAGGAAACTATTCCCTAACGGCGCGCATTGTCTGCGCGTTTACCTACGAAACACCAGAACCAGACTGAACATTTCCGGTAGAAACTCGCCTATAGGTTGGGTTTGCAGGTGTTCTTACGTTCAAGTACGTAAGCTCTCCTGGGAACTGCTTAAGCATTGCCAGAATCACTTTTTCTTTGTCAGCAATCTGTGTTGGAGAGCCTAGGGCAACCTGCACACCATTGGTAAGCGTGACAGAGATTGCATCAACGCTACTAGCCGAGTAACTCACAATCTGTGACGTGAGCTCTGACGAGAACGTAGACTGATACTGCATAACCGCTTGAATTTCTGCGTCTGTTGCTGTGGTGCCTGCTACAGGAGAAACCGTTGCAGGAACATCGGTAATCAGCAGCTCACCTTCTGAGGTTGCCTTCTCAAGCGCAACGGTGGCAGTAGTCTTTCCTTCTGGTACGTTAAGCTGATCTGCCTCTAGCCAGACGTTATTCTCGCCCAAATACCATGCAACCGGACCAGAAGAAAGCGCCACTATGGCTGTAACCTTACGCTCTGTGATAGTAATGCGCAGCGTATTAGGGAACTGCCTCTCGTACGTTGCAGAAGCTACCCAAGGGTCCTTCTGAAGTTCTTGGGTAATAAGGGATTCATCCATATTGAGCAGCGTTGTTCCCTCTTCTACTGCAATGAGCTTTTGAATTTGCTCGTTAGAGACGTGCTCTGTTGGCTCTACCTGAATGTTGGTAATAGCAAAGACTGAGGAAGAACGTAGGACGAGAAAAGCAATGCCAGCGAGAAGGGCGAGGCTAAGCAAAACGATAAAGGCCGTGCGTACTGCCTTAAACGATACCTTTCTGCTGTGTTTAATGCGCTCAGCACGAGCTTGAGCTGCAGTTTTTGTAGCGTTATTTGGCTTTTTGGCAGAAATCTTTTTAGCAGAAGGCTTGGCATTAGAAGCTGTAGCCTCAACCTTTGGCTTAGGCTTAAAGGCCTTACTCATAAAAGAAGGCTTAGTAGCCCCTGCCGTCTGAGCAGCACCAGACGATAAAGGCTCCCTTTTTGTGCCCTTACGGCGCGTTGTTTGCTTTGAAGTATCTTCTGCCATATCTTCCCTATGCCCCAAAACCCAGAAGTTTAACCTCTGGCTGAAGATCAATGTCAAACTTTTCTTGTACCGCATCGTGTGCTCTGCGCATAAGTGCAATGACATCTGAGGCGGTGGCGTTACCGGTATTCACAATAAAGTTGGCATGAATATCAGAAATCTGTGCGCCGCCCTCAGTAGCTCCCTTAAGACCACACTCTTCAATAAGCGCGCCGGCAGACCTACTACCTGGATTCTTAAAAACAGAACCGCAGCAAAGCTGTCCAGTTGGTTGCGTATTTCTTCTGCGCTGCAGAAGCGTATCCATACCAAGGGCAACTTTAGGACGATTAGATGCTGTCAGCGCAAACGTTGCCTCAAGAATAATCTCATCTGGTGCAAACGTGGTATAGCGATAACCCCATTCAATCTCGGAGGCATCGTAGCGTACAAGACCCTTGCCAGGCTTTAGCACCACGCAATCACGGACGGCTTTACCAATCCAATCATGCCTGGTACCTGCGTTCATCGAAAGAGCGCC
Organism: uncultured Atopobium sp.; assembly: GCA_963525825.1. Taxonomy (GTDB): domain Bacteria; phylum Actinomycetota; class Coriobacteriia; order Coriobacteriales; family Atopobiaceae; genus Lancefieldella. The sequence goes on along the minus strand of CAURLG010000004.1, from coordinate 39,987 downwards.
GCCGATAGTTCCGGGGATACCAGCACACATCTCAAGGCCAGAAAGACCTGCTTTCATGGCCTCATTGCAAACGCGTGCCGTAAGCGCACCTGCACCTGCAGTAATGAGGTTATTCTCGCTAACTGAAATGGTAGAAAGCTCATCGTCGAGCACAATAACGCAGCCGTTGTAGCCCTTATCAGAGACAAGGATGTTTGAACCCTTGCCCAAAAGCACCCAATCAACTCGATTAGCTGCAAGCACCTCAAGCACACGCACCAGCGCTACGTGGCTGTGAACAGCAGCAAAGAGCGACGCCTTACCACCAATCCTAAAGGAAGTATGGTGGCTCAGTGGCTCATCTTGCTTGATTGTTGCATCAAGGGCCCCAGAAAGGCTTACATAGGCGTTAAACAGGCTCACGACAGAGGTCCTAGTGGTTCTGAAGACGCTCTTTGAGTGCGCGGATAAACATTGGTCCAATCTGAGTGACGTCACCTGCGCCCTGAGTAATCAGCAGATCTCCTGGCTTAACCGTATCAAGAAGATCCGCGATAAGATCACGACGAGAAGGAATATAACGCACGTCAGGAACAGTATGAGCAACCTCAACCCTTGAAGAGACGGTCTTGCCCGAGACACCTGGAATAGGCAGCTCACCTGCTGAGAAGACATCCATGACGCGCAAAACGTCAATGCCATCAAATGCATGGGCAAACGAATCCGCCAAATCCTGCGTTCTGCTGTAGCGATGTGGCTGGAAAACAACAACAACGCGCTTGAAGCCAAGAGGAAGAGCTGCAGACATGGTTGCTGCAATCTCGGTTGGATGATGACCGTAATCGTCAACAACGGTAATACCGTTGATGTCGCCTACGTGTGTAAAGCGACGGCGTGCGCCCTTGAACTGAGAAAGCGCTGCTGCGGCCTGGTCAAGATCAAAGCCAAGAGCATCAGCAACGGCAATTGCAGCGGTTGCGTTAGCAACATTGTGCTTACCAGGATTAGCTGGAAGTACCACAGAGATAGTCTGACCAGAAGGAGTCTTGATGGTAAGAGGATTCTCAATACCAGCTTTTCTCTCCTCCTGTGTGCAAACAAAATCGCAGCTTGAATCAAAACCGTAGGTGACTACGTGCCTACCAGTTGACTGAGCAAGCTCAACGTAATGAGGATTATCGCCGTTGATAACAACAGTTTCTTCCTTATCAAGCAAGCTCATAAACTCACAGAAGGTCTTCTCGATATTCTCGAGAGAGCCGTAGTGGTCAAGGTGATCTGCCTCAATATTGGTGACAACAACCACGTTAGGGTTAAGGAACATAAACGAACCGTCAGACTCGTCCGCTTCGCAGACAAAGTACTGGCCGTTGCCGTTTTTACCGTTGGTGTCGTAGCCCTCAACAACACCACCAATCAAAAATGATGGATCAGCGCCAAGCTTGTCCAGCATGGTAGCAACCATAGAAGACGTGGTGGTCTTGCCGTGAGTGCCCGCAACAGCAATGGTCTTGCGGCCGCGCGACAAATACGAGAGCATCTTAGCGCGAGGCCAAATAGGAATGGAAAGTTCGCGTGCGCGAATGACCTCTGGATTTGTCTCTGGGATTGCGGTAGAGGTAACAATGACATCAGGCATCACAGCGTCAATAGTGGCTGCGGTGTGGCCGATGCTTACCTGAATACCTGCATCTTCAAGCTCTCTAACATAATGCGAGCTCTTTAGATCGGAGCCGGTAACGGTGCAGCCGCGCTCATGCAGAACAAGCGCAATTCCGCTCATACCTGCGCCGCCAATTCCAATAAAATGTGCACGCGAGATGGTCTTCTCGCCCATGGAATCTGCCATAAGAGAGCCTTTCCAAGTATTGTTATCGTTTGAGTCTTGGACATACCAAGACATGTTTACTCTAACGCAAAACCGAACGTGTTATGCGCCACAAACGGCACTTTCCACAGCGTCAGCCACAAGAGATGCGGCGCTGCGCTGGTCAAGTGTAGCGGCTGCCTCGGAGAGCTTTTTGCGCTGGTCCGCGTTATCTACCAGTTCAAACAGAGCTGTCGAGAAGGTCGTGGTGCCCACCTGGTTATCTGGCACCAGAATAGCTGCTCCCGCGTCCGACAACAGGTGTGCGTTAGTAGTCTGATGATCTGCTGTTGCCAGAGGGTACGGCACCAAAATGCTGGGGAGCTCAAGCGCTGCAATCTCGGCCACAGAAGATGCTCCGGAGCGAGAAACCACCAGGTCAGCCGCAGCAAGGGTGGCGCCCATGTTGGAGATGTAGGGCTTAACCTCCCAGCGAGCAGCCTCCTCGTCAGAAAGCTTCATAAGCGAGACAACCTCGTCGTAGAGCTTCTGGCCTGTTGACTGAATGATGCGCAGGTTAGGACGGGCAAGAAGCTCCTGCTTAAGCGCAGCAAACGTCTCGTTGATGCTACGTGCGCCCAAGCTACCACCAAAGATAAGCAGCAATGTCTGATTGTCTGCAATACCCAGCTCTTGCCTCGAGGCGGCTCTGTCAGCAGAAAGAACACTCTTACGTACAGGATTACCGGTAACCACAATGGTGTCTTGAGCCTTTACGTGACCCTCAAAAGCCTTACGAGCCTCTGGGAACGCAATGCACACCTTAGATGCTTTACCAGCAGAAACACGGTTAGCAAGACCGGTTACCGAGTTCTGCTCGTGAATCAAATAAGGGATATGGAGCTTTGCGCAAAGCTGAAGCAAAGGCAGCTCAACATAGGCGCCAAAACCAATAGCAACATCAGGTGCACCCTGCTCTTTAAAGCGCTTGTGCAGCTGCATCTTTGCGCGCTCAAGATTGTATGCCGCGCTAATAAGCGTCCAAGGACGTCTGCGATCAAAGCCATTTACATGGATAGATACCAACTCAAAACCTGCCTCAGGTACCAGCGTACCTTCAAGCTTGTTGGGCTGACCGTAAAACGTAACCTGGTGGCCGCGCTCACGCAGCTCCTCAGCTAGAGCCAGAGCTGGGTTAATGTGACCAGCGGTTCCACCTGCAGCAATTGCAACAGAGAGTTTCTTCTGTTCTGCCATGCAATCCATCTCCTAGAAATCAGCTATCGGTGAGCCCTGTTGTTTCCACGAAGCCTGTCCGATGCAGAAGGTCCCAAATCAATTCTGCGCCTTCCGGAGGCATCTGTCGTAATGCGGCCTTGAGGGGCGTCGTCATCTCTTGAGCGCAAAACGCCTCGTGATGGGCGCGCGGAGCTTTGTGCGCTGCTCTTAGGACGAGAAGAACGTGGGAGTGGCATGCCTACTCCTACCCCACCGTCAACCATGGTAAGACCAGCAAAACCTGGAGCATCAAAGGTATCCTGCTCTTCAGCTATGCTCCAAGAAGCACGCTGCCTATCGTACTCGGTTTCTGGAAGCCTTGACTGCCTTGAAACAGACATCAAAAGACCAACCATCAAGATACTAGACATGATGGTTGAACCGCCGTATGAAATAAACGGCAGAGGCTTACCAGAAAGAGGCAAAAGGCCCAAAACACCACCGATGTTAACAAAGGCCTGAATAATAAACATAGAGGTACAACCTGCAGCAATAAGCCTGCCGGTCAAATCTGGCGCATAGCGAGCAATCTTAAAGCCTGCCCATACCAGGGCGCCAAATACAGCCAAAAGGCCCAAAACGCCAATAAAGCCCAGCTCTTCTCCAATAACCGCAAAAATAAAGTCATTGTGAGCCATAGGAAGATAGGAATATTTCTGGCGAGAAAAACCAAAGCCAACACCAAAAATACCGCCAGAGCCAAAAGCATAAAAGCCCTGAGCAAGCTGATAACCTGCACCGTAATAATCAGCCCAAGGGTTGAGCATAGTCACAACGCGAGCACGAGAATAATCATCTTTAAGAGATAAGAAGGCAAAGCCAATAAAGCCAGCAACAGCAATAGTTGCCAGAACCCTTCGGTCAACATCGGCAAGGTAGCCAATGACCAAAAGTGTTCCCACAATAATTAGTGTGGAGCCCTTGTCTGGCTGGGCCAAAATAAGAAGCAGTGGCGCAAGCGCAGCAATAGCAAACTTTTTAAAGAACTCCATCTGATCTATGGTCTGATCAATAAAGTACTGCTGAGCCAAATACGAGACAGAAATTAAGATGGTAATCTTTGCAAACTCAGACGGCTGGAAAGAAAACGGTCCAACTGAAATCCAACGGGTTGCACCATATGCATCAGCGCCAGCAATAGGAGTAAAAATAATTGCTAGCATTCCAATGGTCACAATCCAGATAGGTACCTGGAAGTTTCTTACTACTGCACGGTAATCAATGCGAGAAACAATAAACGCTAACGCAACTCCTGCCGCAGCAAAGCCAAGCTGACGCTGCACGTAGTAGAAGGGGTTATAGCCCATGTCCTCAGAAGTCATTGCAGAAATCGAGGATGCGGAATAAATCATTACCAGGCCAAAGCACACCAGAATAGCCGTTGATACCAGAAGCACCAGACGAGGCCGCATAAAACGCTCTGGAATAGCACCAAAGCGGCCTTTGGCCTGCGAGCCCTCGGAAGATTTCTGGCGAGAAGTACGTGGTTGCTGCGCACGCTCCCCTGTTCGGTTTCTGCTGGTAGCCATTATCGACCGCTCTTTTTTTGAGCAAGATCTGCCACCAGCTGTTTAAAGACACGACCACGCTGAGCCATGCCTGTGAACTCGTCAAATGAGGAACATGCTGGTGAGAGAAGCACTACAGAACCTGGACGAGCAAGCTCTACCGCACGGTCAAAGGCTTCATGCATATGAGGTTCTTCTACCACTTCTGCATGGCTGCCAGAAACGCGGCGAAGCGCCTCTGCAAAGCGAGGACCTGCCTCTCCAAAGCAGATTGCGTATGCACAGGTAGCGGACACCTTCTGAGCAAACTCATCAAGCTCTGTGCCCTTATCGTGACCACCAAGTAGCAAAATAACGTCTTTACCTGGGAACGAAGTTAATGATTTTTCAACTGAATCAGTGTTTGTTGCTTTGGAATCGTTAACGTACAAAACACCATTAACCGTATCAACAGGCTCAATTCTGTGCTCAAGCGGCATAAAGTCCAACAGAGCATGCCTGATAGAAACAATATCAAGTCCCAGGAATAAACCACATGCAGCTGCAGCAAGAGCGTTGAGCGCATTGTGCGCTCCCCTAATGTGGAGTGCATCAGCTGCTACAAGCTCCATCTCTTTACCAGATAGCCTGACTACCAGCGCTCCATTGCGTACAAAGGCGGCGTTTTGCGTACCGGGATCTGTCTGAGCAAGATGGCATACGGCAATGCCGCGAGCCTCAAGGCGAGAAGACACGTCCTGACAAAACTTATCCAAGTCAGAGACAATTGCCAGGTCATTTGCATCAAGGTTGGCAAAAATCTTCTCTTTAGCTGCTGCATACGCCTCGAGTGAACCATGCCACTCAAGGTGATCCGGCGTAATGTTTAAAAGCATCGCAACGTGAGGATGCAATTTTTGAGTAGTAGCAAGCTGGAAGCTTGAAAGCTCTGCTACAAACCAGCTCTTAGGCTTTCTCTCTGCAAGTTGGTCAGTAATAGTAAGACCAATATTGCCAACAGCGCTTGCATCAAGACCTGCATACTGCAGGATTGACGTGGTCAAACTTGTGGTAGTAGTTTTACCGTTTGTGCCGGTTATACCAATCCACTGTGAAGGACTCTCTTGATAGGCAAACTCTGGCTCGCCCATAATCTGCTTAGAAGCTGCCTTTGCACTTAAGAACAGCTCAGAGGTGTCTGGAATACCAGGAGATGCAATAGTCAGGTCAAAGGCACCCTTAACCTGATCGGAGCCGCATTGTACCTGTACGCCTAAATCTGCAAGCTCTTGGATCTTCTCGCCAACAGTAGCATCTGCGCCGCCCACAAGAGTTACGGAAGACACACGACCCTCTGGCTGCTGCAGCAAATACGTGCAGACAGAGACGCCGGTCTTACCAAAACCAAGAACACATACATTTCCAAGTGTTTCTAGAAGTGACACGCAAGCGATCCTTTCTAAGAGCAATATCTTTAGTGAAGCTGGAAGTACAGAGCAAAGCCCAGAGCGGCAAATGCACCGGAAATAATCCAGAATCTAAAGACTACTTTTGTCTCGTTCCAGCCAAGTTTCTCAAAGTGATGATGCAGTGGAGCCATCAAGAATACGCGCTTTTTAGTTGCCTTGTAGCTGACAACCTGAATGATAACGGACAGTGCCTCGATGATAAAAAGACCGCCCATGACCAGGGAAACTACCTCTGTCTTGGTAAGGACTGCCAAAGCTGCAAAGGCAGCGCCCCAGGCAAGAGAGCCGGTGTCTCCCATAAAAATGCTTGCAGGATAGCTGTTAAACCACAAAAAACCAATACAAGCGCCTGCGATCGATGCGGCAAAAACAGCAAGGCTACTCTCGCCATAGCGGAAAGCTACTGCAGCCATAAAAATCATGACAACCATAACGCAGCCACCAGCCAGGCCATCAAGGCCGTCGGTCAGGTTAACAGCGTTGGAGAGACCTGCCATGAGCAAAAAGACAAAGAAGAGATACAGCCAAGGGATAGAAATGACGTTTCCGCCTAAATTGACGGTAGTAGTAAGGATGCCCAGGTTGATATCAAGGCCACCAGGGAACGCAATAATGGGTGTAATGCCCCAAATGTTAACTGCTGCCAGGCAAAATGCCACAGAGATAGTAATGAGTCCAGCCATCTTCTGAGATGCGGTGAGACCAAGGCTTCTACCATGAGCAACAGACTCGATATCGTCCAGAAGACCAAGCGAGCCCGTGAGCAGCATAGCTGCCATAGCAAGAATGAGGTCGGTGTTCCACTGAGCAAGTGCAATACAGGTCAGCACAATGCTTACCAGCATAACAACGCCGCCCATAGTAGGAGTACCCTGCTTGACCAGGTGTTGCTGAGGGCCGTCAGCGCGAACCTGCTGTCCTACCCCCTCTTTCTTCATCAGTTTGATAAAGAGTGGCATTAAGATCAACGTGATGATGCAGGAGACACCAAGTGCTACAAACACTTGGTATGTTGGGTAAATAGTCTGGTAAAACATTACTCAGTAACTCCTTTTACAAAAATATCAAGCTGGGCAGACCTCGATGCCTTGGCGAGAAGAACATCTCCTTGCGCAAGTACTGGTCCGAGCACGGTAAGTGCTTCGTTGACATCACTGAACTGTTCAATTTTATCTTCCGAGAAACCCATGACGCGCGCAGCTTCAACCATTTCACGTGCGGCTCCCGTGCCTACAAAGGCAACAAGGTCTGGGTTCTTAGCAGCAATATAGGCACCCACATAACCGTGAAGGCGCTTCTCCTCTGGACCAAGCTCACCAATCTCTCCGATAAGAGCAATGCGGCGGCCTTCCGCTGGCATCTGCATCAACACGTCAAGGGCTGCAGCTGTTGAGTTAGGACTGGCGTTGTAAGAATCGTCAATAATCTTGGCACCGCAGGTTGCGTCAAGTACCGAAAGACGCATACGAGTGGCAGGCATCTGCTCAATAGCCTCTGCAGCTGCGTCAAGGTCAAGACCAAGCGTTTCTATAGCCTCAAGTGCCAAAAGAAGGTCGTCGACAACAACACGCCCAGGTACCTCAAGAGTTACCGTGCGTGACCAGCCGGATGCAGCAACAATAGTGGCAGTTGGAAGGCCCTCCTCGTCGAGGGTGACCTGCTTTGCGCTCATGACGTCAGCTTCTGTGGCGCCCACTGTCTTGCAAACAATGCGAGCAGGGCGAGCAAACTCATCTGCAATGAACTTGGTGTAGTCCCCCGCCGAAGCCTGAATAAGCGTAGGTTCAATTGAGTCAAATGCGCGCATGCCCGAGACAATCTCTGCCTTGGCGCGCGCAATGTTTTCTCTGCTACCGAGAAGACCAATGTGACTGGTACCAACGTTGGTAATGACCGCCACCGTTGGACGGGCAACCGAGGTGAGTCTGGTAATCTCGCCGGCATGATTCATGCCCAGCTCAAGCACAAGTACCTCGGTATCCTCTGGAGTAGAAAGTACCGTAAGTGGCAGGCCAATGAGGTTATTGTGGTTGCCAGCAGTAGCATGCACGCGGCGGGTAGCGCCAATGCCACGACGAAGCATTTCTTTGGTAGTAGTTTTACCAACTGATCCGGTTACACCTACAACCAGCCAATTTGGATGGGCTTCTCGCCAAGCAGCGGCAAGAGCCAGCAGGAACGCCTCACAGTCATCGTCGGCGGCTTCAAGAACACTGACTCCTGTGGCGGCCAGGTTGTCGAGCAGATTGTCTGCTACAGGCTCAGATGCCACTACAACAGCAGCGCCAGCCTGGGCAGCAGATAAGAGATAGGAGTTTCCATTGACCTTCTCGCCAGCGAAGGCCACGAAGAGCGAGCCTTCCTGGACCTCGCGAGAGTCGATGACGGCCGCGCCCGCAACCTCGCGGGTTCCGCGGTGGATCAGTCGTGCATTTGTAGCTGCGACTATCTGTTCAACCGAAAGCTTAACCATGAGCTCTCCTAGTTATTGATTGGTTGAATATTAAGGCGTGTAGCTGCGTCTTTTGCAAATTGCGAGAAGACCACAGCGGCAGATTGCGATGCAAGTTGGTGAGTATCGTTAAGTCCAACGTAAACCATCAGATCAGATTCTGAAGGATTTACAATACCGCAGAAAGAGGCAACAAAACCGGAATTCTCGCCGTACGAGCCGGTTTCTTCCACAACCTGCTGGCCGGTACCTGTTTTACCAGCAACAGTGTAGCCATAGATACCTGCGCGAACACCGGTGCCTTCTTTGACAACAGTAGTCATCATGTCAAGCTCGGCTGAAGCTGTGGAAGCAGAAATAACGTCTTTAGTAGGCCAGGTAACCTCTTGGCCGCCCTTTGAAACCATAAAGTGCGGAGTCACCATAGTTCCCTTATTGGCAACAGCGGTGTACGCTCGAATAACCTGGATAAATGGAATTGCAAGGCCCTGACCAAACGCCATGTTTCCGCCAGTTGGACCCTCGTATTCGTCCAGAGAGCGAACAATTCCTGTAGCCTCACCTGGGAAGTCAATGCCTGTGGCGTGTCCAATGCCGAACTTGTCAATTCCTGCCGCAAAGCGTTCATCACCTATGAGCTGCGTCTCAAGGAAGGCCATACCAACGTTAGAGGAACGCCTGAGCATCTCTCTTACGCTCATGTCCATGGCGCTGGTACGCCAATCGTCGTCGGTAACCTTGTTATCGCCAACCTTGAGCTCGGTTGGGATATTGAAGGTTGAATTTGGACCAAAGAGGTTGTCATCTATACCAATTGAGGTAGTAATTACCTTAAATACGGAGCCTGGCTCATAGATACTTGAGACAAGCTTGAGGTTGAGAGATTCGTAGTCAACGCCGTTATCGCTCTTAAAATCTGGCAGAGGGTATGAAGCTGCGGCATAAATCTCTCCGGTACGAGGATTCATAGCCATGATTGAGCCACCCTGCTGGGCCTCAATGTCTTTTACTGCAGCAGTCAGCTGCTCTTCTGCCTTCTTCTGCAGCTCAATATCAATGGAAAGAACAATATCCTGGCCGTTTTGTGCCTCAGTGATGTTTGAAGTACCGCCCGCAATTGGCGTACCACCAGCACCGGTCTCAACAATCATGTGGCCGTTAGTGCCCGCAAGGATATCGTTGTAGTAATACTCCAGGCCAGAAGCGCCCTCATTATCAGCGTTTACAAAGCCCAATATCTGAACGCCAACGTTGCCGTATGGATAAACGCGCTTGGTGTTATTAACAAAATAGACGCCCTTGAGGTTTTTCTCGTCAAGTGCTTTTTCAATCTTAGAAGCGGTATCAGTGTCAACACGACGACGCACGTAGACAAAGGTGGTGTCTTGCTGCAGGTCTCCAAGGTAGTCTGAAGGGCTTCCGCCTAAGAGCGAGGCAAAAACCTGAGCTACGGAGCTTGCGTCTTTAATCTCTGAAGGATTGGCATAGATGTCTTTGCAGTCAACGCTCATAGCTAAGACATTGCCGTTGCGGTCGTAAATGGTGCCACGGCGAGCGTGCAAGACAATGTCGTTGGTGCGGTTATTCTCGGCACCCTTTGCAAGATCTGCTGCCGTAAAGATTTGCAGCCAAGCAAGCCTAAGAACAACAATTGCCACCATAATGGCCATAGCAGCTGCTACGCGACGGAGTCTACCTTCAGGGCCAACACCATCCGAGCCACCGCTGCTACCACGATGACCACGAAAATGCACACGAGAGGCCTCGTCGTACGAGGCCTCAGGAGTTTTTCTGCGCGATGCGCGAGTATGTCGATTCTGCGTACTCACAACGTATATTTTACGCCTAAGCGTTGTTGCTTACATCTACAACAGGACGATTTGTCTCAAGAGTCATACCATAATTCTGAGTAGCAATGCGCTCAATGCGTGTTGTACTTGCAAGCAGGGAGCGAGAAACGCGCAGGGAATCGTTAGTTGCGGTTGTTGCGCGCATTTCATTTCTGATGACGTTATTAGCCTGAAGAGTTGAAACCGTAGCGGTAGAGATACCAATGCGGACAACACCAAGTGTCAGGAAGAGTGCTGCAGCAACAGCAATAAGCTTGACACGCTGGATGAACTGGCTGCTTACGCCACGGCGAGCATCAGCATCAAGGCCGCCACCAGGGACAACCTCAAAAGATGTGCGAGTGCTCTGTTCAGGAGCGTACTCATGCTCAAACTGAGTTGTGCGTGCTACAGCTTCTGATCCGTAACGTGCCATTAAACTTCAATCCCTTCAAAAAACTTCTTAACAACAAGCAACAAGTGCTATGGGGTACTTCATTTCTCTGGGTCGCGTTTAACCGCTACCCTCATCAGGGCGCTTCTCGCCCTTGGGTTGCGCTCTATCTCTTCTGGAGTGGCCACAAGAGGTTTGCGCGTAATCACGTCAACTATCGGCACTTGACCGCACATACAAACCGGAAGGTCTGGCGGGCAGATACAACCTTGACTGAGCTCGGAGAACACGTGCTTGACAATGCGATCTTCAAGCGAGTGGTACGAGATAACGCAAATCCTGCCTCCTGGATTAGCCCAGGCAATTGCAGAGCGTAGTCCGCGCTCCAAAACCTCAAGCTCGTGGTTTACTTCAATACGAAGTGCTTGGAACGTCTTTCTGGCGGGATGTCCGCCGTGACGACGCGCTGCTGCGGGAATTGCTGCCTTGATTACCTCAACAAGCTCAAGCGTCGTTTGGATGGGACGCTTTTCTCGCGTTTGTACAATGCGTCGTGCAATGCGTGAGGCAAATTTCTCGTCTCCGTAAATTCGAAGGATTCGGGCGAGGTCGGCTTCGTTGTAGGTGTTGATGACCTCTTGTGCAGTTGGAGTTTGTTTGCCCGGGTCCATTCTCATATCCAACGGGGCATCTTCGTGGTACGAAAAGCCTCGCTCTGGGATATCAAGCTGAGGAGAAGAAACACCAATGTCAAAGAGGAAACAGTCAACTCCGGGGACTTCTGCAGAGACGAGAAGTTCATCGAGGTCGCCAAAGTTTCCCTTAAGCGGCAAAAACTCCGCGTTTGGTACTTCTTGCTTCAGGCGAGCAGCTGCTGCTTGATGAGCCATTGCATCCTGGTCAATTCCAATGGAAAGACCGTCTGGAGCAATCAGCTTTGCCATCTCTACGGTGTGGCCCGCTCCTCCCAAGGTGCAGTCGCAAACAACTTCACCTGGCTTGGGGTCCAGCTCGCGCAGCACTTCTGCAAGCATTACTGGTTGGTGCCGATATTCGACTTTCAAGTTACCGTCTTCTACCTTCACGATCTTCTCGCCTCACTAGGCGCCAAAGATGAGGTCCTCGAGCGTTGCAACGCGGTCATCTGCCGAGAAGAGGCTGTTCCACTTGTTGGTGTTCCAAATCTCAAAGTGGTCGCCGTTACCGACAATGGTGACGTCGCGGTCAAGCTGGAGCTTCTCCCTAGCCTGTGGATCGGACTCGTCAATCTTTCCCAGAGCAACGCGGCCGGCCGAGTCAATGTCGACGGTTGTTGCTGCTGCGTTCAGCATGCGAAGTGCTGTGACGTCGTCGCGGTTCCTTGGGTTGAGGTTCAGACTTGCAATCCAAGCCTCATACGCCTCAGGTGAGTAGCCGTAAAGCGCGTCCTGTCGACGGAGCAAGATGACGACATCGCCAAGCTGCTTGCGCTGAGGTGCAGGAAGAGTCACGCGAATCTTGGAGTCCAGCGAGCGCTGATACTGACCAGTAAGCATGTCTCCCCCTTTCACGTTGGCGCCCCTTGCCGCGCGGGCTGTGTTTGTGTTGTGTGTGCGCGGCAACGCTTGGGCATAGTCCGTCGATTGAACGTGGAATAAATATAACTCATTCCGACACTTACACACACTAGAAAACACTTTCCAACACCAAGTATTTTTCTTATGGTCTAGCTGGGGATTAACGTAGATATGAGATATGACATTTTGACCACAATATGTAGTGTTTAAAAAAATCCGAACTACAAAAGAACGGATTTTCTTAGTCTTAGACACGATTTATTAAATTTTTTATGAAGTGAAAATTTTTGGGGAAATTGTGGTGAACTCGTGGCGAAAATCACACGTTACTCAAACAAAACACCCACCTTGCTTTTACGCAGTCACCACTTTGCCCCACGCTTGTCCCACACTTGTCCAACACTTGCGTCAAGCGCGTTTATTTGTCCGCGTGAACGTGGGCTCTTGGGTGAGCCTCAAGGTACACGTCTCTAATGTGCGACCTATCTACGTGCGTATAGAGCTGCGTGGTTGAAATATCAACGTGTCCCAAAAGCTCCTGCACCGAGCGAAGATCAGCGCCACCCTCTAGAAGGTGTGTGGCAAAACTGTGGCGCAGTGTGTGAGGATGCAAACCTTCAATCCCCACTACCCTGCCGTAATTTGCCACTAGTTTATGTACCGACTGGCGAGAAATGCGTCCACCCCGAGCATTTACAAACACCTCAGACACCTGACCGTGCTTAAGCAAAAGCGAGCGAGCTTCATAAAGATATGTTTTAAGCGCACGATACGCAGAGCCCAGTACAGGAACTACACGCTCTTTAGAACCTTTACCAAAAACACGCAAGAGCTCGTCTTCTAAAAAGATTCCTCGTACCTCAAGATCGCAAAGCTCAGACACACGAAGACCGCATCCATACAACAACTCAAGTATGGCTCTATCGCGAATACCTAGAGGCGAATTAGGGAACGGCTGATCAAGCAGTTCTTCTGCCTTCTCTTGAGAAATAACATCAGGAAGCCTTTGAATTCTTGCTGCGGTAGGTAAATCTTCTGCTGGAGATGACTCACAAATTTGCTCAACAGCCATAAACTTGTGGAAGTTTCTAAGTGCCGCAGTGTGGCGCTCAACCGAAGCTGGAGCCATACCTAAATCTCTAAGAGAGCCTATGTACTCTTCAACATCTGAGCGAGTTACCTGGTTGGGCAAAGTAATTTTTTTGCCATTCAGCCAAAGCAAATAACCCTCTAAATCTCTGGTATAGGCATCAAGCGTATTTACAGAAAGACCTCGCTCAACAGCAACGTACGCTAAAAATTCTGTACGCGCCTGAGCGAGGTCCATACGTATTCTTCCCTAGTAAAAATCTGCTTAGAGAGACTGGTTTACATCATGACGGTCAACACCCTCATGATGAGCGATTGCTGCACGTGCAAACTCACGGAACAAAGGTGCAGGATGAGTTGGACGGCTCTTGAACTCTGGATGTGCCTGGCTTGCAACAAACCATGGGTGAACAGACTCTGGAAGCTCAATCATTTCTACAAGGCGATCATCTGGAGAAACACCAGAAACTACCAAACCGGCCTCAACAAGCTGATTACGGAATACGTTGCTTACCTCATAGCGGTGACGATGGCGCTCGTAAACCAAGTTGTTGCCATATGCCTCGTGTGCAAGAGTTCCCTCAACAACCTTGCAAGGATAAGAACCAAGGCGCATGGTACCGCCCTTGTCAGTAATATCCTCCTGATCAGGCATAAGATCGATGACAGGATATGGAGTATCTGGACCAAACTCTGCTGAATTTGCACCCTCCATGCCGCAGACGTCACGAGCAAACTCAGTAACAGCCATCTGCATACCAAGGCAAACACCAAGGTAAGGAATCTTGAGCTCACGAGCACGACGAATAGCAACCATCTTGCCCTCTACGCCGCGAAGACCAAAGCCGCCAGGAACCAAAATGCCGTCCGCACCAGCAAGCTCCTGCTCTACGTCTTCTTCTGTCAGCTCTTCACCATTTACCAGGCGAATATCAACGTGCCTGCCATAGAAAATACCAGAGTGGTGAAGTGCCTCAATAACAGAAAGGTAGGCATCAGGCAGCTGCGTATACTTGCCGACAACATAAATTCTTGTTGCGTCTTCAAGCGCATTTGCCTTATGCATAGCGGTAGTAAATGCTTCCCAGCTGCCAAGATCGCTTGGACGAACTTCAAGACCAAGACGCTCAAGTACTTTCTTGTCAAATCCCTGTGCTGCCAGGTGTGCTGGAACGTCATAAATTGAAGGCAGATCATTGTTCTCAAAAACACAATCTGCGTCAACATCGCAGAAATTAGCAATTTTCTCGCGAATAGATTCATCCACAGAATGGCTAGAACGGCACACGATAAAGTCTGGCTGAATACCAAGGGAACGAAGCTCTTTTACGGAGTGCTGCGTAGGCTTAGTCTTGACCTCATGAGCAGCAGCAATATAAGGAACAAGGCTCACGTGAATAATAGCAACGTTGCTTGCGCCACGCTCTTTTCTAAACTGGCGAATTGCCTCAACAAAAGGCTGAGACTCAATATCACCAATAGTGCCACCAAGCTCTGTGATGACTACATCAGCATTAGTAACCTCTTCAATGCGAGCAAAACGAGCCTTAATTGCATCAGTTACATGAGGAATTACCTGAACTGTTCCGCCAAGGAAGTCTCCAGCGCGCTCTCGCTGAATCAAAGACTGATAAATGAGGCCAGTGGTGAAGTTAGACTCTCTGGTAAGATTCTCGTCAATAAAGCGCTCATAATGACCAAGGTCAAGGTCAGTCTCTTTGCCGTCCTCAGTGACAAAAACCTCACCATGCTGGAAAGGACTCATAGTGCCTGGGTCAACATTGAGATATGGGTCAGCTTTTTGCATCATGACCTTATAGCCACGAGCCTTAAGAAGTCGGCCGAGAGATGCAGCAGTGATTCCTTTTCCAAGAGAAGAAACAACGCCACCTGTTACAAATATGTGCTTGGTCATGGATTACTCCCGTAGGTAAGATTAGCCAATTACATTTCTACGGGTCTTTATATTATTCCGCTTTAAGGCCCATAGTGTCGAGAAATTTAATCTCCAAACAAATACATTGTTATGTCCATATAGTTCTGAAAAATCTAGCGGACTTCTGACAGCAGCTCATGTGCGTGAGCCAAAGAAGCCTCAGTTATAGAGCCTGAAAGCATGCGTGCAATCTCTTCTTCTCTCTGAGTACCAGAAACCTCTGTAAGAGAAGTTACAGGGAGCGCGTTGTATTCTTCTGTCTTTGAGACTACATACTGTTTAGAGGCCATAACAGCAACCTGTGGCAGGTGAGTTACCACAATCACCTGATGTGTTTTAGCAAGCTGCGCTAAAACCTCTGCAAGAGCAACGGCAGTAGCTCCACCAACACCAGCGTCAACCTCATCAAATACAAGGGTATCGCAAACGTCAGACTCTCCTAGAACCACTTTGCATGCGAGCATGACGCGAGAAACCTCACCACCAGAGGCAATCTTTCTAAGCGGACGAGCAGTCATCTGAGATGAAGGCTTATACATAAGCTCAATCTTTGTAGAGCCAACTTTATTCCACTGCTCAAAAGGAAGATCTTCAAAGTTCAATTCAATCTGAGCTGAGCCCATCTGCAGATGACTCATTTGCTTAGTAACAGCATCACAAAGTTTTGGAGCTGCAGCAACACGAACCTTTTTAAGTGCCTGAGCCTTTACGGTAAGAGTCTCTTTTGCCCTATCTACCTCTGCCTGTGCCTCAAGGACAAGCTTTTCTGTGTCTCTTGTAACTTCAAGAAGATTTTGAGCTGCCTGGTATTTTTTAAATACATCTTTCATACCAGGGCCATACGTTCTCATAAGACCCTGAAGACGAGCCATACGACTTTGCATCTCTTCAAGAGCTTCTTCATCAAAATCAAGAGATCCAACATAGCTTCTGAGCTCTGAAGAAACATCCTCAATCTCTATAAGTGCGCTTGAAAGAGACTCTGCATAATTACCTAGCGTAACATCAAATGTTGCAGCACTTTGAAGCATCTGAACTGCATCAGAGAGAGAATCAATGACACCCTCATCTCCTGAGAGTAACTCGTGTGTTCCTCCTGCAGCTTGAAGGAGAGCCTCTGCGTGTTCAAACCGAGGAAGTTGCTCTTCTAGGTCTTCTAGCTCTCCTTCTTTAGGAGAGACCTCATCAATTCTTTGAACAAGAAATGCCGCTTCATCAATCTTTGCATTGCTAGACTGGCTTACTTCAATAACTCGTTGAAGTTCAGCGATTGCAGCATGGTAAGCATGAAGAGCGTCTACATACTCTGTCTGACAAGATTGAATATCTGATCCAATCCATGCATCCAACATGCTGACATGATTTTTTACGTCAAGTAGTCTTTGATGCTCATGCTGACCACAAAGATCAATTGATGTTCCAATACCTCCGGCCAGTTCTTTAACTGATGCCATGTGGCCATCAATCTCTACTCTGCCTCTGCCATCAGCAGAGACTTTTCTAGAGACTACAATGCCCTCTTGATCTTCTGGCGAGGTAAAAAAGCGTGCCTCAACCCTAAGAGCGTCTGCTCCTTCTCTTACTGCAGAAGCGTCCGCACGCTCTCCTACTAAGAGCTTAATGGAAGATAAAAGAGCGGTTTTACCAGCACCTGTCTCTCCTGTTAAAACAGTTAAACCTGAGGCGGGTGCAAGAGAAGCGTCTTCAATAAGTGCAACATTTTGTACACGAAGTTCATCAAGCATATATGACCTGCTTACTGACCAGTTTTACCGTAAAATACGCGAGAAACTGAACGATAGAAACTATCGGCACTTCTATCAAGCAGAATGATATCTCCTGGTCCACGGCTAATACGAGCTTTGGTAGCCACACCCTCTTCTGGATGCTTAATGTTTTGCCCATCAGAGAAGAAGTGACATGTTGCTGGTCTATCTTTTGACATGGTAATTTCAACCACATCAGAAGGAGAGGTTAGGAATGCGCGAGCCAAAATAGTATGTGGCGCGATTGGCACGCAAACCATTCCCGAGAACTCTGGTGTAACAATAGGGCCACCAGCAGCAAGAGCATAGCCAGTGGATCCAGTTGCTGTACTAACAACAAAACCATCACCGCGAAGCTTATCAATATGGTTGCCTGATACAGAAACTGTAAACTCAACCATATCGCCTGCTCCACCTCTGGAAACTGCAAAATCATTGAGCGAGAAGGTCTTCTCGACGTAAGTTTCTCCAGATGGAAGCTCATACTCTGTTTCTATTGCAAGTGTTGCTCTTCTAGATACATGGAGCTCTCCAGCAAGAGCATCAGCTACCATCTCAATCATTTGATGAGGAGTTGCGCTGGTTAAAAAGCCAAGGTGACCATAAGAGATGCCCAAAATTGGAATTTCTGAATACTCAACAATTTTGGCGGCCCTCAGAAGCGTTCCGTCTCCACCAAGAGAAATAACAAGCTGGCAATCAGAACAATCTACAACTTTATCCGGGAACAGCTTTTTATCGTGTGCCCATTGAACATCACAGCCCTGCTCAAAGAGCCATTCTTCAAGTTCACGTGCACCAGAAACAGCAACTTCTCTTGAATAATTTGGAACAAGAAGTACCTTCACGCAAACCACTCTCCCGATTTTGCTTGATTGCACAACTGAAACAGTTAAAGCGTCTGATTCGATGTACTTAGTATACCTAAAAAACTACAAACAATACTACAAAATAGAACATTCGTTCTATTTCACTATTTCTACAGAATGACTCGATACCACTGAAGCAAGATCTAAATCATGCGAACCTGCCTCAAGCTGTCCAAACAGTAAATATTCCACGTTGCCCTTAGCGCCATGAATAGGACTTTCACACGCGCCCAAAGGACCCATATGAGCTTCCATAAACGCATCGGAAACCTTTTGCAACGTGTGCAGACGTACGGAGGCATCAGTTACAATACCGCCCTCGCCCACTTCTTCCCTCTTAGCTTCAAACTGCGGTTTGACCAGCGTAACAAAGGCTCCTTCAGGAGCTAGAACATCTAAAACAGAAGGAAGAATTGACACGATTGACGTGAACGATACGTCACACACAGCAACATCAAAAACGTGCGAGTAGCCCATTTCTGGCAGGGACGTAATATTTGTACGTTCGAGCAGTTCAACCCTATTGTCGTTTCTGAGCGACCAATCAAACTGTGCATAGCCAACATCAACCGAGGTAACCGAAGCAGCTCCATTTTGAAGCAGGCAATCGGTAAAACCGCCAGTTGAACAGCCAATATCTAAACATTTTTTCTGTTGAACCGTAAAATCAAAAACTTCAAAGGCACGCTCGAGCTTAAGTCCGCCTCGGCTCACGTATGGAATAGCGCCTTTTACGTGCAGAAACAATCCCTCAGGAACAAGCTCTCCTGCTGAAGTTAGTCTTCTGTCGCTCGTAGAAACATCACCCGCAAGAATTGCGCGTAATGCAGCTTGAGTGTCCTTGAAAAATCCTTGCCTAACCAGCTCTTTATCGAGCCTTTGGCGAGAAATGCGTTGAGCCACTAGTGCTCATCGCTTTCTGAAACCGCGTCATCAGACGACGTTTCATCTGCAGCTGAAGCCTCAACCTGCTCAGAAGAAGCCTGCTCGCCAGTGGTAGCTGCTGCGCCGCTTGCGTCAGCTGCGTCCCCTGCTGCCTGAGCCTGAACCAGACGTTCTTCCTCTTCTGGCGTAAACTCTGTGGTGTCAACCATGTTGACAGCCTTGGAACCTAAAGCAATTGCCTCATCAAAGAGGTCAAGAGAATGCTCCAGAGAGACGTTCTTATCGCGAACTTGATCAACAATCGAATCAAGCCTTGCGGTTATCTGGTCAAAGCTCTGATATTCAGACGTATCGATTTTTGCCATGGCTACTCTGCATCTTCCACAGAGCTTACTGGCTCTTCTTCAGAATTGTCCTGTTCAGCAGTCTGCTTGTGGCACAGAGAATAAATGTCTTCTCCAGCCTCAATATCATCAACAATACGGCCGAGAACACCGTTAATAAAGCGAGGAGAATCGTCACCACAGTAGGCGCGAGCAAGGTCAACTACCTCGTTAATAGCAACAGCAACGTCAACCTCTGGAACCTCCAGAATCTCGTAGAGAGAAATTCTTAGAAGATTGCGGTCAACAGAAGGCATGCGATCAATTGCCCAGTCTTTTGAGTAAGCAGCAATGATGTCATCAAGATCATCTCTGATGCCGTCTGCTCCAACTGCCAGTGACTGCGCATACTCGTCAAGAGGTCCCTCGGAGAGTGTATAGTCTCCGTCGAGGACCTCAAGAACGCTGCGATTAGTGGCTTCAGCCTGGAACAAAAGCTGTAGTGCTTGGCTACGGGCGCGGGTACGTCCAAAAAACTTAACGCTCAAGCCTACTCCTTAGGAAAAACAAGGCTGTCAATGTAAACATCAACGGAAGCAATACTGACGCCAATCTGCTCATTTACGGCAGTTGCAACAGCAAGTCTTACCTCAGAAGCAAGCTTTGTGAAAGGATAGCCGTAGAAAACGGTAAGGTGAACTCCAAGATGAAGCTGACCGTTCTCTACGCCTGCCTCAACAGCCTTCTCTGGTGCAAGACTTCTGCTGGTAAAGACATTAATAAGGTTGGATGCCAGTGTATCGTTTCCGCCAACGGAGGCAACACCTTCAACACTTCCAGCTGCGCCGGAGACAACCGTTGAAATTACATCTTTTGAGATGCCGATGCCTGCTATACGAAGCTCTGTTTCAGCCATGTCTACCCCCTAAAAAAGACAAACTGTCTTTGAAATAATTACTCAATACTGTTGGGCGTTTATGCACCCAAAGAGAATGCATTAAACGCGAGAAACAAACTTGCCGTCGCGAGTGTCAACCTTAATGCGCTCACCCTGGTTCAGATACATTGGAACCTGAAGAGTTGCACCGGTCTCAATAGTTGCTGGCTTAGTACCACCCTGAACGGTGTCTCCCTTAAAGCCTGGGTCGGTCTCAGTGATCTCTGCCTCAATGAACATTGGAGGCTCAACGCCAAGAAGCTCAGTGTCTGCATAGAGAAGCTGTGCGTTATCGTTCTCTTTGAACCAGACGCTCTTCTCGCCAATGAAATCAGCGGGGACAGCTACCTGATCGTAAGTCTCATTGTCCATGAAGTAGAAGGACTCACCGTCGTTGTAGAGATACTGCATCTCTTTGGTGAGCAGAAGAACGTTCTCAAACTTGGTGCCAGCGTTGCAGGTCTGATCAATAACGCGGCCAGAACGAAGGTCACGAATCTTATAGCGGACAAAAGCGCCGCCCTTACCTGGCTTTACGTGCTGGAACTCAACGATGGTGTAGTACTTATCGTTAATTTTAAGGCCAAGGCCGTTCTTGAAATCTGCGGTGCTGATAGTTGCCACGTCTAACTCTTTTCACTCGATAAAGTCGCGAGAAGAACGTGAATTTTCAAACTACCCGCGACACGTATATGCATGTTGGATTTTATCAGTTTCACGCCTTCCGTGCTGGCGGCTCTTGTGAAAATGCAAAATTTGCTTACTTCTTTTTAATAAAACTCTCTTTAATAAGGCGAGGAAGCTGTGGAATTGCCATAAGTCCGTGCTTAAAGACAAACCAGAAGTTTGGAGAACGCACGAGTTTCTCCTCACCTATATAGGCGCGAATTGCCCTCAGTGTTGCTTTATTGTCTCGCGTAGAAAACGAGTAGTTGCCATTGCTTTTAGTAAAAATAGCAAAGCGAGAAATGCTTTTGGTTCGTCCCATAACCGAAGCTGCCACATGATCTATCTGGTCCCAGGGAATCTGAATGTAATCTTCAGGATTTTTTTGGTTGTAGAACTCAAAGGCCTTATTGCCAATAAGGATATCGCCATACGTAGCAAGCCCATGAAATGACGTTGCCTTTGCGGTGAAATCAACCGTGCTGTTTTGAGACTGAGCCATACAATCCTTTCAAAAATGGGTCGCACCCATTATAGAGCGCGACCCATATTCGTGCGACTTTAAGTACTAGAGCGTACGCTTACTCATTACATAAAGCCAAGGAGTCGACCAATAATACCAACGGCAAAGAGAGCCAGGATGATAGCAATTGGAGAGACCTTCTTCTTAAGCAGTGAGCAGCAGAGCAGTGTCAGACCAACAGCTGCCAGTCCAGGAACAAGGGAATCAAGGTTGGACTGAAGTGTAGTTACCTTGACTGGGTCAAGACCGTTTGGTCCAAGTGCAGCGTAAAGCTTTAATGCCTGGTGCATTCCCTCTACTCCTGAAGGAATACTTGTCCAATCAATGTAGGCGCCTGCCTGCTGAGGAATGGTAGAAACAACTGGGGTAAATGAAATTGAAACCCAGCGCTGTACCAGGGCGCCAATGATAAACATACCAAGAATAGAAGCACCCTCGGTAATCTTGCCCAGCATGCCGCCAGAAAGATCGGAAGAAATTGAAGCGCCTGCCTTGTAGCCAAACTCCTGGGTGTACCACAGGAAGATAAGGCGAATGACATTCCACAGAACAAAGAAGAGAATGGGGCCAAGAGCGGAGCCACCAAGAGCAATAGATGCACCAAGTGCTCCAAGGATTGGACGGACGGTAAACCAGAAGACTGGATCACCAACACCGGCCAGAGGACCCATCATACCAACCTTAACGCCCTGAATTGCAACGTCATCAATAGGCTCACCGTTAGCGCGGCCCTCCTCCAGTGCAAGGGTAACACCCATGACTGGTGCAGAAACGTAAGGGTGAGTATTGTAGAACTCAAGGTGACGCTTAAGAGCGGCTACCTGATCTTCTTTGTTTGGATAAAGCTTCTTGATGGCTGGAATCATTGAGAACGCCCAACCACCGTTCTGCATACGCTCGTAGTTCCAAGAACCCTGAAGGAACTGGTGACGAAGAGCAACAGACATACGGTCTTTCTTAGAAAGCTGAATCTTATTCTCCATTGTTATCACACTCCTTCAGAATTAGTAGTTATCAATAATGTCGCCGAGTGGATCGCCCGATCCACCACCTGAGCCGCCGCCCTGCTTAGCAAGGTCTTTAAGACCAATGTAGAGAATAGCAAGGCAGACACCGATGACGCCAAGAGCAATAAGGGTGAGCTGGTTAATAGCTGCAAAGACAAAGCCAAGTGCAAAGAATGGCCAAACCTCGCGAGTAGCCATCATGTTGATAACCATTGCATAACCAACAGCAGCAACCATGCCGCCGCCAACTGCCATACCGCCAGTGAGCCACTTAGGCATTGCGTTCAAAGCGTCAGTGACAATAGCTGGGTCAATGAAGCAAAGAGCAGCTGCAGGAACAGCAATACGTGCGCCCTGCATAAAGATGGCCACAATGTGCCAACGCTCGATTGCAGCAAAATCGCCCTTCTCGGCAGCTGCATCCATTGCGTGAACAATACCAGTTGCTATGGTACGAGCAATCATGGTGAGGAACAGACCTGCTACGGACAGAGGAATTGCAAGTGCAATAGAAGTGTTAATAGCAGCGGTGGTGTCAGTATCTCCACCATTCAGTGCCAAAACCATGATAATTGCGGATGCTACAGATGCCAAAGCTGCGTCTGGTGCAACTGCAGCTCCGATGTTTGCCCAACCAAGAGCAATCATCTGAAGAGAACCGCCAAGGATAATTCCCTCAGCAGGGTGACCAGTCACAAGGCCAATCAGTGAGCAAGCAACCAGGGGCTGGTGGAACTCCCACTGGTCAAGAATACCTTCCATGCCAGCGAGAAGAGCAACAATTACGACAAGCAGTATTGTGATAGGTGTCATTTCTACCTCCTTCTAGTTACTTACGGGCGCCAAGCTCGGACTTAGCTTTTTTAAGCATTGCCTCAAAGTTCTCTGCGCTGTCTGCAGGAACCTTACGAACATCAAACGTTGTACCGCACTCGCGGATGGCCTCAAGGGTCTTTACGTCGTCCTCATCCATAGCAACTGCGTTGGTAACAACAACTTTGCCAACAGAGTGAGCCATAGAACCAAGGTTTGCTTCCTTGATTTCTACGCCACCCTCAATTGCGCGAAGCATATCTTGAGGAGTCTCAAACAGAAGCATTGCCTTGGTATTGCCAAAACGAGTGTCGTGAGCAATCTCAATAATCTTCTTAATAGGAACAACGTGGACATGTACTCCTGGAGGAGCTGCCTGAACAATCATGGTCTTGCGGAGCTCATCTTGAGCAACACCATCAGAGCAGACAATAATGCGATCTGGCTTGGTCATCTTTGTCCACGTAGTTGCAACCTGACCATGCAGAAGACGGGTATCAATACGAGCAAGAACAATCTTAAGCTTGCCATCACCAATAACAGTACCCGCAGGAATTGCACCCTGAGGTGCTGCTGGAGCAGCAGGAACATCAGTAGGTGTTGCCTCTTGTGGCTCAAGCTCTTCTGGCTTAATCTTCACGCCCATACGAGCTTCAGAGTAAATCTCTTTTGCTACCTCAGCTGCAGTATCTACCCCAAGACGAGAGCCATAAGCTGCAATAAGCATTGGGAGGTTAAGGCCAGTAACGGCAACCCAATCCTCTTTACCCTCTTCCTCAAGAACGCGAGAAATCTGGTTAAAGGGGGTGCCACCCCATAGGTCAACCAAGAACAAGACATGCTCTTGATCTTCAAGCGTGGCAATTGCGTCAAGAATCTTCTGATGCAGGTCATCTGGGCCCATATCAGGAGTAAGCGTTACAGCTACAACGCCTTCCTGTGGTCCAAAAATCATGCCGCCAGAATCTTTGATGCCCTCAGCAAATTTGCCATGGCTGGCTAGAACGATACTAACCACTTCTACCTCCTTCTTTTCTACCTAATAAAACAAATGAAACTGTAAACATAACAATGAAAATAACATTTACTTTTCTGATTTTATTACATATATCTGAAGCGTGTCTTCACTAACCTAACTCTTTTTAGATTTTTTAGGTTGCATAAGCCAATTTTAGGGCGAGAAGACCTTCTCACCCTAGGAGATACGAAAAAATGCGGCCAGAAACATAGAGCTTCTGACCGCAAAAATTCTGTATATCGCGTCTAGTTAGCAGCCAACGGACACAAGATCGTGTGTGGACTGAGTAAAGACGTCATAGCCGTCCTCGGTAACAACACCAAAGTCCTCAAGGCGGATACCAAACTTGCCAGGCAGGTAAATGCCAGGCTCATCGGTAACAACAGAACCTGCTGCAATTACCTTGTTCCAGCGAGGATTGAAGAATGGGCGCTCGTGAATCTCAACGCCAACACCGTGGCCAAGACCGTGACCAAAGTACTCGCCGTAACCAGCCTCAGAGATAACCTTAACTGCAAGGTTGTGGATGTCAGAACCAGTCACGCCTGCATGGATAGCTGCAGCACACGTCTCATTTGCCTTGCGAACAACGTCAAAGACGTGCTGCTGCTCCTCGGAAGGTGCACCAACAACAACGGTACGGGTCATGTCTGAGTGGTAATCCAGGTAGCCTGCACCGTAGTCCATAACAATCATATCGCCTGTCTGAACTACGCGCTCGCCTGGCTGTGCGTGAGGATTAGCGCCATTAGGGCCAGAAGCAATGATGGAATCAAAGGAGAGAGCATCAGCGCCGTTGGAGAGCATATAGTTCTCAAGCTCAGCACGAATCTGCTGCTCAGTGAGGCCTGGCTTGATGTACTCGCAGATGTGGAGGAATGCCTTGTCAGTGATTGACTGAGCATGCTTCATCAGCTCAATCTCTGCTGGGTCTTTAACAATACGTAGCTCAGCAATATCGCCATGCATACGTGGAAGTAGAGCAGCAATAGAGTGATCACGCAATGCCTGCTCAAGGCCATCAAAGAAAGCAAGGTCAACAGTGTCCTCAATAGCAACTACGCGAGCACGAGCCTCAGCAATATGAGCGGCAACCCACTCGGTAGGAGTAGTGACCTCCTGGTCAAACTTCCATGGAGAGTCAGCACCAAGGCGCTCCAGGAATGTGTTGTAGTAACGGGAGTCAGTGTGCATGAAGAGCTCATCCTGCGTAATAAATGCAGTATGTGCCTGCTCAAAGTCAAAGGTACGCTCAGCGTCAGTCAACCAACGAAGGTCTGGGTTGTGACGTAGAACAACAGCGTCATAACCTCTCTGAGCCATTACCTCGCGAAAGCGCGCGACGCGCTTTGCTGCTGCCTGTAGATCTGCCATTTCAAATCCCTTCTCGAGATGTTTACAACAAAGAGTTGCACCCAATGAAGCTGTCTCAGCAAACGAAGCTCCTTGGTGCAAGATGCGGCACTTTAATGCGAAGCGTGTGCCTCACACCAAGCGCGGGCATGTTCGGCGAGAAGTTCCTCGTCGACTGAAGCTAATCTTACCCTTCCAATAGACATTGGAATCGGCAACATAAAACGATTAGTAGAACGGAAACATTCCTGTTTGAGCGCTTCGATAAGCTGCTCAGGAGTGATGTCGCAGGTAACAAAACCAACGTTCAAGCGCTCAAGAATCTCGTCTTGGGCAAGCATATCGTCAAAAGAAAGCGACTCTTTAGCCACTGCAATTCTTGCCGAAAAACGCAGTGCATCTGCATAAAGTGCAGAAAGAGGCTGGTCAGCTGGGATGAGCGGACGAAGCGCCTCCACAAAAACCCAGCCATAAGGCACAGACTGCTGAATGGCGATAGCTGAAGAATCAGAGAGGCGGCCACGAGTCTTAGTAGACTCTGCCAGCTGCTCTGCAACGATATCGGCAACTCCAGAGGAGAGGTTGTCTGCCCTATCCCAAATGCGGCCAAACTCCGCCTCGTTATCAGACATAGCTGTTGCAACCATACATACCTGGGCAACCTTAGCGTTGTCATCGCAAAGGTCCATAACCTCAAGATCTGCAAAGCAGAAACGAGCGCAAGGCTTTGTAGTAACAAGGCGCTGATACTCAGCATCTGTATCAAGTGCACGAGGAGTAATAGACGAGACAATAACTGCTGCTAAATCAAGTGGAACAGTAGCAAGGGAAACTCCCCCACACCACTTGTTTGCCACGTGGTTAGCAAGAGAAATGACGCCCTCGTGACCCACAGCAACTACTAAATCATCAGCTGTCAGGTGCATTTCTGCCAAAGCGGACAATACCTGCGCCTCAGTTGCCACAGTAGTTGCTGCTTCACCATCTTCTACGTCAACGCGTGTGACGAGAAAACCAATGGTAGTGAGGTCTCTACGCAAAAGCTCAGCAAGGTCTTCATCCGCCTGATTGCTGACAAGAAAAGCGCAGCGATGAGGCCTTCCTACCGCAGTCCTCAGCTCGGTACCAAAGTTTGAAAGCACGCCCGCACCAGAACGAAGTGCAATAGAGCCTCCAGGAATAGAAACCCACTGTTTAATCTGAACAGGTGGCAATTCCTCTTCAAGCTCAGCCTGGACATTGTCACTCATAGAAGACCTCTTTCCCAAAGCAGTTTGCCAGAATCAATGGCTACCTGCTCAAACGTTTTCTCACGAATATCAATAGTAATATCAGCAGCGGCCTCATAACGTGGACGCAGACGTCTATAGAGCTGAGTAGCGTTTTCAAAGCTTCCCAAATCAGGACGCCTATCCGTGCGCTGAATTTGACGAAGCGAGTCAGAAAGATCGCCGTCGAGAAACACAATGACTCCCATCTCACGCATAAGCGCAAGATTGACGTCCTTCTCGACAATTCCACCGCCACAGCTTACGAGCAGTGACTTCTTAGACTTAAGCGTGTGCAAAACCTCAGTTTCTGCCTGCCTAAAAAGCTCTTCACCGTCATCTTCATAGATTTCTGCCAGTGATTTACCTGCTATACGCTCTGCTAGGCGATCGGTGTCAACATAGCGGCGGTGAAACAGCTCGCCCAAATTACGTGCGAGTGTAGACTTTCCGGCACCCAGAAAGCCTACAAAAAAGATATGATCACAGCCCTCATGTACAACGTATCTTGAATCGCGAAGCTCCATACTCCTCCAGCCTTTCAAGATGATTCTATCATCGAGTTGGAGCAAGTAAACTAAAGCCGTCTTGTTATGACGTAAAAGTTACATTTTTTAAAATGCGGCGCTCGACGTGACGAATGATATTGGTGTACCAAAGATCCTCATTGGACTGCGGCTTTACCAAAATAGTTGAAACACCAGCCAAATTACCTGCAATAACATCAGTAAAAATCTGGTCTCCCACCATCACGGTTTGCTCTTTAGTTGCCGAGAAACGCTTCATAGCAGCAGTTAGAGCGCGAGGAAGCGGCTTGCACGCAAAGCCCTCTCCTTCAATTCCCAGCTCGTGAGCGCTACGCTGGACCTCATTGAGGTGAATGTTATTGGAGATGAGGCAGAGCGTTAATCCAGCCGCATGAGCCTTCTCAAACCAAGCAGAAATCTCTGGCGGCACCATTTTGGTGTCTCGGGGCACACAGGTATTATCGCGATCTAAGAGCACAAGTTTAATCCCCTGCTGAACCAAATCCTCTATTGAGATGTATTCAACAGCAGAAACGTATTGTGTTGCTTTGATCAAACTCATGCCACACCAGCTATTGCTTACTTGCAGCTTCACGCTCGCGTGCGTTTTCAATAGCCTGCTGATGCTCGTCGTACGTCTCTGAGAAGACGTGCTCATCCGAAGTAATCCAGAAGTAGTAATAATTGGTTGCTGCTGGATCCATAGCCGCCTTAATAGAGGCATAACCTGGGGAGCAAATAGGTGTAGGAGTCAAACCCTTAAACGCATAGGTGTTATATGGGTCGCTTGTCATCGAGCTGAGGTCTTCTGCAGTAGCTTCCCTACCCAGGGAATAAGCAAGGGTAGCGTCACTTTGCAGATACATATCATCGTACAGGCGGTTGTAGAAGACAGATGCAACCTTAGGACGGTCATCATCGGTCAGGGCTTCTCGCTCAATAATAGATGCCATGATAATGATTTGCTCGTTAGTAAGATTCAAGTTGTAACGCTTATTGAGCGTAATGCGAGCGGCATCCAGGTTAAGATCAGCTGTCTCCGTCTCAAACTGATCAAGCATGGCACGGATGACCGTATCGGCAGTTACATTGCTTTCTGTAAAGGTATAGGTCTTGGGGAACAAGTAGCCTTCAAGAGAATCATTAGCATCTACCGCACCTGCAAGGAACGGATAGTCAGCAACATAATTGGATGCTTTTGCCTGATTCAAGAAATCATCGCGAGAAATGCCAAAGTAGTCCTGAACCAAATCCGCAACCTGAGAAACGGTATAGCCTTCTGGTACGACAAAGCCACTACCAGGAGCATTAGGGCCAGAAATAAGCAGGTGAACGATGTCTGCTGGCTTGGTACCAGTGGTAATAACATAGATACCGCTCTTGATTTTCTGCTCAGCATCCTGACGCTTTACCTGGTTTAAGAACTCGCTCTTAGTAGCAATAATTTTGTTCTCAAAAAGAATCTTTGCCACTTCCTGCGCACCAGCACCATCTGGAATAGTAATGGTAACTTGCTGACCTGCGGTAATTTCTTGCGTATCGGAATTAGCACGAGAAAGCTCTGGAAGCGCTACTTTCCATACAAAGATGCCAAGGGCCGCAACCATGATAAAAGCGATAAGTGCCGCAAAAATGCGAGAGCGCTTTGAAGCCTTCTTATCTCTATGCTTTACCTGCTTGTTCTTTGCCATATGAGTGACCTGAGCGCTTCTTGAAGAAAGCTTGCCACCGGTAAGTGCAGGTAGCGATCCTGTAGCCTCAACTGAAGGCTGCGTAATCTGTTCCTGCTGAGCCTGCTCTTCCTGAGCCTGTCCCTCTGGTACAGGAGAAGAAAAATGTGCGCCCTGACGACGCGGAGAAGAACCATTGGATAGGGTGGGCATTTAGTCTCCCTTATTCATCTGTGCATCAAGCCATGATTGCAAAAAGAGCGAAGCAGCAACCATGTCAACTTTTCCACGCATGGCTTTTTCAGATAAACCTTGCGCTCGAAGAATCTTCTTTGCTTCCGCAGAAGAAAGTCTTTCGTCAGTAAATTCTAATGGAAGTTGGCAGTTCTTCGCAATTTGCTCAGCTTGAGCGGTAATTTTTTGGGCCTGTGGTCCATCTTCGCCGGCGAGCGTTTTAGGACGACCACATAAAAGCAGCTCTGGCTCCCAATCCTCAAGCACAGCCTTAAACGTACGTGCATGTGAGAGCACCTCTTGCGCTGGTAATACGCAAACAGGTGACGCAATAGCACCATCGGGGTCACTTACAGCAACCCCGATGCGAACTTCACCAATATCTAAAGCTAAAACGCGCAAACGTTACGCACCAAGCTTTGTTTTTGCAGCCTCAAGCGCAGCATCAATTCCTGCAGCATTTGAGCCACCTGCTTGTGCCATTGCTGGCTTACCGCCACCACGGCCACCAACAAGCTCTGCGATCTCTTTTACAATGTCTCCTGCCGAGAAGCCCGCTGCAACAGCAGAATCAGTGGCACCTGCAAGCAGGGAAACCTTACCGTCAGCGGTTGCAGATGCAATGACGCAAGCAACAGGCTGGCCGTCAGATGCATCACGGATGCCATCCCATGCGGAGCGGAGCTCTTTACCAGAAAGACCCTCGAGCTTAGCAATGACGCAGCTATAGCCATTAAGCTGAACAGCAGACTTAAGTGCTTCTGCTACCTGATTGCTACCTGCTCCCGTAAGAGCAGCCTCAAGCTTATGGTTTGCAGTGCGAAGATCTTGCTGCAGCTGCTCAACACGGTCTGCAACAGAAGAAGGACGGACCTTCAGAGCTGCAGCAACCTCATCAAGCTGAGCCAAGCGCTCATCAACGTACTCAATAGCGCCCATAGAGGTTACAGCCTCAATACGCCTTGAGTTAGAACCAACGGAGCTCTCAGAGATAATCTTGAAGAGGCCAAGATCTGCTGTGTTGCGTGCGTGAGTACCACCGCAGAGCTCACGAGAGAATGGAGTGTCTTCTGCACCAGCAGAGACAACGCGTACGACATCACCGTACTTCTCGCCAAAGAGTGCAACAGCACCAGCGGCCTTTGCATCCTCAATGCTCATAATCTGGGTAACAACAGGCTTAGCGGCAAAAATCTCTGCGTTTACCATGCCCTCAATGCGATCAAGCTCATCTTTGGTAAGAGCCTCAAAGTGCGTAAAGTCAAAGCGCATACGATCTGGAGCAACAAGAGAACCAGCCTGGTTAACGTGATCTCCCAGAACCTTCTTGAGTGCAGCGTCAAGCAGGTGAGTTGCGGTGTGGTTGCGACGGATAAGCTCACGACGACCAGCATCAATGGTTGCGGTGACTGAATCACCAACAGAGATGGTGCCCTCCTCTACCACGCCAACGTGGGACTCAAGGCCGCCGTCACGGTGCTTGGTATCAGTGACATGAACATAGAGACCAGAAGCTGTCAGCTTGCCGGTATCACCAACCTGGCCGCCCATCTCTGCATAGAAAGGCGTGCGGTCAAGTACAACCTCAACCTCAGAGCCAGCAGAAGCGGACTCAACCTCCTGTCCATCCTGAACAAGAGCAACAACACGAACGCCAGAGAGCTCGTTGTTGTCATAGCCGTCAAAGACGGTCTCATCAAGGCGGTCAGAAAGTGCAACCCAAATGCTCTGAGCATTGCCCCAAGCATCACGGTTAGCAGACTTACGAGCGCGCTCACGCTGCTCAGTCATTGCAGCATCAAAGGCGTCCATGTCAACAACGTGACCTGCATTTGCAGCAATCTCACGAGTAAGATCAATAGGGAATCCGTAAGTATCATGCAGAAGGAATGCAACCTCACCGGAAAGCTGTGCGCCATCCTCTAGATGCTCAAGCTCTGCAGTGAGTTTAGACTCGCCTGCGTCAAGCGTAGCGCCAAAGCGCTCCTCTTCTGCAGTCAGAATGCCGTCGATAAGAGCGCTCTTCTCGACAAGCTCTGGATATTCTGCGCCAAGCAGAACAGCAACCTCATGCGCGTACTCTGCCATGAAGGTGCCCTGAATGCCCAGTAAGCGGCCGTGGTAGACAGCGCGACGGAGCAGGCGGCGAAGAATGTAGCTTCTACCCTCGTTACCAGGGAGAATACCATCACCAATCATAAAGGTAACTGCACGAGAGTGGTCTGCAAGGATACGCAGGCTGCGGTCAATCTCATCAGTTGAGTGATACTTTTTACCAGAGAGTTTCTCGCCCAAAGAGATGAGGGTACGCATGATGTCACCCTCGTAATTGGTGCCTTCATGCTGCATGATAGCTGCGATACGCTCAAGGCCCATGCCGGTATCGATGTTGCGATGAGGAAGCTCAGGCAGAGAACCATCTTCCTGGCGATCAAATTGAGTAAAGACGAGGTTCCAGAACTCAAGGTAACGGTCACCGTCGTCTCCAGGAGCCTCTCCCTCAAACTCAGGACCCTGGTCAAAGTAAATCTCGGAGCAAGGACCACAAGGACCAGTTGGGCCAGCTGCCCAGAAGTTGTCATCCTCGCCCAGACGGGTGATGTGATCTTCTGCTACGCCAAGAGACTTCCAGATCTCAATTGCCTCATCGTCGTCAGTAAAAACAGTAAAGTACAGGCGATCAAGAGGCAGGCCAAGGTGCTCTGGAGAAGAAATAAACTCCATTGCCCAGGTGCATGCATCGCGCTTGGTGTAACCGCCAAAGGAGAAGTTACCCAGCATCTCAAAGAATGAGAGATGGCGAGAGTCGCCAATGTTGTCAATATCGTTAGTACGAAGGCACTTCTGGCAGGAAGTTGCGCCAATCTCCTTCATAGTCTTGATGCCCTGGTAATATTCCTTGAACTGGTTCATGCCAGCATTAGCAAGAAGCAGCGAAGGATCAGAAGGCACCAGAGATGAAGAAGGATAGCGCTTGCAACCCTTGCTCTCAAAGAAGCTTAGGAAGTCCTCGCGAATCTCTGCTGTTGTCATTGTTTTATAGTCAGCCATAAAGTACTTCTCCGTATTCAAATAACTACTCTTTTGTACTGTCTGAGTCTACCGCATCTGACGATGGTTTATCTGGTTCCTTAGTAACTTCTTGAGTATTCCTAAAAAGTAACTGAGAAAAATCATGTCCAAGAATCTTGGGCGCGGGAGCTGAAGACTTGCTGCGCACATGAGCTGTAGTGTCTTGATCAACAAGACGCGACTCCTCAAAGAACTTTGGGTCATCTAGGGCATCATACTCTGGCAGAATAGCGCCAGACTCATCCACATACTGCGTCGAGTTAAAAAGCGCGCCATTTGGCGAGACAATCTGTCTGCCCGAATACTTCTCAAAGAAGTACACAAAGATGCCCCTCAGTGCTGCTGTCAAAGGTATGGCAAGAATAGTTCCAACTACTCCGCCAAGAGCGCTGCCAATGACAATACCAACAAGCGAAAGACCCGGGTGAACTTTAACGCTAGTTGCCATAACCAAAGGTGAAAGCACGTTATCAACAACGTTTTGTGCAACCATCAAGATAACGGTAGTCCATACGGTCATGACAGGGTCTACCAAGATGCTCAAAATAAGAGCAATACCTGCCGAGAAAACCGGTCCAACTACAGGAATAATATGGAAGATTCCTGTAACCATGCCAATAAGAGCGGCATAAGGGTTGCCTAAAATCAGACACCCAAAGTACACAAGAATGCCATTAATCGCAGAGGTAATGATAGTGCCTCGCATATATCCACTGGTAGATCTACTTAAGATTGCAAGAATAAGTCTGAACTCATTCTCTTTTTGAGGACCAGCAATAATAGCCATCTCACGGACAATAACTGGATAATCTTTAGCCAACCAATAGGCAAGCACTAGGCCTAAGAAGAAGACCATGAGTTGGTTTGCCATAGAAGAGATGTTGCCTAAAGCAGATGTGGAAAGCCAACTCAAAATACCAGAAGCAACTGATATTCCAATACTTGATGCCTGTTCAATTGCAAGTTCTACTGTCTGTCTAACAGCAGGGTTACTTTGAGTGTCAAAGTTCTGCCAAAACTCCCTTGCCATTGCTCCTATCTGACTTGCATACGAAGGAGCGTTTCTGAGTAGCGTAGTAAGCTCAAATACCAATGGCTGCGCAATCAAAATCAAAAATCCTACCAACACAATGAGCGTAAGAACAAGCGCGATAAGAGCGGAAATGCCACGAGGCACTCCCCTGTCTTCAAGCCAATTGGTAACAGGACTACAGACAAACGCAACAATTGCGCCAATGGCGAGCAGCTCAACAGCCTGTCCCAGGATGCCAAGAACATACAGTGCAAGTGCAAACAATGCAGCCAGACCAATGACTGTCCACACCATTAAGCCACGTTGTTTCCATTTTTGAGCTGAATCGGAGAAGTTTTGATGCTTTTGATCCATTAACGGTTCACGCTTTCTGGGTCAATCTTTTCTTGGATACGCTTTAAGGTGCGACGAAGCAGCCTTGAAACCTGTACCTGAGAGATATTAAGTTTCTCCGCAATCTCTACCTGGGTAAGACCTTCAACAAAACGCATACGAATAATCTCTTGCTCTCGTGGCGAGAAGTCTCTAATGGCCTCTTCAAGAACAATGCGGTCATCAGAACCAGCAAGATCCTCATCTTCGGTCACATACTGGTCAATGATTGAAGGAGTCTCGTCGCCATCAGCGCCAGAGCCGCCTCCCTCAAGAGGAACAGAGCTATAAGCGCTAGAAGACTCCATAGCCTCAAGAACCTCTTCAACGTTAGTATCAAGGCGCTGGGCGATCTCTTCAATTGAAGGGCTTCTTTGCAGCTCTTTAGTCAAATCATCAGTGACCTGATTAATCTTGGAAGAAAGTTCCTGCAAACGACGAGGAACACGTACTGACCAGCCTTTGTCGCGGAAGTGACGCTTGATTTCTCCCATGATGGTTGGCGTTGCATATGTTGTAAATTCAAGACCACGATCAGGCTCAAACCTATCAATTGCCTTGATAAGTCCAATGGTTCCCACCTGAATCAAATCATCAAGGGGTTCTCCACGGTTTTTAAACTTGGAGGCCAAAAAGCGCACGAGGTTTAAGTGACTCACAATAAGCTGGTCTCTTACCTCAGGGTCTTTTGTTTCTTTATATTGGGCAAAGAGCTTGCGTGTTCTATCTTTATCCCAGGCTGGGGTACCTTTAGAAGCACGACGAGCAGCTCTTCTTGCGGCTTTCTGCTCTTCTGCAGATGCCTGTACTGCCTCGTTTGCTTCAGGTTTAGGCATGTGCACCGCCAGAAATCTTTACAAGATGAAGCGTATAACCGTCATCGCTAAGCGCAAACTCATCACAAATAGCGGAGAGCAATAGCTCTACAAGCTCTAGTGGCTGAGAATTATCTTCCTCAGACTCAACTGGATCCTCATCACCCAAGTCAAAATCAATAACCATAGTATTGTCTTCGAGGATAAACGTAATATCTACAGAGTCTTTCTGAGTGCCGCACGCAAAGACAAAGCCCTCTTCTGCGGCCATTTTGACATCTTCAAGCTCATCAACGTTCATCTTGCACAAAACAGCAAGATTAGCAGCCATCATTCTGACTGAACGAGCAAATGTTGGATCTGCTGGAGCGGAAAGCTCAACAATTTTTTGTGACATTACAATCTACTCCTCAGACTTCTGAGAAGACTCAGAACCGTACTCAATATAGAACTGCTCAGTGCGAGTTGGTTTAGAATGCTTTGTCTTGTCCTGAGAAAGCAGAGGAAGCTCCTCAAGATACTCTTGAGCACGCTGTGCACTCTGTTGTGCGGAAGCAGTCGCACCGCTCAAGCGAGCCTGAGCTACCTCAGCAAGCTTGGAAGGATTCAAAGATCCGCCAAGACCAGTTCCCAGCTTTGAAACAGACTCAACAACGCCTGTTACCGCATCGCTTGCAGCCTTGCTGACAGTTGCAGTTACGGCTGATGCAGCACCTGAAACAGTTGCTACATCACCAAGAACCACATTGAGGCTCTCAAGAGAGGTATTAGCGTTCTCTGCAGCCTCATCAACTTTCTGCATAAGTGCAGGTAGCTGCTTAATGGTTGGATCAAGCTCATCAACCATGCCATCAATTTTTGAAATAACAGGTTGAATCTGCTCAATAGTGTTGTTAGCTGAGAGTGTAATCTCAGTAATTGACCTTCTTGTTGTTCTTAGGGTCAGAGCGACCTCGACAATGGCCCAAACACCAACTACGGCTAAGACTACAAGGGCAATCTGTAGGTAATCCATCTATGCCATCCCTCAAAGCTAACGGTTACAGTTCTCTCTATTTTACCCGAGGAGCGCCTTCTTAATGCTCCCACTTGGGTAATTCAAATTCCTAGACTTCCTCGTGACGATCACGCTCTGTAGCTGCAATTCTCCACGCTTCCCAACCTCTTGGAGATGGCGAGAAGAACGCACCACGTTCAAGTCCTTCTGGAAGATAGTGCTGTTCAATCCACCCGCCAGGATAGTTATGCGGGTAGAGGTAGTTGCCGTACTCCTCAGAACCAGGGCGCGTACGATCCCTTAAGTAACTTGGAACTTCTCGCCTTGGACCTGTTCTAACCTCATGGAGGGCAGCATCAATACCTGCTTCTGCAGCATTAGATTTTGGAGCAAGCGCCATATAAATAACTGCTTGCGCAAGGTTAATTCTGCACTCAGGATATCCAATGACCTCAGCTGACCTAAATGCTGCATGTGCAATGAGCAGCGCCTGTGGATCTGCGTTGCCAATATCTTCTGAGGCCAAAATCATAATGCGTCGAGCAATAAATTTAGGGTCCTCACCTGCATCGATCATGCGCGCAAGCCAATAGAGCGCGGCATCTGGGTCTGAGCCTCGCATAGACTTAATAAACGCAGAGATAATGTCATAGTGCATATCTCCTGCTTTATCGTAGGGAAGTCCGCGGCGAGGATTTGCCTCAAGAACGTTTTGCTTGGTAATAACAAGCGGCTCAGATGCCTTACTATCAGCAGATTCTGGAACGTCAACCATCTGAGAAGCGAGCTCAAGAGAAGTTAGGGCTGCGCGACCATCTCCGCCTGCAAGCGTCACAATCTCTTTACGAGCATCTTCATCCAGAACAAATGCGCCTGCTAGACCATCTTCTGACCCAAGTGCTCGCTGAATGAGCTCATCGATTGCCTCATCTGACAATGCATGCAGCTCCACTACACGTGAACGAGAAATCAGAGCGCTGTTAACCTCAAAGTAGGGGTTTTCTGTAGTAGCCCCAATAAGTACAACTATTCTGTCTTCTACTGCATGAAGCAAGGCATCTTGCTGAGAGCGCGTAAAACGATGAATCTCATCAATGAACAAAATAGTTCTTCTACCTGCAGTTAAAAGCCTTGATTCTGCGGCCTCAATCTCTCTACGAAGATCTTTAACAGTTCCCGTAATTGCAGATACTTCTACAAATTCTGCGTGCGTTGTATGAGCGATGATGCGTGCAAGCGTGGTCTTACCGGTACCGGCCGGGCCATACAACAAGACTGACGAAAGCGTATCGTGCTCAATGGCTTTACGCAGCCATGAGCCAGGACCAACCGCATCTTCCTGACCCACGTATCCATCAAGCGTGGTAGGACGCATGCGAGCTGCAAGTGGTGCATTAGCTTTTTTAGCGGCACGTTCCATGCCAGAAAATAAAGTATCCATGCAGCTATTTTACCCCGTCTCAAACATAAAAGCTTGGCGAGAAGCCCGCTCAACACAAATGCTCTTTACGTGCCCGTTTGCCACACCGTGACTGAGTGGTAAACCTTACGCGCGTACCCCTTCTGCAAAGTAGCTTCTCTTTGGGAAGAGCTCCTGAGCTTCTGGGAAAAGTGCTTCACAGGTAGCCACAAAGTAGTCATCGGTCATTGCGGAAATAAAATCAACAACAGTACGATGCACGTCACTCTTCCAGTCATAGGTATGGCCATACCTAGAAAGGTGCCTACTCACCGGCTCAATATGATGCTTAAAGATTGCAAGGCTCTGATCGCCAGATTTAAGCGAAGATAATTCGTACTCATACAATTTCTCAAACAGGCGCTTAATGTCCTCAGAGAAATCACCATTGGCTTCTGATGCACCATAGATCTTCTGGTAATTCTCGCGCTTTGCTCGCTTCATCTCTTTAAATGCTTCTTCTGAAAGAGAAATCTGAGGCTTGCCAAAACTGTTCTGAACAATATCTGCAACAAAAGCAGAAGTAGCCCATGCGTTATAAGCACCACCAAGACCGTCGTCAAATGTTTCTTCTGTAGCAGCGCCTGCACGAAGCGCATCCTGTCTGTCTTTTCCAACATACGCAATAATGTCCGAGATGCGCATAACGCACCCTTCGAGCGTCATAGGACGCAGGTGAGCAATAGCCTGAGGACCTCTCTCCCAACAATCTTCTACAACCTTGTCAAACTCATCAAAAGTTGAAAGATCACTCATTTGAAGTATCTGCTGTTCAAACTCACCGTTGTGGCAAATTACCCCGTCAAGCGTCTGTAAAGAAAGGTTTCTTGCATAAAGACCATCAAGTACGCGCACACTTTGCACGTTGTGGAAAAACCAATGCCCTGTTTGCTCGTGATAAATATCATTGAGGAAATACTCCCCTGCATGACCAAAAGGAGTATGTCCTACGTCATGACCAAAAGCTATTGCTTCGATCAAATCAAGGTTGAGGCCAAGGGCACGTCCAATATCTTTGGCAACTCTACAAACAAGCTGTTCATGAAGGCCGCGACGCGTAATGTCATCATGCGCGCGGAACGAGAAGACCTGTGTTTTGCCGTTTAGTCTGTTATACGCGGGAGTGTGCATGATTTTCTCGACATCTCGCATGAAAGCCGGACGTAAAAGCGATGCCTGATCATGGGTGGAATCTCGGCGAATGATGTCTTCATTTTTGCACGCGTAAGGACTTAAGGTTCCCTTGGCTATTTGCTCAGCCACAAGGGCCTGAGTTTCTTCTGAAAGTTGTCCGGTCATATGAGGTGCAAAAGGATTAGTGATGTTCATGTGTATCCTCTCTAGATGTTTTTCACCTCTAGTGTAGAAGTTTCACCGGACAAAAACTCGTGTTGAATTTTGAGAGAGCTTCTAGGAAGGCTTGACGTCTAAAAAAGACTATCCTGAGGTGGTTGTTTTAAGGCCTCAAGCAGGTTTTTTGCCAAAAGTGCAGCTCCCTTAGAATTTGGATGCACATCATCGGCAAAATATTTTTTCTCCTGAGGTAACAGTTTTTCTCCAGAAATACACTGCAAACCAAACTTACCGGCAACCTCTTCAATAATTTGAGGAACCTCAGCATAACAAGAATAAGGGTGTGTGGGATACGCTTCGTCAAAATAAGGCGTAGGTGTCAGAACCACCACGCGCGTATCTGCATACATCTGAGAAATCTGCCAGAGCGAATTTTGAATATCGTACGTTACCTGCGACTTTGAGCATTTTTCGTATCGATAATTTGCTCCAAGCGCAACAACCACTAAAGAGGCATCTTCAATAAACGTATACGAGCCAGGCTGATAAACTTGTCCACCAATTCCCTGGTTAACCACCTCAAGCTTCATTCGTTTAGCAAGACAGCGTGGCCAAGTTTTGTCTGGGCGCTCCACAACAAAACCCTGCACAATGGAATCGCCAAACACCACCAGTTTTTTCTTAGGCTCATCGGGCGAGAAAAACGTGCCACTGCCACGAAGGTTTTTAACGGAAGCACTCTGCAAACAAGGCAAATAAACACTCACGTGATGCGTGTCATTAAAACCTGGAAGTCTAGCAAGGTCATCTTCAGAGGTTTCTGTTTCTAGATGAATAGAAAGTGTATGTTCACCCGCATCATCCAGCGAGAAGTTCTTGTAAGGTTTGCCATCAACTGTCACAAATACAGAGCTGAGCTTTTTAAGATACGCAGCTTTAAGTAACTGTAAAACAGAAGAGGCTCCCTTAGGAAGTTCATCAATTTTTAGATCAAGAACCACTTCTGAGCTGTCCGTGGTAAAAGCAACTTGAATATCTGAAGTGCACGTTGCCATCTGTTTAAAAAGACCGGGGTGCCAAGAAGAGCAGGAGCCAATGACTCTAAGTTGATTGGAAGAGAGACGCAGCGGATGGACCCATCCGTGAGCAAGCTTTTCAGACCACGGCGCACCAAGTAAAAACTTAGATGCTGGAGAACTAATGCTCCACTCTCCCACTTCCATAGGCACCTCCAATCACAAGTTAAATTACTATAGTTATATACTACGAGGTTAATAGACAGTATTACAATCTTTAGCAACAAATAAACTGCTCTTGTTGTCCATAGGGAGGCAACAGATATGTTTGGTGAGAAGATTTTTAATTTTTCAGAACCGATTTCTAGAAAAACATTTCGCACGGTATTACTTATTAGTTTTCTTGTCTATCAGGGCGCGCGACTACTGTGGAAACAGGGAATTATTCCGCCATTACTATTTTTTCTAGTATCAATTCTGCTCGAGATTGTTAATTGCTATCTCATTTTTAGAAGTGAGCTTAAAAAACGCTCAAAGATTTCACTTTTAGTTTTTCTTGCCTTTGTTCTCGTATTTGAGATTAGCCATGTTATTTATTTTATGTAACTAGTAAAAAAGCCCTCTTCTACGCTGATAGAAGAGGGTTTTTCATGCAGATTAATTAGTTCACACTAGATTATTTTTCGGCAGCTACTTCTTCTGAAGTCTGTACCGCACTGGCGTCATTTTTCTTAGCCAGCTTCTTATCAAGCCAACCCGTAAATGCTGGAGCTACCAGTGCAGTAATAACTACCG
>CAURLG010000003.1:0-140985 GCA_963525825.1 uncultured Atopobium sp. | reverse complement strand
GATTTTGTATCTTCTTAATTCCTCCACAATTTCTACACAATTCGTAGTCTTTAGTGAACTAATGCGTATATTGGGCACTAAATTCCCTTTGTCGTCTAGTAGTAACACTTTATTTTTCAACTATATATAGTGTTGTCATTTTGCGTTAGTTTTTACGCTTTTTTGACATTATCTTTGTGCGAGCTTTACGCGATTTTGACGTTGTCTTCTTGCGCGTTTTTACGCTGCCTTTTGCGGTGTCTTTTACGCTGCCATTTAAACGGTCTTCTCGACACGCTTTGTTTGGGCTAAATCTCGTCTTTTACAATCTGGCAAGCTGCATCAAGAAGTTGATCGCGAAGTGTCTCGTTAGCAGCCTCAGAATACACGCGTACCAGCGCATCCATACGAGAAGGACGAATGAGCACCCAAGAATCGTCTTTAAACTGAAGCTTAAGGCCATCGGCATGGCTAACCGAAACAGGAACTTTACCTGCAACGTTTTCTGGATTGAGACCCGGAAGGATGTTTCTGAACGCCTGGGTGGCCGCAGCATCAAGTCGCACTCCTCGCCTGCTATAACACATGCGACCCAGTTCAGCCTCGTCCTCAGAGACAAGCTGTGCAAGCGATTTATGGGCGCACGCTAGCATTTCGACAACAAGCAGGGCCACAAGCAGACCATCTCGCTCCAACAGGTGGCTTGGAATGCAAATACCGCCGTACTCCTCTGCGGCGAGAAGAACGTCTCCTTGCTCAATCTCTGAATAAAGTCGAGCAAATCCAACAGGCACGCTTGCAGACTCTAGTCCAAGATGAGCTGCCTGCCTGGATACCGTTGCCGAACAGGTCAGTGTAGAAACAACACGGCCGGTTTGCTTTCTATTTTGTACAAGATGGCGTGTGATAAGCGGAATAAGCTCGTGTGGGCTAAGGAGTCGGCCGGTTTCATCTACGGCAGCAGCGCGGTCTCCGTCACAATCAATCAAAAGGCCCAGCTGTGCATGGCGGCTTACCACCATCGAAGAGCACTCATCAGCCCAAGGGTCCGCTGGTTGTGGGTGAATGCCACCAAAATCCCTGACAGGACCTTGGTGCATCTGGTGTACAACACATCCAGCTGCGGAAAGTACGTCAGCAAGCAGGTCTGTTGCTGCACCATACATAGGATCAACTACCACGCTCGGGCGTAGCTCTTTAATAACAGACACATTAATCTGATTAAGCAGCGCACTTTTATAAGGCGTCACAATATCTGTTGTGGTAAAAGTTCCACGCTGATCTGTTGGCTCAAGCGGCGTTGCGGATTCCACGCGCTGGAGAAAATCGCGAGAAACAGGGCCTCCATTAGCAGCGCGAATAATCATGCCGCAATATTCGCAGGAAAGCTCAGTTGCAGAAATAATGAGGCCACCAGCTACATCTTTATGATGTGCACAGGCCCAGCAAACAGATGGAGTTGGGCAAAAAGTCTCAGACACACGCACGTCTAAACCAAAGGAAGCCAATGTTGCAGCGGCTTCAAGAGCAGACGAATCTGCTTCAAAGCGTGTGTCAAAGCCGACAAACACAATACCGCCAGGCAGCTCCTGTGACCAAACAGTACCAAGGGCCTCTGCAAGTCTAACTACATTGTCCCTGGTAAAGCCTTTATCATAGCGGGCTTGCCAGCCATCGCTGCCAAAACGGAGTATGTCGGGTCTTTTATCCAATGCGGTTGGCATAGCTGCCGAGCGCCTCTTTAAATGCTGATGCAGAACTCTGATCAGAGAGCGCCATACGAGCATTAGTTGCTGCCCAAGCTGCAGGAGTACCGGTATCGCAGCCCTCTTCCGCGTCGATTACCAGCGCATACATCTCTTCCTCAGCAAGCAGGCGCTCCATTGCATCTGTCAGCTGAATCTCGTTGCCGGCGCCAGGACCCTGAGTTGCCAAGAGCTCCATAATCTTTGGAGAAAGCAGGTAACGACCAACAATAAACAGGTGAGAAGGTGCGTCCTCTGGACGGGGCTTCTCGACAAGGCCTGTTACCTTCCAAATAGCACCCTCGCCCTCAGAGTTATCTGAAGGAGAAGAGATGCACTCACCTGCGATAATACCGTAGCGATTCACCTGATCTGCAGGAACTGGAGCAACTGCAATGACGGATGCGCCATTGTGCTGCTTGGAAATCTCTGCCATGCGGATGCACATCTGACGGTCTGGAACAAAGTAATCGCCGAGAAGTACAAAGAATGGCTGGTCACCTATACCGTCTGCAGCGCAAAGCACGGCATGGCCAAGGCCACGAGGATTGTCCTGATAGGTAAAGGAAACAGGAAGCGCAGAAGCTGCATGGATCTTCTCGGCAAGGTCTTGCTTTCCACGAGAAGAAAGGTCTGCTTCAAACTTCTGGTCTTCAGCAAAGTAGGTTTCAATCTGTGGCTTCTCGCGAGAATTGATGATGATTACCTCATCAACCTCTTCTGGCTCAAGAGCCTCTTCTACTACGTACTGAATGACGGGCTTATCCAAAACAGGCAACAGCTCTTTAGGGGTTACCTTTGTTGCAGGTAGAAAACGCGTACCTAGGCCTGCTGCTGGGATAATTGCCTTCATGTGTTTACCTTTCACCTATGAGCCCTGTTGGCTCTGCACACCTAACGTGCGCTTGTAAGAATGACGGTTTTGCCGCCGATAAACTCAAATGACAGGCGCTTTTATACGTACCTAGCTTGCATAAGCGCCAGGTTACGTTACTTGCTTGGAATCTCAATTCCACGCTTCTCAAGGAATTCAATGAGCTTAGCCAGCGTGTCTACAGAAAGTGAGTGCTCCATAAGGCAAGCCTCTGCGTCTGCGGTTTCTGTGTCTACACCCAAGTCCTCCTCAAGGAAGGTGCGAAGCGCACGGTGAGCACGCCATGTGGTACGGGCGTTTGCCTCGCCTTCTTTGGTCAGCGTGACACGACCATAACGACTCTGCTCAACCATGTCCTGCTCTTTAAGCTGGGATAGAGCCTTGTTGACGCTTGCCTTGGAAACATCAAGACTCTCGGCAATATCAACGGAGCGGACGCTCTTATCGTCATCTGGCTGCTCAAGTGCAATTCGATAAATTGCCTCGAGATAGTCCTCGCCGGCTTTTGTCAGTGTGTGCTCGTTTTGTACGTTATCGTTGGCCATAAATCTCCTCCGACGACTGCTTGACAGTCTTTTTCATGCAAAATCAGTTGCGCTACGCAACGAAAATATTTCTAACACTTGAATGATACCCAAAAACGGTGCTTAGTTTTACTGGCGAGAAGAGCTGTTTGAAGATTCTGAGGACTCTTCTGAGCTTTTCTCGGCAGCCTCAGCATTTGCCTCGGCATCTGTTTGTCCGTTTAAGCTAGACGGATCGTCTCCTGCATCAATTACTTTCATCATCTTTGCAAGTGCATCTTCATCTACGATGACATACGACTGACCATCAATTTCTGTTCCCTCGGATGGTACGTATGCCGTATAGATATCCTTATCAGTGTTCATGCCAATCATCTGAGTGCCCAAAGAAATAATGTCTGAGACAGATAGATCGGTAATAACCATGCTTGCCGTTGAATTGACAGTATTTGCAATGGCTACAGGATCTCCTGTGTTCAGAATCTGAGCAATCATAGCCTTGATGAAGGTTCTCTGATGGCGCATGCGGGTGTAATCGCTGTCTGCAAAAGCGTAGCGAACACGAGTAAAGAAGAGTGCCTGAGCACCGTTCAGTTTCTGAACACCAGGGTACAGTTCAACAACGTCGCTGAAGTTCTCTGTATCGCGCATGTACTGCTCAACGTTTACGGTTACGCCACCAAGAGCGTCTGTAATGCCTGCGAGACCATCAAAGTTG
This sequence comes from uncultured Atopobium sp., assembly GCA_963525825.1. GTDB lineage: Bacteria > Actinomycetota > Coriobacteriia > Coriobacteriales > Atopobiaceae > Lancefieldella. Next base: position 137,145 of record CAURLG010000003.1, on the reverse strand, counting down.
ACCTCTGCATAGTGGGCAATATGTACACCGCACAGTTCATTTACAGCTTGTACCATGCCATTTGCGCCGTCATAGTAGTGGACGGCGTTAATCTTCATGTAAGAACCCTTCCACAAGACACGGGTATCTCGTGGAATAGAAAGCATAGTCACACGCTTATGGATAGGGTCAACGCGCGCCAAAATAATGGAATCCGCACGATATTCAGTCTCGCCAGGTCGACCGTCGGTTCCTAGAAGCAGCATATAGTAGGGGTCGCTTGGTGCAGAAGGCTCCTGAAGCGTCTGACGAAGCTCAGCAGTAATAACCTGCGAGTTATTGAGCTGTGCCTGAACGCTTGCATACCAGATACCTGCGCCCACCACAGCGGCAACAAAAACAGCAGCAAAGACGCCCAGAAGCGACCTGACTACCATCTGCTTTCTGAAGACACGCTTACGACGCTTGTGGTAGCCCTCTGCCTGCGTGCGACTAAAAGGAGAGTTACTAACTGCAGCGTTCTGCGACGTATTGGTTGTAGCGCTTGGTGCAGTACCTTGGGTACTTCCCGTTGCGGTATTTTGTGCAGTGTCAGCCGAAGTGCCCTGTGAGGCCCCATTGTCGAGCAGTTTTGCATGCTTTGGTTTAGTTGACACAAACTATCCTTCGATAAAGTCGTCGTCTGGAATGGTGGTACGCTGAGCATCTGCTCCCAGCGCGACGAGTTTCTCGACAAATCCCTCGTAACCGCGGTCAATGTGATGGATGGCAGAAACGATTGTTTCTCCCTCGGCCACAAGACCAGCCATAACAAGCGCAGCACCACCACGAAGATCTGGTGACTTGACCTGCGCCCCCTCAAAGCCGGAGACGCCGCGAACAATAGCGTGATGGCCCTCAATGGTAATATCGGCTCCCATGCGAGAAAGCTCAGACGCCAACATAAAGCGATTCTCAAAGACGTTTTCTGTAATGATGCAGGTACCCTTAGCCAGAGCAAGCAGCGTCATGGTCTGTGCCTGCATGTCTGTTGGAAAACCCGGGAATGGCAGCGTCTGGATATCGATAGCTTTAAGATCTTGCTGGCGAGAAGCCCTTGCCCACCTATCTCCGGTCTCGATGGTAATGCCCATCTGCTCATACTTCTTAAGTACCAGGCCAAGGTGATTTGGCTCGAAGCCGTGAACAGTAATAGGCTCACCAGTAAGCGCGCCAATAGCCAGGAAGGTACCAGCCTCAATGCGGTCGCCAACAACTTCGTGCTCAACAGGGTGCAGCTCTGTAACGCCGTGAATCTCAATAACAGGAGATCCGGCACCCTGAATGTTGGCACCCATTTTGTTGAGCATAGTAGCAAGGTCAACAATTTCTGGCTCACGAGCTGCGTTATCAATGACCGTTACACCCTTGGCAAAAACTGATGCCATCATCAGGTTCTCTGTTGCACCAACGGAAGCAAAGGCTAAAGAAACGGTCTCGCCGGTTATGCCGTGAGGAGCGCTTGCGTGAATATTGCCGTGCTCAACCTTAAATTCAACACCCAAAGCCTCGAGGCCCAGGATGTGCATGTCAATTTTGCGAGCACCGATATTACAACCGCCTGGCATCGCCACAACAGCCTTGCCAAAACGAGAAATAAGGGGACCCAAAACAGCAGTTGATGCACGCATCTGTGCAACAAGACTGTAAGGAGTCTCCCAGCTTGTAATATCTGTGGTATCAATTTTGAGCTCGTGAAGACCAACGACTTCAATGCGAGCGCCTAACGTCTTGAGCACCTTGCCCATGACGTGAACGTCTGCAATATTAGGAACGTTAGTGAGTGTAGTAACACCAGGAGCCATGATGGTTGCAGCCATCAATTTAAGGGCAGAGTTTTTTGCACCCTCTACAGTGACCTCTCCTGTGACAGAACGGCCACCTACTACTTTTATGACGTCCATAAACCTCCGAAAACGACAGTGAGAGAATTTTACTCCTCAACCACTTGCTTCAGAAGTAGATTACACCAGTCTATCTTTTTTTCGTAGTAGGCACGACGATTATCGTCTTCTGGAAGAGAAAGCATCTGGTCAATGACGTCATCTCTTGTCTCGCGCACAACATCTGCATCAATGTCATCAACGCGACGAGCATGATCTGCCAAGATAATGACTCCTGTTGGATCGATTTCTGCGTATCCACCAGAAATCACTATCTTGGTCATAGATTCTTCATTCTCTGGATGAGGCATGTGCAGTCTTACAACACCATCGCCAAGCGCAATGATTTCTGGTGCGTGGCCTGGCCACACACCATACTCTCCATCTGCTGAAGCAAGAATCAGACTTTCAACGGTTCCTTCGTAAAGGAGCTTATCTGGTCTGACAAACTGACAAGTCAACTCAGCCATGAGAAATCCTAGTTCTGTGAGCTATCCGAAGCGGACATCTTTGCAGCGCGCTCGCGAACATCTTCGATGGTGCCTGCAAAACGGAATGCCTGCTCAGGAAGGTCATCGCACTTACCGTCAATAATCTCTGCAAACGAGCGGACAGTCTCCTCAACGGTGCAGTACACACCAGGGTTACCAGTGAACTTCTCGGCAACGTGGAATGACTGAGAGAGGAACTGCTGAATCTTACGGGCGCGAGCAACGGTGCGCTGCTGCTCCTCAGAAAGCTCGTCCATACCCAGAATTGCAATGATGTCCTGAAGGTCGGAGTACTCCTGCAGGGTCTCCTGAACTGCCATAGCAACGCGGTAGTGCTCTGAACCAACAATGGATGGATCAAGAGCAGAACTGGAGCTGGCCAGAGGGTCAACTGCTGGGTAAATACCAAGCTCGGTAATAGCACGAGAAAGAACGGTAGTTGCATCCAAGTGCGTAAAGGTTGTAGCAGGAGCAGGGTCAGTAAGGTCGTCTGCAGGGACGTAAACTGCCTGTACGGAAGTAATAGAGCCTTCCTTGGTGGAAGTAATACGCTCCTGAAGCTCGCCCATCTCTGTAGCCAGGGTTGGCTGGTAACCAACTGCGGAAGGCATACGGCCAAGAAGTGCGGAAACCTCAGAACCTGCCTGAGAGAAGCGGAAGATGTTGTCGATGAACAACAGAACATCCTGGCCCTGATCACGGAAGTACTCTGCAGTAGTAAGACCTGCAAGAGCAACACGCATACGAGCTCCTGGTGGCTCGTTCATCTGACCATAGACGAGGCAGGTCTTGTTAATAACGCCAGACTCAGTCATCTCGAGGAAGAGGTCGGTACCCTCACGAGTACGCTCTCCAACGCCGGTGAATACGGATGTACCACCGTGCTGCTGAGCCAGGTTGTTAATAAGCTCCTGAATCAGAACGGTCTTACCAACGCCAGCGCCACCAAAGAGGCCAGTCTTTCCGCCTCGAACATAAGGCTCGAGAAGATCGATTGCCTTGATGCCTGTCTCAAAAATCTCTGTCTCAGTAGTGAGCTCTTCGAAGAGAGGTGCTGGGTGGTGAATTGGATAATACTCAACGTCTTCAGGAATTTCTCCACCATCAACTGGCTGACCCATAACGTTCCAGACGCGGCCCAGCGTAGATTTGCCTACTGGCATCATCATTGGCTTGCCGGTGTCCTTAACGCGAAGGTTACGCTGAAGACCATCGGTTGACGACATAGCGACGGTACGAACAACACCACCGGGAAGCTGAGACTCAACCTCAAGAACGGTGCTGACGTGACCAACAGGCGTGTCATCCTCTACCGTCAGTGCGGTATAGATGCTTGGAACAGGTCCGTCGAACTTAACGTCGACAACTGGTCCAACTACGCGAACGATTACGCCATCGTCAACGTGCTGATTGCGCTTGTTGAGAATAGCTTCCTCAAAGGAAGAAGTCTCTACTTGCATATCTGACATTACATATCCTCCAATGCTGCAGCACCACCGATAATCTCATTGAGCTCAGTGGTAATTGCGCCCTGGCGTTCGCGATTGTACGTACGGCTAAGAGCGCCTAAGACGTTCTCAGCATTATCAGTTGCAGACTGCATTGCACGACGGCGTGCACCATGCTCGGCTGCAGCAGAATCAAGAAGTGCGTGGAAGATGACCGTCTTGATATAAGCGGGCATCAACGAATCAAGTACCTGAGAAGCAGATGGCGAGAATTGATATTCACTCTTGTTATACGTCTTCACCTGTGAGAGGGCTTCTTCGGTACGTGGTTTATTAGGAATCGTGAGTTTATCGCGCGAAATAGGAAGAAGTTGCTCTGTAACCTGCTCTTGGTCAACACGGTTCTTTGCATGCCAGTACTTGATTACGACACGATCAATCTTACCCTTGATATAGCCATCCATGATATAGGAGGCAATACGATCAGCCTGGTCTGCTGTAGGCTCAGAGGAAATGCCTACATAAGACATGGTGGGCTTGATATTTCTATACGTAAAGTACTCAGTTGGCTTGCGTCCGCAAGTAATTATCTCGGACGACACACCCTTAGCCTTAAGACGTGCCATCTCATGCTCAACCTCGCGTTGAGGCAGGATGTTAAATCCGCCTGCAAGTCCGCGGTCAGATGCGATGACTAAGAACAGCACGTTCTTCTCGACTTTATGTGTAGCAAGAAGAGGCTGTTTCTTAGGATTAAAGCCAGCGCCTGCTACATTTGCAAGCATAAGGGTAATAGCTTCCTTATATGGCGAAGCAGCCTCGGCCCTATCAAGTGCCTTGCGGACACGCGCTGTCGAAATCATCGACATCGTGCGCGTAATCTGCATGGTGCTCCTGATGGAGCTCATACGCCTCGATATTTCGTGAAGGTTCGCCATTGATAATTACTCCTGCAATGAACCCTGGGTTACTGCGTCAAAAGAGCCTGGTGTGTCTGAATTAGCTTCTGCTTCATCCACAACCTTGTTTGGATGCTCTTCCAAGAACTTAGCCTTGAAGTGCTTAATGTGATCACTCAAGCGCTCTGCCTGCTCATCAGAAATCTTTCCGTTGCGCAGAGAGTTGCGGAGCTGTGGGTGATACTCACTCATGTACTGAGCAAGGCCATCACGGAAGAGGGCAACGTTCTCAAGATCAACGTCATCAATGAAGTTCTCTTTTGCAGCGTAAATTGCACAAATCTGGTCAACTACGTCCAGAGCTGAGTAACGTGGCTGCTTGAGAAGCTCCATCATATGAGCACCATGGTTGAGCTGGTACTGCGTAGTTGCATCCAAGTCGGATCCGAACTGCGAGAATGCCTGCTTCTCACGGTAACTTGCAAGGTCCAGACGAAGGGTACCTGCAACCTGCTTCATAGCCTTGACCTGAGCATCGCCGCCGACGCGAGATACGGAAATACCTACGTCGACTGCTGGGCGCTGGCCCTGGAAGAAGAGGTTAGACTGCAGATAAATCTGGCCGTCTGTAATGGAAATGACGTTTGTAGGAATGTATGCAGAAACGTCGCCTTCCTGCGTCTCAATAATTGGAAGTGCTGTAAGTGAACCTGCTCCGTTTTCATCGGAGAGCTTACATGCACGCTCCAGCAAGCGTGAGTGCAGGTAGAAAATATCACCAGGATATGCCTCACGTCCTGGTGGACGGTGAAGCGTCAGTGACATCTGACGGTATGCAACTGCCTGCTTGGAGAGGTCATCGTAAACAACAAGAACGTGTCCGCCTGGATGATCTTTGTCAGCAGGCTTTCCGTCCTTATCGTTATACATAAAGAACTCACCAATAGCAGCGCCTGCCATAGGAGCAATGTACTGCATTGGAGCAGAATCAGCTGCGGTAGCTGCAACAATGACGGTCTTGTCAAGAACACCATGGCGGGAAAGAGACTCGCGGATGTTTGCAACTGTAGACGCCTTCTGACCGATGGCGACATAGATACAAATCATGTCGGTGTTCTTCTGGTTTACGATTGCGTCAATTGCGATAGCGGTCTTACCGGTCTTACGGTCACCAATGATCAACTCACGCTGACCACGGCCGACAGGAACCATAGCGTCAATTGCGAGAAGACCAGTCTGAACTGGCTCGCAGACAGGCTGACGCTGCATGATGCCAGGAGCCTTGAACTCAATAGGACGGCGATGTGTTGCGTGGATAGCACCAAGACCGTCAATAGGCTGACCCAGTGGATTAACAACACGACCAAGCATGTCGTATCCAGCAGGGATGTCCATAACGCGGCCAGTAGTGCGACACTCGTCGCCTTCCTTGATTTCAGAAACTTCACCGAACAAAACAGCGCCGACTGAAGTTTCATCAAGGTTCTGAGCAAGACCGAATACGCTGTGGCCGGTAACGGAGCTGGTGAACTCCAGCAGCTCGCCTGCCATAGCGCTACGTAGGCCAGCAACGCGAGCAATACCGTCTGCTACCTCAGTAACAGCAGATACCTCTTGCTGGGATACGGTTGAATTGACCTTAGAAAGGCGCTCTCTAAGCTGTGCCATGACGGCATCTGAGCTCAGCGTTCCTTCCTGTATGGTGGTCTTATCAGTCATTACAATTCACTTTCAACGTGATCTGAAGAGAGCCTACTCTTAATGTGAGTGAGCTGTGTCTTTACCGATGCATCATAACGATGATCACGTGCCTCAACAACAATGCCGCCCAAAATCTTGGGATTAACACGCTCAATGAGATACACCTGAGTGTTGAAGTTCTTCTCGAGCTTCTCGGTGACCTTTGCACGCAACTCATCATCAAGAGGCATTGTAGTAGTTACCGTTACTGTAAGTGTCTTGTCTTCTTCTTCAAGAAGCTCCTGGAACGTAGCGGCAACATCGTTGATAAGGTTGACATCCTCACTCGCCTGCATAGCACCAAGAGTCTCAAGAACTTCTGGAGAGAACTTCTTTGCATGCTGAACCTGCACGAGGTCTGCAGTTGCACGACCCTCAGCGCGGCCAGCCTCCAGGAGTGCCCTGGTATAGCCCTCTACTTTTCTGTCTTGATCGTCTTTATTAGTGCTCATCTGGAGTACCTACTTCCGCAAGGTACTTTTCGGCAAGAGCACGCTGCTGCTCTACTGAAAGCTCGTTGCCAATAATCTTTCCGGCAATATCGACGGCAAGATCAACAACGGAATCAGAAAGCTCAGCCATGGCGTGACGACGCTCAGACTCTACAACGCCCTTACCCTTAGTAATAATCTCGACAGCTTCTGCCTTTGCCTGCTCGATAATACGAGCACGCTCTTCTTCGCCCTCACGCTTAGCAGCAGAAACAATCTCGTCTGCTTGCTGCTTAGCTGCGTCGATACCAGCTGCTGCGATTTCACGATCCTTGTTGGCTTCCTCGCGAGCCTTTGCTGCAGCGTCCAGATCGCCTTGGATCTTCTCTTGACGCTTGTCAAGCATACGTAGAACGGAAGGCCATACAAACTTTGCTACAACAGCAAAGATGATCAGAAACGCAATCAGAGCAGGAACAAACTCAGCGGGCTTTGGAAGAAGAATATCGGCACCACTTGCACCCTCTTCAGCAAGTGCGACTGAGGGAGCCATTGCCACAAGTAGAGCAGCAGTTGCGCCTACTGTGCTGGCTTTTTTAACTCCCTTACAAATCGTATTCATGCATTCCTCCAACGTAGCGTTTTCGCTGTTACAAACAGTAATTTACTTAACCATCAAGGTAACAACGAAGCCAATTAAGGTAAGTGCCTCGATGAATGCGCAGCCAAGAATAAAGACTGTGAAGAGACGACCCTGAACCTCAGGCTGACGAGCCATGTTGTTAGCGGCACTCGTTGCTACGACGCTAATACAAATTGCTGCTCCCATAACGCAAAGAGCATATCCGAAAATACCCACGATTCCTCCTTTTTCGCTCGCCCCTCTCAAGGCGACCAATATACATACCTATCATCAACTGAGCGTGGGCTCAGATGACTTCATCTTTTGTGCCGTTTGGCACCACAGTGTGGCAATGCCACCAACTAAGCGTTTTGCTTAGTGTTCAGACTCTACCAGCTGGATGTAGACAGTAGAGAGTAGGGTAAAAACGTATGCCTGAATGAAAGCAACAATAGTTTCTACCAAGTAAATGATAATCAACAGCAGAACCCAGAAGATTGAAAAGCCTGCCTGAGCAGCTGTTGATGCGGAGAAGTTCTCAATTGCTGGCATAAAGTACATAGATGCAAGAATTGCAAACGTACCCATGACGATGTGACCTGCATACATGTTGCAGAACAGACGGACAGCCAGAGTAACCAGACGAAGGAATGTTGAGAAGACCTCAATAACCCAGATAACTGCTGCGATAACAGGATTAACGCCCTTTGGTGCAAGGCTCAAGATGTAGCCAATAACACCCATCTTTTTTGCACCTACATACATAAAGTATCCAAGGGAGCAAAGACCAAGAGCAGCAGTAACACCAATAGTACCGGTACCTGGGTGTGCGCCAGGAATAAGGCCAATGATGTTGTTGATCAGGATGAACATAAACATGGTGATCAAGAATGGGAAGTGTGTGCGCCACGTTTCTCCAAGAGAAGCTTTGCAGACGTCATCTCTGATGTACTCAATCAGATACTCAACACCATTAACAAAGCGTCCCTGAGGGACAATGCTCTCTGCCTGTTTCTTCTTGAACTTAAAGCAGACAATCAGAAAAATCACAGCAGCGATTAAGAAATAGAAAATGTAGTTCGTGAAACCAAAGGTGGTGTTACCAACCAATGCGTGTGGCAAAAAACTTTCGAGCAGCTCGGCCATCTCTGCTGGCAACTGCGCAAGAACATCCACTCTGTCTCAACCTCCCCATACAATCTGCAACCATTTCAGATTGCCCGTCACTGCTCAGCATACTTGAAACGCAACGTAAGATGCCAAGAATATGCCACTTGGAGTATATTATCTACCACTCGGCGTGCATATTTGCGACGAACGGCGATACTAACACTAAATGAATGCATAGTCACGATTACAAAATCAAATAATTGACTTATGCTCAAACTCTCACATTACTGACACATTTCGTGTTAGCTGCCGTTATTGATTCATTCAACTATAACACTAATAAACTGCTGTTACGTCGCTTTTCTCAGTAAGTATTTATACAGCAAGAGAAATGTGTCTTGATATGCTTACTTAAGTAGTTTCTTTTAGTTATTTATATTCCGCCCTAATCAATAAACAAACACGCGCAAGAAATCATTTATCTCTTGCGCGTGCGGGAAGGGGTCTAAATTAACCCTAAATCGCTACCGATGCTTTACGATACTCAAGTTGAGCCTCTTCACTTATAACGGGAGCTTTAACTTCCTTCGGAAGTAGTAAGGCCATGACTGCAGAAATGATAAATCCGCAAAGCGCAAAGATTACTGACGCAGTATAGTTGCCTGTCATATCGGCCAAGAAACCGCCCATAAAAGATCCAGTTGCTGGACCCACAAACATAACAATTAGCGTTGCAAATCCCCAAACTTTGCCAAAATATTTATTTCCAAAAACTGCACCGGCATAGCCAGCACAACCGCCTGGCTCAACTGCCCAGTAACAAGCAAATAAAACACAGCAAATTGCACCCAGCCATAGTTGATCTGCCTTCATCATTAAGAGAAGAACACAACCAATTGCGCCTACAATTGGTCCGGCAATAAGAACAAGTCGTCTTGCCTCTGGCTCATTTCCTTTTGACTTAACAAGTCGATCGGCAACCTTACCTAGTAGGGGCATGGTGAATATTCCACACACTCCAATAATGATATACATATTGGAAGCAGTTCCTAAATCCATACTCAAATTTACAGTCCAGTACTTAACAATTTGGGACCAAATCAGGAATTCTCCAAGCATGGCAAAAAGGAAAGCAAAAATATCACACCACATAGCTCTGGTACGAAATGCCTCTGCGACTGTGAAGTCATGAGCTTTTCCTTCCTTCTTTTGTGGAAGCTGACCGAATGGCTCCAATCCAAGGTCACCTGGATTACGCTGAGCTATAAGTGCAGAAACTGAAAGCAGAGCCAAAAATACAAAACCCATAATCAGCATAACAGTACGCCAAGCTGATGCGTTTTGAGCAAGGAATGGCTTCATAAATAAGGTTAGCAATACTTGTGAGATAGGAGCGCCGGCGAAGGCGATTCCCCATGCGGTTGAGTATCGATCACCTATAAACCATTTACGACATGATGTTGTCGAAGATACCCACAACATGCCTGTACCAATTCCAGCAAACACGCCATAAGTAAAGAAATAAATATAAATGTCATTAATAAACGAAGTGGCCACCATTCCAAGGCAACAAAACACGGCTCCGGCAAAATAAACAGGACGGCAGCCACTTTTATCAACAATCTTGCCTGCAAAAAAGGCAGTTACCGCATAAACCATCATCATAAGAGAGTATCCCATAGACAACTGAGATCCAGTCCATCCTAGGTCTTTTCCCATAGGGACCTGAAGAATTGAAAAGGTCGAGCGGAAACCAAATAAACAGAAGCAAGCAAGGAAGGCTGCTAATACTACCTTTCGAGAGGTCGACTTAGCATCTTTCATAAGATGCCCCCAATCATTTGCAATTAATAAGGCGCCTCGGTATCCCCGAGAATCCGAGGCGCCTTCCTGAGAAGGATGGTTAGTATGGTTTAAGCCTTAATGGCCTCTGCTGCCATTTCGAATGCCTCGCAATTGCAAGCTCCATTCTCGGCAAACGCCCAATACTCAGTTTCAAAACCGCTACAAATTCCCATATTTTTTTCAGATGCCTGATAGTGTGAGCAAAACTTGCACTTGTGGGCTGGTACAAATTCGGCATCATCAATCTCATCATCGCCCATTACAACAACGTCACCATGAGCATGGTCGATGCCCTTAACAACATCGATGGGAATATAAAAATCGCAGTCACGATACTTGCACATTAGAGTCTCCTTTCAAGCACTCGAAGTTAGATGGATTCATACTCTGTACGAGCAATAACCTCATCCTGGATTGGCTTACCAATTTCCACCCAATACTGCGTAAAGCCTGCCACACGAATAAGAAGCGTGCGATAGTTCTCTGGATTGGCTTGTGCCTTTTTAAGAACTCGGGAGTCAATAATGTTGTATTGGATGTGGAAGCCACCTTTACGCATATATGCCCTGGTGAGGTCCATCAGCTTTCTAGATCCCTCAATACCTCTTGCAGCACTTGGGTGAAGTTTAAGATTCATCTGACTGTTCTGAGACATTGAGTGATCCCAACCAGTTGCAGACTCAAAGAGCGCATACTGTCCATGAGTATCAGTGCCTGGATAGGCGGACATTGAAGCGTCTGCGAACGTAGTTCCTTGGAGTCGACCATCTGCTGTTGCAGCAGTAACAGCACCCTCTGGACCATGCGTGGAAACAGACATCTGGCAGACATAATATGGCTCACCATATAGATTCTCTATTGTTGCTGGCAAGTCATTGCAGAACCACTGCTCCCAGTCATAGAGCATTTGGTCAACATATGGATCATCATTTCCATATTTTGGCGCCCTTAGGCAATCTGCGTGGATCTCATCATAACGTCCGTCATCGTCAGCACGCTTCTCTTGATCCTTCAGAGATTCAGAACCGACTTCCTTTGAAGTCTTATATCCAAAGTTATTGTCAAGAGCGTCCTTAAGCTGGTCAAGCGTATATTTCTTGTCTTCGTATACCAGCTTTTTAATTGCTGCCATAGAGTTAATTTGGTTACAGGTTCCACAGCACTCAATATTAAATGTGGAGTTGTAACGATAGCCCTTTTGAGCAATACCAAGACCCTTTTCAAGACAATTTGGTTTGAGAAGTGAGTTAACCATAGATGGGGTGAACTTGCGCCATACATCATGCTGAATATTCATGCACTTGTTCAATACTTCGCAAGCCTTCTGGTAATAGGCCTTAAACTGTCCATCAAGTTCCTCAAATGTTTCAAAAGACTTGTCGTGCGGTGGGAAGACCTGCAGTCCCGTACGCTTATCAAAGCCATTATTCAAAACAAGCTCAAGAATCTTAGGATTGTTAATGAAGTGAATACCAACAGACGTAGGCTGAGCAGATCCGCCAGGAATCCAGTGTAGTTTTCCATTGAGATGCAGAGGCATCCATGTGCCAGGAGAAGTTTCAAGGCAACCACCAACTGACCAAGCACGTGCTTCCTGAACCGTCATGCCTTCATGACCGTACTGATTAATTAAAAACTCCATTGCAATACGGTTGTTCATGATTGCAGGATAACCAGCACCTGTCTTTACGCACTCCATGCATTTCATAATGAATTCTTCTGGAGCAGACTCATCATAGAGCAAAGAGAGCGTTGGCTGAGTGGTCTGGCAATTAATGCCAGCATCAAGCATAATCATTTCAAGACGATTAGCGGCAGATTTACCATCGCGATCTACGCCACCAATACAAACATTATTAAATGTATTGCCAGATAGAACGCCACCAACAACACCTGTGCATGCAAATGCATCAATGCAGGTCATCTTGACACGATAAAGCTCTTGCCACTCCTCAACTTCTTTCTCAGTAATGGTTCCATTCTCAATATCCTGCTCGAAATAAGGATAGAGAACTTGACCAATGCGTCCTGGTGAAAGACCTGACATTGCATCTTCGTTGAGTTCAGCTAGATGCAGGAGATAAATAGTCTGGAAAGCATCCTTAAATGTCTTAGGCTTCTCGTGAGCCAAGCGATGAAGACGCTCAGAAATCTCCGCAAGTTCCACGATTTCATTCTCATCATTTGTGATAGAAATTAATCGATCAGCTTCGCGGCCATAATTTTCGAACCACTTTGAAAGACCTTGAACCAAAAGACCCATGGAGGTGTAGTAATACAGCCTATCCATGCCAGAGATTCCGTCGCCGCCAGGCTCGCCAGCTACTTCACCTGCACGTTTTTTGCAAATCTCAATTAGTTCATCAAAGCCATGCTCCAGGACGAAGTAGTAATTCATAACTTCGCGTCCCTGAGGAATGGTAAAGCCGGAGTCAAAATTACTGACGACAGACTTCATGATGTTTTCTTTAATCTTGTACTCAGGTACCATCTGCTCATATTTGCGGGCGACGTCCTCTACAGACTTGCCTGCCCATGCATATGCGAGACGATGCATCGCTGGTACGTTTTCAAGACGAACTCCGTACTTTCCGCCGACAGAAACAACATTTCCAAAGCTCTTTGTTACATTTCCTCCACCTGCGCCAAAATGAGAGACCTCTGCGCTGGACTCTGCGCCTGTATCTAGGGCAGCCTTATACAAGTCAGAATCCTTGTCCATAAAGAAGCTCTCTGTCAGCCATGGCAGCGGAGCAGAACCGCGGTAAAATCCTGCCTTTGCACCAACAAGCTGCTCGTGTGGCCAAATTGGCGTATCCAAATGTTCAAATACGCTTTTCAGAGCATAACCACGACGCATGATAGGAACTTCGCCCTCATGCTCCATAGCTGCACGGGAGTACCAATAGGACTCCTGGATGTCCAGCGAAGAGAGCGTGTCGAAGTAGATATCACGGAGGTAGTTAGCTCGTGGGGTTGGCTCCCTCTTGATCTCTCGATCGGTGATTTCAGCTGGTGCATCTCCGTTTGCGTGGCTCTCAAGGGAAAGACCGCGCTCAGCAAGAACCTCGCTCAGCTTCATCGGTTGAAGTGTTGCCATCTCCAAGCCTCCCTTAAAACATTCTTGGCAAGCCCCTTTAGCCTGCCGTTAAAATGATTTTTAAAGAAGAGGTCTTGATTTACATCAGGCGAAATTCCTAATAAAAAGTTGTATCTTTCTTTACAAAAATCAGTCTACAGGACTTCCTAGTACAAAAGTCTTAGCTCCTAACTTCAAAATAAGCATCTAAATAGGACTCTAGCTGTACATATTTATATAAATTTATTTCGATAATTCTACTAATAGTCAAAAGGGTTTCCGGGGAGGTTCTAATGAGAAGAAGTCTTTCTGCCCCCTTAAATCAGGGCTGCAGCGAACTAAAGGGTCGCATTTTTGATATTCAATCATTTAGCGTCCATGACGGTCCAGGATGTAGGACTCTCATTTTTTTGTCCGGATGCCCTTTACGCTGTGCATGGTGCTGTAATCCTGAAAGTTTTCTCAATCAACAAGGAAAGCTTTTTTTCGGATCGAAATGTATCAATTCCAAAGATAAAGCCTGCGTCCGATGCATCCAAGCTTGTCCTTATGGAGCGGTGCGCAACAATTCTCAAGATAAAAATCATCCGATGATTTTTGACTGGCAACTGTGCCACAACTGCCAATCACTAGAATGTGTTAATGCTTGCTTAAACGATGCACTCGTTAATATTTCGAAAGAGTACACCGTTAGCGAGATTATGTATATTCTCGAAAGAGACCGTCACTACTGGTCAGGAAAAGGAGGCGTAACTTTTTCTGGAGGTGACCCTATGTTTCAACCTGAATTTCTTGAATCTGTTCTTAAATGTTGTGAGGAATTGTATATCCATAAAGCTATCGAAACAGAAGCTCTTGCTGACACTGCTGTGTATTTGAGGATAATGCGTTACATGGATTTTGCTTTTAATGATTTAAAGTGTATGGATTCTGAGCTTCATAAAGCATACACAGGGATTGGGAACGAGCGTATTCTTAATAACATTCGTGCTTTTGCGAATTCAGGAAGCAAAACGCGACTTATCTTAAGAGCTCCCATTATTCCAAGTTTTAATGATTCTGAAGAAAATTTTGCCAAAGTTGCTGACTTCATGAACGACATTGGTCTAGATGAGTTCAATATCTTACCGTTCCATCGCCTAGGTGTTTCCAAGTGGGAAGAGCTAGGCCTAGATTATAAGTTCAAGAACACTCAGCCAACACCTTCGCATACTCTAGCAAAGCTCAAAAAAGTCTTAGCTGATAAAAAAATCAAATGTTATGTCGGAAGCGATACCCCATTTTAATTACTCAAGCTGATTAAAAATTTGATTCATAAATGAATCTGCAGATATAACTCGATTGAGGACCTCAACTTCATCGACATTAATTTCTTCAATCTCATAGAGTGAAGAAATTGCTTCTGCTGGAGTTTTTCCTGATAACAAATTAACGCACAACAGTAGGACGAGGCCCGTTATGCCGTCCGTTGTATGAACGTCCACAGTATCAAGACGTAAGTTTCCAGTGCTAAATTCAAACAATTTTTTAAATTCAAACCAAATACTAGTCCCAGCCCATAACTCATTAAGGTATGTAAGGACATTTTTTATAGAACCGTATGTTGTAAGTAAATCAAGTGTGTAATTAATCATTTCATGCGCAATTGATTGCTGTTCTTTAGAAAGACCGCTTTCCTTTGCAAGAACATTTGTCCAACGTAAAATATCCGATTTGCTGATGCTGCCAGTATCAGTAGTAATGCAATCTTCTATTTCTTTTCCTGCACAGTATTCTCTATCGACTATTCTTAAAAATTCCTCCGCAGGGAGACTCCTCTTGTACCTGCGGCGGCCATTAACGAGAAGCGAAAGAACGTAATGAAGCCTATCGAACTTTATTGGTGCAAACATAAAAATATTCGCGCCAGCTCTAAATGCTGCAAGTCTTAATTGATCAGAATCTTGTGGTCCATGAATAACAACAGGACAAGCAAGGAAATCAAATTTCTGACGAACTAAACGACAAGCCTCAAATCCATTCATATCCTGAAGTTCGACAGAAAAAATCAATACGTCCACAACTTGATCGTCAATAATTCTTAGCGCTTCTTCTCCTCGATAACAAAGAATAGTTTCGTAACCGAATGAAATAAGCTCTTGTTTAAAGCTTTCTCTGATTTCTTCGTCCGTACACACAAACAGAACTCGTGGTCTATACATTACAGAACCCCTATTTTTACTATGAATCTAGTGCTGCAGGAGCGAATTCGCAAATAAGTTGAACTCGATTTTTCAAACCCAACTTCGAAAAGATATTACTTAGATGGGTTTTTACTGTCTTTTCACTTACAAACAGCCTGTTTGCAATTTGTGCATTTGACATTCCCGAGCACACTAGTGTTGCAACTTCATTTTCTCGTTGAGTTAATAAATCTGATATTGGATTACACTTGGGTCCCATAGGCTCTTCTGAAATCACACCGCATTCAAAATGGATGTCCAGTAGTCGGCAGACGATTGTCAGGCTATTAATAGCTCTTGAAAAATCTTCATGACTCAGAATAGGTAAATCAAATTTTAGATTTAGTTGTTTAGAATGCGGAGAATCATCAAATGTAAATCCAGAACAATGCCAAAACGCGATCAATTCGCCATTGAAATAAATCGGGGCTAGAAAGCTTGCAATACCATAATCACAGCACTTTACTAATGGTTCAAAGCTGTGAGTTTTATCAAACCAGCTGGCAACTTCCTTGACATCTATTCTGTTTACACCACTACATTTATGATGACTACTCATCTCAACAAAGTCGCAAAAAAATAATTTCTTTGACGGTATTAAAAGTGATTTTCCATTTCTATCGAGTAGGTGGATTGGAATATCCATCTCACGAGAAAAGCAATCTTGATAATCCTGAAGGGTCCCCATACCAACCATCTCAAGCCACTGAGATGGTTGGACTATGCGCGGCACATTAGGAGTCATATTGTCACCCTCCCCAAAGGATTTGATGTATCTCCATTAGCACGAGAAACAAGCTATCGAATTTAAAATTTTATTTAATTTTTATATATTATCTAATTGTTACTAGAATTACACAATTAAAAATCGGTGATTGACTAAAGTGTTTTAGCCACAGTCAGATATATCTAATCTACCTGTATAAATATAAAAATTACAGAATCTTCTCAATAAAAGAACTCACGCTTACCGATAGGTAAACGTGAGTTCTGTCCAACAAATTAAATCGAATCGATTACTTAGTGCCGTAAATACGGTCGCCCGCGTCGCCAAGGCCTGGGAGAATGTAAGCATTTGGGCTCAGCTGACGGTCAACGGTGCACGTATAGAGGCGTACATCTGGGTCAAAGTCCAGAGTTGCCTTGACGCCCTCAGGGCAAGAAACAATGGTCAAGCAACGAATATCCTTGACGCCAGCCTCACGCAGGAACTGAATAGCAGCAGTTAGAGAGCCGCCGGTTGCTAGCATTGGGTCAACAACCAGGCAGGTACGGTTCTCAATGTCTGCAGGGAACTTGCAGTAATACTGGTGAGGAAGATGGGTCTCTGGATCACGGTACATACCAACATGGCCAACGCGAGCAGATGGAACCAGCTCAAGAATGCCGTCAACCATACCAAGGCCAGCACGAAGAATTGGAATAATAGCAACCTTCTTACCAGCAATACGCTTAGCAGTCATGGTCTCAAGAGGAGTCTCTACCTCGACGTCCTCAAGTGGGAAGTCGCGCATGGCCTCATAGCTCTCAAGAATTGCAAGCTCGTTGACAAGCTCACGGAACTGCTTAGTGGTGGTTGTCTTGTCACGAAGAATGTGAAGCTTGTGCTGAACTAGTGGGTGGTCAACAACCGTAAGTCTGGACTCATCGTAATCTGCCATAATGCTCCCTCCAAGAGCTTGACCTGCGCTTTATTTGAATGTCTGCAACTATATCCTAGACGTACATTCCGTGCAGGTTTGTGTATGTATTGCTTAGACAGCACCGTTTATGTGCTGTTTACTTACTCAGCGTCAACACCCTTAAAGTTAGGGTCATCCTCACGCATGATCTTCTCGACACGTCCAGTGTGGCGGCCACCTGCAAACTCGGTGCTTAGGAAGGTATCCACAATAGCCTCGTTAACAGCAAGATCGGTGAATCGACCAGAAAGGCCAATGACGTTTGCGTTATTGTGCTCGCGAGCAAGCTCTGCAAACTGAACAGTCTGAACAGGAGTAGCACGAATACCAGGGACTTTATCAGCAGTCATAGCAATGCCAATACCAGTTCCGCAAATCAGGACGCCGCGATCTGCTTTGCCTGCTGCAACTGCACGAGCAACCTTATCTGCAAAATCAGGATAATCAACACGGTCGTCATTTGCTGGTCCAAAGTCCAAAACCTCATGACCAAGCGACTTGATGTGCTCAACGATAGGATCTTTCTGGATAAAGCCAGCGTGATCGGAACCAACTGCAATACGCATACGTATCCTCCTCAGAAAATTCACTCCTATAGAGAGTACCGCATGCAGGCAAAAGCTGCAGCCAAAACACATAAAAGGGATAGGATTTTTTATCTATTTTGCAAATCCCGCAGTGGCGAGAATATCCTCGGTTGTGATGGCGCCTTCACGCAAAATGCGCGGCTCATCGCCTGTACAGTCGACAATGGTTGACGCAATAGCAAGGGGTGCTGGACCTCCATCAAGCGTCAAGTCTGCCTGCTCAACAAGGCCTGTCTCAAGACCACATCCATCAACCGCAGAAGGAGCTCCATGCGTATTTGCGCTGGTAGTTGCCAGAGGAGATCCAAGCTGCTCAGCAATCTGGCACACGAGCGGCGAGTTGGGCATGCGAAGCGCAATAGTCCTGTTATCTGGTAAGACATACTCATCAGGAACGTTCTCTGATGCGGTAACCACCAGCGTAAGCGCTCCTGGCCAATAGGCTTCTACCAGCTTATTTGACCAGTCATGTGTAATGTACGCATACTTCTGCAGGTCAAATTTACTGCCCACAAGCCAGGGAAGCGTCTGCGTTGAAGGACGCTGTTTAATCTCAAAGATACGCTTATGACCTGGGTTTTGAGGAGTAGCAGCTGCGCCGATGCCATAGACAGAATCGGTAGGCATAATAAGCACTCCGCCACGACGCGCTACCTCAACAGCTAAAGAAACTACAGATGCATCCGGATTCATCTGATCAACTTTGATGTACTCTCCCATAAACCCTCAACTCTTTGTTGTGTGCGGCGCAATGTTGTGTGCTGCGCGATATTGCCTGATGCGCACTGATACGCGTTGCACAGATTTTCTCGCCAAGCGTCTGAAGTG
Source organism: uncultured Atopobium sp. (assembly GCA_963525825.1). Taxonomy (GTDB): domain Bacteria; phylum Actinomycetota; class Coriobacteriia; order Coriobacteriales; family Atopobiaceae; genus Lancefieldella. The sequence continues at coordinate 118,260 of CAURLG010000003.1, read as the reverse complement.
CTACTTTGCTAGACGCGCTACAAGAATACGCGGCCTGTGCGTCAAGTCCTCTTTGACCTCAACGGACTCCCACACTCCCTGCTGCTCGGCAAGGTGTGCTGCCTTATCCAGGTGCTCCTCATAGAGCTCAACACAAAGCATTCCTCCAGGTAGAAGCATACGAGGAGCCGCCTCAAGCAACCTCCTGTAGATGTCCAAACCGTCCTCTCCCCCGTCAAGCGCTAGCTCAGGCTCAAAGCCTTTGACCTCAGCAGGAACTTCCCGCTCAAGCACGCTTGTAGGAATGTAAGGCGGATTAGACACCAATACCGAGAAGGACTGTGCAAGCTCTGCAGGCAAGCCTTCTACCAGGTCGCACTCAATGAGCTCTACACGCTCCTGGAGGTCCAAGGCGTCTCTGTTGCGAGTTGCCAGCGCAATTGCCTTAGGAGAAAGGTCCGTGGCGTAGACGCGTGTCTGTGGGCGCTCAGTGGCAATAGAGAGCGATATGCAGCCCGTTCCAACGCCAACCTCAAGCACGCGCACTTCTCCGTCGGCGTTTGGAGTTGCTGCATCAACGCCTTCGAGCGCAACGTCTACCAGCACTTCTGTCTCTGGTCGTGGAATAAGCACGCCTGGCTCGCACGTAAGTACCAGGTGCCTAAAGGGCATCTCGCCCGTCACGTACTGAAGCGGCTCGCCCTCTGCGCGGCGTTTAATTGCCTCGCGCATGCGAGTGCGCTCATCCGCAGAAAGCGGCTTGTCAAAGTTGGTGTAGAGCTGAACGCGAGAAAGGCCTGTTACCGCAGACAGAAGCCATTCTGCAGAAAGACGTGGATGCTCATCACCCTTCTTTTCCAGGTGCTGAGTAGTCCACGTCAAAATTTTCTGGATTGTCCAAACTTCATCTGTCATGAAGTTTGCACCTTACACAGCCTGAGCGAGTTTCTCGGCACGCTCTGCTGCAGCAAGAGCCTCAATAACGGATGACAGCGTATCACCCAGAAGAACTCCATTGTAGGTGCCGTTGAAGCCGACGCGGTGGTCAGTTACGCGGTCCTGTGGCTGGTTATAGGTACGGATCTTCTCGGAACGTGCGCCATGGCCAATCTGGGAAAGACGCTCTGCACCCTGCTCAGCTTGCTGACGCTCCAGCTCCATCTCGTAGAGGCGTGCACGGAGCATCTGCATACAAACCTCGCGGTTCTGAATCTGAGAACGCTGATCCTGAGACTGAACAACGGTATTTGTTGGCAGGTGAGTAATACGAACTGCAGAATACGTGGTGTTAACGCACTGACCACCAGGACCGGATGCGCAGTAGGTATCAATGCGCAGGTCTTCCTGGTTGATCTGAATATCAATCTCGTCAGCCTCTGGGAGAACTGCAACGGTTGCGGTAGAGGTCTGAATACGGCCCTGAGACTCAGTCTTAGGAACGCGCTGAACACGGTGAACACCGGATTCATACTTCATAACTGAATAGACCTTATCGCCTGTGACCTTGAACTCAATAGTCTTGAAGCCGCCTGCCTCAGAAGGAGAGCTGGACAGAATCTCTGTCTTCCAACCACGAGCCTCAGCAAAGCGCTCATACATTTTGAAGAGGTCGCCTGCAAAGATTGCCGCCTCATCGCCGCCAACACCAGCGCGAATCTCGACGATAGTGTCCTTCTCGTCATTTGGATCGCCTGGAATCAGCATGACCTTGATCTCATCCTCAAGCTGAGGAAGCATCTCTTCATTAGCAGCAATATCTTCCTGCAACATCTCTTTTTCTTCTGGATCAGAAGTGGCGTTGAGAAGCTCTTTTGCAGCCTCGATATCATCGAGGGCAGTGATGTACTTATTGGCGTGAGCAACCAAATCTGCCTGATTAGAGTGCTCTTTTGCTACGCGAGCATACTCTTTTGGATCAGAGACAACGGCTGGGTCTGCAAGCTTTTGCTCAAGCTCAGCATAGGCCTCAACGATTTTTTCTAGCTTGTCACGCATTCTTGCTCCTAAGATACATGCCTCGTGCGCGCTTGGCTTATGAGCCTGTAGCCAAACTGTTGCACAAGCTGCTTGCGAGGTGAGATTTCAACTAAAGAAGTGTACCACCACTAGGCAGTTTTTAAACCGATACCTCGCTATCTGCACAGGATGAGGGTACACAAGTTACATAATTGTGAGAAAATTACAGCAGGTTCATACGGTAATGAGGCGCTATGACTTCTAAGAACAAAACTTCACAACCAGATAACACGCCTGCTGCAGAGGTCACCTCTTCTGATCAGAAGACCCTTGATACCCAGGCTGCTGAGGCAGCTGACACTGCTGGCGAGAAGACCGACGAGCTTGAAGAGGTCACCGACCCTATTGCTGCTGACATGGCTGCTGCTGACGAAGACTACATTATGGAAGTTGTCAGCCCCATCTTCCCTGGTCTAGACGAAGACAGCGAAGAGGACGAGGACGGCTCGTTTTCAGATGAGAGCTCTCCTGAAAACGACGCAGATAGCACAACTGACCTGGAGAAAATCGTAAACGATGCAGCTCTAACACAAGATCTTTCTGCTGTAGAAGCTCGCCTCAAAGAGCTTGAAGAGAGCGCCCACGAACACTCAGAGTCCAAAACTGCCGAAGCTCCTTCCAAAAGCGCTGCTAGCGCGAGTGATGCAGCGTCTGACGATGATGCAACCTCTATAAAAGATGTTGCTGATACGTTCTCGAGCTATCTTCGTAGTAGGCGTCGTGCACTTTTTAGGTTTGTACGCCGTTATAGCTTGCTTTCTGGCATTCTTGCACTCTTAAGTCTTGCCCTTTTATCTGCGGTTATCGTCTTCTTTATTCGCGTGAGCAACGTTCCTTCAACAGATACTGTTATCGCTGACGCTCGCACACGAGTCGAAGCCCCAGCTTGGACTCCGGGCGAGTATGACGCTGATGAGTCCTTACTCCTTACGGGCATTGAAGTTGTTTCTCGCACCAGAAGTACCACGGCAATCTCAAGTGATGCCGCGCAGTTTGGTGCGACGGGCTACGCCAACTCTGTAGTACGCCTTACCTATACAGGTAATGCAATTGCTGCTACAAAGATAACCAAACTTGGATACGCAAATACCCAGGGATGGAACGCCATTGGTGACGAAGAATCACAATCTGTTGCCTACCAGGCAACTTCGGGCGTTTCCACCACAAAAGTCCTTGACGCCATTGGCGATGTGCTAGCAAAACTTGATGAGAAAAATCCTAACGAAGCTATTTCATATAGCTCGCAATTCTCTGGCGCAACCTTTACTGTTCTTGATGCGGGCTTTGACCGTGAACAGCAAACCTGCTGGGTAAGAATGTCGGGTGTTTCACCAACCTTCTTTGGTTCGCTCACCTGCGAAATTACCGCCTCATTTACCTTTGATGCTTCTACGGGCACCTGGGCATTGGACACAGCCAACCCCTCGGCAGGACTTAAGTACGACTACAGCGGGCTCGTAGGAACGTGGAAGGGTACCTTTGTCAGCTGCGAAGCAGGCAGCGGAAGCCCTTGCTATGCCGGTCGAACCAATCCTTTAACGTTGACCGTATCGGCTGCAGGTTTTTCTCGCGATCAGCTCGTGCTTACGGCAACCGTAGGGGGTGTTGTGCACAACCATGGAGCGCTTAACACCTCGTACCGTTGGTATCCAGGTGACACTGAGTTCAAGAACGCATCTGTCTCTCTGACTACTTCTGGAACCATCGGAGATCAAATTCAGGTTTCTGGAACGGTTGATGTAACCAATGCAAGTCTGGATGCTCATTCTGCTTCTAGCACGTCCCTCAGCACAGCTCAAAAACCACAGTTGAAAGTTACTTTTGATATTGCTGATAACAGCGTGGTAGCTCAGCTTATTTCCACCCACACGGAAAATGGTCAGACAGTTACCTTTACTGATACGTATCAGCTCTCCAAAGAGTAAAAATAATCCCGTCAGGCCGAGTCTTTCCTGACGGGATTTCTATCATCAAATTACGAGAAGTACAAAGGCTTGTTACTGCACCTTATCTTCTTCCTTATCTGTGGCTTCTTCGTCGTTCTTCTCGCCCTTGCTCATACGGCCACGGATAAGGCCAATAACTGTTGGAATAATTGAAACGGCAACAATACCCACAATCAGCAGCTCAAAGTGCTCCTGAACTACAGGAATGCCGCCAAAGAAATAGCCGAGAAGTACAAACATCGTGGACCAGGTTAGACCACCCAAGATGTTATAGATACCAAAGTTGCGCCAGTGCATACCGCCCATACCAGCAATAAAAGGAACGAACGTGCGGATAAAGGGGAAGAAGCGACCTAAGAAAATTGCAAGATGACCGTGTTTATTCAGAAACTTCTGAGTCTTCTCAAGATGCTCTGGAGTAAGTGCCTTGACCTTACCGGAAGCAATAATTTTTTGACCAAAGAAATGGCCAATCATAAAGTTCATCTGATCGCCAAGGATTGCCGCAGCCCACGTAATAACAAGCAAAAAAACAATATTAAAACCACCGTTGTGGGCAAAAAATCCCGCTGCAAAAAGCAGAGAATCACCTGGTAAAAATGGGAAAAAGACTACGCCGGTCTCAATAAAAACAATCAGAAAAACAAAACCGTACGCAGCAAGAGGGCCAGTGGCAATCATTGAAGCAATAAATGCACGAGGATCTCTAAGCAGCTCAATGATGTAGTTTACAAAACCCATCGAAGTCCAATCGTCGTGACAAATGTCGCGGCAAACACACGATATGCCTAAGAAAAGCGCATTGAGTGGGAACGGATGCCCGCGAGTGACCCCTTATGGCTGCTGTCTCCCGACCCTGACCAGGTTCGAGGTGTCACGTCATCCGCACCCGCTCAATGCGCTGTAGATACTCTACCCTATTAGAGAAATCTTTGCACAGATCGTATCGCTTCTATGCATTTTTTGATGAATTTTTTTCAATTGCTTTGATGATCTTCTCGACGTTCTTTTTTCCTCTTGAGATACCTACATGCAAAATTCCAGCTATAGGAACAGATATGACGAGAAGAACTATGCCGCCCACGAGCACAGCCGTTGCCATAGAACTTGTAGAGAGACTTCCGTACACGCTGAGATATATAAGCCATGCTCCAATTGCGATACCAGAATAAGCGGCTCTTCTATAAACGCTTAGTGTTCCAAGAGCTTTTGTCTGCATACGAGCCTCGACAACCAAAGGGTTATCCTCGTGTGAATGAGAAGCTGCTCCTACATAGTTTTTCTTGCTCATAAAAACTCTCAATCAAAAGTGGCATCGCCGTATGACGATGCCACTTTATTACGTTTGTCTTTTCTGCGCCAGACAGGATTTTGCGCAAAAAATTAGTAAGACAGACCTGGGTTGAAGACGCCAATAACAACGCCAACAAGTGCTACAACAACAAGAATAAGCATAACAACTGTTGGGCTGAGCTTCTTCTTAGTCATCAACCACCAGCAAAGGTATACAAACAGAAGGTTCAATACCTTAGGGAAGATGCCATTAAGTGTTGTCTGAATGTCAACACCAGCAATATTCAGAGAAGTTGTGACGTTAATCCATGTAGCAGCAACAGAGCCAATGACCATAGTACCAATCATAACAATGGAGCTACGGAGAGCCTCGGACTCAGGACCAACAAGTGCCTCAACAGCAGAAGAACCCAGGCTATAGCCCTGGTCGTAAGCAAACTTCATGCCGAAGTACATAATGAGGTTCCAGACCACAACATAGAACAGTGGGCCAAGAACGGAGCCGCCCTTAGAAAGGCCAAGTGCAATTCCAAGAAGAATTGGAATAAAGGTACCAACAATAATGGAGTCACCAAGACCAGCAAGAGGGCCCATAAGACCAGCGCGAAGACCATTGATGGTCTCGTCGTCGATTGCCTCGCCGTTTGCACGAGCCTCTTCAAGAGAAGCGGTCAAGCCAACAACCATAGAACCAATCTGTGGCTCGGTATTAAAGAAGGTTGTATAGGTAGAAAGTGCCTCAACCTTTTGGTCATCAGTATCGTAAAGCTCGTCAACGATTGGAAGCATGGATGCAAGGTAACCAAATGTCTGCATGTGCTCCTGAGAGAAGCAGGTAAGATTGCCGTAAATCCAGCTCAAGAAAGACTTATTGCGTGCTTTCTGAGAAATGGTTTTCTTTTCAGCCATGATTAAATATCCTCCTCTTCTTCATCGTCTGCGCTTACATTGCCTGATGCTGCAGCAGCCAAACGAACATTCTTTGCCTGCTGAAGCTGATAGTTAAGAACAGCAAAGAAGACTGCTACGACTGCAGAGACAATGAGGTTCAGGCCAAGTGCGCCAGCAAGGATAAAGCCAAAGGCAAAAGTTACCCAATCAAGAGGCTTGGTAATAACCTGCTTGCACAAAATTGCAACACCAACGGTAGGAAGAAGGGTACCAACGGTGAAAAGGGTCATCATTGGGATACCGTTCATAGGGAGGTATTCCTTCATGATGCCAACCATGCTCTCGCCAGCCATGCAAATGAAGAATGTTGGAATGAACGAGAAAATAATGTGAGAAACCCAAGGGAATACAAAGTCAACCATTGGAATGGTCTTCTTAATACGACCCCACTCTTTGCTCTCCATTGCGCGCCAACCAATACCCTGCCATACAAGGTTCATGGTAGCAGTGCCGTAGAACAGAACAGTACCAAGAGTACCAACAGCTGCACCAATAGCAGCTGCCTGAGATGCAGCCTCAACAGAGCTTGGATCAAGACCATAAGCCTTGATTGCAAGAATTGCTAGAGGAATACCAATGTAGGAAACAGCACGAACGTCAGCGGAAACAGTTCCACCAGGTGTTACGAGTGCAATGTAGACCAACTGGATTGCTGCACCAACAATAATGCCAGTCTGGACGTCGCCAAGAATGACACCTACGACAAGACCTGCAACAAGTGGACGACCGAGGGTATAGTTACCTACGGTAGTACCAGCCATGCCAGGTAGTGACGCAAGGCATGCAAACAAACCCAAAAGGGCAGCTTGAAACGCATTAATTGCCATAAAAATCGCCTTCCGAATACTACTTTACGTCAAACTTCTCGCGGAATTTAGGCCACTCACCAATTGCCTTTTCTTTAAGAAGAGCAAATTGAACGGTATAACCAGCTTTGGTTATATCCTCAAATGCCTGTCCCTCTTCTTGAGTAAAGGACTGGTTGTTGCCCAGCTTTACCGCACCAGGACGATCATTACCAGGACCGATAATGACCGTGTTAATTCCTGGCTTAAAACCAAAGTCAACAAGAATTTTCTTCATGTCAACTGGGTTTTTAGTAATAAGAAAATAACGAGAATCGCTGTCTAGAACCTTCTGAGCGCTCTCTTTGAAGTGATCAAATGTCCAAACAAATACTTTCTTGTCAGGTGCTGCTGACTTGTAAGCAGACTTAAGGACAGGATTTGATGCAGCCGCATCATTAACTGCAATGATTCCGTCACAAGGAACCTCAAGGGCCCAACGAGTGACTGTCTGACCATGAATCATGCGGTCATCAACACGAACAAATGAAATCATGTTTTCTCCTAACATATTTCTTACGCAAGCAGCTACGCGTACTTGCAGTAATTACTAAAGGTCTTCCTCGTCATCGTCTTCAAGAGCTAGGACAATCTGATTAACGCCATTTTTGCCTTCGTTCAGGACTGATGACACAAGAGCTTCACCACTTAGACCATCGTCGATTGCCATCAAAGCACCGATTGCCATGGGAAGATTGGCGCCACTAAAAGCCACGGTATGAGAAAGCAGGCCTTTTTTGGCGAGAAGATCAAGCGCATTAGTAAGTGGAGATCCACCGATAATGTCACCAAGAACGACAACCTCGTCATCAGCAGTAAGTGGCTCAAGAATTTTTGACAAATTCTCTCTATATTCAGCTGCTCCCACGCCATCTTCCATGCTGTAGCTCAAGATATTTTCTCTGGGCCCCATCAGCATGTCCATTACGCTATGCAAACCTGGTGCAAACGTTCCATGACTTACGAGCAAAAGGTACTTCATTACCGCTCCATTCCTGACAACACCTCTATATCTGTACTACGCCAATACAAAATTTTTAGCCTGTTATGTAAATCATTTATCCTTTAAAAACTACAATCCAGACTAGGCGTCACATGAGTAGCCGTTATAACACAAAGTCGTACGGAGACTGCTGGTATTCTAAAATTTTTAATAGTTTCGATGTATTATTTTTTTAAATTTTATTCAAATTGTTTGATTAATCAAATGAACAAGTGTTCTACCAGCATAAATATATATGCAGAAATTTTTTGCATATATGAACATAAAAGTAGCAATATTGCATATATTAGAAAAAGAAATATCCGCTCAACACTCCTCAAAATACATTTCTAAAAATAAGAAAGAAGGCCATACAAGATGGCCTTCTTAGCATGAAATAAAAAAATAATTTTATGTTACGTAACGTGTTATGTTCTGTTTCTGCGATAGAAATCAACAAGAGACTGAGTTGAAGCGTCTTGCTTTGCCAGCTCTTCGTCGTTATGAATTGCAGGGAAAATCTGCTTTGCAAGCTGTTTACCAAGCTCTACGCCCCACTGATCAAAGGAATCAATGCCCCACACAACACCTTCAACAAAGGTAATGTGTTCATAGAGTGCAATAAGTGTACCGATAGCACGAGGATTAAGCTCTTTACCAAAGATAGAAGTAGTTGGCCTATTTCCTTCAAAGACGCGTGCAGAAACCATCCACTCTGGCGTTCCCTCAGCACGGACCTCATCAGCGGTCTTACCAAATGCAAGCGCTTTGGTCTGCGCAAAGAAATTGGAGAGGAAGAGTTCATGGACGTCTAGGTCTGCATCTTTGGTGGCAAAGGCAGTATTTACAAACGCAATAAAGTCAGCGGGAATGATCTGGGTTCCCTGATGGATAAGCTGGTAGAACGCATGTTGACCATTAGTTCCAGCCTCTCCCCAGAAGATTTCGCCTGTCTTTGAAGTAACCGCCGTACCATCCCAACGAGTAGACTTGCCGTTGGATTCCATGGTGAGCTGCTGGAGATACGCAGGGAATCTATGCAGGTACTGACTATATGGAAGCACCGCATGAGATGCTGCGCCAAAGAAATTAACGTACCAAATGTTTAAAAGACCCATGAGAGCAACAACATTTTGTCTCAATGGAGTGTTCTTGAAGTATTCATCAACTGCATTAAAGCCACTGAGGAATTCTGCAAAGTGCTGTGGACCAAAAACAATAGCCAGCACAAGACCAACTGCAGAATCAACCGAATAACGGCCGCCAACCCAGTTCCAGAAACCAAAGGCATTCTCTGGGTCAATGCCAAAGTCTTCTACCAGATCAAGTGCAGTAGAGACAGCAACAAAATGCTTACGAATAGCCTCTGCATTCTGAGAATCAGAGCCATCAATAATGCCCTGTTCAGCAAGCTTCTCTAAAAGCCACGCACGAGCACAACGTGCATTGGTAAGAGTCTCAAGCGTAGTAAAGGTCTTGGAAACAATAACGAAGAGTGTTGTTTCTGGATCAAGATCCTCGGTTTTCTCGCCAAGGTCAACAGGGTCAATGTTGGAGACAAAGCGAGCAGTAATACCTGCGTCTGCAAAAGGCTTCAAAGCCTCGTAAACCATAACAGGGCCAAGGTCAGAACCACCAATGCCAATGCTTACTACCGTTTTGATGGGCTTACCAGAAACACCCTTCCACTCTCCCGAGCGAACTCGATCGCAGAAGGCATACATCTTGTTCAGCGTCTGGTGAACGTCAGCGACAACGTCTTGTCCGTCAACAATAAGCGTGCCGGCCTCAGAAGCCGGGCGACGAAGTGCCGTGTGGAGAACCGCTCGATTCTCAGTAGTATTAATATGCTCGCCGGCATACATAGCGTCTCTACGCTCTTCAAGTTTGACCTCTTCTGCAAGATCACACAGAAGGTCAAGCGTCTCTTGCGTGGCAAGGTTTTTAGAAAGATCAATCAAGAACTGATCAAGCTCAAACGTAAAATTCTGGACACGCTGAGGGTCTTCTGCAAACCAGTTCTTCAACGTAGCTTTTGTATCTTTTAAGCTGGCGTAATGCTCTGCAAGTGCGCGCCAAGCTTTAGTCTGTGTTGCGTCAGTAGGCAAAATATGTGGTGCTGTAGGTGATGCCATACCAGTCTCCTTCTTTTGACTATCTCAAGGATAATCTTCGCAACGCTCATGAAACGTCACAATGTCGTTTTTCGTAAAAAATACGACAAATCGTTACTAATAAGGTTCTCCCAAAGGTGGGACTTGTTTAATAGCAGCCCAGCGTAACTGCTTCTGACGAGGGTCCTCGAGCGCTCCGGCAAAGTTATCAAGATTTACCATGCGCATTCCACACACACGAACAAGAACACGGGGCGAGAAGTTCTTCTCGGCGTCAGTTTTAAGCTGTTCAAGCTCTTCTGCGTATGCTTCACGCACTGATGCAACTGCTGCATCATTTACCAGGAGCACCGTGTCGGGGCTAAAAGCACTTATCGCCTGCCTAACGAGCTCTGGATTTATGGGATCTCCTGTTTTTGTGGTGGTAAGCAAGGTGGCCCATGCCTCAGGCGCATAGCCTAAATGCTCTAAAGAAGCTTTAAGTGCAGAAAGTTCAGCCTCTTCAAAGTCTTCCTGGCCTTTTACCAATAAAACCGATGCAAAAGCATTGCCTGCCATACACACCCCCTGAGCAGCAAAATCTCCAAACTCATGCGTTGTTTTTGCCATGTAGGCTTCTTTTCGCATAGATCTTTCGCTTGGCATGCGCACCTCTTTCTTATATGCCAACTATGCACGTAATTCACAATTTGAGCAAGTCTATAAAGTTATGTGTATACACTTTTCTAATTTGGGGATAAGTTTGCTAAGTGCTTGAAATTAAATGGCCTAAAGGCCGTGTGTAACTGGAGGTTCGTTATGGCACAGCAGCTTACTACTGCAGAGTTCGATTCTGTTCTTGCAAACGCAGACAAGCCTGTTCTTGTTGATTTCTGGGCATCTTGGTGCGGTCCTTGCCGTGCTCTTGGTCCAGTTGTCGAGGAGGTTGGCAATGAGATGGCAGACAAGCTTGACGTTTACAAGGTAAACGTTGATGACGAGGCAGATCTTGCAACTCGTTTCCGCATCGTCTCCATCCCTACCCTCATCCTCTTCAAGAACGGTGAGCCTGTTCACACCATGGTTGGCAACCTTCCTAAGGCTGACCTCGTTTCTGAGCTCAACGCTAACCTGTAAGTTCTTGTGTGCCACGCGGCTGCGCTGGCTTATCATTGAACTAAGCGGCGGTACGTCTATCGGCGTGCCGCCTTTTTGTTACAAGGAGAACTAATGGCCGATAAAAGCCTTGATGCCCAACAGACAGGACTTTTAAAAGGAGTTCGTAAGCGCCTCTTTCTACAGCGTCTACGTTCTAGCCTTTCTACCATCATTCTGCTTGTCTCTTCAGCAATTTTTATTTTTCTGCTGATTGACGTTTCTGAAGGTGACGTCATCGGCATTGATCACTTTGCCTACAGGCTCTTTGTTGTCCACCTGAGAACTCCCCTTCTCACTGAGATAATGGAAGGGTTCTCTGGACTTGCAAGTCCTGTCACCGTTATTGTCATGCTTATTGTGGTTGCTGCTTTTGCACCAGGACCAAGTGTTGGCAGGCTCGCCTCTATTAACCTTGGCGGTGTTGTCATTGTTGACCTTATCTTTAAGGCCATTGTCCAGCGTCCTCGTCCCGATGGATTTAGACTGGTAGTTGAAACCGGCTATAGCTTCCCCTCGGGCCACTCGATGTTCTCGATGGCTTTTTATGGCCTGCTTATTTGGCTTGTCTGGCATTACGAGAAAGACAAACTACAGCGCTGGATTTGGTGTGGTCTTTTCTCCGCGGTCATCATTATGATTGGTGTCAGCAGAATTTATCTGGGCGTACACTACGCCACCGACGTTATTGGTGGTTTCTCGCTTGCCCTTGTATGGCTAGTGCTTTTTACCAAGCTGATGATTCCATCGCTTATTTACAAGAAGAAAGTACCTCAAGCGAAGACAGACTAATAATCTCTGCACTGACTACCTGAGCCGCTTCTTCATCAACAATAATACGTCCCATAGTTGCACCCTCGCGACCGCGAGGATAGGTAGGACTTCCTGGATTCATTACAAGCGTATTGGTCCACTCGTCGCGCTGTACAAAAGGCTTATGCGTGTGACCGCAGATAGCAATATTGCATTTAACCAGGTCAAGCCTCTCGCGATAATGGCATACCTGCCACTTTAAACCGGCCGCAAAGAAAATAATCTTTTTCTTTACCATGGGGCCATAGTTGTAGCAAAAGTCATTATTACCCAGGCAGAGCTTTACCGGAGCAATCTTCTGGAGTGTCTGATAATCAGCGTTTGAAGTGATATCTCCCGCATGCACAATGTAGTTGGCGCCCTGCAGAGCTTCAAGCAACTCAGATGACAAATACCCATGCGTATCTGAAATTACATCAAACCTTACAAGTGCCATACCAAACTCCTACGTGCGCTTTTAAGCTGCTGGCGAGAAACCCGTTGAGCTTCTACAGTCCCAGTGCTCGCTTGAGTGCAACCACACGACGGCGTGAAACCGAAATGTGACGCTCCTCAAATCCTTGAATAGTCAACTGTAGGATACCAGCAGAGATAACCTCAACATCGTCAACATACTCAAGATTCACGATAAAGCTACGATGAATGCGGAAGAATCCGTGTGGAGCAAGGCGCTCTTCAAGTTTTTGCAGAGAAATAGTAGACAAGAAACGATCGTCTTCTGTGTAGATGCAAGAGTAATCGTCTTTTGCCTCAATAAAGCGAATCTGATCAATAGGAACAAGAACCTTGCTCCCGCTCTTAATGACAGGAATTCGCTCAATGGTTGCCATAGGAGACTGAGGGCGCAGGCGCTCCTCAACCTTATCAAGAGCCTGCTCAAGGCGCTCGGTCTCAACGGGCTTCATCAGATAATCTACCGCATTAACGCCAAATGCATCCAGCGCGTACTCGCTATATGCAGTGACAAACACAATCTGGGGAGGATTCTTCAGCTTGTGAAGAGCCTCTGCAAGCTGCATTCCATTTGTCTTAGGCATGGAGATATCGAGGAACAAGACCTCAACGCGAGACTCCATGAGTTTCTCGACAGCATCCCTTGCACTTGTGGCCTCAATGATTTCCTCGAGACGTCCGGTCTCCTCAAGCAAGAACTTGAGTTCAGAACGGGCTGGAGCCTCGTCATCAACAATCATGGCACGCATGTCATTCATCTCCCAACGGCCTAACGCAGCGTTAAGCAAAAACCGATACTACTATGCTGTTGCCTGCAGTGCCGCACCTGCAAGCTTGAGTGTCACGCACGTACCCTGCCCTGGTTTAGACATGATTTCCATGCCAGAGCCAACGGCGTAGAAGCGCTCAACTCGCTCAGCTACGTTCTTAATGGCAATACCCGTGCCCCTATTTCTCCCCGAAGAATCCTGCGGGGTAGGACCTTGACCATTAAGTAAGCGAGAAACAGTCTCTTCATCCATTCCAAGACCATCATCAGCAACAGATATAAGAATATCATCATCATCGCGTGTGACGTGGATGTCAATATGGAGGGCGCCTTCATCTTTCATAGCGTGCCTCACGGCATTCTCGACAATGGGCTGAATCAAAAAAGACGGTACCTGAACATCTTCGCATCCCTCATCGACATGCTCAGACTCTTGAATACGTTCTTCTCCAAAACGCGCCTTCTCAATTGTCAAATACCTGCGCGTTTGTGTCAATTCCTGAGAAAGCGGAATGAGCGCACCCTGAGAGCTCTCAAGCGTACGGCGATAAAACACAGAAAACTCGCGAAGCAGATCTCGCGCCTTATTGGGGTTTGTACGCGTAAGAGATGCAATGGTGTTGAGCGTGTTGAACAAGAAATGCGGATTAATCTGTGCCTGCAAGGCTTTGACCTCAGCTCGAGCGGTTAACTCTGCCTGGCGATCAAGCTCATACGAGGAAAGCTGCGTGGAGAGAAGCTCACCCAAACCCTCAGCAATTGCCAACTGCGTACGATCAATTTCAATGCCACGACGATAGTAGAGCTTGATAGTGCCAACTGTGCGATCCTGAACAATCAACGGAACAATGATGCCAAAGGAGCTGCCGCCATTGCCAAAGCCGCCACGCCTTTGTAGTACCTGCTGACGACTATCTACCGAGACAAACGTCTCCATGCGGCCACTTTCCAGAACCTCAGTTGCAGGGCCAACCACTTTTGAACCAGGCATATGCGAGGTTGCAATGTCTCCCTCAAAGCCCAGCACGTACTCTGTATCCGTGATGGAAATAGCGGCTGCAGAAGTTTCTGGAAGCAATAGTGTGCAGATAGTTGGCGCTGTTTCTTGCGACAAGCCTCCGCGTAAGGTCTTGAGCGTCTTAGAGGCAACCTCAAGTGTTCGCTCTGTTGCTTGAGACCTGGCGTGCTCATTACCAGGCTGGGTAGTGCCACCAAGAACAATGACCGTGGCAAGTCCTCCGCCTGCAACAAGAGCGGCAAACAGGTTGTCTGCCATGACGCTCCAAGAAAGCAAGCCCAGCAATACACAGGCAAGAATAATCAGGACTATCCTGGTTGATCTATGTATGTACTGAGCAAGTCTTTGCATGACTGTCTAGTTCCCGACTGTTTCTGCAGCAGAATCCTCAGAAGCAAGCTGCTGCGGCAAAGGCGAATGCTTAAGCGCACGAGCCAAAGGAGCTCCGAGTACATAGAGAACAACAGCCTCTCCGAGTCCTGTGGTGATAAAACCAAACAAGAACATAAGAGGATACGATCCATCAAGTTCAATGGTGGTAAATGGAATTGTGTAGAATCCCAATCCTTGAAGCAAAATGGGAAGATATGCAGACACAATAACGGCATTTGCAAGCACTGGCCCCAGAAGCGCAAGTGGTACGTTCTTCCTGTTCTTCCAGGTAAACCATGCACCAAGAGCAGTTGCCAGAGAACCAAAGACTACGTCTAACAATCCCAAAGCTCCTGTGCCAGAAATGACCATATTTGCAAGGTTGGCAATAACGCAGCCAAGCGTCAGTCCTGGGATTGCGTCAGCGGTAAAGAGTGCAATAACCACAACCGCCTCAGAAATGCGGAACTGCACTGGACCCCAAGCAAGACCGCCTAAGAAAAGAAGAGCTGCAAGCGTAAGTGCTGCATAAAGGGCAGCAATAATACCAATACGTGCAAGGCGCTGAGCGCGCTGTTTTGTTACATAAGCTGAAGAAACCTGTGGCAAAACAATCCCCTTGTTAACTCTAAAAATTTAGTTCATGATACGACGAAACGCATATATGAGCAAATGAGCAGTGCAGACATACAATTAGTAATGCAGGTGCATTCCTGGATAGACCATCTCACGAGCATGCTTTTGATACGCTGCGACTGCCTCTTCTTCAAAAGCAAGAGGAGTGTCTTCCTCGCCTGCCATATCCAAAATCCAGCGTGTGAGATAAGGATTGAGCGGAAGCAGTGGCCCAATAAGCCAGGTGGCAATAGCGTTCTTGCGACGGAAACCTTCCAGCTTGCTTTCTTTATTGATGCCAAAACCAACCTTATTTTTAAGGAAGTAGCAGTTAGAGTTATCTCCCTCGGTGAGTGTGAACTGCATCTTAAAGCCAACGACAACAAAAGGCTCTTTGCCATTGCCAGGATCAAACTCTCCCACCTGGACATCGTGGAAGCGCTGGGGCATATAGCGAGTAGTCGTAAACTTGAAGAGGCCCAGAGCCTCAATTTCAGAGCCGTCAGGATTAACGATTTTCTCGCCAAAAAGCTCTGAAGCGTTGCCCGCAAACAGCATAGGAACACCCTGATCAGCCAGCTCAGCAAGCCTGTCCTTGTAAGGCATAAGGCGAGAAATAATAAGCTCTTGCTGGGCTTCTGTCATGCCACCCATGATGATTGCTGATGGCGTATGCTCCACAAAGTAAGGCGTTGCGGCGTGAGAGGTATACACAAAGTTCTCTTTTGGAAGGCAGGCCTCCAGGTAGAGAGCATTTCCGTTGTCTCCACCCTGGTTACCGTACTCTGGGTAAAGAATCTCAATCTTAGTTGCTGGATTACTCATGGGAGGCCTCCATCTGTTTCAAGCGCTCAATGATACGGTTTCTGCTGATGTCAGCAATGCCACCGTTATAGAGGCCGTGTGCATAAAAAACGTGCTGGCAAGCGTTAAGGTCAACCAGGTCAGCGGTCTCTTCAGGAGAGCTTGCCACAAAGGTTTTGGCTGAATCAATACCGGCAAGTCTCAGCCTAAGCTGCAGATCAAGTGAAGTGTCACCGTAAATAATGACCTGCTTAACGCTTGGATCTTGCAGGAACTCAAAGTCAGTCTGGTAGTACCAGCCAATATATTCTGTCTGGTCTTTTGCTTTTGCCATGTACGCATCAGCAATCATGATGATAATTGCCTTATCGCCTGGCTGTTTACGAAGAATATCGATGGTGACCGAGGTTGCCGTGTCATTCTCGCCCTTAGAAGCCATGCTAATAAGGCGACGACCGTTGTAGTCAATCTCGTTATACCTGGAGGAAGCAATGTTAACGCGTTGCAAAGATGCAGCGATAGTTGCAGGTGCAAGACCCATCTCACGTGCGGTTACAATGGCCACAAACAGGTTGTAGAGATTGACGATAGAGTAGCTGTTGAGCTTGTACTCATATGTTGGTGCACCCTCGTGGCAGTGCTCCTTGACCACAAACTTGCCAGTCTCTGGCTCTACTGAAATGACCTCATAATCAGGAGTTGGGTTGGTATAGCCGCACTCCTCACAGGTTGCGTGGCCAAGATGCCTAAGGTGTGCATAATCCCACTTGAGCTTGCCACCGCATTTGGGGCAGGCGGTAAGATCTGAAACAATGCCCACTGGCTCTGCGGTGTCTTCTGCCAGCCTTGCAATGGAGTAATACGTACGATGAGTGCACTGAGGAGCAAGTCTGCAGCTAATCATGTCATCTGCGTTCAAAATCAGATGAGTTGAAGCAGGAATGCCCTTATCCATAACGTCAAACACGTAGTCTGGCGTTGCACTACGAGAGAATGTATCGCGGAACAAATTGGTAACAGACAAAATATCAGGCTGCAGATATGGGAAAATGCGAGGTCCAGAGAGCTCGTCAAACTCCATAACTGCAAGCTTAGTCTTTGACGTACCCTTCCACGTGGCGTTCTTTGCAAACGAGCTTGCAAAGCCGCTGGAAATATTGCCGCCAACGCGGTTGGTAACGGTCTGATATCCATTATCAGCGAGAAGATCGTTAAGCAGGTTGTTGGTAGTTGTCTTACCGTTTGTGCCGGTGATAAAGACAATCTGCTCTGGCTTAGCAATGTCTCCCAAAAATGCAGGATCAATGCCTTCAGCGATAAAGCCTGGCAGCGTTCCGCCTTCATGGTTAGTCAATTTAAGTGCTGCAAGTGTTGCTTTAGCAGCGAGAAAAGCTACAGGAAATAGTCTGCTCTTTTTTTGTGCCACAGTAACTCCCATCGTGAGCAAAGTCTCTCTAGTTTATCACCTCGCGAGAAGGGCTTGAAGAACACAGGGCTTCTCGCCAAAAATGTCGCATAAAAAAGCCGAGCCAGGATGTCCTGGCTCGGCTGAAGCTACGTGAAAGTAAGTTACCTTACTCCTCAGGCTGCTCCTTCTTCTCTGCAGCGTAAAGCTCGGAGAGGCGGACAAGGTGATCGTAGCGAGCCATTGCGGCTTCCTCGTTCTCCTTGAAGAGCTTCTCTGCGTGCTCTGGGAACTCGCGGGTGAGTCGGCTGTAACGAGCCTCGTTCATCAGGAACTCCTGGTAGCCACCCTTAGGTGCCTTGGAGTCAAGCGTGAACTTCTTACCTGCTGGTGCAGATGGGTTGAAGCGATAGAGGTTCCAGTAGCCAGTCTCGACTGCCTTCTTCATCTCCTCCTGTGCGTGAGCCATGCCACCCTTGATGGAGTGCATCTCGCATGGGGAGTAACCGATGATGAGGGATGGTCCTGGATAAGCCTCTGCCTCAGCAATTGCCTTGAGAGTCTGCTGGAGGTTTGCGCCCATGGAAACCTGAGCAACATAGACGTAACCATAGGTCATTGCAATCTCAGCAAGGTTCTTCTGCTTGATGTCCTTACCAGCTGCTGCGAACTGTGCAACCTGGCCAAGACGGGAAGCCTTGGAAGACTGACCACCAGTGTTGGAGTAAACCTCAGTATCGAAGACAAAGACGTTGATATCCTCACCGGAAGCAAGGACGTGGTCAAGGCCGCCGAAGCCGATGTCGTATGCCCAACCGTCGCCACCGAAGATCCAGAAGGACTTCTTGGTGAGGAAGCTCTTGTTAGCAAGGATTTCCTTAGCTGTTGCAAGATCAGACTTCTCAAGCTCAACTACAAAAGTCTTAGAAGCTTCCTTGGAGAGAGCTGCGTCGTTGACGGACTCAATCCATGCCTTAGCAGCATCCTTGAGGTCCTGAGATGCGCCATCCTCGTCGACAAGCTGCTGAGCAAGCTCCAGAAGACGCTTCTGCTGTGCCTGGTGACCAAGCATCAGACCCATACCGTGCTCTGCGTTGTCCTCGAAGAGGGAGTTATTCCATGCTGGACCGTGACCATTTGCATCGGTAGTAAATGGTGAGCAGGAAGCTGGGTTACCCCAAATTGAGGAGCAACCAGTTGCGTTGGAGATGAACATACGATCGCCAAAGAGCTGAGTGACCAGGCGGCCGTAGCTGGTCTCAGCGCAGCCTGCGCAGGAACCGGAGAACTCAAGAAGAGGCTTCTTGAACTGAGATGCCTTGACGTTGTTAGCGACAAGCTCGGTCTTCTCGGAGACGTGGTTGACTGCGTAGTCAAAGATCTCCTGCTTGGACTCCTGCTCCTCGATTGGCTTCATGGTCAGAGCATCTGCAGGGCAGATGTAGACGCAGTTGGAGCAACCGGTGCAGTCGAGCTGAGAAATAGCAATCTCAAACTTGTAGCCCTTAGCCTTAGGACCAACGGCATCCTTGAACTGAGACTGTGCTGGTGCAGCAGCAACCTCTTCGTCGGTAAGGACGAATGGACGAATGACTGCGTGTGGGCAGACATAAGCGCACTGGTTACACTGAATACACTTCTCGACGTTCCACTCAGGAACAACAACAGCAATGCCGCGCTTCTCGTAAGCAGCAGCACCAAGCTCAAACTGTCCATCAACGTGGTTCTTAAATGCAGAAACAGGAAGAGCGTCACCCTCCATACGAGAGACTGGAGTCATGATGTCGCGGACCTGCTTGAGCAGAGCCTCACGGCCCTCAAGAGTGATTGTGCTTGGAGCATCCTCTGCGGTAGCCCAATCAGCAGGAATCTCAATCTTAGTAAATGCAGTAGCACCAGCGTCGATTGCCTTATGGTTCATATCGACAATGTTCTGGCCCTTCTTCAGGTAAGAGTGAGTTGCAGCATCCTTCATGTACTGAAGTGCGTCTGCCTCTGGGAGAACCTTTGCAAGAGCAAAGAATGCGGACTGAAGAATGGTGTTGGTGCGCTTGCCCATACCAATTTCCTTGGCAAGGTCAATTGCATTGATCAGATAAACGTTGATGTTGTTCTTAGCAATGTAGCGCTTTGCCTCTGCTGGCAGGTGGTGTGCAAACTCCTCTGCATCCCACTGGCAGTTAACCAGGAAGGTACCGCCAGGCTTAACGTCGCGGACCATCTTGTAGCCCTTGATGATGTATGCAGGAACGTGGCATGCAACAAAGTCTGCCTTGGTGACATAGTAAGGAGAACGGATCTTGTGATCACCGAAGCGCAGGTGGCTGATGGTGATACCGCCGGTCTTCTTGGAGTCATACTGGAAGTATGCCTGAACATATTTATCGGTGTGGTCACCAATAATCTTAATGGAGTTCTTGTTAGCACCAACGGTACCGTCGCCGCCAATACCCCAGAACTTGCACTCAATGGTGCCCTCAGCTGCAGTGTTAGGAGCCTCAGGATCCTCTGGGAGAGACAGATTAGTAACGTCATCGACAATACCAACGGTGAACTCACGCTGAGGAGCATCCTTCTTGAGCTCCTCGAAGATTGCGAATGCAGATGATGGTGGGGTGTCCTTGGAACCAAGGCCGTAACGACCGCCAACAACCTTAATGCCTGTACGACCAGCCTCATAGAGGGAAGAAACAACGTCTTCATAGAGAGGCTCACCAACGGAACCTGGCTCCTTGGTACGGTCGAGAACAGCAATCTTCTTGACGGACTCAGGAAGAACGTCAACAAAGTGCTTTACAGAGAATGGACGATAGAGGCGGACCTTAACCAGACCGACCTTCTCGCCATGAGCGTTCAGGTAATCGATAACCTCTTCGAGGGTATCGCAGAAGGAACCCATGCAGATAACAACGCGGTCAGCGTCTTCTGCACCGTAGTAGTTGAACAGACCGTAGTCAGTACCAAGCTTAGCGTTGATCTGGTTCATGTAGTCTTCAACAACTGCTGGCAGCTGGTTATAAACCTCGTTGCATGCCTCGCGGTGCTGGAAGAAGATATCGCCGTTCTCGTGGGAACCACGGCTTGATGGATGCTCTGGGTTCAGTGCGTGATCGCGGAATGCCTGGACAGCGTCCATATCACACATCTCAGCCAGGTCAGCATAATCCCAAACAGCAACCTTCTGAATCTCGTGAGAAGTACGGAAGCCGTCAAAGAAGTTAACAAATGGAACCTTGCCCTTGATTGCTGCAAGGTGAGCAACAGGAGCCAGATCCATAACCTCCTGGACGTTGCCTTCTGCGAGAAGTGCAAAGCCAGTCTGGCGAGCGGACATAACGTCAGAGTGATCGCCAAAGATGTTCAGTGCGTGGGTTGCAACGGTACGTGCGCTGACATGGAAAACACCAGGGAGCTGCTCGCCGGCAATCTTGTACATGTTTGGAAGCATGAGCAAGAGGCCCTGAGAAGCGGTGTAAGTAGTGGTCAGAGCACCTGAACCAAGAGAACCGTGAACAGCACCAGCTGCGCCAGCCTCGGACTGCATCTCGACAACCCTAACGGTTGTACCAAAGATGTTCTTTACACCCTGGGCGGACCACTGGTCAACATAGTCTGCCATTGGACTTGATGGGGTAATTGGGTAAATGCCCGCTACCTCGGTAAACGCATACGACACGTAAGCCGCGGCGTTGTTACCGTCCATGGACTTAAACTTTCTTGCCATTTCCTCTCCTTGCCTAATCTGTGATTTCTCACAGTATGCGTCTGTGCGATCCAAAATAAAGCTGTAGACCCTGGGTGACTATGGAAACATGTTTCATAGTTCGGCCGGCAGCGGTCGCATAATGCTTTTATTATTGCGCAAAAAAACAATGAAACAAATCAGAAATACAAGCTGACAAATACCTATTTTCAGGTAGGAATTTCTACCTGCGGAATTACAAAATAAACATAACACTAAAGTGCAAGTTTTTTGTAAATCGACAAAATATTCAAGTACACAAGCAGCCATCTGTCTGAAAAACAGACAGATTTTTACGTAGGCGCTCAACGTGCGACAACTTCATCGTGCGTTGCGTACCCTTTGCTGGACGAGCCTTAAATATCGTACTTATCTGATTACTTAGCAGCTTTGATTTCACAAAGTTTCTTGTAACCAAATAAGAAACGCTCTCCTATCTCGCCTTGAGCGTCAGAAGCACATACGATTCCATGTTCATCTGAAGTAAGGAAAGCTTCATCAAATTCGGCGGTTCCATCAAATACCTGGGCAATAACGTCAGGATTAAACTCTGTTGGCTCATGAAGAGTCTGTGCCAGGTCTAACACTAAACTTGTGACTCCCGATCGAACGCTTTCTTCCGAGACACCCGCAATAAGCTTTCCGTCTTTTACCAGCCAAAGCACCTCTGGTGCACAATGAGTTTGCTGCTCTTCTCGCTGTGAAATCCTTGCGCGTCCCGCAAGAGACAGAACAGAATACTCTTCCAAAGACTGGTAAGGTCCAACAGTCATAGCAGCTTGACCATTGCTCTCAAGCAAAATCATAAGAACACCATCTGGAAACTCTTGTGACCCTTCTTTAAGCGTTCCCTCAATGTGCTGCTTAGCCCAAGCAATCAAGTGCGGAGAAACCTCTTTTTGCGCAACAACTCGCTTGCTCAGCGCACGTAAGTGCCTGTTATCAAGAGGGAGGACACCTCCAGCCAATCTCCAACGACAAACAAGTTCTGGATTATCAAGCTCAAACTTCTGAGCTGCTTCTAGCTCTTCCTGGTCCACAGTGTCCTCCCCCAACTTTTTTAAAATGAACTGCTAATCCCGAAGTAGCAGATTAGTGCCTAAAGTGACGCTTGCCTGTAAACACCATTGCAATGCCGTATTCATCACAAGCGGCAATAGACTCATCATCTCTGACTGATCCGCCTGGCTGAATAATGGCTGTTACGCCATGGGCCGCCAAGGTATCAACGTTATCTCGGAATGGGAAGAAGGCATCAGATGCTGCCACAAGATTCTTTGAATCAATTCCCATGCGTTCGCAAGCTGCTTCAGCTCGCTCGCACGCGAGAAGAGCAGCGTCAACACGATTAGGCTGACCTGGTCCCATACCAATTCCGGCTTGATCTTTTGCAACCAAAATTGCATTTGACTTAACGGTCTTACAAACTTTCCAAGCAAATACCAAATCATTCAGCTCTTCTGAAGTTGGTTGACGCTTGGTAACAACCTCAAAGCTCTCTGCAGTTTCATCTGCATGATCAAGGTCTTGTACTAAAAGACCTCCGTCAACAGTTCTCATTTCAAGCTCACGGCTTCTATCGATTCCGCCTGTAGCTAAGACGCGGAGATTTGTTCTCTTTGATAGACGCTCAAGAGCCTCTCCTGTGAAGCTTGGTGCAATAAGAACCTCAACAAACTGCTTATTGATGTCTGCAAAGTGCTCAACAAACTCCAGAGGAACCTCTCTATTAACTGCAATAATTCCACCAAACGCAGAGACTGGATCGCAAGCAAATGCTCGATCGTATGCCTCAACAACATTTTCCGCCGTAGCAGATCCACAAGGATTCTGGTGCTTCAAAATGATGACTGATGGGTCATCAAACTCACGAACAGCAGCCCAAGCTGCATCAGTATCAAGCAAATTGTTGTAAGACAAGGGCTTACCCTGAAGTTGCTGAGCGTTTGCCAGAGAGTGTGCAGGAGCTCCAGGCATCTTATAAAACGCTGCGGACTGCTGAGGATTTTCTCCGTAACGAAGATCTTGTTCTTTTGTTGCCTTTACCAGCAAAGTCTCTGGGAATTTACTTTGCTCTGCTTCAACAACACCAGAAAGGTATGAGGCAATAGCGCCATCGTATGCAGCCGTTGTCTTAAATACCTTCAAAGCCAGCTGCTGGCGAGAAGCCCTTGTAGTTGCACCGTCATGGACACGCATCTCATCAAGAACACGACCATAATCTGCCGGATCAACAACAACCGTAACAAAATCATTATTCTTTGCAGCAGAGCGGAGCATTGAAGGCCCACCGATATCGATATGCTCAATTGCATTTTCAAGAGTTACTGATGGATCAGCAACAGTCTTCTCAAACTCATAAAGGTTAACGCAGACCAGGTCAATCATGCCGATACCATTGTTCTCTGCGTCTGCAACATGACCAGGATTATCTCTGCGACATAAGAGGCCACCATGGACGCGAGGATGCAATGTCTTAACGCGGCCGTCCATCATCTCTGGAAATCCGGTATAAGACTCAATAGGAATTACGGGAACACCAGCCTCTTCGAGGATTTTTGCGGTTCCACCTGTTGAAATTACCTCAACGCCAAACTCTTTAGTAAGCGTTTGTGCAAATTCAACAATACCTGTTTTGTCTGTTACCGAAATTAGCGCACGTTTGATAGGGGCCTCAGCCATTGCCGCTCCTTTGTGTTCGACACTTGCTATCAGAAACACTTACAGCCTATCAGCTGCGAAACACTACGTACTAGATGTAAACAAACTTGAAACTATTCTATAATCTTCCGCTGTAAAACGCCTGAAAGGAACTATTTCATATGTCTGCCGATACTCCAATCATAGTCCCCTTCGAAGATACTGACTTACCAGAACTTATATCAATCGTTGAACGTGTCTGGTACTTGGACGGCGATGAATCTAAAGAGACCAGTAGGTCTCTGGCTACCATTGATATTTCTTACTACATTGGTGTTTCAACTCATCGTTTTGTTGCAAAACACAGAAATACAGTTCTCGGCTTTATTTTCTGCTCCAACGGAGAAGATCCAGAAGATAAGCAGAAATGGATTGAGCTTGAAAATGCTTCAACCATTACAGCTAAAAAGCTCTTAAGCCCGAAAGACTTTGAAGGCTATGAAGCCGTTGGTACCGTCGAATCAAATCTGATCTGCAAATACTGGAATGAAGGAGTCAAAACTCCCAAGTGGGAAATTACACTATTCTGCGTAAGCCCTGCTGCTCAAGGAAAAGGTGTCGGCGGTATGCTCTTTTCCTATATGCTCAATTTTTTGAAAGAACAAGGAGCTAAGCATTGCTTCCTTGCAACAGATGATGACTGCGACATTAGTTTCTATCAACACAAGGGCCTTGTCTGTAAAGATGAAGCTCCGGTTAAAGCGAACGGACAAGACTTTGGCTTTGCCTATATCTATGCGGGAGATCTCTAAGAATGAGTTCTTGTGTTGGAAGATTTGCACCCACACCTTCTGGAAGAATGCACCTAGGTAACGTTTTCTCAGCTCTTATGGCTTGGGCCAGTGTTCGTTCCCAAAATGGCAGCTTTATTCTTCGCGTCGAAGACCTGGATATTCGTGCTCATAATCCTCAATACACCTCTCTTCTCCTGGATGATTTACAGTGGCTGGGACTAACTTGGGACAGAGGACCGTTTTTCCAAAGCAAGCGTACGGAGCTCTATCAAGACGCTCTATTGAAATTGAAACAACAGGTACTTTTGTATCCTTGCTTTTGTTCCCGAGCAGACTTACACGCTGCACAAGCCCCTCATGCCAGCGATGGTGCATATGTCTATGCGGGAACCTGCCGCAACCTGAGCAGATCTGAGCGTGAAGAGCTTTCCAAACATAAAATTCCAGCAACTCGCATACGAGTTCCTAATAAGACCTACGTGTTTGAAGACAAAGTCTATGATCAAACATCTCAAAATCTTTCTAAATTATGTGGAGACTTTATTGTCCAACGTGCAGACGAAGTCTTTGCATATCAGCTTGCTGTAGTAGTTGACGATGCTGACATGGGCGTAACTGAAGTAGTTAGAGGATCAGATCTTCTGTCTTCAACGCCCAGACAGCTTTATCTGCAAGACGTGCTTGGTTTTTCTCATCCCATCTACGCTCACCTCCCTCTACTTGTTGCGCCTGATGGTAGGCGACTTTCAAAACGCAATCATGATCTAGACATTGGTGTCCTTAGATCCCAAGGAAAAACACCAGAAGAGATTCTTGGCTTTCTGGCTTATTGCATAGGTCTTGCAGAAAAAGAAGAACCTCTTTCTGCAGTACAAGTTGCCAATCGCTTTTCATGGGATGTACTTCGCGCTCACCGAAAAAACGTGGTTGTTGAGCATTTTTCACATGTTTTGTAAAATGTCTTATTGTGAGTGACGCCAGTTCGGGGTATCATTCTCAAGCACCCATTTTGGAGAGCTGACCGAGAGGCCGAAGGTGCTCGCCTGCTAAGCGAGTATGGGCCCCAAGCCCATCTGGGGTTCGAATCCCCAGCTCTCCGCCAGATTTTTCTGCTCGTTGCATCTCTGCAACGAGCTTTTTTCTTACCAAGAAGAACTTTTTCTAAGATTAGTCTTGCATTTTCAACTGGAAAATGGCATTCTATCTACTTGCACGCGGCGTTACCTCAGCTGGATAGAGGACCTGACTACGAATCAGGGCGTCATAGGTTCGAATCCTATACGCCGCACCACTTGAACTTAGGAGCTCCTTCGGGAGCTCTTTTTTATTATCTACCTGGTCTTAAAGCTACTTCACCGGAAGAGTTTGCATACAAGTACTGATAAGAAATACCAGCTTCATCAAGCTCATCCATTACCTCAGCCATGCATGTTTCTGCCATGATGACCTCAAGATACTCTTGTGGACTTAGATCTTTTAAACCCACTCTACCTTGGTCTGAAATCCACTTTCTTAAAGTTGCAAGTTGCTCTGGTGCAATATGAATCTCTGAATAGAACTCCTTGTGACCAAATCCGATTTTTGCCACGCTGCCTTGCACGAACTGTCTTAATACAATTTCTTTCTGTACCTCTACCAGACCTTTCATAGCCACCTCTTTCTTCTTTTGCTAGCCACAAGTATAGCTGATTTATAGAACATATGTTCTATAAATCACTAAAAGAAATGGTCTCCACAATTCTGTAGAAGACCATTTCAGAGATTGAATCAATTTTGATTAAAAAGAGAAACTATTCTGGTCGAATAACCTCGATGCCACCCATGTAAGGACGGAGCGCCTCGGGCACGGTAACGGAGCCATCTGCGTTCTGATAATTCTCCATAATTGCAGCCATGGTACGGCCAACTGCCAGACCGGAGCCGTTAAGCGTGTGAACTAGACGGGTGCCCTTGAACTCTGCTGGATCCTTATAGCGGATATTTGCACGACGAGCCTGGAAATCCCAGCAGTTAGAGCAAGAAGAAATCTCCTTGTATGCGTTATAGCTTGGGAGCCAAACTTCAATGTCATAACACTTGCATGCAGAGAAGCCAATGTCACCAGTGCAGAGAGTAACCACGTGATAAGGAAGACCCAGAAGCTGGAGGATCTTCTCGGCTTCCTGAACCATGGACTCAAGCTGATTCATGGAGTCTTCAGGCTTTGCAAACTTGACCATCTCTACCTTGTCAAATTGGTGAACGCGGATGATGCCACGGGTGTCTCGACCAGCTGAACCTGCCTCCTCGCGGAAGCATGGGGTGAATGCGGTATAGAGCAGAGGGAGCTGAGATGCGTCCAGAATCTCGTCACGATGGATGTTTGTGAGCTGAACCTCAGCAGTTGGAATGAGGTAGAGGTCAGGCTGTACGTGATAGAGGTCCTCTTCAAACTTAGGAAGCTGACCAGTGCCAAACAGAGAATCCTGATTTGTGATAACTGGTGGCCACCACTCTTTGAAGCCTGCCTGGTTATGTGTATCAATCATGAAGTTGATAAGCGCACGCTCCATGCGAGCGCCCATGCCGCCAAGAAGATAGAAGCGAGTTCCTGCAAGCTTTACGCCACGGTCAAAATCAATCATGCCCAGCTCGGGTCCAAGATCCCAGTGCGCCTTTGGCTCAAAATCAAACTGAGTTGGCTCTCCCCACTTGCGAACCTCAGGGTTATCGGAGTCATCCTTGCCATAAGGAACGGATGCGTCAGGAATGTTTGGAATAGCTGCAACAAGGGCGGTGAGCTCTTCCTCAACCTCTCCGCGGCGCTGATCAAGCTCTGCGATGCGATCTTTGTTAGCTGCTACCTGCTCTTTAGCTGCCTCAGCCTCTTCCTTCTTGCCCTCACGCATAAGAAGGCCAATCTGCTTAGAAACAGCGTTACGCTCTGCCTGAAGAGACTCAACCTCGGCAATTACGCTTCTGCGCTCCTCGTCAAGCTCAAAGAATTTCTCGCGATCCCAATGGGCGTTTTGCCTGGACTCGCAAGACTTATCTACGAGGTCAGGATTCTCGCGCACAAATTTGATATCAAGCATGCAGCTTCTCCTTGAATCAACACTTTTTTGGCAGTGCATTTTTTCTTATAGCTTACCAAGTATATACTTGTATTCAGATTCTTAACCCTTCACATGTTCTGGAGCTAGATTATGGACGCAATTAACTCATTTGTCGGCTGGCTTTTTGGCGATAAAACCGGTGTATTGTTCCTCGTACTTGGTGGAATTTTGCTCTTTTTGGTCATTTCCTTTGTGCTGGAGCGCAAAACTAAGAAGATGTATTTCAACCATAAAAAGACTGAAGACGACTGGGATCTCTTTGGAGAAGACCAAGAGGGTTGGTCTGACTTTGAATCAGATAACAAATAGGTAACAAAAAAGCCCCGTAAAGGGGCTTTTTAAATGTAAATGGTGCGGGCGAAGGGACTTGAACCCCCATGAACTTGCGTTCATACGGACCTGAACCGTACGCGTCTGCCAATTCCGCCACACCCGCGTGCTAGGGAATAATACTACAACATTTTGTTTTCTTCTAATGGAAAAACAATAGATATATAAGAAAATTCTTTTCAGCGGTAGAATATAGACAGTCACGGCCGACAAACACACTTTAAACACAGGAGGTTGCCGTGAGTGACTCGCGGTCACAGACCACGCAGACTGCATATCTACATTCACCTTCTGCTCAGCATGCATCACCTGCGGCTGAGCCAGAAATTTTGCTGGACCGATATCGCGTTCTTGCTCGCAGGGGTAACGGAGGCTTTGGCACCGTTTGTACCTGCTGGGATACTCGTTTGCAGAGACGCGTAGCCATTAAGCGTATGCCACTGTTGGGAGCTTCCGAAACTACCGGAGTGTTTGCTTCAACTGTTGACGAGGCTCTTTCTGAGGCAAGAACTGCCTGCTTATTGGCTCATCCCAACATTGTGACTGTTCATGACTTTGAGATTGAAGGCGATTACGCCTATTTGGTCATGGAGTTTGTTGATGGTCTTAATTTATCGGAGCTCTTGGCTCGCGTTGAGGGCGGCTACCTCACCTATGCCGAAGCAGCTCACATGGTGTCTTCACTTGCAAAAGCGCTTCACTATGCCCATGAAAACGGCGTACTCCATCTGGACATCAAGCCGACTAATATCATGATTGACCGCCAGGGTACGGTAAAACTTGCCGACTTTGGTATGGCAACACTTGCCTCAGCTGCTGGTTATGGCGGCGCTCGCGGAGGTACGGTGGGCTACATGCCTCCAGAACAGGTTGAAGGCATGCTTGTTGACGAGCGCGCTGATATTTTCTCGCTTGCTGTTGTTCTGAGGCAGACGCTAACGGGCGTCAATGTATTTGCGGGCAGAACGGCTAAAGAATCCCTTGATCACATTTACAAGGGCCCAAAAATTCCTCTGCTCAAACAAGATCCCGAGGTTCCCTTTGCTGTAGATGCCGCCTTGACGCAGGCGCTTTCTCCCGAGCCATCCATGCGACAAGGCAGTGTGTCTGAATTTGCACAAGAAATTGTGACTCCTCTTGGCGGCGAAAAGCAGGGCGAGAAAAGCCTCAAATCCCTGGTGGAACAGTCGGAAGAAGAGGAAACCGAGACCTGGGACGTCAAGCATCTTCCGCTCTCAATCCGCTTCCCCTGGCTTCCCTCAGCTACCGTGCGTGGCGTATCAGCCCTGGTCACCGGTGTTCTTCTCGCCCAGTTGTTCCAGCTTATTGCTCCAGAATCGCTCACGTTTATTGTGGTGGGCTCTCTTGTAGGAGCTGCGGCAGCTGCTCTTTGGACTCCATTGGGTTCTGCGCTTGTCATTGCATGCGCGGTATATGCCCTGGCAAGTATTAGCCCTACCAGCACTTCATTCCCGTTTGCAACGCTTGTAACCTTGGTAAGCGTTATCTGGTGGGCGTTTGCGGGAAGGGTCTCAAAATTCAGCAGCATCAACTGCTTATTAGGAGCTTTATTACCTACTCCTGTTTCAGCACCAGCACTTGTCTCCGCTACTATGCGTCCACTACCTGCAGTTTTAACAGGAGCCTTTAGCTATCTTTTTGGAACTTTATTTGCTAGAGGCATATCTTTAGGCTTTGCGGCAACTCCTCTTGCGTATGACTACACCTCACTGGCCTCAGGGCTTCCTTTTTGGATTCGCTTTGGGGCATGCGCCCTATCTGCTCTTTTAGGCTCGCTTATAAGCCAGAAAAGACGCCGTGGGTGGATGGTTTTTGGACAAATTATTTGTGCCGCATTGCTTTCAAGTGGCTTTATATGGGCAGCTTGGATGGAGAATCCCAATTTTTGGGTAGTTGAAAGTATAGTTTCGGTACTAATTACGGTATTCTTATGTGTACTTGTATGTATTGCAATTGTCCTGATAGGTCCACTTGACGCGGATCAGGAAGGCGAGGAATTAGATGAGCTTTCTTAGTGACTTTGAAAACCGTATTGGTTCGGTCTTTGGTGCCGCACCTCAGGGATACGCAGAGCCTTTCTCTTTTAAGAAGCTTGCCAAACGCGCAGCTAAAGAGATGGAACGTGAGACGTATGAGATTGATGGTGTAGACACTGCGCCTGCCCTATATACCGTTTTAGTTGCTCCTCAAGACGATTCACTGATGCGTCCTCTTTATGCTGATCTAACTGCAGAGGTTTCTGACTTCGTGGCTGCTCAGGCTCAGCAAAAAGATTATGTATTTGTTGGTCAGCCGCTTGTTCGTTTTATGGTTGACCCATCTCTGAAGCCTGGAAAATTTGCTGTCTTTGCAGAAAACGTTGACGGCAATACGCTTGACCAGCTACGCAATGAAGAGCGTGCTTTCTTGGGTGGAAACTCCAGTGTTGGAGGAGCTGCAGCTCAAATGCCTCAGCAGCACAATTCCCGCGCTGCTGTTCAGCCAGAACCACAGCCAGAGCCAGATCCTCTGTCCGTAGTTAGACCCGTTTCTGCAGATAATGCAACGCCAGAGGTTTTGGGAGATCTTGCTGGTACAGACGCCGGTCTTGCGGTAATGCCACCAGACTTTGTCGAGGCTCAAGGCGCAATTCCTGTTGTTTCCGCAGCTGAGTCCACTCCTATGCCTGTTCTTCCTAGCTCAAACGGACTTCCAGACCTGCCCGTAAACGGAGCTATCCCAACAGCAGCTCCTGTTCCTATGACTCAGCGTCGTATCACGCCTTCCCTTGATGCCCAATTAAATGGCGCGGGCGGTCGTTCTTCTCGCAATCTGCAAGGCACGCCACGTGCAAACATGGACGCTACCTGCATTTTGATTGATCGTCAGAGCGGTCGTTCGTATCGCGTTGAGGCTCCTCGTGCCATTATTGGTCGCGAGCGCTCTCAGGCAGACGTTGTTCTGCGCGATCCTAACGTTTCAAGACGTCACGCCGAGATGACCTATGACGGTCACGATTGGCACATTGCTGATTTGCACTCCACTAATGGAACGCTTGTCAACGATATCGACGTAGATGAGGTAATTCTGCGCGACGGAGACCTCATTACCATTGGTCTTATGGATCTTCAGTTCCGGGAGAACTAATGATTGATTTGATTCTCTTTGCAGGACGTGTTCTGCTTGTTGTCCTGTTGTACATCTTCCTGTTCTCGGTCATGCGCACGGGCATTGGTCTTGTCCGCGGTCAGCGCAAAGACGGAGCTATTTGGTCCGTTGATGTCGAGAAGGGCGTCAAGTCCTTACGTGGTCTTCATGTAGATATCTTGGGACCCGTTGTTATTGGACGCTCCCCTTCGTCTGATATCGTGATTGACGAACCTTACGTTTCTGCTTCACACGCCCGCTTTACTATCCAGGGCCCTGCTCTGGTACTAGAAGACCTTGGATCCACAAACGGAACCATGGTTAATGGTCACATCATCGAGCAGCCTGTTACCCTTCGCGACACAGACGAAGTCCAGGTCGGCGATGTGATTATGCGTGTTGGACGTCGATAAGAGGCTCATGGTTTCTTCTGATACAACACATACTTCTGATACACCTACACAAGAGCCCGTGAGTGCTCCTGGTCGTTGTGAGCTGCCACTTGATGGTCGTTGTGACGCAGAGGCGGTTTCTGGCTCTAACACCTTTATTTCTTGGGGCGCCCGCTCTGACGTGGGATTAGTTCGCGAGCATAACGAGGACTCGTTCCTTTTGCGCACTCCCCTTTTTGCCATCTGCGATGGTATGGGAGGTCATGCCGCTGGTGAAGTAGCAAGTTCCATTGCTGTTAAGGTTATTGCCGAACAGGCGCCAAGTACCGCAGATGATGTCCGTCTTGGCGCTGCAATTGAGGCTGCTAACCAGGAAGTTATTGATGCCCCTGCAAAGGGTATTGGCAAACCCGGTATGGGCTCCACTGCCTCTGCTGTCCTCATTGAGGGCAATCAGATGGCCGTTGCTCATGTTGGTGACTCTCGCATTTACCTGCTCCATCATGGCACGCTGGTCCGCATTACTCATGACCACAGCTATGTTGAGGAGCTCATTGATTCTGGTCAGATTACCGCTGATGAGGCTCGCACACACCCTTCTCGCTCGGTAGTTACGCGAGCTCTTGGCTCTGATCCAGACATGTACGCAGATCATTTCTCGCTTGAAGTATCTGATGGCGACCGCATCATCTTGTGCTCCGATGGCCTCTCTGGCATGGTGCCCGACGATGAGATTGAGTCCATTGCTGTCTCTAACGTCACGCCACAAAAGGCTGCCGATAACCTTGTTTCCGCAGCTCTTACTTATGGCGGCTCAGACAACATTACCGTTATTGTCATCGATGTCTTGGACGACGGCATAGCCGATCAAACCAGAAAACACCTTACTCGTGGCGTCATTGCCACGTTTGTCTCGTTCCTTGCGCTCTTTACAGCCACTGTTGCGGTGTTCTTCCTGTTTGTAAGCAGCGAGTGGTACTTAGGAATTAACGGAACTACCGTTGGCGTTTATCGAGGTATTCCTACAACAATTGCCGGCATAAACATGTCTTCGCTTGTTGAAACTACGTCGATTGAAATAAAAGATTTGCCTGACGCAGTTCAAGACTCTCTTGCAGACGGAATTCGTGTTAAGAACGAGGATGAAGCACATAGCACCGTCGAGAATTACCGCAAACAAATTGACGACGCCAACACTAAAGCGGTCAAAAAGAAAGAAGACGCTCAGTCTGGCGGAACACCCACAACAGAAACAACAACGTCAACAACAAGTTCGGGAGGTGAGTAGGAATGGAAAAAGCAGGTGGACTAAGGCGTAATACAGAGCTCTTCTTACTATTTGTAGGAGCAATCCCTGTATTTCTGCTGTACGCCATGTACATGATTACTGCTCGCTCAACGCTCAGCCTTGAGACAATGGCCGTTCCTATTGGTCTCTTTGCAGCATTTACCGTGGCTCACATTGCTATTAGGTTCCTTGCTCCCGCAGCAGACCCCGCCATTCTCCCCATTGTGTTTGTGCTCTCGGGAATTGGCATCACTATGGTCACCAGACTTGCGCCAAATCTTGCAGTCAACCAAACGATTTGGCTCTTTATCTCTGTTGTTGTGATGATTGTGGTACTAGCGGTCATTAGAAATCTTGACGCGTTAGCACGCTACAAATACTCCATTGGTATTCTCGGCGTTATACTGCTTCTTCTGCCAATTGTTATTGGCCAGGATCGCTACGGCGCAAAACTCTGGATTTCTTTTGGCGCATTCACCTTCCAGCCTGGTGAGCTTGCAAAGATTGCCATTACGCTCTTCCTGGCATTTTATCTTGCACTGAATCGAGAAGCCCTATCGGTCTCTATGCGTTCTTTTGGACCTTTCCGCATTCCTCGCTTTAAAATGCTGCTTCCTCTGTTTGTCATGTGGGGCATCAGCCTGATTGTTGTTATTTTTGAACGCGACCTTGGTAGCGCTCTGCTCTTCTTCGTGTTCTTTGTCATCATGCTCTATGTAGCAACAGGTCGCGCAAGCTACGTTTTTGTCAGTATTGCGCTCTTGGCCATTGGCGGCGTGGTGCTTTATCACTTCTTTGGTCACGTTCAGACTCGTGTCAACATTTGGCTTGACCCCTTCAAAGATCCCGCTGGAGACGGCTACCAAATTGTCCAGTCCCTCTATTCCATCGCAGATGGAGGCCTTGCTGGCACCGGAATTGATAAGGGAATGCCTACGCTTATCCCTATTGTTGAGTCTGACTTTATTTTCTCGGCCATTGCTGAGGAGCTGGGACTCTTTGGCGGAGCGGCAATTATTACCCTGTTCCTGCTCCTTACTGTGCGCGGTCTTGCAACAGCGGCTCGTGCAAAGTCCGATTCATCTGCTTTTGCGGCTGCTGGTCTTACCAGTGTTTTGGCGTTCCAAACCTTCCTCATTGTTGCAGGCGTTACTAAGCTCATGCCTCTAACTGGCGTTACCCTGCCCTTTATGAGTCAGGGTGGTAGCTCTCTTCTTTCCAGCTTTATCATTGTTGCCCTGCTGCTCAGGGCAGGTGACGAGGGAACTGGTCGCGAAACAGAGCTTGAGCCAAGCAAGAAAATGCTTGACTCCCAGAGGCTCGAAATTTCTTCTGGTGGAGCTCATGCTTCTTCTGTTTTGCATGGTAGCCACATCCGTGGAGGCTTTGGTCTGCAGTCTGAGGAGTCCGGTGTTCTGGGACGTGTTGCTCTCGGAAAACGTCTGACCAATTTGGTTACCGTATTTACCCTCTTCTTCACCGTTCTTCTCGGTAACTTGACCTTCTTGATGGTCATTGACGCACCTAGACTTCAGGCGCTTCCTACCAACAACCACACTATTGCTAAGAGCGCATATGTTCAGCGCGGCGCCATCATGACTTCTGACGGCGTCACCCTGGCAGAGAGTGTCAAGCAAGACGACGGCACCTACGTGCGTAACTATCCACACGACGGTATGGCTTCTCACACCGTTGGCTACATCTCTACCCAGTATGGAGCTGCAGGTATCGAGTCCTCCATGAACGAGACGCTCACCGGACACGCAGATCATTCCGACTGGAGAAGCGCTCTGTACTCGATGGCAGGCGTTAATACCGCTGGTTCAAGCGTTGTTTTGACCATCAATTCCCAGATGCAGGCTGTAGCAGAAGCTGCACTCCAGGGATATTCCGGCTCCATTGTTGTTATGGATCCAGCCACCGGAGCCGTGCTTGCAAAGGCTTCAAGCCCTTCATACACCCACGCTGATCTGGGCACTGTTATCGAGTCTGGTACCGGCAGTCAGCTGGTTGACAGAACTACCCAGGCGCTCTACTCCCCTGGTTCGTCGTTTAAGACCATTACGCTTTCTGCTGGAATTGACACACATACCACCACGCTGGACACCACCTATTCAGCTCCAGGAACTATGGAGCTTGGCGGTGGAACCATCCACAACTACGCCAACGAGGACATGGGCACTATTCCTCTGCGTGAGGCATTTGCTCGCTCTTCTAACACGGCGTTGGCGCAGCTTGGCGTAGCACTTGGCGCAGACAACCTGGTCAGCTATGCACGTGCCTTTGGTTATGGCACAGCGCTTGGCCAGGACTTCTCCACTACACCATCGCTGATGCCAAATCCTGCCGAGATGACCACCTGGGAGCTTGGCTGGGCATCCTGCGGTCTTCCTGTTGGAGAGCATGCAAGCCCTGCAGGTCCTCAGACCACCGTCATGCAAAACGCCGTTGTTGCGGCTGCAATTGCTAACGGCGGCGTGGTCATGAACCCTTACATTGTTGATCGCGTTCTCTCGCCAGAGGGAGCTGTTGTTTCTACTACGTCACCAAAATCGCTTGGACAGGCAGTGTCTGCGGATACCGCTGCGCAGGTCCGAGAGGCAATGTTGGGCGTTGTTGAATCCGGCACTGGCATGGGAGCTCGCGTTCCGGGTGTCAAGATTGCAGGTAAAACAGGTACGGCAGACGTCGAGAACGGTAACTTTAACTCGTTCTTCATCGGTTTTGCGCCTTACGACCATCCAACCCTTGTTGTTTCTGTTGTCATCGAAGGCAACGGCGAGAACGTTTTAGGTTACGGTGCTCAAGTTGGCGGACGTGTTCTTGCGCAGTGCCTGAACATCCAGGCTTTGGGAGCTGCTTCGTAGCGCCTAAAACACCGCACGGTCTTCTCCCCAAGTAGTTGGGTGTGTTCTAAGATAGTAAGTGACGTGGCGAGAAAATCGCACGCTTGATAGGAGTTGAGTTATGCCAGGTAGAATGCTCGGTGGGCGTTACCAGGTTCAAGACAAAATTGGTACCGGTGGAATGGCCACCGTTTACCGCGGACAGGACCAGGTTCTTGGTCGTACTGTTGCCATCAAGATGATGCTGCCGCAGTACGCAAACGATCCTTCCTTTGCTGCCCGTTTTAAGCAGGAAGCTCAAGCTGCAGCAGCTCTCTCCAGTCCTTATATTGTCTCGGTCTATGACTGGGGCAAGGACGGCGAGTCCTACTACATTGTCATGGAGTATCTGCGCGGTACAGACCTTAAGAGCGGCATCCGCAAACATGGAGCCCTTGATTCCCGTAAGGTCGCTCAGATTGGCTCTCAGATTGCTCAGGCGCTCTCTGTAGCACATCGTCACGACATCATTCACCGTGACATCAAACCACAGAACATCATGGTCCAGCCAGATGGCAACATCAAGGTCATGGACTTTGGTATTGCTCGCGCAAAGAACAGCAGTCTAACCACCGATAACTCTGTTCTTGGCACCGCTCATTACGTTTCTCCAGAGCAGAGTACCGGCAAGCCTTTGGGACCAACCACCGATATCTACTCCCTGGGCATTGTCATGTACGAGGCTGCTACGGGCCGCGTTCCTTTTGCCGGTGATGACGCTATCAGCGTTGCTATGAAGCAGGTCAACGAGGCTCCTCAGCCACCATCGCTGATCAACCCCAACGTTGACCCTGCGCTTGAGGCAATCATTCTTCGCTGTATGGAGAAAAACCCAGCTGACCGCTATCAGAGTGCTGACGAGCTTGCTCGTGCGCTGCGCGATTTTATTGCTGGCCGCGCCACTATTCCAAGCAACACCACCGTGAGCCCCCGCATTGTGACACCACCTCAGCCAACTTCCAGGCTGGATCGTCGCGGCATCGACGGCTCCAACACCTACATTACGCGTGGTGGCGACACTGGTCGCTTGAACCGCGTCCATTCTCGTGAAGAGGCCGATGAGCTGGACAAGCGCGAGAATAAGCGTCACAAGCGCAACGTTATTCTCGGCGTTTTAGGCGCTTTGGTTGCCCTGGCTCTTGCGGGCTTTGCTATTGCACAGATGCTCGGCAACTCTTCCCAGCAGTATCTGGTTCCACAGTTTGTTGGTCAGACAAAAGACCAGGCAACTCAGGCACTAAATGCATCTGGTAGCCACTTTAAACTGGGAACTGTTACAGAAAGCTACAGCGATTCTGCTCCAGAAGGCCAAGTCATCGACCAGACACCAAGCGCTAACAGACAGGCTCCTGAGGGAACCGCGGTTAACCTTGTCATTTCTAAGGGAGCTAAACCTGCTGCCGCAGTTAAAGTACCTGATCTTACCAACAAGAGTCCATCAGAGGCTGAGTCTGCTCTTGCTGCTGTTGGCCTCAAAGCAAGAAATGGTGACTCGGTTGAGTCGGACGACGTAACCGTTGGTTATGTTGCAACACAAGAACCAGCCGCAGGTAGTGACGCTAAGGCTGGCGACACTATCACCTATCACCTGTCTTCGGGCAAGGGTAAGGCAGATGTTCCAGACGTCACCGAAATGACTGCCGAGCGTGCGTCCGATGTCCTGAAGGATGCAGGCTTCAAGGTAGACACTCAGCAGCAGCCTTCGTCGAGCGTTCCAGAGGGCCGCGTCATCTCCCAGTCTCCAGCTAACGGCAAGGCAGATAAGGGATCTACCGTAACCATCGTTGTTTCTTCCGGTGCTCAGAGCGGCTCTGTTCCAAACGTTGTCGGCAAGGACTTTGAAACTGCCCAGTCCACGCTGGAGAACGCGGGCTTCCAGGTCAACACGGTTTGGGTCTACGATGACAACGTTGCAACTGGAAACGTAGTTGGTCAGACACCATCAAGTGCTGCAGCTGGCGCTACTATCACCATCCGCGTCTCCAGTGGACCTCGCCCATCAGCGTAATCGCTGCAGCGTGCAATGTGCGGCTCCAAGCGCACAGTGAGTACAACCAGTACGTTCAAGCTCTGCAACCGTGTTTGGTTGCAGAGCTTTTTGCTACCACGGAAATAGTTCGACGACGACACGTGTCGTCGCCGGAACCGGTAACGCGAGCACTTCAGCGCTTTTCGGGTCATAGGCAACTGATGTAACCGACACGACCTGTTTTTGCTGATGGCAAAACACACCTAAGTCGGATAATCTGTCAAAAAGACGTATACATGACGCCGAAAATAGCTAAGGCGTGCAGATTATCGTCATTAGGTGTGTAATATGCCCGTAATTGAGCAGATTATCCGACATAGGTGTGTTGCTTAGAACTGAAATTTACCTATAGTTAGATTTTTTATATTTCTCTATTCATTTTCCAGCATATTAGATGAAGTTTATGCATAGAAATGTATATCTGGCATTGGTGCTCTCTAAATGTCAAACAATAAGCCCCAGTCGTCCGATTATCTTGACTAGAAACATGACAGTTCTTCAGCGAGGCGCGGCTAAACTGCGCCATTTTGTGCGCCAAGCCTAAAAGACGACGCTGACACGCCGCAACAGAGAAAAACCGGCAGCACGAAGCCGCCGGTTTGAAATCAATGGTGCCCCCGGGCCGATTCGAACGGCCGACACCCGCTTTAGGAGAGCGGTGCTCTATCCCCTGAGCTACGAAGGCATGTGGGATATTCTACTCACGTAGGCTCGCGTACGCAAATCTCGCAGACGCTTGCGGCGCCGGCAGCAGCGCGATGCTGCTACTTGCGACGAGCCTTGCGCTCAGCCCTCTTTCTGTCGTACTCAGCCTGGCGCTCGAGGTAGAAATCGTTGAGCTTCTTGTCGGTCATGCCAGCAACCTTAGCCTCGATCTTCTTGCGAAGAGGACGCATCTTAAAGAAGCTGTAGACAACCGAACCAAAGATGCAGAAGTAAGCAAAGACCAGCATAATGGCAGAAATCATACCAACGCCGGTGTTCAGATCCCTGGACTCTGGAACCATATACGAAAGCACCAGTGTAATGATGGTTGCAACAAAACCAAGGCCCAGGAAGACCCACCAAACGCGCTCGGCACGATGATAGTCTGGATCCGCGCGCAGCATAGCCTCAAATCCGCGGCTACGAATATCCTCGCGCTCGCGCTGGCGAGCACGTGCAGCACGCTTCTCCTCTTTGCTCTTTG
Source organism: uncultured Atopobium sp. (assembly GCA_963525825.1). Taxonomy (GTDB): domain Bacteria; phylum Actinomycetota; class Coriobacteriia; order Coriobacteriales; family Atopobiaceae; genus Lancefieldella. The sequence goes on along the minus strand of CAURLG010000003.1, from coordinate 79,220 downwards.
GAGCACTGGAGCCAGAGCCGGAGCCACTCACACGTACAGACGCAGCTGCCTCTCGTACTGGTTTAGCAGTAGCAGCAGATTTGCGACCAAAAGCGGAATACGAAGGACGCTCAGTCTCCTCGGAGGTTTCTTTCTTTGAAAGGCTTGCGGTAGCCTCACGCGCTTCTTTGGTTGCGCCTGTAATGGTGTCACGCAGTGACATTGGTCTCCTTCAGTGGTACAAACTCAGTTCCCGTAATAATCTGGAATGCCGTACGATAACGCTCGGACGTGCCCTCAATGACCTCTTCTGGAAGATGAGGTGGCTCTCCTTGCATGTCCCAGTGGGCTTTCAGCCAATCGCGTACATACTGTTTGTCGTAGCTTGGCTGAACGTGTCCCTCAGAATAACCCTCAGCAGGCCAAAAACGACTTGAATCGGGTGTAAGGCACTCATCAATAAGTGTAAGTTTTCCGTCGATAAAACCAAACTCAAATTTGGTATCCGCAATAATAATTCCACGAGTTGCAGCATATTCTGCAGCAGCCTTATAAATTGCAAGCGAGGCTTCCTTCAGCTGAGTAGCAACATCCTCACCAACAATCTCGCAGCAGCGCTCAAACGAGATATTCTCGTCATGATCGCCAAGCTCAGCTTTAGTTGAAGGAGTAAAGATTGGCTCAGGAAGTTTAGATGCCTCAGTCAGGCCATCTGGCAGCTTAATGCCGCAGACAGTACCGTCCTGGTCATAGGTCTTTTTGCCAGAACCAGTAAGGTAACCACGGACAATGCACTCAATTGGCACGGTCTGTGCTTTCTTTACCAGCATTGCGCGACCAGCAAGATACTCAGTGTAATCTGCAAACTGCTCAGGAGTCTGATCTGGCAAAACAGAAATCATGTGGTTAGGCAGAAGGTCCTTGAAACGATTAAACCAGAAAGCGCTGATACGCGTCAGAATTTCTCCCTTAAAAGGAATCTCGTCGGGGAGAATAAAGTCAAAAGCACTAATGCGATCGCTCGCAACCATCAAAAGTTTGTCGCCACAATCGTAGATATCGCGAACCTTACCGTGCGAATCGGGACGAAGCTCAGCTCCAGCCACAATGACCTCACTTCTGCGCAAAGCGCGTTGTATTGCAGGACTTTTGATTGTACGGCAAAATGCCCAAAAATCGGCCTACAACAAAGTATCTGTTACAGAGATATTATTTTGGGCAAGCAGAGGAAGGTGCAGCGAGAAGGTCGTACCTTTTCCAAGCTCGGATTCTACCGAGATAGTGCCGTTATGACGGTCCATAATCTCTTTTGTGATTGCCAATCCAACGCCAAGACCACCCGAAGCGCGCTCGCGGCTTTCTTCGGCGCGCCAGAATCGCGAGAAGGTCTGTGGAATGTCCTCAGGAGCAATTCCCATACCGTCATCAGTCACGGAGATAACCGCATCGTTATCGTCGATTGATACGGTTATAACAACATGACCCCCGTCGTCGGTATAGCGGATAGCGTTGCTCAACAAATTGGTCAGGGCTTCTCGGATCATGTCCGAATCAATATCAACAAAACAATTGCCCTCTGGTGTCTTATCCACAAAGGTCAACGTGCGGTTATTCTCCTTGAAGAGTGTTTCTTGTACCGCAACAAGACTCGCCACCATAGCCACAACATTGACGCTTTCTGGGTTAAACTTTGTCTTTCCGTTCTCAAGTCTCGAGAGGTGGAGCATGGCGTCTACCAGGCGAGAAAGACGTCTACTCTCAGACACAATGTTTTCCAAGCGCTCTTCATCTGCAGGTAAAATACCATCTTGGATTGCCTCAACTGTGGCCATGATAGCCATGAGCGGAGTTCTGAGCTCATGTGCAACATCACTGGTCAGACGACGTTCAAGCTTAATGTCTCTTTCGAGTGAAGACGCCATGTCGTCGAAGGTTTCTCCCAGACGTCCCAGTTCATTTTCGCCACGGATGCCTGAACGAGCCGCAAGATTGCCGCTTCTGATCTGAACAGCCGTCTCGGTAATACGGCGTACGGGCTTGGTAAGTGAACGTGAGGCCAAAATACCAATTAACCCAGAAAGCGAAATTGCAATGGCTGCGGCAAGACTAATTGCCTGGTAAGAGCCATTACGGAACGCAATGTCTCGCTGGGTCAGGAACGGCTCAGAACCAAATGTCCAAATTCTAATGCTGCCCACAGGCTCACCTTGCAGGTTTTGGACAACTGCATAAACCACGGCGTCACCCGTCTGAGGGCCAGATAATGCACTATTTCCACCAGGTCGGCGAGCATTTGGTGCCGAGTCGTCATACAACACCACGCCAGAAACATCTAAGACCTGGATACCAATATCGGAATTGGTTGCAGAGGCCTGACGTGCAATAGAGAGAACGTCGGCATTCCAGCCTTCTGCGCGAGCATATGCTTGAGACATATTCAGCGCGGTCGTGTCGACGGTGTTTTGTAGATTCTCCCTGGTATAAGTAGTAAAACGGTTTTCCCAGACAATACCTAAAACAGAAATAAGCACCAATACTGTCATGACGGCAGTGAGCGCAAAGAACGCCGCCATACGGGTGGTAAAGCTTTGAGTGCCAACGGGATCGGGCTTAATAGTTTTATAAGAACCCTCAGTTTCCGGAGGGTTCTTAAGAGAATTTGAGTGATGTTTCTTGAAGAGCGCCAAAGCTCTAAAGCTTAGGACTCGTGGCTAGCGTTGCCAGCCTCAAAGCGATAGCCAACACCGTGAACGGTGAACAGCCAGCGAGGATTACGAGGATCATCACCGAGCTTTGCGCGCAAGTTCTTGACATGCGAATCAATAGTGCGCTCATAGCCCTCAAAGTCATAACCCAGGACCTTCTCGACAAGCTCCATACGTGTGTACACGCGGCCAGGATAGCGAGCAAGGGTGGTGAGCAGCTTAAACTCTGAAGCGGTCAGGTCAACTTCCTCGTTGTTGATAAGAATCTTGTGACCGGAAATATCAATAGTAAGGGTGCCGTAATCAAGTACGTCAACAGCAGTATCTGGCTCAGAATACGTACGACGGAACAGTGCACGAACACGTGCTACCAGCTCACGTGGCGAGAAAGGCTTAACAAGGTAGTCATCAGCACCAAGCTCAAGACCAATAATCCTGTCTTCTACCTCACCTTTTGCGGTAAGCATAATGATAGGCACGTTAGAGGTATCTCTAATTGCACGGCAAACGCGCTCTCCAGAAAGTTTTGGGAGCATAAGATCGAGAATCACCAGGTCAAACGCGTGCTTTTCAAACTCTTCAACTGCACTTTGACCGTCGCCAACGCCCTTAACAACGTAATTTTCGCGCTCAAGATATGCTGAGACGGCGTCACGGATGACTTTCTCATCTTCGACAATCAGAATTTTCTTCTCGTCGGAAGCCATTGTCTCCCCTTTTCTTTTGCCCTGCATGTATGTGCGTATGGCACATTACGATTATTCATTAATTATTTGTATTCATTCTATCTCTATACCTACAAATAATCTACAAAGAAAAAACACGAACTGTCACAGAAGCCGGATATCCGCTGGTAGGATCCTTAACAGTTGAGTAGGTTACAAAAGAATCACAGTTGCCTTCTCGAACAGGAAACTCTCCGTAATCAACGCTTCTATCCATTGAATAGAGCCAGTTCGCCGTTTGATTTTGCGTATCAACAAGCACGTAAGAGGCACGGCTCTTAACTATGTAAAGACTACCTTTACCTGCCGATATTGCATAAGGTTCACGCTCTATGACGTAAGGGTTTTCGCCTGAAGCAGGCAGGATATATGTTCCCATCTTGCCCAACAGACCGCCCGAGTCATAACTTGCTTCAACTGACACAATAAACTTATCGTCTACGCGACTTGCTGCAAAAGGTTTAACAGATTGAGGCATAACAAGCTGGTCAACCTTGGTTTTAAGGTTGTCTCCCAGCAGGTATGCTGTAACGCCATAGAAAGTGCCTTCGGAGGCGCGAACTCGAGGAGTAAGGGTAACTACGCCCTTTGAGACAGACGGTGCAGTAGCAAATCTACCTGGAGATTCAACGGCATCCGTTCCCTCAGAATCCCCTACACGCCACACGTAGCAGTGAGAAGATTCACGGGTTTTCTCGCCAGAAGAAGCTGGTTGGACTAGCCAAACCACCTTATCGTCTCCGCAGGCAAACGGAGCTGGATCCCAGTTTTTATCGGCCTTGTAGAGGACCTTTGCGTCTCCAGTAAGCTTGCCGTCAGAAAATGGTGCGGCAAGAAGCTCCCAGTCAAAGGTTGTGGTGTCCACCTCAACCCATGCATAAACGGAGTCGGAGCAGCGAACGTCGTAAATTACGGCGGTGGTATTGTTCATCTGAGCTGCAGGAACAACGTCAACAACCTGGCCAGACGTCAGCGAAAGAGCAGAGCCCTTTACCATTGGCGTAGCAGATGCGCCGGCCGTGGTGACGGGAATCCAATTTCCATCGGCTGGATGCAACACGCTTCCCAAAGGAAGACTCCAGGTCTGGCTAGGTTGGGCAGAATACTCCGCTGAGCTATAGGAGTCCAGCACATTTGTGCCAGAGGACTCGTCAAGTACCAGCGGTTTTCCTGCATCTCCCGAGCCTTCTTGATGAGAGCAGCCAGCCGCAATGCTAATTGCGCCTGCAACTACGACACCAGCCGCTCCCGTCTTAAAGAAGTTTCGACGAGAAATGTTCCCAAACAGTGACACGATTTAGTCCAATTCAAGATGCTCAAGACGGTCAAACAAAACGTTTGAACGGGTAAGGAATGCGCGAGGATCAAAGATTTTCTCAAGCTCCTCATGGCTCAGCGTACAGGCTGGGTCTGCCTCAAGAAGCTCCTGGTAGGATGGTCCTTCCTTGCACTGCTGAATATCTGCCCAGACCTTCATAGCGTTGGACTGAACAATCTTGTATGCCTCTTCGCGAGTAATACCAGTGTTGACCAGGGCAAGAAGAACCTTTGACGAGAAGAGCATGCCACGGGTCTTATTGAGGTTGGCCATCATCTGCTCTGGATACAGGACCATGCCATCAAGCAGGAACTCTAGCTTTGACAGCATGTGGTCAAGAGCAATAAAGCTGTCTGCCTGGGCAACACGCTCAGCGGAAGAGTGGCTGATGTCGCGCTCATGCCAGAGAGCAACGTTATCAAAAGCAACCTGTGCGTTTGCCTTAACTACGCGGGACAAACCACAGATCTTCTCGGCAGTAATGGGGTTGCGCTTGTGAGGCATAGCGGAAGAGCCCTTCTGGCCCTTGCGGAATGGCTCCTCAGCCTCGAGGGTATCAGTCTTCTGCAGCGCACGCATCTCAGTTGCAATACGCTCGCAGGTAGCGGCAACGGTTGCCAGAACACCAGCAAGGTAAGCGTGGTGGTCGCGAGAAATTACCTGGGTTGAAAGTGGATCGTGGACAAGACCGAGTTTCTCGCAAACGTACTCCTCTACAAAAGGATCAATGGAAGAGTAGGTTCCAACAGCACCAGAAATTGCACCATAGGCAACGTTTTTACGAGCATCCTTCAAGCGGTCAAGGTCGCGCTTAAACTCCCAGGCCCAGCTACCAAATTTCATGCCAAAGGTCATAGGCTCAGCATGAATGCCATGAGTACGACCAACGCACAGAGTATCGCGCTCCTCAAATGCGCGACGCTTGCAGATAGCAGCGCAGCGACGAACCGCAGCAATAAGCAGGTCACATGCCTGGGTGAGCTGATAGCAAAGAGCGGTGTCGCCCAGGTCCGTTGAGGTCATACCGTAGTGAACCCAGCGACTTGGCTTAAGCTCACCCTCTGGAACCTTAGCATCGATGTAGGAGCCCATATTGGTCAGAAAGGCAATGACGTCGTGGTTGGTAACGGCCTCAATCTCGTCTACCTCAGCGCGATTAAACGCAGCGTGCTCGCGAATCCAAGCTGCCTCTTCGCGAGAAATGCCAATAACACCAAGCTCAGCCTGTGCTTCGCACGCAAGGACTTCAATCTCCTGCCAAACGGCGTACTTGTTCTCCAAAGAAAAGATGTGGCCCATTTCTTTGCCGGTGTAGCGATCTACCACGATGAGACTCCTTCTGCTCGTAAAAGAAAAGGTCGGGTACCACTATGGTACCCGACCTTTGAATTACCTGGTGGGCCGTTAGGGGTTCGAACCCTAGACCTTGGGATTAAAAGTCCCCTGCTCTACCAACTGAGCTAACGGCCCATTATCGGGCGTGGCAATTTTACCACGCAACTAGGATAGTGTAGCAGTTTACTCCCATGCCCATTGGCCATTTACGAAAATTGGTGTTTCTTTTCCATCGGCAGAAATTCCCCAAATGTTCAAATCGTCTGCACCAATCATAAAATCAACGTGTGTAGTGCTCTGATTAACACCGTTGGCCAAAAGCTCTTCTGGGCTCATTTCAAGGCCGCCCTTCAGGCACTCTGGAAAACCCATTCCAAGTGCTAAATGGCAACTAGCATTCTCGTCATACAAGGTGTCGTAGAACAGAATGCCGCTCTGGCGAATAGGTGTGTTTTTAGAGATAAGAGCACATTCTCCCAGGTACTTACCGCCCTTTTGAGAAACAATAGAAGTTAGAACGTCTTTGCCCTGCTCAGCGCCGTAGTCAACAACCTCGCCGTCTTTGAAAGTAAACCAGAAGTTTTTGACAATCTGGCCGGCATGAATCAGAGGTAACGCAGAGTGAACAGTGCCGTTTACCTTGCGATAATTTGGTGTTGTAAAGACTTCCTCGGTAGGAATGTTGGGGAAGAACAACGTTCCATCCTGGGTCTTGCCAGCGCCTCCCTCCCAAAGATGTCCTGGGTTCATGCCGATGGTCAGGTTAGTTCCGTTTGAAGACTCATAACGAAGCTCTTCAAACTGATGAGAATTCATGAAGCGCTTGGTCTTCTCAAATGTTGCATTGTGGGTCTCCCAAGCACTCTGAGGATCTTCTCCACTTGCATGAGCAACGTCCAAAATTGCAATCCAAAGCCTGTAGATTGCCTCAGCCTCAGAAAGCTCTGGGAAAATAACCTTTGCCCATTCAGCTGCAGGAACACCAGCAATACACCAAACGTTTTTACCAAAATCCATACCGTTTCTAAAGACGTCGCACTCCAGGTTTCTTGCGCGAGAAACAGCAGCTGGCTTTTCTGGATCAATTCCCTTTAGACCATTTGGATCATCAGACGAGAGGAACAAAAATGCTGCACCCTGCTCTGCAAGGGAGTTAAGCTGTTCAATCTTCCAGCTTGGTGTCTTAGAAAGGCGTGGTAGATCAACGTTTTCGTACATAATTCTTGCAGATTCTTGATCGCCCCAAATAACTGTGACAAATTCTGCGCCAGCCGCATAAGCTGCTCGCTGAACCCTACGGGCAAAATCAGCAATCTCAATTGAAGCACTAATTACCAGCTGACTTCCCTCAGAAATTGCACACCCCTTCTTAACAAGAAGCTCTGCGTATTTATCAATCTGATCAGACAGCGCATCAAGGGCAATCTTTACCTCTTGATCTGTCATAGGAATTTGTGCCATGTTGTTCCCTTCAACCATCGATCCGCGTAATTCGAATAATTAAGCACGCTCTATCAAAGATATATCCAAAATATTTCCGCTCAACTTCTACCCGAACAACCTTCTTCACAACGCCAAATTTCAATCTTGTCCATAAAAAGAGCCCCGAAGGGCTCCTGTCTATCTTTGGAGCGGGCAACGGGATTCGAACCCGCGGATGATGGCTTGGGAAGCCATTGCCTTACCACTTGGCGATACCCGCAATTGTGTAGATTTTATCACAGTATTTTTTTGCTTTTGATTGCTTGCTTAACAACTAAATAAAAGTTTGATGCGTTGTTTTCTGCCTAGCTGCGCATATACAACAAATATGCGCCTACACAAATTTTCTCCGTCAGAAACTGGACAGGCGCTGGTCAGAATAGGCGCAAAGTCACTCTTTAGCATGCTCTCCAACGAAAGGAGCGCTATGCAAAAGTACTTCTGGCGAGAAACCCCCGCACACCACTATCCCACCTCTTATAGGCGCCTGCTCTCCACCCGACAACTCCACCTTCCTCGGGCAAAGCTGCTTGGCGGAGACCCCGTCATGCCTAGCAGCTTCCCTTCTGTAGGACATGCGAGTCTGCGGGCACGTCTAGCAGACAGGTTTTCTCGCAAACCTGAGGCTCCCCCATAAAGAAAAAGACCGGTGAAGCACCGGTCCTAAAGAAAGCTGTTTTGTTGCAACACATTAGTTAACGCTGTGATGGAGCGCTGGGTTCTTAGCTAGGCACTCGTTGCAAATACCCGTAAAGCACAGAGCGTAAGAGTCAACCTGGCCGCAAGAATCCTTGGTGAGGCTGGTAAGGTCCCTCAGAACTGGTCCATCAACATCAAAGACACGACCACACTCATGACATTGGAAGTGTGCATGCTCGGTTGTTGTTGGATCAAAACGAGAGATATTATCGCCGGTATTAACAACCTGGAGCTCGCCTGCGTCAACAAGCTGCATAAGGTTACGGTAAACAGTTCCAAGAGAGATGTTTGGTAACTCCTCTCTTACTGCTGCATACACACTATCTGCTGTTGGATGGTCATGGCGACCTTCCATGTAAGTACGAATTGCCTCACGTTGCTTGCTGTAACGCACGATAACCTCATTAATTAGTAAGTGTTACTGATTACTGAATACGTTAACACTAATTGTCTATATGTTGCAACAAAAGCTCACATTTATGCATTACCAATTATCTCTATATACGCAATCTACCTCTGATTTTTCAGTTTGGAGGCACGCATGTTTATCACAAAATCCTCAAAACCTAAGAAGGAAACAGCTGCACGAAGACAAACCTCGTCTTCTGTCTTTCACTTCTGGTTTATTCCTCTGTTACTTGGAGCCCTTCTCCTCAGCCATTTTTTCCTCAAGCCTGCTCATAGGCTTGCTTTTGCACAAGAACCCTCATTTACCGTTGCGCAAAGAGAAGATTTTCCTGGTGGACAACAAATTCCTATGTGGACCGCTAGCGACGGTACGTATCTTTACTGTGGAGATGAATTTAACCACTATGGTGCATGGCCAGGAGCAACGGGAAGTGTGGTTGACCCGCAATCTTATACAAAGCTCACCTCAGCCAACGGCGCTCGCGGTGGAACGTATACGAATGAACAGCTTCGAGCTATTGATTACATCATCTATCATGGAGCTACTGCATCCCAAGAAAAGGATGTGTATGGATATACAGGATGGAAGGCACGAGCCATCACGCAGTTTACACTGTGGGCTGTTATGCGTGGTGAAGCCCATGCACTTGCGGTAAGTGTTCCTCAGACAGAACTTCATCAGCCTATTGAGCAGTTCTATTCCGATGCTATGAACTATGCTCAAACCAACGGCGGCAGTCCAGAAAACGGAGTTGCCAAGCTCTTTGTACCCACAGGAGACAAACAGGTTCTGTTTTTCTTTGGACAGCAATCTGGCTCACTCAAAATTACCAAAAGTTCCTTATTGCCTGATGTCACCTCCAATAACGAGCACTACACCCTAGAAGGCGCTGTCTACGGAGTATATTCCGACGAGAGTTGCATCAATCTTCTTGGCAGTCTCACCCTTGATAAATCTGGGTCTGCAACGCTCGACAATCTTCCTGTTGGAACGGTGTATGTAAAGGAAACCACTGCTCCAAAGGGCTTTCTTCTTGACCAATCGGTTCATGCTGTAAAAATAACAAACCAGGAAGAGAGCACTCTCACGGTTACCGATACTCCTATTGGAGAGTTTGATCTACGCATTTCAAAACAAGACTTTGACCACAGCACTAGCCTCGACGAAGACGCTCGTTCTGAGCAGCAAAGCGCTTCTCCCCAAGGAAACGCAACGCTACAGGGTGCGCTTTTTAAAGTGACCTATAGCGGCTCTGCTGAAACAACACTAAGAACATGGGTTTTCTCGACAGATGCTCACGGTTTAGTTTCTTTTGATGCAGACCATAAGGTTTCTGGAGATGACCTCTTTACTCTTGGCGAGAAACCCTGGCTACCTTTGGGGTATTACCAGATCGAAGAAATTCAAGCTCCAGAGGGTTATAAACTCCCAGGACTTTCTCTTCAAACCTGGAAGCTATCAAGCCAAGACGGCAAGCTTATCTGGACAAATCTTTCTAGCGGAAAAGAGAATTCCTCGTCTGAGCACTCCTTTACCTTCAAAGACGAGGTAATAAGAGGAAATCTTAAAGTTAAGAAAATCGGGCATACTTCTCTAAGTTCACCTGATGGTTATTCTGAAGTAGGTGAAATGCCAAGTCTGAAGGGCGCCAAAATTGAGCTAACTAATAGCTCTGCTCAACCCATCTTCTATCAGGGAAAATGGATTGCTCCTCACGAAGTTGTCACCACAGTAGACACAAACGAGCTTGGAGAGGCTGCCGTCGAAGGTCTTCCTTTTGGCTCCTATGAACTTAAGGAGGTTACAGCCCCAGCAGGATACTCTCTCAACAAAGAATGGAACCCAACGGTTACTCTCACTTCTGAAGAGACTGTAGAAGCACCTGAACTCATTGATGAAAGAATTTCTTTACAAACAATGCTTGTAGATGCTGCAGGATCAAAAAATCCTGAATATGCCGAGAAACTCAATCTTGTTGATCACATTAAATACGAGGGTCTTACCCCAGGAGAAGAGTACGAAATTACCGGAGAGCTCTATGAAACAAAGCAGCTCCAAGAAGGTACAGCGGAGCCCATCGCTCGCGGAACTGTCCACTTCAAAGCTCCTACCTCATCGGGAGAAGCTGCGGTTCCTTTTTCTGTAAGGACTGCCTCACTTGAAGGTAAAGAAGTTACCGCCTACGAAACCATCTCAAAAGATGGTGAGAAAGTTGCTTCGCACACCGACAGTCACTCTAAAGCACAAACTATTCGCGTGACGCCTAAGCCCCATCTTCCTGGAACAGCAGATAATGCCTACGCAGTTCCCCTTTTGCTCGCCTTGGCAGGATCAGTACTTATTGGATGTGTCCACTTATTTGCAGCAAAAATAAGACGCTCCTTTTAGTTGAGCAACCTTGTCTTAGCGCAAAAAAGAAAGGGCAGAAATCTCTGCCCTTTCTTAAAAATTTGTACTAGTTTCTTGTTCGTTTATGAGCGTCTAATAAGCTCAGTAACAAGAGCTGCAGCATCAGCACACTGACCAGCATTAACGTTCTCGCGAACATCGGCAGCGGTGCGGCTAAGCGCAGGAAGTCCATCCTCGTTTAAGCCCATCAAGGTAACAGAACGAACTGAATTCTGCATTGCAGGAGTTGCATCAGTGGTACCCCAGTCAAATGCACTCTGCTCAACATCAATATGAAGATCAGTTGCAATAGTAGAAAGGAGTCGAGTCATTCTGCGATCAGCGCGGCGGACGTTGCCAATTCCCTCATTCTTAAGGATGGAGAGTGAACCAGCACCAACGCAGTCAAGGTTAATCAGGAAAGCACCGCGAATATCAGTTCTGTGCTTTGCGAGGAACTCCCTCATGCCTGCGTGATCAAAGTCAGATGCTCCAAGCGCAACAAACCAAATGTCATGTGCAATGAGTTCGTCATCGGAGAGAGACAGAACGGCATTACGAAGATCATCCTCAGAAATAGCGGCTGCATCTTCAGAGTCGGTCTCTTCACGATTCTCAGCAGATGGTGCTGCACCGCCCTTCCAGTCATCTGATGGTCCGTCGTTACGACCGAAGAGTCTAAAGGAACGGCGCTTTGCCTCAGGAGTCTTTGCGTCCTGTACCTCTGTGAGACCCTCATCAGCCGAAATGGTGTCAAATGGGCTCTCTTCGTCTTCTACCTCTGGAGAAGGTGCAGATGTTGGAGCTGGAACATAGTGAGGAGCTGGCTCAGAAGATGGAGCCAGTGGATCGACGGCATCGCCAGAAGGATCAGGGAGATCAAAGAGGGATGCACGACGAGCAAAATCGTTCTTAGCATGGAGCTCATGTGTTGCTTCAGGCTGTACCTGCGTTGCATCTGCATCAGCGGACTCGTGAACCTGCTTCATAGTTGCATTGAGCTCATCGTCAACAGAATCATACGCAACGGTGTTGTCAGCAGAAGCATCCTCAGTCTGCTCTTCTTCTGTTGTTGCATTTACAGCCTCTACAACATCCTCAAGAGATGCAGTCTGGCTTGCACCAGTAGTGTCATAAGCAACGTAGCTTACTTCGCAATCTTCAGGAAGAATGCCCAGTGAATTAAGAACTTCCTCGCCGTGGCGGACGCCTTCCACCTCATCAGGCTCTGGGATAAGTGCAGCTGCATCTCCTGCAAAATGATGAACAACCTCGGGTCGATGACCAGTAGGACGGACATTCTCGAGAATACCAAGAAGTGCTGCAACTGAAGACTTGTTGTTGTTTGCGCCAATAGTGCAAGGTGCAAAACGCTCTGCAATAGTTGCGACAGAAAGAGCAACAAGTGGAAGAGCTGCAAGAATACCAACAATCCAGAAAAGGACACGAACTGGATCAGGAAGGAAACGAAGAATCTGAACAAACGTAGCAACAAATACGGCAACTACACACCAACGCGCATACCTCTGTACAAGTGGTACGTACTTTGCTACAGGAGACTCAACAAGGAAGTTTGTATGTGGAGAGTCATAGTGAGCAACGATGACGATTGGACGGTTACCCTTTGCGACAAGCTCACCAGTGGCCTCGTGCTTAGCAACAACGTTCTGGCTTCTGATGGAAGATCCAAATGAACCAAGAATGTCATTACCAAAGTACTTGAGACACGTAAGTGCACCAAAACCAGCGACAAGCAGAACGCCAAAAGCAATGAGTGCTGCATTACCAGTGCCTGCAAAAATAACACCAACGAAGAGGAGGATTAGATAAATTGAATAACCAAGACTCTTAATAGACTTAGCATCAAATTCTTCAATGGTTGCCTCAAGCCCGTGAAGTTTCATTTCTTCAGCAATGGTTTGAGCAGCCTGAAGCTCCTCTTGGCTACCGGCAGGAGCAATATCAATCTGCTCGTCTAGATAGTCAACATAGTCATGTGTAATGGCCATACTACGTCCTTCGTTGGCATGTCTTCTGACAGGTTTCATACATACGTCATTAGTATACGTCTTATATCGAAATATAGCGGTTAAAGTGTATTTTTACGTCTAAATTTAGAAATTCTGCACTAAATATCAAAAACTTTCGTATATGTTTAGAGAGATTTGAGTTCAACTAGCAAAAAGCGGGAGGTGGATATGGCTCCAAACGATCAAACTCTAGGTAATAATGAACTAGGTGCCTGGAGGATTTTCTCGCTATTTATGCTGCTACTTCAAAAGGGACCTCTGCCTTCGGCAGAAATATATACGGCAATTTACTCAGATTTATCTACCGATTCTGCTTTAAGAACTTTTTCAAGAGATCGCACTGTTTTGAAACAGCTTGGATTTACAATTACAGAGGTAAAAACGGGAAAAGAAAAGTCATTCTATCTTTCGGACTCGAATTTCTTTAATTCCTCGTACGACTTAAGCCCTGAAGATGCCAATCAGCTGCTTGTAATCTGCAGTGCAATTCTCACTGACGCAACGTTTGTATACCAAGAGGAATTGAGAAACGCGCTCTCTAAAATTGTGGGTAACTTTTATTCCTTGGACTCAGGTAAGTCAGACAGCCAAAAACTCAGCGCTTCTTCCCAAAACAAAGTCTTTCCTGTTCTATACGAATCACTCAGCTCTAAACAACTGGTAAATATCACCTACACAAACTCACAGGACCTAGTTAAGCAAAAACATCTGGGCGTGCTGGACTTCTTTGTTTCACAGGGACTTCTATACTTTGTGGCCCAAGATTTTTCATCCGGTACTGAGAGCGCTTCCATCAAAACTTTTCGCGTTGACCGTGTTTTAGATGCCGCGATTCTTAAAAATGAGTCCTTCTCCATACCAGAAGAGTTTGATTCAAAAGACTATAAACTCCTTGATTTCCAGCTCGGATTGCAAGCAGACACGCTTACCGCGTTTGTCCCCAAAAATATACTCGCTGCTTTTGAACATTTCTCGCAAGGTCAAGGGGATGTTGAGCTCCTCTCTAATGGCGCTTTGTGGACCGTTACTTACGCTCATGAAGACACCGCTTTATCTTGGATTCTTGCTCATGGATTAATTCCAAGGTCTCCAGAGTCTCTTCTCGCAAAGTGGAAAGGGTCTTTAAGCGAGGTTGCCAATGGCTGTTAAAAACACCTCTTTTGGAAGAAAAAACATATCGTCAGCTGTCTATAAGCTCATACTGCTTGCTTCTGCATTGAGGGAGTCTTTTGACGCAGTTGAGCTAAGCGCGGTTCAGTCACGATTTGCCATCTCCTCTGAAGAGGCTGCTATTCTGATGGAGCTTTTGCAGCTCACGGACGAGAATGGCTATCTTCCCCTCCCCCTTACGGGAGACCAAGATACTCTGACACTTGTTGGAGAGTCTCCCTTTACTGCTCGCAGGCTTGTCTTAACGGATGAAGAAACCTTGGCACTTAAAGAGGCTTTTACCGCTCTCGCTTTGCCCCAAGAAAGTGTATTTTGGAGCCTCTTGAAGCCTCCATATACAAAAAGCTCTTCACCGGACGGGTCTTCGGTCTCTCTTGTCTCCAAAAGTCACTCTAAAGAAGTAGATGCGTTCCTCACCTGCTCAAATGCAATTGCAGAATCACAAGTTATTTCATTCGACTATCGCTCTGAGGCGTCTGTTGCAGAAGCTCGCGGTGATAGAGATACTGCAATTAGCCAGAGAGAGGTTTTTCCCTATAAGCTGTCATACGGAGAAAATGGGTGGCTTATCGAGGGGGTTGATTTAAACCTAGAGCAGCAAAGGGTCTTTAGGGTCAATCGAATGAGCTGCATTGAAACGCAATCCGCTTCATTTGAGCACAGAAAGCTTGCGGAACGCGTGCAAGATTCTGCTATGCAAGAAAAGTCTCAGCTGGTAGAGCTTACCTTCTTTGATAAAACCGCTCTTACGCACTATTCGTGGCCGGGACTTAAAACAGTTGGAAGCCAGCGCAATGCTGTAGAAATTAAAGCAACTATCCCCTACTACGGCGGAACATGGCTGCTACAGCGGTTGCTTGCCCTTAAGGGAAAAGTAACAACCAAAGACAAGGCCGTGATGCACGCAATGCGCACTTACGCTGCGTCTTTGCTTGCTGCAGAAGAGCAGCTCTAAGCCAATCAGGTGATTGCAGCCCTGCTACGCGTCGTGTTCTTCTCGCCACTTGGCAATTTGCTCGGAGATGTCCTTTGTGCAAACACGCTGGTAGTTCTTGTTAGGCAGCGATTTTAAGAACGAACTGCCATATCGCTTGGACACCAGTCTGGAATCGGCAAGCACCAAAACGCCCTTATCCTCAGCGCTTCTAATAAGGCGACCAGCAGCCTGCTTTGTTGCAATTACCGCCTCTGGCAGAGAATAACGCCACCACGCACGATCTTCTCGCGCTTCACGCTCTTTGACCAGCGGTTCATTAGGGCTTGCAAACGGAAGCTTAGGAATTACTACGCACCTAAGCGTGTCTCCCGCAGCATCAAAGCCTTCCCAGAACGATTTAAGAGCAAACAGCGAGAGGTTCTTTTCGGCTAGGAACTTTTCACGAACACGACGTGCAGAAGAAGAGCGCTCCTGGCAGGCAAGATTAAGGCCCTGCTCACTCAAGCGTGGCTCCAACGCTTCATAGAGGCGCTCCATATCGCGTCTGTTGGTAAAGAGCGTCAGCACTGAGCCACCCATCTGAACATGAACGTCGTATAGCAGCTTTTCCAGAGCGTCTAGGTAACCTGGATCAGTTGGTGCAGGCATGTCTTCAGCCACAAAGACAGCCATATGATTCTCGTAGTCAAAGCTTGACTCTAAGTGCAGACTCTTGTGTTCAAAGGCGCCTCTATCCAGGCCAACAGCGTGCTCAAAATGCGAGAAATCATCTCCAACGGCAATGGTCGCCGAGGTAAACACAACGGAATGCGTCTCAGGAAGCCACTTCTCTGCCAGCTCTGCACCAATATCAAGCTTCTCAGCCACAAGAGCCTCAGAGCCAATATCACGCTTCAGTCGAGTCAACTTTGCTGAATAGACGTAACTCTTGTCCGTTCCCTCGCAGATGAGCTTCAGAGACTCCAGAAGAGTGCTCAAGAACACCCCCGCCTCGCTCAAGTTGCTTGCAAGGTTTGGAGCTGATGCAATGAGCGCCTCGGTGGTTTTTCCTATACGAAGCGTCGCTTCTTCAAGAGCAGAAAGAGCAATGGAAGCGGTCTCCAAGACCTCTTTCCATTCCTCTGTCTCTCTTACTTCATCGTTAATCCAAAGCTGAAGGGAGTTATAGCCGCCATCGCTTTTGGCCAACGGAGCCAGCTCATGCACGGTAGCCATAAGATTGCCCATTGCTGCCATGGCTCGCTGAACTGCGGCTGCAGAGCGCGTGAGAAGACCGGTGAGCAGCGTAGAGTCCTCTAGATTAGCGGCGCCTACCATAGCAGCATGAATGGCTCCGGACTTAATTCCGCCAAGCAGCTCAAAGCCGTTTCGCATCTCTTTGGCAGAAATTTCTACTGCCCACTGATGGCGAGCCTCAGCCTCAAAGCCATGAGCCTCGTCAATCACCCAATGTCTGATAGGTGGCAGAATTTTTCCGTCAGCAGCAACGTTTCTAAGCAACAGAGAGTGATTGGTTACTACAACATCCGAAGATCCCGCACGTTTACGAGCTCCATGAACAAAGCACTCGTGAGGATAGTAGGGGCATTTGGAACGTAGGCACTCCGCTGCTTTGATAGTTACCATCTCTCGTGGAACCGAGCGCCAGCGAATCCCCAACGCATCCAAATCGCCATCAGCCGACTGGCACGCGTAGGCATAAATCACCGCAATTGCGGTCAGCATGTCAGACGCAACACTGTTGCTCGAGCGTCCTTCCTGGTCAAGCAGCGTTAGTGGAAGTTCCTCAAGAGCGGCCCTGTCAACGCGATGCAGGCACGGATAGTGCTCGTATCCTTTTAAGCTGCAGAAACTCAATCCGTTTGGCAACGCTCGCGCAAGCGCTGGAAGGTCATGAGCAACTAGTTGGTCAGTCAAGGCGTTTGTCTTTGTAGCAATGCCTACGGTAACGTCATTTTTCTGCGCAAAAAGCACCTCAGGCAGCAGGTATGCAATCGACTTGCCAATACCAGTCCCCGCCTCAAGCTCTCTATGCGAAGAAGTTACCAGCGCGTTTCTGACCTCAACGGACATGCTAACCTGCTCGTTGCGTGTCTCAAATTTGTCATACATCTGCGAGACAATGCCCGGTTTAGCAAACGCTCTGTGAATCTCATCTTTAGAAATAGGCAGCATGGCCGGCGTCTCTGGGTCGTCCGCATCCCTTCTCGCCTTTGCTTTTATGTCGGCAACAAGCTGGCTGCGAATGTCCTTGAGCGAGAAAAACGTGCCCGAGATCTCTGCATCTGCAAGTTCGGCACCTGTTGCATCTTTTTTTGCGACACCGCGCTGAACTGCTTCTTTTTCCTTCAGCTGCGACAAATACGAGAAGATTGGCCTAAACGTCCACTCCACGCCGTCGTGCATTGACGCCAGTTTGGCGAGAAGACCGCGGGGCAGATTCATAAGTCCCAAAAGCAAGATGCGCCACATGCCACAAAGAGCGTCTACGTCGTCACTTGCGCGGTGCGTAACCTTCATGGTGCCAAACGCTTCAGCCATGCTAGAAAGCTTATGTGAAGAAAGTCGAGGTAGCGCTATGCGTGAGAGCGCCAGCGTATCGATCCAGGTATCGGAGACAGAAGTTCCACCGGGCACCCGTTCAATAAACGTACGGTCAAAGGTGGCGTTGTGTGCCAAAACCGGAAGACCGCCAACAAATTCTGCAAGTGCAGCAACGGCTTCCTTTGCGTTCGGTGCGCCCTTAACGTCTTCATCGGTGATTGAAGTGAGGGCCGTAATCTCTTCTGGAATTGGACACCCTGGGTCAACAAAAGTCTGAAAGCGCTCCACAATCTCTCTGCCACTCAATTTAGCAGCAGAAATCTCAATAAGGGAGCATTTCTTAAAGGACAGACCTGTTGTCTCGGTATCCAAAACAATAATGTCGTCCTCTAAGACATCAAACGACTCATGTTCCGCCCTCTCTGCAAGTTCTAAATACTTCTTGCGAACCGCAGAAGGGGTACCTGGAAGAATGAGTTCTTCTAGTTTTTGCGTAGCGCTTTTAGTGCTGGTCATAACCTACAAATCTACTGGCGATCCTCAAGTGCAAACTCAATAAAGCGAGTGCAGAGCTCAGGGAAATCAATGCCGCCGGTACGTGCAGAATCAGGCAGCAAAGAACGGGCAGTCATACCAGGAATGGTATTTGTCTCCAGTACCACGGGGACGCCGTCCTTCGTAACAATAAAGTCACTACGAGAAACTCCGCGGCAACCAAGTGCATTGTGAGCCTTGATAGCTAGCTCCTGAGCACGTGCATACACTGCAGGCTCAAGACGAGCTGGAATCACATGGTGCAGGGATGCTGGCTCATATTTTGTCTTAATGCTGTAGAACTCATCGCCCGTAACAATCTCAACAATCGGCAGAGCTGTTGGGTCCTCGTTGCCAATAACAGGAACGGTAATCTCCGTTCCCTCAATACTCTCCTCGATTAGGATGCGCTCGCCCTGCTCACCTGCAAGTTCAAGTGCTGCGGGAAGTTCTTCTCGCGAAGTAACGCGCGTAACGCCGTAGCTGGAGCCGTTGCCAGAAGGCTTTACAAACATAGGGAGTCCAAGGTCCTCAATAAGCTTGTCTACCTGTTCATCTGTGAAGACGGTACCTGCAGCAACGTCAATTCCCTTAGGGGTTGGAACGCCTGCCTGCCTATACATGAGCTTCGACAGCTCTTTTTCAGTTCCCATAGCAGACGCAAGGACGCCAGAAAACGTGTAAGGAATGTGCAGAATCTCGAGAAGACCCTGGATGCAGCCGTCCTCACCAAAACGGCCGTGCATTGCAACGTACACGACATCATAACCGCCCTGAGCAAGGGTAACTACAAAGTCTTTTTCTGCAACATCAAGCAGGTCAACACTGGTAAAGCCAGCTTCTTTGAGTGCTGCTGCACACTGCTTGCCAGACTCCATTGCAATCTCATGCTCGTCTGACCAGCCACCTGAAACAACTGCTACATGAAGCTTTTTTAGCTCTTCACGTGTCATTTCCGCTCCTTCAGATAAGTCTCCCATAGGGTAAACTCTAGTAAACGTATTTCTTCTAAGATACCGCAGATAGCTTAGAAGAGTTGGAGAAGGACAAAAATGCAATCAAATAATACTCTTGACGGCACAAACACCACGGCTGACGGCGTAGACATCTCCGCGCTTGATTCTTGTCCACAGAAGGCTGCCGCCAAATCTGACCTCAGAAGCCTTTCATCAGAACAAATCCTTGAACTGGTGACTTTCCTTGGTCAGCCAAAATTCCGTGCAAAGCAGATTGAGGAGTGGATCTGGTCTAAGGGCGCTACCTCTTTTGATCAGATGAGTAATCTTCCAAAAACGCTGCGAGAAGAACTATCTAAGCAGGTAACGCTTGCTGGTGCTGAACAAATTGTTCGCCAGGTCTCTGAAGATGGAAGTCGTAAATACCTGCTTCGCTACCCTGATGGCACTTCTGTTGAGTGTGTTGGCATGCCAACTGGCAATAAGCTTTCGGTCTGCGCTTCTACACAGGCCGGCTGCGCCATGGGCTGTGCTTTCTGTGCAACAGGTGCTGCTGGTCTCACGCGCTCTCTTTCTGCGAGCGAGATTTACGAGCAGGTTATGCACGTCCGCGACGATTTTGACGCGCGCGTTACCAGCGTTGTTCTTATGGGCCAGGGCGAGCCCTTCATGAACTACGACGCTACTCTTGCAGCTATGAGACGCCTCAACTCCTCCGATGGAGCTGGTATTGGCGCTCGCCATATTACGGTATCTACCTGCGGTGTTATTCCAATGATTAAGCGTTTTGCTTCTGAACCAGAGCAATTCACGCTTGCCGTTTCGCTTCACTCCGCGGTGCAAAAGACGCGAGACGCTCTCATGCCAGGAGTTCGTAAATACTCACTGATTCACCTGTACGACATTATGGGTGAGTATGTCGATAAAACCGGTCGTCGTCCAACGTATGAATATGCTCTGATTAAGGGCGTTAACGATTCCGACAATGAGCTTGGTGCCCTAAGAGACTTCTGTCGAGGAACACTTTGCCACGTTAACATCATCCAGCTTAACGAGATTGAGGGTTCTAAGTTCCATCCAACATCCCCTGCCCGTGCACAGGAGTTTGTAAACAGTCTCAACTCTGTTGGCGTTGAGGCAACTATCCGTCTTTCTCGTGGATCCGACATTGATGCGGCTTGTGGACAGCTCTTCCAGAAGAAAAACGTTCGTTAAGGGCAGCATATCCTACACATTACAGGTAAAGAAGGGACCCTCTCGAGTCCCTTCTTCTTTAGTTCATATGTAGAACATTTGTTCTAATTAATTGCTTTTAGCCATTCTTTTTCTACTCTCGCTTGATGAGAGAGAATGTTTTTTGAAGTTTTTCTATCAACACCACCTGAATAATCGTCGAGAATTGCATCAAGTGCCCTTCTCGACCTTCTCACTGCGTGGAGAAAACTTCTTTGCGCTTCTTTAGTCAACAAGGTATGCTTAGCGAGAAAAGCTATTCCAAGCAGTGAAACTGTAGATATAATTGCAAACTTTATCTTCATTATGCTTCTTTACCGTTTGACAGTTTTTCAACTAAAGCAGCAAGCTCTTCCTCATCATTGAATTCGATTTCAATTTTATTCTTGCCGCGAACATTTCGCACTTTGACTGGAGTATCCAAAGCAATTCTTAATTGCCTTGCCGCACGCTTATATGCCTGTGGAGTTGGTTGTCTTTTTGGTTTCTCTACATTAGTGACAGAAAATAGTGGAGCAAGGTTTTCTGTCTGGCGGACAGACAAGTTCTCTTCAATTACTTTCTGAGCAAGTTTAATTCTTCCTTCTTTACCACTAACGGAAAGAATTGCACGAGCGTGTCCAGCACTAATACGTCCTTCTACCATCAAAGTCTGTACCTCTGTTGGAAGGTCAAGAAGGCGTAGGGTATTTGTGATTGCAGATCTTGATTTTGAGAGAACCTTGGCCAAATCGTCTTGGGTTAAGTTTTCCTGTTTAATTAGCTGCTTATAACCTTGTGCTTCTTCGATTGGGCTTAAGTCAGATCTCTGCAAATTCTCAATAAGAGCAAGCTTGAATACTTCCTCGTCAGAAATTGCTTTGATTACAACAGGTACTTCCTCTAATTTTGCAAGTTTTGCAGCCTGGAAACGTCTCTCACCAGCAACAATTTCGTAGTGGTCGCCCTTCTCGCGAACAAGAAGTGGCTGAAGGATACCGTTTTGCTTAATAGAATCACTGAGTTCAGTAAGCTCAGCTTCGTCAAAACGCTTGCGAGGCTGGTCTTTATTTGGCTTAATCTTCTTCAAAGGCAGCGTGGTAGTTTCTTTTTTATTACCAACCTCTGCATCTACCTCGCTAAAGAGCGAATTAAGGCCTTTACCAAGTCCTGATTTTTTAACCACGACGATTCACTTCCTTTGCAAGTTTGTTATATGCAAGTGCGCCCATACTTATTCGTGCATACATGGTTACTGGCAAACCATGACTTGGTGCCTCAGCAATTTTGACGTTTCTTGGAATAAGCGTCTTAAATACCTTGTTACCAAAGTAGTTAGATACTTCATTAACTACCTGCTTAGATAGGGAAGTTCTGCTATCAAACATGGTCATTACTACACCAAAAATTTCAAGATCTGGATTAAGCTGTTTTTGCACCATCTTCATTGATTCAACAATCTTAGTAACACCTTCTAGTGCATAATACTCGCACTGAATTGGGATAAGTATGCTATTTGCGGCAACTAAGGCGTTAATTGTTAGAAGTCCTAATGATGGTGGGCAATCAATCAAAATATAGTCAAAATAATCTTTTACCTGGTCGATTGCTTTTTTTAAAATGTTTTCTCTTGAATCAACGGAGACAAGTTCAATTTCAGCACCGGCAAGTTGAATGGTTGCTGGTGCAATAGTTACGTATTTCTGAACTGTTTGCTGCAATACCTCTTCAAGTGGCGTTTCATTGAGAATTACGTCATAAATATCAGCTTCAAGTTCCTCTTTATCAATTCCAAAACCACTTGTCGCATTTCCTTGTGGATCAAAATCAATAATGAGAACTTTCTTCTTTGTTTCACCTAATGCAGCAGCAAGGTTAATTACGGTAGTTGATTTTCCAACTCCGCCTTTTTGATTAATTACTGCCAGAACTTTAGGATCTCTATCCTGAAATCCCCTCGAAAGGTCTTTGTAGCTCATTTATCCTCCGTTTGACCAAGTTTATTTAATAATACAGAATGTTTCACGTGAAACATTCCACAATTACCCTCTTCTTGCAACAAACGGATTTGATTTTGCCATTCCAGTTTTTCTCGGTAATTTAATTTTGCTCTTTGTAACTTTTTTGTATAAAAGAATTTCTCGATGCCCAAGATTGTTTGGTAACTCAAATGTTTCACGTGAAACATTTTCGTATCCAAAAATTTTGGCTGCCTGAGAGGCGTCCTGAAGCTCTGTCTCATCAACATTGGCCTTCATTACTATAAGAGTGCCTTGGGAGGCTAAGAAAGGCTCTGCGTACTCCAAAAGAATATTTGTCTTCGCAACAGCTCTAAAAGTCACAAAATCAAACTTCTGTTTATAAGCATTTGGAATTTCTTCTGCACGAAGCTTCTCAGCCCTAACTTTCTTATTTAGACCAATCTCATCAATCATTGACTGAACCGCATTGATCTTTTTTCCAATAGAGTCAACCAATAGTGTTTTATTATCACTCATGATTGCAAGAGGCAATCCAGGAAAGCCTCCACCGGTACCAATATCGATATAGTTGTGAGTACCAGATAAAAACTCATTACACACTTTGAGTGGTAACAAAGAATCAAGAACATGGAGCACTAGTGCATCATCAACTGAAGTAATTCTTGTGAGGTTGAGATTCTTATTTATCTCAATAAGTAGTTCAATATGTTTCAGAAGCTGTCTTCTCTGGAGTTCTGTTGAATCGATTCCATAGTTAAGGAGAAGTTCCTTCAGTACATTCTCTTTTGAATTATATAAAGACTTCTCTGATTCAGACATTGCTTCTCCTGTGACAAAACTTCTTGTTACAAGAAGAATTGTCACAAAAAAAGAGGAAGGCGTAAACCTTCCTCATCAAATTACTAAAGCTTGTTAGAAGTTCTTAGCTATTGATAGCAGTTACCACAACACGACGATATGGATCATCGCCCTCAGAGTGCGTAGTAACTTCAAGATTATCTCGAAGTGCGATGTGAATAATGCGACGCTCATAGCCACTCATTGGAGCAAGAGAGACCTTACCAGTCTTCTTAGCACGAGCAGCAGCAGAGAGTGCCATCTCCTGAAGCTTATTACGGCGACGGCTCTTGTAGCTTTCAACATCAACAGATACTGGATAGTGGAAGTGAAGCTTAGCGCTCATCAAAGAAGAAAGAACCATCTGAAGAGCCTCAAGCGTATTGCCGTGACGACCAATGAGAATTGCAAGATCGCCGCCAGTTACGTCAAGAATAAGCTCTCCATCTTCACCGTCATACTCATCAATTGCACAGCTGTTCTCGCCAAAGAAGGAGAGAAGCTCCCTAAGATAGAAGACAGCGGTATCAGCAATCTTATTCATCTCAGCATCAGTAAGCTGAATTCCAGCTTCAAAGTGCTCTCGAATTGAAGCAAACTCGTCTTGTGAATCAACGACAGGAGACTCATTAAGAGCGTTTGGCTCAGAAACGAAAGTCTCATCCTCCATGTCGTCCTCCAGTCAATATAAAAAGTTTAACTATTAATCTACCGTGAAAAATTTTGTAAACAAAAGTTATTTTGTTTAACCCCAGCTATTAGGCCTTTTTGTGAGGGCGTGGCTTCTTTTCTTTTCTCACCACGTCAACCTCGATTGGCTTATTAGCCATCTGAGCTTCAGCCTTAAGCTTCTCTTTTTCCATAATGCGCTTGGTAATAAGCTGCTGCTGAGCAAGCTGCCAAATACCAGAAGTAACGTAGTAGAGAAGAACAGCTGCTGGCACAGTCCAACCAAACCAGAGCATCATGAGGGTCATCATGCCACCCATCATGTATTGCTGAGTACGCTGCTCACCAGAGCTTGTACGAGCATTTACTGCCATAGAAAGGAAGGTTGTAAGACCAAATAGAAGAACAAAAATAATGTAAGGGATAGCAGCAACAAGGCCATCAACAGCAAAAATGTCAGACGTTGCTCGTGCAATAGAAGGAAGAATGTTGTAGAAACGAGAATCTACTGGAACCATCTTTGCAACGGTAAAGAGTGCAATAAAGATAGGGGACTGCAGCAGCAGAGGAAGACAACCACCAAGTGGATTGAAGTTAATCTCTGCATAAAGTTTGCGCATTTCTTCATTCTGTCTTACTGGATCATCAGCATAGCGCTCCTGGATTTCTTTGAGCTTTGGCTGAACAACGCTCATACGAGCCATAGAGGCCGTCTGCTTGTTGGTCATTGGAACCAGGATAATACGGATGATGATGGTAAGCAGGATAACTGCCATACCCCAGTCTCCCGAGAATGATTGAAGTCCCGCTAAGACTGTGTATAGAAAGTTAACAATCCAATCCCACATATTTCCTCCGGTGCGTTCCTTTACGGAACGGGATCGTATCCTCCCTTATGAAAAGGGTGACAGCGAGCAATACGCTTAAGAGCAAGCCAACTTCCCTTTTTAACACCATACTTTTGTATGGCCTGAACTGCATATTCGGAGCAAGTGGGCCGATAAATACAGTGAGGCTTAAAAAGGGGAGAAATGTTTCTTTGATAGAAACGAATAGCACCTAGGAACAAGTTTGCGAGAAAAGAATCTTGTCTTTTCTCGCTCATTTGACCCCTGTCTTTCTTAACAAAGCATCCAAAGAAACGCTTATATCAGCAGGATTAGTGCTGTGTGTATCTTTAGTCGCAAAGAGAATAATGCCGTATCCCTCAACAGGTAAACCGCTCTTTCGAGCTGCTTCGCGCAGGACGCGTTTACACCTGTTTCTAAATACGGCGTTACCTAATCTTTTTGGAGCTACAAAGGCTACCTCGGAAGGATGTGCCTCAGTGGATGGTGCTACTCGTATACGAAGAACAGAACTTTGAGCCCTCTTCCCCGCAGAGAAGACCCTTTCAAACTCTGAACGAGATTTAATGGTCTTCACAGAAACATTCCTTAGACGGTGAGGCGCTTACGGCCCTTAAGGCGGCGACGAGCGAGAACGGCACGACCATTCTTAGTTGCCATACGTGCACGGAAACCGTGGGTAGTTGCGCGCTTGCGCTTATTTGGCTGGTAGGTACGCTTCATAGTTATTTCCTCCCGAACGGGTACAGTATCGATTAAAAAGCCTACAGATTGTACTCGCGTTTATAGGTACCTGTCAAATTTTTTACGCAAATACCTCAACTTTTTCTCTTTTTTATTCAAAAAACCTAGCGAGAAAACCTTTCATTTTGAAAATTTCACTTGAGATAAGTGAAGAAATTTGTTGAAAGGAATATTTCTGCAAGCTGAAATATGTCCGTTAAATGCTACTATCATTCAGTACGTCTTTCACAAAGATATAAAGTTATCTACAGATGTTTAACACTTGTTGAAAACTTTCATTCATCGTGAAAGAAAACGAAAAGTTTTCTTCATTTGTTTAACAATTGTTGAAAAGGAGGTGTCATGGCAAGAGATTTTTTTCCTTTTGTTGAGGAAAACACAAACCAGAATGAAAAAGATGCTGGTTCTGATAATTCTCTCACCGTCCGTTATGCTGCACGTATTGCAGTGTATGACGATAAAGCCGCAGCACCTCGCGTTGTTCTCGTAGAACCAAAAGACGTTCGATCTTATCTTGATGAAATTGCAGCTACCGTTAACCAGCTTGCTCACGAGCAGGGAGGAAATATTCCTTTTATGGTTATGCGTGAGATTGTGGAAAATTTCATTCACGCTCGATTTGTAGCACCTACAATTTCAATCATGGATAACGGAAATACCATTAGGTTTTCAGACCAGGGACCTGGTATTAAAGAGAAAAATCGAGCTCTTGAGTTTGGTACTTCTTCTGCAACAGAAGAGATGAAATCGTTTATTAGAGGCGTTGGTTTTGGCCTTCCTTATGCTCAACAATACATGGTTGAAAAGGGTGGAAGTCTTACCCTCGAAGACAATATCTCTGGCGGAACCATTGTTACCTTGTCAACACGCCGCTCTAAAGATGCGCACATTCAGACGCTTCCAACTCAAGAAGAAGCTGAAGAATTACCTGTAAATCAGAACCAAAAAACAGTTTCACATGCTCCACAAGAAGTATCTCATCAGATAGCTGCACAGCCAGCTACACAGCTTCCTAATCTGTTACTTACAGATCGAGCAAAACAAGTTCTTCACTATCTCTCTGAACATGAATGGGTTGGAGCAACAGAGTTAACAAGTACCTATGGACTTTCAACACCAACGTGGTCAAGAGAATTAAAATCGCTGTTAAACATAGGAATAATTGGAAAAGTTGGGCAGAAATATAAGCTCACTACTATTGGAGAGATTCTCCTTTCATAGAGTTTCTCAACATTATTCGCTGAAAGTTATCAACATTCCTCTATACTAGGTGTCCCAATTTTCAACATTTTGATTGGACACGTATGGATGCATCAATTGATTCAGACGCAGTAGCTCTGTGGCAAGACGCAATTGACCTCTTGGTTGAAGAGAATCAGCCAGAGGCTTTTATCGCTATGTTGAGAACCTGCACTCCAATTAAAGTTGAAGATAACGCACTGTGTGCTGAAACATCAATGCGCTTGGCATATAACCGTATCCTTAAAAATCTTCCGATTGTTGAGAGATGCCTTTCGGCAGCAGCTTTTGAAGACATTATTTTGAGCCTTACTCTTACAAAGTCTTCTACCCCCGTTACCACTACTTCCACAATGACTCCTCAAGAGTTCAATGCTTGGAAGCAAAAAACTGCTCCTATACAAGCAGTTGTTCCAGAGCAGATTCAAGATTTTGAATCCCAGGAGCAAAGTCTTGAAGCATTGAAACAACAGACCTTAAAGCGCCGTAAGAGTAATCCTCTTTATGAGGAGACATCTTTCAATTCAAACCTCACGTTTGATCGCTTTGTTGTTGGTGACGAGAATGAGCTTGCACATCAGCATGCATTAAATGTTGCAAACGACGCAAAAGGTAAGGCAAATCCGCTGTTTATTTACGGTGCAAGTGGTCTTGGAAAAACTCACCTTCTACGCGCGGTTCAAAACTACATCAACTCTGAAGATATTGAACGCGTTTGTGTTTACAAAGATGCAGATGCCTTTGTTGATGACTACGTAAATGCAGTTCGTAAAAACGCGTCAGGAAACGCAGCAACAGAGCTTAGTAATAACTACCAAAACATTGATGTTCTTATTATCGATGACGTCCAAAAACTTGCTGGTAAAGCAGGTACTATTAACTTCTTCTTCAATATTTTTAATTCTCTTATTGATAGAGGTAAGCAGATTATTCTTGCCGCAGATAGAACCCCTGCTCAGCTTGGTATGGGATCTGACGGCTTTGATGACCGTATTACTTCTCGTATGAGTGGTGGCATCGTTATTGGTATTGAGTCTCCAAGTTACGAGATGAAACTTAATCTTATTCATGTCTTCTGCGACCGAGCTTTTAAAGAGAGAAATTCTTCTCTTACTGCAGATGATTTACCAGAGGACATCCGTCGTTACATGGCTGACAAGGCTGGTCAAAGTATTAGAACGCTTGAGGGCTTCTGTAATCGCTGTGTAACTGGTCAGATTAAAGCAAAAGAATCTGGCACAAATATTAAACAGGAAGAAATCGATAAGATTGCAGACACGCTCTGGCGCCGCGTTTCAAAAACCGTAAATATCGAGAAGGTCCAAGAAGTCGTAGAAAATATCTATGGCATTAGTCATCGCGATATTGTTGGCAACAAGAGAAATAAAGAGATTGCAGAACCTCGTCACGTTGCAATTTATCTTGCTCACGACCTTTGCCAGTACACGCTGGTAAATATTGGTAAGCATTTTGGTGGAAGAAAACATGCAACCATTTTGCACAGCATTGAGGTAATAGAAGAAAGAATCAAAGAAGACAAAAGTTTCTATGATCAAATTTCTCAACTCAAGAAGACTATTCTTGAACAAAGTTAGTGTTTAAAACCTGTTAGTAAGGTGTTAATTGGTGAAGAGAAGTAAGGGTTTGTTGTTGAGAGTTTAAGAGAGGGAGTTTTACTTTGTTTATGAATGTCAAAAATAAGCAAACAAATCTGACCTCTAGAAACACATTTCTACCTCTAGAAATGTAAAGCTTTCTTCTTTTCAACATAGCTTATTATTACTACGATATTTTTATTCTTATCTAAGAAATAATAGAAAGGGTCGTCATGAAATTTACCGTAAGTCAATCCGCTCTCCAGACGGCACTTGATATTGTTTCTAAAGGCATTGGTTCTAATACAACACTTCCTATTCTCTCTGGCATATACCTCAAAGCATTCAATGGCATGCTTGAGTTACAATCCAGCGACTTAACTATTTCTATTAAGCATCAAATTGCAGCAAACGTAGACGAAGAAGGAGAAACAGTTGTTTCTGGAAAAGTTATCCAGAACATTGTTAAAAATCTTCCTGATGCTGCAATTACTTTTGAAGGTGGAGAGCGTACGCTTTCTGTAACATGTCAGCGCTCATCTTTTAGGCTTAATACTCTTTCTGCTCACGACTGGGCTCAATTCCCAGAGTTTGATCTTGAGAAAACTTGTGAGCTCCCAAGCCAACTTCTATCAACTATGGTTGATAAGGTGTATCGCGTAACTTCTAAGGAAGCTTCTCGTCCTATTCTTCAGGGAATTTCTCTCACTGTTGAAGACAACACTATTCGTCTTGTTGCTACTGACTCATTCCGTCTTGCCGTTTGTGATTCCAACACGGATACTCCAGCAGGTGAGTCTTTTACTGCAATTATCTCTGGTGAAGTGTTCCATGACGTTCTTTCCATGCGTAGCATGACTGAAAAGGTTTTAATTGGTACTACGGACAATCAGGTAGTCTTCCAGTTTGGAAACACCACTCACATCTCTCGTAAGATTGAAGGTCATTTCCCTGACTATAAGCAGCTACTTCCTACGGCTTGCACCGCGTCAGTTGATATCAACGTTGAAGATTTTTCTGCAGCCCTGAAGCGCGTCTCTGTTATTGCACTAGCAAATCCTTCAGTTCGTTTTGATGTTGACGCCGATGGTAAAGAAGTTAAACTCTCTGCATCCTCACCAGATCAGGGTGAGTCTTCCGAGCACATTGAAGCTCAGATTGAGGGAGATTCTCTTTCAATTGCTTTGAATTATCACTATGTCTTTGATTGTGTAAATGCTGCTCCTTCTAAGGATCTTCTGCGCCTTGAGCTTCAAGGTCCTTCTCAGCCAGCTATTTTCAAATCAAACGGCAAGGTTAACTACTTGTATCTTCTGATGCCTGTTCGCCTCTAATTTGATAGGGGTTGTGTGGGACTTAAAGTTGAACATGTTTCGCTGTATAACTTTCGTTGTTTTTCTTCGAAAGAGATAGATTTATCTGCACAAACTACTATTTTTGTAGGAAAGAACGCTGCAGGTAAGACAAATACTGTTGAAGCATTACAACTCCTTACTGCTGGGTATTCATTTAGAAAACCCACACCATCACAGCTCCTTCTTACAGGTACTTCTGAGGCAAAGATAGAGATTTCTCTTATAGGAGATGGAAGAAAGCTAGAAAATACCTGCACCATTACAGAACGCCGCCGTCAATTTTCAAAGAATGGCAAGAAATGTCAGGCTGCAGATATTTCTGGAATACTGATGTCGGTACTCTTTAATCCCGATGACCTTTCAATGATTAAAGGTGGCGCATCGTATCGCCGAGAAGAATTTGATGACTTTGGCCGCCAGGCAAATAAAAGCTACTTCAAGGTCTTCTCGGCATATACCAAGACAGTTGAGCAAAGAAATAAGCTGCTTAAATCTGATTGGCCAGATGAAAACTTACTTGATGCTTGGGATCTTTCACTTGCAAGAGGAGGGGCTACACTTCTTCATGCACGAATTCATTTGTTTGATCGCCTGGCAAAGAAGACATGTGAGATCTACCAGGAACTCTCTGGTGGAGAACACCTAGAAATGAACTATATTTCTTCAATTGGTAAGGTTTCTCTTGATGCTTCTAGAGAAGAAATCGCGGATCAGTTCTTGAAGGCTTTAAGCGAAGCTCGCACGGATGATATTCGTCGTCAGCAAAGTACAAAAGGACCTCATCGCGACGACGTTGAGTTTTTAATTGAGGGTAAAGACGCTAGAAATTTTGGTTCTCAAGGGCAAATTAGAACTGTCGTTTTAGCACTTAAGATGGCAGAAGTTCTCCTTTCAGAAGAAATACTTGGCGAGAAACCCTTGCTGCTTTTAGATGATGTTATGAGTGAGCTTGATGAAGACCGCAGAAAAGCCATCATGGAATTTGCATTCCATGACATTCAAACGGTAATTACCACTACAAACCTTGGGTATTTCTCTGAAGAGGTTTTAGAAAAAGCGCAGATAGTTAGGTTTAGCGATGAATAATCAACAAGAAACACCTGCGCGCGGTGGCAATGAAAATGCAAAAGATTTAATGAGTTCTCTGCTTGGAACCTTCAAAGATTCTAAGAGCATGTCAAAAAATCGTCGTGCCTATCTTGCGTGGGTTGAAGCAAATGGTGAAAGAGAGACAGAACATACAACCGGCGTATTTGTTAGAGAAGTTGCTGGTAGAGAGTACCCTGTACTTACTGTCTATGTAGACAATCGTATGTGTATGATTGATTTTCTTGCACAGAGAGAAATTTATAGAGCCAGGCTCTCAGAGCAAGGCCTGGAGTTCTCAGACCTTGAATTTAAGCTGGACAAATACAATAGACATGCTGATAAAGAAGTCAACTCATCAGAAAAGCAAGCACAGGGCCAAAAAGAAGAGAAAAAAGATCTTCCAGAACTCACACCAGAAGAGAAATTACAAATTTCTGAGTTAGTTTCTGGACTTTCTGAGCCACTTAAGTCAACGGCTTATAAAGCGATTGAAGCAAGTTTTAGACAAAAAAAGAGTCTTTAGTCTAATCTGTCACTAATCTGTCCTTAAATCTCTTTACAGAGCCTCTCAGATACCAAATATTACTTTTTAAACAATGAAATTTCTCTGTGCCGAGTTGATTTTGGCGATTTCATAGTAAAATACCTATATCATTCCGCTCACAATTGAAGAGAGGACTTACGTGGCAAAAGAAAATAAGTATGACGGTACAGAGATTAAGATCCTTGAAGGCCTTGAGGCTGTTCGTAAGCGTCCAGGTATGTATATTGGTACAACTTCAGCTTCTGGTCTGCATCACCTTGTTTGGGAGATTGTAGATAACTCAGTCGATGAGGCAATGGCTGGTTATTGCTCCAAAATTAAGGTAACCGTTCATCCAGATAACTCTATTTCTGTTGAAGATAATGGTCGTGGTATTCCTGTAGACCTTCATCCTCAGAAAAAGATTCCAACTCTTGAGGTTGTTCTTACTATCCTTCACGCAGGTGGTAAGTTTGATAACAACGCTTATAAAGTCTCCGGTGGTCTTCACGGCGTTGGCGTTTCTGTTGTAAACGCTCTTTCAAAGAAACTCGTTGCGCAGGTTAAGCGTGATGGCAAAATCTACGAGATGGTCTTTGAGCGCGGTAAAACCGTTCAGAAGATGAAGGAAATTGGTACTTCAAAATCTAACGGTACTACCATTACTTTCTGGCCAGACGACATGATCTTTGAGACCACTACGTATAACTTTGACACACTTCGTGACCGTCTCCAGGAAACCGCATTCCTTAACAAGAACCTTAAAATTACTCTTGTTGATGAGCGTGAGCTTACTCCTCGTCAGGTTGATTTCCAGTATGCTGGTGGCATCATCGATTTTGTTAAGTACCTTAATGACGAGAAAACCGTTTTACCAGGACTTTCTCGCCCTATCTATATTGAAGGTAAGTCAGACCCTGACGCTCCAATGTCTCAGATGGGTGAGGTAGAGGTTGCTATTCAGTGGAATACTGACTTCAGTGACAGAACTCTTTCTTTTGCAAACGACATTTTCACTGAGGAAGGCGGAATGCACCTCGAGGGCTTCCGTACTGCTCTTACTAAAGTAGTAAATGATTACGGCACCAGGCAGGGAATTCTTAAAGAGAAAGACCCTAAGCTCGAGGGCGGTGATATTCGTGAGGGCTTAACTGCTGTTATTTCAGTTAAGCTGCCAGATCCTCAGTTTGAAGGACAGACAAAGGCAAAGCTTGGTAGTTCTTACATGAGAACTCTCACCAACAAGATTGTTACTCAGGGTCTCTCAGAGTACCTGGAAGAGCATCCAAATCAGGCAAAAGAGATTCTCAAGAAAGCATCTCAGGCTGCAAAAGGCCGTCTTGCTGCTCGTAAAGCTCGTGAAGCAACACGCCGTAAGGGACTTCTTGAGTCAGCTGCTCTTCCTGGAAAGCTTGCAGACTGCTCCGTTCGCGATGCAGAGATGACTGAGCTCTTCATCGTCGAGGGTGACTCCGCAGGTGGTTCTGCAAAAATGGCACGTGACCGTTCTATCCAGGCAGTTCTTCCACTTCGCGGAAAGATTTTGAACGTTGAGCGTGTACAGGCTCACCGCGCACTTTCTTCTGACACCATTACTTCGCTGATTACCGCTATTGGTACTGGTGTTGGAGATGAATTTAATATTGAGAAGGCTCGTTATCACAAGATTGTCATCATGACCGATGCTGATGTTGACGGCTCTCACATTAGAATTCTTTTGCTTACTTTCTTCTATCGTTACATGAAGCCAATGATTGACGCAGGTTATATCTACGTTGCTCAGCCTCCTCTGTATCAGATTAAGCCAAAGGGTAAAAAGAACGGTAAATACATCTATACCGATGAAGAACTTGCTCTTGAGACAAAGAAGTTTGAGGACAACACCAAGTTCACTATTCAGCGTTATAAGGGTCTTGGTGAGATGGACCCAGAACAGCTTTGGGCAACCACTATGGAGCCAAAGAACCGCATTCTTCTTAAGGTAACCATCGATGATGCTCTTGCCGCTGATCGCGCGGTCTCTGACCTTATGGGCAACCAGGTTGAGAAGCGTAAAGACTTCATCCAAACACATGCAAAAGACGTCCGCTTCCTGGACATTTAATGGTTTCTCGCTAAATCATTAGACAGAAAATGAAAGGGTAACTTGTGGCAGACGATAAAAATATGAATGACGATCTTTTTGGTGCAGACGAGGATCAAGACCTTGATGCACAAAACGATATGGATGAAGAATACGAAGATGACGAGGTAGAAGAAGACTCTGACGAGTTTGACCCAGAGACTGGGGAAAATCTCATAACGGGAGAAACTTCACACATTATCTCTGATGAGGCTGGTACTCGTCTTGACCTCTCAGACATTCACGGTGGCACGCTTAAGCCAACCGATTTGTCCTCAGAGATGAAGACTTCCTTCCTCGAGTATTCCATGTCCGTTATTGTTGCTCGTGCACTTCCAGATGTTCGAGACGGCCTTAAGCCTGTTCACCGCCGTATTTTGTACGCAATGAGCGAGGCTGGCATTACGCCAAACCGTCCACATAAGAAGTCTGCATGGGCAGTCGGTGAAGTCATGGGTAAGTATCACCCACACGGCGATTCTGCTATTTATGACTCCATGGTCCGTATGTCTCAGGATTTCTCGATGAGACTTCCTTTGATCGATGGTCACGGAAACTTTGGTTCTATCGACGGCGATCCACCAGCAGCAATGCGTTATACCGAGGCACGCCTTACCAGAAGTGCTATGGAGATGCTGGCAGAGCTTAACAAGAACACCGTTGATCTTCAGGCAAACTATGATGAGTCTCTGACAGAACCTGCAGTTCTTCCTGCTCGTTTCCCAAATCTTTTGGTTAACGGTTCTTCAGGTATTGCAGTTGGTATGGCCACCAACATTCCTCCTCACAATCTTGGTGAGGTTACTAACGCTGTCTGCATGATGATTGAGAACCCTGACGTTACCACTGAGGAGCTCATGACCGTTCTACCTGGTCCTGACTTCCCAACAGGCGGCATCATCATGGGTACTCAGGGCATCAAGGATGCCTATGAGACTGGTCGCGGTTCTATTACGGTCCGCGCAAAAGTCCACGTTGAGCAGGTCAAGAGCGGTCGCCAGCGTCTTGTTGTTACCGAGATTCCTTACCAGGTTAACAAGGGTCTTCTTCAGGAGAAGATTGCTCAGGCAGTCAACGAGAAGAAAATCGAAGGCATCTCTGATATGCGCGACGAGTCCAACCGTAAGGGTATGCGCATCGTCTTGGATCTCAAGCGTGATGCTGTTCCACAGGTTGTTCTGAATAACCTGTACAAGAAGACTCAGCTCCAGTCCAACTTTGGCATCATTGACCTGGCCTTGGTTGACGGTGTTCCTCGTACCCTTTCTCTTCGCGAGATTCTTCGTCACTACATTGATCACCAGATTGATGTAGTACGCCGTCGTACTGAGTTTGACCTGGACAAGGCACAGAAGCGTGTCCACATTTTGGAAGGCCTTCTGACCGCAGTTGATAACATTGATGAGATTGTCCACATCATCCGCAGCTCGCAGGATGATGCTGAGGCAAAGAAGCGCATGAACGAGCGCTTTGGTCTGGATGAAATCCAGGGCGAGGCAATCCTTCAGATGCGTCTGCGCCGCCTCACCGGTCTGGCACGTCAGGACCTTGTTGACGAGATTTCCCAGCTCAGACTTGATATTGCCTACTACGAGGATCTTCTCGCTCACGAGGAAAAGATTCTGGCTGTTATTGCTGATGAGCTTCGTGAGATTTCCAACCGCTACGCTGACAAGCGTCGTACGCAAATCTCTGACCAGGATATTCAGAACCTGGACGTCGAGGATCTTATCGCTGAAGAGGATATGGTTGTTACCGTTACTCATGCAGGTTACGTAAAGCGCGTTCCTGTTGAGATTTATCGCTCTCAGAAGCGCGGCGGCAAGGGTGTTCAGGGCGTCTCTCTCAAAGAGAACGATTTTGTCGAGAACCTCTTTGTTGCTTCTACCCATGATTACGTGCTGTTCTTTACCAACTTTGGTAAGGTGTATCGCCTCAAGGTCCACGAGCTTCCGGTTGGTAGTAGAACTACTAAGGGCAGCGCCATCATCAATGTCATCGAAACACTTGCAGAGGGTGAGAAGGTCAAGGCGGTTATTACCACTCGCGACTTCCCAGAAGACAACTACCTGATGTTTGCTACTAAGCAGGGAATGGTCAAGAAGACAGCAATGTCTGAGTACGACCGTACCCGTAAGGACGGCCTCATTGCAATCAACCTTAAGGATGGCGACGAGCTTGTTAACGTCCGTCGTGTCCACCCAGGTGACAAGGTTGTTCTGTGCTCCTCCGACGGCAAGGCAATTCTGTTTGACGAGGCAGAGGCAAGAAGCATGGGACGCGGTACCTCGGGCGTTCGTGGTATCACGCTCAAGGGCGATGCGACTATGCTTGGCATGGAAATTACCAACGGTAACGGTGACCTTTTCGTTATTACCGAGAAGGGCTATGGAAAGCGCACGGCAATTTCTGAGTATCCAGTTCACAAGCGTGGTGGCCAGGGCGTCTTTACCATCACAATGACGGAGAAGAAGGGCAACCTGGTTGCCTGCCGCGTTGTTGGTCCTCAGCACGAGATTATGATCATGTCCGAGGAGGGCGTTGTAATCCGCGTTAAGGCTGGCGACATCTCCAAGCTTGGCCGCTCTACTCAGGGTGTCAAGGTTATGAACCTCTCTGGTACTGACGTTGTTTCTGCAGTTGCTCGTATGGTTGCCAACAAAAAGAAGGCTCCTAAGCACGCAGAGAACCAAGGTATGCTTGATCTGATGGCAGCAGGTGCTCGCGATGCTGACGAGACAGAGTCTGTTGACCTCGGAGATGAAGAAGAAGTACTGGACGATTCACTGCTGGATGATGACGAATAAGCATTTCAGCTATACGTAATTTGAAGAGCTCAGGAGGCAATTCTCCTGAGCTCTTTTCGTTTACCGAGAAAAACAACACGCTAACGGTAATGATTTTTATATAAAAGATAAGTCAGTTGTTCAAAAACTCGCTCTAGAGCAGGGCTTAAGAGAAATCCTCAGGAGAGACATCCTCAATAAACTGACGGAACTCCTCAAGCTCTTGGGCCTGAACGCCCTTCTCGACATCAGTAAAATCTGGAGCAGCGGCAATTTCTAAAACGCTCTCGTCAGCAAAGATGGGAGCGTTTGTTCTTACTGCCAGCGCAATTGCGTCTGACGGACGAGCATCCACGTAGATATGCTCTCCCTCTTTAGAGATGAGCTCAATTTGCGAGAAGAACGTGGTGCCGCGAACGCCAACAATGCGCACACTTTTAATGTCTGCGTCCAGAGAATCAAGAACGGAGCGGAGAAGGTCATGCGTTAGTGGCCTCTGGGTAGACTCTTGATCTATGCCAAGGCTGATAGCAGAGGCTTCAATGTTGCCAATCTTAATAGGTAGGCTGAGCGTGGAGACCCCGCGTGGATCATGAAGACGCAGGACAATAACGGAAGAGATAGGACCTCCTCCGACAACAACCGTCTGTATGTCCATACGTTTTAGTGACACAAAAACTCCAAAAAGCACGTTATTTATCAATCTTTGGGCAGATAGTCTACGACCCTCTGTTCTGCTTTCATACCCAATTTCAAGAAACTTTAAAACAAAACAAAAAAAGTGTTGACCTACGAGAAGTATGGAGGTATTATTTTTCCCTGCGTTGGGCCTGTAGCTCAGTTGGTCAGAGCGTCCGGCTGATAACCGGGAGGTCACAAGTTCAAACCTTGTCAGGCCCACCACTTTATGTGACAATAGTCACCCCAACGTTAGCCGAGTCGCCGTTGGGGTGATTATTAAAACCTTCTGGGCCCAACCAGAAGTCAGTACGGGGAATTAGCTCAGCTGGGAGAGCGCGGGCTTTGCAAGCCTGAGGTCAGGGGTTCGATCCCCCTATTCTCCACCAAATGTTCAAGGCCAGGGATTTTGTCCCTGGCCTTTTTGCTTAGATATGCAAAAACATACCGATAGCCGCCAATATCAGCCACTTATCGAATAGTTGAAATATTTTCGAAAAAGTTTGAGTACGATTTACACAGGAGTATGTTCTTTTCATTGGAGCTGTGGGTGACCACAAGGAGAGAAAAGAGTTCTTATGTCAAACCTTACTCGTCGTAACTTTTTTGGAGTCAGCGCAGTTGTAGCAGGCCTGGGTATCACTGCCTGCAAAAAGTCCGATTCTGATGCTGGCGATAAAAAAGAATCTGACACCAACTCTACAGACGCGGTTGGAGCACCAGAAGAGCTGGTAAAGGCAGCAAAAGAAGAGGGTAAGCTGATTGTTTACGGCTCTTGTGAGGAAGAGTATCTAAACGCAGTTTGCGCTAATTTCAAGAGTCTGTATGGCATTGATGTTCAGGCACAGCGTCTCTCAACCGGAGAAGTTGCTGCAAAGATTGAGGAAGAGAACGGTCATCCATCAGCAGATGTATGGTTTGGCGGCACGACCGATCCTTACAATGTCTCCTCCTCAAAGGGTCTTCTTGAGCAGTACGAGCCAAAGAATGCATCTCACCTTATTTCCGATAAGTTCAAGAGTACAAATAAGGACTGGTACGGAATTTATAAGGGCATCCTGGGCATTCTGTACGATAAGGAAGAGCTTGGGCGCCTTAAGCTTGATGTGCCTCAGGATTACAAAGATCTTATCGATCCTAAATATAAGGGTCTTATTTGGTCTTCTAACTACAACACTGCCGGTACTGCAAAGCTGATCATCAACACCGTTATTCAGAAGTACGGTCACGATCAGGGCATTCAGTATCTTGTTGACCTTGATAAGAACATTGCTCAGTACACCAAGAGTGGTTCTGGTCCTTCCAAGGCTATCGGAACAGGCGAGTGCACCATCGGAATTGGTATGCTCCACGACGGCATTTATCAGATTGTTGACCAAGAGCATGAGAATGTTGGTCTTCAGATTCCAAGCTCTGGTGCATCATATGAGGTTGGCGCAACTGCAATCTTCAAGGGTGCTGCACATCCAAACGCCGCTAAGCTCTGGATCGAGTATGCACTTTCACCAGCATGCGTTGACCTTGCTCAGAAGAATGGCTCTTATCAGTTCCTGGTACTTGACAACGCAAAGCAGCCTGAAATTGCTACTGAGTACGGCCTTGATCCAAACAATGTCATGGACTACAACTTCGAGGATGCTAAGAAGCATACCGAGCAGTATGTCAAGGACGTTATGGAAGCTCTTGGTGGCGGAGACAGCCGCTTCAAGACGGAGTAAAACCAACGCGAGTAAGCAAACAATGCTGTTGCTCAAGATCTGAGTGGCAGATTATACTGGGTAGGCAGATCTCTGCCTACCCAGTTCCACATAGAGCTTTGCGTATAGGTTTAGTGTTTCAGAGTTAGGACCAGCATGGCAAAATCCCAGAGCGCTCAACTTGAGCGAAAAAAGCTCCTTGGCGATCCAATTTTGATAACGACCATTGTCGTTCTTATCGCCTTCTTAACCCTTTTTATTTTGTATCCACTTGCCATTCTTATGGTTGACTCTGTAGTCTCCGATAATGGGATTTCGTTTGATGTATTTACGCGCATCTTAGCTATGCCTTCGTTTGATCGCGCAATTACCAACACCCTCAGAGTTGGTTTTGCGGTAGGCATTTTATCAGCGCTTATTGGCCTTCTTTTTGCCTATGTTGAAGTGTATGTAAAGCTTCGTACAAAGTTTATGACAGGCCTTTTCCGCGTGGTTTCCATGCTTCCTGTTGTTTCTCCACCATTTGTTCTCTCGCTTTCCATGATTATGATGTTTGGCAAGAAAGGCCTGATTACCCGCGGTCTTTTAGGAATTTTTGACAACAACATCTATGGCTTCTGGGGCATCTTTATTGTCCAGACTATGTCGTTTTTCCCTGTGTGCTACATGATGCTTAAGGGTCTGCTTAAAAACATTGACCCATCCCTTGAAGAGGCAGCACGTGACATGGGTGCAAGTCGCTGGAAAGTATTTACCAGCGTTACACTTCCTCTTATTTTGCCTGGTTTAGGCAACGCTTTTCTCGTCTCATTTATTGAGTCGATCGCAGACTTTGCTAACCCAATGATTATTGGTGGCTCCTACGATACTCTGGCAACAACTATCTACCTGCAGATTACAGGTGCGTACGATAAGCAGGGTGCGGCTGCAATGGCTGTTGTTCTTCTTTCCATTACGCTGCTCATGTTTGTTGTTCAGAAGTTTGTGTTGGAAGCAAAGAGCACGTCTACACTTTCGGGCAAAGCAACGCGAGCCAGGATGCTTATTACAGACAACTCAGTTCGCATCCCACTTACCATTCTTTGCGCGCTGGTTGCTCTCTTTGTTATTGGCATGTACCTCTGCGTTCCTTATGGTTCGTTTGTTCGTTCCTGGGGCTCTAATTACGAGTTAACAACAAAGTGGTTTGAGCAGGTATTTTCCAAGTACCACGGTCTGCAGGCGTTTAGTGACTCGTTTATGCTTTCGCTTATTGCAGCACCAATCACCGCTTTGCTTTCAATGATCATTTCTTATCTGGTAGTAAAGCGCCGCTTCCGTGGTCGTGGTTTTATCGAGGCTGTATCCATGCTTGCCATGGCAGTTCCTGGTACGGTCTTGGGCGTTGGCTACATTCGCGGTTTCTCAAGCGGCGTTATGCACACAGGATTTTTGCAAGGCCTGTATGGCACGGGACTTATCCTGATCATTGTCTTTGTCGTGCGTTCGCTTCCTACAGGA
Organism: uncultured Atopobium sp.; assembly: GCA_963525825.1. Lineage (GTDB taxonomy): Bacteria > Actinomycetota > Coriobacteriia > Coriobacteriales > Atopobiaceae > Lancefieldella. The sequence goes on along the minus strand of CAURLG010000003.1, from coordinate 39,133 downwards.
ACACGCTCGGGCATCTCGGCACTTCGACAGATTGATAAATCAATTGAGGAGTCCGCATACGACATGGGCGCCGACAGCTTTACGGTGTTTATGACCGTTACGTTGCCGCTGATTAAAGATTCGTTCTTGTCGGGCCTGGTAACGGCATTTGTCCGCTCCATCACCGCAATTTCTGCAGTTATCCTCTTGGTCACACCAGAGTTCCTGCTCATCACCGTTCAGATTAATGAGTTTGCTGGTAAGGGTTCATATGGTATGGCCTGCGCCTTTGCAACAATTCTGATTGTTATTACCTATGGCTCGGTATTGCTTATGAATTGGGCCATCAAACACTTTGGCACCAGCCGAGCACTCAAGGAGGAGTAACACATGGCTACAGAGAAAAAAGGCGTTCGCCTTGAGCACATTTCCAAGATTTATCAGGATCAGAAGACTGGAAAAGACTTCTACGCAGTTCAAGACGCTAACATCACTATTGCTCCTGGCGAGTTTGTAACGCTGCTTGGCCCTTCTGGCTGCGGAAAGACCACTATTCTGCGCATGATTGCTGGTTTTGAGAGCCCTGATGAGGGAAAGATCTTCCTTGGCGATGAGCAGATTGATGAGCTTACTCCAAACAAGCGCGATACTGCTATGGTGTTCCAGAGCTATGCGCTACTTCCTCACTACAACATCTTTGACAATGTTGCCTACGGCCTCAAGCTCCGCAAAATGGACAAGGCAGTAATTCGCGAGAAGGTCCTTCATATCCTTGGTCTTGTTGGACTTGAGGGCATGGAAGAGCGCATGACCAATCAGCTTTCTGGTGGTCAGCAGCAACGTGTTGCTTTGGCGCGTGCTCTGGTTATTGAGCCAAGCGTGCTCCTCTTCGACGAGCCTCTCTCAAACCTCGACGCTAAGCTGCGCGTTGACATGCGTAACGAGATCCGTCGTATTCAGCAAGAGGCTGGTATTACCGCCATCTACGTCACACATGACCAGTCAGAGGCAATGGCACTTTCAGACAACATCATCATTATGAAAAAGGGTGTTGTGGACCAGGTTGGTGATCCTCAGACGGTTTACTACCACCCAGCAGACGAGTTTGTTGCAGACTTTATTGGTGAGTCAAACTTCCTGCATGCAACCATTGCAGACAAGCTTGATTCTGAGACTGCACTTTGCCGCTTTGAGGGCCATGAGTTTGAGGTCAGCGGATGTTCTCACCTGGACAAGGGCAAGGAATGCTGCATTGTTCTTCGTCCAGAGTCTGCACGCCTTGCTGACGAGGGAACACTTGCCTGTGAGGTAGTTCTATCTCGATTCATGGGTCACTATCAGAACTATCACGTTATGGTAGGCGATACTCTCATCAAGATTACAGACTTCAACCCTCGCACTCATAAGATTTACAACGTTGGTGACCACGCCTTTGTTGACTTCACCAAAGATGAGGTCCACGTTCTGTAAGCGCTTTGGTTAAAGCAGTAACGTATGGTGAGAAGATCAGTTGGTCTTCTCGCCATTTTTTGTTAGATGGTTGATTTGAGCCAATTTAGTTTGCAGGTGAGCAGCTTGTGATCGGGCTCAAGCGAGGGGTCCTTGATTCTTTTAAGGAGCATCTTGCAAGCGGCGTAGCCCTCTTCATAGACAGGTTCAACAATGGTTGAGATACTTTTAACGGGCAGGTCAGTCCAATCAGTGTTATTGAATCCCAACAGGCCAACTTGCTTTGGAATTACTGTCTCGTAGGATTGCAAGGCATTATAAACACTTTTAAGAGCCCATTGATTTGGCACAAATACCAGTGTTTTCTTTGACGGAAGAATGTGATTATTGAGCCATTGCGTGATGTCAGAGATAGACAGCGTGCTTTGCTCCATGGTGAGACGCTCATGAGGTTTATTTAAGGCCTCTAAGGCATCGGTGAAGCCAGATTCTCGTTCAATTCTGGTACGACCTTTTGGTTCTCCACCAATGATTAAAAAGTTTTCGTATCCGCGTTCAACGCAGTGCGACGCTGCTGAATAAACGCCGTCGTAGAGGTTACTTTTTATCCAGGAAGTATTAAGGGCAAGAAGGTCGCAGTCAAAATAGACAACCGGTTTTCCGACTTTAGCAATTCGTCTGTCAACGGCTCTAAATTGATTGGTGGGCTGGATAAGCATGCCGTCTGCTCCAATTGAAAGCATTTTCTCAACCCAGTCAGCTTCAAGCGTGGGGTCAAAACGAGAATTGCAAATAATTGTCTGATAGCCAGCTTCTAGAGCAGCATCTTCAATACCGTTAGTCATTTGAGCTGCCCAGGCATTAGTGTTGTCCAGGATGAGAACAGCAATAATTCCAGAGCTCTTCTTTACCATTGCTTGAGCTTGGGCGCTCGGAATATATCCCGTATTTTCGATTGCTTTTTTGATACGTTGCTTAGTTGCTTCGGACATCTTTTCAAAGTGTCCGTTAAGGTAATTCGAAACGGTAGCAATAGAAACATTTGCTAATTTTGCAAGGTCAATGATAGTGGTCTTAGACATTGGCACTCATTTCACCGAAATTTTTACAAGGTACTTGCAAAATACCAACGTTAGTGAGTGTGCTGGATTCTACGTTGGTTAAACGTTTAACAAAATTCATCATAACACAAGGTAGATTAGACGTTTACCGAAATCCTCTTTTAAAAAAGATTGAAACAATGCAAAGTATGAGTTGGAAACGTACGTCGTCAAAAGACGTGCTCGTGCGCCCCGCATAGGGGCTCACAACTTACTTTGCGAGAGGACATAACCATGAACGTCGTTGCTGTATGCGCTTGCACGGTTGGAATTGCTCACACCTGGATGGCAAAAGAGGCCATTGAGAAAGAATGTGAGCGTCGCGGCTATGAATTCAAGGTAGAGGCTCAAGGCGGTTACGGTATTGAGAACGAGCTCGAGCAGGACGAAGTTGACGCTGCCGACGTTGTTCTTCTCGCCATTGCAATTGGCATTGAAGGTGACGAGCGTTTTGACGAGAAACGCGATGAGGGTCGCGTTCTAACGTTGGATCCTTCGCTGGCTATTGCAGATCCAGCAAAGGTTATTGATCAGGTAGTTGCGCTGGCTGAGTAGCAAGCGCGTAAGTGATAACGCAAGGAAGAAGAGAGGAGAAACCCATGGCAGAGGAAAAGAGTCCCTCAGTTTTGGGCAAGGTCGGAAAAGACCTTCTAAAGGCGTTTAACACTGGTGTTTCGTACTTTATTCCTATTGTCGTAGTTGGCGGAGTCTTCCTGGCTTTCTCGCTAGCTACAGGAACTGCAGGAAAAGACGGTATTGAAGTCACAAATCCTTTGATGCAGAGCCTCAACCTTATTGGTATGGCTGGCATCAAGATGATGATTCCTGTCCTTGCTGCTTACATTGCCTATTCTTTGGGCGGAAAGCCTGCTCTGGCACCTGGCTTTGTCCTTGGTTACCTGGCAAGCAATCCTGTTCCTGTAGGTGAGGTCCAGGTTTCTACTGGCTTCTTGGGCGCAATGGTCCTTGGCGTTGCTGCTGGTTACCTTGTTCAGTGGATGAAGTCCTGGAAGGTCAATAACACCATCCGTACCATCATGCCAATTCTGATTATCCCAAGTTTGTCTTCACTGGCTCTTGGCATGCTCTACATCTACGTTTTGGCAGCTCCACTTGGTGCTTTCATGGATTGGCTGACCAGCCTGCTTTCAAGCCTTCAGGGCGGTTCCGCAGTTGTACTTGGCATTGTAATTGGCCTCATGACCGCATTTGATATGGGTGGCCCAGTTAACAAGACTGCTTCTACCTTCACCATGGCTCTTATGACCGCAGGTGTTTATGGTCCTAACGGCGCATTCCGTGTTGCAGTTGCTATTCCTCCACTGGTCTGCGGTGTTGCATCTCTTATTGCTCGCAGCAAGTTTGATGACACTGATAGGCAAATGGGCATCTCCGCAGTCTTCATGGGACTCATTGGTATTACTGAGGGCGCAATTCCATTTGCTGTTAAGGATCTTGCACACACCCTTCCTGCAATCATGATTGGTTCTGCAGTTGGCGCTGGTCTTGCTGCTTGGCACGGCATTGAGTGCTTTGTTCCTCACGGTGGCATGATTGTTGCTGCTGCTACAAACAACATTGCCCTCTACACCCTTGATATGGCAATTGGCGTTGCAGTGGGTGTTGCAATTCTTGTTCTTACCAAGCCAAAGCTTGAGGACAACAAGTAATACAGAGCGAGAAACGCATGTACCTTTTGGTCTTAGACCTTAAAAACTGAAGTTAAAAGGAGAGGGGCGTAGGGATTCAACCCCCACGCCCTTCTTATTACCAAGAAACACTCTTGGGAAGGGGTAATTATGGAAAAGCTACCAATCAAAAAAGCTGTTGAAGGGTTGCTTAAACTTCAAGACACAGGAAAGTCCGCCACGCTGTTAGGAATTGGACCAATGTCGCCCAACCTGCTCCAGGCAGCTTTTGAACTTGGTAGAGACTGCGATTTTCCTCTGATGTTTATTGCATCTCGAAACCAGGTAGACCTTGATGAACTTGGTGGAGGATACGTAAATTCGTGGGATCAGAAGCGTTTCTCGGAAGATATTGCTGAAGCAGCTCAGAAGGTTGGCTTTGACGGTCTGTATTACCTTTGCCGCGACCACGGTGGTCCTTGGCAGCGCGACGAGGAGCGCAACGCTCACCTTCCAGAAGATGAGGCCATGGAGCTTGCTAAAAAGTCCTACCTTGCCGACATGCTTAACGGTTTTGACCTGCTGATGATTGACCCAACTAAGGATCCTTTTGAGATTGGCAAGGTTATTCCGCTTGATGTGGTTCTTCGTCGTACGGTTGATTTGATTGAGTGGTGCGAGAAGGAACGTGTTTCTCGCGGTCTTCCTGAGATTGGCTATGAGGTTGGTACCGAGGAAACAAATGGTGGCTTGACCTCTACCGACAAGTATCACACCTTCATTGAGCAGCTTAAGAGTGAGTTGACTGCTAAGGGTCTGCCTATGCCAACCTTTATTGTTGGACAGACGGGAACGCTTACCCGTCTTACGGAGCAGGTTGGCTATTATGATTTTGAGGCTGCCATTAGCCTTGCTGAGATGGCCAAGAGCTACGGTGTTGGTCTTAAGGAGCACAATGCAGACTACCTTGATGACGTAACGCTGCTTGAGCATACTCCTGCAAACGTTACCGCTTCAAACGTAGCTCCACAGTATGGAACAGAGGAGACTCGCGCATATTTGAAGCTTTGCGATGTAGAGGATCTTCTGGTTAAAGAAGGTCTCCTGAAGGCAGACGAGGTCTCCGGCTTGAGAAACACTCTGTTGGTCAAGGCAATTGAGACTGAGCGTTGGCGCAAGTGGATGGTGGGTGACCAGGTCAATCTGACTGTTGAGCAGATTCTGGCTGATCACAAACTGTCGCTGGATATTCTTGATATTTCTGGTCATTATGCATTTAATAACGACGAGGTCAAAGCTGCAACTGAGCACCTGTACAACAATCTTGCTCAGTTCAACATTGATGGTCAGCGTTTTGTGGTTGACCACATTAAGCGTCCTCTTCGCCAGTATGTTGAGTGCTATAGGCTTGAAGGCGTTACCACACGTATTCGCGAGGCACTGGCAGAGTAAACGCTTGTGCTTTCAGACACGGTGTTTTGCCGTTATAACACCGTTGCTGTCCAATTTTGGACAGATAGCTGACAAACCTAAGAGGTCGAAGGCTTTTTGCTTTCGACCTCTTTTCTTGTGCGATGTATCATAGAGAACAATAGTTACAAAAAACGACGCTAAGGAGCGGCATGGCCGAAAACAACGAGCGCAAAGATGGAGTTTCTCCCCAGCTTGATATGCTCTCAACTGAGCTGCTTGGAGATGCGTTTGACCTGCTTGCAGATGGCCAATCACTCAACGTTTTGCTTGTAGTTGAGGATGCAGCAGGCACGGTTGCAAGCTATGAGTTTTCCGATGACGGCCCAGAGGAGCTGCTTGAGGGCGCCCATAAGCGCGTGTTTGACCTAGCAAAACAGAAGGGCGATAAAGAAGCAGGGCTCGAAGAGCCTGTTCGCTATGCGCTTGTATATGAGGGGGCCATTCAACTGCTCAAAGAGGGCGGTTACGAAGATGCCGTACTTCTTGAGTTTGGCGAGAAGGGCTATAAGAGTTTCTCGGCATATTCTTTAGTTCACGGAAAAGGCCAAGGCGACCAGTTTGTGTGGTCTGATCCCGCTCCAGCAGGGGAGCTTGAGCCACTTCTGTAATGAAAAAGCTGCGTTCATTGAAATTTCTGGGCGCTCTAGGCACGTAATTGCACTAAAGTTCTAAAACTGATAAAAATTGGACCTGAAGTAGCAAGTCCAAACACATACCTTCGAGAGATAGAGACTTATGCGTCAAGACAACATCAGAAATATTGCTATCATCGCCCACGTTGACCACGGTAAAACCACCATGGTTGACCAGATGCTTAAGGCAACCGATGCATTCCGCGAGAACCAGCAGGTTCAAGAGAGAATTCTGGACTCCAATGATCAGGAGCGTGAGCGCGGAATTACCATTCTGGCAAAGAACATCTCTATTGAGTACAAGGGCGTCAAGATCAACGTTATTGATACCCCTGGCCACGCTGACTTCGGCGGCGAGGTAGAGCGTGTTTTGAAGATGGCTGACGGTGCACTTCTGCTGGTTGACGCAGCCGAGGGTCCTATGCCACAGACTCGCTTTGTTCTGCGCCACGCTATCGACGCAGGTCTTTCTATCATGATGGTTGTCAACAAGATTGACCGTGACGGCGCTCGTCCAGAGGCTGTTGTCAACGATTCTCTTGACCTGATGATGGACCTCGGCGCAACTGATGAACAGCTTGAGTTCACCATGGAGCACGTCATCTTTGCTTCTGGCGTTAATGGTTACGCTCGCCTTGATCCAAATGATGACAACGACAATATGTTCCCACTTCTCGATATGATTATTGATGGCCTGCCAGCTCCAGATGTTGATATTGAAGGACCTCTTGCTATGCAGTGCGTCACCATCGATCACTCCGACTACCTGGGCCGCATTGGTATTGGCCGTGTCTATTCCGGAACAGTTCATACTGGCGATAAGATTCTTGTTGTCAAAAACGACGGTTCCCGCGCCATGAGTCAGGTCAAGCAGCTGTTCACCTTTGACTACCTGGGCCGCAAGGAGTGCAGCGAGGTTGACGCAGGTGATATTGCGGCAATCGTTGGCGTTGATAACACTGATATTGGTGACGTCTACACTGATCCAGAGAACCCTGTTGAGTTGGATCCAATTGAGATTGATCCACCAACCCTTTCCATTATTTTTGAGCCTTCTACCTCGCCACTTGTTGGTCGCGAGGGAGACATTGTTGGTGGCCGCCAGCTCAAAGAGCGCCTGATGACAGAGCGCGAGAATAACGTCACCATGCGTATTGAAGAGCTTCCTGATAAGACGGGTATTGAGGTTTCTGGCCGCGGTATTTTGCACCTCTCCGTTCTTATGGAGAGCATGCGCCGCGAGGGCTTTGAATTCCAGGTTGGTCGTCCTCGCGTTCTGTTCAAGAAGGATGCTCAGGGCCACACGCTTGAGCCTATTGAACAGGCTGTTGTTGAGTGCAACCCAGAGTATGCCGGCAAGGTCATTGAGGTCTTTGGTAACGTTGGCGGCACCATGTCCATCATGGACACCGGCGAGACTCAGACGCACCTTGAGTTCAAGATTCCAACCCGCGGCATCATGGGCCTCAAGACGCGCGTCATGAACGTCACCCACGGTGACGCTGTCTTCTACCACACCTTCCTTGAGTACGGTCCTTTTGCAGGTGATATTGGTAGCCGCCAGAACGGCGCCATGATCTCCATGTCCACCGAGAAGGCTGTTGCCTACGCACTTGGTACGCTTCAGGAGCGCGGCCAGCTCTTTGTTTCTCCAGGCGTTGAGTGCTACGAAGGCATGCTGGTTGGCGAGCGTTCAAGGCCAGGCGACATGGTTGTTAACATTGCACGCACCAAGTCTTTGGGTAACCAGAGGTCTTCAACTGCAGACATTTCAGTTCAGCTGACTCCTCCACGCCTGTTTACACTGGAAGAGGCCCTGGAGTACATCATGGACGACGAGCTTGTTGAGATTACGCCACAAAACATCCGCATGCGTAAGCGTATTCTTTCCGAGACTGAGCGCCGTAAGTGGGCAGTCCGCAACGGCATGGTCAAGAAGTAACAGCGTCGTTTACAGACAACCAATCTGGCGAGAAGAACTTGCGGCTGCAAGGGTTTCTCGCCAGTTTTGTTTTAGGCAGATTTTAAATAAAGTGCTGGTAAACGGTATGTGAGGGCGATGCAAAACCGCCCAAAACCGCCCAAAACCGTCCAAAACCGTCCGATTGTGAGCGAATGCTACTTTGCTGAGCTGTTCTGCTCAGGCTGCTTACCAGGCTTCTGAGCTTTGTGACGAAGCTTGTTAACACTGCGCATTACGTGCGGCGTAAGGTCAACGTCAGCCGGAGAAAGCACGTTGTATTTGAGCGACCAACGCCTCAGGCCAACGGTAACAGCAACGCAGACAACGGCTGCCCAGATTTTGGTGACGCCTACATAAGAGACAAGCGCCCAGTAGGAGGTAGCGCCAGCAACCGCGCAAAACGCGTAGAGATTGCTTCGCTGGAAAATACGAGGGATGTTGCCAAGAAATACATCGCGAAGCATACCGCCACCAACGCCCGTAATGCTTCCCATCAAAACAACCGAGAAGGGAAGCAAGTGATATACCAGGGCTTTATCGGTACCAACGACAGCAAAGAGGCCAACGGAAATAATGTCGGTCCACTCAAGCATGCGAGGGAATCTGTCAAGCGGTTCGGGGAACATAAACAGCAAGACAGCGGTAAAAACGGCTGCCGGAATGGCGTAGGGCGAGTTGAGCATGTAGACGCCGCCTTCTTGCATCATGACGTCCCTGATAAGCCCGCCGCCCAGACCGCCCAAAAGGCCAAGACCCACAAAGCCCACAAGGTCCAAGTGACGATCTCTTGCAACCAAGATTCCCGAGATTGCACCAATAATTACCGTTAGAAGGTCTAGCCAGTAGGGGATGCCCACAGAAATTGCATCTGTGCCATATGGCGAGAAAAACGGTGGCATCCATACCTCCTACTGGTGTTTTTGGTTTTATTAGTATGACAATACTACACAAGTATTAAAAATACACAGAACTTCTCGTTCTATATTGGTGAGAAATCCGCTATACTGTCCCGTGCGGTTTTATATGGAGAGTTGTCCGAGTGGCCGAAGGAGCACGATTGGAAATCGTGTAGGCGTCTAAAGCGTCTCCAGGGTTCAAATCCCTGACTCTCCGCCAGAATTTTCACGGCGCCTACGGGCGCCGTTTCACCCTTCGGAGGGGTGGCAGAGTGGTTGAATGCGGCGGTCTCGAAAACCGTTTACCCCTTCTAGGGGTACGAGGGTTCGAATCCCTCCTCCTCCGCCATTTAACATTTTTATTTGATTAATTGTTACCAATAAAGATATATTTATTTTTCGATTTTATATAGAATGTTTAGGCGTAGTAATTCGATGTCATCTTTTTTGACACGAGGGGAGAGTTAAATGGCTGTTTCAGCAGATGAGTTGAATGGCTACAGGCGCGATCGCTACTTTGCACGTTCCTGGGCACTTCTGACTCTGGAAAAGGGTTGGTGGAAGCCTGTCCTTATTATGGCTCTGTTTGGTCTTATTCCAGTTGTCGGAATTCTTGCACTTGTTGGCTATGCACTTGAGACTGCACGCGTAACTGCATGGGGCATCAATGCTGGTCCAAAGCAGAAAGACCTTAAGTTTGGTACCTATATTGTTACCGGCTTCAAGGCAGTTGTTATTGCACTTGCGTTTGGTCTTGCATACAGCATTGCTACTGGAATTCTTTCTTTCATTCCAGTTATCAATCTGATTCTTATTCCAGTCTTCATTGTTGCAGCATTTGTTTATCCACTGTGCATCAATGTTGTTCAGGTCCGCGCATCAGTTTATGGCCGCATCTCTGCTGGTTTTGCTTTTAAGAACATCTTTGAGATGATCAAGCACGACATGGGCGGTCTGTTCCGTATCTTTGGTATGGGCATTGTACTTGGCATTGTTACCTCTATCATTATGGGAATCATTGGTGGTAGCGCTGCAATTAGTATGTTCGTTAACATTGGTGCTCAGGCTATGGCCATTGCAAGAACTCAGAATATTTCCAGCCAGAACCAGCTTGGTCTTGTCGTGCTTGCTCTTCTTGCACGCGGCTTCATTCAGATGGGACCAATCTTCCTGGTTATTGGCTATATTGGTCACGTTGTTGGTCTTATCGTTATGCTTCTTATGCAGAACGCAATCGCTCTTTGGATGCGTCAGTTCAACGTTCCTGCATGGGGACAGAGCAATGATCCACTGCCACCATTCATTAACGATCCACGTGATGGCGCAGCCGCTGTATATTCAGCTCCAGCACCAGTGGCTCCAACCGCTCCAGCAGCAGCCGCTCCTGCAGTAGCACCAGTTGCTGTTCCTGTTGCAGCACCAGTAGCAACCCCAGCTCCAGCAGCTCCTGCAGCGCCTGCTGCCCCAGTTGCCGCTCCAGCTCCAGTTGCGCCTGCAGCGCCTGTTGCTGCTCCAGCTGAGCCTATTGCGGCTCCAGTAGCACCTGCTGCACCAGTGGCTCCTGCTGCTCCAGCAGCACCTGCAGCACCTGTTGCTCCTGCGGCTCCTGCGGCACCAGTCGCACCTGTTGCGCCAGCAGCACCTGTAGCTCCAGAGGTTCCTGTCGCTCCCGCAGCTCCAGAGCCTGCACCTGCTTCGACTGTTGTTGTTGAGCCAATTATCCCAACAACTCCAGAGGCTCCTGAGGCACCAGCTGCTCCAGCAGACGCACCAACTCAGAATCCTGAGGGACCCGCAGCTCAGTAAAGTAGAGCACATATAAAAGAGACGGCCATCATGCAGATTGTGTGATGGCCGTTTTTCTTACTCAATACCATGTTTTTAAAATTACGCACACGACCACGCCTTAGAAAAATTCGCGTCAGACAGTTGCAAGACTAGAGGCAAATTACTGACAAATTGCCGATTTAAGCTTTATATGTGGACTGCATGTGAGAAAGTTTGTGGGTCAGTTTCGTATTTGAGCATTTATGTGGTATGATGCTTGGTCGAACTTTCCTGCTTCGGGTGCACCTTCACTTCCCGAAGCCATTAGCCCAGAGGAGGTGACAATATGAAGGCCTATGAACTGCTGTTTTTTGTTGACCCAGCTTCCACCGAGGAAGTCCGCGCTGGTGTAATGAAGCGTATTGACGTTGCTATCACCACTGACGGCGGAGTAGTCGACAGCGTCGAGGACTGGGGTAAGCGTAAGCTTGCTTTTGAGATCGACGATCTTACCGAGGGTGACTATACCCTCATCAATTTCCATGCAGATCCAACGCAGATTGCAGAGCTCGATCGAGTCCTGCGAATCAATGATGCTGTTAAGCGTCACATGATCGTGCGTCGAGTCGATAAGGACTAAGTCCTTGTAATGGAAAAGTGGAATTATTCCACGATGAGAGGTAGTGAGATTTATGAGTATTAACAGGGTTAACATTTCGGGCAACCTGACCCGTGACCCGGAGCTTCGCTCCACAGCAGGCGGTACCCAGATTCTATCCTTCGGCGTTGCGGTTAACGATCGTCGCAGGAACCAGCAGACCGGTGAGTGGGAAGATGTTCCCAATTTCGTTGACTGCGTAGTATTTGGACAGCGTGCTGAAGCACTTTCCCGCTTCCTCTCCAAGGGTTCGAAGGTTGCTATTGAAGGCAAACTTCGTTTCAGCTCCTGGGAGACGAAGGAAGGACAGCGTCGCAGCAAGCTTGAAGTTGTTGTTGATGAGGTCGAGTTCCTTTCTAGGAATCAGCAGGGTGGAGCCCCTATGTCACAGGGTGCACCATCTTATGCAGCTCCAACTCCACAGGCACCCGCTCCCGTTCCGGCTCCGCCAGACGAGGAGTTCTACGATGCTGATATTCCGTTTTAAACGTCAGACAGCAACACAGACGTTACTGTCATCTGAAAGGTAAAAGACATGGCTCAGCAGAAACAAGATTTCCAGCGCCAGCCGCGTCGCAAGTATTGCCAGTTCTGCAAGGAGGAGACTGAGTTCATCGATTACAAAGATACTCAGCTTCTTCGTAAGTACATGACCGACCGTGGCAAGATTAAGCCTCGTCGCGTCACTGGCACCTGCACGCAGCACCAGCACGACATTGCACTTGCTATCAAGCGCGCACGCGAGATGGCACTTCTGCCCTACACTGTCCCTGTGGTTTCCAGCCGCGGTGGCCGTAGTCGCGGATAACCTATCTGTTCTTCAGGTAGAGTTGGTTAGCAATGGATAGACCGGATTCAAATATTCCTCAGGCACCTGAAGGGTATTCTCGCCCAGAGAGTAGCCCACAGAATTTTGCCGGTCCAAGCAACCAAAACGGAGGCAAGCCGCGTCCGTTTGAAGCTCCAACCTACAAGCAAGGCTTTGTTCTTTGCGTTGTTGGCGGAGTAATTACCGGGCTCCTTTCTTTTATTGGAGCAGCTTTGGTTGCGTATGGCATGGTAATTGCTGTCTATTGCAAAAAAGGGCACGGATGGTTTGGTCCTGCTATTACTTCAGTACTTGTTACGGGTGTAGCAGCTTATTTGCTCTCGGGACCAACGGAGGCGGCAACTTCAGTTACCGCTTGTGCACTTGCTCTTGGAGTTGGCTACGCTTTTGCAACAGAGAAACTTACCGTTGGTGTCGGATCTCTTCTTGTAGGAGCAACGGCTTTGGCACTTCTGGGATATGACGCGTTCTTTGCCGCAATGGCAGGCACAACTCTTCCCGAGCTTGCTCAGAACGTATTTAATCAATACGCCTCGCAGGTCTCAGGTGCTTCTCCAGAGATCCAAGAAGGTCTTTCAACAGCAAAGGCACTTTTTATGCTCTTTTGGCCAACCAGCTATACCGGTATGGCGCTTTTATATTTTGTAATTGCGCGTTTTGGAGCTCGAACAGTGTATAAAGTACTGACAAGAGACCCACAGAAATTACCACAGTTCCAGCTGATGGACGTTCCATTTTGGATGTGTGTTCTTACCGTGGCCAACTTGTTTGTGTATGCACTTTCAAGCACCATTTTGCCTGCACAAGACATACTTCAGCTTATTACGTTGAATGTGTTTATGGCTCTTAGAGTTGTGTTTGCTCTTCAGGGCCTTGCAGTGCTCACATGGTTTGTGCGCGAGAAGCACTTCTCGCCAGCACTTTCTCTGTCACTGTTTGTATTGGCAGGCATGTTAGAAGTTCAGTTAGGCGTTATGGCTCTCGTAGGACTTATTGACGCCTGGGCAAACTTCCGAAAGCTTAATCGCTCAGGAAGCCAGGATTCAGAGTCCACGATAAACAACAACTAGTCGATACCATCGACTCATCAAAGGAGTTTCCCATGAAAGTTATTCTCTTGGGCGAGCTTCGCGGTAAGGGCGGCGAAGGCGACATCGTAGAGGTCGCACAGGGTTATGCGGAGAACTTCCTGTTCCCCAACAAGATTGCCCAGCCTGCTACACCGGGTAACATCAAGCAGCTTGAGGAGCGTCGTCACAATATCGCTAAGCGCGAAGAGCAGCGTATTGCTGACGCAAATGCTACCAAGGCAGCTCTTGATGGCAAGCTCGTAACTGTTGACGCTCGCATTGGCGAGGAGGGCCAGCTCTTTGGCTCCGTCACCACCGCTCAGATTGCTGACGCAATCGAGGCACAGCTCAACGTCACCGTTGATCGTAAGCGCATTGCTCGTAGCGCTGCTATCAAGACCGCTGGTCGCCACAATGTCACCATTGAGCTTTACCGTGACATTACCGCTACCGTCGTTGTTCTTGTTGGCGAGGACGATGCTGCTCCTGCAGAGGAGGAGACCGAGGAGGTTGCCGCTGAGGCAACCGTCGAGGTTGAGGTTGAGTCCGCAGAGTAGTTTTATGCATGCATAAAACACTGTTCTCCTGCATTTTTTGGTGGTTTATACAATTTCTGCAGTTTTCTACAGATTTGTAAGCTTTTAGAAAAAGCAAGGCCATCTTAAAAGAATGGAATGTTTGTTCGAACCACCCCTTTGTGAAACATAACAAAGGGGTGGTCTTTTTATGTGTAGACAGAACGGTATATTTTCTTATACTCTACCTGCGGTTATTCAAAATGTTATGTAAAACATATTCACTTAACCTGCGGAATTGTAATTTGATTTGTATAACTGCAGATAAGCAATTGTGTAGAAAATACCACGTGTCGAAAAAAGTCTAAAAAATGTTGAAAACGTTGAAAACTCAAGGAAATCCCGCTCAGGGTATGCGAGTTTTGGAAAATCGTGTTGAAGACTTAACTTTTCGAATTTTGCAAGCCAAAATGACTCTTTATTTTTTTGAAAAGTACACTACCATTCAGTTTCATTCCCAAAAAACATGATTGGAAAAGACGATGGCACAAGACTCGTTTGAGATGAATCCTACGCAATTGACGGCCCTAGAGAACGCCTCTATGCCACAAGATTCTGATGCCGAGTTTTCCATTCTTTCTGCAATGATTCTCTCGGAAGAGATCAGAGGAGAATGCCTTATTAGGCTTTCTTCCGAGGATTTCTATATTCCATCCAATCAAATTATTTTTGAGGCCATTAAGTCACTGTTTGATAACAACAAGCCAGTAGACGTCATTTCGCTTGCAGACCACCTTAAGAGTAACGGCAAGTTTGAGCGTGCTGGAGGAGCCGTCCGTTTAGCAGAGCTTGGAAACAACCCACTTGCTATGGTTGGTTGGGAAAACCACGCTGTTATGCTGCACCGTGATACTACGCTCAGAAAGATGATTAGTGCTTCTGCAAAGATTTCTGCGCTTGCCTACAATGCTCCAGAAGATACAAAAGAAGTAGTTGACCAGGCAGAGAAGCTCATTTTTGATGTAACCAACAGAGATGTTCAGCAGTCCGAGCAGGGCATTGAAGACATCATGACTGATCTCTTTGAAGAGCTTCAGCAAAATGCTGGTAAAGATGCGTCGGAGTTGGGCGTCCAAACCGGATTTGCAACCCTGGATAACCTCTTCCAAGGTCTTCGTCCTGGTCAGATGGTTGTTATCGGCGCTCGTCCTGGTGTTGGTAAGACTTCTTTTGCTCTCAGCATGGCTTATAACGCTGCGGTTTCCGGAGCAACTGTTGCGCTCTTCTCGCTTGAGATGAGTAAGATTGAGATTGCGCAGAGACTGTTGGCCTCTGAGTCAAAGGTTGATTTGCAGACCATCCGTTCTTCCAACATCAGAAATGAGCAGTGGCCCACCCTTCTGGAGGCAGCAGAGCGCATTTCTCGCCTTAAAATCATCGTTGACGATACTCCGGGTACAACAGTCACAGAAATCCGCGCAAAAGCCCGCAGAATGCTTAATAAGGCCGAGAAGGGTGTCATTATTATCGACTACCTCCAGCTGCTTTCTCCACCAGCCGAGAAGGGCCGTGCAGATAGTCGTGCAACTGAGGTTTCTGAGATGTCTCGTGGCATTAAGATTATGGCTAAAGACCTCAAGGCACCTGTTATTGCACTTTCTCAGCTTAACCGTACGCTTGAGAACAGAAACGGCAAGCGTCCGCAGCTTTCTGACCTGCGTGAGTCCGGCGCAATCGAGCAGGATGCAGATATTGTTTTGCTGCTTGACCGCTCACTGAGCGATGAAGAAGCCGCACGCGATGACCGTCCTGATAAAGACGTTACCAACATCATTGTTGCAAAGAACCGTGCAGGTGCTCTGAGGGATGTCCCTGTTATGTTTATGCCAACATCCACCAAGTTTGTTGAGATCTACCAGGGAAATAATTACTCAGAAAGTGAAGCCGCTCAGTACGCCGCAATGGCAAACCCTGCGCATTAATCGTTTCTTACGTGTGACAAAACCTCTGCGCTTCTGTGCTTTTGCGAGCGGTATTAGATATACTTATGAAGCAACCCCTAAAGAGGTTGCAACCGTCATGTAATGGTCGTGTTTGTAGATAGCTGCGATAGGGGAGAACTTATGCCAGCTTCCGTACTTGTTGGTGCTCAGTGGGGAGACGAGGGTAAGGGTAAAGTTACCGACCTCATTTCCGGAGATTTTGACGTTGTTTGCCGTTACGCAGGTGGTGCAAATGCAGGCCACACGGTAATTGCTGGAGACACAAAGCTTGCACTTCACCAGGTTCCATCTGGCGTTATGTACGAGAACACCTATCCAGTTATTGGCAATGGCTGCATTGTTGACCCAGAGGTTCTTCTCGGCGAGATTGACATGCTGGAGAGCAAGGGTATTTCCTGCGACCTGCTCAAGATTTCCGGCAACGCTCACATTGTTATGCCTTATCACAAAGATCTTGATGGCGTGCATGAGAAAAAGCTGGGTAAGAACCTTATTGGTACCACCAAGCGCGGTGTCGGTCCAACGTATATGGATAAGATGAACCGCACTGGCCTGCGTATTCAGGACATGCTTGACGAGAAGATCTTCCGCAAGAAGCTTGAAGCTGCACTTGAGTACACCAATCCAATCTTGAGTCTTGTGTATGGTCTTCCAACCTATACCGTTGACCAGATTTGTGAGACTTATCTGCCTTATGCAGATCGCATTCGTCCTTACATTGTTGAGTCTTCTCTCTTCCTCAACGAAGAGCTTGAGGCTGGTAAGAACATTCTCTTCGAGGGTGCTCAGGCAACCATGCTTGATATTGACCACGGCACCTATCCATTTGTTACCTCTTCTAGCTGCACTGCTGGTGGCGCAGTAACTGGTTCTGGTGTTGGTCCAACCAACATTGACCGCGTCCTGGGCATTGCAAAGGCATACCTCACACGCGTTGGCTCTGGTCCATTCCCAACAGAGCTCTTTGACGAGACGGGCGATCTTCTCGGCGAAGTTGGCCATGAGTACGGCGTTACTACTGGCCGTAAGCGTCGCTGTGGCTGGTATGACGCAGTAGTTGTTAACTACGCAGCTCGTATCAATGGTCTCACTGACCTGGCAATTACCAAGCTTGACGTTCTTGGCTGCCTGGACGAGATTAAGGTATGCGTTGCTTATGAGTGCGACGGCAAGATTTACAAGACCGTCCCAGAGCACCAGAGCGTCTTCTATCACGCAAAGCCTGTGTACGAGACTCTTCCTGGTTGGAAGTGCGACATCTCTAACGTTCGCAACTTCTACCAGCTACCTCGTGAGGCTAAGGACTACATTGACTTCCTGGAGCAACTTGCTGGTGTACGCGTTTCTATCATCACCGTTGGTCCAGATCGCGAGCAGACAATCGACCGCTACTGGAGGTAACCCGTGGCGTCTTCGGACTGCTCAACTTTTGCAATAGTTTGCGATAACCCCTGTGGGCTTGAAGCTTCCCAGCTTGAAGCCCTGGGGGTTTCTGTAATACCTGGAGCTCTAAATTCAGATGCTGATCAGGTGGGAGAGTTCTATCGGGGTATTTTTGAGTCCGGAACACAAAAGATCCTCTCGCTTCATGTGTATGCAGATTTCTCTGACTCACTTCTTACGGCAAAAAAGGCTTGTCAGAACAATCCTGATATTTCAAGCTCAATTTGCCTGGTAGATAGCGGAAATATGCCCACTGCTATGGGAATCATGCTTGAGCGCTTAAGTGTGGCAAGAAAGTCTGGAGCTTCATTTGAAGCTGCTTGCGCGTATGCACAAGAGCTTGCTGAGGTAGTTGCCACAATGTACATTGCAATGAACAAGGTTGTCCTTCATAAAAGCAAGGACAAACACCCCAGGCTTTCGTTGCGACTTCGACTTGAGCGTTTGCATAGGCGCATCTCAAACGATATGTATTTGTATCGTTTGGTTGGCGGAAAATGTACAGAGGTGGCTCGCTCATCAGATTTTACCGATCTAGCGGCAAGAATTTCTCGCCTTATGAGCGCTTGTTTTGTAAAGCGCGGCGAGCTCAAGTATGTAGTGATTTCAAGTGGCGAGAAACGCATAGAAAAGCATCTCAAAAAGCCGCTTAAAACCAATGAATATGATGCAGAATGTATTGCAGAAAGACTTGCTTCCCCTGAGTTTAAAAAACATCTTGGAGAAGGCGCTGTTGGCGTTGCTTGTATCCCAAAGGCGTTGTATCAGAAGGCTGGAGTACTTATGAATGACACCGTTGATATTTTGTTGCTCGGCGCAGGTGGTCGTGAGCATGCGCTCCTGACAAAGCTGCAGGAGTCTCCGCGCGCAGGAAAAATTTACGTTGCTCCAGGTAATGGTGGCATGGCTGCCCAGGCAGAGATTGCTCTTATTGATCAAAATAACCCTGACGAGGTCGTTGCTTTTGCCAAGGAAAAAGGCATTGGCCTGGTAGTTATTGGCCCTGAGGCTCCTCTTGTTGTGGGCGTTGCAGACGCTGTTCGTCAGGCTGGTATTGCATGCTTTGGTCCTAACCAGAATGCAGCGCAGATGGAGGGCTCAAAGGCGTTTGCCAAGGGCGTTATGGAGCGAGCAAACGTTCCAACTGCTGCATGGAAGTCTTTCACAGACCAGGCGTCTTGCGAGGCGTATGTTCGCCACATCGGTGCTCCTGTAGTTGTTAAGGCAGACGGTCTTGCTGCAGGTAAAGGTGTTATTGTTGCAACTGAGCTTGAGCAGGCCCTCGAAGGTGTTCACGAATGTTTCTCCGGTCACTTTGGCGATGCAGGAGCAACCGTTGTTGTTGAGGAGTTCCTTGAGGGACCAGAGTGTTCCTTGCTTGCGCTGACTGATGGAACGTACGTTGTTCCGCTGGCAACAGCTCAGGATCACAAGCGCGCTTACGACGACGATAAGGGTCCTAACACCGGTGGAATGGGCGTCTATTCTCCTGTTCCGTTTGTGACCAATGAAGAACTTTCCCAGATGATTACCATTGAGCAGCACGTTGTTGACCAGCTCAAAAAAGAGGGTATCAACTATTCTGGCTGCCTTTATGGTGGATTTATGCTGACCAAAGACGGCCCTAAGGTTCTTGAATTTAACGCTCGCTTTGGCGATCCAGAAACTCAGGTTGTGCTGCCTCGTCTCCAGGGAGATTTGGTTTCAATTTTGATGGCTTGCGATAACGGTACCCTCCGTCATCAGCAGGTTTCCTGGTCTGATACAGTGGCTGTTTCTGTTGTTCTGGCAAGTGCCGGATATCCTGGTTCTTACGAGAAGGGCAAGGAGATTACCGGTATTGAGGCTGCTCAGCAGCTTGAAGGCGTTTCTGTTTATCACGCCGGAACTGCTCAGACCGAGGACGGAAAGATTGTCACAGCAGGCGGCCGCGTGCTCAACGTCACTGCGCTCGCACCAACCTTTGAGGAAGCTCGCGCTCGTGCATATGAGGCTTGCGACCTTATCAACTTTGAAGGCAAGCAGCTCAGGCACGATATTGGACTTAAGGCTCTTCAAGGTCGTCCAGAAAAATAGTTAGGTTAGCGCTTATGGCAAATCAAAATGACGAGAAAACCAACGTACAGGATGGTGCTTGGACCAGCAATCAAGGCAACTCTCAGTTTAGTGATGTGTTTGATGATATGCAGTCTGCTGAGCCAGAGATTCTTGATGCTGACATGCAGGTAACTCCAGAGGTGTTTGATTCTGCTCGCAATGATTTGCACTTGGCAGTTGATTCGCTTACCTACGACGGTGAGCGTGTTGCTGTGGGCGATGCTGCCTACCATCATTCTGGGGAGCCACAAAAGCGCAGCTTTGTTGCAGGTACAGAGGATGCGCGCGATGCCTCTCTAGAAGAGAAGCCACTTTCTGAAGATACCGTTTGGGTTGGTCGCATTTTTGACGTGAATCGTCTTCGTGTTTCTCTTCCGGATGGACGTACTGCTCTTCGCGATGTTGTGCGTCATCCTGGAGCTGTGGCTATAGTTGCACTGACTGATGAAGGCAGAATTTGTCTGGTTCGTCAGTATCGAACTGCGCTTGGTCGTGTAACAGTTGAACTACCTGCAGGAAAGCTTGACCCAGGTGAGGATCCTCTTGATTGCGCTCACCGTGAGTTGTTGGAAGAGACCGGAATGAAGGCGGGAAAGATGGCTTTTCTCACCACTACCGCCACTTCTGATGGATTTACTGACGAGCTCATTCACCTTTATATGGCAACTGAGCTGACCTTTGAGGGATCAGACCCAGATGCCGACGAATTTATTAACGTGGATCTTGTTCCGCTATCTGAGCTGGTAGACGCCGTTCTCGATGGCAAAATCGAGGACGCAAAGACTATCATTGGAGCTCTTATCTGCGATTCAATTTCACACCGATTGCCTATGGAGTAATTACGCATGCTTGATCGTTCTTCTCGCCCTATACCTGGTAACAACGTCCCTGGCAAACACCGCAAATCGCTGTTTGCCAGTTTTCTTTCTTATTACGCTCCACAAAAGCACCTGTTCATTCTGGACACTATCTGCGCCATCATTTTGGCTTGCATTGAGCTGGCGTTCCCTCAAATTCTGCGAGCGCTCACAAAGGGACTATTTACGCAGGGTAAAGATGCCATTCTTGGCAGCTTGGTATTTATTGCCGTTGGCCTCGTGGTCATGTACTTTGTCCACTTTCTGTGCCGCTACTTTGTTATTAGCTGGGGACACATCATGGGCGCCCGCATGGAAAGCAAGATGCGAGAAGACCTGTTTGATGCATACGAGCGCATGAGTTTCTCGTATTATGATCGCCACAAGACGGGTGACCTGATGAGTCGCCTGGTATCTGACTTGTTTGATATTTCTGAGACGGCGCATCACGGTCCCGAGTATCTGATTATTGGCTTGCTAGAGATTGCTGGCTCTTTTGTTATTCTGGCTTTTATTAATGTGCCTCTTACGCTGGTACTTGCTGGAATTGCCGCTGCGTTAGTGGTGTTCAATTTCTTTGCCAACATGCACATGCGCGGTATTTTTAAAGAGAATCGCATGCGCATTTCCGACGTAAATACCCAGCTAGAAGACTCACTTTCTGGTATTCGCGTGGTTAAGGGCTTTGCGGCGGAAGATCACGAGCGTAAGAAATTTAGAGCAAGTAACTCGGCATACTTAGACTCCAAGGCCAATATGTACCAGGCTATGGGCAGGTACCAAGCTGCAATTTCAGGCATGATGGGTGTTTTGAACACCGTTGTGTTGGTTTTGGGCGGCTGGATGATTGCTCAGGGTCAGATGCAAGCCATTGACCTGGCTACGTATGCGCTTTACATCTCGCTGTTTACCACGCCAATCATGAACATTCTGAACTTTACCGAGACATTCCAGAAGGGCCTTGCGGGTTTCAAGCGTTTCTCGGAGATTCTTGAAACGCAGCCGGACATTCAAGATGCACCTGATGCTCACGACATTCAGATTACTGCTGGCGACATCATCTACCAGGACGTTCATTTTTCTTACAACAATGCCGAAGACGTTATCAACGGCTTGAACTTGCATATTGAGAGCGGAAAAACTGTTGCACTGGTTGGACCTTCTGGTGGAGGTAAGTCCACTACCTGCGCTTTATTGCCACGATTCTACGATGTGACAAGCGGCAGCATCACCATTGATGGGCAGGATATTCGCTCTGTTACGCAGCACAGTTTGCGCTCGGCAATTGGCATGGTCCAGCAAGACGTGTACCTCTTTGACGGTACTATCGCAGAGAACATTGCATACGGCTGCCCTGAAGCTTCTGCAGAAGACATTGCACTGGCAGCAAAGCGAGCAAATATCGCCGAGTTCATTGAATCGCTGCCAGATGGATATGACACGCAGGTAGGACAGCGTGGAACTAGACTTTCTGGCGGACAGAAGCAGCGCATTTCTATTGCGCGTGTGTTCCTGAAGAATCCACCGCTGCTCATTTTGGATGAGGCTACTTCCGCTCTGGATAACGAGTCCGAGCGCGCGGTCCAGGAGTCTCTTTCCGAGCTGGCAAAGAATAGAACTACGCTGGTCATTGCCCATCGACTCTCGACTATTATGGGTGCTGATGAAATTATCACTATCAATTACGGTCGTGCAGTTGAGCGTGGAACCCATGATGAACTGCTAGAAAAAGGCGGAATCTACGCTCATTACTATCAAATGCAGTTTGGTGATGCACCAAACATCGCAAGGCGGTAAAATAGAGCCTTAAGTGCTTTGCGAAACGCGGCTGCGACAGCAAGCGTTCTTCTCGCGATACGCTTAACCGCAGATTTGCGGTTTGCAACTTGCGGTCTGCGACTTGCAGCTTGTAAACCGACGGGTTGTACTTAAGATCAAAAGTCAACGCATTGCACGCTTTAAAGTGTGTTTATGCAGGTTGAATGAGAGAGCTACATGGCTAAAGATGATGCAGAACGTTCACGCTTTGCGCGCCGCCAGAAGGGCGCGCTTGATGCTGACGCAGCTGAAGAGTTGTTTACCAAGGTAGACGAGACGGGTCATCCTAACGAGGAACGCGCAGCTCTAGAGCGTGCTCGCAGGCAGGGCGGAGCTGTGGCAGTGGACGTTGATCCACTTTCGGGATCTGATCCTTCGGGCTCAAATATCGAGAAGGTCATTACAAAGACGGCAGTCCTTTTTGTCCTGGTTTTCCTGGTAATCGTAGTTCTGATGCAGGTCTCTTGTGGTGTTATTCGTCGAGCTAACACAGCAAATCTAACTGAATCAGTTACGGTGCGATCCGTTGCATCTGCATTGCGTGGCGGTGTCGAGTGGGGTAATGGATTTACGCAGTTCCCCGAGGATTTCTCGGTTCAGGAAGCTGACGAGAACACTGGTCGCGTTGAGGTAACAGTTACCGACACGACCTCAAAAGACGTGCTTGAATGCTATGCGGGATCCAGTGTCCAGGCGCAGGCATTTGCTATTAACGCGCTGCTCAACCCACGAATCAATACCGTTGTCTATCACGTCAGTGTTCACAGAAATGACCAAGGTGAGCTTCAGAAATCTCAGCTCTTTGGATTCCTTAAACCTGGCGGAGATGCAACACCTATCTTTACCTTTACGTTCTCAAAGACGCAGTCTTCTGATGGGGTAAATATCACCATGGTCATTACTGGTGCAAACGATACCATTCAGAAAGAGCTGCGAGACCAGATTGCCACGTCATTTACGCCAGTTCGCGTGCTTGGCGGCATCGTTGGTGGTGACTCTTCAACAAAGAAGAACACCACTACGAGCACCACTGGTACCACTAACAGCACAGGTACAAGCGACAGTTCTTCAGGTACTAAGTAGTCTACGTACCTGCAAGTAACAAAGCAAAAGAGCAAAAGAGCCGCTGAAGTCAGCGGCTCTTTTGCTTGTGCTGCTGGAAGTGACTTATCGAGAGGTCGCTTCGCCTCAAAATGGTGGAGCGGCGAATGATTTGCACGTTAATTTGACTGAAAGCCATGAAATCGGTGTTTCCAAGACGACTTTGGTCCCAAAAAGGTAAAAAAGCCGTTTAGTTGGAAGTTTTAATCTTTATGCATGACGATTTTGAGTGATTTTGATTTAGTAATGTGTCGCTTGATTAATGCCAACTGGGCTTTTACTAATATCAAATATGTAATCAATTTCTTCGATTTCCAACTAAACGGATTTTTTACCTTTTTCGCCCTATTTTGAAGCTCAATTTTTGTTTGATAAAAAATGAAACGAATAAAGGACTAGGAAAATGCATTTTCATGCATAACGGCGCTTGCTTGCGTACAAATAGGCGCCCACTCTACGTGAGTGAGCGCCTACGACAAAGAAAAAGGATGCTTTTTGCAGCGCAGGGGTCTGTGCGAGCAGTTTGCTTTTGTAGAAGCGTCTTACTCCTGCAGAAGCTGGGCAATTAGGCCAAGCTTTGTCTCAAACGAAACGCCACGAAGCTCAAAGTTTGGCTGATCGCGAGTAATTTCCATGGACTCACAGACAAACTCACCAGCAAACTCAACTGCGTCAGCGATTTCCTGACCACACATAACTGCAGCTAAAAGCGCAGAGGCAAACAGATCGCCGGTGCCGTGCAGCATGTAAGGGAGAAGCTCGGAGACAATCTCGCCACGCTCGGACTCGGTAGCAACAAAGTTGCGAATAAGGCTATCACCGCGAACAATGCCCTTAAGAACAACACACTTGGCGCCCATCGCAAGCAGTGCATCAAGCAGCTCATCTACCTGCTCATCAGTCAAATTCTGACCAGCGTATGGAATGCCCGTTAGAATTGAAGCCTCAGTAAGATTTGGTGTCAAAATATCTGCGCCATTTACCAGGGACTTCATTGCGTCACAAAGCTCTTGCGTATAGGTTGGATACATCTTGCCGCCATCGCCCATAACTGGGTCAACAACGCGAAGTGCCTTTGGATGCTCCTGGTACAAACGCTGAATACTTGCAACCTGCTCTGCTGCACCAAGGAAGCCAGAATAAATGGCGTCCAGGTCAATGCCCTCTTCCTGCCATGCATCCAGGTAATCCTCGAGCATGTTGGTGGTGTCATGCATGTAGAACGTAGGGAACTTGGTGTGTGCCGAGAAAAGCGACGTAGGTACTGGGCAAACGTCACATCCCGCTGCTGACAGTACCGGAATAGCTACGCCAAGCGAGCATTTTCCGTATCCGCAGAGGTCATGCACTGCGGCGATGCGAGGGATGTACGAGCCTTCTCGCTGGTACAGAACAGAGTTGGTTTCATTCATTACAGTTTCCTTTCACGTGGACTGATGGACCAACGTTCTAGAAAATCATACTCTATACTGTGAGATGGATATTTGACGTATCCGCCTATTTTAAGAGACGTAACAAAGGAGCAGAGATGGCAGATCAGCCTGTTGTCGGCATTATCATGGGATCAAAGAGCGACCTTGCAACTATGGAGGGATGTACCGCTGAGCTCGAGCGCCTTGGCGTTCCATATGAGCTGGTCATTGCATCCGCACACCGCACTCCAGACAAGGTCCACCAGTGGGCCGAGACCGCTGCTGACCGTGGCCTCAAGGTAATCATTGCTGCCGCGGGAAAGGCCGCTCACCTGGGCGGAGTTGTCGCTGCATTCACACCGCTGCCTGTCGTTGGCGTTCCAATGAAGACATCCGACCTCGGTGGCATGGATTCCCTGCTCTCCATGGTCCAGATGCCATCCGGCGTACCCGTTGCCTGCGTTGCCATCAACGGCGCCAAAAACGCAGCTATTTACGCTACCCAGATTCTTGGCGCTTCTCTTCCAGAGTATCGCGAGAAGATCGTCCAGCTTAAAGCCGAGATGGCTAACGCATAAGCTAGCCCGTACTGCACGCACGCAGCTCGCGAATAAAACTTGTACCCGCATGCACGTAGTCCGCAAATAGAACTCGCATGCATGCGTACCTGCATCCGCAATCGCACATGAGACCCGCGCTTCAGGAGATTTGAGGCGCGGGCTTTTCATACCAAAAAATGTGATTATGCGATGACTTCATAAGATGCACAGAGATTTTTGTTTCGTGCATAGCTAAACTTTTAAGGGGTATGACAAAGGTATGACAAAGAGTACCTTCAGAAGGGAAGTGCATGGAATCAAAAAACGGCAAGCATTTTGCTTCATTCGCCGCTGACGATCAGACGGCTGGAAATACTCACACCTCAAAAACCTCCGTCGAGATGGTTTCTATGAAAAGTTCCGCGTCCTCAAAAAAAGAGGGCAACAAAAAAACCTCTCCTAAAAAGTCTGGCGAGAAACCCACTAAGAAGAAGGGTTTTGCTTATATTCTTTCCACGCTCTTGCTGGTAGTTGGCATTGGCCTCTTGGTTGTTGCCGGCGTTATGTTTGGCAAGACCCAGCTTGAATACCACGAGCAAGACGTCATCAACGAAGAGCTTGCTACATACGCAACAGTTTCCGAGAAAAAAGACGAGGCCCCAGTTATTGACTGGGCCGGACTTCAGGCAGTAAACAACCAGGTTGTCGGCTGGATTCAGATTCCAGATACGCAGGTCAACTATCCTGTGTATCAGACCACAGATAACGATCACTACCTGCATACAAACGCAAAAGGTGAGTGGTCAATCGGCGGCCAGATTTTCATGGACTACCAGAACAATCCAAATGGCCTTACTGACCAGCAAACCATTCTCTATGGTCACCACATGAGAAACGGCTCTATGTTCCAGTACATTGGAGCAATGAACGACCAGTCTACCTTCGATAAGGTTGAGACTATCTGGTATGTCACACCTACTCAAACATATGAGCTGGAGCCGGTATTTACCTATCACACCGATGAAGACGACGAGGAAGTCAGGCAGTTTAACTTTGCTTCTGTTGATGAGTTCAGGTCTTATATGAAGGACAGGCTCTCAAGGGCAGTAAGCTCGCGTTCTGATGCAGCAGATGTTATTTCTCGCGCTAATCATGTTCTTACGCTCTTTACCTGCAATTACACTGACCAGTATGGTCGTACCATGCTCATTTGTGTTCCAAAAACCGAGGCTCAGCCAAAGGCCCAGTAGTCGGCACGCTGACGGTTCAGAAAGAGTATTGGACGCAGCCAGGAGCTGTCAGTCAGGGCGGTAAAATGCTACTTTCTTAAAAAATTGTTACACGCTCCGAACATATTTGTTCGGAGCGCTTTTTCTTGCAAATTTCCAGGTACACTGTATGTATTGTTGCCAGACGTGAGAGGCGTTTGATCAAGGGTGGCTCAAGCTGAGGCATCCGGAGGGGATCCAATGGAACTTCACGAGGAATGTGGCGTCTTTGGAGTATGGGCGCCTGACCGTGACGTTGCTCGACTCACTTATTTTGCGCTGCACGCCCTGCAGCACCGCGGACAAGATTCCGCAGGTATAGCTGTCGGCGACGGCCATACCGTGCTTATCAGAAAAGATACGGGCCTCGTAACCGAAGTTTTCAACAACGACGACCTCAACGCAATGCCAGGTAAAGTGGCTATCGGTCACTGCCGCTACGGTACCGCAGGCGCCAAGGGTTGGGAATCTGCTCAGCCTCACATGTCGTCCATCGATGAGACCCTCATTGCCCTGGCACACAACGGCACCCTCGTCAACTTTGACTCTTTGCGAGAAGAACTGTCTTCTCGCCAGATTTCCTTTAGATCGCACACGGATTCCGAGGTAGCAGCCCAGCTCATCGGCTACTTTACTCGTCGCACACACCGTCTGCGCACCGGTATTGCTGCAACTATGAACCTCATCGAGGGCGGTTACGCCATGGTGCTTATCCGCGAGAACGCCCTCTATGCGTTTAGGGATCCTAACGGTATTCGTCCGCTGGTACTCGGCCATATTGGCGAGGAAGGCGAGAATAACTGGGTAGTTGCATCTGAGACGTGCGCGCTGGATATCGTGGGCGCTACGTATGTGCGCGAGGTGGCTCCTGGCGAGATTATCCGTATTTCCGACAGTGGCCTATCTTCTGAGATGGGACTTTCCCCTCGTCAGCAAGCAGATTGCATCTTTGAACAGGTGTATTTCTCGCGTCCTGACTCTATTATCAGCGGTCGCTCGGTGTATTCTGTCCGTCACCAGATGGGTCGCCAACTGGCAAAAGAGACCCCAGCAGACGTTGACCTAGTAATCGGTGTACCTGATTCCGGTGTTCCTGCAGCTGAGGGTTTTGCGCAAGAGCTGGACGTGACTTTTGGTACCGGATTGATTAAGAATCGCTACGTTGCAAGAACGTTCATTCAACCTACACAGCAGCTTCGTGAACTGGGTGTACGCTTGAAGCTCAACGCGCTTTCGGACGTTGTTGCAGGTAAGCGTATCGTAATGGTAGATGATTCTGTTGTTCGCGGCACTACTTCCAAGCAGATTGTTCAGCTGCTTAGAGACGCGGGAGCTACTGAAGTACATGTCAGAAGCGCATCTCCAAAGGTTATCTGGCCTTGCTTCTATGGTATTGATACTGCCGACCAGCACCAGCTTGTTGCGGCAAAAATGACTACTCAAGAAATTTGTGATTATATCGGCGCTGATTCCTTAGGCTTTTTGAGCCTGGAGGGTCTGCTTGCCTGCGTTCCTTCTCGCGGTTATTGCGCGTCTTGCTTTAGCGGCAGGTATCCTGTGGCAATTCCGGAAGACTTCTACCAGAGGTTCTTGCCAGAAAACACCCCAGATAATCTAAACCCATCTTTTGCACGTAAGTTTGACCAGGTAGAACAGCAGTTAATTGACGAGGGCTTTGTCCCCTCAAAGCAGTAAGAAGGAGAATAATGACTACTTCCGCTGATCCAACCAAGCAGATTACCTACGCTGACGCAGGCGTTGACGTTGATGAAGGCGCTCGTGCGGTCGACGCCATTAAGGCTGCTGTTGCTACAACTACTCGTCCCGAGGTCATTGGCGGCTTGGGTGGCTTTGGCTCCTGCTTCTCGGCAGCAGCACTTAAAGACATGGAAGAGCCTGTACTAGTCAGTGGCACTGACGGCGTTGGCACCAAGCTTGCTATTGCTCAGCTTCTCGATCGCCACAACACGGTGGGCGAGGACCTGGTTGCCATGTGCGTCGATGATATTGTTCCCATGGGCGCCGAGCCGCTGTTTTTCTTGGATTACGTTGCTGTGGGCAAGCTTAAAGCCGAGGCAGTCGCCGAAGTTGTTGGTGGTATTGCAGAAGGCTGCCGCAAGAGCGGATGTGCGCTGGTGGGCGGCGAGATGGCTGAGCATCCAGGTGTTATGAATCCTGACGACTACGATCTTGCCGGCTTTGTCGTAGGCGTTGTCGACAAACCAAAGATCTTAGGTCCCGAGAAGGTCAGTGAAGGTGACATCATCCTGGGACTTCCTTCTTCTGGCATTCACTCCAACGGATATTCGCTGGTACGTAAGGTAGCCATTGAGGGTAAGACTGTCGAGGAGCTTAACCAGCCACTAGAGGAGCTCGGTGGAGAGTCACTCGCAGACGCTGTTTTGCGTCCAACTACTATTTACGCAGGTGGATTGCTTGCTGCGCTCCGCGCAGGAGCTCCTATCAAGGCTATGGCACATATCACTGGTGGTGGAATCACCGAGAACCTTAACCGTGCACTGCCAGCTCACCTTGACGCAGAGGTTGATCGTGGTGGAGAGGCTGGTCCTGCATGGGATATTCCACCAGTTATTTCATACGTTTCTAACGCTGCAAACCTGTCTCTTGATGAGCAGTATCGCACCTTTAACATGGGTGTTGGCATGGCTCTTATCGTAGACATGGACGACGTTGACGATGTAGCAGAAGCCCTCTCTGACCAGGGATTTGAGCCATTTGTTATGGGTCAGATTATCCCAGGCGCCGGAAAGGTGGTCTACAACGATGCCAATTAAGCTTGGCGTTCTTCTTTCCGGTTCAGGTACCAACCTGCAGGCCATTATTGACGCCATTGATGCTGGCAAGCTAGATGCAACCATTGAACTGGTTGTTTCTTCTCGCCCCGATGCATATGGTTTGAAGAGGGCGGAAGCAGCTGGTCTGCAAACCCTAACGCTCTCAAAAGAGACGTACGAAGATCCATTTGTTGCAGATATGGTCATTGCCACCGAGCTCAAGCGCTATAACGTTGATTATGTTGTTATGGCTGGTTATATGCGCAAAGTTGGCGTTCCTATTCTGAACACCTTCCTTAATCGTGTGCTCAATCTGCATCCGGCGTTGCTGCCAAGCTTCCGTGGTGCACATGCTATTCAGGACGCGTATGAGTACGGCGTCAAGGTGACGGGCGTTACCGTTCACCTGGCAAACGCTGATTACGACCGCGGCCCTATTATTGCTCAGCGACCAGTTGTGGTTGAAGAGGGCTGGACCGTTGACCAGCTTGAAGAGGCTATTCATCAGGTAGAGCACCAGCTGTATCCTGAGGTGTTGCAGCTCTTCGCCCGGGACAGAGTTCACGTTGAGGGGCAAAAGGTTCGCATAGAGTTAGGCGAGTAAATGTCGAGAAGTGCCCGGATTAAACTGAGCGACGTAGCTACATCGCGAGTCAATAACCTGAACTTTATGAGGTTTGTTGCTGCACTGATGGTTATTGTTTCTCACTGCTACTCGGTGGTTTTGGGCGGCGATGCTGGCAGCTATTTGCTGAAGCTAACAGGGGATCGTTTGAGCCCCGGGGGTGTTTCTGTTGGTGTCTTCTTTCTCTTTGGCGGGTTTTTGATTGCCCGTAGTTGCGAGCATTACCCTGAGGCAAAAAAGTTCTTCTCGGCACGCATTTTGAGGCTTTTTCCCGAGCTTCTATTTGTTGTTATTTTGACTGCGTTTGTGCTTGGTCCAATGCTTTCAACGCTTTCACCTGTGGAGTATTTTACTAATCCACAGACGTACAAGTACCTGCTCAATGGTGTTTTGATTATGGTTCATCAGTTGCCGGGAGTGTTTACCAACAATCCTTCGGGCGACGTGGTCAATGCTGCGCTGTGGACACTTCCCGTTGAGTTTATCTGCTACATTCTGTGTTTTATCAGCTATAAACTCACCAAGTTTGATAAGAAGAAATTTTTGCTGCTCTCGATACCTGTTTTTGTGCTAGCAGTGGTATATTACGTGAAGTTTTCTCCGTTGCAGCTCAGCGTTGTGCGCGCGGTTCTTCTATTTTATCTGGGTGTTTTAATCTGGGTGCTCAGAGACCATATTACTATCTCGCCTGTTTTGGGCCTTGCGACGATTGTTCTGTGGTTTGTTATGGTTTTCGGCGGCATCGATAATCTGGCAATGCTGACGGTTTTCCCTATCGCTTGCTTCTGCCTTGCATACGGAATGGGCAACCACTTTAGTAAATTTGGTACCAAATTTGAACTGTCCTATGGTATTTACCTTTGGGCTTTTCCTATTCAGCAAGCGCTGGCTCAGTATTTTCCCGCGTGGAATCCTTATGCAAATGCACTGGTTGCAGCTTTGTTGGCAACCTGCGGAGCGTTTGTGAATCATTTTGTTGTTACTGCTCCGCTTGGAAGATA
Source organism: uncultured Atopobium sp. (assembly GCA_963525825.1). Lineage (GTDB taxonomy): Bacteria > Actinomycetota > Coriobacteriia > Coriobacteriales > Atopobiaceae > Lancefieldella. The sequence continues at coordinate 8,215 of CAURLG010000003.1, read as the reverse complement.
CCTCAAAGGGCGCCGTCAGAAAGCTCTTGAAGCGCAGAAGTCTTCCGAAGAGCAAAATAATGCCGACAAGAATAAGGAACTTTCTAAAGGCGAGAAGTCCATTAAGCAGTAATGGAACGGCTGCGTTACTATTTTGTTGCAAGTAAAAGCTCAAATATTCTTTGCGTATAAACAAATGAGGAAACAAGCCAAATAAGCGGAACAACCAAGTCTCTAATAGTAATAAAACAATCTGATTTAGAGTGTTTTGCTATTTGCGTAAAGATTGCGCACGCAACAGCAATAGCAATAATTCCAACTATATAAGGAACAAGAAATTGCTGCTTAACTACAGTTTTAGTGGTAAGAAGCATTATGTTTACAAAGAAGACCATAGCTATAAAAAAGTAATAAAGTGCGAGCACTCCACCGCGGAAGAGGTCAAAATTTGTGCGCTTAAAGATTTTGCTCAAGCTTTGCTTTGCAAGAAGGACATATGCCGCTATGAGATACAGGACGGTCAGGGGAATATAGATAACTTTAAAGAAACCTATAAGTGCCACGTGAACCGTCCTTATCGTTGAGTCTTAGTAAGCTGATAGGCCTGACCGGCTGCCAGATTATAGCAGCGCTGTAATTGCAGTAACAAGTCCAAAGAGAATACCAGGGGCGTTAGCAATCATAATGGGAACATCGCGTTCTTTCTTGAAAGCGCCGTAAACAAACCAGACAGTGCAGTTGATCATGGCAACTAGTGGTTGGATGAAGCTACCTTTATTGCCAGCAAGATTATTAGTAATCTGTGGGATATAAGAAACATACATCATGACTGATAGAATGCTGCCGAATTGACCTAGCTTGTTGAAGAAATTCTCGTCAAAAGAAAGTGCGTGCTTTTCTGTCATGTAAAGTAACCTCCAATGTCTAACAAACAGATTGCTGATACTTACCCAAGTACTAAACAAGATATTCGTCAGTTCGTTGCAGAATAACTTGCATCAATCCATTGGCACAGCTCATCAAAGTCAACAGAGCCATCTAAAAGCGCATAGGTGGGAGCTGTCGAGAAGGGATAGTCGGGGTTTATACCGTACTGATTCGCAACGTATTCAAACAGCTTTTCTCGCATAATCTGGCCTTCCTAGCCCATATCTTATTATGATCGACAGCTTCTCTATGGAGAAGTTGAAATTGTCATTATCTCCAGCGTACGCGCCCTAAACAGCTATACTAAATGTGTTTGTATATGTAATAAAAAGTCCAAGTGAAGGGCGTCATATGAGCCGAGTTTCTCGTAGAGAAGATGAGTTCTACAGCATGTTCTCTGAGTTTTCAGCGTTGATTGTTTCAACAGCAAAACTGTTTGTCTCCTATATGGAGTCATTCCCAAGTTCAGAAGATTATGAAGTCCAAATCAAGAACTACGAGACACTCTGCGATGACCAGGTAGGAAAGATTATTTCCACCCTCAATACATCCTTTATCACGCCATTTGATCGCGAGGACATTTCACGCCTTGCCCTGCTTATGGACGAGATTGCAGATGGTATTGAGAGCGTCTCTGCACACCTCAGCATGTATGACATCAAAGAAATGCGTCCAGAGGCAGTTCAGGTGGCACATTTGATTCTGTTTGCATCAGAGGAGCTGCAAAAGGCCTTTGATCGTCTCCCTGATTATCACAAGGATGACTCGGTCATTCGCCATACACGCTCTACAAATGAGTATGAGGACCAGGGCGATGTCGTCTACCGTAACGCTCTGAGCTCTATCTTCAGAAATGTTGATGATCCAATTGAGGTTCTTAAGTGGAAGAGCCTTATGGACAGGCTTGAGTCTACCCTTGACGCTTGCAAGCACGTTGCAAACGCTGTTCAGAATGTTATCGTGAAAAATGGCTAGCATCCTGCTTATTGCGGTACTTGTTTCCGCTCTGATATTTGAGTTCATTAACGGCTTCCATGACACCGCAAATGCTATTGCTACCACGGTGTATACCAAGGCTTTGCCTCTACGCACAGCAATTATCATGTCGGCTATCATGAACTTTATCGGCGCGCTTATGAGCGAGAAAGTTGCTATGACCATTGCGTCTGGTCTGGTTGATATTCAGCTACAGCTTTACGTTATTTTTGCTGCACTGATGGGAGCCATTATTTGGGACCTCTTTACCTGGTGGTTCTCAATCCCAAGTTCGTCTTCGCATGCGCTCATCGGCAGCCTTATTGGTGCAACCATTGTTTTTACCGGCAGCACAGGTCACATTCTTTGGGCGGGTGTCCTAGAGAAAGTTGTTATTCCTCTGTTTACTTCGCCTCTTATTGGTATGGCCCTGGGCTACTTTATTATGAAGCTGGTATTTGAGATCTTTGCTGAATGGCCACCTAAAAAGGCAAACGGTCTCTTCCACCGTCTTCAGGTGCTCTCAGCTGCGTTTATGGCATACAGCCACGGCAATAATGACGCTCAGAAGACCATGGGAATCATCACGTTGGCGCTGGTAACCGCCGGTCTACACGACCCTTCTAACGGCATTCCTCTGTGGGTCAAACTTCTCTGCGCAACCACCATGGCGCTAGGAACTTCCATTGGCGGCGGCCGCATTATGCGTACCGTTGGCGATGGCGTTACCAAGCTCACGCCAGTTATTGGCTTTGTTGCCGAAACAAGTTCTACCGTTGCAATTGAGATTATGACTGCACTTGGAGCACCAGTTTCCACTACACAGGTTATCACCACATCCATCATGGGTGCAGGATCTGCTCGTCGTCGCAGCTCCGTGCGCTGGGGCGTTGCGCGCAAGATTATTGCCGCTTGGTTTGTGACGCTGCCAGCCACTATGGCACTTGGCGGACTTATTGCATTCCTGACCAGCTTTGTTCTGGCATAACCAATGCTCAACGTTGTACTGGTAGAGCCCGAAATTCCCGCAAATACGGGAAACATTGGTCGCACCTGCGTAGTGAGCGGAACTCATCTGCACTTGGTGGGCCCGTTGGGTTTCTCGCTTGATGACAAAAACCTCAAACGAGCAGGTATGGCCTACTGGCAAAGTCTTAACGTTTCCGTCTACGATAACTGGGATCAATTTCTGGAGAAGAACGGTCTAGCCCAAGCATCTGGCGCACCTGCTGGGGACGCTGCACACGACGCTGTCTCCACGGTCGACGGCACCTCCGCAACCAGTAGATCCCCGCTACATTTTCTGACTAAGAAAGCTAAAAAGACCTATACGCAGGCAACGTATTGCGATGGGGATTACCTTATCTTTGGTAAGGAAAGCCTGGGATTATCCGAGGAGCTTCTGGCACAGCATGCTGACGAGTGCGAGAGAATCCCAATGCTGCAAGATTCTGCCAGCCTGGTCAATCGCGAGGACTGGAGCCAAAAGCACGATGCGCTTGATGGCGATGACCAGTATGCTCACCCAGCGCTTTTGCAGCAGGATATCTGCGGAAACTTTATCGATCCTAACGAGTTCTCGGTCAGTGCGCTAAACGTTTCAAATGCTGCCGCCATTGTGCTGTATGAGGCGCTGCGACAGATTGGCTTTCCGGGAATGGACGTCTAAGAATTAGTTTGTTGAGTTTGTTTATGATGTAGAACGAAAAAAGTGTCAAGAATGGCTACAGAGGTGAGATGCGTGTTAATTAAAATCCGACATCACCATTAGGTGCTGTCGGATTTCTAAATTAAACTTGCTGCTTAATCACTATAAAGCAGTAAGGAACGTCAAACCGCCCAAAATTACACCAGCAGTATTTGGGATAATAAGAATCCAGTCCTTTTTGGGCTCTTTAGTCCAACCATAGATGACCCAAATGAGACAAGAAACTGCTGCAAATAGCGGCTGAAATGGTTGAGCCTTTACGCCCTGTAGATTTGCAATAATTTGTGGAATATAAGCGATAAAAACAAATACTCCGATAAAAGCTCCGATAGAGCCTACAAATAGATTGATTTGTTTCTTTGACATAAAACACCTCCTCCTTCGTTATTTTAATTACAAGGATGAGGTAACGAGAAAATCAAACTACCTGTGAAATCAGAATTTAATACTGTTGCTTTAGTTGTGAAGATTGGTTTACAGATTTATGGCTAAAGTAATGAGCCTCATTAGGCTTTTCTGATTGTAGAGTTGTGCCCGCCTGTAGCTACTTCAAGAATACGCAAACAAAAACCCGAGTGCGAGGCACCCGGGTTTTACTTGCGTTAATGCTGTCTTTTACTTCTAGTTACGCTTCCTACGACGCAAAACAAGAGAGGTTCCCAAGGAAGCCACAGAGGTTAGAGCTGTGCTAACAAGAATCACGCTTGAAGCGTCGCCAGTCTCGGGCAGAGAGCTTTTACGCTTTGCTGGGGTCTGAGGTGCTGCAGGTGCTTCAGGGTTCTTTGTGTAGTAGAACGTGTATTCAAGCTGGTCAGCAGAAACATATCCGGTGCTGTCACCCTGAAGTGTGTAACCGTCAATCTCACGAGCAGAAACATTCTGCAGGTTGAGTGTCTGGCTACCAATAATATCGTCGGAATGAATTTGTTCGCCGGTCTGTGCGTCAACGTAATGGACGGTATAGCTGTAACGAGCTTCCTTGCTATACGTAAAGGTCAAGATGTTATTCTCGGCATTTTCATCAAGAACCATAGAGCGAGAAGAAACGTCTACATAGGCATAGTCTCCGCGATCAGCTGCGTCGAGTGCCCACTTGCTGACAAGAGAGCCGATTGGAGCAGTCTCGGTTGTGGTTGAGAGAATCTGACCGTCATCTGTCTGGTGAATGACCGTGTAGGAGACGGAAGAATCATTCTTCTTCCAGAGCGCGTGGAGGGTAATGTCACCTGTAACTGCTGCGGAGAAGCTATATACAGAGGGGTTTCCGTTGGTATAGAGAATCCAACCAGCAAAGGTGTAGCCCTCTCGTACGGGATTAGCTGGCTTTGTAGCTGCATCTCCATAGGTGAGCTCCTGCGAGTTGACTGGTGAACCACCCTCAGAGTCAAAGGTAACGGTTGCGGTCAGAGGCGCCCACTTGGCATACAGCACCGTATTAGTTGCGGGCATAGTGGTGTCGGTAACAGGAGTGCCCACGGTCTCCGAGTTGTCGTACCAGCCCTTGAAAACATAACCAGGGCGTGGAGAAGTTAAAGAGGCGCCAGGAACATCGGTGCTGGCATTAAAAGGCTCTCCAAAGAGATGAGAGTGCGTAGCAACAGTTGTACCAGAGCTTACGTAAGTAACGGTATAGGTATTGCGCTTATAGCGATGCTCAATCAAGTTGGAATTGTAATCAGTGATGAGATAGTCGTAGTTGTATGGCTGCCAACTGGTCCAACCAAGTGCATCGTAATTGGCTCCATCAAAATGGCCAATGCTCATGCGGTAGCCGTCATACGAAAAACCAGGATGTCTATTCTCGCTCTCAAGATAGCCGTCACCACCGTTTCTAGCAATTTCTGTAATCATGCCAGGTCGAGAAAGCGTGTGGTCTCCGCCCATATCGTAGGTACCATCAAGGTTTTGATAGTAGTAGAAGCGGTAACGTGGACCAAGAGCAGTGGAATTGGTATAGCGGCCGTAAATTTCAAGCACATTATCTGCAGTAATTTTGGATCCTGGGTCAGTTGTTTTTGCTTGGAAAGTGGTTGCAGTACCGCCAACACCAGGGATTATGCCGTACCAATAGTAGGTTCCAGAAGGGTCGTCTGCACGCATGGCAGCGAGCATGTCGTCGCTATACTTGTTGCCGGTATTGGGGTTGATGGCGTAAGGATTAAACGACTCACCATAACGAAGCGTTAGCGTTGCAAGAATGGAGCCATTTCTCTTTGGACGCACATTGACGGTGATAGTTGCAAGGTTGTAGTAAACGTTAATAGTGGTAGAGCCATCTGCTGCAATAGGAGTTGGATCGCTCTCGTGACTGTATGTTTCAAAGCGGAAAACGCCTGTATTTGGCTGGACGGGAGCAGTTGCAGTCATTGTTCCAACAGTTCCGGAAGCTGCGGTGGTTGTAACGTAGTTGTAGTTAGAAGGATTGTTTGGATCCTGAATAAAATAGGCGTAGTGATACGTTGCTGTTGCTGGAGTCCAAAGTGCCTTTGCAGTAACAGGCTCTTGAGGCATGGTGGTAGGCAAAGAATCTGCAATACCATCGTCATTAAGGTCCCAACCAGCAAAGGTATAACCAGTTCGTGTTGGATTAGGGACGGCAGGAACAGGATCTCCTGGATTTCCAATTACAGGAGAAAGCTCACTGCCGGAAGTTGAGAAGTAGATTGCGCTGCGAGGATTGCGATCGTAATAGATGTACTTAACAGCCTTGCCATCTGCGGTAACCTTGAGCGAAAGGTCTGTAGTTGTGCGCACAAAACCTGGATAGGTGACATCGGAAGCAGTAACAATCGAATCGGGCACACCGTAATTTTCTTCGGAGGACGCCTCAACATAATTGCCGGTAGTCATCTCCTTCATGCGCTTAACGGTGTAGGTAACATAACCAGGCATGTAATAGACGGTCTGTTTAATGTAGTGATCTGAGCCAGAAGCAACGCCAGTAACAGTTGCTTGAGCAGGGTCTTCCAGGTCATAGCCGGTGATTGTTGGAGCTGTAACAGACCAAGATTCTCCCTCATTTACAACTTGCTTAGAAGGAGCGTGAATCTCTTCGTCGTTTAATACGTTAACGTACGAGACTACAACAGAGTATTTACCTGCGTCTTCAATAGATTCAGCAATTGCAGATGCAGGCAGGCTGCTCAAAACAAGAGCAAGAGCAAATAAAATGCTCAAAACTTTCTTAGCGCGCATTATTTCTCCTCAAACAGCAACAAGATAGGTAAATAATAATAAATGGCGAGAAGGACTTGCTGTTCAAGCTGCAAATTGACCGTATATACACAATCCACTTCTCCTTATGGTGCAGGAGAAGTGGACGAGAAAAATCAATCGATCTAAGTGAACAGAATGCAATGCGCTCGTGAAATTCAGCGTAGTATGAAATTTATAAATCTACACCTGCGGCTTCAGCTGGTTTCTCGGCAGATTTCTTTACAAAGAGCTTGCCGGATTTCTTGAGCTGATAGGCAAGAATCAGGATGCTTGCCAGCATAACAAGCGTGCAAATGATGGAACCTTCTGCGCCAAAGCTACCGTCGGTAAGCCAATCCTGGCCACTGCCAGGAGAAAAATAGAAATCCGGTGGCATTTTTCATGTCACCAGATTTCTAATATAAAGTTGCTGTTTAGCTGTTATAAAGCAGTAAGGAACGTCAAACCGCCCAAAATTACACCAGCAGTATTTGGAATAATAAGAATCCAGTCCTTTTTGGGCTCTTTAGTCCAACCATAGATGACCCAAATGAGACAAGAAACTGCTGCAAATAGCGGCTGAAATGGTTGAGCCTTTACGCCCTGTAGATTTGCAATAATTTGTGGAATATAAGCGATAAAAACAAATACTCCGATAAAAGCTCCGATAGAGCCTACAAATAGATTGATTTGTTTCTTTGACATAAAACACCTCCTCCTTCGTTATTTTAATTACAAGGATGAGGTAACGAGAAAATCAAACTACCTGTGAAATCAGAATTTAATACTGTTGCTTTAGTTGTGAAGATTGGTTTACAGATTTAATCCAGAGCAAAGAAGTTCATTAGGCTTTTCTGATTGGATGTCTGATGACGGTCTTTAGTTTATCTGGAGCTATTTTACGTACATCGCTCAGATAAACTTCATGATGCATGCGTTCAGCAGTGATGTCTAAAACGTATCCCTGGCTCTCCATGTATTCATGCATGAGTGAAACAGTTTCAGGCTCGTTATTGTAAGGTCCAATATGCATGCATTGCACACAGAGGCCTTCTTCATAGGTAAAGAATTCTACCTTAGAAAAATCTAGCTTCTTTTTCTTAGTTGCTTCAGCAATGGCCCAATCAAAATCTTCTTTGGTAACAAAGTCGGGTAGGCGAATAACTGAAATCCACTTAAAGTTTTCTTTATGTGCGTAATCAACGCCATGAGTGTCTTCTTGCCACCAGAATCCCTCTAATGGAGGAACAACAAAATCAAAATATCCTTCAATATGACGTGTACTCTTTTTACTCATTTTGATGGCATAAGCAACGCCGTAAAGCAGACCTATTGACTGTTTGTATTCACCATCTTCTACGTTGGGATCTCCAGACGGTCGTGTCCCGAAAAGTGGTGTAAGCAAGCATTTCAGGTATTTAAAAGAAGTGC
>CAURLG010000002.1:0-209684 GCA_963525825.1 uncultured Atopobium sp. | reverse complement strand
GAATATAAATCTGAGGTGATTGTATGGCTCAGATTTCAAATAACCGCACTCAAATAATTAATAAATTGATGAGAAGGTTTAATCTATCTCAGCAACAACTCATAGCTGTTGCCGCTGTGGTTATCCTAGCTATTGTGTCAGCAGTTGTATTAATTGGAATAATTTCTGCTGGAACATCAGAGTCTTTTGATAGATCACATAATCAAGCAGACTCTACGCAAGGAGTGACTGTTGCAGAAAATCCACAACATACGGAAGAAGATAATGCTACAGATCAGCCAGGAACTGATCATAAGATTAAAGAAGCTTCTCCTCAAATGATGGTTCATGTTGATGGAGCTGTTAAGTCGCCAGGACTTTACGCTTTACAAATGGCAAACCCACGCGTGAATGATGCTATTCAAATAGCAGGAGGTTTAACTGAAGATGCAAACGGGCAAGGGATTAATCTAGCGGCTCCTGTTGAAGATGGTCAAAAAATATATATTCCTAAAAAGGGAGAAGAGCCGCCACCAGAGATTCCACAGCCAGAGCAAAACAAAGCCACAAGCAATAAGCAAACAAATACGAAGAGAGATAATAAGACAGTTGTAGATATTAATCGAGCGACTGTAGAAGAATTAACTAAGCTTCAAGGTGTGGGAGAAGGACTGGCTCAGCGAATTGTTGCAGACAGACAAAAGAATGGACCTTTTAAAACAACTGAAGATTTGATGCGTGTTTCTGGAATTGGCCAGAAAAAGTTTAATCAGCTCAAGGACAATATTCGTGTCTAAGGTGATAGAACAACCCACTAGGCCTTTTATTCCGTATAGCCTTTGTATCATGCTATTTGTTTGCTTATGGCTGCATGTTTTTATCGCGAGAAACGTAGCGCTTGATACTATTTTGCTTCAGGTTTTAGGAAGCTGCATGGCGGCAGCCTTAGGACTTTGGTATGTAAAGTACGCTCATACCAGCCTTATGACTGTTGGAACGGTTTTACTTTTACTTGTAATTATCTTTATCAGGTCTTCTTTTATTTATGCCAGTCAAATGGCATCGGTAGATCTTTTAGAGTCAACCGCTATACATAATTTTGAATTAGTCGTATCAAGAGATTTAGTTTATAAAAATCATACATGGACTGGTCAGGCAAATGTCATGTACCAGGGTAGATGCATTGGATCTGTGGGGCTACATGCCAAGGAACCATTCTTGCGAGAAACGCATCTTTGTTGCGAAGGTAGGTTTACACAATATAAAGATAAGGAGTTTTCAGAAGAACAATTTAAGAGAGGAGTACTTGGTTCAATTCAGATAACCAAGGTGAATTCAAAAACCTATGGAGAGGGAATTATTGGAGAAGTTGCTCAATTTAGAGAAAACTGTATTTCTCAACTCCAACCAGAACAGAGCTTTGGTCGAGCGTTAGTTGCATGTGGTCTTTGTGCCTATAGGCCTAGCTTGTATAGCTTTAACATTCCTAGAATATTTATGCGTTGCGGTCTAATGCATCTCATTGCAATTTCTAGTTGTCACATGGTAATTCTCTCTGCTTTTATTGACGCTTTTCTTAAAAAGCTAACGATAAAACCTCATTTAAGAGGGGTAGTGAATTTATTTTTACTCAGTAGCTACGCGCTTTTCTGTGGATTACCTGCGTCTGCAATGAGGGCAATACTTCTTGTTGAACAAAAATACGTAATGCAATATGTGGGAAGAAAAAACCATACGCTTTCAGCAGTTTCTATCGTTGCATTATTTATGCTTTGTATAGATCCACAGCTAAGTGTGAATATTGCTTTCACTTTGTCTTTAGCATGTATTTTTGGCATGAATATCTACGGCGGTCTTGCTCAGTACTATGCAAAAATTGCTTTTCACATATCTGGATATGGAAAAATACAGAAGATTCTTAGAAAACCGTTTTCTGACGTACGAAACACTATGTGTGCCACAACCGTTGCTCAGCTTTCGTGCCTTCCAATTTCTTGCATGTACTTTGGTCATTTTTCTTTACTTGCTCCTCTTTCAAGTGCACTGATTACAAGTTTATTTTCTCTTCTGAGCTTATTTGGAATTGGGGCAATAGCTTTATGTTGGTTTAAACCGGCTCAAGATGTTGCTTTCTGCCTTGTGGATTTTCTTGGTCAGTTTATAGAGACTCTTACTTCTTTTTTATCCGAAAGATCTTTTGCAAGCGTGGCGTTAACTGACGTAAGTTGGATAGTTTCATTGCTTGTGTTTGCAGCAATGGTGGCTCTTTACGCGTTTTGGCCAAAAGGGAAAAGAGTAGTTTTATCTGGCATTTGTTTGATGGTGTTTATGCTTATCTTGGCTTTGAGTATCTACTGGAAGTTTTTCTCGCCAACAAGAATTTGTGTGATGGATATTGGCCAAGGAGATGCCATATTGCTCAGTGACGGCGCGCATTCTCTGCTCGTAGACACGAGTGTGGGAGATGTGGTTAATGACGCTCTAGAGCGACAACATATCTCATATCTTGATGCTATTTTGCTCACACATCTTGATGAGGATCATGCTGGTGGCGTGAGGTATATGGTTGGTTCGGTGAAGGCAGGTCGGGTATTAGTTGGAGAAGGAATAACAAAACAAGAAAAACCTGAGCTTCAGAGAGCTATTCAGAGGATTTCCGGCAGCAGCTCCTATGAAGTTTTATATGGTGATGAATTTGATGTTGGTCGCTTTCATATTCGTGTTGTGTGGCCACATAGGGGATACAAAGCTAAAGAAGCTAATAATGCGTCGGTTGAGCTCTATGTGACGTATAACGACGGGCAAAATACCTTAACTACACTTTTAACGGGAGACGCTGAAAGAGATCAGACAAAAGAGACGGTGGATTCAGGCGATGTAGGCGATATAGATTTCTTAAAAGTTGGACATCATGGTGCAGCAAAGTCGCTTTATCCAGAAACTGCTCGTGCGCTAAAACCCGAGGTAGCAATTGCAAGTGCTGGAAAGAATAATCGTTATGGTCATCCTAAACAGGAAGCAGTGGATATCTTAGAGGGTGTTGGCGCAAGGTTTTATTGCACAAAAGATTATGGAGACGTCACCGTATTTCCCGGAGAACATGGACCTAGAGTAAGTGTGCAACATGCTAAAGTAGATACAGATTTAGAGGAGGAAAAAGATGGCGGAGCAGGCTAAGCTACTAGCTGCATATTTGGCTGTTGGCCCTGATGAGATGAAGCGTGCGAGGGCTATAGACAAACTTAAAAGCCGTCTTAACCAGAGTTTTATTACGTTTAATCTTGATGAGATTTCTGTAAGTGCTGAGCTGACTCCAGAATCTGTTCTGTCATCCGCTCAAACACTTCCTATGGGTGATTCTAGACGAATTGTTGTCATTGATGATGCAGGTAAATTGCCTAAGTCTGTGTCAGAGGCTCTTGTTGAGTATCTAAAGAACCCCAATCCAACTACTACGCTGATGCTTTCTGCAAGTAAACTTGCCAAAACAACAAGGCTCTATAAAGCAGTTGATGCTCTAGGTAAGCTCGCAGTTATTAATTGCGGTGCAATGACCAGAAGTGAATTGCCTAAATATATAGGAGATCTTGGAAGAAAGTATGGGCTACAAATTCCAGCAAATGTGGCCAACGAGCTTGTAAGTCGTGTTGGCGATAATACCACCATGCTTGATTCTCAGATTAAATCTCTAGCAGCTCTGTTGGGTCGTCCTGGTGCAATTGACGTTCAGTTTGTAGAGACTCATGTTGCACGAGTGGTTGAGGTCAAGCCGTGGGATTTTCTCGACAGTTTATCAGCGAGAAATGCTCAAAAGGCTTTGGAGCTTTATAGTCAGATGGATGAATCGGGAGCTATTGGAAATCTGTCACTTATGACTGGACGCGTAAGAGAGCTTATTTGCGCCAGGTCTATGGTTAAGCGAGGTACAGAACGGGAAATTGCTCCAGTTTTGGGCAAGCAGGACTGGCAAGTAAGAAATTATGCACGATGGGCGCGTCAATTTGCAGATGGCGAGCTCGAACATATTCTGGGCCTCTGTGCAGATGCAGAACGTGGTCTTAAAAGTGGAGAAGATAAAACAACCACAATGACCAAGCTTATCTTTGCTCTGTGCGGCGTCGTAAATGTGTAGATTCAAAGAATTCAGGTAAGAAAAAAACGGACTCCAAGGAGTCCGTTTTAAAAAGTTTAAAAGTAGATAAGAGCTACTTAAGGGTGTTAACAAGCTTCTGAACGCCGCTCTTACGCTGAGCAGCCTGATTCTTGTGTACGATGCCCTTAGAAGCAGCCTTGTCAAGAAGGCGGGATGCCTTGTTAGCTGCAACCTGTGCGTCCTCAAGCTGGCCTGCCTCAACAGCAGTGCGAACTGCCTTAATAGCAGTCTTAAGCTCGGAACGGACAGCCTTGTTGCGCTGGCGTGCCTTCTCAGCGGTGAGAATACGCTTCTTCTGAGACTTGATGTTAGCCACGTGCGGTTCCTTTCGGTGTTTACTATGTGAGGCCTCTTCGCTGAGACACGTTTGAGGCAGCTGTTGAAGTATAGCACGAAGGGGGTAGTTTACGCTATTATTTTCCTTATGAATACACAGGATACTTCACATATTCGCAACTTCTCTATTGTTGCGCACATCGATCACGGTAAATCTACCATCAGTGACCGCATTTTGGAGCTTACTCATACCGTTGAAGAACGCGATATGGAGTCACAGCTCTTGGACACTATGGACATTGAGCGTGAGCGTGGAATTACCATTAAATCAAACGCAGTTCGCGTCATGTATGACGCAGATGACGGAGAGCGCTATCAGTTCAACCTGATTGACACCCCAGGCCACGTTGACTTTACCTATGAGGTCTCAAGGTCTTTGGCTGCTTGTGAGGGTGCAGTGCTGGTTGTTGATGCAACGCAAGGCGTTGAGGCACAGACTGTCTCAAACGCCATGTTGGCCATGAACGCTAACCTGGATATTGTTCCTGCAATCAATAAGATTGACCTTCCATCTGCTCGACCTGAAGAAGTACGAGCAGAAATTGAGGATGTTCTTGCAATCCCAGCTGATGATGCGGTATGTGTCTCCGGTAAAACAGGTGAGGGTATTCACGAGCTTCTTGAGGCTTTGGTGTACTTGGTTTCTCCTCCAAAGGGAGACCCCACGGCACCTCTTAAGGCGCTTATTCTTGACTCGTACTTTGACCAGTTCAGAGGTGTTGTAGCTACAGTACGTGTTTTTGATGGCTCAATCAAAGCCGGCGATCAGCTGCTTATGATGCAGGGCTCTACGCCTTTTCTTGTTGAGGAAGTTGGCGCCAAGAGGCCTCTTGAGATGGCTGTTGACCAGCTTTCTGTTGGTGAGGTTGGCTATGTAGTAACTGGCCTCAAAGACCCTGAAGCTGTCCGCGTTGGAGACACGCTGACCTATAAGCAAAATCCTTGTGCAGAACCACTACCAGGTTACCGCGAGGCAAAACCAATGGTATTTACCGGTCTTTTCCCGGTTGATAACAAACAGTACGAGAATCTCCGTGACGCCCTTGATAAGCTGCACGTTAACGATCCATCACTTACGTGGTCTCCAGAGACGTCTGTTGCTTTGGGATTTGGCTTCAGAGTAGGCTTTTTGGGTCTTCTCCACATGGAAGTTGTTAAAGAACGCCTTGAGCGTGAGTTTGACCTGGACTTGATTGCTACCAGCCCCTCTGTTGACTATCACGTCTATAAGACCGATGGAACTATGATTGAGATTACCAGTCCTCAAGATCTTCCAGAGGCTACCAAGATTGACCGCATTGATGAGCCGTACCTCAAGGCAAAGATTATTGTGCCTCCTGAGTTTGTTGGTACGGTTATGCAGCTTGTTGTTGATCATCGTGGCGTATCTGAAGACATGGTGTATCTGTCTGATAGGTCCGTCGAGATGATTTTTAGCATTCCTTTGGCCGAGCTTATTCTGGACTTCTTTGACCAGCTTAAGAGTAGAACCAAAGGTTATGCCTCACTTGACTATGAGTTTGATTCGTATCGCACTTCTGACCTGGTTAAGCTTGATATCTTGCTTGCTGGAGACGTCGTTGATGCGCTTTCGTTTATTGTTCACAAAGACAAAGCATATGATCTTGCTCGTGGTCTTTGCGACAGACTAAAAGGCATCATTCCTCAGCAGCTCTTTGAGGTTCCTATTCAAGGTGCTATTGGCAATAAAATCATTTCTCGCTCTACTGTTCGCGCACGTAGAAAGGACGTCTTGGCTAAATGCTACGGCGGTGATATTTCCAGAAAGCGCAAACTGCTTGAAAAACAAAAAGAGGGTAAGAAGCGCATGAAGCAGATTGGCTCAGTCGAAGTACCTCAAGAGGCATTCTTGGCTGTTCTCAAGGTTGACGACGAGTAGAAGGTATTTGTGGAGTCGCTTCAAACAATCATTTCAACCTGCGCACTTCAAGCAGGTCTTTCTTCACATATTGTTCCCTTTGCGTCAGGAGCTTCACTCAAGGAGCGCCTGTCTGCCCATCCTGTGCTTATGGCACCCATGGCTGGTGTCAGTGATGGTGTGTATCGCACCATGGCTCGAGCGGGTGGGGCAGGTCTTGCATACTCAGAAATGGTTTCTGTCGCAGGAATTCATTATGGTGGCGATAAAACCTGGGAGCTTGTAGAGCCCCTTTCAACTGAGCCAGATATTGCTGTTCAACTTTTTGGTTCAAAGCCAGAGCAGTTTAAAGAAGCGGCAGCTCAGATCAGTGAGCGCCTAGGAAATAAACTTGCGCTTATCGATATCAATATGGCTTGTCCTGTTCCTAAGGTTGTCAAAAAAGGGGAGGGATCAGCCCTTCTCGATACCCCAGAGCTTGCTGCAGATCTGGTCAAAGCTTGTCTTTCTGAGGTCGCGGTGCCTGTTACCGTAAAGATTAGACGAGGTAGACGTCAGGATGAGGAAGTAGCTCCTGAGTTCGCGCGTGCTATGGAAGCTGCGGGAGCATCTGCTGTTGCTATTCATGGTCGCTTTGCCACCCAGATGTATCGAGGTCAGGCAGAGTGGGAGACCGTTAATAGAGTTTGTGATGCTGTTTCAATTCCTGTTATAGGCTCTGGTGACATGCTCTCTGCTGAAGCGGCAGCTTATGCTCTTACAGAGACAGGTGTGACAGCTGTAATGATTGCTCGTGGAACCTATGGTAATCCTTGGATTTTTAAGAACACTCAAGCTTTAGTTGAAGGTCAAGCTCCACTTGTTCCAACACTTGATCAGATGCTTGCATCTTTTATGATGCACGTACGCTTACTTGACGCAGCTCACATTCATATTGCTCGCGCAAGAAGCCTCTCTACCTGGTATTTTAGGGGTATTCCAAACGCTGCCTATTGGCGCGGTAAGTCGGTAAGGTGTGTTACTGCTCAAGATTTTATTGATCTGGCGCTAGAGATTAATGAAACCGTCAAGCAACTTGAGGGTGAGCAGGAATCTCATCAGCACAATCCATCTATGAGCTAGTGGTCTGTTGTGGATTCCTGGCAGTCTAAATACAATCAAACGGCTACCTCTGCACTTTATCTGCATATTCCGTTTTGTTCTCAAAAATGCTTCTATTGCGATTTCTCTTCTTGGTCTACAAGACAAGATGATAGTCGCATGAAAAATTATGTTAAAGCACTAAAACATCAGCTAGACGAGGCCGCCCAGCTTGGTTTGTTATCAGCCACAAAAACAGTTTATATGGGCGGTGGAACGCCAAGCTTGCTTGGTCAAGATGCAGTGGATTTGGCGCAGCACGTCTTGGCTCTTACGCAGCCTAGTGAGTTCAGCATGGAAGCAAATCCGGACTCACTATCTGATGATCTTCTCGCCAATCTCTCTAAAGGCGGAGTGACGAGAATTTCTTTGGGAGTTCAAAGTTTCAACGATAACGAGCTTAAGAGGCTTGGCAGAATTCATTCTGCAGACCTCGCGTATGACAGGGTTTTAGCCGCAAAAGTGCATGGCTACGACGTGTCTGTTGACCTTATGTGTGCTATTCCTGAGCAAACAGAGAGTTCCTGGGAGTATTCGCTCTCAAAGTTTGTCTCGCTCGGAGTGGATCATGTGAGCGTTTATCCACTTACTATTGAAGACGGTACGGCGTTGGCTAAACAAACCCAAGATAAAGACACTCCTTGGAACGCCTATGACGTGCAGGCAGATCGAATGCAAGCTGCTTCAAAGACGCTTCAAGCGGCGGGATTTGTTCGCTACGAGGTAGCAAGTTATGCTCGCAATCAGAAGAGCTGTAAGCACAATAAGATGTACTGGACAGGGGAGTCGTACCTTGGTCTTGGTACCAGCGCTGCAAGCATGCTCACCGCGCCTGAGTACGATATGCTTGCGGAGCAAAATACTTTCTTACCTGCGCGTCCACAAGACGCTGCTCGCGCACGATTGGTGGTCCTTGATCCTCCAAGAAAAATTGCTGAAGGTGTATCGCTCTTCTCGACAGAGTTTGATGTTGAATTTTTGACTCATAGAGAAGCTGTGGCAGAAGATTTGATGCTGCATGCTCGCCTTATGGAACCAATTTCGCCTGCGCTATTGAATGAGTCTGAACGAGTATTTGGAGCGCCATCGATGCAAAAAGTGCTTGACTCCTGTTTGCATGATGAGCTGCTAGAATGCGTCAATAACGAAGATTCTAAGGATAAAACTACGTACAGGCCTACCGAGAAGGGCTGGCTGCTTGGAAACGAGCTCTATGGACGTCTTTGGGATTTAAGATAATGTTAGAAAAATTTATTTGATGTAGTTAGTATTTACTTGATGTTTCAAAATAATTGAAAAATAAGAAAAGGATTGAAGAATGGGAGAAAAAAGACCTAATTTTGATGATATTACATCTTTTGATGAGTTTATTAAGTATTACTGGTATCGTGAAGAACTTATGCAAATATGTAAGTCTTTAGGTTTGGAATATAGAGGTACAAAACAAGAGCTCAATAATATTATTGAGCAGTATTTTAAAGGTAATTTGATTAAGAAAAGACTTACAAAGAATAAAAAAGTCAATAAAAAAATTGTTACTTTAAATTCGTCATTGCTTGAGTGTGGCTTCTCATTTAATTCAAAGTTTAGAGAATATTTTTCTTCTTTAACAAAAGTTTCACCATTTAAATTTACTGCTGATATGGCTGCTGCTTGGAGAAAAGTTAAGAGAGAGAACAATAGTGCATTTACAATCAGGGATTTGTTAAATGTATATTATGGTGATTTAGATTATGCGAAATACGATAATTCGGCTTGTCAGTGGAATCAATTTTTAAAAGATTTTTGTGCAGATGAAAATAGCTATAACTATTCTAATAAATTAAAGGTGGCTTCTGTTCTTTGGAAAGAAGTTAGAGATTCAAAAGGTAAAAAAATCTATTCGAAAGATTTATTAACTAAGTATGCATTTAAAATACGGGAATATCATAAGTAAACATTTGATAATTTTCTTCATTTGCAGTTTGAAAAAGTCATGAACACATTCGATAGTATGTCGATTTTTCATGTATGTAGTTAACGAATATTCTTAATGGGATTTGGTTGCATTAAGTTAAAAACATGTGGGTACACTTTCAACTGTTCTTATAATCATAAGTTGTAACGGGTTGAATCGGAGAGATTTCATGGCTGCAATGAACGAGAAGGACTATTACGCCATCCTTGGTGTCTCTGAGTCCGCGACAGCTGAAGAAATTAGAAAAGCTTTTCAAACTAAAGCTCGTAAGCTTCATCCAGATATCAATAAAGAGCCCGATGCTGAAGAACGTTTTAAAGAGGTTTCTGAGGCATATGCTGTTCTGTCAGATACCGAGAAGCGCCGTCGATATGATGCAATGAGAAGTGGCTCTTTCTATGGTGGCGGCTATGGTCCTTCTGGTTATCCTGGCGGATCTGCCTATGGAGGTTCTCCTTTTGAGGGAGGCTTCCCGTTTGGTGATATCAACTTTAATAATTGGACCACCGGATCTCAAAAGCGCTCTCGTGCATACAAGCCTCAGACTGGCGCAGATATTGTCTACGACTTAACGCTGAATGATACAGACGCTAAAAATGGCGTTAAGAAAGGCATCACGTATCAGCGCTTTGTTACTTGTGATGCTTGTGCTGGTAAGGGATCACAGCATAAGGCTGAGGCAACTACCTGTCCTACCTGCCACGGAACGGGCCATATTGACATTGATCTTTCTTCCATTTTTGGAGTAGGCAAGTTTAGAGTTGACTGTCCAGAGTGTGAAGGAGCTGGACACGTTGTACAGGACCCATGCGACGTTTGTGGTGGTTCTGGACGTGTTTTGTCCGCAAGCGAAATTATGGTTGATGTACCAGCTAATTCACATGATGGTGACCAGATCAGAGTACCTGGAATGGGAAATGCAGGAACAAATTGTTCTGCAACTGGTGATTTTATCGTAAATATTAAGGTTCCTTCAGAGCAGTTGACGTTCCGCCAACGCGCGGGAGCTCGTATTACAGGTATAACTGCAATGCTTCTTGTGTTTGTAGCGCTTAATTTACGCTCACCACTATTTGCCATTGTGTTGATTCCGCTTTTGATATTTGGCATAAGAAATGTTCTTGCAGATGGCGTCAAGATGAATGCTGGCTGGTGGAGAAGCTTTGCGAATGCCTTTGTTTCGGGAATTATCAACGGTGCCTTCTACTCAATTATTATTATGACTTTGTATGCTTGTACGGCCGGATTAGGCCATGTCGGCTATATGGGAATTTAAGTTTTAGGTTTTACAAGGGGAGAGTTAGTAAGCGTGGCAGAGAAGAAAGACTTCTACGAGCTCTTAGGTGTTGCTCGTGATGCAGATCAAAAAACAATCAAGCGAGCTTTTTTAAAGCTGGCAAGAAAGCTGCACCCTGATGTTTCTGATGATCCTCATGCAGAAGAGAAGTTTAAAGAGGTAAACGAAGCTTATTCTGTGCTGTCAGATGAGCAAAAGCGTGCTAACTA
The DNA here is from genome assembly GCA_963525825.1 of uncultured Atopobium sp. Lineage (GTDB taxonomy): Bacteria > Actinomycetota > Coriobacteriia > Coriobacteriales > Atopobiaceae > Lancefieldella. The sequence continues at coordinate 198,734 of CAURLG010000002.1, read as the reverse complement.
TGACCGTTATGGCGATCCTAATGGTCCATCCGGTTTTGGTGGCGGCTATGTGGATATGTCAGATATCTTTGGCGGTGGTTTTGGCGGCTTTGGAGATATCTTTGACTCCTTCTTTGGCGGCGGCCATGGTGGTCGTGGCGCTGCTCAGCGTACTCGTGGTAGTGATATGGGAATTAGACTCTCTATCACATTGGAAGAGGCTGCTGCGGGTGTTACAAAAACTATCTCGTATAACAGACTTTCTACCTGTGATGACTGTAATGGCACCGGCCTTGGTGAGGGTGGAAAAATTGAAGACTGCCCACGCTGTCACGGTACGGGTACGGTAGTTCAGGTCCAAAATACCGTCTTTGGTCAGATGCAGTCTCAGACCGTATGTCCAGAGTGCCAAGGAACAGGCAAAAAAGTCGAACATGCCTGTGAGACCTGTGGTGGCCAGGGAAGAACTCCTGACCATGAGCGTGTCTCTGTTGAAATCCCTGCAGGCGTTCATTCTGGCCAGTCAATTTCTATTACCGGCAAGGGCGAGGCTGGTGTCAGGGGTGATACCTCTGGTGACCTCATCGTAACTATTGAGGTTTCCCAGCATAAAGACTTTGAGCGCAGGGGAGACGATCTCTTTACTTCAGTTAGTGTTGATTCTCTTGAGGCAATTGTTGGTACCACCGTTACCATTGACGGCATTATCAAAGATGAAACTATTGAGATTTCTATACCTGCAGGTTGTAAGTATGGCCAGCAGCTAAGCGTGGCTGGTAAAGGCATGCCTCGTTTGCATACTAAGGCTCGTGGAAACCTTTACGTTCTGGTTCACATTGAGACTTCAACAGGACTGACCAAAGATCAGTTAGATACACTCACCTCACTTATTGATGAGCGTAAACAAAGTAATGTTCAAGACAATCAAGATGAGTCACATACCACTCAATCTGAAGGCAGAGATTCTTCAGATCACAAAAATAAGAACGCCAAAAAGACTTCTAAGAAGAGGCGCTAATGGCTCATGGTATTGCGCTCATAAATCTTGGATGTAGGGTAAATCGCGTTGAGCTTGATTTAATGGCGGATTCTCTGCTTCGCATGGGATGTCGCATTGTTGAAGAAGATGAAGCTCAGGCAATTGTTATCAACACATGTGCTGTCACCGCAGAAGCAGAAGCTAAGACGAGAAAAGCTGTGCGTAAAGCAGCGCTTATGCCAGGAGCCCCTCTTGTAGTAGCAACAGGTTGTGTTGCAAGTCTTTTTGCTGATGAACTTGCCTCGCTTGCTCCTAACGTTGTGGTAGAAGCCGAGAAGGACAAAGTTGCAGATAGGGTTCTTGAAGAGCTAGGTTTTGCACCAGAATCCGTGAGTGATGACGGACTTGTCATTTCTAAACCAACTCCAACAGGCCGCACACGCCCTGGTATTAAAATCCAGGACGGCTGTGACAATCGTTGTACCTTCTGCATTGTGTGGAAAGCTCGTGGCGCAGGAAGGTCTCTTGATCCTCGTGAAGTTGTTTCACAGGTAGAAGATGCTATGAGCAGAGGAGCTCAAGAGGTTGTTCTTACGGGAATCAACCTTGGCAGCTATAAGGCTCAACTTGAGGATGAAGGTGGAAGAATTCTACGTCTTCCTGATCTTCTCGAGTATGTGCTTGAAAAAACCGAGGTTGGCCGCTTGAGACTATCGTCTCTTGAGCCACCAGATGTAAATGCTCGTTTGGTGGAGGTAATTGCTGCATCCAACGGAAGAATTGCACCTTTCTTGCATATCTGTCTTCAGTCCGGATGTGACGCTACACTTGCTCGTATGGGCAGGGTGTATAGGACAGATCTTTATCGCAAGGCTGTTGAGGATGCACGTTCGGTACTGCCAACCATTGCTTTAGGAACGGACCTTATCGTTGGTTTTCCTGGAGAAACTGATAAAGAATTTGATGAATCGTATGAGTTTTGTCGTCAGATGGGCTTTTCAAAGATGCATGTATTTAGGTATTCCAAGCGACCTGGAACGCCCGCGGCTACTGCTCCAAATCAGGTAGATCCAAAAGTGATGGCTGAGCGCGCAAAGAAAATGCGTGATCTGGGTAATGCTATGCGCTTTGATGCTGCTAAGAAGCTAGTTGGTACCTGCGATAATGTGGTGGTACAGTATCCTGGTAGGGGAATTTCTGGCGGTCTTTTTGATGTCCAGGTTGACCCTACTATTGAACTTGATGAACTTATCGCTATGCGCTTTGATGAAGTTTTACCTAATGGAACGCTAAAAGCTACTCGTTTATAAATTGGGGGAACATGGAGCCAACACAGATTCGCTTAACTATTCCTGATTCAGTGGATCCTTTATATCTGACAGGTCCAGCTGATAGTTTGCTCAGAGAAATTGAAGCGTCATGTGCGGCTCTTATTTCAGTCAGAGGCAAAGCAATCTTTTTGTCGGGAACTTCTCAAGAAATTGAGCAGTTAACGCTTATTTTTTCTCACCTAATTCAAATGGTCGAGTCTGGATCTAGGCCAACGCTTGAAGACGTAAAGTTGCTGCTTGATAGTACAAAAAGAAATGCCAACTTAGAGCATACGGGAACACGTACCCTGTTTGTAACTCATAAAGGCAAAGCAATTCAGCCTAAAACACAAGGTCAAATAGCGTATACCAAGGCAATTGCAAACAACTCTATAACCTTTGGTATTGGTCCTGCGGGTACCGGCAAAACCTATTTGGCAGTTGCCATGGCGCTTGCAGCTTTGACTTCTCAGCAAATCAGCAGAATTGTGCTAGTAAGACCTGTTGTAGAAGCAGGAGAGTCTCTTGGTTTTCTTCCAGGCACGCTTCAAGAAAAGCTGGATCCCTACATTAGGCCGCTCTACGATGCGCTTTTTGATATGACTTCCATGGAGTACGCAAATAACCTCATTGAACAGGGAATTGTTGAAATTGCTCCACTTGCATTTATGCGTGGTCGTACCATGAATGACGCGTTTGTCATTTTGGATGAGGCTCAAAACACCACTCCTGAGCAGATGAAAATGTTTCTGACTCGTCTGGGTTTCTCGTCAAAGTTTGTGATTACGGGTGATGCAACACAGCGAGACCTTGTAGGAAGAAGTGGTTTGGATGTTGCTCGACAGGTGCTTGGTAATCTTGAAGACGTTGCTTTTGTCGATTTAGATAGAAATGATATTGTTCGCCACACGTTGGTTGGTAAGATAGTTGATGCATACACTGCGTATGAGAAAAAACAGCTAGGGGAGTAACGTGGTTAACGAGTACGACATTGTGATCGAAGAGGGTGTCGAGTCACCAATTTCTGTGGAAGAGATTGAAGCTGATTGCAATCTAGTACTCTCTGAAGAGGGCGTGGAGCGCCCCTGTACCGTCTCCATTTCTGTAGTCAGTGATGCAGAGATTCAGCAGGTAAACCTTGAGTGGCGAGAAAAAAATGCACCCACTGACGTTATTTCACTTGAGGTAGAGCGCCCTGATGATCCAGATTTGGCTCCTGGTGAGATGTGTGAGTTGGGCGATATTATTCTGGCTCCTCATTTTATTGCTCGTCAGGCAAAAGAATATGGCACTACAGAGGCGGATGAGTTTAGGCTTATGCTCGTTCATGCCATGCTTCACCTGCTTGGATATGACCATATTGAAGATGATGAGGCAGAGGTTATGGAGGCTCGTGAGGACGCTCTTGTTGCTTTGCTTTCAACGGATAGGACTATTGAGCCAGTTGTATTGACTCGCCACCGTGAGGGGATTGACGAGTAATGATTCCGGGATCTAAAGGCAGACATCCAAGCTTTAAGCGCGGCCTTCTCTTTGCACTACAGGGCGCTCGCCAAGCATTTGCTCAGGAAGCAAACTTGCGTCGTATGGCCGTTGCTGCTGCAGTAACCGTGGTGGTGGGATTGTTTGTTGGTTTAGATGCTGTGAGCTGGGCACTTGTTCTTGCTTGTATTGGTGCGGTTTTAACCACAGAACTTCTCAATACAGCAATAGAAACCGTGGTAGATCTGGTTTCTCCAGAGTTTCACCCCATGGCTGGTAAAGCTAAAGATATTGCGGCAGCTGCATCATGCTGCATTAGTATTACCGCAGCCCTTATAGGACTTTTGATCTTCTCGCGTGCAATTTTTCATTGGTAAGTTGGAGGACATATGACCGCCAATTCAGTTTCTGAAAACACTACATCTGAGACCACTCCCTTTAGGAGCGGCTTTGTTGCTTTAGTTGGTCGTCCAAGTGTTGGTAAGTCCACGCTGTTAAACGCTTGCATGGGCCAGAAAGTGGCTATCGCAAGCCCTGTTGCCCAGACAACACGACGTCGTTTTAGGGCAGTGGTAAACGGTGAGAACTCCCAGCTGGTCATTGTAGATACCCCAGGCCTCCACAAGCCCAAAGACGCTCTTGGAAAAGAGCTCAACAAGGCAGCGCTCGGAGAGCTTAATGACGCTGATGTCATTGCTTTTTTGATTGACGCTACTAAGCCTGTTGGTCGTGGAGATGAATGGGTTGCCAATCATGTTGAGCAGGCGCATGCCGCCTTTAAGCTGCTGGTTATTACCAAGGCTGACATTGCAACTCCAGAGCAAGTAACAGAGCAGCTTGAGGCTGCACAAGCTCTTGCGCACTTTGATGACGTGCTTGTTGTTTCTGCTCCAGAAGACTTCAATATCCAGGCATTTATTGCGCTTGTTTCAGAACATCTTCCTGAGGGTCCTATGTGGTTCCCAGAGGACATGGAGACTGACGCATTGCCAGAAGACCTGGTAGCAGAGTTTGTTCGCGAGAAGCTCTTGTTGAATCTTCGTCAGGAAGTTCCCCATTCTGTTGCCGTTGTCTGCGATTCCTATGAGGTGGCAACAGATGGACACCTCTCTATTTCTGCCACCATTTTGGTTGAGCGAGAAGGACAAAAGGGCATCGTAGTTGGCCAGGGCGGCTCTATGATTAAACGCGTTGGCGTTGAGGCTAGAAAAGACTTGGAGAAACTGTTTGGTCGCAAGGTTTACCTTGACCTGCAGGTGCGCGTTCAGCCTCTCTGGAGGCGTGATGCCAATGAGATTAAGCGCCTGGGCTACTCAACTGAGGACTAGTTGTGCCTGGTAGAAAGACTACGCGTCTTAAAGCAATTGTGCTTGATAGAACAAAACTCGCTGAGCAAGACCTCATCTTAACCATGCTCTCCGATTCAGGAGAAGAGCGTCGTGCAGTCGCAAAGGGTGCTAGAAAGCCAGGCGGCCGATTTGCAGCCCGCGTTGAACTGTTTTGTGAGCTAGACGTACTGCTGGCAGAAGGTCGCTCACTTGATATCTTGTCCGAGGCAACCTTGCTTGAGCCGCACGCATCACTTCGCGGAGATCTCTCTAAGGTAGCAGCTGCGTCGGCAATCTGCGAAGTTGCGCGTCTTTCATGTATTGAAGGCATTGAGGACGCGTTTCTCTATCCATTGCTTTCTCGTGCTCTCAGGGCCTGCGAAGAAGTAGATGACGAGAAACACTTAGATCTTGTTGTCGCTGCTTATGTGTTTAAGGTTTTGGCACATGAAGGCTGGCGCCCTGAGTTGGAATCGTGCATTGCCTGTGGAGATGAAGCTCTGACGTACTTCTCGCCAGCTGCTGGTGGCGCATTGTGTGGAAGTTGTGCGCATGAGATTGAGGGAGCCATTGAGGTAACTCCGCTTGAGCTCTCGTGGTTGTCGTCGCTTCTAAAACTTACTTTTGACCAGCTTGTTATTGCTGAGATTGCTCCAGAAACTGCACTCTTTTTGCTCACTAGCGCGCATATTTGGGCAGCCACACACCTTGAGGCACGTCTCAAGGCATTTGAATTTCTGCTGAGTATCTAGTTGAAGTGGATTTTTACTAGCAAAGTTCACTAGTAACTGGTATCCTCTTGTAGGTTATTTCCTTGTTCTTAGGGGCTAGTCACTGCCGGCTACCTTCTCAGTACAAGGAGTATTCAACGCGAAAGGCGGTTTATTATGGCAGTAACTAAGGATCGTAAGGCTGAGCTCATCAAGCAGTACGGCAAGGACGAGAAGGACTCCGGTTCCGCACAGGTTCAGGTTGCTCTTCTTACTGAGCGTATTCGTCAGCTCACCGACCACATGAAGTCCCACCAGAAGGACTTCCACACTCGTCGTGGTCTTCTGATGCTCGTTGGTAAGCGTCGTCGTCTTCTTTCTTACATCAAGTCGAACGACATTGAAGAGTACCGTACTCTTATTGCTTCCCTGGGTATCCGCGACAACATCCAGTAAGTTGGCTTTTTAGGGCGCCGTCTGGCGCCCTTTATGTTTGAGGCCCGTTTGCAATGGGGCAAACGGAGATAGAAGAGGAAAGAAATGACTAAAGTAACTCACGAATTTGACCTCTATGGTAAGCACTACACCCTTGAGGCTGGTGAGCTCGCAAAGCAGGCAACAGGTGCCTGTATCGTTAAGTGCGGCGATTCTACCGTACTTCTCACTGCAGTGGTTTCCAAGGAGCGTAAAGATTACGACTTCTTCCCACTGACTGTTGATTTTATTGAGAAAATGTACGCAGTTGGTCGTGTTCCTGGTGGATACCTCAAGCGTGAGGCTCGTCCATCCGAGAAGGCAACCCTTACTGCTCGTATGATTGACCGTCCTCTGCGCCCATCCTTCCCAGATGGCTTCCGCAATGAGGTTCAGATTGTTGCAACTTCTCTTGTTGCTGATCAGGTAAACGCTGTTGATACCATCTCTGTCATGGGCGCATCTGCTGCTCTGGCCGTTGGTGGCGTTCCTTTTGAGGGACCACTTGCGTGCGTCCGTATTGGCCGCAACGCTGATACCGGCGAGTTCCTAGTTAACCCAACCTATGAAGAGCGCGATCACTCTGACCTTGACCTTGAGCTTGGCGGTTCTTCCACCTTTATTTCCATGCTTGAGGCTGGTGCGGATGAGATTTCCGAAGAGGATATGCTCTCCGCTATGGCATTTGGTCAGGAAGCAATTGCAGCCTTCTGCGAGGAGCAGAAGAAGTTCATTGCTAAGTGGGAAGAGGTTAACGGCCCTATCGTTAAGCGTGAGTACATCCTTGACGAGCCAATTGCTGAGGTCCACGACCGCATCTTTGCTTACTATGACCAGATGAGCGCTGCTCTTAAGGACGCTGACAAGCAGTCCCGTATGCAGAAGGTTGCTGACCTGATGGACGAGATTAAGGCTCAGTTCACCGAGGAGGAGCAGGAGCTTTGGAGCCGCGCTATTGCCGTTGAGCTCAAGGGTCTTGAGAAGCACGCTATGCGCGTCATGGTTGTTGAGACCGGCGAGCGCGTTGACGGCCGTGTGGCTAACGAGATTCGTCCAATCATGGTCAAGCCTGATTACCTGCCACTTGTTCACGGTTCTGGTCTTTTCCAGCGTGGTCAGACTCAGGTTCTCTCCATTTGTACACTTGGCATGCTCAACGAGTGGCAGCGTCTTGACACCATTGAGCCAATGGATGGCAAGCGCTACATTCACCACTACAACTTCCCACCATTCTGCACCGGTGAGACTGGCCGTATGGGCAGCCCAAAGCGCCGTGAGATTGGTCACGGAGCTCTTGCAGAGCGCGCACTTCTTCCTGTCATTCCTTCCGAGGAAGAGTTCCCTTACACCATCCGCGTTGTCTCTGAGGTAATGGAGTCCAATGGTTCTTCTTCTATGGCTTCTACCTGCGGTTCTACGCTTTCCCTTATGGATGCAGGCGTTCCTCTAAAGCGTCCTGTTTCTGGTGTTGCAATGGGTCTTATCCAGGAGAACGGCAAGACTGTTGTTCTTACCGATATTCAGGGTCTTGAGGACTTCCTCGGCGACATGGACTTCAAGGTCTGCGGTACTACCAAGGGTATTACCGCAATGCAGATGGACAACAAGGCAACTGGTCTTACTCCAGAGATTCTGCGCAGCGCACTTCTCCAGGCTCAAGAGGGCCGTATGTTCATTCTGAACAAGATGCTCGAGCAGATTCCTGCACCTCGTACTGAGACCAAAGAGACCGCTCCACAGATCATCTCGCTTTCTATCCCAACTGATAAGATTCGCGACGTCATTGGTTCTGGTGGCAAGGTTATCCGCGGTATCCAGGAGGATACGGGCGCAACCGTTGACATTCAGGAGGATGGCACCGTCTTTATCGCTGGTACTAACGGTGCTGCCGAGGCTGCTGCAGAGCGCATCAAGGCTATTGTTAAGGTTCCAGAGGTAGGCGAGGAGTACACTGGTCGCGTTGTTGGTCTTCAGCCATTCGGCGCCTTTGTTGAGCTCCTTCCTGGCAAGGACGGTCTGCTTCATATTTCCCGCGTTGCACAGGGACGTGTCGAGAAGATCGAGGATGTCCTGGCTGTTGGCGACGAGGTTAAGGTTCAGGTCCTTGAGGTAGACGAGAAGGGCAAGATATCTCTTGACCGTCTCGATAAGCCAGAGGCACCACAGGGTGCTCCAAAGAAGGAGCGCGAGGAGGGTCGCCCACGTCGTCAGAACGACAACGGCAACTCTGAGCGTAGGCAGCCACGTCGTCACCACGACGCATAAGGCACGCTCAAACTCAATGGGTTTCTCGCCACGCGAGGTCTTATAAAACATGAGGTATTGAAGAGAGCTTCGATGCATGTCGGAGCTCTCTTGTTATTCTGTTGAGATTTTGATTCTTTGGGAATATATAGCGTAATACGTGCAGATTTTTTATATAATTAAACAACATGTAGATTTTGCAAAAAGTCTTATAGACGGCCCTTTGGGTTGCGTCTGTCATAGAAAGTTTTTGAAAGGAAACCGTTTTAATGCCTAAGAAAGACCCAGCTCTTAAAGTCATTCCTATGGGCGGACTTGATGGCATTGGCAAGAACATGACCGTTTTTGAATACGGTAATGATATGGTGCTTGTTGATGCTGGTTTGATGTTCCCAGATGACGAACAGCCTGGTATTGATCTAGTTTTGCCAGACTACACCTATGTACTTGAAAATGAAGATAAGCTTCGTGGTATTTTGATTACCCACGGTCACGAGGATCACATTGGTGCTCTTCCGTACCTGCTTATGGACCTTACTCGTAAGGTGCCAATCTATTCCAGTAAGCTCTCGCTTGGCTTTATTGAAGGTAAGCTTGCTGAGCACAAGATTGTGGGCACCAAGCTTCGTGAGGTTACTGATGGCTCAAAGGTTCAGCTTGGTGCCTTTGACATCACGTTCTTCTCGATGACTCACTCTATTCCTGCTGCTTTTGGTATTCACATGAAGACCCCTGCAGGAACGCTTATTCACTCCGGTGACTTTAAGCTTGATCAGACTCCAATTGATGGCGTGCGTCCAAATTATGCGGCTATCACCAAGTTTGGCTCCGAGGGCCTTGACCTGCTGTTGTCTGACTCAACCAACGCTAATCGCCCTGGTATGACCCCATCCGAGGCTTCTGTTGGTGCGGCGCTTCGTCACATCATCAAGAATGCAACTGGTCGCGTCTTTGTTGCGTCGTTCTCAAGCCATATTCACCGCCTGCAGCAGGTGTGCGATGCCTCTGTTGCGGTAAAGCGTAAGGTTGTTGTTACTGGTCGCTCTATGATTACCAACACCAAGGTTGCGCGTGAGCTTGGTTACCTCAACATTGCCGATAAAGACATCATTGATGCGTATGATGTTGATAAACTCGCAGATGATCGCATTGTTGTTCTGTGCACCGGTTCCCAGGGAGAGCCTCTGAGTGCTTTGGCACGCATGGCAAACGGAGAGCACAAGTCGCTTTCCATTCGTCCTCAGGACACCGTAATCATCTCTGCAACTCCTGTTCCAGGTAACGAGAAGAGCGTTCAATCCATCATCAACGCGCTCTCTAAGATTGGTTGCGAGATTTACGACAAGTCAAAGGCACTTGTCCACGTTTCTGGTCATGGTAGCCAGGAAGAGCTCAAGCTTATGCTTGGTATGGCTCGTCCAAAGAACTTCATGCCTGTTCATGGTGAGGCTGTTCACCTGCGTGCTCACGCAGAACTTGCTCAGCAGATGGGCGTTCCTGCTAATCGTATTTTCATTCTTGATAACGGCGACACGCTTGAGATGAGAAATGGCAAGGTTACTCGTGGTAAGACGGTTGAGTCTGGCGTAGTGTACGTTGACGGCCTCTCTGTCACCGACGCTAACCCTGTTGTTCTTCGTGACCGTCAGCGCCTTTCTCAGGACGGCATTGTTACCGCTGTGGTAACCCTTGTTGGTCGCAACCTTAAGCCTGGTGTTGTTGAGATTTCTGGCCGTGGTGTTTCATTTGCCGACGATGATGAGCTTATGAATGACGCACAGAATCTTGTGAGAAATTCAATCGAGAAGGCCTCTAAGTCCGAAGGCGCAAACATTGAAGCAATGAGAAAGAGCGTACGCAATGCCCTTTCTAACTTCCTTTGGAGCAAAACTCGTACTCGACCAATGGTTATTCCGGTCATTATGGAGGTATAAGCCCAATGCCCTCTAAACGCACCTCAAACGCAGCAAAAAGAAATTCTAGAAACGCCGCTTCTGCCCAGGCAGTAGGCTTGAGCCCACTGCAGAATGACATCATTGGTGTTGTTCTTGCAGTGGTTGCTATTGCTCTGTTTTTGTCCATTATTGTCCCTTCTAACGCTGTTATTACCAGCGCAATGGGTCATGGACTCAAACTCTGTTTTGGTACGGGAGCGCTACTTTTTCCCATTGCAGTATTTGTCTTTGCTATGACCTTCTTTATGCGTGATGATCAGGGAATCTCTACGCGTATTGCTATTGGTCTAACGCTGGACGTTCTTGCTGCTCTTGCTCTTATTTCACTTAACTTCCCAGGTGCCGAGGCTGCTCCAGATATGCTTCTGGGCACAAAAGTCCTAGAGGCTGCCGGCGGTTATGTGGGTGGAGGTATCGCTTGGGTTTTGCTGCGCTTTGTTGGCCGCGTGGTGGGCAATGTCCTTTTGGTTGGTTTTATTATTGCCGGTGTTGTTATCTGCGGCTTCTCCATTTCTGACATGGTTGAACGCGTAAGCTTCCGCCTAGATGAAGCGCGCGAGAATCATCGCTACCGCAAAGAAGAGCGTGCTCTTGCAAAAGAAGAGGCGCTCTACGCTGCAAATGCTCCACAGCCTGCAAAGAAGCAGGGTAGACGTGGCGCAAACAACCAGTCTTCTCTCTTTGACGAGACCGGTGAAGGGGAGACCACCTATCTGGGCAATCGCAAGACTTCTGTTATTAAGCGTGATGCCCGTCTTTACGAGGAAGAAGAGGCGCAAGAGGATGCAGGAGATGCTCCTACTACGCTCATTGATAAGGCTAAGAATAAGCTGCGATCTAAGAAGAAAGACCAGCCAGATGATGCAGTTGTCGAGAAAAACGATGTTGCTGTAGCTGATGTTGCTCCTACAACAAAACAGGCTAAACCTAAGAGTAAAGCTAAAACGACACCTGATTTTCTCGCCACACCTGACCAGCTCAAGAGGCCAGGCGACAACGATGAGTCGTATGAGCTGCCACCATTTAGCATTCTGAAGACAAACAAGAATTCGGCCACTTCTGCCGTAAGTGATGATGAGCTTGAAGCTACTGCTCAGAGACTCCAGGCTACGCTTGAGGAGTTTGGCCTTTCGAGCCAGGTAGTTGGTTGGACTGCGGGTCCTTCTGTCACTACGTTTAAGATTTCGATGGGCGAGGGTGAGCGCGTCAACAAGATCACCAATCTTGAGGACGATATTGCGCTTTCACTTGCGGCAAAGTCTGTTCGTATTTTTGCACCAATTCCTGGAACTTCTCTAGTTGGTATTGAGATTCCTAACGAGAAAGCCCAGGCAGTCAACTTGGCTGACGTTCTTCCGTTTGCAAAAGGCGGTCCTCTTGAGTGCGCCTTTGGTCGCGATTCTGAGGGCAAGCCAATTGTTGTTGATCTTGCAAGTCTTCCTCACTTGCTGGTAGCAGGTACCACTGGTTCTGGTAAGTCTGTCCTGCTCAATGCCATTGTCATGTCTATGCTCATGCGCGCAACTCCTGAGCAGGTTCGCCTTATCATGGTTGACCCAAAGCGCGTTGAGTTTACGGGTTACGCTGGCCTTCCTCACCTGTATGTTCCAGTTGTTACTGAGCCAAGGCAGGCCGCAAGTGCGCTTCAGTGGGGCGTCACCGAGATGGAGCGTCGCCTTAAGGTGTTTGAGCACTACAAAGTGCGTGACATTAAGACGTACAACAGAAATGTTGATGGCGATAAGTACGCTGATATGGAGAATCCTCCAAAGCACATGCCTTACTTTGTCATTGTCATCGACGAGCTTGCTGACCTTATGATGGTTGCTGGCAAAGACGTTGAGTCTTCCATTGTCCGTATTGCTCAGCTTGGTCGTGCTGCAGGTATTCACCTGATTGTTGCAACACAGCGTCCTTCTGCAGACGTCGTAACTGGTCTGATCCGTGCAAACATTGATAACCGTGTTGCGCTCTCAGTTGATAACTCTTTGAACTCCCGCATTATTCTGGACCAAAAGGGCGCTGAACAGCTGCTGGGTAAGGGTGACATGCTGGTTAAACTTCGTGGTAAGAAGCCTAATCGCGCTCAGGGTTGCTGGGTCTCTGACGAGGAAATCGAGGAGACCGTTAAGTACATCCGCACTCAGCGCGTGGCCGAATATCACGACAACATCTTGACCGTTGCAACTCCAACACAGGCCGATGGCGTTGGTGGAGTTGGTGGTATGGCACAGGCAGATGACCCACTTATTTGGGAAGCTGCACGCATTATTGTGGATTCTCAGCTAGGTTCTACATCTAGTTTGCAAAGAGCACTCTCTGTTGGGTATGCTCGTGCTGGTAGAATTATGGATATGCTTGAGGCAAAAGGTGTTGTTGGCCCAGCCAACGGATCAAAGCCTCGAGAAGTTCTTATCGATAAAGATGCTCTTGAAGAGCTCAAAGTTCAAGACGCTGCCTATAGGGAGGTAGAGTAAGCATGCCACGCCCTCGTTTTAGTGAGATGCTCGTAGAACGTAGACGTCAGCTCGGGCTTTCTATCACTCAAGCATCAAAGATTCTTCGCCTCAAGGAGCAGGCACTTATTGCTTTTGAGGAAGGCGATTTTAAGAATATGCCTCAGAGCGGCTATGCTCAGGGCATGCTCTCTTCGTATGCTCGCTATCTAGGACTCAATCCGCGTGAGATTGTAGACCTCTTCCAGGAAGAGAGTTACGAGTTTGAAAACGGCACCTATTCTCATGAGTTGCGTCGTCGTACGCGCGATACTCAGTCTGGTCGTGGCATTGCTGGCTATGACGTCGTGAACGAGTCTGGTAGCAGGCCAAAGGCGTACGTACAGTACCACGGTCTTCTCCCCACGTCGGGAGGACCAGCTGGTGATATGGGTGCCTTTGCAACTACGTCTGGTGTTCGCTCCAGACAAACCGGTGTGCCTCTGGGTGCTCAGGCATCTGAGGAGGATGCTGGTGGCTACTCGTATTCTCGTTATGCCACAGGTCATGCGTACAATGCTGGTATTGAAGAGGCTTCTCGTCAGAAGACTATGGCAAGCCGTACGCGCGGTGGCGTTCAGCGCAAGCGTGTGGGTATTGCAGGCGTTAGCATTCCAGCTTACAAAGACGATGTAACCAGAAGAACTGTTGCTCCAAGCGATTACACTGATGACCTTCGTTATGACAATGTAACTGCTCCTTACGAGCGCGCATCAACCATTTCTGGCCGTCGTGGATCAAGAAATATTGCGCAGGTAGATAGGCCTAATGTTCGCCGTCGCCAGCCATCTGGCGCCGCCGCTCAACAGCGCCGTGCTCCTCAAAGACCAGGCGTTATGGGAGCGCTTCAGAATTATTTCTCTGATACGGGCCGCACCATTGCCACCGTATTTGCTCTTGTTGTTGTGATCATTACTGCCGTTTTGCTGTTTAGCGTTCGTTCCTGCATGACAGCTCGCACTACGCCTACTACAACTAAAACGGTAAGCGTTAACAACTCAACATCCGATTCTTCTAAGAATTCCACTACTACAAATAGCAACACGGACACCTCTAAGAAGGATTCTACTGATACTTCTAAGAGCACCACTACAACTGAGCCAAAGAAGGAAGAGACTCCTAAGCAGACTACCGTAGTGGTTACTGTTGCGGATGGTCAGACCAGCTGGGTTGAGATTACCGTTGACGGCAAGAGTGTTGAGGCTGATGCTATTACCGGCCCATGGTCTCAGACATACACCGTCACTGACTCCATGACCGTTCTTGCAGGTACTCCTGGTGCTGTTGCGGTTACCGTTAATGGTACTGCTAAGCCATTTGACGCAAATGCTTCTGGTATTGGCACCTTGACTATTCAGGGTACTAAACCTGCTGACGCTAACGGAGCAAACGCTTCAGGAACTCAAACAAACAGCACGTCAACAAATACAACAAGCGGAACCTCTGGTACAACTAACAACCAGAATTCCAACAGCAATTCAAATAACTAAACGCCATAGGGCGAGAAGTTCTTCTCGCCCAGGTAATACGGAGGGGAAATGGCTAAAGAATCAAGCTTTGACGTTGTGTCTGAAGTAGACATGATGGAAGTTGATAATGCATTTCAGCAGGCAGCTCGTGAGCTCACCCAGCGCTACGATCTAAAAGATTCTGGTGCAACACTTGAGCTCTCTAAGAAAGAGGGCAAGTTCACTATTGAGGCTCCTGCAGATTTTGTTGCATCTCAGGTTAGGGATGTACTTGGCTCCAAGCTGGTAAAGCGCGGAATTGATCTTACTGCAATTCGTTGGGGAGACCCCATTCCTGCAGCAGGTTCTACCGTGCGTCAGATTGGTTCTATTGTTTCTGGTATTGACCAGGAGACTGCCAAGAAGATTGCTAAAGATATTCGTGATATGAAAGTTAAGGCTAAGGCAACCGTTGAGGGCGATAAGCTGCGTGTTTCTAGCGCTTCTCGCGATGTTCTTCAGTCTGTGATTGCAAGCCTTAAGGAGAAAGACTATGGCCAGCCCCTCCAGTTCAACAACTATCGATAGGGGCTATAACGTCCTATACATCACGTTAGGATGCGCTAAAAACGAGGTTGATACAGACCGCATGCGTGCGCGTCTTCTGGCCTCTGGTTTTGGTGAAGTTGCAGATCCAGAGTCAGCAGACGTTGCAATTATCAACACCTGCTCGTTCTTGGCTTCTGCAACAGAGGAGTCCATTGAGGCTACCCTTGAGATTGCTGAAGGCGCTTCTGAGGGAGTGCGTAAGCTGCCCATTATTATGTGTGGCTGCGTTCCTTCCAGGTATGGCGCAGAGCTTAACGAGCAGCTTCCTGAAGTTGCTGCATTTGTTCCGGCAGATCAAGAAGATGGCATTGTCAGCGTTGTTGCAGACGTTCTGAATATCCCTGAGCCTACGCAGTCCATTGTTGCCGCCCATGGAATGCTGCGCACCATTGATGGCGCTAGTGCATTTGTAAAGATTTCCGAGGGCTGTGATAGATTCTGCGCTTTCTGCGCCATTCCGTACATTCGTGGTCACTATCACTCAAGGCCCGCTGAAGAGATTCTTCAAGAGGTACATGAGCTGATGGAAGGTGGTGTTCGTGAGGTCATTCTGATTGGCCAGGACACCGGTATCTGGGGCTCGGATATGCCTGATACTGCAGATGGCCAGACGCCAACGCTTGCTAAGCTTATGCAGCAGGTTGCTGAGGTAGTCCGTCCCTATAAGGGATGGATTCGCGTTTTATATCTGCAGCCAGAAGGTATGACCGATGAGCTCATCAGCACCATTCGCGATACACCTGAGGTTTTACCTTACATTGATATTCCAATTCAGCACTGCAACGAGCGCATTCTTAAGCGTATGGGTCGTTCTGACTCTACGCAGGAGCTTCGTGAGCTTTTTGATCGCCTCAGAACTGAGATTCCTGGTATGGTTCTTCGCACCACGGGAATGTGCGGCTTTCCAGGTGAGACTGATGATGAATCAGATGAGCTCTACGACTTCATTCAGGAGCAGGAGTTTGATTACACATCCGTCTTTACCTATTCACCAGAAGAGGGAACTCTTGGTGCAAAGATGTCTGATCAGGTTCCAGATGAGGTAAAGATTGAGCGCACTCAGCGACTGCTTGACCTTGTTGAACAGCTCGGTTTTGCAGCCACCGCTCGTCACGTTGGCGAGCGCTGCGAAGTCATTATTGACGGAATTGAAGAATCTGACGAGGGCACTGAGCTTATCGGCCACACGTGGTTCCAGGCTCCAGACTGTGATGGCGCTGTTCACATTGCAGAGGGAGAGGCCGCAGTCGGAGATATTGTCCTTTGTGACCTGGTAGATTCATTCTGCTATGAAATGATTGGCGAGATCGTAGACACTACAGACACACAGTCTGGCGAGAAAACCGTTTAGTTGGGGATAGGTCATGTCATCAAAGACAATTTGGACACCTGCAAATATTGTTACCTGTGCTCGTGTGGCTTTAGTGCCCTTTTGGCTTCTCTTGGCACAGCTTTTAGGTGTATCTCTGGCAGATTCTCTGGCAACACCTGGTTTTAAACTTGGAGCTTTTCTTGTTTTTATTGGCTATGTTGTCATTTCTTTGACCGATAAGCTTGATGGTTACCTTGCCCGTAGTAGAAATGAAGTTACTACCTTTGGCAAGTTCTTAGATCCAATTGCCGATAAACTCGCTGTTGTTGTAGCTCTTTTTGTACTTCTAGAGTGGCATATGGTTTCTCCTTGGGTGCTCTTAGTGATTGTTGCACGTGAGTTTTTGGTATCTGGCCTTAGGATGGTTGTTGCTTCAAAGGGAGTTGTTATTGCAGCTTCTGACTTGGGTAAGTGGAAGACCGCAACAACTATGGTTGCTATCTGCGGTTTACTATTCTTGCCTAGTATTCCTGGTGGAATGATTCAGGATGTTTTGCTCTTTATCTTCAACGTATCTATGTGGGTTGCAGTAGTTCTAACGGCCTGGTCAGGAATTGACTACTTTGTAAAGTCTTGGCAATACATTGCTGAAGTTTAACAAGATGGCGTCTCTCTGAGACGCCGCTTTTGTATCAAATCTTATTAAAAGTAAGGAAAACCATGTTCTCTGAAGAAGTTCTCAAAGAAGCTCAAAGTGTTATTTCAGATGCCCTTGCATCAGGTATTACCGTAGCTTCTGCCGAGTCTTGTACGGGAGGACTTGTTGCAGGCGCTCTTACAGCCATCTCTGGATCATCAAGCGTACTTAAGGGCTCTGTTGTAAGCTATACCATTGAGATTAAGCAAAAGGTTTTAGGCGTTTCAAAAGTCATTTTTGATGAACCGTCTCTTGGCGCTGTTTCTGAGCCCTGCGCAGCTCAAATGGCTGCGGGCGTTAGAGACGTTATTGGATCAGATATTGCAGTTTCAGTTACAGGAATAGCAGGACCAACAGGAGAAGAGCCTGGTAAACCAGTTGGAACAGTTTGGTTTGGCATTAACAGCAAAAACTTTACCCATACGGTCTGCAAACATTTTTCTGGTAATAGAGAACAGGTGCGAGAAGCTGCTGTTTTGCAGGCTTTACAATTAATTCATGAAGCAATTGTGAAGGCTTAAAATTCGATTTTAATAGAGAGGCTCAAAACTAGTTTGTTTTGAGTCTCTTAATTTCTGCGGCTATGCAGGACTTATACAGTCAAATTTGTAATTAAGAAAAAATTAACTTCTCAAGAGCGGAAAAATAAAGGAAAGAAATCAGACAAATTCCCTCTATAGAGTATATGTTTGACGTTGACATAGAACGTCTGTTCTTATATTATCGTGGTATCAGAAAGAGCAAGGAGTATTCATGGCTAAAAAGGCAGTTTCAAAAGAGATCAAAGCTCGTACTACTGGTGATGAGAGAGATGAGGTTATCTCCTCAACCACTGCAGAGATTGAGAAGAAATTTGGTGCAGGCGCTATTATGCGTTTAGGCGAGGGTGGTCCTGCCTTTGATATTCAGGCTATTCCAACTGGCTCACTTGCTCTTGATGCAGCATTGGGTATTGGCGGCGTTCCTCGCGGTCGTATCGTAGAGATTTATGGCCCAGAGTCCTCTGGTAAGACAACACTTTCACTAGAAATTCTTGCAGAAGCTCAGGCGCTAGGTGGTGTTGTTGCCTTTATTGACGCAGAGCACGCACTAGACCCAGGCTATGCGGCTCGTATTGGCGTTGATATTGACGATGTTTTAATTTCTCAGCCAGATACTGGTGAGCAGGCTCTAGAAATTTGTGACATGCTTGTTCGCTCAGGCGCCATTGATGTTGTAGTTGTAGACTCTGTTGCTGCTCTTGTTCCTCGTGCAGAGATTGAGGGAGAGATCGGCGATTCTAGCGTTGGTCTTCAGGCTCGTCTCATGAGTCAAGCTCTCCGTAAGTTAGCTGGCTCTCTTTCAAAATCTAATACGCTCTGTATTTTCATTAACCAACTTAGAGAGAAGATTGGCGTTATGTTTGGAAGCCCAGAGACCACTTCTGGTGGTAGGGCTCTTAAGTTCTTCTCTACTGTCCGTATGGATATTCGCCGAGTTGACAGCATTAAGGTTAACGGAGAAAACGTTGGTAACCGTGTTCGCGTTAAGGTTGTAAAGAACAAGGTTGCTCCTCCTTTTAAGGTTGCTGAGTTTGACATTATGTACGGTCAAGGCATCTCCAAAGAGGGCTCCATTCTTGATATGGCTGTTGATTTTGAGATTGTCAACAAGTCTGGAGCTTGGTTCACCTATGAGGGTGAGCGTCTTGGCCAGGGTAGAGAAGCAGCTAAATCTTTCCTTACTGCCAATCCAGATCTCATGGAAGAGATTGATCACAAAGTACGAGTTGCTTGTGGCCTTGTATTTGATGAAGATTCTGAAGTTGGCACTCCGGTTGCAACGGAAGATTCTGCTGAATAATGTCAGAAATTTCTTGGACGATTGAGCTTCCAAAAAAGAAACAGGCAGTTCTAGGTCAGGCAAAGCCTAAAGCAAAGATACTTTTAGAAACTGAAGTTGGAGGGACGGAGGAATTTTTTGTCCCTCCAACAGTAGCTCGTTCTCTTCAGAACAAAGAGAAAGATGGTGTTTTTACACCTTCTTCTCGTAATGAGTTTCTGTATGAGTTAAAAGAGATTTTAACGCAGTGCATTAAAGCTCGTATTGAGGCTTTGATTGTAAAAAGGGACTACTCTACAGCTGAGCTTCAAAAAAAGCTCATGCTTGATGGCTATCAGAAGAATGTAAGAGACCCTGCAGTGCAGAGGGCTGTTGAAGTTGGTTTGATTAATGACAGTCGTTTTGCAGACGTCTATATACGTTCTAAAATTTCACAAGGCTGGGGTCCTCTTAAAATTAAAACTGAAATTTCTAAAAAAGGGATTGAAGTTGAGACGCTCCCTGGATGGCCTGACGCTTATTTTTCTGATGTGGATGAATTTGAAGTTGCGTATTCTTTGGCCCAGAGAAAACACCTGTCGGGAAAAAATGATTATGAGAAGCTTGTCAGGTTTCTCGCCACAAAGGGATATTCATTTTCTATAGCATCATCTGTTGCTAAAAAGATTTTGGATGAAAACGCCACATCTGAATGAATATATTTGCTTAGCTTATAAGTCTGTTGTATTGATGTACTTTACTTTTCCTACCTGCTATTTATTGACAAAAGTTACAATGCTCTATACGATAAATATGCCGTGAATAGGCTCATTTCCGCTGGGCAACCAGCGTCACGTATACAGTAGGTATCTCATACATTTGATCTATCTCTGAATGTGGCATGACCAGCCAATGAACCCTGCTCATGGCGGGTTCTTTAGATACTGTTGTGTCTAAAGTCTCCTGAACACTTTTGTAATCGCCATTTGAGGAGTAGGTATGGAATTAGCAGCAGTAGGCATTGTTTGCCTTCTTGTGGGAGTAGGCCTTGCATACGGCGTACTCTCTAACATTAGTAATTCAAAGATTAAAACTGCAGAACAGCAGTTAAAAGATGCTCAGACTAATGCAGATCGTATTGCTTCTGAAGCAGCTCGCCAGGCAGAAACAGTTAAAAAAGAAGCTGTTCTTGAGGCTAAAGAAGAAGTTCTTCAGCTTAAGCAGGCAGCAGAGGCGGATGAGAAAAAGCGTAAGAGTGAGCTTCGTAGCATGGAGAATCGTATTCTTCAGCGTGAAGAGTCCCTTGATCACCGTACTGACGCACTAGAGAAGCGTGAGCATCAGCTCTCCAGCCTTCAGGGTCAGCTTGATCGTCGTAAGAATGATTTGGATTCTCTTGTTTCTCAGCAGTCTCAAGAGCTTGAGCGCATTGCAGCTCTTACAAAAGATGAGGCTCATGATGAGCTTCTGGCTCGCGTTCGTTCAGAAAGTGTTCGCGATGAGGCTATGATTCTTCGTGAGTCTGAGCAGCGCGTTCGTGCACAGGCAGATAAAACTGCACGTGAGATTATTTCTACCGCTATTCAGCGTGTCGCTGCAGATCAGGCCTCTGAGATTACAGTAACTTCCGTCCATATCCCATCTGATGATCTAAAGGGTAGGATTATTGGACGTGAGGGTAGAAACATTCGTACCTTCGAGCAGGTATCTGGTGTTTCTCTTGTTATTGATGACACTCCAGAGACTGTAGTTCTTTCAAGTTTTGATCCAGTCCGCCGTGAGACCGCTCGTGTTGCACTTGAGAACCTCATTGCAGACGGTCGTATTCATCCAGCACGTATTGAGGAGCTCTACAAGAAGGCTGAAGCCCTTGTTAACGAGCGTGTTCTTGAGGCTGGCGAACAGGCTGCATTTGATTGTGGTATTCACGATCTTCATCCAGAGATCGTAAAGACTCTTGGTAAGCTTCGCTACCGTACTTCTTACGGTCAGAATGTTCTTGCACACTCTGTCCAGGTTGCAGTACTTTGCGGCATTATGGCTGAAGAGCTTGGCCTTGAGCCTGCTCCAGCTAAGCGCGCTGGTCTGCTTCATGACCTTGGTAAGGCAATTGACCACGAGGTTGAGGGTCCACACGCTGTAATTGGTGCAGATCTTGCTCGTCGCCATGGTGAGCGTCCTGAGATTGTTCACGCCATTGAGGCTCACCACGCAGACATTGAGCCAAACACCGTGCTTGACATGCTTGTTATGGCTGCAGACGCTATTTCTGCTGCACGTCCTGGTGCTCGTCGTGAGTCCGCTGAGAACTATATCAAGCGCCTTGAGAAGCTTGAGGCTATCTCCAATGCACATGAGGGTGTTGAGCGTACGTATGCAATGCAGGCTGGCCGTGAGCTTCACGTAATGGTTGAGCCTCAGATGATTAGCGATTCCGAGGCAACTGTTCTTGCTCACGATATTGCTAAGCAAATTGAGGATGAGATGGAATATCCAGGACAGGTCCGCGTTGTTGTTATTCGCGAGTCTCGTGCTGTAGACGTTGCTAAGTAATTTATGGCAGCCACTTCTACTGACTTAACAGGTTTTGTCGCCTCCATGGGAGGTGAGCGCGCACTCCGTGTCGAGGAATCCCTCGGCGCGGGGTACGTTCGTTTACGCGTAGCAGAAGCAGAGCGTAGACAGGCAAAGCATGATATTCGTTCGGTAGAAGATATTGTTATCGAGCTCTTACGTAATTCTCGCGATGCTGGTGCTCGTCACATTTATGTTGCAACCTCAAAAGAGGGTGCGCTCAGAACTATCACCATACTTGATGATGGTCAGGGTATTCCAAAAGACATGCAGGAGAAAATCTTTGAAGCTCGTGTAACTTCAAAGCTTGAGAGCATGCATATGGACCGTTGGGGAATTCATGGCCGAGGTATGGCTCTTTATTCCATCAAAGAAAACTGTGAATCAGCCCAGGTTGTAGCTTCGGCTCCAGGACTTGGCTCTGTTATTCAGATTGTGGTAGACACTACTAAAATTTCCGAGCGAGTAGATCAGTCTACTTGGCCAACCTGTGGTTTGAATGAGGACGGACTCAAAACAACTGTTAAAGGTCCTCATAACATTATTCGTACCTGCTGTGACTTTGCGCTTGAGGTCAAAGGCTCGTGTGAGGTAATGCTGGGCTCTGCTGCAGAGATTGCAGCTACTGCTCGTCGCAGAATTGCACAGACGTTTGATATCGCTGACCTGCTATTTGTTGAAGGCTTTGAAAACGTGCCTATTCTCGAGCGCTTCAGGGCTGCAGCAGATGCAACAGAGCTTTCTGAGGTTTGTAAGTCTCTTGGTCTTTCTATGTCAGATAGAACTGCTCACAGAATTATTGCTGAGCAGATTAAGCCTTTGCGTAGTGTGTATGCACAGGTTAGCCACACTGTTGAACCTGAAGGGGTTTCTCGCGAAATTGATCTGATGAAAGACCACCGAGGTCTCAAGATGAGTAAGGCTGATATCAGCAGCTTTTCTCGAAAAATGGAGCAGAGTTTTGCTGAGTTGTCCGAGAAATACTACGTTTCTTTGACGTCTGAGCCTCGTGTTCGTGTAAGTAAAAACAAAATTGTTGTGACTTTTGATATTGAGTCGCAAGAGTAGAACAATCGCACAATAATTGGAGCACTCATGGGTTTGCTTAAAGTTTCAAGTAAGTCTTCACCAGCTTCTGTAGCAGGAGCTATTGCGGGACTGGTTAAAGATAATGAGCCTGTTATGCTCCAGTGCATTGGTGCGGGTGCAGTCAACCAGGGCATCAAAGCTATTGCTATTGCGCGTGGCTTCTTGATTCCTTGCGGTCTGGATATCACCTGTGCTCCAACATTTTCTGATATCGAAATTGCAGGGGAGAGTAGAACTGCAATTAAAATTGCCATTTATGTCCACACACTGTCTGCCCCTGATACGCAGACTCCAGCTGTTAGTTCCACTGAGTATAACGAGGTACTTTAAGCATGATTGAAAATTCCGAGCTCGTAGGAAAAACATATCACATCAAAACTTTTGGCTGCCAGATGAATCTGCACGATACAGAGCGAGTCTCTGGTCTGCTTGAGGCTTGTGGCTGCAATGAGGTTTCAGATACCGATGACGCTGATATTGTCATCTTTATGACCTGTAGCGTCCGTGAGAACGCTGATCAGCGTCTTTATGGTCAGGCTTCTGCGATGGTCAGCGCTCCAACGCCTCCATCAGGAAAGCGTATTGTTGCTATTGGCGGCTGCATTGCTCAGCGTGATGGCGAGAAGCTCCGTGAAAAGGTTCCAGCCGTTGACGTTGTGTTTGGTACCAGCGCTCTTGCAAGCCTGCCAGCACTGCTCACCAGCGCATTTAGGGGCGAGAATGACCGTGTGGCCGTAGACACCTCCGAGGAGGGCAAGGGCTTCTCCACAGACCTGCCGAGTAACCGCGCTCAGCAGTATCACGCTTGGGTGCCTATCATGACCGGTTGCAACAACTTCTGTACGTATTGCATTGTTCCTTACGTTCGTGGTCGCGAGCGCAGTCGAACCTTTGAGGCTGTTATTGGTGAGTGCGAGCGCCTTGTTGCGGATGGCGTTCGCGAGATTACTCTGCTTGGTCAAAACGTTAACTCGTATGGTCGCGACCTTTACGGCAAGCCTCGTTTTGCAGAGCTTTTGCGTGCGGTTGGCCAGACAGGTGTAGAGCGCATTCGTTTTACCTCGTCAAATCCAAAAGATCTTACTGACGAAACTATTGCAGCTATGAAAGAAACTCCAGCTGTCATGCCTCATCTTCACCTTGCGGTTCAAAGTGGATCTACACGCGTTCTCAAGAAGATGAACCGCAGTTATACACGAGAAGAGTACTTGGACGTGGTTTCTCGTCTTCGTGCGGCTATTCCAGGACTGGCGCTTTCAACTGACATTATTGTTGGCTTCCCAGGAGAGACCGAGGAAGACTTTGAGGATACGCTTTCTTTGGTCAAAGAAGCTGGCTATTCTTCCGCATATACCTTCATTTACTCTAAGCGTCCAGGTACTCCTGCGGCAAAATACGAAGACAACACGCCTCACGAGGTCATCCAGGAGCGCTTTGATAGGCTTGCAGAGCTTGTGGCTCAGCAGGCACATGACGCTAACCAGGTAGACTTGAATACTACGCAGGCAGTTCTTGTTGAGGGAACTTCCAAGCGTGATGATACCGTTATGGTGGGACATAGCGAGAAGAACCAAACAGTTCACTTCAATCTGCCAGAGGGTTACACGCCAGAAGATCTTATCGGCAAAATTGTTGATGTTCATATTGATGAGGCTCGTACCTGGTATCTGCGCGGAACCATGGAGTCTGATCCTCGATGAGCTCTCATGGCTCAGTTATCTGCATTGTAGGCCCCACGGCTTCGGGCAAAAGCTCCTTATCTGAGCTGGTAGCTAAGAAGCTTGAGACCTCTGTCATTTCTGTTGATGCAATGCAGGTTTATCGTGGCATGGATATTGGAACCGCTAAAACTCCTGTTGACGAGCGAGAAGTTCCTCTTCTCATGGTAGATTGTGCCAACATTTCAGAAGAATATTCTGTCCAGATGTTTCAAGTGGCAGCTCGCGCGGAAGCTCATAAGCTTATTAAAGCTGGTAAAACACCTGTATTCTGTGGCGGAACGGGTCTTTATCTTGATTCGATTATCGACCAGATGGAGTTTCCTTCAGGCTCAATCGAGTCTCCTGTACGTACTCGTTATGAAAAGCTTGCAGAAGAGCTTGGTGCTGAGGGCTTGCACGAATTTCTGACCACAAAAGATGCAGCAAGTGCAGAGCTTATTCATCCAAATAACGTACGACGCGTTGTAAGGGCTTTAGAGCTCTTGGAAGAGGGCAAGTCGTATGCAACTCATCATGAGGGCCTAAAGGATCACACACCGTACTTTGACGCCCAGATATGGGGTCTTACGATGGACCGTCAGCGTCTTTATGAGCGAATAAACCTCCGAGTTGACCTTATGTTTGAGCAAGGGCTTGTAGAAGAGGTGCAAGCGCTTATTGAGTCAGGTCTCTCTGAAAATTGTACGGCTGGTCAGGCAATTGGCTACAAAGAGTTCTTTGCGTACTTTGCTGGAGAGCAATCGCTTGAACAAACGCGTGAGCTTATTAAACAGCACACCAGGCAGTATGCTAAGCGTCAGATTTCTTGGCTTAAACGAGATGGTCGAGTCAGGTGGCTTGATATGGATCGGCTCACGCCTGAAGATGCGCTCGAACTGATTCTTGCGAATCATTCTGACGTACAATGCCAGTAGAACGCATCAAAAACTAACGTATTTACCTTGTCTTAGATGGGGAGTCTATGGGTCGTTTTGTTCCATTTTCTACAGCTCCTAAAGTTGAACGAGCAATTCTTGTAGGCGTTGATTGCGGTAAAAGCGATTGGTCGCTTGAAGAATCAATGGACGAGCTTGAGCGTCTGACCCAAACTGACGGCGCTGAAGTCTTTATGCGCCTTACACAAAAGCTTGATGCACCTATTCCTAAGACTTTCATTGGCAAAGGTAAAACCGAAGAGCTTGTTTCCCTGGTAAGAAACACCAATACTGACGTTGTCATCTTCGATGATGAGCTCACGCCTTCTCAGCAATCTAATCTAGAAAAATTACTTGGCGAGCCTGTTAAAGTAATTGACCGCACAGCGCTCATTCTTGATATTTTTGGTATCCACGCACGCACCAAAGAAGGACGCCTTCAGGTACAACTTGCACAGCTTCAGTATGTACTTCCAAGGCTTCGTGGTATGTGGAGTCACCTGGTAGGCGAGCAAACTCGTGGTGGCATTGGTAGCCGATTTGGCCAGGGTGAAAGCCAGCTTGAGGTTGACCGTCGTCTTATTAGAAAGCGCATTTCAACCTTAAAAAATGAACTCAAGCAGCTCAGCCAAAGGCGAGAAGTTCAGTCAAAGTCCAGGTGGAATTCTGGAACGTTTAGTGTCTCACTTGTTGGATATACCAATGCTGGTAAGTCAACTCTTCTGAATCAACTTACAGGCGCGGATGTATATGCAAAAGATGAACTCTTTGCAACTCTTGATCCAACTACCA
This sequence comes from uncultured Atopobium sp., assembly GCA_963525825.1. Lineage (GTDB taxonomy): Bacteria > Actinomycetota > Coriobacteriia > Coriobacteriales > Atopobiaceae > Lancefieldella. Next base: position 172,822 of record CAURLG010000002.1, on the reverse strand, counting down.
GAGCACTTTCTCTTGATGAAGGCAGAAAGATTGTTCTTACGGATACTGTTGGATTTATTCAAAAGCTCCCAACTAATCTGATTGAGTCTTTTAAATCTACCTTGGTAGAGGCTCAAGAAGCAGATCTTCTTCTGCTAGTTGCAGATGCAACTGATAAGAATCTTTCTAAAGAAATAGCAGTTGTTCGTAGTATTTTGAAAGACATCGAGGCTGATAAAAGTGATCAGATTCTTGTATTAAACAAGGTTGACCTACTTGATGACCAAGAGCTTCAAATGCTCAGAGCACTCTATCCAGATGCTGTATTTATTTCTGCTCAGGAAGGTATGGGCATTAACGGCCTTCTCCACAAGATTCAAGAAATAGCTAGCGCCGGCGACAAGGTGGTTAGTGCACTTATTCCGTTCAACAAAGGTGCTCTTGTTAAGTCTGTTCATGAGAGATGCCAGCTTTTGCACGAGCAATACGTTGCTGAAGGTCTTTTACTGTCAGTTAAAGCCGACACGTATATGCAGGCACTTTTAGAGCCATACGTGGTGTCAGAAGACGATATTCTGACTGACGAATAATGCAATAAGCAGCAAAATTGGTTGATGTAAAAGGTAAATGAGAAGTGAATGTCTTCCCATCTCTGTTATGAGGGGAAGAGAGAATCTTTTCATCCAGTTGGGATATCCAGCTTCTTTAAACTGTCTGTTAAAAGCAGCACCACTTAAATACAAGAACAAATAGGGGAGCAACGGGTAGTAATCTCCTGATGAAAAAGATGGAGAAGGAAATCCAGTCCAGGCTAAATATGGTGTTTGGTATAACTCTTTAGGTAACGAGAAAACCACGTTGCCTACACCAATATGGCCACTAGAAATTGGAATGCAAACAACAAAAATTAAAAGCAAAAGAACTGCTGCTGCATATCCTTTTGGTGGAACAGCGAAACGTGAAATAAGAGCTTCTACCAGGGTGCATGAGGCCATACAAAAGAAGATTCCAAACGTAATGGGAGTATCAACTTTTGCAAAGGTAGTTGCTGCAAATATTGCTAAGGCTACAAGGCCATAAACTCCTGTACGCTTAAAAGAATCTTTAGAGAAGGTGCACATACAACCAGCAATAAAAATAAAAGGATATGAGATTGATGGTATCCAGATTTGCATAAGCAGAGGTGTAAACCACGTTAGCTTAACGTGCGAAATAAAGAACAAATCATAGGTAAAGTGAAACAGAATCATTGAAACTACCGAGATACCTCGTATAGTGTCAAAAAACGTTATTCTCCCTTTGGTTTGTCTTAACTCAGCACCCATAATATGATTAAGAGATTGATCTAATAAGTGCAGTAACTCTACCTAAAATGACAGGATTTTGTACGTAGATTGGCTCCATAAAGTCATTTTCTGGTTGAAGACGAATGCGATCGTTTTCTCTGTAGAACGTTTTAACTGTTGCAGAATCATCAATAAGAGCAACAACAATTTCTCCATCATGGGCATCTTGCTGCTCTTTTACAACAATATAATCGCCATCAAAAATACCAGCATTGATCATTGATTCTCCGCGAACACGAAGAATGAAAGAACTTGAATCCCCAACAATGCTAGTTGGAAGAGATAGAGATTCTTCTACGTTTTGCTCAGCAAGAATAGGAGTACCAGCAGCAACACGTCCTACAAGAGGAAGGCTAATCACATTATTAGCTACATCTTGAGTAACGGGGGCAAGCATTGCTGTATCAGAAGTGTTAGAAGCCTGAGGAACAATTTTCATAGTACGAGGCTTCTTTGGGTCTCTATCAATCAGTCCAAACTGCTCAAGAACTTTTAAATGCATGTGGACAGTTGAAGGAGACGCAAGATTAACAGCAGCACCAATCTCTCTTACTGAAGGGGGATAGCCATGTTGATCTGTGTAAGAACAGATGTATTCATAAATTGCTGCCTGACGCTTGCTGAGTTTGCCCTTTGGCATATGAGCCTCCTTTTTCTTTTTAATAATAATACACGTGTTCTAAAAAATAATCAAACGAATGTTCTATTTTTTCTTGACACGAACAAACGTACTAAATATTATTAGTACAAACGTTCGGACATGACTTTTTGTCCGGTGTATTAGATATAACTAGTTCCGTAAAAACTATTACGGAAGGAAATGATATGAGGCGTATGTATCAGTCAAAGATGTATCAGGTTAGCGGAACTTCAGCTCTTGCTTCTTATAAGCCTGCATTTAAGTTAATTAACGGCGGAGCAAAGAAAGAATCTGTTGCACCTCAGCGTGAGGAAGTTTCTTACGTAAAGACGCTAACAAATAAAGAAGCTTTTGTTGCTGGACTTATTATTACTGCATCCTTTGTTTTGATGTTTGCGGTTTCTTTTCTTCGCACAACCTCTCTCAATTCATTTGCTACATCTGTAATGGATGGCGCTTCACAAACAATTACCGTTCATAGCAATGACACACTGTGGTCAATTGCGGAGAGCAATCCTATTGAGGGTGTCTCTACAGAGCAACAAGTAAGCTGGATTAGAGAAAAAAATAATCTTGATTCTTCTCTTTTAAGAACTGGACAAACTCTAGAGATTCCTTCTGTATCTAAATAGTAAATATTTATGTAAATTTCTCTCGGAATTCTGTGTTGATAACACTTAATACCTGCGTAAAATGGTATCTTCCTTTTATACGAAAAAAGGGGATTCCATGCGTTGTCCAAAATGCGGTCACGAAGAGTCAAAGGTTATTGATTCTCGCTCATCCGAGAATAACGATGCCATAAGAAGGCGTCGCGAGTGCATGTCCTGTAAGTTTCGTTTTACAACCTATGAGCGCTTAGAAGAGATTCCTATCACCGTTGTGAAGAAAGACGGTCACAAGGAGCCTTTTGATAGACAGAAGCTCATGAGAGGCCTTGTTGCTGCAACAGTTAAGAGAGATATCTCTGTTGCTTCTCTTGATCATTTTATTGATGGAATTGAGTCTCAGATTAGAGACAAAGGTCAATACGAGATTAAATCTGAAGACCTTGGAAGCATTGTGCTTAAAAACCTGGTTATGCTTGATAAAGTTGCATACATTAGGTTTGCTTCTGTCTATAGAGACTTTAAAGATGTTGATGAATTTAGTGCAGAATTAAGGAGCCTGAATTAATGAGCAATTTTGACATCCAGCTACCTATTAAACGCCTTGATCCTACGGTTGAACTTCCTTCGTACGCTTATACCGGAGATGCTGGATTAGATCTTAGAAGTGCTGAAGATGTTGATCTTGCTCCTTTTGAGCGCAAACTTATTTCTACTGGTTTAGCTATTGCAATTCCTGATGGATATGCAGGATTTGTACAGCCAAGAAGTGGCCTTGCCCTTAAGAAGGGCCTTTCTATGGCAAATACTCCAGGCCTTATTGATGCTCATTATCGTGGAGAGCTTAAAGTTTGCGCCATTAATCTTGATAGTAAAGAAACTATTCATATTGAGCGCGGCGAGCGCATTGCACAGCTTGTAATTCAGCAAGTTCCAGTTGTACAGCTTGTTGAGGTTGATGAGCTTGATCAGACCGATCGCGGCGCCGGTGGATTTGGTTCAAGCGGAGTTCAGTAATTTCTTATTTTGGTGATAAGCGCTGCGGCGTTTGCATAAAGGAAAAGTCTCTTTAGGAAGGAAGAGCTTAATGGAGAAGTTCTTTAAGGTAGCTGAGCGTGGTAGTAATCCCGCTCAAGAATTTAGGGCTGGAATTACAACATTCCTCGCAATGGCATACATCATTGCAGTAAACCCAGCTCTTCTCGCTGCTGCAGGAGTTCCAATTTCGGCAGCTATTACTGCTACCTGTCTTGGTGGCGGCATCATGACCATTTTGATGGGTCTGTTCTCTAACCGTCCACTTGCTTGCGCATCTGGTATGGGCGTAAACGCTGTTGTTGCTTTCTCTCTCACTCCAATTACTGGTGGAGATTGGCATGCATCAATGGCAGTAATCTTTATTGAGGGCGTTGCTATTCTCCTTTTAGTTCTTTGCGGTCTTCGTGAAGCTATCATGGACGCAATTCCTGTAAACCTACGCCACGCTATCTCAGTTGGCCTAGGTCTTTTTATTGCCATGATTGGTCTCAAGAACAGCGGCATTATCATTGCAAATGAGTCCACACTTGTTGGTCTTGGCGATATTTTCTCTCCAACCTTTATTGTTGGTGTAATTTCCATTGTTGCAACCGTTGTTCTTTACTCTGCTCGTGTTAAGGGATCCCTGCTTATCGGCATTATTCTTGCCGTACTTGCTGGTATTCCTCTTGGTGTTACCGCAAGCCCTACTGGCATTGTTTCTGGTCTTGATTTCTCCACTTTTGGTGCACCATTCTTGACCGATGGTGCGGGTGTCATGGGTATTGTTAAGGCTCTGACAACGCCAGTTCTTCTTGTATTTGCATTCTCTCTGATGATGTCCGACTTCTTCGATACCATGGGTTCTGCTATGGCTATTGCTAAGCAAGGTGACTTCCTCACTGAGGACGGCAACGTTAAGGACATCAAGCAGATTCTTATTGTTGACTCTGCTGCTGCAGCTGCAGGTGGTTTCTTTGGTGCTTCTTCCATTACTACCTTTATTGAGTCAGCATCTGGTGCTGCCGACGGTGGTCGTACTGGTCTTTCTTCTATCTTCACTGGTCTGCTCTTTATTGCAGCAGCATTCATTGCACCTCTTATTTCTATCGTCAGCTCTGCAGCTACCTGCGGCGCGCTGGTCCTTGTTGGCTTCCTGATGATGTCTGAGGTTACTGAGATTGATTGGAATGATCTTCTCGAGGGCTTCCCAGCATTTATGGTTATTGCTGGTATTCCAATGACTTACTCTATTTCTGACGGCATTGGCTTTGGCTTCATTTTCTACGTTGTCGTTGCTCTTGTTACCGGTAACGTTAAGAAGGTTAAGCCTCTGATGTGGGTTGCAACTCTTGCCTTTGTTGCTTACTTCATCATTGCCAACTAGTTTTAAATTACTAGGGGAGGCGCGCTTAAGATGGAGGTCTTGGCGCGCCTCTTTTTTCATGTATGAATAGATTGTGTGCAATTTATTTTTTAGAGATAACTGATAATGATTGTCATCAGTGGGGTATAACAAAGCCAGTTACGATTTATACGATTGGAGCCAATCATGGCAGATGTTATTACTAAAGACCTTGTAATTGTTGGTGGTGGTCCTGCAGGACTTTCAGCAGCAATTTATGCAAAACGCGCTCTTCTCGATACCGTTGTTTTAGAGAAGCAGGCCGTAGGTGGCCAGGTAATCACCACAACTGAGGTTGAGAATTACCCTGGCATGCCAAACACTGATGGCTTCACTATTACAGACACTCTTCAGAAGCAGGCTACAGACCTCGGTGCAGAGATTGTCATGGCTAATGTCCTTTCTATTGTTAAGGATCCAGAGACTAATCTTTTTGTGCTTGAGACTTCTGAAGGAACCTATCACGCAAAGGCTGTCATTGTTTCTGGTGGCGCTAATCCTCGTCACGCTGGTTTTACCAACGAAGAAAAGTTCACTGGCAAGGGTGTTTCTTACTGCGCTACCTGCGACGGAATGTTCTATCGTGGCAAACAGGTGTTTGTCATCGGTGGTGGTAACACTGCTGTAGAGGAGTCTCAGTTCCTGGCTCGCTTTGCTGACAAAGTAACCCTCATTGTGCGCAAGGATCACCTAAGAGCTAACGCTACTGCAATTAAGCAGTTTGAAGAGAATCCTAAGACAGAGATTCGTTATTTGACCAGCATTACTGCAGTTGATGGCAATGATTTGCTTACCTCTATTACATTCCGCAATAACCAGACGGGAGAAGAGCACACAGAGACCTTTGATGAGGGTAGCTTTGGCGTCTTTGTCTTGGTTGGTCGCGTACCTTCAACTGAGCTTTTGACAGATCTTGTAGATCTTGACGAGCAGGGATATGTTCTTGCTGATGATCGTATGGCCACCAAAACACCTGGTCTCTTTACCGCAGGTGACCTCAATAAGAAGCCACTACGACAGATTATTACCGCAGCTGCAGACGGTGCTATTGCCGCAACTTCTGTAGCATCTTATCTTGGACAGCCTGTCGAGGGCTAAGAGTTTCTCGATAAGAAGATTTAACTTTTGATACTAAAAGGGGACCGCAAATATTTACGGTCCCCTTATTTTTTAGCTTTGGCGAGAAGAGTTACTAAAGATCAATCCAATATCTTTGTGTAAGAACATCGTCCTCGTCTAGAACTTCATTTTCGAGGACTCCACCGTTATTGATAATAGATTTTGCCGAGCCGATGTTATCTTTACGACAGCACATAAGAACACGCTCGATGCCAAGTTTCTTACATTCTTTGAGTGCAAGCGCAATCATTGCTGTTGCATAGCCTTTTCTTCTCTCACTTGGTCGAATTCCATCACCGATGTGTCCGCCACTATGTAGAAGTCCCTCATCAAGGTAATGACGAATATTTACTGCTCCAACAAAGATATTTTTATCATAGTCATAGCAAAAGAGGGTTGTTGTAGGCACTCGACCAGCTGGAACTGGTTCCTTTACGTCTAGTTGTTCTAGATAGTTTGTAAAGTCATGGTGATCATACCTAAAAATGCGTCTTGGAGAAGGGTTTGTATGATTTGTCTCGATATCATGTTTCCACTCATCAAGCATCTCTATGAGCTGTTCTTTGTTATCTTCACTTGGTTTTATGAGAGCGATCTTCATGTAACTCCTTGAGATAATTAAATTTTTTAGTTAAATCGTAATTTCAATTTGATTGTCTTCAAGGGCAATAATGCAACTTTCATAATAGCCATCTCCGGTTGTTCTTGGTCCGCTGATGACTTCATAGCCGTCTGCTTTCAATTCCGCAGTGAGAGTATCTACCTTTTCTTTACTTCCGACACTAAATGCAATATGAGCGTATCCCGTGCGGTTGATCTCTTTTGGTAAATTTGACATTTTAGGTTTGTTCATGATTTCAAGTCGTGCGTCTTTATCGAAGGAAAGGAAGTACGAGCGAAAATCCGTTTGAGGGTTATGATAGCCATCGTTAGATGTTGCTCCAAAGTACTTCACAAAAAACCGTCGAGCACTCTCTAAATCGTTTACATATAGTGCGATATGTTCAATTCTCATGGCTGTCTCCGAAAATCTATGACTGCATTTTGTTCTTCTAGTCAATAACGCCCAGCGTAGTCACTCTTTGCTATAGCAGTCCATTTTCTGATGAATTTTGTTTTAGCTTCTGTATAAGCATCTCTATTGTGTTCAAATTGTTTCCATAAACTCAATTTCAACGTTTCGTATTCTTTTGCAATCTGTGGATGGTCTTTCAGGTAATCTCGAAAATACAGTTCATCGTTATCTCCGACATATCGGAGATGAATGTGAAAGACCTTATCGGCAAACCCATTTTTAGTATAACCAGAGTTCAAAGATATTCTGCGATCTTCCGTTGACATTCGCAGAAGTCCACTGCGCTCGATAAGTTGCGCAATACATTCGATATTAGAATCCGTTGAAATTTCAACAAGAACGTCGACTATATCTTTTGCCCATATTCCAGGAACTGCGGTACTACCAATATGACTAATCCTTTTTATAGAGTGTTGAGGTAAAACACATCGCAGCTTAGCTTCCATTTCACTATAAAATGCATCCCATTTGTCATTGTGTTCGACAAGAAATATTGGGAAAAGTTCCCATAATTCGTTCAGAGACATTTCTGATAGTTCTTTTTCTACTTTCATAGTTTTCTTTTTCTTCTTTGATAGTCTCCTAAATTTGTCTTGATATATTACTTTTTCCTCGCCACAAAGTAGTATCGATGAATTTTTCCCTTGATTACGCCATCTTGCTCAATAATTTTCTGAGCTTTAAAGAGGTTCTCTTGGTATTTTTTGACTTCAAAGTATGGGAATTCCCAGTCAATGATTCTTGCAAACCAAACAAGAGCACCTACATCATAAAATTCTATGGGCCTATAGGCTTCAGCTTCCTCAATAATGTCAAATCCATTATTTATTAATTCTTGTCTGGCAATACTTAAATAAGCTTTAGGAAAGGGAAGCTCGATATCTCCTAGTAGAAGCTCTACCAGGTCCCTGTCATTCTCAGCGCCAACCTGTTGCGTAAGAAACATACCCCCACTTTTAAGAATTCTTTTTAGTTCTTGTATGTTGTATTTACCGTGTCTGTTGGTAACAAGATCAAAGTAATCATCTTCAAACGGAAGCTCATCTCCTCCGTCAGCTGCCTTAAAGTCTATCCCTAAAGGAAGGAGTCTCTCTTCACACAGTTTGATGTTTGGAGCATAACCTTCAATTGCTGCAGTCTGTTTAGGATTGGTGAGAAAAGACAAAAGAAATTCTCCACCACCCGTTTCCATATCTAATAGATAATCAGTATCGTGTAGATAGGATTTGATGATACTTCCAAAGTCCCATGGAAGATCATCCTCTTCTTTATATCTGTTCCTAATATGGGAGAAATCCCATCCCTTGATATGAGCAATTTCTTGTTCATGAAGCCATTGGGCGAGAAGTGCTTGTTTTTCCATAGTATGTTTCCTTAAGACCGTGATTTTCGGATGTACAATTATTATATATTGTTTGACTGTATAGAAGAATTTTTACCTAATCTACCTGCCTATTTATTATATTTATGCAGGTAGATTGCTTATTTGATATATAAAAGGGGAGTAAAAGGTCAAAAGCATACAATGAAGTATGATGCGGTGTAATTTTGTATCATCAATACATTGATTATATAAAGCTCTGTTATTAAATTATTCCAAGATGATTTATCAATATGTATAACTATAAAAACGTTCAGTTCTAAAAATTAGTTTTAGAGAGAGATACAAAGAAAGTCATTTTATAAATAAAAGATTCAGTATTGTCGCCAACTTATCAAATTGAATAATCATCAAATTTATCATGTCATCAAATATAGTTTATAGAGCTGTAGGTGTAATTACTCATAAGTAATTAATATCGTGGCTTAGAAAGGCTCTCAGAGGCTCATTTTCTGGGTAATAATAATGTGATTGAAACTCTGTATACTATTGCAGTCGATACTATTAATATAATAGTATGTAAAAGTCTGATAATCGATATTATGTAAACTAATGAGTTGAAGAAAAAGGAGAAGGATTTTGAGCCCCTCTCCTTTACTGTAACGTGTGCGACAGCGATAAGCGCTATACCGATGAGTCAGTCATGACATTCAATTTAATCATGACATCGCTTTCATACATCTCATCATAAATAACAAGAATCTTGTCCAGCGCCATCAATTCAGTTTGGCCGGTTGGAATAATCTCCAAGCCCGCACGATCAATAGTTACGACCCTCACTTTGTCGGGCCATGGGATATCTTGGAGCAATTTGCCCTCAACGGGACTTCCTTGGCCAATAGTGAACTCATGAAGGATTTTCTCGCCAGAATCAAGTGTTGGTTTGGACTCCCCTTGCTGAGAAGCCAAGAATTCTGCAAGTAAATGCTCATAGAATGGGTCAACACGCAGGATATTTGCGGTTACGTAGGACACAATTGCAACTGCAGACATGGCCATAAGAGCTTCAAGAGAACCTGTGAGCTCAAATATAAGCACTACTCCGGTAACGGGTGCTCTAACTGCTCCGGCAAAAATACCCGCAACTCCCATGGCAATAAAGTTTGGCGCATATGCCATAGGTATGCCAAAAACATGGGTTGCTACCAGGGCAAACAGTGTTCCAACAAGTGTTCCCATGACAACCATTGGAAAGAGAGTTCCTCCAGGCGTTCCTGCAGCAAAACACGTTGTGGTAAAGAAGTATTTGCCCAGCAAAAGCACTATAACCATGAGTTCAGTGAGCGTTGCTGGCTCTTTGATTTTCTCGATAATGGCGTCGCCGCCACAAAGAAGATCTGGCCAGGTAAAAGCCATTATTCCAGCTAACATGAATGGAATAATGAGCCTCGAGAAAGGCGCAAACTTAGTTATCTTTTTGTACAGTCCCTGGGCAAAGAACATTCCTTTATTGTGGAGCGCTCCTAATAAACCACAGATAAAACCGACGATAAGAACAAATGCAAAGTCGACATGAGGTAATGGTGCTACGTAAGGAAGCTGAAGGACAGGCTTCATGCCAAGGACGTTAGAAACAAGGAAGTCAGCGCCAACTGATGCGGTCATTGCCGAGATGATCAGCGGCGCATGAAACTCCTTCTGAATCTCTTCGATAGCAAAAAGTGTTCCGGTGAGAGGGGCATGAAAAGCGGCTGACATACCCGCAGCTGCGCCACAGGTTACCAAAAGACGTTCTTCTCCCCTTTTACGCTTGAGGAACTTTGAGACCGCTTTACCAGAAACAGCACCCAACTGGACTGATGGACCTTCTCGACCCATAGAAAGACCACCAAAAGCCACCAGGACGCCTTGGATAAACTTAACAGGAAGAACTCGATACCAAGGCATATCGGCAGATCCCATGACCTCAGCATTGGTCTGAGGGATTCCAGAGCCAGCGGTGTAGGGTTCAAACTTCATGAGTAGGCAAACGGCCGCCATAAGAATAATCAGAACACCAAACCAGAGAGCCATATAAGGCCAATTACCTGCGATTGATTGAGTAATGGAGCGCATTTGAGCTTCTGCAAAAGAAAGACAAAGGCGATACAGCGTGACTACGCCGCCACCCAAAAGGCCAACAAGCAGGCCTTCTCCAATAAGGGCTACCTGAAATCTACGAGAAAAATGACGTTCAATAATGTTTGTCTTATGTTTGAATTGAAACGCCACAATCTCCCCTAGCAGTTGTATGTGAGTAAAAAAAGCACGTAAAGCGTACTTGGATATTGTACGACTTTACGTGCGTGTAGTTAAAAGTTTGTACAGAAAATTCTACGTAGCGGAGTGCACCTGGTGTCCCTGCTATTGATTAGCCGGAGAATGGTCCTCCACCATAGCAAGCATAAACAGGACCCTCGATAACACCGACAGACTCGTTAGCTGCGTGAATCATGCGGCCACCGCCGATGTAGATTCCAACGTGCTCATAGCCTGCACGGGTAAAGACAATATCGCCATAGTTGAGCTCGTCTAGGGAATCATGCCAGTTACCTGCGGCGCGAATAGCACGACCAATGGTTCCTGCGGTACCTGCACGGTAGCCGAGGAAGCAGTAATAGATCAGGCCGCCACAGTCGAAGCCTGTAGCAGGAGAAGCTCCACCCCAAACGTATGGATAGCCAATGCAAGCATAAGCTGTAGCAACACCGCCGCCTGCAGCTGGGTAGCCACCGCCACCGCCGGAGTATGATGATCCGCTGCCAGAGTTAGAACTGCTACTGGAGCTACTGGAGCTACTGGAGCTGCTAGAGCTACTAGAGCTAGAGGAGCTTGAACTTGAAGAGCTGGAGCTGGAATCGTTAGAGGAGCTATCGTTAGACTCAGAGCTGTTAGAAGGAGTCTCACGAGTAACAGTCTCAATTGCATAAGCAACGTTGTTGTTAGCTGATGCAGCCTCCTGAGCAGCAAGCTGAGCTTTTACCTCAGCATCTAGGGAGTCGTAGTAAGCCTTAGCCTCTGCAACCTGGCTCTGAAGACCATCTGCGGTGGTCTTCATCTCAGCGACCTGAGCCTGAAGGTTCTCCTGCTCAGCCTGAAGCTCAAGCTGTTGAGCCTGAAGCTGGTCACCAAGAGCCTTGACAGTATTGATGGAGTCAGCCTCCTGCTTGCTGGTGCGGTCCATATAGTAGACGCGGCTGACAAAGTCCTCTGGGCTAGATGCTCCAAGGAGGAAGTCCAAAGTCTCCTGTGGGCCTGCCTTATAAGCACTCTTCATTGCTGCAGAAAGGACAAGACGCTGCTTATTGAGCTGGTCTGTAGTCTCTGCAATCTGCTCCTGAACCTCACCAATCTTGTTGTTGGTAGCGTCAAGTGCATAGGTTTTCTCGTTAAGGTTATCCATGGCCTCTGCAAGAGCTGCACCAAGTGAGTCTAGCTGGGCAGATGCGGCCTCAAGATCGCTTTGTGGGTCTGCGAATAGCTTGGCTGGGGTAAGCAGCGTAGCAGCTACACCAAGACCTGCAAATAAGAGAGCGTCTCGTCTTGTGAAAGATCGGCGCTGTGACATATAAGCTCCTTCCGCAAAGCACGAAATCAATTGGGCAACGTGTTGCTTTGCTTTGCCATCTAGGATAGCTCATTTGATAAAAAATCAAAGTCAACTCGCCGATTTCTTAGCGAGAAACCCGTGTAAACAGGAAGCTACCCTATCGAGTATTTGAATAGTTTACCCCGAAAATGACATTTCATACAAATTTCAAAGACTATTTGTGCAGTTATATAGCATGAAGCGGGCAAATATCATTGCATAAATTTATCTTTGACCTGCAATTATGGAGAAATTCTATGTATTGCAAACAAGTTTACGGTGATTAACAAAATGCTTATGTAAATAAGACAAATGGCCGACAAGCACGTAATCTTGTCAGCCAAAATTGTCAGGTTAAAGTAAGTCTGATGTAAGTGATTTAGCTTATTGAACCTTAATAAGGGTGTAGACCTCTTGGTCAAAGCACTTGCCAATAATCTCCCTTGGGTGCAGATAGCAAAGCTCAAGCGCAAATGCAAAGCCAGCTACTTTTGCACCGGCTTTCTCGGCAAGTTGAGCACAAGCAACGCAGGTGCCGCCAGTAGCAACCAGGTCATCAGCAATAAGAACAACGTCGTCTGGGGTAAGAGCATCGGTGTGAATCTGAAGCTCGCTGGTACCGTACTCCAGGTCATAAGCCTGTGCGTAGACCTCACGAGGCAGCTTGCCTGGCTTACGAGCAGGAACAAAGCCTGCGCCCAGTTTGTAGGCTACAGGGGTTCCAACAAGAAAACCACGAGCCTCAGCACCAATAACCTTGGTGATTCCTGCATCAGCAAAGTGCTCTGCAATGTCATCAACAACTGCGTGGAAGCACTCAGGATCTTTAAAAAGTGGAGTTACATCTTTAAAGATAACGCCTGGCTCTGGATAATCAGGAATGCTAATGATATGACTCTCATAATCATACGTAGACACAATGTCCTCACATTCAAAATCAAAATCAAAATCAATGAATAGTTATATATGCCTAGATTACTCGTCTAGATGCATATCCTTAAAAGATTCACGAACTAATTTAGTGATAAGTTCATTTCTAACCGCATTGGTAAGGCCCAACATGCGGGTCAGCGCGGCCATAAACTTCTGACGAGTCTCGTCAGTATGGTCAACTTCAACTCCCCCGCCTTTTTTAGCGTATACGACAAGCGACTTGGCAAACATACTAGATTCTCGGTTTGCAGCCATAACGTATTGACGCAGGTTCTTGGGCTCAAAACCAAAGTGACGAAGCTCACTACAAAGGCGAATCAGCGTTAAATCCTTGCCATCTACAAGGTCCCTACCATGTGGAGAGCGCTTTAAAGTAATAACGCCTGCTTCAGAAAGCTGACGAACAAAGCCTACAGAGCATCCCACAATTTCTGGGATGCGATCAATAGCGTGATATTTCTGAACTACCTCAGGGTCATCTACAGGTACCACAATGGCATCAGCATGCGTGGCACCAAGAATTGCCTGCGATACTTGCTTTCCATCAAGCTGAGGTTGAGCCTGGCGAGAAGAACTTTGAGCTTCAGGTGTAGCCTGAGCCTCAACTCCAGTTGCCTCAGTAGACTGATCTTTGACCGGTTGTTCAGCTTCAGGGTTTTTATCTTGCCTATCAAGCTCTTCTCTAATAACTGAGAGCGGCATAAAACGGCTTTTCTGCAGATACAGAATAGTCTCAAGTCGCTTAACATCTTTTTGGGAATACAGGCGATAGCCACCAGCAGTTCTGGTAGGAGTAAGCAAGCCTTCATCCTGCAGATACCTGACTTTAGAAACACTCAAGTCAGGATAGAGAGTCTGTAATTTCTTGACTACTTTACCAATGGTAAGAAAGCCTGAATCAGCCATAAAGCTATCCTTTAACCTTAAGCTGAAACTCTGCTGGTATGGAAGACCATGCGGAAGGTACCAATCTGAATAGTTGAGCCATCGCGCAGGGTAGCCTTGTTAATAATGGCACCATCAACCCAGGTACCATTGAGAGAATCAAGGTCTTCAATAGTTGCATAACCAAGGGCAAGATTAGAGAGATCAATAGTGGCATGATTTCTGGAAACTGTCATGTCGTTCAAGAAAACACTGCACTTTGGGTCTCTACCAAGAGAAATCTGAGGTAAATTGAGCTCAAAAGTTTGGCCAGTCTGTGGTCCCTTGACAATAGTAAGGACAGGGTGAGCTGGCTTTTGTTGAGCCATAAGGTCTGGAACCGTGGCGTCAGCTGATGGCATGCGGAAAATCTCTGTTGAGTCTGGTGACTGCTGTTTGATGTCGTCAGTTGACATGGTTTCTCCTTAATTTGGTTACAAGATAATAATAACGCTTAACGACACGCAATGCAGTCCATTTCGATGAGCGCACCAAGAGGCAACGCAGAAACCTCAACAACTGCCCTGCCAGGTGCAGGAAGAACAAAGTACTGCCTGTAAATCTCGTTTACCTTAGGCAAATCATTGATATCAGCAAGGTAGATAGTTGTCTGAGCAACATCAGAAAGGGTGCATCCTGCCTCTGCCAGAATTGACTGAGCAAGATGAATGACACGAGTAGTCTGCTCTTCAATTCCTCCGTCAATTAGCTCCTTTGGGTCTTCTGCAGAGACCGCAATTTGACCAGTTACAAACACCAATCTACCTGCAGTAGTACCCTGAGAGTATGGTCCCATAGGAGCTGGAACGCCTACTGCATTAATTGCATATTTCATAGAAGATCACCCCTTGCACCAATGAAATTATCAGAGGCTCTGAGTAAACCCCAACCCTCAAGTTTATCTTTAGCTACTACTACTTTAGTGTTACTTGCAAGTTCTGAAAACCATGGAAGATATGTTTTTAGACCTTCAATGAGCTGCTTATGGCCAAGAGGATGAACTGTCTCAAAAGAAAGCAAGCTTCTAAAAAGAATTACCGTATGTACTGGTGGAACCATAACCAGATAGGCAGGTACTTTCTTAGTTGAAAGATTGGCTAAAAGTGCTGGGATTGTTTGGTCAAGCATAAGATTGCAAAGCTTTGAGTCTTCTGGAAGCTTCTGTTCTCCCAGGTAGTCCATAAGGACCTTCTTGGCCTTTTTACCAGCAAGAAGAAGCGGAGTAAGCAGCGGAGTTGCATCTTCCAAAGACACTTCTGTATAAGGAGCTACACCGTTTTGCTCGACTGACGCAATGATAGAAAGCCACTCGTCAAGAACAAGAGAGCGCTCAGATGCATCAAGTACCACGTACTCGTTTTGACCAGAGCGCGCGAGAAGACCGATGGAAGACAGAGATCCGTCTCCCGTAAGTGCACACTCAAATGAAGTCTCTCCTACCTCAAGCTGTTTACCTGCAAAGACAGCTTCCACAAAATTTTGAGCTGATGTACCACTCACCAGCGTGTAGCCGATACCACTCAGGTCAATAAGAGCGCAATCTTTCAGAGCTTCCTCAAGGGGTTTCTCGCCATAAAAAGATTGGGCTAAGTTGAAACCTTCAGTTGAGGTTGAGAATTGTGCGCCAAGATACTCAAGCTCGGTATGAAGGATTGAGCGTTTCTGCTCAGACATTAGTTTCTCCCAAAGAGATACGGAGCAACCGAATACAGGTCAAAGAGGTTGTAGGCCGGAATAGTCCACAGCGTAAGATGTGCCTGGGTAATGGTGGTGCCTACCTGCGAGGAATCTTGGGACCAGTCAGTTGAAGAAATCAGCTGGTTGTTAGCTACTGGATAGTTGGGAGAAAGCATGGAGGTCTGGTAGGTGAAGTCTTTAGAGCCAGGCCATGCCATATACGTGGTAGAGGTTGCTGGTTTAACCACTGCAGAGAGCAAGAAGTTGTCCTCGCTCGTACGAATCTGCACAATCTGGTCAGTTCGCTGAATGCTTACGCGATTGTAATTGCGATAAGCCCAGTTCATCAGAATGGCGGTATCGTCAAAACGACCTTGTGTAGTCTCGCAACCAAGCACGCAGGTGTAGAGCGTAATGTTTCCGCGCTTTGAAGCGCCCAAGAAGGCAGTACCAGAGTCTTCAGCACCTGTTTTAATGCCGAGAAGACCTCGGTAGGTGTCCATAAGGTCATCGGTTGAGTGGAACGTGCGCTGCTCCCCTCCTACCGTTGTAGTGTATGACCTGGTATGTACAGCGCTTGCGATAAGTGGATAGTGCTCGCGTGCATAACGACCCATCAAAGCAAGGTCTCGCGCGGTTGAATAGTGACCATCAGCATCGAGACCGTGAGGATTTTGGAACTGCGTGTGAGTCATGCCAATCTCAGCAGCCTTCTTGTTCATTTGGTCAACAAAGGCCTGCTGAGAGCCAGATACGTTGATGGCGATGTTATAAGCCGCATCGTTTGCGGAATATACCAGCATCATCATGATCAGCTGTCTGAGTGTAGGCGTATCGTCCGAGGTCAAACCAGCAACTTGCGAGCCATCTTCAAGATCTGGAACTGTGATTTCACAAGGCTCATCAAGATTTACGCCAGAATCAAGCGCCACAATTGCAGTCATTACTTTGGTGATGGATGCCATAGGAAGCTCTTGATCTGGATTTTTGCTCCAGAGAACGTTTCCTTGAGCATCGGTAACAATGGCGGTAGTTGCTTCAGTAAGTTTTGGCTCATCCGTCACGGAAGACTTGTTAGATGAGGCATTTTCTGCCAGAGCCGTAGTTGCAGGAGCAAAAGGAGCAGCTAGAACAAATACAAGCAGCACGCTTACAAGAAAAGCCAGCATCTTATGAGAGAGCTGGCGCAAAGATACATGGTTGTGCTGAAGGAAAGTCATAAACAACCTAACTTATGCTTGAGTGTTTTTACTATCTTTTACTATTTTAGCCGCTTCACCAGTATAAACAATGGCGGTAATTGCCGAGAAAACAATTCCTATGTACACAAAGAAGATACCTAGAGCGCTGCTTTCAGAGTTTAGGCCTGGAAGCCAGCTAACGTTTACCAGGCCAAGTCCGGAGACTACTGGAATACCCAGAAGAAGCAAACTAAATCCAGTCATTAAAAATGCAGTTGCTGCTTTACCAACAAAGACAACATCAATAGGACGCCTGCGGAATTTGCGAACAGCAAGTGCGCCAAGAGTAAGGTAAACATCTCGTCCAATAACAAAGAGTGGAATCCAGAGAGGCAGCTCACCAATAATCAAGAGGCCAAGAACACCTGTGATAAGAAGTACTCGGTCCATGATAGGATCCATGATTTTGCCTAGCCAACTGACAGTCTGAGTTCTACGAGCAACCTGACCATCAAGAAAGTCGGTAACAGCTGCGGTTACATAACAGCCCAGCGCAACCCAACGATTTCCACCTGTTGAGAAGAGCACAAGAAAGATAATCGTAAGGATTAATCTGCAAAACGTAATGACGTTTGCAACAGTAAAAATAGCGTTAGAAGGATTGTTGGAACTACCAACTGGATCAGTAATAGTTCCCTCTGCCTGCGCTTTTGCTGCATCGGCGTCTGCTGCTTCTTTAATTTGGGATGCTACTTGATTAGCTAGCTGCTGCCTAGTTTGCAACGTTTCACTCCCCTTTTGTAGTACATAACATGTGTCTATTTTAACGTAAGTTGCGCGATAGCAAATTATTGGCACATTTGTTTAACAAAGGAAATAAGAACACGAACACCCTGAGTATAAACGCGTTTTTCGATACGCTCATCAATGCCATGAACACCGTTTGCCTCGTCTTCTGGCGTTGGCCTAAAAGGACAAATACGCAAAATAGAATCACAGATTCCCTCGTAGCGGACAGAATCGGTGCCACCACACACAAAGGACGGAACAAAGGTAACGCCTGGATGGTAGTGCTCCATAATGGCTTTGAGCTCTTGATATCCAGCGCCAGCTGGAGAATCAATTCTTCCCGCGGGAGTGGAATGCAATGCCTCAACCTCAATGGAAGGGTCAACCTGAGCTACCACCTGTTTTATGTGTTCAACGGTTTTTTCAACGCTTACACCAGGAAGCAGTCTTATGTTGATGGTTGCGCTGACATTACCAGGCATAACGTTAGCTGCACTACTTGAACCCTCAAGCATGTTGAAAGCGTACGTGGTGGTTACAAAAGGATAAAGTTCCTTGATCTTAGCTGCGGCAAGAGCAATCTTGTCTGCATTAGCATCTACGTCATGTACCAGCGAAGCAAAAGGTTCCTCGGTGATTTCTGGCGCAAGAACCTTGAAGGTTTCTTTGACAATGTCATTAAGCTCAGGTTGAGGTTTAGCCTTAGAAAGAGCGGCAAGTGCACAGCTCAAATGCTCAAGTGAAGTACCACCAAACGGATTAGAGGAATGTCCGCCGTGACCAGGCGCAGTAAGCTTAACGTTCAAGAAGCCCTTTTGCGAGATGCAGATGTCGGCCACGGTAGTCTCGGGCGCACCATAAGCGCTGCCATCAAAAAACGTAGTGGTGCCCTCGTCCAGGAGACAAGCTGCACGCATTTCTCGCGAGGCCATGACCTCTGCAAGCCTAGTGGCGCCGTGGCTCAAGACCTCCTCGTCTTCACCAAATGCCAGGTAGATAGAGCGTCTTGGCGAGAAACCCTGTGAAAGCAGATACTCAAGTGCCTCTAGCTCGCCCATGAGCATGTCTTTGATATCAAGCGCGCCACGTCCCCAAACGTAGGTGTCATCGACATCTCCACCAAAGGGATCGTGCGTCCATGCGTCTTCTGTACCAGGCACAACAGGAACAACGTCCTGGTGAGCAATAAGCATCAATGCAGGAAGCTTAGGATTTGATCCTGGAATCTCAATGAGGAGCGAGTGGCCTACCACTTCAACGTTAGAGGCTGCGGTCATAACATACGGGAAGCTATCAACAATGTGCTGTTGAAGAGCGTCAAACTGAGACCAATCGGTTGTCTCTGCGTTGGTATACACCGTCTTAAAAGACAGCGCCTTTGCAAGTCTCTCAGACATTGCCTCTATGTTGAGCTCTTGATATTCATCCTCGTGAGCAAAGTGGTCGTAAATATTCATGGACCTCTACTAATCTCGTAGTTTTAAGTTAATAACGTAATAATAACGGCAATTTTTATGCGTTTCTCTACTCTTGCTGGTAGAATTAACAAAACACTCACTTAGCACACGTATCTTGGGAGCCCTGATGATTAAGCTTGTTCTTTCCGATATGGACCAAACGTTAAAACCCGCTGACACTCCGGCTATTTCAGAAAGAACTCATCAGGCAATTAATAATCTTAAAGCTGCAGGTATTGCGTTTGGACTTTCTACCGGAAGACCTGTATATGATGCACTTTCTTATCTAAAGTCTGACGTTTCCCTGACAGACACTGGCGTGTTTTCTAGTGGAAAGATTCTCTACTTTAATGGCAAGCTCATTTTCACCAAACAATTTACCTACGAGATGATGGAGAAGATCTACGAGGTTATTTCTCCAATGGATGATTGTTTGCTTACGTATTATCAAGAAGGTCCGCTTGAGCAGCCTTTAGATACGTCATTTACCTCTTGTTGGAAAATAGTTGATACCACTCAAGAGGTAGTAGATCATCTTGCAGCCTCGTTTAACACTTTTGTGCCAGGGCTTGGTCCGCAGTCCGTTCCAAAAGATATCCCTATGTATGCGGGAGGTCTTCTCTTACCCCAAGATGAAAAGCGCGCGCAAGAAATCTATGAGGCTGTTACCAGAGCAGTTCCAGAGGTTGAGTTGGTTTCTCCCTATATTGGTTGGTTTGACATCAATTATCGTGGCTGGAATAAAGCGCAGGGATTTGAGAAGCTCATTGAGACTATAGGTCTTAAGCCAGAAGAAGTTATTGTGTGCGGCGATTCCGAAAACGATCTTGATCTTCTTAAGATTGCTCATCACTCATGCTGCATGGAAAACGGAACTGACGAGGCTAAGGCTGTCTCGAAGTATCTGTTGCCTAGCGTGTATGAGGAAGGCGTAGCTCAGCTCTTAGAGGCGCTCACAGAGGCTCAGGGAGACTTTGATTCTGAGGTTGTCCAGTCTGTCCTGAAGAGAACTCTATAGGATTAGAGCTTGATACAGAGCGTGGCAATATAGTCATTTCCATACTGTGATAATCGATTCCTTTTGTCACACGACTCATAAAAATCGATCATAGCAAGGCCATTTTTAAGTTGTCCTCTAATCTGAGCTTCTAAGGTATGGCTAAATTCATACCCATATGCTGGATCAATGGTTATTTTGCCTTGCTCTTCAAGCTCTCTTGAATTAAAAGGTATCGAAAACTTTAAAAGCAACTCCTCATCTGGGTGGTCCCATACAACGTCAGCATCATACATGTACGTCCAAGGATTCATGAAGCCGACCATTAACAGCCCACCCTTTTTCAATACGCGAGCTGCTTCTTTATACATGTTTTCTAAGTCTTCAATGTATACATTCGAAACTGGATTAAAAATAATATCGAAAGTTTCATCTTCAAAAGGAAATGGTTTTGTCATATCAGCTTGAACGGTATTGATTTTCAAGCCTTCTCTTTTAGCAACCATCTCATCTTTTTGTAATTGTGATGTAGAAAAATCCATTATGGTTACGTCATAGCCTTTAGCAGCAAAAACGGGACCCTGTTGTCCACCACCACAAGCCAAGCCTAATATCTTTTTTCCGCTGGTCTTTTCAAACCATTCTGTTGGAACTTTTTTCCCGACCGTTAATGCAACAGAAATTGGACTGTTTCTAGCTTCTTCTATTTCTTCATGCGTTAGTGGTTCGGTATAGTCATTTCTTACCTTATTCCATCTATCTTGATTTAATTTTAAGTAGTCATTCATCTTATAATCTCCTCAAAATAGTGTTGTATTTTGATTTAAGTCGCATGTAGAACCATTACATTTTTCTTGTCGCTACAAATTATAATTTGTTTTCTTGCTGTTCGTACCACATGCATTTTTAACTAATTGATACAGGTCTACAGAGCATGCAACCTAGTACAGATAGTCTTATCTCTAAGTGTTATATCTGAATCGTAAAAAAGTGGCTGCATTTGACGTGTCATCTGCAGCCACTTTTGTGTTTCTTGTACGTGTCTAATCGCGTGTAGTCAATCGTTTTGACTCTGCGGATTTCTCCGCATCTCTGCGGTTTTCTCCGCACTTCTACTTGATCAGCCCGCTGTTCCTTAGCAGTAGCTCAATATCAGTGCCCTTGACGGCCTTGAGAGCTACCTTCAAGAGCATCTTCTCCTTGAACGAGAGCGGCGCCTTATCAAGCGTTTTCTTGTCCAGAGCATAATAGGTTGCCCTTAGAAGCTCTCTGATGTCGTACTGAGAACCCCAAACCTCTGGTACGCCCCTATCAACATCCATCAACGAGTAGACAGACTCCATACCAGTACGGATTGAGTACTCTGTAGTAAAGATGGTGTCGCGAGGAGTCTCGGCAAACTGTCCAATAAAGGCAAAGTTAACGGAACCCTCAGGAACAACTAGAGGTCTGTCCTCAGCCTTTCTTGGCTGGAAGAATGCGTTGATGTAAGGCATGAAGCACGTAGTAGTGTTGCAGCGGTTCTTTGCCCAGTCCTCAATCTTCTTGGTTGGAACGCCAATGTGATAGAGCCACTCCTGACACACTTCCTCACCGGTGCAGTTACGCATAGCCTTCTTAACAAAGTTACCAGGCTTGTTAGTGCTCAGCGCATAGACCCAGATAAGTACGGTGTCTTTGTCCTGTGCTCTAAACTGCGGCTGACGGTTAATGGTCCACGAGAGGTACCAGTTATCGGAACTATCCTTGACGGTTACAATACCGCCGGTTGTGACCTTACCTTCTCTTGGATCTCTCTTGCAGACGCCAATAATTTTCTTGATTATCTCTTCGTCTTTTGTCTGGATAGTAGCGCTCATCCAGTTAGTTGCCTCAAAGTCGCTGCAGAAATTATCGGGATTGCCGTACTCGCCATGCTTGGCCTGAGCGGCGATATTCTTCCACAGATCCCAGGACTCTCCTACGCCATTTCTGACGTTACTGATGTCAGGAGCAGTATTTTGATCACCATAGCAAGAGGTATCGGTGCAGCAGCCATTGGTGATAAACACCAAATCGTCTTCGGTTAGATCAATGGTTTGCTGTGAGCCGTTCTTCTCGTAAACAATCTGAGTGGCTACCTTTTTACCATTGGTGTCATTGATGATGACGTTCTTGACGTCCATACCATAGTCAACGCTTACGCCGTGATTCTCAAGATACCTGACCAGCGGCAAAATCATGCTCTCGTACTGGTTGTACTTGGTAAAGCGCAAAGCTGTAAAGTCAGGCAGACCGTCAATATGATGACAGAATCTGCAAAGATAGCGCTTCATCTCAAGAGCAGAGGACCACCTTTGGAATGCAAACATAGTCTGCCAATAGAGCCAGAAGTTTGTGTTCCAGAAAGAATCAGGAAGTACGTCGCTAATCTTCTTGTCCTCAAGGTCCTTCTCGGGAGTCATAAACAGCTTGGCAAGCGCAAGTGAAGACTCTTTATCAAGCTTGAACTTCTTATCGGTGTGAGCGTCCTTACCGCACTTCTCGGAAGCCCTGCAGAGCGAGTAGTTTGGATCGTGTTTGTTGAGCCAGTAGTACTCATCAAGTACCGAGACGCCAGGCGTTTCAATGGATGGAACGTCTCTAAACATATCCCACATGCACTCAAAGTGGTTGTCCATCTCGCGGCCACCACGCATATAGAAACCCTTGCTTACATCTTTGCGGCCATCGCAGCTTCCGCCCGCAAGCTCAAGCTTCTCGAGCAGGTGAATTCTTGTACCCTTTACCTGGCCATCGCGGACAAGATAAAACGCAGCAGCTAGACCTGCAAGTCCTGTTCCAATAATATAAGCTGATTTTTTGTCGGCATCTTTGGGCTTTTCTGGTTTAGCGAACGATTCATACGTTCCAGCAGAGTAGTACATAACTTCCTCCTTAGTACTCCGCATCAATTACCTGCGGAAATTAGTAAGTCGCCCTTACCTTGCGTCCACTATAAACTTATAAACTGCTAAAGAAAATGCACAAAAAGAACGATTGGACATATAGGTTATTTTTTGTTGCAATCTACCTGCTAAATTGTTTCAAAAATAGCAATTAATTTGGCTTTTTTCGCAGGTAATGATGTGGTTAACTTGTATTAGTTAGATAAAGCTAACTTAATTTCTTTCATAGTATGAAGGGGGTCTTAGTATGGAAGTTGGTCACGAGTTTTTACTACGTATGGGTAAGACAAGACTGCGTCCTGGAGGTATTGAGGCAACCAATTGGCTGCTTAACTCAGTAGAGATTACGCCAGAAACTAAAATTCTTGAGGTGGCTTGTAATATTGGCACCACTACGGTTGAACTGGTAAAGCGATTCCACTGTCACGTAACCGCAATTGACCTCAATGCAGATGTGCTTCCTAAGACAAAAGAAAATATCGCGAGAAACAACATCGAGCAGTATGTAACGGTGGAACATGGAGACGCTACAGACCTCTCCTACCCTGATAACAGCTTTGATGTTGTTATTAACGAGGCTATGCTCACCATGCTCTCTGACCAGCAGAAAGCGTCTGCAGTTAAAGAGTATGCACGAGTACTCAAGCCAGGCGGTGTGCTCCTTACCCATGACGTCCTCCTGCTCAAAGAAGATGATGAGTTGGTCCACGAGCTCTCAAGAACTATCAACGTCAATGTAAAGCCTTTAACCCTTGCAGGTTGGAAGAATCTCTTTGAGTCAGCAGGTTTCTGCCCAGAAACAAAGAACGGCAAGATGACGCTTATGAACCCGGCAGGACTTATTGCTGATGAGGGTGCTGATGGTGCTCTGAAGGTTATTAGGAACGGTCTCAAACCCGAGAACACCAAGATGTTCACCAGCATGTTTACGTTCTTCAACGATCACGCGGATGACCTTAACTACATTGCCGTAGTGAGCAGAAAGCCAAGATAAACTTCGCATCGAGGCGACGCAGTCTCAAGACGGGAGCAAACACAAAATAGTCATTCATCGAGCTAGACTCGGGCTCGATACCAAAGAAGGAAGCCGATATCTCTACCGGCTTCCTTCTCTTTTGTGTGTTATGTGCGGAGTTTACTTGGCCTTTGCGCAGGCAGCCATAGCAACGGAGCCAATGTAGTTGACTGGGTTGGTAAAGTTTGGCTGGAACAGAAGGTCAACAGCTGCAAGGTTGTCGATGGTCATACCAGCAGCAATAGCCACAGAAACAACGTTTGCTGCCTGGGCAACATCATCATGTGTCGAGAAGAACTGTGCACCCTTGATAAGGCGAGTCTCTGGATCCCAGACAAGCGTTGCGGTAACTGGCTCGGTGGTCAGCATAAACTCAGGACGGTAGTTCTCGGTGATGGAGACAGAATCGTACTCATAGCCACGAACCTTGCCGCCCTCAACGGTGAGACCTGCTGCAGCCATGGAGTAGTTGTAGAGCTGAACTGCGCTGGAAGCCTGAGTACCCGCGTATGCAGCAGTTGGCTCAAGCATATTAGGACCAACGTGCAGTCCCTGGCGTACTGCGTTTGTTGCCAGAGGAATGTAGTCCTCTTTGCCAGTGACGTTGAAGATAATGGAAGCGGAGTCACCAGCTGCAAAGACGCCAGGCTCGCTGGTGCGCATGTACTCATTAACCTTGATGGCGCCGTTAGGAAGCATATCAAGCTGGCCGTCAAAGAGGTCGGTGCGAGGCAGGAAGCCAATGCCCAGAATTGCGTAATCTGCAGTGTAGGAGTCCTTATCGGTAACAACGGTGACAGAATCGCCGTTGTCCTCAAAGCTCATGACCTTCTCGCCAAGTGCGAGGGTGACGCCATGCTCTTTGTAAGCATCCTCAACTTGATCGGTGATTGCCTTATCAAAGTTCTTTGCAAGAACGCGAGGAAGCATGTCGATGAGGGTAACGGCCTTCTGACGCTCGGAGAGCTGCTCTGCAAGCTCGGCACCAATGTAACCAGCACCGATGACAATAGCAGACTTGGAAGCTGCCATGGTGTCGTGAATGCGACGACCGTCAGCCCAGTTCTTGCACTGAAGAACGCGAGGTCCGTCAATACCAGGTAGTGGTGGAACAATTGGCTTTGAGCCAGTGGTAACTACGAGGTAATCAAAGTCATCCTCAAAAGTCTCTCCGGTCTTGAGGTCCTCCCATGCAACGTGCTTGGTCTTAACGTCTGCAGAAGTGACGTTGGTGGTCATATGGACGTGAGCGCCGGCCTCAGCAAGGGCTTCTGGAGAGCTGTAGAACATCTTGTTAGGATCGCTTACGTGGTCACCTACCCAAAGAGCAATACCGCAAGACAGGAAGGAAACCGTGTCATTGCGCTCAAAGACGTGAACCTCCCAATCTGGGTGTGCGCCCAGGATTGAAGAAGTGGCAAAAACGCCTGCATGGGTACAACCGATAACTGCAACTTTAGCCATAGAAACCCCTCTGTTAAATGCTACTAATGACTAACATTAATTGTTACTTCGACAGTGGCATTATGCCACATTCTGTTATCGAGAAGAGCGTCATTCTTGAACGTTCTTTAATAAATCGAATATTTGGAGTTCGTGAAGCAATTTGGTTATAAGAAAGGCGTCTATCAGGATTTGATAGACGCCTTCACCTTACAATTCTTTGTAGATTTCTTTTCCGATGCGATTTACCACACCTACAACAAGAGCATTTCCCATACAGAATGCACGATTATTGTCGCTCATTCCCGTATTAGTCCAGCCTTTAGGAAAACCCTGTAGCTGATCAAGTTCATCTGGAACAAGTCTGCGATACCTCTCGCCTACTTTAATGATGTGTTTAAAGCGAGAAGGACTTGTTCCTCCCTCTCCTGTAAGAATTGTTCTTGAAGGATTAGTGAGAAGATCCGGGAATGCCATAGAACCTTCAGAGTAGAAGTAGGTTTGACCCGTGTGTTTATTGATGCGTTCTTCTCTCTTAGAACTTTTAAGCTTTTCCCATCGCTCCAGTTGAGAGTCATCAACAAAAAAGTTATCAGGGATTTCGCTTTCTGGAGAAAGAACATCCCCCAGTGTTTTAAATTGACCCTTATAAACCTCTTCAACTTTACAGGTAATAACACGGTTATCTACCATTACGCCAGCATCTAAAAAAGGAGATGTTTTAGACCTCTCAGAATTAAAGTCCTTTGTAGCAACAAACGGATCTTTTGGAACATCAACATAAGAGATATTGCCCACAGGATTAAAAGGAAATGCTCGGGACATAGTTCCTGAAGTTAAGCGTTCTGAAAGCTCCCAGTTAGCATTTCTACGTGCGAGAATATAGACACGCTTTCTTCTTTGTGAAAAGCCGTATGCCGCACTGTTTACCACACGCCATTCAACACAATATCCAAGGCTCGCAAGACAGCTAAGAATAATTGCAAAATCTCTGCCACGCTGAGATGCTGGGCTTTTAAGGAGACGATCAACGTTCTCTAAAAGACACCACTCCGCATTTTTAGGAGATTTATCTAGTTGAATTTTTAGGAATTTGTAAATGTCCCACCATAGAACACCCTTTTTTCCTTCAATACCTCCCGACTGAGATAAAGGTTTAGCAACCGAGTAATCCTGACAAGGAAATCCGCCTACAACCATATCGACCGAAGGAATATCGCGTAGACCCTGCTCATACTCATTAAGAACTTTATTAATGTCCTCATTTACAACTGAATCGTTGCCAAAATGAGTTCTATAACAATTTGCGGCAAACTGTCTTGTAGGAGATCCTGGTGGTTCCCACTGATTTGCCCATATAGTTTTAAATGTTCCCGCTTTTGGCAGGTTATTAGCTTTATTAGAAGAGTCTTTATAACCCTCTAAGCCAAGTCTAAATCCACCGACTCCCGCAAAGAGCTCGGCTACAGTAATTGCTTTGGCCACGTTTCTCCTATCGCTGCTGTGGACCAATTTTGTGTTTACTATACTAACCGATCAACCGGACAAAAAGTCAGTCTAATTCAGATAGTCAAGAAGATCAACTTAATCTTTAAGGGATAACCCTTCAGATATTTCTTCTGCAAGATAAGAGCTATTCAACCAAAAACACTTTTTAACCTCAGGTTTTCCATATGGTTGAGGTTTCGTATCAAGCTTGTTTCTGGCATGAGGTCTTACATGACAACATTTATTTTCAGACGCCTTGACACTTATATCAGCGCGTCCAGCTTTAATATTCTTTTGCATCTGAAGGTAGCATTGTTCCGCAAACAGTAAATCAGGGTCCGGCATTTGCCAGAGCAAAATATTTGAGAGAACAAAATCACTCGCTGAGTTTTCTCTATAAATTACAAATAAATATTTACATAAAAGGTCGTGATATAAATCAGATTCTTCAAATGGTTCCTCAGCAACTTTAAAGTAATCAAAGACTTTAAAGCTTACAGATTCTTTTGGTACTCCATTTGATTTAAGCCTCATCGTTTTAGGCTTAATACCAGCCTTTTCAAACTCTTCAATTTTCTGGTCTTCAGCAATACCTAAAATATGTTTAGTGATACGTGCACATTTATCTTTTGATCTGCTTATATTAAACTCGGCTGCAAGCTGATCTTCAGTTTTTCCAAAATATGGTTTAAATCTTTTGTACAAAAGATCAATAAGCGAAAGCTTCTTCTCAGATTCATTTCTTTTAATCTGAGATACTCCTTTACCTAGCATCTGTTTTTCTATGGTAGTCATATAAGATGCTTTAAATGCCCAGGCACGAGGCTTAGCTGGAACATTTGAATAAGGCTGTGTTGTTCTAATTGAGCTATTTGCAGCTTTAGTACACGCTTCTAGATATAGAGTGTCCGAACCAGAAATATCTTCCGCATGACCAGACTGAATTTTGGTAACAACTGTTTCCCAGTCTTGTTTAATTAGAGCATAGTCCCCAACAGGAATATTCCATTTGTTTGCCAAAATTACTTTGTAATCAATAGGATTGGCACCTTTTTCATATTTGTAAGCCATCAATAAAATATTTGATGATTTCCCTAGAAAATGACTATCTTCAAATGTCTCATTAACTACTTTGTTGTAGTCAATCATGGTGATGACAAGGCGTTCTTTAGCTACCAAATCACCTTTTTTATTCTCTTTCATGGGAGTTGTTTTTAATTCAAGTCCCACTTCAGCAAAATCAGGATTTGAGTCACTGTTGATCGGATACTTAAAGTACAGTTCTTCGACTGCGTTGCCAAAAGCACTACGACGCTTTTTATGGTCTGCAAGAGAGTCAACGTCGGTAACTTCACGGAGAGAGTGCCCAACAAGCTTAGAGGCATATTCAATAATAGATCGCTCATCAGAGTTATCGTAATCAATATTTGAGTTATTCATACTCCCCCAATCAACATAAAAATATTGTGCTATTACCCTTCAGAAATAGCCATACCAATTTGTCTTTCAAGAATTTTTCACGATCAAAAAAACGCCTCCCAGCGCAGAGCCAGGAGGCGTTTTAAGGAAAGGATGAGAGGGGTTTCTCGCCAATTAGGCAAGCATCTGAGCAAGATCCTCGGAAGCATCGCCGATTGGGCCAATACCATAGTTCTCAACAAGAATGTTAAGGACGTTAGGGCTGACAAATGCAGGAAGGGTTGGTCCAAGCTTGATGTTCTTGATGCCAAGGTGCAGCAGGGTCAGAAGGACGCACACTGCCTTCTGCTCGTACCAAGACAGAACAAAGCTCAGTGGCAGGTCGTTAACGCCGCAGTCAAATGCATTTGCAAGAGCAGTTGCAATCTGAACAGCGCCGTAAGCGTCGTTGCACTGACCAACGTCAAGAATACGAGGGATGCCACCAATGGTACCCAGGTCAAGGTCATTGAAGCGGAACTTGCCGCAAGCAACGGTGAGAACAACGGAGTCTGCAGGAGTCTGCTCAACAAACTCGGTGTAGTAGTTACGACCAGGGCGAGCGCCGTCGCAGCCGCCAACAACAAAGAAGTGCTTGATAGCGCCCTGCTTAACAGCATCGATGATCTTATCGGCAATGCCAAGAACGGCACCGTGACTAAATCCGGTGGTTACCTTGTGGCCACCGTTGATACCGGTGAGCTCCTGAGCCTCAGCGTATCCGCCAAGCTCCTGAGCCTGCTTGATAACAGCGCTGAAGTCCTTCTTACCGTTAGCATCCTCGTCAATGTGGACGAGCTCTGGGAAGGCAACAAGCTCGGTAGTGTAGACGCGGTCCTTGTAGCTAGGACGAGGTGGCATGAGGCAGTTAGTAGTGAAGACAACAGGAGCTGGAATGTCCTTGAACTCCTTCTGCTGGTTCTGCCATGCGGTACCAAAGTTGCCCTTGAGCTGTGGATACTTCTTGAGCTCTGGGTAACCGTGAGCTGGGAGCATCTCGCCGTGAGTGTAAACGTTAACGCCGGTGCCCTCGGTCTGCTCAAGAATCATCTTGAGGTCAAGAAGGTCGTGACCGGAAACAACGATGAATGGACCAGGCTCAATAGTCAGAGGAACCTCAGTTGGAACTGGGGTGCCATAAGCGCCGGTATTTGCGCTGTCGAGAAGAGCCATGCACTTGAGGTTGACCTCGCCTACCTCAAGAGTAAGAGGCAGCAAAACGTCAACGGAGGACTCGGTAGCAAGAGCAGCAAGTGCCTTTACAAAGAAAGCGTCAACTGCATCGTCAGTTTTACCAAGAACGCGAGCGTGGTAAGCGTAAGCAGCCATACCGCGAATACCAAAGAGAATGAGGGACTTGAGGGACCTAATGTCCTCGTTATCGGACCAAACGCCGCCAAGTGGAAGATCCTCAACAGGCTCTACGCCAGCCTCTGCAGCTAGACGGTTCTTCTCGTCACGAACCTGAGCAGTAATTGCGTCAACAGCGCCTTTGTCAAAGTTGACGTTGGTGATGCAGGTAAACAGGCCGTCAACAATCAGCTGGTCAGCGCGGTTAGAACGCTTGCCAGCGGCAAGCTCGGTGCGAGAAAGACCAACCAGAGCGCCGGTGAGCTCGTCCTGAGCAAACGCAACGTCAAAAGGCTTGCCACAAACGCCAGCAGCGCCAGTACATGCAGTACAAGCAGCCGTCTGCTCGCACTGGAAACAGAACATCTTGTTATCCACTATTTTTCCTCTCCATAAAACCATATAGCGAGAA
Organism: uncultured Atopobium sp.; assembly: GCA_963525825.1. GTDB lineage: Bacteria > Actinomycetota > Coriobacteriia > Coriobacteriales > Atopobiaceae > Lancefieldella. Next base: position 142,633 of record CAURLG010000002.1, on the reverse strand, counting down.
GAGATTTGCTCTTCTGGGTTTCATGATTACAGGAATGTGGAATAAGGTATGTTGTAATTACAACAAAACGATTTCTGTCCAGAAATTTTTTGGAGCGTATATGAACGTACAAGACATCAAGCCCTCGTTTTTGCTAAACACAATTGTGTTTAAAGGAGTAAAACCAGAGCTACTAGAGGCTCTTTTAAAGCATTTACGTGCTGTTGTTCGCACCTATGAGCCTGGAGAGATCATTTTGTGCGCTGGCGACAAGGCGCATCAATTTGGCATTGTTATCTCTGGCGCTATCCACGTTGAGGGATCTGATGCTCAGGGCAATATCTCTGTGATGGGAGCTTTCCATACCGGAGACACCTTTGGAGAGGCGTATGCGGCCCTTGGAAACGTGCCGCTTTTGACCTCGGTCGTTGCTACCGAGAAATCGGAAATTCTGCTGCTGGACGTGCGTCAAATTACTGCCAGAACATGCGACATCTGCGGTGGCGTGGACATTATCATCAGAAATCTTATGGCTTCAATTGCTCAAAAGAACATTATGCTGAGTCGACGCATTCAAGATGCCGCACCAAAAAGCATTCGTGGCAAACTGATAGCGTACTTACATACGCGCTCTCAAGCTGCAGGTTCTACAGAGTTTGATATCCCCTTCAACCGACAACAACTTGCGGATTATCTTGGTGTAGATAGAAGCGCTCTAAGCGCTGTAATATCTTCTTTAAGCAAAGAAGGTGTCTTTGAAGTGAAGCGAAGTCACTTCAAACTTTTATAACAGCATTTCGGCCTAAGGAGGCTTTATGGCAGAGATTTATTTAGCAGGAGGATGCTTCTGGGGACTTGAAGAGTACTTCTCCAGAATTAATGGCGTCACCGCAACTACCGTTGGCTACGCAAACGGAAAGACCTTGGATACCAACTATCAAGAGGTGAAGGCAACAGATCATGCAGAAACAGTGCATGTCACTTACGATGAGACTGTTGTAAGCCTCTATGACATTCTGCGCTACTACTTTAGGGTTATTGACCCACTCTCAGTCAATAAACAAGGCAACGATGTTGGTAGACAGTATCGCACGGGCATCTATTACACAAATGATGCTGACCTGCTTGTCATCGACCGCATTATGTCTGAGCAAGAATCTCTCTTTGGTCAGAAGCTTGCCGTTGAGGTTGAGCCGCTGGACAATTATGTGCTTGCTGAAGAATATCATCAGGACTACCTGAAGAAGAACCCAGGCGGTTATTGTCACATCAATGTTGATGATGCATATAAGCCGCTTGCGTAAGTAGTTTGTCAAACGCTCTCCTAAGTAGCTCAGTTCACGTTTACAAAAAAGGCGCTCGCTTGTGAACTGCCTCCCATTTCTTGGACACGAGAAATAGGAGGCAGTTCAAAACACACCTAAGTCAGATAATCTGTCAAAAAGACGTATACATGACGCAGAAAATACCCCAATCATGCAGATTATCTGACTTAGGTGTGTAAAATGCCCGCATCTGAGCAGATTATCTGACTTAGGTGTGTTCCGTAGATACAGAATTTATCGATAGTTAAATTTCTTATATAAGTCTATTCATGTTTAAGCATATTAGATGAAGTTTATGCATAGAAATGTATATCAAGCGGTGCAACCGTCTAGCTGCCTGCTATCTTGATTAAGAACATGTCGATTCTTCGGCAGAACCTACCAAAGGCTACGCTATTTTGTGCGCCAGGCCTAAAAGCCGACGTTAACACGCTGCAGAATCATAATCACCCGCATATGAACTGCCTCCCATTTCTTGGACATAAGAAATGGGAGGCAGTTCATTGTGCGGGCGCCTTTTTGGTTCAATGTTTGTTGCAGCTAAGCTAATAAGCAGTACGGTTCAAACTACTTTTTAACCTCGTAGTGACTCTTTACGGTAAACGTAATGACATAGGTCTTACGATACGACTCTGGTGCAGAAGTGAGAATTGCGCAGTCAGTCAGGTTGTAGTTTGTTGGGTGTGCAAGAGCTTGGTCAACGGTGTTGCCAATCTCTTCTGCGGACTCAAGCACCTGAGCCCTCTGAGCTGCATCGATAGTAGCTTTTCTCATCAAATCAAACTGATCTGCTGTACCCTCAATGCGAATAATGATTGGCCAGAGGCCGTCTTTATCAATCTGTGTAGTAATTTGCAGGTCTGGATACAGGCTGTTATCAAAGCTGAATCCCTCAGGAATCTGATAGGTGCCATAGCCAGTTGCGTTGGAATTGTTTGATGAAGAGCTAGAGGAGCTGGAAGAATCCTCTTTTTTCTCGTCTTTCTTTTCTTCTTTTTGTTCTGATGTGGTGGATTTAGTCTGGTCTTGTTTGTTTTCTGTTTGTGAGCAGCCAGACAAAATGCCCACACTCAAGGCTGACGTTACCAGTAGTACAAAAATTGCAGTAAAGAACTTGCTCATCCTAGAGCTACGCTTCATTTGACCTCCATTAAACGGAACGTACAAACTACCAGGAACTCATTGCGATTGTACCCAGCGAATAGCGCCATTTAGCTGGGAGAATATTTCACAACATAAAATAATGTTTCATCTTTTTATGCTTCCCAGAGGAAGCGCCTCATATCTACCTTACCGTTTTCTAGAAACTGCACACCTTCTGCCTCAAGAAGCTCTCTCTGTGCATCTGGTCCACCAAAAGCAAAGCCTGGAGCAAGTGAGCCGTCTTTAAAGACCACTCGGTGACAGGGCACGCCACCAGCAACTCCCGGACTTTGATGCATAGCAAATCCCACATAGCGAGCCTTTCTTGGCTCCCCTATCATGCGAGCTATCTGCCCATATGTGCTGACTCTGCCCTCAGGAATTTGCTTGACCACTGAAAATGCACGCTGAAAGAAGTTGTCCATATCTAGCCCACTCTATCTTCACGGTTACCGGGAATTGCTTGCTCATTTTATGTTGGAATGCTATCGTATCAAAAGCAAACGGGTGGTGGCGCAGCTTGGTAGCGCACTTGACTGGGGGTCAAGGGGTCGCTGGTTCAAATCCAGTCCACCCGACCAGAATTTCTCGAAGCCGTGAAATATCGGCTTTTCTTTATATGTGGTATATTAGTCAAAGAACCCGCGCCACCCCGGTTAATATCCGAGGCCGAGCAGGGTTCTTTTTTTATCGCTTTATCGTTATAACCTTGTCATGCAACTATAGAAGTAGTTTATTAAAAACCGGTTTGATATAAGTTGTAGCATAGACAAAGTGACAAATTGGGATTTGTTGAATTTAGCAAGGTATAAATTTCTATGAAATGAGATCTATAAAACTTGTACGGATATATAAGAAGATTAAAGCGGTGTAGACAAATTAGAAGTTATCGAGGTGAAATATGCAAGATAAAAAAGGTTTTGATTTATGGGCAGATGATTATGATAAGAGTGTAGGTTTGTCTGACAAATACGGCTCGTATCCTTTTGCAGGCTACAAATCTATTCTTAATGTAATCTATAATCGTGTAATTTGTTCATCTGCGAAGACTGTCTTAGATATTGGGTTTGGAACAGCAGTACTGACTTCAAGATTATATGAAAACGGCTGTACGATTTACGGACAAGATTTTTCAGATAGAATGATTGAAATTGCAAAAGAGAAAATGCCTAAAGCAATTTTGTATGAAGGCGATTTTTCCAATGGCTTGGTGGAACCTATACAGAAACAAAAGTATGACGCGATCATTGCTACATATTCTCTCCATCATCTTACAGACTTTCAAAAAGTAGATTTTATTACATCATTATTTAAGCTGTTGAACGAGGGAGGATGTATATATATCGGAGATATAGCATTTGAAACTCGGTCATTACTTCAAGAATGTATGCGGAATGCGGCAGATGAATGGGACGGTGATGAAATGTATTTTGTATGGGATGAGCTAAAAGGTCAATTTCCAGAAATGCGATTTGAAAAAATGTCTGACTGTGCAGGACTTATCACCTTGCAAAAATAACTTCCAGTTTGTCGAGATCAGCAAAGTATAAGTTTCTATGAGATATATCCTTTAAATTTGGATTCCGATAACTAAAGCTTAAAAACCAGCTTGTCGAGCTGGAAAATTCCAGTTTGTCAATTACAGGTGACATTGAAAGAGCCAGCCCATTCAAGGTGCTGGCTCTTTCAAAATGTGTGGATAGTTATGCGTTAGTACCTTCAAACTGACTCTCGTAAAGCTTGGCGTAGAAACCGCCTTGGGCCAAGAGCTCATCGTGAGTGCCTCGCTCAAGAATCGAGCCGTCCTTGAGAACAAGAATGCAATCGGCGCCTTGGATGGTAGAGAGCCTGTGGGCAACAACCAGTGAAGTTCTACCCTTCATGATGGTGTCAAACGCCTTCTGTACCAGCTGTTCTGTTCGCGTATCAATGCTTGAAGTCGCCTCGTCCAGAAGCAGAATAGGTGGATTGGCAAGCATCACACGAGCAATGCAGAGAAGCTGCTGCTGGCCCTGAGATAAAGATCCGCCAGACTCTCCTACCATGGTGTCGTAACCCTGAGGAAGCTGCTGGATAAACTCATGCGCCTGAGCCTTTTGAGCTGCGGCGATGATCTCTTCATCGGTTGCGTCTGGCTTTGCATAACGGATATTCTCTTTGATGGTTCCCTTAAACAGCCAGGTATCCTGCAGCACCATACCAAACTGCTCTCTCAGTGATGCTCGCGTGAGCTTTTGCGTATTGTGTCCATCCACGTAAATTGCACCAGAATCAATGCTATAGAACCTAAGTAGCAGGTTAATAAGGGTGGTCTTGCCGCAGCCAGTTGGGCCAACAAGAGCAATCTTCTGGCCAGGCTCTGCCTTGAATGAGATGTGGCTGAGTAGCGGGTGCTTAGGATCATAGGAGAACGCCACGTCATCAAACTCAATGGTGCCTTGTGGATTCTGGATGACTTCAGCGTCTACTGGATCAGGCTTGATTTCCTTTGCGTCGAGAAGATCAAAGACTCGACGAGCGCTTGCATAGGCTGTCTGAACCTGTGTAACAACTGCGGAAATGGCGTTAAAAGGCTTCATGTACTGGTTGGCATACGAGAGGAAGCTCTGTACCTGACCAATGGTAAGCACAGAAGGAACGCCCGTCAAAACGCAAATGCAGCCAAGTCCAGCTACCAGTGCATAAATGAAGTTGTTTACCAGACGCGTAGAAGGGTTAGAGAGCGAAGAGGCAAACTGCGCACGCTCTCCAACAACACGGAGTTTCTCGTTAATAGCTTCAAACTGCTCAATAATGGCATCTTTGTGGGCAAAAGCAGTAATAAGCTCCTGGTTAGAGACCATCTCTTCTGCGTATCCGCCAAGCTGACCCTGGTAGCCCTGCTGCTTGCTAAAAGATGAGCTTGCGTACTTGGTAATGCCGGAAGCAACAATAATAGAGAGCGGTGTAGCTAGAGCAACTACAAGGCCCATAGGAACCGACATAAAGAACATAAAGCACAAGGTTCCAATAATGGTCACCACGCCCGTAAGGAACTGCGTCAGGCCCTGCTGGAGGCCATCTCCTAGCTGATCCACATCGTTTACTACCCTAGAGAGCAAATCTCCCTGGGAATGCGTGTCAATGTACGAGAGCGGTAGATTTGACACCTTGGTATGTGCTGCCTCTCTGAGGTCACGGGTGACCAGGTAGGTGAGCTTATTGGTAGACCAAGAAGCAAGCCACTGCGTAGCGCTTGCAAGCAAAACTACCACCGAGAGCTGAGCAAGCGTTGGCAGAAGTGCTGCCTCGCCACCCTGCACTAGCCTTATCAGCTGGTCGATGGCGGCGCCTACAATGATGGGTACCCAGAGTTGCAAAAGCACGGTTGCAATTGAAGAGGCTGCCGCAAGAACCAGAAAACCTCCGTGAGGAGAAATCCATGAAGCTAGACGGCGCGTTACTTCTGCTGCAGACATAGAAATGACATCTACTGAGCCGCCCTTGCCATGCTCAGGCGCGCTTGATGCAATAGCGGAGGTGCTTCCGCCAGAATACATATCGGCCATTACTCCACCTCCTCAGGACGAAGCTGCGAGAGACAAATCTCTTTATAGAGTGAGCAAGTGGCGAGAAGTTCTTTGTGTGTTCCCAGCCCCACTTGTTTTCCGTGGTCAAGAACAAGAATCTTGTCTGCTTGCATTACCGCAGCTACGCGCTGCGAAATAATGATGCTTGTAGTAGTGTCACTGAGCTTACGGAGTGCTGCACGGAGGTGGGCGTCCGTAGCAAAATCAAGTGCGGAAGCAGCGTCGTCTAGGATGACAATGCGTGGGCTTCCTACCAACGCACGGGCGATGGTCAAGCGCTGACGCTGGCCTCCCGAGAAGTTCTTGCCGCCACGCTCGACAATGCTGTCAAGCTGATCGGGTTTCTCGCGCACAAAGTCTGCTGCTTGAGCAACCTCAAGAGTTGCCCAGAGCTCTTCATCGGAGGCGTCTGGATTCTTCCAGCAGAGATTGGTACGGATAGTGCCGCTGACCAGCGAAGTATGCTGTGGAACGTAGCCAATAAGGGCACGCAGTTGCTCAAAGGTATAGGTTTTGACGCCGTGACTAAAGACACTTACAGAGCCGGTTTCTGTGTCAAAGAGTCGCGGGATAAGGGCAGCAAAACTAGACTTACCGGAGCCAGTACCACCGATAATTCCCAGCGTCTGACCTGCCTGAAGCGAGAGATTGATGTTAGAAAGAGCCGGCTCTCCTCCGCCATCGTAGACAAGCGAAGCGTCCTTGAACGCTACAGCAGTTTCGGTAAAGTCGGATTCAGTGAGGTTGATGGGCTTGTTTCCTTTATCAGAGAGTGCTGGCTTGGTGTTAAGAACCTCCATCACTCGCGTGGCAGAAGCTGCTCCACGCGTGATGATAATAACCAGGTTAGCAACGTAGCCAATAGCCAAGAGCGCACTAGTCATATAACTGACAAGAGCCACTACGGTTCCTTGAGAGAGCGTGCCAGCGGTAATCTGGGGCGCTGCCAGCCAGAGCGTTACGGCAATTCCCAGGTACATAACAAGGAAGGTAGCGGGGTTAAGAAGAGCCGAGTAATTTGCAGCGTCAGTTGCTGTTTCTGTCTGAGCCAAAACCGCCTCGGAGAACTGTTCCTTCTCTTCTGCCTCATGCCTAAAGGCTCTAATCACACGAATACCAGAAAGCATTTGTCGCATATATAAAGAAACGGTATCAAGGCGTTTTTGCAGCTCAGTAAAGAGCGCAGTAGATTTACGTGCTACAAAAAAGAAAATAGCTGCAACTAGTACGGTTGCCAGTAAAAAGACCATACCAAGCTTAGCATCAAGCATAAGGGTGGCAATAATAGATCCAGCCGCTAAGATTGGCCATCTGACCAGCTGACGAATGCCCAGAGCAACGGTAACCTGCACCTGGTTAACATCGTTGATAAGACGGGTTACCAGCGTGTCTGTTCCCAGTGCAGAAATATCAGTACTTGAGAGCTCTTGAATCTTCTTGAATAGTTCATTGCGCAGGTCAGTTCCCGTGCGCTGAGAAACAATGGAGGCAATTTTTTGACAGACCAGGGTAAAACTAAAGCCCACAATTGCGATTACGACTAGCAAAATACCGTAGCGAATAATGTCATACATGTTTGCCCCGTGAATTCCCAGGTCAATCATGCGCGCAATAATCAAAGGTGTAAGAAGGTCACCAATGACCTCAACACCTTTACAAAGCACGGCAACAAAACTCTTGCGACCATACTTTGGCCATACAAACCTAGAGAGCAACTCTCCCATTTACGCTTCACCAAGTTTCTCTGCTAGCGTTAACCACTCGTCTTCCAGCTCCATCAGCGCCGCTTCTGCGTCATCAAGCTGCTGCTGCAACTCCATCAAACGCTGCGCGTCAGTAGCATCAGCGGAACTCATCTGCTCCCTAATCTGTCCAGGTAGATCCTGAGCTTTGCCCATGCGACGCTCAATCGAATCAAAGCGCTTCTTGAGCTCGCGGCGCTCAGCGTTGCTCAGTACCGAGCTCTCCTGGCGAGAAGACCCATCTACCTGCGGCTCGTTTGTATCTGAACTGACGCGTGCACCCGACAACTCCCCCGCTCTTCTCGCCGTTTGCTTTACTGCATCAACAAGCTTGAGGTACTCGTCAACGCCGCCAGGAACGTGGCGAATGTGGCCGTCTATGAGGGCATATTGGTCATCGGTAACGCGCTCAATCAAGAAACGGTCATGGCTGACTACCAGAAGGGTTCCTGGCCAGGAATCCAGCAGGTCTTCCAGGACAGCAAGCATGTCCGTATCCAGGTCGTTGCCTGGCTCGTCCAGCACCAGTACGTTCGGCTCTTCCAGAAGGACGCACAGAAGTGCTAAGCGTCTACGCTGTCCTCCGGAGAGGTCTTGCAAGCGGTTGGTAAACTCTCGACGGTCAAAGCCCAAGCTTTCAAGCAGCTGCGTAGGGCTCTGCATCTTGCCATTTACCAGGTAACTTGTCTTGTACTGGCCAAGCAGTTCAAGAACAGTCCACGTCTCTTTTATGGCAAACGTATCAATCTGCTGAGAAAGCCAACCAAATTTAACGGACTTTCCTACCTTCACCAGACCAGACGTTGGTTGTAGTTGCTGCGTCATCAGTTCAAGAAGCGTAGACTTACCAGCGCCATTCTCGCCCAGAATGCCATAGCGGTCTCCAGGGCCAATGAGCCACTCAACATGCTTGATGACGTCTACCTGTGAGTTAACGCCGGCAGCCTGCTCAGCATTTTTGTACGCAAAAGAGACATCATGCATCTCAATAACCTGCTTGCCTAGCCTAGAGACTGCCATGCGTTTGAGCTCAAGCGTGTTTCTAAGTGGAGGGTCTTCGGCCAGAAGTTCCATAGCGGCATCAATTCTAAACTTAGGCTTTGACGTGCGTGCCTTTGCACCATGGGCAAGCCAATTAAGCTCTTTTCTAAGCGTATTCTGACGGCGCTCTTCCATCACCGCTGCCTGTCTATCACGTTCAACTCGAGCTTGAATATAGGCAGAATAGCCGCCGTCAAATGGGTCAATAACGCCATCGTGGACTTCCCACATGTGGTCGCAGACCTCATCCAAGAACCAACGGTCATGTGTGACTAGAATGAGGGCGCCATTTCCCTCTGACCAGCGGTTTTTAAGGTGATTTGCAAGCCACTGAATAGCGTGAAGATCAAGGTGGTTGGTAGGCTCGTCAATAAGCATTAAGTCCCAGGTGCCCACAAGCAGTCGAGCCAAATCGCAGCGTCTACGCTGACCTCCGGACAGCTCTCCTACTAGACCATTCCAGTCCAAGTCTCCAATGAGCTCATCAATAATCTTACGGATGCGAGCGTCAGATGCCCACTCGTACTCTGGCGTGTCTCCCACAACAGCACTGCAAACTGTCTGTGTATCAGAAAGTGAATCACTTTGGCCCATGTATCCTACTTGGATGCCACTTCTCCAAATTACGTTTCCGGAATCAGGCTCAATTCTTTTGGCGATAAGATCTAAGAGGGTTGATTTTCCATCGCCGTTTTTGCCCACAACACCAATACGGTCACCCTCATTAACGCCAATAGTCTGGTTGGTAAGAACCTTCTTACCAGGCCATTCCATAGAAATTTGTTCGCAACCTACCAGAATTCCCACTAGTTATCACCTAAAAAAGAACGAAGTAACGCAATTTCTTCTCCCCAACCAGAAAGCTCAGAATGAGGAGTCTCCAAAATCATAGGAAGCGTGTTGACGCGCGGATTAGTCACCACAGCGCGGAACGTTTCTAATCCAATGAAGCCTTTGCCAATCTGCTCATGTCTATCTTTATGAGCCCCAAGAGGATTCTTGGAGTCATTAAGGTGCAAAGCCTTAAGCTTTTCCAGGCCAACTATCTGGTCAAAAGTATCTAGAACCGCATCAAGATTTTCTACAATCTCATAGCCGCCATCATGAACATGGCAGGTATCAAGGCACACACCCATAAGCTCGGGGTGGTTTACCTTATCTAGAATTGCAGCAATTTCTTCAAACGTTTTACCAACTTCAGTGCCTTTACCAGCCATAGTTTCAAGAAGTACGGTGGTGTGCTGGCCTTCAAACAGGCAATCGTTAAGCGCGTCTGAAATCTGCTCAATTGCCACGTCAGAGCCTTGACCCACATGGCTACCGGGATGAAAGTTGTAATAATTACCAGGTAGATACTCCATACGTGCAAGATCTTCTACGAGCGCTCGACGAGCAAAATCCCTGGTCTCGTCTTTTGCAGAGCACAGATTCATGGTGTAAGGAGCGTGTGCTACCAAAGGTCCAAAGTGATGAGCTTCTAGAAGCTCTCTGAGCCTTGCAACATCAGTCTCATCTAGAGCCTTAGCGTTGCCACCACGAGGATTTCTAGTAAAGAAAGCAAAGGTAGATGCACCAATAGAAAGAGCATCCTTACCCATTGCCTCCCAGCCCTTGCCTGCCGAGAGATGACATCCAATAAAAAGTTCTTCTGGTCGCACGCTATGCACGCTCCTCAAGCATCTTGGCCACACGGTCCAAAAGCTCTGAAGCTACGTCTTCTAGCGGCAAAGTCTCAAGCTGTTCTACACCTTGAGGAGTCACAAAAGCCACGCGGTCTGTATCTGAACCAAAGGTTGAGTCTGGCCTGGAAACATCATTTGCCACAATCATGGAGCAGCCTTTACGCTCAAGTTTAGCCTGAGCATGCTCCAAGACGTTATTTGTCTCTGCTGCAAAACCAACAACAACCTGGTCTTTCTTGGTCTTTGACAGGCTAGCGAGAATATCAGTGGTTTCTTTAAGGTCAATAGACTCAAGATACTCTAATGATTTCTTGAGCTTATGATTTGCTGGATGAGCTGGGGTGTAGTCGGCAACAGCTGCCGTCAAAATAGCAGCATCAACGTCGTTAAAAGCGTCAACGCACGCCTTATACATATCTTCAGCAGATACTACTCTTTGCACGTTGACTCCTTGAGGAGCCTCAAGATATGTGGGTCCAGAGATAAGGGTGACGTCTGCTCCACGACTAGCAGCAGCTTTAGCCACGGTATAGCCAAGTTTTCCTGTTGAACAGTTGGCAATAAAGCGAACTGGATCGATCTTCTCATGAGTTGGTCCTGCGGTGATAAGAAGCTTTTTACCTGCAAGATCTTGCGTAACTGGCGCAGCATCTTTACCGGAAAGAACCTTTAGTGCAGCGTCAACAATCTGCTGTACGGGGGCAAGCTTTCCGTCACCGGTATAACCGCAGGCAAGGCGGCCTGAATCAGGCATAACCATCTGGATACCTCGCTGACAAAGCAGTGCCACGTTTGCCTGAGTGGCTGGATTTTCCCACATGTGCGTATTCATAGCGGGGGCCACAAGAACTGGCGTATGAGCTGCTAAAAGCGTTGCACTTGCAGCGTTATCAGCAATTCCGCAAGCCATCTTTGCCATGATATTGGCGGTAGCTGGTACAACTACCATGCAATCTGCCCAGTCAGCAAGATCAACGTGAGCAACAGGAGACTCCACATTGTTGTAGAGCGAAAGTACCACCTCATGATGTGTGAGAGCCTCAAAGGTAGTCTTTCCTACAAACTGAGCTGCATCTTCTGTCATAACAACACGAACGTCACAGTCAGCTTTCTGAAGGCCTCTGAGTACTTCACAGGCTTTATATGCAGCAATACCTCCGCACACCACAAGGCATACAGAGGGCTGAGCGGTTTTATCCAACATGGCGATAAATTCCTTTATTCTTCAAACGCTGTAGAAGTAATAAGCATCCTGTGGCAATAAGGGCATTCAGCAATCTCAGAGCTGTGCTGAAGATCATGGAATGAACTTGGCTGCAGCTTGACGCGGCAAACACTGGGAACGTTACCTACAAGGTGCTCAACTGCCAGGCCCTTAAAACGTTTACGTGCAGCTTCATAACGCTCAAGCGTGTTCGCAGAAATCTGAGCTGCAAGTTCTTCTCGAGATTTAGAGAGCTCTACAATCTCCGCACGAAGTGCCGCAGAATCAATCTCAAGAGACTGAGAAAGGCTCTCACGTTCTTTCATAAGCTTTACCTGCAAGTCTTGAGCTGTCTGATAAGCCTTTTTGCACTTCTCAAGCTCTTCTGTTTTTGCTGCAAGTTTAAAATCGCACTTCTCGATATTCTTTGCCAAAGAAGAAAGCTGCTGGTCAAAGTCTCTAAGAGCACGATGATTAGTTGCAGTTTCTACAGCAGCAGAAACCTCATCTGTCTTAAGGACATAATGGGCGCGCTGCTCATTGAGGTCAGAAATATCAATTTCAACGTCTTTTTTAACACCAAGCACTTGCTTGAGCTGGGAAGCAATCTTCTTCTCTGCAAGTTGGGCGTTTTTAATCTTTTGAACCTGTGGCATTGAGGCCAAGTTGGATGCGAGTTTTAGCAGCTGCAAATCAATATCCTGGAGCTGCATCAGATTAACAGACTCACTCATAGGGCCTCCTCATATACGGTTACTCATCTAGTCTACCGTAAATAAGGACGTATCAGACGCAGAACATAACTAATGTAGAGATTAGTATGTGAAAAATTTATCCAACAATCTGCAGTAATGTTACACAAAAGGCTTCGAGGTCTGCTTCAGAAACGCGCTCGTCAAAGGTTATGCGCAAGCTTCCCAGAGCCTCGTTTCTAGAGATACCCATAGCCGAGAGAACGTGGCTTGCGTCAAGAGAGCCTGAAGAGCACGCAGAGCCAGCAGAGACTTCAAAACCTGCCTGGTCAAGCTTTAAGATAAGCGTCTCAGAGTCCACTGAAGGAATCATAATGCTGACCGTACCAGGCATGTGGTCTTTGCCAGCATAAGCCTCTGTAGTTGGCTTAATCTTGGGAGAAGCACAAAGAGTCTCATACACCTTATTAGCGCGCGCAGAAACGCTCTCCTGCGTTTGAGTAAGGTTTTCCAGGCACCACTGAGCCGCTGCAGCAAAAGCGAGAGCGCTCCGAACGTCCTGGGTGCCATGACGCCTACCAGCCTCTTGCCCCCCGCCGTAACTCTGCGCCTTAAACGGAACCTTGGAGCGCATAAGCACCGCAGCAATACCAAGAGGACCACCAATTTTATGGGCAGCTATGGTCAGAGCGTCTACGTCTGTCACCTCAAGAGGAACGCGACCAAACGCCTGAACCGCATCGGTGTGGAAAACCGCGCCCACCTTATGCGCAGCGCGCGCAAGGTCTACAACTGGCTGAATAACGCCCGTCTCATTATTGGCATACATGACAGAAACAAGGGCTACCGACTGGTCTAAGAGACTCTCAAGAGCAGAAGCCTCAATCTTTCCCTGACGGTTAGGCTGAGCAATTCGTACCTCAAAGCCCTTCTCGCGAAGAACGGGTGCAAGATCCAAAATAGAATCGTGTTCAATTGCCGAGAAAACCACCGTGTTGCGCTTGCGGTCTTTGTTGCGAATACCTTCTGCCATTCCAAGAACAGAGAGGTTATTGCCCTCAGTTCCGCCAGAGCAAAAGATAACGTCAGGAGCCCTAAACTTGCCGCCTACCGCACGTGCAATAACACCACGAGCACCATCAAGCTCTCGCGCTGCCTGACGACCAAGCGAGTGCAAAGAGTTTGGGTTCACCCCTGCAATAGGTGAAGCCTCATAGGTTTTCTCGGCATCAAGTGCCTCTTGGCGCATTGGTGCTGAAGCTGCATAGTCTAGGTAAACGAAATCCATAACGTGTTTCTGTTGATTGAATCTTGGTAATCTGACGTAAGTAATGCTTGAGGCACAGTTTAGCCCTGAACGGTAAGAGCGGACTCACCAGCAGAGCGGATTGCCTCGATAGTTGCACCGCGGTCTTCCTGGCCAAACACAGCGCTACCTGCAACAAGCATGTCAGCACCAGCAGCTACAACCTCAGCTGCGTTAGCTGCACTAATACCACCATCAACCTCAATCAGAGGGTTAACGTTGTGCTTACGGCAGAGCTCCTTGAGTGCCTTGAGCTTCTCAAGTGAGTGAGGAATAAACTTCTGTCCACCAAAACCAGGGTTAACCGTCATGATAAGCACCAGGTCAAGGTCTTCAATAAGATCCTCAAGAACGCTTACAGGAGTGCCTGGGCAAAGGGAAATGCCAGCCTTAGCACCAGAATCCTTAATAAGGTGAACAAGACGATGAGCGTGAACCTCAGCCTCGTAATGGAAGGTAATAACGTCAGCACCACGGTCCAGGAACAGAGGTGCAATCTCAGCCGGATTGGTAACCATCAGATGGACGTCAATGGGCAGCTCAGAGGATTTTTTGCAGTACGAGAAAATATCTGGACCAAAAGAAATATTAGGAACAAAGTGACCATCCATCACGTCGTAATGGATGTAATCAGCGTTTGCAATGGAATCAAGCTCGCTCTTAAGCTTGGAGAAATCTGCAGATAGAACAGATGGTGCTACCAGGACATTATTCATTAAACTCTCCTATCGAGTCATTCCATAAAATTCTTCATTAGGCATGCGGTTAGTAAGGCGAGAAGTAATCTCTTCTGGCGTAGCGCCTTCGTACAGCACAGCGTGAACAGCTGAAGTGATAGGCATCTCAACGTTCATCTGCTGACCAAGCTCATAAAGACCAATGACGGCCTGAGCACCCTCAACAACCATGCCTGTTTCTTCCTGGTAAGACTGAAGCGTCTTGCCCTTAACCAGGGCTTCTCCAAACGTTCTGTTTCTAGAATGCTCAGAGGTGCAGGTAGCCACCAAGTCACCCATACCAGCAAGACCCATGCAGGTAAGCGGGTCTCCGCCAATAGCGCATACGACGCGACCAAGCTCTGCCAAGCCGCGCGTCATAAGAGCGGCAAGAGCGTTATCGCCATTACCCAGGCCAACAGCAATACCACAGGCAATAGCTACAACGTTTTTAGCTGCTGCACAGGCCTCAACGCCACGGACATCAGAGCTAATGTAGGTTCTGAAGTATGGGCGAGAAAGCAGTGCCTGGAAGCGCTTTGCAACCTCGGCGTCTTCAGACGCAACAACTGCCGCAGAGATTCCCTGTTTAATGACCTCTTCTGCATGGTTAGGACCGGAAAGTACGGCGATTCTTGCAGGGTTTCCAAGCTCGTCAGCAGCTACTTCGTGCATAAGCTTGTGAGAACCTGCCTCCATACCCTTGGAGAGAATCAAAACATCAACCTCTGGATCAAGATATGGTGCGCAAGCAGCACAAACAGAGCGCAAAAACGCGGAAGGAGCAGCCATAACAACAGCATCTACACCGGTGAGAGCCTCAGCTTCACTAGTAGTAGACAAAATATTGTGTGGAAGCTCAGAATCAGAGAGATGTCTACAGTTGACGTGCTCTTTATTGATGGACTCGGTAACATCGGCCTCTCTAGACCAGATGATAACCTCGTCAGATGTTGAAGCAAGCAGTGTTGAAAGTGCGGTACCCCACGATCCCGAACCAATAACAGCAACTCTTTTCATGATTAGTTGTCCTTTTTCTTATCGCCGAAAGAGAATTTAGACTCGATACCAGCATTAAGACGATTGATATTCTCGCGATGTGCCCAAATTACTGCAGCAGCCACAACAAATACTGGGATAGTTGCCACAGGATCCATACCAAATAGCAGGCAGAATAGTGGAATAGCAACGGCCGCACCGATGGAGCCAAGCGATACATACTTAGTTGGCACGGCAAGCGTAATAAACACCGCAAGAGCTACAAGAGCAGCAAGTGGATTTACTGCAAGGCCACCGCCAAATCCAACAGCGATTCCCTTACCGCCATGGAAATGAAGCCAAGGCGAGAAAATATGACCAAGAACGCAGCAAGCATACACAAAAGAAACGATAAGCTCTGCCTCTGCATGATCATTTCCCGAGACCAGAGGAGTAAATCCCTGGGCTCCCAAGAACCAACGAACCAGCATGACGCTGACAATGCCTTTGCCTGCATCGCAAAGAAGCGTAAGAATGCCTGCAGCTTTACCAGCATTTCTTGCAACATTGGTGGTGCCAATGTTTCCTGATCCAAGTTTGCGAATATCTTCATGAGCCAGAACGCTTGCAATAATCAGGCCAAATGGAATGCCACCAAGGCCAAATGCAATTAGTCCAAAAATCAGAGCAACAACAATTCCAGACATTAGTTAGATTCGACCTTCTTACGGAACTTCAAACGAATAGGTGTGCCAACCAGAGGGAACTTCTCGCGAAGCCTGTTCTCAATAAAGCGCTCGTAGTTATCGTCAACAAGGTCTGGAGCGTTGCACCAGAACGAGATAACAGGAGGCTTGGAGCCTGTCTGAGTAGCGTACTGAATCTTAAGTCGGCGGCCGCGGTCAGAAACCGTGTGTCCACCCTCTCTAATCTGGGCGAGAAGCTCGTTGAGCTCGGAAGTCTTAAGTTGGATTGCGCGGGATTCTGCAGCCGAAAGAGCAGCGGCAAGCACCTTATCAATAGCGCGTCCGGTAAGTGCAGAAACGTTAATGGAAGCAATCCATGGCGCAAACGCCAGGCGCTTTGCTACAGAAACTGCTACCTCATCACGCTTTGCCTCAGAGTCAATGAGGTCCCACTTGTTAAGCAAGAGCACCAGCGCGCATCCACGCTCTACGGCCATGTTTGCAAGTTTTTGATCCTGCTCGGTTACGCCAACAGAGGCATCAACCACAAGAAGACAGACGTCTGCGCGGTCCATTGCCTGAAGACCTCTGACCAGACTGTAGTACTCAACATCTTCATGTACCTGGCTCTTCTTGCGAATACCTGCAGTATCAACAAGACGAATGGGAGTTCCCTTCCATTCAATCATGGTGTCAATAGCATCGCGTGTAGTGCCCGCAACATCAGAAACAATAGAGCGCTTCTTGTTTGCTAGGCGGTTTGCCAGTGAAGACTTACCAACGTTTGGACGGCCAATAATGGCAAGGTTAAGGATGCCATCATCCTCTGGCTCTTCATCAGCCTCAGGGAAAGCGTTGACAATATCGTCCAGTAAGTCACCAGTACCGTGACCATGAGAGGCAGACAGAGGCAGAGGCTCTCCACAACCAAGTGCATAGAAGTCCCATAGACCATCCTGCTCTGTAGCAGGGTTATCTTTCTTGTTGACAACCAAGAACACGGGCTTGTCGCTCTTGCGGACAATGCGTGCAACCTCTTCGTCTTCATCGGTAACGCCGGTAGAGCCGTCTACCACAAAAACGATGACATCTGCTTCTTCACACGCAAGAAGTGCCTGCTCACGAATGTGTGGGGCAAAACGGTCTTGCGATTTGATTGACTCAATACCGCCGGTATCAATGAGCTTAAACTCACGACCATTCCAGTCAGCATCGTGATATGAGCGGTCTCGGGTTACTCCCCTTGACTCGTGTACGATTGCATCGCGTTTCTCGGCAATTCTATTTACCAGCGTGGACTTACCAACATTTGGACGTCCAACAATAGCAACAATGGGCTTAGCCATGTCTCACCTTTCATTCAGTTGGTTTAATAATACCAGCAATACGTGGCTAATCCCACTCTTTGAGTGCTTTAATGCACGACTTGGCAATGTTTGTGGGACCAGGAATTGACATGATGACTTTTGCTCCGCGTGCCTCTAGCTGCGCAGTTAAATCGGCTAGTGACATGCCATCAAGGGTGACCTTATCAAAGTTAAACATGACCTCAGGAAGCACTACCAGGACATCAGTTAAGTCCTCTGGCACCTGGGCGAGAAGATCAACAGCGCAGATAAGTCCTGTGACATTAACGTCTCCACCAAAGAAATCGTTGCGCACGGCAAAAGTAGAAACATTGCCGTTAGCTGACCAGTCGTCGCAGAAGGTCTGGATGGTTTGCTGAGCAGCCTCGCCTACAATCAGCAAAATCTTGCGAGAGCGCGCAGAAAGATAGGTATCTGCCTCGTCAAGACCTGCGCGCATAGCATGACACACCTCTTCAGCTTCATCCAGGAAGCTTCTGAGCATGCCAATGCCATCGTAGAACTGCGGATAGCCATCGTAAGTATATGCAGGTGGAATGGGTAGCTGGGCGTCTACATAGAACTCGTCAGAGAGCTGGAAACGTGTAATGCCCAAAGAGGCACGAGCACGCTCCTGGTAGGGTTCAACAATTTTGACAACAGAACGGGAGAGCTCCACGTCATCAGAATAAGAATGCGTAAAGCGCTTAGAGTCTTTGGTATAACCAAGCGGAACAATGGCTAGAGAGGTAATCTGCTGGTGAGCCTCTACCCAATCGAGCGTTTTATCAAGCTCTTCGCCATCGTTGATATTAGGGCACAGAACAATCTGGCCATGAATTTCAATGCCAGCATCCATAAGCTTTTCAAGTACTTCAATGCCTCTGGCAGCGCGAGCGCCAATCAGATTGCGACGCACGTCAGGTGAAATTGCATGCAGAGAGACGTTCATAGGCTCTAGCTTATGGGAAATGATGCGCTCAACATCTTCATCGGTAAGGTTAGTGAGCGTGACAAAATTGCCCTGCAAGAAGCTCAGGCGATAATCGTCATCTCTAATGGAAAGCGAAGGGCGCATGTCTTCTGGCAGCATAGCCATAAAGCAGAACTGGCACGCGTTTACGCAGGTCTTGATGCCGTCAAAAAGCACATCAACAAAGTCAACGCCCCAGTCTTCTCCGGACTCACGCTCAAGCACGCATTCGTAGAGCTCATCATCACCGGGAATAGAAACTTCAAGCTCACAGAGGGAGCCGTCGGCTTCCCAGCGCCAATCAATCAGATCTTTTGGCACTACACCATTGACCTTCTCGATAATCATGCCCGGCTCAAGGCCAGCCTTCCACGCAGGACTACCCTCTTCAACGGACTCAATCAGTGCGCCAAGTCCACCAGATTTTGTATTTCCGTAGTCTGCGCGCTGTTCCATATTAGGCGCCTACGATTTCCTCGATAGCTGATTTAACTGCGTTGATATGAGCCTCTGGTGTAGAAGCTCCTGCGGTAATGCCAATGTGCTCCGCACCTTCAAACCAAGAAGCCTCTAGCTCATCAGCGCCTTCAATATGGTAAGTTGCGGGGCAATAGAGCTTTGAAATTTCTGCCAAGCGAGTAGTATTTGCAGAAATTCTGCCGCCAATAATAATCATGACGTCGGACTCTTTTGCAAGTCTCATGCACGAGTCCTGATGGCCCGCAGTGGCCTCGCAGATAGTATTCATGACGCGAAGCTCGTCAACAAGCGGAAGCACCGCGTTAACTACTTCAGAGAGCTTAGCGGCGCTCATGGTGGTCTGTACTACCAGGCCAACCTTCTTTGCAGCTCTCATGGCGTCCGCCTGAGCGGCAACTTCTTCCACGGTGTCAATAGCCAAAGAACCTGGCACGTGAGCCAGCGTAGCTTCTACCTCAGGATGTCCGGACTCTCCTACCACATACACGGCATAGCCCTGCTTGGCGAGAAGTTCTGCAGCTCCGTGAGCCTTCTTTACAAACGGACAGGTTGCGTCAAGTACGTCAACACAGCCGTCCTTGGCAATCTGCTCCTCTTGGGGAGTTACGCCATGGGTGCGCAGCAGAAGCGCACTTCCTGCAGCTTCAGAAGCGGAATCAACAACCTCTACGCCCTGGTCTTTAAGAGACGTAACAACGCGAGGGTTATGAATAAGCGGACCAAGCGTGCGTACGGGCGCATGAGCATCTTTGACGGCCTGCTGGACCATCTGAAGCGCTCTTTCTACGCCGTAACAAGCGCCTGCTTCGTCAGCAATTCTAATAGTAGGCACGAACTAATTCCTTCCGGGATGCTCTTTGAGCATTGCATCTCTCAGTTCGTATACCCGCTCCATGGCCATCTCTTCCATCTCTTTTGCCTGATCTTTACGCTTTGTAGAAGTCAGATCACTAAAAGAGACCTTCTGACCTGCGCGAAGATAAACCTTAACAGGCTTAACCAGAGGTGAACCTTTTTTCTTAATATCAAGTGCGCCAATGATTGCCAGAGGCTGCACATCTACCTTAGCAAGCTGGGCGATAAGCGCAAAACCACCGTGAGTTTCTCCACGCTCTGTATTGCTTCTGACTCTTGTACCCTCAGGGTAAATGAGAAGCATTTCTCCTCTAGAAAGCGCTGTAGTGGCACGACGAATTGCCTTCATATCGGCAGTTCCGCGGTCTACTGGAATGCCACCTAGTCTAGAAAGCGCCCACTGAAGTGGTTTGAATTTGTTGAACTCGCTCTTGTAGATGGTTCTAACGGGAATGCCATGAACAAACAGGTGGACAACAGTAACAATAGGGTCCAAGAAGGTTGGGTGGTTCATGATAAGAACACGAGGGGTCTTATCACCAACAAAGAGCTGGTCATTGTCCCAACGCCACCTGAACCAAATTTTTGTAATCAGTTCAAGCACGCTGACTGCCAGCCACTTAAAGAACTTGGCAGGAGCTGGAAAATCAGCAAGCGCGGTATCGTAATAATCGTCAAACGAGTTTCCACCAAAAGGGCGCAAACGCTTAGATGCTGCCGCTATAGATGATTTTTTCTCGGAGCGCTTAGGCTTTTCTGTGTGAGACTTCCCGCCATCAGAAGAGTTACCCTCTGATTCATTTCCCTGGTGAGAAGACCTGTGGTTACGAGCATCTCTATTTCCAAGACCTGGATGCAAGGCAATAATGGCTGCAATAACCTCTTCAACAGAAAGCGCAGAAGAGTCAATGTGATGAGCGTCTTCTGCAGCGCGAAGAGGTGCTGCCTTACGCTCAGAGTCAGCCTTATCACGAGCCTTGATGTCTTCGAGGATCTTCTCCTCACTCTTTGCATCTACCTTGGCATCATTGCCAGTAGCTGCGTCTCCACCCTGGCGCTGAACAGCGCGACGATGTGCGCGTGCTGCAGGATCTGCGGTCAAGAAAACCTTTACATCTGCCTCGGGGAATACCACGGTGCCAATGTCACGGCCTTCTGCGACTACATCGCCATTCTCGCCAGCGCGACGCTGAAGCGTGACCATAGCTTCGCGAACCTCAGGAATAGCCGCAACAGCACTGACGTTTCTGTCTACCTCTGGGGTACGAATCTCTGCCGTAACGTTTGAGCCGTTTGCGAAGACGGTCTGGCCGTTTGCGGAGTTTCCAAACGAGATGCTAATGCTGCGTGCAACCTGAATGATTTTCTCGGTATCAGTCATATCAATGCCCTGACGCAGGCATTCTACAGTTACCGAGCGATACATTGCACCCGTATCAAGAAAGATCAGATCCAGGCGATCAGAAAGTGCACGAGCAACCGTAGACTTTCCGGAGCCTGCTGGGCCGTCAATAGCAACAATCATTACTTATCCCCCTTGGTGACACCCCAAATGTCACGAAAATCGTAAAAACTTGGCTCAGTAGAACGGCGAATAACCTCTTCTGGATCAAGGTTAAATCCACCAAGCTTGAAATCAGAACCGCCTGTACTAGTAAAGAAGATTGAAGAGACATTTGCAAGATGTACATTCCAGCTTGAACTACCTGGGATGCCAAAAATTTCCGCCATCATAGAGCGCAGGTAGCCGCCGTGAGAAATACAAACCGTGCGTCCAGAGAGGTTGGAAAACTCGTTAAGAATGTTGCGACACCTGCTTCTTACCTGCTCATATGACTCAGCTTCTGGAGCAGGTATAGAGTGACCGTTTTCATCTGAGGCCCAAGGAAACGTAAGGCCATACGGCTTTAAAATCTCTTCTGCATCAGCAAAACGCTTGCTTTCTAGAATGCCAAAATCCATCTCTGCAAGATCGTCTTTTACCTCACAGGAAATACCAAGCTCAGCTGCAGCCATCTCTGCCATGTCTTTGCAGCGAGACAAAGGAGAGGTCCAAATTCTATCTGGATGAAATGCAACAAGCGCACGAACGGCATGCTCTCGCTGTTCAATGCCATGTTCGGTGAGCTCAACGTCTCTTCTGCCGCTAAAAAAGCGCTGCGTATTAGCCACGCTTTCTGGATGGCGCATAAACAAAATGCGATGAGCCTGAGCTGGAACTTCAAATGGCTGCATTATGTCTCCTCTCTGGGCGGTTGTAGGTATGTAACGTACGCACTGTAATCGTACGACCAGTAGTTACTTGTTGACGCTTAAAGGCATGATGGGAGAAGCGCCCGGCTCTCTGCCAATAGTGCGCTCCAGAGCGGCAACTTCCTCTTCTGTAAGAAGTCTCCACTCACCTTCTTTAACTCCTGTTAAGCGCAGCGGACCAAACGTATCTCTGTGGAGCGCAAGAACCCGGTGATGAATGGCTAGAAGCATCTTCTTAACCTGATGCTTTCTGCCCTCTCTAATAGTGACGCTCACCAGGGCGTTTGGCTCTCCTCCACCGGTTTTTCCTAAACCCCGTGGGGCGTGAAGAGCCTTCATCTTGGCGTCATTAGAGATAATCTCTACCTCTGCTGGCGCCGCAGGTCCATCTTCAAGCTCAATACCTTCGCGTAGACGATCTAACTGCTCTTCTGTAGGCGTTCCTACTACATGGGCAACATAGTGCTTCCATACATGCTTTGAAGGATGCAGGAGCTCTTGTGCCATCTGACCATCGGTGGTAAAGAACAGAAGGCCTGTGGTATCCATATCAAGTCGTCCAACAGGAAAAAGACCGGGGTATTTGTCTGTTGGGACCATGTCCACAATGGTTGGTCTACCCTGAGGGTCTTTCATAGTAGTCAGGTACCCTGCAGGTTTGTTGAGCATCAAGTAGACGGGTTTCTCGGCAATTGAACAGACAATGCCGTCAACTGCAACAACATCTACCAGCGGATCAACCTTACTGCCAAGCTCGGTGACTACCTGGCCGTTTACCGTGACGCGGCCAGAGGTCATCAGGCGCTCTGAGCCGCGACGACTAGCTACTCCTGCACGCGCCAAAAAGCGCTGTAGACGCATGGGAACAATGCGCTCTTCTGCCACGGCTTATGCTTCCTCTTGCGTATCGTAGCTATCGCCCAAAAGCGAGCGCTCATCATCAATGTCTTCTGCGGCCTCTTCAAGCGTTGAAGTAAAGCTTCTACCAGAGAGTCTCTCGCGAATAAACTGCTTGGACTCCTCATCAGGGGCAAAGTCTTCCAGTGGTGGCAACTCTCGCAAAGACTTGAGACCAAAGCGCTCTAGGAAAAGTGCAGTGGTGCCATAAAGAATGGCTTGTCCCCTATCTGCCTCTTTGCCCACTTCACGCACAAGGTTTTTCTCGCGAAGTGAAGAGATAACGCCGTCAGAATTAACGCCACGGATAGCGCGGACGCCCTCTCGAGTTACCGGCTGGTGATAGGCAATAACTGCTAGCGTCTCAAGCGCTGCCTGAGAAAGGCGGCGCGTATCCCAGGAGAGCACAAAATCGCTAACCAGCTGATGGTGAGCTGGGTGCGTAAAGAGCCGCCAACCGCCGGCTACCTCTCTGAGCTGAAATCCCCTGTTGCAGCGCGTATATTCCTCTGCAAGCTCTTTGAGCGCTTGGGCAACCTCGGCAGGAGCCGCATTGGTGACCTTAGAAAAGTCGGCCGTGGTGATTGCATCTGTTGCAACCAAAAGCAGTGATTCTAGTGCACCTTTGAGTGACTCGGAATCTAAATAGGTAAGCTCTTCTGCCATAAGTTATTCCGCCTCTTCCTGTACTTCATCGGGCGTATGAGTGAGCGATAAAAGCGTCTGCTGGACATCTTGAAGCGCGTTTTGAGACAGGTTAAATCCCTCAAGGTCTGGCTCATCACCAGATAGTTCTTCTAGTTCCAAAAGAACCGACTCATCAAGCTGGTATGAATCAGCGCCTTCTATGTGCTCAATCTCAATCTCGCCAAAGATGACATCCTGCTGAACACGAACAAGACCACGCTTAAAGAGCTCAAGCACTGCCAAAAAGTTTGCAACCACAATTTCTGGCGTATCTTGACCGTCTAAGAGCTCAGAGAACGTCACCTTGCCCTTAGAGCGCGTCAGTCGGTCCACAGAAGCTACCGTCAGAGCTACTGGGAGCCTTTTTGGCGCCACATGTTCTGCTTCAAGCAAGAATGTCTCACGTTTTGAGTCAATGTCCGCACAGATGACAGCAAGGCTTCTGAGGGTAATGCCCTCAAGATAGTCTGGCATGAGGTTCAAGAAATCAGGATCTGGGCCCACTGAGCGTGGGAACATGTACGATTCTGCTTCCATGCGACTACCCAACGCTGCGCCTGCATTTCTGAACTGCTTATAGGCAATAAGGCGAGCGATAAGAACTTCTCGAGCCTCATCAGGAGAAAGACCGTCCAGCTCGTCATCATACTCATCTTCATCGTATGAGCTTTTGAGCGAAACGTCTTGAGGCACCAAGGCATGAGCCTTCATATCCAAAAGCGTTGACGCAACAAGGACAAAGTCACTGGCAACGTCTAGGTCAAGCTCTTCCATGGCGTCTACTTCTGCCAGGTACTGATCAGCAACCTCAGAGATAGAAATGGAGCCAATGGCAACTTTTTGCCTACTTACCAGCTGAAGCAGCAGGTCAAACGGGCCAGAATATGTTGCAGTGTTTACTTTGTACGACATTAGATGATTCTCGCAAGCAGGCTCAAAATGACGTTAGAAATGCCCCCAATAATGGACGAGAAAAAGCCAGGCGCAAAGAACATGAGTCCCACGACAGCAATCATACAGTAAGGCTCAATAGCGTAGAACTTTTGACGGTTTTTCTCGCCAAGAAAATATAGCAGCAGTTTAGAGCCATCCAGAGGTGGAATTGGCAGCATGTTAAAGACTGCCAGGCTTACGTTGATCTGAATGTAGAAGATTACCAGCGAAGAAACGTAGTACATTACCAGCGGATTATATGCTGCACCAAATGCAACAGCTAGAGCGTTGAGCAAACGCAATAAGAGCGCGCCGAGAAACGCCTGCAAAATGTTAGACGCTGGACCTGCGAGAGCTACAAGAATCTCGTCACGACGAGGATCTTTGAGGTAGTTGGGGTTATAGGGAACGGGCTTTGCGTAACCAAAGCTAGGACCACCCATCAATACCAACATAAACGGCAAAAGAACCGTGCCGAACAAGTCAATGTGTGCCAGTGGATTGAGCGTCAAACGGCCAGACATTTTAGCGGTAGGGTCTCCGCACTTGTATGCCACAAAGCCATGCGCAACCTCGTGAACCACAATGGCAAAGATTACCAGTGCAAATTCAGCGAGCGTTGTCAAAAGCGATGGAACTGATGTTAAAGCAGTTGGCACAACAATCCTTATCTCAACATCTGCAAAAACACACAGACAGGCACGTACAAACAAAGACTCTCAAGAACATGACGTTAGTTACAAGACGGTTGGTACAAGACAATAGGTACAAGACAATTTTACCCAAGATTGGCAAAACTACCTACTCATCAATGTCTGCTTCCATTTTTTCTGAAAGTTCCAACCACTCAGCCTCAAGAGCAGGAATCTTCTTAGAAAGTGCCTGGTATTCAGCCATGCACTCATCAAACTTTTGAGGATCGTTGTAAAGAGCCTCATCGGCCATAAGCGTCATGAGCTCATCATAGCGTTTGTGCGCAGGAGTCAGCGCCGCCTCAACCTCGTCCAAGCGCTTCTTAGTCTCCCTGAGCGCGCGACTTCTACGGTTACGCTCCTCTGCCTCAGCTCGTCTCTGCTCCTTAGTCTTCACATTGCGAGAAGATCCTGCAGCTTGACCTGCCTCTAGAGCAGCACTCTTAACCGCTCTTGCACCCGAAGTCCCATACGAGGACACGGTCTTGCTCGACGTCTCCCCCTGTGCTGCTGCTTGGAGCTCTGCAAGCTTAAAGAGGAAGTAATCGTAGTCGCCGTCATAGACCGTAACCTTGTGATCGCGAACATCCACAACCTTGTTAGCAACAGCTCTGACCAGGTGCTCATCGTGGCTGATTAAGATGATGGTTCCTGGGAAGTCAACAAGTGCCTTCTCCAGAACGTCAACAGAATCAATATCCAGGTGGTTAGTTGGCTCGTCCAGAAGCAGTAGAGGATCTGGAGAAACCAGCATCTTAGCAAGGGCCAAACGAGCACGCTCGCCACCAGATAGCACATTCACGCGTTTCTCAACGTCATCGCCATGGAATAGGAAGGCTCCGAGCAATCTACGCTCTTCAGAGGTAGTCCATCCTGCAGCCACCGTATCAAGCTCTGCAAGTACCGTATTTGCAGGGTTGAGCTCTTCAAGCTGGTGCTGTGCGTAGTAGGCCTCAGTAACGTTTTGACCAAGGCTAATCTCACCAGCATCTGGCTTCAGCTTGCCGGCAATGAGCTTCATAAGGGTAGATTTACCAGCGCCGTTAGGACCAACAAGCGCTACGTGATCTCCTCGATACAGCTTGAGGTCAACGTTATCGTAGACAAAGTTATCCTCGTACGATTTAGCTACACCCTCAAGAGAAATTACGGTATCTCCGGTACGAGGGGGCTCTGGGAACCTAAAGTGCATGTGATGAGACTGCTCTGGAAGAACTACTAGCTCTTCACGGATCTTCTCGACCTTTGCAACGCGCTCTTGAACCTGTTTAGCCTTGGTTGGCTTATACCTAAAGCGCTCAATGAAGGTCTCCATATGAGCAATGTCGCGCTCTTGAGCTGCACGTTTAGCGCGAAGCTGTTCAAGATTTTCTTCTCGCTGATGAAGATAGCCAGAATAGTTGCCGGTATACGTAACTAGCATGCGATTCTCAAGTGCTGCAACATGCGTCACGCAAGCATCCATGAACGAGCGGTCGTGACTTACCAGCAAAACCGTACCGTCATATGACGATAAGAACCTCTCAAGCCACTGGACAGATTCCAAGTCCAAGTGGTTAGTAGGCTCGTCCAGAAGAAGAACATCAGGACGACGCAAAAGCAGCTTTGACAAAGAGATACGCATCTGCCAGCCGCCCGAGAACTCTTTAGCGGGCTTGTCAAAATCTTCTACCGGGAATCCAAGACCAGCAAGAATCTGACGAGCTCTACTTTCAAGCTCATAGCCACCAAGGCGCTCAAAACGCTCCATGGCATGAGCATAGTCTTCCAAGTATTTGTTAAGCGTAGCGCCTTCAGGGGTTTCAGCAATCTTGAGTGAGAGGTCATTTACTTTTCTCTCCCACTGTTTGATCTCATGGGCAGACTCAATTACCTCGTTGAGGGCGGTTCTGTCTCCCATGAGCTCTGTTTCTTGCTCAAGATATCCCAGGGTAGCATCTTTTGCAAAGGTAATGGTTCCTTCATCGGCAGACTCTAAGCCCATAATGATCTTTAGAAGCGTAGTCTTACCAGCACCATTAGGACCAACTAAAGCCCAACGCTCTCCCGCATTGAGCTGAAGTGTTGCATTTGAATAAAGAACTCTGCCGCCAAATGACTTTGAAATCTTATCCGCAAGAGCAATCAAGTGAACTCCTCATACATATCTGAACTGGATAAGTATAAGTCATTCACTTGATATACGTGGTGAATTATGTAAATGAGACCAGGCTTATGAAGATTTATTGACGCTTCTTATGAAGGAAAAGAGCAGCACCAGCAACAACAACAGTTGCGCCAGCAACACCAATGATTAGAGGAAGCGTAAGAGCGTTATCACCGGTATCTGGAAGAACGGACTTCTTAACCTTCTTAGCCTTTGGAGCCTCTGGCTGAGGTTCTGGTGCTGGAGTTGGCTCAGGCTGTGGCTCTGGAGCAGGTGTTGGATCTGGTGCAGGCGTTGGAGCAGGAATACGAGGATCAACAAAAGTTACTGTGGCAGTGGTATTTGTACCAGTGATCTGACCAACACGAACCGTAGTATCAATCTGGTAACCATCAATAGTGGTGAGCTGTGTGATGGTAGTGGAAGTGTTACCCATAAGGTTAGGAATTACAACAGAGCCATCTGCACCAGTTGTAAGAGAGTAGCTTCCGTCAGCCTCCATGGTGAGAATACCGGTCTGAGTAAATGGAGGTGTTGGGATACGAGGTCCAGCAACGTTTGCGGCAGTAGCCTTAAGAGTTGCACCGGCAATAGGATTGCCATCTGTGTCAACAACTTTAACAATAATATTGCCTAAAATTGGCTGGTTCTCCAGTTCAGCAGTGACCACATCACCTAAACCATATGTAGCGCCATCAAAAACGTAAGAAACAGAGTCGACCTGATGAACATAGCCATCTTTATAAGTGGTCTGTTCAACTCTATAAGCACCGTCAGGAAGAGGAAGATAAGGATTAAAGTAACCGTTAGCGTCTGTTTCTCCCTCGGCCACGATAGTAGAACCACCTTGATAAATTACAACATGTACGCCCTCAATTGGTTCACGTGTGTATTTATCAACAGCGAGAGCACTAATCTCATTAGAGTCTGCAAGAGCAATTCTTGGAGCGATAACTGATACAACAAGCGTTAACGCAACAAAAATAGCAAAGACAATGTTTTTATATCGTTTCAATTCAATTCCCTCAAACCGAATCATACAAGTAAATATTTCTATATATAGTAAGGGAATTAGACATTAAAATAAAGATAATATCCACCACTAAACACAATTATTTCAAATTTTTAACTGGCAAAACTGAGGAAATCTGTACTCACCTTATAAAAATCAAGTGAACTCCCCGTACATTTTCAAATTACTAAATGCACAGGTCGTTCACTTGATAGACATAAACAAATTTTGAATCAGATTCAATAAATCCTATAGTCTTAGAAACGTTTCTTGCTCAGATACATTGAGACACCAGCAAGAGAGCTTAATGTACCTGTAATTCCAACAATTAAAGAAGAGATACCAGAAATGTCAGAAGTGTCTGGAAGAACAGCCTTCTTTTTCTTTGGAGTCTTAGGCTTTTCCGGAGTCTGTGGTTGAGGCTCGGGAGTAGGCTCTGGAGTTGGCTCAGGCTGAGGTTCTGGCTGAGGTTCTGGAGCAGGTGGCTCTGGCCTACGATTTACAAACGTAACGGTAGTTGTCTCGTTAGAACCAGTAATCTCACCAACCTGAGGATTAGGATCATCAATAGTGTAACCATCAAGAGTGGTCAGCTGAGTAATAGTAGATTCTCTCTCAACAAGATAATCCGGAATAATTACGGTGCCATCAGGACCAGTTGTGAGCAGATAGTTGTCATCAGCATCCCTATTCAACTCACCTGTCTGAGTATAAGGGACACCAGGATTTGGTGCATCCTGAGTCATAGCACGAGGTGTACTAGTACCAGTTAAATAAGCTGGATCTGGAGTATTAAAACCGCCAATAGATGGTGGACATGCTGGAGATGGAATTCCAGGAGTGATTTCATAAGCAGGAGTTGCTTTTAGAGTTGCACCAGCAATAGGATTGCCATACTGATCAACTACCCTAACAACAATATTGCCAATTCTAGTTGGGAGTTTAATTGTTGCACGAGTTGTTTGTTCAAAAAGACGTGTATCTGAATCATAAGGGAACGTTACAGCATGTAGAGGAACCATACCATTGTTACTGGTTGGAGAGCATGCAAAAACAGAGTCAACCATTACGGCGTCGTTGTTATATCCATAACGAGTGGGATAATTTTTTGGAATAAGCGTGTAGCTTCCTGTTACCGGAACAGTGACGCTTTGTCCACCTGGAACATTTGAAGCAATTCTATTTCCAAATTCATCTTCAATGTCAAATTGGATATCAGTAATAGCATTTGAACCCCAAACACTACTTGGTACCTTCTTTTCAGCACCAACATAAAGCTGGCCCATAATATGGACATTTTCAAAGTTAATGGTCTGAGGATCGCCATCACTACCAGCAGGAGCGGAGAAAGTCACGTTTTTAGCTGTGTGATCAATAACATATCCAGCTTTAAACGTTGTCTGCTCAACCTTATAACTTCCGTTAGCAAGGCTAGTCTGAGCTCTACCGTTTTGGTTAGTAATCATAGTTGCAGCGTTGGTACCGGTAACTGTATTAGTCACTGTAATTGTTACACCATCAACAGGTTGACCATAATAGTCATCAGTAACATTAACTGTGAGCTGATTTTGAACTGCTGCTTCTGCAAGCGCAAGCTTTGGAACTCCAATTACAATTACGCAGCATAGTGCAACTAAAATTGACGCTGCTACATACTTGAACTTTTTCACTTTCAAACCTTCCAAATCCATAAAGGATTACAAATATCTAATTCAAATGATAAAAGAAAATATCATTAAAATGAATATAAACTGCATTCTAAATTGCAATTTATTAAATTTTCATATCATCAACAATTAGAATTAGTTATAAACAGCTATTCCCTATCCATCCACACACAAAAAAGCGAGAAGGCTCTTCTACTTGAAAGATCTTCTCGCCAAATAATCGTAAATCAATTTAATGAAGTTGGCTTATTTATCCATGGTGAGATGAATAGCAAAGCCAGCAATCTCGTCTTTGAAATAGACCAAAAACGTACTGCCATCTGGATTAAGCCTTCTAGATGACTCATCGATTTCAAAGCCACGACCTGCAAAGTATTTCTCGGCAGCAGGAATGTTGTTAACATGGAAGCCAATATGACCCTTTGTGCCTCGGCCATTTTGTTTCATGACCTCTACCAGGGTCCCTGCAAAAAATGAAGGTGGCTGCTCAATAGTCGGAAGTCCCATAAGAGCGGTAAACAGGTTTGCAATCTTTTCTGCCTCGTCCGCATTACTTGCGTTAATGCCAACGTGAGCAACGTACATATCAAACTGCTCAACTGGATTAAGAGCGCTGGAATTGTTAGTTGAATTTGTCATACATCTCCCCTTTCCTAGGGCTCAAGTATATAAGGGAAGCTCTAAGATGTGTGCTTGGCAGTAAATATTAGTCATTACTGTAACTAAGTACTAACAAAAAAGGCCCAGTTACCTAGGCCTTTAAATTTCTATGGTGGGCGATGCTGGATTTGAACCAGCGACCCCTTCCGTGTGAAGGAAGTGCTCTACCCCTGAGCCAATCGCCCGAACGACTTGCAATAATAACAAACAATGAAGCTAATTTCTAGCTTTTGACTTTTTTGAAGGTGAATACGTAGACACAGCTTTATTCATCTGAACAAGAATAATTCCCAGGAAGATAAGCTGAAGAATCATTGGCGTAATTACCATAGGCTGAGATGAAAGCTGCGAGACAAAAACCCATTCAATGGTAAAGAGAATGAGCTCAATACCAGCAACAAGACGGACAATGCCGTGGGTTTTCTCAAAGTCTTTAGCCAAGCTGATGCATTTCTGAAGAATATAGCAGCAATAAACTGCCATTA
Organism: uncultured Atopobium sp.; assembly: GCA_963525825.1. Lineage (GTDB taxonomy): Bacteria > Actinomycetota > Coriobacteriia > Coriobacteriales > Atopobiaceae > Lancefieldella. Next base: position 111,484 of record CAURLG010000002.1, on the reverse strand, counting down.
AGCTGCACAGCAGAAGCACAATCATGCTTGAAGAGAAACGACCATAGCCAACTGAGAAGGCAAAGATGACAATTCCAGCAACGCCAAGCGCACCAAGCATAGAGGAAAGCGCCATCATCAACTTAGTTCCACGATCCATACAAACCCCCAACAAATCAGTTCACAAAGAAAAACGTACAAAAGAGGAGCTAGAATAATAAAACGACGTCAACAAAATAATTTACTTAGCTTCAAGAGACTTTTTAACTTTATGAGATCCTCGGGCAACAGCACTTGCCATTGCCAATAGCGCAAACAGCTCAATAAACTGCAATGTTACAGAAGGTTTAAGTACCAATTGTCCAACAACAATAGCAGCTAATACAACGCATGATCCAAAAATCATGGGATAAGCAGCTGCAGCTCTATTAGGTACATTAGCCTCTCTAGCTGCATAGCCACCAGTTAGAAGCGAGATCATGCTTGCAAGCAAAAGAAGAGCGGAATCAATTGATGGACCAGCACCAATTACAAGAACCGCAACATTAACAAGACCTAAAAGTCCGCCAATCAAAAGCGCCAGACTAAAGAGCTTCATTTTGCGAGTCTCAGGAGTCATATATCCCCTATCTATCAAATATCACTTTGGCTATTGTACCCGTCTTTTATATAAATTAAGTAATCGAATCATTAAACGGTAGAGTGTATCGGTAAAAGAAATGGCGAGAAAACCAAAGGGTTTCTCGCCACATGTGTATTTGGTGGGCCCAGAGGGATTTGAACCCCCAACCCAGGGATTATGAGTCCCCTGCGCTAACCGTTGCGCCATGAGCCCGTAAGAAAAAAGCGGCGACTGATGCCGCCGCCAGAATGCGTGGTGGAGAATAGGGGGATCGAACCCCTGACCTCATGACTGCCAGTCATGCGCTCTCCCAGCTGAGCTAATTCCCCGAACGTGGTGCGGGAAATACTATAGCAAACCAAAGCTCTGTTTTTATCGACAATTTTCTAATTGGTTGTATATTTTAAAGCTCGCGCTCTGGAAGGATCTTCTCGGCCAGCCAAGAGCCAACTTCATCAAGGGCAACCTCAAAGCGTTCACCGGTAGCACGCTCTTTGACTTCTGCAACGCCGTTTGCAACACCCTTCTTGCCCACAATTACCTGCCATGGGAAGCCGATAAGGTCTGCATCAGCAAACTTAACACCAGGACGCTCCGCGCGGTCATCAACAACAGTCTCAAGACCAGCAGCAACACAGGCGTCAGCTACAGCGCCTGCTGCATCCCAAATCTCTGGGTCTTTGTCAGAGAGGCAAAGAACAGAAACCTCATAAGGAGCAACAGAGACTGGCCACTTGATGCCCTTCTCGTCATTGTATTGTTCAACAACGGCAGCAAGCAGTCTGGAAACACCAATGCCATAGCAGCCCATAACAAGAGGCTTGTCCTCGCCGTTTTCATCGGTGAAGGTAGCGTTAAGTGCCGAAGAGTACTTGGTGCCAAGCTGGAAGACCTGGCCAACCTCAATACCGCGAGCAGCATGAAGAGGAAGTCCGCACTCAGGACAAATATCGCCCTCCTGAGAAGTAACAAGATCTTTCCACTCGTTAATTTCAAAGTCACGACCAAGCTCAACATGATCAAGGTGGTAGTCTGCCTTGTTAGCGCCGCAGAGCCACCACTGAGTATCCTCGAGGGAAAGGTCTCCAACAACACGGATACCCTCAGGTAGACCAACAGGTCCAATGAAGCCCTTGATGAGGCCATACTCCTCAAGCTCTTCATCGGTCATCATGTGGTACTCACCAAAGACGTGCTCAGCTTTTACCTCATTGAGCTCATGAGTACCTGGAACAAAGCACACAACTGGCTTTCCATTTCCGTCAACAAGTGCAAGAGCCTTGCGAGTTGCTGCAGGTGAAACGTGGAGGAACTCTGCAACGTCATCAATAGATCCAATACCAGGAGTGTGAATCTCGCACATCTTGCCAGACTCGCGCTCTTCTACGTTGATTTTTGCAGCAGCTGCCTCGGTATCTGCAGCGTAGCCGCAATCGCAGTAAACCAGGCTTGCCTCGCCAGCCTCAGCCAGAGCCATAAACTCAACAGAGGTGTCTCCACCAATCTGGCCGGAGTCTGCAACTACCTGGAGAGCTTTAAGGCGTGTACGGTCACAAACGTTCTGGTAAGCAACCTTCTCCTGGTCATAGCACTCTTGCAGCGACTCTTGATTTGCCGAGAAGGAATAACCATCTTTCATAATGAACTCACGGCCACGCATAAGACCAAAGCGTGGGCGGCGCTCGTCACGGAACTTATCCTGAATCTGATAAAGCGTTACAGGAAGCTGCTTATAGCTTTTGAGCTCATTTCTAATGAGGTCTGTAAAGGTCTCCTCGTGAGTTGGACCAAGGGCAAACTGACGGTCGTGGCGATCATGCATACGCATAAGCTCGTCGCCGTAGACGTCCCAACGACCAGACTCTTCCCAGAGCTCAGCTGGAGTCATAATAGGAACTAGAATCTCCTGAGCACCAATACCGTCCATCTCATCGCGGATGATGGCCTCAATCTTTAAAAGAGAGCGCCATGCAAGTGGCAGATAAGAGTACAGACCAGCAGCGGTCTTTCTAATCATGCCAGCACGAAGGAGCAGGCGGTGACTTGCAAGTACAGCCTCAGCTGGGTCTTCTTTGAGCGTAGGTGCATACAAAGAAGACATGCGCATCCAGTGCTTCAAGGTAGTTTCCTTTCAATATGAAATAATACGTATAGTTTACTTATTTTTTGCCAAAGCGATTCTCAATTTCGGCGAATAGCTCATCAACAATCTTATCTTCAGGAACTTTTCTAATAGGATTGCCGTTTTCAAACAACACTGCCTGACCTTTACCACAGGCAACGCCAAGGTCAACACCCCTAGCCTCACCAGGTCCGTTAACAACACATCCCATGACTGCCACAGAAATTGGAGCACGAACGCCATCCAGGCGCTTGGTAACTTCCTCTGCAATAGGAATCATATCAACGCCACATCTGCCGCACGTAGGACAGCTCACCAGCTCTGGCTTAATGCGACGCATACCAAGAGCTGCAAGAAGCTCCCATGCCACATGGACTTCTTCTGCAGGATCAGCCGTCAAAGACAGACGCATGGTATCGCCAATACCGCTCTCAAGCAAAATGCCCACCGCAGCAGAATTCTTTACCGTTCCCTGCCTTAACGCACCGGCTTCTGTAACGCCTACATGCAGAGGAATCTGTGGAAGCTCCTTGGAAAGCGCTCGATATACCGCAAGTGTAGTGGGAACATCGTGAGCTTTTGCAGACAAGACAATGTCGTCAAAACCGCGAGAAGAAAAATGCTCTACAAAAGACTTTGACGATGCCACGAGTTTCTCGACAAGGGTCATATCTTGTCTCGTATCAAATTCTTTAGCAAGAGAGCCTGCGTTAACGCCGATTCTAATAGGAATATGAGCCTCTTTAGCAGCGTCAATGACGGCGTCAACACGCTCCATAGAGCCAATGTTTCCTGGGTTAATACGGAGCGCTGCCGCACCTCGCTTTGAAGCTTCAAGCGCCAGCTTATAGTCAAAGTGAATATCGGCAACAACAGGAAGTGGCGAGTATTTGCAAATCTCTTCAAAGCAATCCAAGGCCTTTGCATCAGGAATTGCCACACGGATAATCTCGCACCCTGCCTCGGCAAGCCCCTTGATCTGAAGGAGCGTTGCGTCTGGATCGTCTGTTTTAGTGGTGCACATAGACTGAACGGAAACGGGAGCGCCGCCGCCAACCTGGACAGATCCAACCATAACGGGATGCGTCTTTGTGCGAGCAATCTCAGACATAAAAATCACTACCTAAAAAGTAAATGCAGAATATCGTTTCTCAGTGCAACAACAAACACAAACAGGAAAAATGCCAGTCCAATGTAAGACAAAATGTTTTGAACTTTGATAGACAGAGGCTTTCTAATAATCACCTGAATTACCTCAATCAGAATCTTTCCACCGTCAAGAGGTGGAATAGGTAAAAGATTCATGAATCCAAGTGACATGGAAATAGCTGCTACCAGCATAATAAGGGTCGAGAAACCCTCTGCAGCAGCTTCTGATGCCATTACAGAAATTCCTACAACAGAAGACGACTGGTTGAGAACTTCCATGGTCTGCGTTGGTATGAGCAGTCTGAGTGCAAACTGGCCAACCTGCGCGGCATACGATACAGCTGCAGCTGATGCGTCAATAAACGAGAAGTGATAGGTGGTCATGACAGGTGTCACGCCGATGATTTTATCGTCAGGACGCAAAACCGGCTTAATAGTAGTTTCAAGCTGAATGCCATTGCGCTCATACGTGACAGGGATATCCTTGCCTCCATTGGACATTGCATCTTTGATAGCAGTAGTAAGGTCTTCCCAGGTATGAACCTCTACCTTGTTAAAGGTAAGAATGGTGTCTCCGGGAGTAAGTCCTGAAATAGCAGCAAGAGAGCCAGATTCAACAGAGCCAAGCTGAGCCTTGTTTTGAGCCGCAGGAACGCCAACAAACATCAAAGAGCCCACAACAAGCACAAAGGCCAGCGCAATGTTGACCAAGGGTCCGCCCAAGATCATGAGCAGACGCTTGGGAACATTTACACCAACATAGGTATGTGCCTTTTCTTGAGCAAAGAAATCATCAGCGGACATCTGTGGAACACGAGGCTCTCCCGCTGCTGTAGAGCCTTCAAGCTCAAAGTTATGACCGCGATCATACTCACAGCGAAGCTCAGCGTCTCGCGCAAGCGTCTGAAACGTGGTGTGCGCTAGCTCATCTGACTCTTTGACAAGCTCAATGGAGCCCCAGTCTGCAAGGGTGTACAGCAGATTGTAGGCGCGCTCATCCTCACAGTTAAGTTTTGCTGCAAGAGCACCAACCTCAAGTGAACCCGACTCTTGAACGCTCATCAGAGCTTGTGGAAGCAGCTCATCTAACTCGCCTTCCATACCGCAGATGCGCGTATAGCCACCAAAGAGAAGCGGCGTTATGCCAACCTCGGTACCGTATTTTTTACTCTTATGAGAAAGCTTGTACTTGAACGGCATGCCCAAGAAAAACTCAGTTACACGGACGCCACACAGGCGAGCCATACCGTAATGACCAGCCTCGTGAACAAATACAAGGAGCGAGAGGACCAAGAGTCCCCAAAAAATTGGTGAAAGAATAGCTATCAAATTCACAAAATTCCTATCCCACAAAAGAACGGGCTAAGGCTCGTGCTTCTGCGTCTACAAGCGTCAATTGTTGAAGGTCTTCTACCCTTTGAACTTCAGAGGCATTCATAGTCTCTGCAACAATGCGCTCAATATCAAGAAATGAACATCTTCCTCGTCTAAATGTATGGTTAGCAACTTCATTAGCTGCATTCATAATGCAAGGAAGCGTTCCACCAACAGTTCCTGCGTGACGAGCAAGAGCTAGGCATCCAAAGGTCTTCTCGTCAGCATAATCGCCTGTAAGAGGAGCGGTTTCTTGCCACTCAACCGGCTGAGCAATTGCTGGCCAACGATGTGGATAGCTCAGCGCAAACTGGATAGGCAGCCTCATATCAGAGGCTCCGAGCTGCGCTTTAACAGAGCCGTCAACAAACTCAACCATAGAGTGAATGCGACTCTGGCGATGTACCAACACCTCAAGCTTATCCATAGGAGTGTCAAAGAGGTGATGAGCTTCAATGAGCTCAAGACCCTTATTCATGAGCGTGGCGCAATCGATGGTAATCTTGGCACCCATCTTCCAGGTTGGATGTGCCAAGGCGTCGTCGGCCGAAACGTGTTTGAGCTGCTTGCGAGAATATCCGAAGAACGGACCACCAGAGCAGGTCAGCCAAATCCTCTGGATATCAGCAGGGTTCTCGCCAATAAGGCACTGGAAGATGGCGCTGTGCTCAGAATCAACGGGGATGAGCTGACCAGGCTTGACCAGAGGCATCAGGAGGTCTCCGCCAACAACAATTGATTCCTTGTTAGCGTAAGCCAGCACTTTGCCAGCCTTCACAGCGGCCAGACCAGCGTAAATGCCAGCCTCTCCCACTACTGCATTGACTACGCAGTCAACCTCATCCAGCTCAGCAAGCGCCTGAACGGCCTCAGGGCCAAAGCTTACTTCGCAGCCTTGAGGCAAGCTGTCGAGAAGAGCATTGCCCTTGACACTTGCATCGGCAAAAGCAACGTATTTGCAGTTGAACTCAGCTGCTACCTTCACGGCAAACTCAACCGACGACCTCACCGCAAGGGCAACTACCTCCACCTTTTGCGGGAAATGACGGCATACATCAAGCGTTTGCATACCCACCGAGCCCGAAGCTCCGAGGACAGCAACACGCAGAGGCTCATGCCTTACAGCACGAGGCGCGGTATCTTCAAAAATGCTCAAAACCTATGCTCCAAACGGCAGCGCAATAGGTAGCTTGACCTGGCTAAAGAGCACGGCAAGCTGGAAGAGAAGAAACGCCGCCATAGTTCCAAAAATCATCGAATCGGTTCTATCAAGTAGGCCACCATGACCAGGCATAATTGAACCAGAATCCTTGAGGCCCACTCCTCGCTTAATGCGAGACTCAAAGAGGTCTCCAACAACAGAGAAGATGCCTTCTGTTACGCCAAAGAGCAGCGCAAATAGTGGATTCATATCAATTGCGCCAAACACAGCAATCAAGAACCACACCAGCATTGATCCAAGAAGACCACCAAAGAAGCCTTCCCAGCTCTTATTAGGAGAAATTCTTGGTGCCAGTTTATGTTTGCCAAATTTGGATCCAAACAAATACGCAAATGAATCGTTAGCCCACACAGAGAGCATGACAGCAAGCGTAATCCAAGGAATAGAAAAACTTGGCTCTGTGGACCTTAGAAGCACTACCGTTGAAAGTGAAAGCGAGGTATACAGTGGTCCAAAGGCCGTAACCGCCACGTCTGCAAGGTTTGCTCGCGGTGTTAAAACATACCAAAGTCCGCAAAGAATAATCAAAAGCAGAGAAAATACCAGCGGAAAGACGTGACCAAAATACGCAATTATAGGAAAAACAAGCGAGAAGACAAGGCCAAGAGGCTCGTTTGGCATACGTCCGCCCATACGGCAAATATGGAAGAACTCAGAGCAGCAGAGCCATGCCATGCCAGCAATCAAAACAATAGTGGCTTCTTTGCCAACAAACAGCGCAGCAAGCACAATAGCTGCATAAACTACGCCAGACAGAGTTCTTGTCAAAAGCTTCTCGGTAACGCCACGAACTCGCTGACCCATAAGGTTACCAGCGGCTCGTTGCAGCTCTTTAAGTGAGCGACGAATCTCCAGCTTTTCGATCTGTCTATCAATTCCAACGCTACCTGTTTCTTCAGGATTAGGCTGAGCATCAGCAGGAATCCTAGAGGTAGGCCTTCTGGAATCGCGCGTATTGTCCACCACTATTTCACTCCTCCGAATCGCCTTTCGCGACCCTGATAGTCCTTAATGGCGCGCAAAAAATCCCACTTAGAGAAGTCAGGCCAGTAAGTTTGCGTGACATACAGCTCCGAGTAAGCCAGCTGCCATAGCAAATAGTTAGAAAGCCTCAGCTCTCCTGACGTACGAATCAACAGGTCTGGATCAGAAAGACCTGCCGTATAGAGGTTCTTCTCAAAATCTGCTGGAGTCACCGAGTCAGCGGACACGGTGCCCTCAGCAATTTGATTAGCGAGAAGAACAGCTGCCCTGGTTAGCTCTGCACGAGAGCCATAGTTAACAGCCAGTGCAAACGTCATACCGGTGTTTTGTGCGGTTTCATCAAGTCCGCGCTGGAAGGTCTTGCGGGTCTTCTCTGGCAAAGCCTCAAGGTCACCAAAAAAACGCAGCTTAACGTTCTCTTGATGGAATAGTGGAAGTTCTTTAAGAAGCGTCTCTGCAAACAGACGCATGAGCAAGTCAACCTCACGCTGAGGACGTTTCCAGTTTTCTGTGGAGAATGCGTAAACTGACAAAACATCCAATCCAAGGCGCACACTTGTAGTAACAGCCTCACGCAAAGAAAGAACACCGGCCTTATGACCTTCGGTTCTGTCAAGTCCACGAGCCGTAGCCCATCTACCGTTTCCATCCATAATGATGGAAACGTGAGACGGAATAGTTTCTAAATTGATATCAGAAAGACTGATATCTTCTGGTGCGTCAGAGAAATACTGGACGAGCTTGTCTGTATCAAACTGCACTTAAATCTCCATGATTTCTGAAGTCTTGGTCTTAAGAAGAGACTCAATCTGTGCAATATAGGTATCGGTCAACTTCTGAATACCGTTCTTCTCGCGCTTCTGATCGTCCTCAGACAGCTCCTCATCGCGCTCAATCTTGCCGTTAACATCACGACGGACGTTACGAACAGCTACGCGAGCTTCCTCAGCAATCTGAGAGCACTCTTTAGCAAGCTCACGACGGCGCTCCTCGGTTGGCATTGGGAAAGGAAGCCTGATAGCAGAGCCATCATTAGATGGAGTAATACCAAGGTCAGAAGTCTCAATAGCCTTCTCGATGCTCTTTAGAGCAGTCTTATCCCATGGCTCAACAAGCAGCATAGATGCCTCAGGAACCTTGATAGCTGCAAGCTGAGAAATTGGGGTTGGCTGGCCATAGTAGTCAACCTTGATGTGATCAAGCGCATGTGGATTTGCGCGACCAGTACGAACACGACCAAAGTTATTCTTAAGTGCCTCGATGCACTTCTCCATAGACTGCTTAGCTTTATCAGAATGAACGCTCATTAGTCCTCCTCAACGACAGTAGTACCGACTTCTTCTCCGGAAATTGCCTTCATGAAAACGCCTTCAGACTGCATGTCAAATACAAGAATTGGCATCTTATTGTCTTTGCACAGCGCAATTGCTGCAGCGTCCATAACCTTAAGTTCTTTGGCGAGAACATCTTTGTAGGTGACAGTGTCAAACTTAACTGCATCTGCATGAGTAACTGGATCGCAGTCGTAAATACCATCTACCTTTGTTGCCTTCATCAGAGCCTCTGCACCAATCTCGCAAGCGCGAAGAGCTGCAGCAGTATCAGTAGTGAAGTAAGGGTTACCAGTACCTGCAGCAAAGATGACAATACGACCCTTCTCAAGGTGCCTAATAGCACGACGGCGAATATAAGGCTCTGCAACCTGAGCCATGGAAATTGCACTCATAACACGGCAATCCATGCCATTGCGCTCAAAACAATCCTGGAGCGAGAGAGCGTTAATTACTGTTGCAAGCATGCCCATATTATCGCCCTGGGCACGATCCATGCCAGCTGCTGCCTGAGAAACGCCTCTAAAGATGTTTCCGCCACCAACAACAATGGCAACCTGAACTCCAGACTCCCAGACAGGCTTAATTTCTTTAGCAAGCATTTCTGGAATTGAAGGGTCAATGCCAAAGGATTGCTCACCCATCAATGCTTCACCAGAAAGCTTTAAAAGTACTCTTTTGTATTTAGCTGAAGACAAAGCTTCCTCGCTCTCTCCGTTTGCCATAGTTGTAATAATTTTAACAAACGACACAGTAAGTTTTGCAGGAATCGCGGTAAAAAAAGAGCCGGTTGAAGACAACCGGCTCAAAATAATTAAAGTAAAAAGTCTTACTCTTCACCAAAAGCAAAACGCACGAAGCTGACAATCTTAACCTCGTCGTCAACCTTCTTGGAGAGCAGCTTTGCGTACTCAGAAATGGTCATATCTGGGTCCTTAACAAATGCCTGCTCAGTAAGGACATACTCCTTGTAGTACTTCTCGAGACGACCATAAGCCATCTTCTCCTGAATAGCCTCAGGCTTGCCAGACTCAGCAGCCTGTGCCTTGTAAATGGAGAGCTCGTGATCAACGATGTCCTGTGGAACATCCTCACGGCGAGCAGCAACTGGAGCAGCTGCAGCTACCTGCATTGCAACATCGTGTGCAAAGTTCTTGAAGTCCTGAGACTCAGCGGTCTCTGGCTTGTTGAACTCAAAGGTAACAATGTCAGCAAGCTTGCCACCAAGGTGGATGTAGCTAGCAAGAGCGCCGTTTGCAGCCTCAACGCGCTGGAAACGAAGAACACGCATGTTCTCGCCGATGTTGTGGATCTTATCGGTGATTGCCTCGTCGACAGTCTCGTCGCCAAGCTTTGCAGCCTTGAGCTCCTCAACGTCAGCTGGGTTGCTCTCAGTGACAACTGCAGCAAGATCGCCAGCAAAGCCGGTGAACTGAGGGTTAGTACCAACAAAGTCAGTCTCGCAGGAGAGCTCGAGAATTGCGCCAGTCTTGCCGTCTGGGCTGATGAAAGTAGCAATGGTGCCCTCGTTGGTGTCACGGCCAGCACGCTTAACTGCCTTAGCAACGCCCATAGTACGAAGGATGTCTACTGCCTTCTCAATATCGCCCTCAGCCTCGACGAGTGCCTTCTTGCACTCCATCATAGGAGAGCTGGTCATATCACGAAGCTGCTTAACAAGTGCTGCGGTAATCTCTGCCATGTTTTCCTCCCAAAAATCTACTGAATAATTAAATTATTTGACCCGTTGCTAAGAGTTACTCAGCAGCTGGGGTCTCGGACTCAGCGCCCATCTCTTCAGCAGAAATCTGCTCCTTGCCGCTACCTGCAAGAATTGCGTCTGCAGCAAGCTGGCACATAAGAGAAATGGAACGAATAGCATCGTCATTTGCAGGAATGCCGTAATCAACAACATCTGGATCAGAGTTGGTATCAAGCAGGGAGACAACTGGAATGTGAAGACGGTTTGCCTCACGAATTGCGTTCTCCTCACGCTTGGAGTCAACAACAAAGAGAGCCTGTGGAAGAGAAGTCATATCACGGACGCCACCGAGGTTAAGCTGAAGCTTCAGAAGCTCCTTGTTCTTAAGAGCCTGCTCCTTCTTAGGAAGAGTTGCCATACGGCCATCCTCTACCATTGCCTCAAGCTCCTCAAGGCGCTTGATGCGGGAACGCATGGTGACAAAGTTAGTGAGCATACCGCCAAGCCAACGCTGGTTGATGTAAGGCATGTTTGCACGAGCTGCCTCAGTAGCGATTGGCTCCTGAGCCTGCTTCTTGGTGCCGACGAAGAGAACGCGGCCACCCTTAGATGCAACATTCTTCAGGAAAGTGTAAGCAGCGTCTGCGCCAAGCATGGTCTGCTTAAGGTCAAGAATGTAAATGCCGTTGCGCTCACCAAAGATGTATGGCTTCATCTTAGGGTTCCAACGACGAGTCTGGTGACCATAGTGGCAACCAGCATCCAGAAGAGTCTGAATAGTAATCTTTGCAGCCATTTTTACCTCCATTGGTTGTTCCTCCGTACGAGTTCAAGCCTTGTTAAAACCACCCAACACCTGGCTTAGCGTTAGGCACCACGGCAAACAAGTAGTCGTACGTGCGATTTTGTGCTGTTTGGTAACAGCATGTTGTGCTTCTACACAACTTTTGAAAGTATAGCAGGAAAACAAGGGTTACGTCTATAAAGAATTTAGACCATAACCTCTACAAATACTGCGTAAATGCATCAAACTTCTTTGCGCAAGATATTTCGCAACAACGCTCAGCTTATTTTGATCTTGGATGAGCTGCTTTTGCTGCTTCTTTAAGCCTGTCAACTGACAAATGCGTATACACCTGTGTAGTTGAAAGCGATTCATGACCTAAAAGTTCCTGCACAACACGAAGATCTGCTCCACCACCAAGTAGTTCTGTGGCGTATGTATGTCTCATAGCGTGTGGAGAGAGTGAGCTATCTAGTCCTGCAGCCGTTAAATACGACGAAAAAACCTTGCGCAAAGAATCCGCGCTCATAGTATTTCCTCTTACGGAAATAAAGAGAGCCGAATGTGCACGACCCGCTTTATCTTTCAACAAAAGCGTAGGTCGAGAAGACCTAAGGTACTTTTTGAGCCACTCAATTGCAGACTCATAGAGAGGAACAATTCGCTCTTTAGAGCCTTTACCAAAGAGTCGCACTGTTCCATTTTGCAAATCAACCTGTTCAAGCTTGAGAGACGCCACCTCAGAAATACGAGCTCCTGTTGCATACAAAAACTCAAGAAATGCTCTATCTCTAAGACCTACCGCGGTTGAAACATCACATGATTCTAAAAGCCTATTTACATCAGAATCAGCCATGGTATGTGGAAGATTTCGTGGCGCTCGAGGATTGCTCAGTGAAAGAGCTGGGTCTGTGGCAATCAGTTTTTCTCGCTGCATCCATTTGTAAAAACCACGCAACGCAGATAAATGCCTATTTAGTGTTTTTGCTGAATATTGAGCCTGTTTGAGATAGGCCAAATAGAGACGAAGGCTTCTGTGATCAACCCGAGTTACCTCAACACCTTCCCTACTACACCACTGCTCAAATGCCAAAAGATCAGTCTGATATGACCTTAGGGTATTCTCGGAGAGATTCCTGACCTTACTTAGATACTCAATAAATTGTTCAACGTGACTACCCTGCTCTTTTGAAATAGCCACGTTAATCACACTTCATGCAATCAAAAAGTTCCTGACGAAAAGAGATATAGTCATCAAAGTCTTTATGAGCACGCTCTGCCATCTTTTGACGACGCTCGTCTTTTCTTTTTACATGCTCATCCAGTGGCTCAAAAATTCCAAAGTTAACATGCATGGGCTGATAATCTTTGGTGTTTGGGTTTGTTGCATAACCCACAAGAGAGCCAAACGAAGTGGTCAAAGGAAGCTTAATTTCCTCTTTGCCCAACAAACGAGCATACATGTTGAGTGCAGCAAGCAATCCAGATGCTATAGCCTCAACATAGCCTTCTGTACCCGTAATTTGACCTGCAAGAATAGTGGAAGTTCCCGGAATTCCAAACGAACCATCAAGCGCATGAGGAGAGTCAACAAAAGAGTTTCTGTGCATGACGCCGTAGCGAACAAACTCAGCGTTTTCCAACCCTGGGATGAGGGTAAATACGCGCTTTTGTTCTCCCCAGGTAAGATTTGTCTGAAAACCAACCAGATTAAATGCTGTCTTAGCTGCATTTTCTGCGCGAAGCTGAACTGCTGCCCAGGGGCGTTTACCCGTTCTGGGGTCAATAAGTCCTACTGGCTTCAAAGCGCCAAATCTAATGGAATCATGTCCTGTTCTTGCCACTTCCTCAATAGGCTGACAAGCTTGGAACAAATCAGACTGCTCAAAATCGTGGCCAATAACACGTTTAGCAGCAAGCAGCTCATCTACAAATGTGTCATATTCCTCTTTATTCATGGGGCAATTGAGGTAATCGCCAATTCCCAAGTCCTCATAGCGAGATTGAGAGAATGCAATTGAATGGTCAATCGATTCATAAGACACAATAGGTGCAGCAGCATCAAAAAACGACATTCTGTTAGTTCCAACACGCTTAGAAATTGCTTCGTACAAGCTATCTGAGCACAGTGGTCCTGCAGCAATAACTGTTGGCTCAACAGGTAACTCCGTGACCTCTGCATGAGTTACCGAAATGTTTGGATGATTTCTGATCTGCTCAGTAACAGCCTTTGAAAACTCTTCTCTATTGACCGCAAGCGCGCCGCCTGCAGGAACAGAGTTCTCTTCTGCAATACGAAGTAGAAAACTACCCATCTTTTTAAGCTCAGACTTTAAAATTCCAGCTGCAGAATCTTCCTTGGTAGATTTCAGAGAGTTGGAACAGACCAGCTCAGCAAACATATCTGTGTGGTGTGCTGGAGAAGAAACAACAGGGCGCTGCTCAATGAGCTCTACAGAAACACCACGTGAAGCAAGCTGTAAAGCACATTCGCTTCCAGCTAAACCAGCGCCAACTACAGTAACTTTTTGTGTCATTGTTCACCTATCACACATTACGAATCCAAATAAAACTCTTTAGAAGGAGTATACCTTCCATCCGGTAATCTTTTTACCATTCCACGAGCTTCATAATCAGTAAGAGAATTTAACACGGTAAGTACGTTTTCTGATAGCCTCCATGCAAGCTCTTCTGGTCTTGAAGGAGAAGCAATAAGTGCAGATAAAAGTGGTGTTAGCTTCTTATCTTGCTTCAATTGTTCCTGAACTAGGCAATCAAAATCTAAAGAGATTGCAATACCCAACGATGTCTCATCAGGAATAATTTGAGCCCCTTCAGAAATGAGTCTATTCGTACCAGCAGAAGCAGGAGAAAAGATAGACCCGGGTATTGCATAAATAGTTTTACCAAGAGAGTTAGCAAACTCAGCAGTACTCATGGTGCCTGAGCAAAGACCCGCTTCCGTTACCAAGAGCACTTTACCTAATGCTGCAATAACCGCATTTCTTCTAGGAAAGGCATAACGTCTAGGAGGCGTTCCCCACCTGTCTAGAGAAATGACTGCTCCCCTTCCTTCTCGCGCTGCTTCAAAAAGCTCTGCAGAGGTAGTTGGGTAGGTCACGTCTGCACCACAGCCTGCCACAACAACAGTCTTTCCACCAGCATTAAGAGAAGCCATACCCGCCCTATAATCGCAGCCAAGAGCTCCGCCAGATACCACCAAAATATTGTTATCAGCGGCGCATCTGCCAGCCATTTCTGCAATTGCCATGCCATATGGGGTGGCCCTACGAGCCCCAATTACAGACATACAAGGTTGTTGCAAAACGCTTCTATCCCCCATTCCATAGATAATTTCAGGCGGATGGTTAAGCAGTAGCAATTCTTTTGGATAGTCCTCATCTTCTGATGAAATCTCCCATCTCTCCATTGCTACTCCAAAGAACGAGACCTATAAGCCACAGCCTCAGATACGTCGTCTTTTGTCACCTTTTCGTGGTGAGCAATATCTGCGATTGTCCGTGCAACTCTGCAAGTGCGGGTAATTGCCCTTCCTCCTAAATGAAGTCCTCGAGCAAATCTATGCAGTAGTTGCAACGCTGCTTCATCAAAACTCTCCACGTACTTTTGGCGAGAAGTGCCATCTACTCCACGGGTTTCTCGCCAAGAAGCAAAGTCTCTGCCAGAGACAACAAGTGAGCGCATACCTGCTGAAGTGAGTCCTAGCTCACCTTGAATTACTCGATCAGAAGAAGGTCGAGCTACATCACACACAATATCTATTCGATCCATTAAAGGACCTCCAATTTTTGATTGATACGTAGAAATCTTTCCTGGAGAGCACTTACAGGTGTGAGTTTTATCTCCAAAGTATCCGCAGGGACAGGGATTAGCTGCAGCGATGAGCTGGAACTGAGAAGGAAACTTATAGATGCCATCCACTCGCGCAAGACGTACATATCCATCTTCGATTGGCTGACGTAAAACCTGCAACGTATTAGATGCAAACTCGGGCAGCTCATCTAAAAACAGCACGCCTTTATGGGCAAGAGAAATTTCGCCTGGGATGACAGGTCTGCCACCTCCAATCATGCCTGCTACAGAAGCTGAATGATGAGGAGACCTAAAGGGACGTACACCTGCTTGAATAGAATCTGTTTCACACCCTGCTACAGAATGTATGAGCAATACCTCATCACGCTCTTCTTTAGAGAGCTCTGGGAGGATTGTTGGAATTCTTTTTGCAAGCATAGTTTTACCTGCACCTGGCGGGCCAATCATAAGCATCCCCAAGTTTCCTGTGGCTGCGATTACGATAGCTCGCTTGACTAATTCCTGGTCAATCACCTCTTCAAAGTCTAAATTCTCGCTGAGCATTGCTGTTTCAACAGAATGCTTACTCTGAACCAATGGCTTACAGAATGATTGATCTCTTAAACTCAAATTGAGCAATGATTGAATTCCTATGACGTGACTCCAGTCAGAACCAAACAAATTGCAATCTGAAGAGGAGATTAGTTTCATTCCCAGTTTCTTAGCAAGCATTGCATACGCTGCCATACCTCTCACTGAAGAGATCTTGCCGTTTAATGAGAGTTCTCCAACAAACAGCCTGTTATGCACAATCTCTTGAGGAATCTGTCCAGTAGCTGCAAGAATAGCAACGGCTATAGGCAAATCAAATCCAGTACCTGTCTTTTTTATATCTGCAGGCGTCAAATTGATTGTTACCAGCAATCGAGGGATGGTAAATCCAGCAGCTTTTAGTGAGCAGCGCACACGAGAACGAGATTCCATAATGGAGCTGTCAGGCATTCCTACGATGGTTATTCCAGGTATGCCGCCTGAAATACCCACTTCTACATCTACAGGTATTGCCTCAATTCCTCTAAGAGTTGCGGTATGAACGCAGATGGTTGCTTGACTCATTGCTCGTCCCAGCTAAATGCTCCAATTAAATGCCTTAGGCTTGCTGTGCTTGGAGCTACTAGATTAATAGCAACAACATCAAATCTAATAGAGGTAAGTGCTGGATGAAGCGCTGCATACATAAGCGCAAGCGTTCTGTATTTTTCCTGCTTTGCCCTATTTACAGCCAGCTCAGGCATGATGCTATCGTCTTTGTTCAAAATACGTCTTGTCTTTACCTCAACAAGCACAACGTTATCGCCATCTTGAGCAACAATATCAACCTCACCAATCTGACACGTCCAGTTAGTTTGGATAATTTTGTAGCCTCTTTTGATGAGGTATTTTGCTGCAATCTCCTCGCCTTTCTCGCCAATTTGGCGAGAAGACATCTCTTCTAGCGGAATTCTTCCCTCTTGTGCGTCATCCTCTTCAGAAACCTTGTCTTGATCTTTTGATTGTTCCAGCGCAGTGGGATTCTCCTCTACCTCATTGGGCGCAGAACCTGGATACTTGCTTGTGTCTTTCTTGCTCATAACTCTCCTTTCATAGTGGGAGAGTTCAGTTTGCAGAAGCACTTTGACACTAACTTGGCTGCTGTCTGTCCAAACAGCGTAATGATTCTGACGAAAGTAAAAAATTTGATATTACAGGCTTACGGCTATAGAAAAAGCCCGTTCAATCCTCTTAGAATGAACGGGTCCCTGTTTGCGTCTGAAAGTTAATCTGATTTCTTAATTTGGATGTATTAAAACAGTCTTTGCGTCTTAACAAAGTTTCCACAAAACGACACACGATGTATAGGAGAAAGTCCCATCTCACCAATAGCTTCAATGTGTTCAGCAGAGGCATATCCTTTACATTCTGCTAGGTGATAGCCGGGGTACTCCTCGTCATAGGCCACCATAAGAGCATCTCTTGTTACCTTTGCCACAATTGAAGCGGCAGCAATAGAAGCAATACGTGCATCACCCTTAACAAGAGTCTTTTCTTTAGGGTGGATATGCATAGGATTTCCATCGATCAAGACACATTCAGGCTCAATACCTGTGTTTTTGACAGCCTGAAGCATAGCGTCTCTTAAACACTGAGCCATGCCAACTTCATCAATTCTTTGAGGAGCAATATGAGCAATGCCAATTGCTGTAGCAACTTCTTGAATTTGTGCCGCTAGAATCTCTCGCTTTGTTGCGGTTAATTTTTTGGAATCGTTTAGTCCATAGATGATAGGATCCTCTGGCAAACATACCGCACAAACCGTTAAAGGGCCAGCTACAGAACCTCTGCCCACCTCATCTACACCAACAACAAGTCCGCCCCCAGAAAGCTCCTTCTGAAAGCGATACATTTCTTCTACACGGGTCTTCTCGGCATGTTCTTTTTCAATGCGCCTTTTAGCTGATTCTAGAGCCTTGATAACCTGTTTACGAGGGTCCTCGCTATAACGAGCTATGAGTTCGTATACCTCAGTCTCTGGGGCATCGCTTAAACGAGCAAGTATATCTTTAGCAGAATCAGCCATGTTTTCTCCAAACCACACGACTATGGTACTAAAAAAGCCGCCCGGAGGCGGCTTTAAAGAGCATATGAAGTTGATTAGCGCTTCTCGCGAAGACGAGCAGCCTTACCAACACGATCGCGCAGGAAGTAGAGCTTAGCGCGGTGAACAACACCGTGGCGAAGAACCTCAAGCTTAGCAATCTTTGGTGAGTGAAGTGGGAAAGTACGCTCAACACCAATGCCAAAGCTGATCTTACGAACGGTAAAAGTCTCACGGGAACCCTCGCCGGAAAGACGAATGATGTCGCCCTGGAAGACCTGCTCACGAGTACGGTCACCCTCGACAATGCGATAGTGAACCTTTACGTTGTCACCAACGCGGACCTCAGGAATGTCCTCGCGGATCTGCTGACGCTCAATAGCGCGAATGTAGTCCATTGTTTCCTCATCTCTAGAGGTGCCGACGCCCTTGCGAACGACACATAGTTAACACACAGACGGAAAGTATACGTGAATACTTTCCACTGTACAAGGGTTAGTTTGGATAAAACTTACTTTACATATCTTCTTTTACCCCAGGAACGAGGCAAGCGAAGATCTTCAAACACTCTGGTTGCATATCTATCGGTCATACCAGACACGTAATCTGCTACTTGGATTTCTGGATGATCAAAGTCATGACACTTATATTCTGCGGGAACCTCATCTAAATGGTTAACAAAGTAATCAAACAGCTCAATGATGAGGTCATATGCCTTGGGTTCTTCGTATTTTGCGTCTCCTGATGCATACAGATTAGCAAACAGGAATGCTCTCATGGTCATCATAGCGCCCCACATGGAGTCGGTCATTTTAATGTCGCCTACGCGAGAGCTCTCAGAGACAATATCGTGAACCATGTTTTCAATGCGCTCAGGTGAGCTATTTCCCAACACCTCTCGAGCTTCAGTTGGGAGATACTCCTCTGAAAGAAGTCCTGCTCGTTTTGCGTCATCAATATCGTGCGTTACATACGCAATGCGGTCCGAAATGGCAACAATTCTTCCTTCTGCTGTTTCTGCACGTAGATTACCTGAATGGCATCTAATACCATCAATAACCTCATGAGAAAGATTAAGACCTTGTCCGTCTTTCTCCAGATACTCAACAATGCGAGCACTCTGCTGATTATGAGCAAAAATATACTCATTTTCTGGAGCTTCGGGGTCCATTCCCCTATACAGGCTAATGGCGTGCGAAAGCGCCTTCTCGCCAATATGGCCAAACGGCGTATGACCTAAATCATGTCCAAGTGCAATTGCCTCAGTCAGATCTTCGTTTAAGCCAAGAGGACGCGCAATTGAGCGTGCAATCTGCGAAACCTCAAGCGTATGAATAAGACGAGTCCTATAGTGATCCCCTTCTGGGGCGAGAAAAACCTGTGTCTTGTGAGCAAGTCTTCTGAAGCTCTTGCTGTGCAGAATACGATCTCTATCACACTGATAACAGGTACGGTACTGGTCAGGTTCCTCTGCAATCGCACGACCTTTACTTTGATCAGAAAAAGCCGCTTCAGGAGATAAGATTTGATGCTCGCGAGCTTCAAGATCTTCTCGTCTAATGGATAACATAGAACCTCCTTGTACCTGCCTCTTTACCTCATAATAGCAGGATATTCATGTCATGCAAAAGAGGGCGACCGAAGCCGCCCTCTAGAGTTTGTTGCAGTGTGTCTAGAAGAAAACCTACTTAGTAGCAATCTTCTGTGGACCGCCGTTAGCCTGAATCTTAGCCTGTGCTGCAGCAAGACGTGCAATTGGTACACGGTATGGAGAGCAGGAGACATAGTCAAGACCAAGGTTGTAGTACATGTGGATGGACTCTGGATCGCCACCGGTCTCACCGCAGACACCAATGGTGAGGTTAGGATTACCCTTACGGCCACCCTCAACGCCCATACGGACAAGCTCTGCGACACCCTTATCAAGGGTTGCGAATGGGTTGGTCTTAACAATCTTGCGCTCAAGATAGAGAGGCATGAATGCAGACTCAACGTCGTCACGAGAGAAGCCAAGGCAGGTCTGGGTGAGGTCGTTAGTACCGAAGGAGAAGAAGTCTGCGTGCTTAGCAATCTCCTCAGACATGATAGCTGCACGTGGAAGCTCAATCATGGTACCAACTGGGATGTTGAGCTCAACACCGTACTCGTCAGCAACCTGCTTGATGGTCTCCTCAACCTCTTCACGGACCTGGATGAGCTCCTCTTCGAAGCCAACCAGAGGAACCATGATCTCTGGGCGAGGGTCAAGACCAACACGCTTGAGCTCTGCAGCTGCGCTTGCGATAGCGCGAACCTGCATAACGTTGAGCTCTGGGTAGACAAGACCAAGGCGGCAGCCACGGAGGCCGAGCATTGGGTTTGCCTCCTGGAAGGCGTCAAACTTAGCGAGAAGAGCACGCTTTGCAGCGGCGTCCTTACCCTGCTCCTCATCATGAGCAATCTCAACGTCAAGCTCACGTGGGGAATCAAGGAACTCATGCAGTGGTGGGTCAAGAAGACGGACAACAACGTCTTTGCCGTCCATTACCTTGAACATGCCAAGGAAGTCACCCTTCTGAGCACGGCCAAGCTGCTCAATAGCAAGCTGCTTAACGTCCTCAGAGTCTGCAAGAATGAAGTCCTGAATGAGGTGCTTACGCTCACCAAGGAACATGTGCTCAGTACGGTCAAGACCAATTGCCTCAGCGCCGTTATCAACGGAAGTCTGAGCATCTGCTGGGTTATCAGCGTTTGCACGTACGCCAATGACGCGACCACGGGACTCGTCAAGGCGGACCTCATCTGCCCATGCAAGGATGGTCTGGAGGTCACCAGAAAGCTCTGGCTGGACAAGCTCAACAGCACCAAGGATGACGTCACCGGTGGTACCGTCGATGGAGATAACATCGCCCTCGTTAACAACAAGGCCAGAATCAGCAACGGTGAAGCGCTTGTTAGCAGCATCAATGCGGAGTGTATCAACACCGCAGACGCAAGGAGCGCCCATACCACGAGCAATAACAGCAGCGTGGCTGGTCTTGCCGCCGTGGGAAGTCAGGATGCCCTCTGCAGCAACCATGCCGTGGAGGTCATCTGGAGTGGTCTCCCAGCGGACAAGAATACAAGGCTTGCCTGCCTCTGCAAAAGCCTCAGCGTCTGCAGAAGAGAAGACTGCAGCACCAACAGCTGCACCAGGAGAAGCGTTAAGACCCTTAGCAATGGTCTCATACTCAGCGTTAGGATCAAACTGTGGGTGCAGAAGCTGATCGAGCTGCTCAGGAGCAACACGAGAAACAGCCTGCTCCTTGGTAATACGACCCTCTTCGTACATCTGAATTGCAACCTTGAGTGCAGACAGAGCAGTACGCTTACCAACACGAGTCTGAAGCATCCAGAGCTTACCATTCTCAATGGTGAACTCGATGTCCATCATGTCTGCGTAGTGATCCTCAAGAATCTCGAAGACGTGGAAGAGCTCCTCGCCTGCCTCCTTGAGTGCAGGGACCTTAACAAGGTCTGCAATAGGCTCAGTGTTACGAATACCAGCAACAACGTCCTCGCCCTGAGCGTTAATCAGGAAGTCACCGTAGCGCTCGTTGGTACCGTCTGCAGGGTTACGAGTAAATGCAACACCAGTTGCAGAGGTCTCACCCTTGTTACCAAAGACCATGACCTGAACGTTAACTGCAGTACCAAGCTCATCAGGAATCTTGTTCTGCTTGCGGTAAAGGATTGCGCGGTCGTTCATCCAAGAACCAAAGACTGCCTGCTCAGCAAGGCGGAGCTGGAGGTAAGGATCAGCTGGGAAGACTGCGTAGCCGTTCTTGGAGACCTCTGGGTGCTCCTTAACGTCAACGTTAGCAGCAAAGATACCCTTGAACCAAGTTACAAGGTCACGAAGGTCATTTGCGTCCAGCTCTGTATCAAGCTTAACGCCCTTCTCGGCCTTCTTAGCAGCAATTGCGTCCTCAAAGAGCTGTCCAGAGACGCCCATAACAACGCCAGAGAACATCTGAACAAAACGACGGTAAGAGTCCCAAGCAAAGCGCTCATTACCAGTCTGCTTAATGAGGCCCTGAACGGACTCATCGTTAAGACCAAGGTTAAGAACAGTGTCCATCATGCCAGGCATGGAGAATGGAGCACCGGAACGGACGGAGACAAGCAGTGGATCTTCTGCATCGCCGAGCTTCTTGCCCATGCGCTCCTCAAGAGTTGCCATTGCAGCGTCAATCTCATCAGTGACGCCCTCAGGCCAGACGTTGCCGTTGTTGGAATAAGCAACGCAAGTTTGGCAAGTAATTGAGAATCCTGGAGGTACAGGCAAACCAATCTTAGACATCTCTGCAAGGTTTGCACCCTTGCCACCAACAATCCACTTTGCCTCTTCAACGGATGCGCCAGCGACCTCAGTAACATCGTTACCGGCGTGGTCCTTTCCGAAGCTGTAAACGTGCTTCTCGGACATAACACTCCAAACTCTCAAACTGTCACACGCAAAGCGTGCACCAACACAATTGAACGCAAAGACATCAAACCAAACAAAGTAGGTTCTGTCCTCACATTCATAGTATGTTACCAACCTACGCCATTCATCTGAACAAAATAACGGTGAGCGGTCAATATCGACCGTTCACAGAATGATTTACAAACTTATGGTTGCAAATTGTGAAATTCTCCATAAAGAAAATGAGCACCCAAAGTGGATGCTCATTTAACTTTTTGATATTTTGAGGCGTCAGCACTCTCTTAGCGTGTAACTCCCTCAAAGAAAGCGCCAATTGCATGACTTGGCTCTTCACCCGTAAGCGTAGAAATAACGTTTACTGCTGGTCCCAGAAGGTCAATAGATGGGATGAGGCGCTGATCAAGCTCACGGCGAATCTCTCTTCTAAGAGAGCCATCTGCAAAGGTGTGGAAGACTGCACGAGGGCGATCCTCATCTTCATGCTCGTTGAAGTATGCACGAACATCATCAACGCTATGAATATTTGGAACCCTTACAATCTCTACGGATTCATCACCAAACTGAGCAGCAGCAGCCTTAACTACTGCGGCACCGGTCTCTCCGCGAGAGTCTGACAAAACGTAGACGATAGGCAGACCATCACCAAGAGAGTTGTTATCAATGTCAAGTGCGCTCATGCTGTAACCCTTTCAGTCAAGTATTCAGAAAGATACAAACATTTATCAGTCTAAGCGTACCCTACTTCTTGCGAGAAAGCACACTAATATCGGCGACATTACTAAATACCTGGGCAAACTTGTTCAAAAGACGTAAACGATTTCGGCGAACGGTATCATTTTCATCCATGACAAGTACTTTGTCGAAGAAAATATCAATTGGCTCACGCAGCTGAGACAGTGCAGAAACAGCAGCAGCATAGTCTGCACCAGCAAGAGCAGCAGCCACTTGCTTCTGGCCCTCTTCGCAAGCAGCGAGCAATGACATCTCTGGCTCAGTGAGAAGCTCTGTATCAACTTCTACGCCAAGAGAAGCGTCACTGAGGTGAGCTGCACGTGCATAAGCAGTAGCAAGATCCTCAAAGAGCTCAGGCTCGTTCTGACGCGCCTCATCAAGTGCACGAGCACGCTGAAGGAACTCATCAGGATTGATAACGCCAATTGCACTAACAGCCTCAATAGCATCTGCAGAGATCTTCTCGTCCTTAGCAATAGATGCAAGGCGGCCAATAAAGTACTGCTCAACCTGAGACTGAACAGACTCGTCAACCACAAGACCCTGCTGGCGGTAGAGCTCCAGGGAGCTTGCAATGAGCTTCTTGAGGTCAAGGTTGGAGGTAGAACGGACCAGTGCAATAACACCAATAGCTGCACGACGAACAGCATAAGGATCGGAAGAGCCGGTTGGTGGCTCGTTGATAGCAAAGATGCCGCAGATGGTATCAAGCTTGTCAGCAATAGCCACAAAGCGACCAATCTGGCCACTTGGGAGCTCGTCGCCGGCAAAGCGAGGACGATAGTGCTCGCGAATAGCTGCGGCTACATCGCTCTTCTCGCCAGCAGCCTCTGCGTAGTAGCCACCCATGACGCCCTGCTGGCTAGTAAACTCGACAACTGCCTGGCTGACAAGGTCTGCCTTTGCAAGGTGAGCAGCGCGAGCAGCAAGCTCAGCCTCTTCCTGGTTGGAAGTCTCGTCAAGCGCAATCTCTGCAGCAAGAGCCTCCATACGCTGAGTCTTCTGCAGAACGGTTCCGAGCTTCTCCTGGAAGACAACGGTCTCTAGACGCTGAGCAAACTCATCAAGCGTATGCTTCAAGTCCTCCTCAAAGAAGAACTTAGCGTCGTCGAGACGAGCACGAACAACGCGCTCGTTGCCGTCAATGACGCGCTCTGCACAAGATGGATCTGCGTTAGATACCACAATAAACTCGCGAGTCAGCTTGCCCTCAGCGTCATAGATTGGGAAATAGCGCTGGTTAGAGAGCATGGACTCAGTAATAATCTCTGAAGGAACGTTAAGGAATTCCTCGTCAAAGGTGCCCACAAGAACCTGTGGCCACTCAGTTAGGTTAATGACCTCCTCAAAGACCTTCTCTGGCATATCAACGTGAGAGCCCGGACGAGCAGCCTCTACCTCTTTGATACCGGCGAGAATAACGTCTTTTCTCTGGTCCTGAAGTAAAACGCCAGCGTCTTTGAGAACCTGCTCATAGTCTGCTGGACTTGCTACCTCATGGTATCCAGGTCCAAGAACACGATGACCCTGAGTGGTGTTTGAGCTAGTTACATCAGCGTACGTAACAGGAACAATCTCTGAACCAAAGAGAGCGCACAGCCAGCGAACAGGTCGAACATAACGCTCGTGGAAAGAACCCCAGCGCTGACTGCGAGGCCAATCAAGAGCAGCAATCCAAGAAGTTGCCAGCTCAGAGAGAATCTTTGTAGCAGGAACTGAAGGAATATTGAGCTCTGCAAAAACATACTCATGACCGTCAGTGTCTACACGACGAGTCAGCGCATCAGCGTTTACGCCGCACTTACGGGCAAATCCCTCAGCAGCTTTGGTTGGATTGCCCTCTGCATCAAAAGCAATCTCTGCCTTAGGACCACGCTTGACCTCGGAAATCTCTTCTGTAGCCTCAGCAACGTCCTTTACATAGGCAGTTAAACGACGAGGTGTCGAGAGGATCTTAACCTCTCCAAATGACAAACCAGAGTCTTTAAGTCCGGAAACGACAAGCTTATTGAACTGAGCAATAGCTTTCTGCAATGGAGCAGAAGGCATTTCTTCAGAACCAATCTCAAAAAGGAAGTCTCTAACCTCAGCCATTTAAGCCACCTCCTCCTGAGTAGTTGCTGCAGGTGCTTCCTTAGAAGCAACCTCCTCCAAATACGATTCACAGCATGCCTTAGCAACGGTGCGAACGCGAAGAATATAGTTAGCTCTCTCAACAGCAGAAAGAGCACCACGAGAGTCAAGTAGGTTGAATGCATGGCTACACTTCATAACGCAGTCATACGCAGGTAGTGGAAGCTTGCGCTCAAGGCAGCTGTGGCACTCTGCCTCATACTCGTCGAACTTCTCGCGCATAAGCTCAATGTTGGCTACCTCAAAGTTATAAGTTGAGAACTCACGCTCGTTCTCCAAAAATACCTGGCCGTACGTCATTGGCGTGCCATCTGGCAGGTAACTCCATACCAGGTCATAGACGGAATCTACACCCTGAGCATACATAGCAATACGCTCAAGACCATAGGTAATCTCAACAGGAACAGGGTCTACCTCAATGCCACCTACCTGCTGGAAGTAAGTGAACTGAGTAACCTCCATGCCGTTGAGCCAGACCTCCCAGCCAAGACCCCAGGCACCAAGCGTTGGGCTCTCCCAGTCGTCCTCAACAAAGCGAACGTCGTGGTCTTTTGGATCAAGGCCAATAGCGGCGAGTGAGCCAAGATAAAGGTCTTGAGAGTCTGCAGGAGATGGCTTAATCAAAACCTGGAACTGATAGTAATGCTGCAAGCGGTTGGGGTTCTCGCCATAGCGTCCATCAGCTGGACGACGGCAAGGCTGAGGATAGCAGGTGCGCCAGGCGTCTGGACCAAGTGAGCGCAGAATAGTTGCGGTGTGGAAGGTACCGGCACCTACCTCAGAGTCATATGGCTGCATGACTGTGCAACCTTTTTCTGCCCAGTAGTGTTCAAGGGTCAAAATCATATCTTGAAACGTTAGTGGTGTTGCGCCCATGATGTTCTTTCTCTCAAATGTCCGACGTAAGTACTATAGCCCGCGAGCATGGTCAAAGGGCCAGAAAATAAACATTGCCTTAGAGGTCACGGTAGAAACCGCAACAGCTCCAAAATATCTGGAATCCAGCGAGTTTGTTCTGTTATCCCCCATAACAAAAATATGACCTGCAGGAACAGTATACGGATAATTCTGAATTACGGCACCCGTGCGATCCGCAAGAGAATACGTTGGCTTGCCTTCAGTGTAAGGCTCGTCCATAAGCTGGCCATCAACATACACAGCGCCGTCACGCAAATCAACCGTTTGACCTGCAGTGGCAATGACGCGCTTTACTAAAAGCGTATCGGGGTTTTGAGGGCTGGTAAAGGTAACCACATCGCCTACTTGAGGAGTACCGCCAAAGCGATAGGTAAGCTTCTCTCCTACCAAACGGTCTCCCAGCTGAATGGTATTGAGCATGGAGCCTGTTGGAACCTCATACACCTCAGCAACAAAAGTCCTGATAAAAAATGCCAGCGCAACGGCAACAGCAACAATTACCAGGTATTCAAAAATTTCAAGTACTTTAGAGTGTCCACTACTCATTGTTATCACCAGATTGTTGATCAAGCTCCGCTAAATACGCTCTGTCCTTCTCTGTGAGCTGGGCGCTCTCGAGAAGATCCGGACGCCACGCGCGCGTACGAGCAAGTGCGGATTGTCGTCTCCAGATTGCTACCGCTCCGTGGTCTCCCGACAGAAGCACGGACGGAACTTCTCGGCCCTCAAAGTTTGCTGGTCGCGTGTACTGAGCATACTCAAGAAGACCATCGTCAGAGAAAGACTCATCCTGCGAGCTCATCTCATCGCCAAGCGCACCAGGAAGCAGGCGCACAACCGAGTCAATCACAGTAAGCGCAGGCAACTCTCCGCCCGTCAGTACGTAATCTCCCATAGAAATAACGTCATCTGCCAGCTCATAGACGCGCTCATCCATGCCCTCATAACGACCGCAAACAAATAAAATGCGCTCTTTTTGAGCAAACTCTTGAGCAATAGCCTGAGAATACGGTCTACCGACTGGCGAGAAAAACACCACGTAGGGCTTGGTATCCGCCTGATCAGAAATCTCTCGAACTGCCTCAAAAATAGGAGCAGGCTTCATAAGCATGCCTTGTCCGCCACCAAAAGGAGCGTCATCTACCGTACGATGCCTATCATGTGTCCAGTCACGTAAATCATGCGCATAGAACTCAAAAATGTTTGCCTTTTGAGCCCTGCCCATAATAGAAGCATGTAAATAGGGCGAGAAGACCTCAGGGAAAACTGAGAGCGTTTCTAGGCGCATGCTACTCACCCAACCTAAGAAGACCCTGCGGAATTGAGACGGTAATGGGACCCTCAGCTGGAGCCTCTTTGATAAATTCATCAACAGCAGGCATCATTACCTGGCCAAAAGGTCCCTCAATTACCCATACATTTTGTGTAGGTCCAACAAGAACCTCTGTAATTTCACCCAGAGAACCATGTTCTATATCACGTACTTCTCTACCAACAAGCAGAGAAACATTAACCAGACCAAAGTTTTCTGGAAGACAATCTTCTTCTACCAGAAGCGTTTTACCCACAAGCTCTTCTGCATCAGAGATGGTAGTTACGTCTTCAAAAGTTACAAGACTACCTTCTCTGTCATCTGACTCAACAGAGACAACCAAGAGCTCCCTTGGGCCTTTAAGTGCAGGCGGAACAGGAACAACTGTCATGCCTTCAGCTATAAGAGAAGGAAGGCTGTGAACGGGAACCGTCACAACCTCCCCTCTTTTACCATGCGTTTTAACAATTTGAGCAATTGCTCGCCAGTGTTTACGCAAAATTAGCCTACAACCTCGACATCAACAGAGGTGCCAACACGCTGGCCAAGAGCACGAGCCAAAGTACGAATAGCCTTAATGGTTCTACCCTTGCGGCCGATGACACGTCCAGCGTCTTCCTCAGAGCAAGAAACCTCAATCAAGGCTCCATCCTCGCGATCGGTGACGTCGAGTGCAACAGCATCTTCATTATCGACAAGACCACAGACGATGTACTCGACAAGATCAGCAACCTTGTCAGAAGGCATCTCCTGAATGTCTTGATCGACAGCGTCTACCTCAGTGGGCTCTGTGAATTCAGACACGATTTACTCAGCCTCTGGAGCCTCGGACTCCTCAGCAGCTGCGGCAGCAGCCTCAGCAGCAGCCTCTGCAGCTGCAGCGGCCTTTGCCTGTGCCTTCTTGGAGAGCTTGGTCTTCTTCTCTGCAACTGGAGCACCAGTACGAGCGATCTCAATGAGGTGAGAAACTGCGCTTGTTGGCTGAGCGCCCTTTGCTACCCACTCATCAACCTTCTCGAGGTTGATATCAATCGTCTTAGGGCTAGTCAGTGGGTTGTAACGACCGACTTCTTCAATGTAACGACCATCGCGAGGCATACGACCATCAGCGACAACTACGCGATAGTACGGACGCTTCTTGGCACCGTGACGGGCCAGACGAATCTTAACTGCCAATGAAAACTCCTCCATACGAGCGGTGCCTCGGATGTTAGATGGGCTGCACCGCAAAGCCACAAATCGGGTTACAAGTGTACAACAACGCATTAACCTCGAAAAGTATAAATTTGCTCTCTTCAAAAAGTACTCGTAATTTATGTATGAAACACTTGTTCTATTTGTACAAAAAGTATACACTATTTCTATGGAAACATCAAAGGACATATCAGATAAAAACGCACGTAAATCGTGTGATTTTGAGTGGCATGGTAAAGCCATTGGGCTTCTTGACCTTGATGCGTTCTTTGCGTCTGTAGAACAACTTGATCATCCTGAGTGGCGCGGAAAACCTGTAATTGTTGGAGGCTCACCCCACAAACGAGGCGTTGTTTCAACCGCCTCTTATGAAGCAAGGAAGTTTGGCGTTCATTCTGCCATGCCTTCAGCTACTGCAGTAAGGCTCTGTCCGCAAGCAATTTGGACCCCAGGACGCTATGACAGATACTCTGAAATGAGTGCTCTTGTTATGGGTTTTCTCAAAGATGAGACTCCCCTTGTTGAGCAGGTTTCTATTGATGAGGCATTTTTTGACATCACTCCAGGCAGATTCTCTAAAGAAAATCCTTTAGAAATTTGTAAGCGCATACAAAAGAAAGTCGCAGCACTAGGAGTTACCTGTTCCATTGGCCTGGGAACAAACAAGACAATTGCCAAGATTGCCTCTGAGCAAGAAAAGCCTCGTGGTCTTACTGCGGTCTTTCCTGGTACAGAAGGTCGCTTTCTGGCGCCACTGCCCATTGAAGCTATGAGCGGCATTGGACCTGCTATGGCAAAAACGCTTCATCAACAAGGAATCAAAACGCTTGGTGAACTTTCAAGAGCAGATGCAACGTACCTCACTTCCCTTGTTGGCAATACAGCTTCAAAGATGATTTTGCGCGCGCAAGGAAAAGAAGTCTCAGAAGTTCATGAAGCTGCCCAGCCTCGTGACGTTAAGTCTGTTTCTAACGAGAGAACCTTTGAAGCTGATTTGTTTGATAAACAAGAAATAGAAGAAGCCATCAGACACATTGCTGGCGTTGTAGGAAGACGTCTTCGCCGCAAACAGTTACAAGGTTATACCGTAACGCTTAAGGTAAAAGCCTCTGCAACAGAGTCTCATACCGCTCAAAAAAGAATGTCTACTCCAACTGACGATGAGCACCTCTTTGCAGAGATTGCCGTTGGTCTTCTTTCATCCATTTGGAAAGAGGGGCAGCCAGTAAGACTGCTTGGCGTTGGCATTAGCTCATTTACAGATGAGACACAGAGCAAGCCTGTTCAAACGTCTCTTTTTGATCAATTTAATGACACGTTTGATGCCGCAGCCCCTGGGCCTACAACAAAAAAGAAACCTCGGAGTGACTTACGTCATCTCTCCGAGGTAACCGATAAACTCAAAGATAAATTTGGTGCAGATGCTGTGCAGTATGGTAGAGACCTGCGCTTTGAGCATCGCGTCTCAGACACTATGCCTACAGGCAAAAACGAACAAATCTAGTACACCAGCACTACTCAGTAGGATCAGCAGATTCTGGAAGATTGTCTACCAAGTCATCCTCGGAAAGCTCAAAGGCTGGAGCCAAAGCATCCTCTGGAAGATCAGCATAAGGAATCTCAGAAGTCATAGCGCCCTCAATATCCAGCTCTACACGAGGAGCATCTGCCCAAAGTCGCTCAAGACGATAGTAGGACCTTACCTCAGGCTGGAATACGTGAACAACAACTGAACCGTAATCAATCAGAATCCAATTGAGACCGTCGCGACCCTCAGTAGAAATTGGACGAATGCCGCAGTTTGCCGTGACCTTCTCGCGAACCTCATCAACAATAGCGTCAGCCAAACGAGCATTTCCACCAGTGCAGATAACAAAGTAATCGCAGACGTCACTGAGACCAGTAAGGTCTAGTACAAGAATATCTTCAGCTTTCTTTTGATCTGCAGCAATTGCAGCAGTCTTTGCAAGCTCAAGTGAAGTTACAGCCATGAATTTCTCCGTTTTCTCATGTAGCCAAGCTACTTAGATGTCTTCTCAATCATCTCATTGTATAAGGCAATTGAGTTTGGATACAAATAACTCCTTGATGAAATCACATACCTCATCACACCACAAAATGCGCTCTCGTAAAGTTCATCAAGAGAACCACCCTGCAGATAAACTTCGCGAGCAGTCACAACAGCTTCAAAATCTGGACGCAGAGGCTCAATAAGATCAGCTACATACAAGATTTTGTCCAGCGTGCTCATCTGACGGTCGCCCGTAGTGTGCTTCTGAATGGCGCTGAGAATCTGCTCAGAAAGCCAAGGATAGATGGCTGGTAGCGTTTTTGCGGCGAGAGGACCATGTAAGAGCCCAACAATTTTCTGATAAGGAGCTTCTGTCTGGATACGAAAGCGCTCTGCCAGTTCAATGGTTTCTGCATCAGGAAGAAGTTTCTCCCAATCATGCAAAATACCTGCAACGCGAGCGCTCAACATATCTGCACCATAAGCCTGTGCAAGCGTTTCTGCACAATGTCCTACAGAGATAGAATGCGCAAAACGCTTAGGGTTCTTGTGATACATATGACTCTTCAAATCAGACTCAAGCTGATCAATAAGCGCCTGTTGTTCTGCGGTATAGACAATGTCTTTTGCTATAAGTGTTCTTTCCATTTTGTCCTACAAATTATTGAGTCAAACCTGATCTCCACCTGTTTGACACTGCCTTGTTACTGGCGTATGTCAATATGAGCAGCGGGTCGCTTTGGCTTGACCACTTAATTGAGTGGCGTTGTGTCGGCGCCATAAAGCCCATGCTTGTGAATGTAACCTGTTACAGAATCGGGAGTTAGGTATCTGAGGCTCTGACCATTTTGAACTCTACTACGCAGATAGCTTGATGAGATTGCTAGTGCGGGAACCTCAAGATAGGTCACCTTGAAGTCATAAGGTGAGTCTGCAATAACCTTTTGAGCACGACTCAGCTCATAACCAGGACGCGTTGCAGCAACAAAGTGAGCAAGCTCAGCTACTGTCTGTGCATCTTTCCAGGTGACAATATCAGTAATTGCATCTGCACCAGTAATAAAGAAAAATTCAACGTTAGAGGGATATACCTTACGCAATCTTCTGAGCGTATCAGCGGTGTAGGTGATGCCCTCATAATCCACCTCAAAACGAGAAGCAACAAAATGAGGATTATCTGAGGTTGCCAGAAGCGTCATTGAGTAACGGTCTTCTCCCCTGGTAACTCCCTTATTTTGTTTGAACGCAGGGCGACCAGCAGGCATAAAGACAACCACATCAAGATCCAAATCATCATATGCCTGTTCTGCAGCTACCAGGTGGCCATTATGAATGGGGTCAAAGGTTCCACCCATGATTCCCAGACGATAGGTGCGGTTTTTATCCTGTCCCAAACGAGGCAGGCCAGGGTGCATGTTATTTAAGACGTCGGCTGCCATACTCTACTCAGTTTCTGAAGAAGCCTCAGCTACATGAGACGAATCAGATGGAGCCTCTTCAAACTCAACATCTTCGAATTGCTGGTCTGAGGCGTCCTCATCAGGAATCTCTATACCATCTGTATTTGGTTTATTTGGATCCTCATAGGTAAAGGTGAGCTCAAGAATGCGAATCTCGTCGCCGTCAACTGCACCAGCCTTTGCCAGCTGTACTTCAAGACCCATACGATCCAGACGACGCTGTAGATATGCCACAGCCTCATCATTGTCCCAATCGGTCTGAATAACCATGCGCTCAATTTGGCCGCCAGAGACACGCCAAGCATGACGTTCTTCTCGCTCAATGCGAAGCTTGCTGTCACGACGAATACGCTGATGCTCCCAAGCCTCACTGCGATCAACCGTAGGCGTAGTAATGGCAATTTCTTTGCGGAGCTCTGCCACTTCTGCAGCACAGGTAGTAACAAAGTCATCAAGATTTAAACCAGTTACGGTAGAGATAGCAAAGAAAGTCCTGCCATCAGCCTCAGCGGCTTTTCTGAGAGCCTCAATAGCATCTTCTGTACCAGGCATATCGCATTTGTTTGCAACCACAATCTGAGGACGATCAGCGAGCTTTGAAGCGTAAGCCTTGAGCTCCTCATTAATAGCGTGATAGTCCTCTACTGGGTCTCTGCCTTCATAGCCACCGGTAACATCGACCATATGGACAATAAGCGCTGTGCGCTCAATATGACGAAGGAATTGATGACCAAGACCCTTACCTTCTGAGGCACCCTCGATAAGACCGGGAACGTCTGCGCAGACAAACGACTGACCGTTTTGAGCACGAACAACGCCCAAGTTTGGAACAAGGGTGGTAAAAGGATAGTCAGCAATCTTTGGACGAGCAGCACTGATACGTGCAATAAGAGAGCTCTTACCAACAGAAGGCATGCCCACCAAGGCCACATCTGCCATGAGCTTCATCTCAAGCTCAATCCAGTGCTCTTGGGCTGGCTCGCCCTTCTCGGCAAATGCTGGTGCACGCCTTACTGAGGTAACAAAGTGAATGTTACCACGGCCACCATTGCCACCAGGAGCAACAACTACCTGCTCACCTGGAGAAGTAAGATCGGCAATCTCGTAGAGTGGCTCTTGCGTTTCTGGATCAAGCTCGCGCACAACAGTTCCCAGGGGCACCTTGAGCAGCAAATCCTGTCCGTCAGAACCATGACGACGAGCACCCTTACCGTGAGTGCCGCGCTCGGCCTTAAAGTGATGCTTGTAGCGGTAATCAATCAGGGACGAAAGCTGCGCGTCTGCAACAATGACAACATTGCCGCCGTGACCACCGTCTCCGCCGTCTGGACCGCCTTTTGGCACATATGCTTCTCGGCGAAAAGACATGCAGCCTGCGCCGCCGTCTCCACCTTTAACGTTGATATGACAAAGATCAGTGAAAGTTTCCACGTGTCCTCCTTCTAATACCTTAATGTTACGGCATTTACCAGCGAAGCACAGTGAAAACGCGAGAAGTTCTTATGAGAACACGAGGACAACAACAATTATCGACACGCCAAAAGCCATCAAGGCAAAGTCTGATGGAGCCAAAGGATAGCGTTTAAATGCAGATGAAGCGTTCCTTAAATAGAAGCCTCGCTGCTCAGCCGCAAGTGCCGAAGCATCAGCTTTTTTAACGGAACTTACCAGCAAAGGAACAATCAAAGGCATGGTGAGCTGGAGCTTCTTAATTGGATTTTTGGTATCAAACTCAACGCCACGAGCCATCTGAGCCTCCATAATATGGTTCATCTCGGAAGCAAAGACAGGAACAAAGCGCAAAACCGTTGCAATGGTGAATGCATAGGGGTATGGGACATGCGCCACTTCTACCAGCGCATTCATCAGATCTTCTACACGCATAAGCGAAAGCATAGAAAGCAGCGGCAGTGCCAGTGCGATTGTTTTGAGAGCAACGTTAAAGCCGTGCTCTAAACCACCTACCGTGATGAATAAAAAGAGCACTTGACCAGCAGGGGCAACAAGCGTCTGCACAACGCACAAGATAAGACCTAAGACTGCAAAGCCAAATACCAGCTTAAAAGTCTTCTGAGCGTTCTGCGAGATAACTCCCACAAGAATGGTGAGCGCGAGTACCGCAAGTACCTCAAGCGTTCCCTGCGCGGCAAGAGCGGCTACAAAAAGTTCAAGCGCAAATACAAGCTTGGCCACAGGATTTGCCTTATGAAGGAAGCTTGTTCCTTCGGTGTAATCAATAACACTACCCACGAGGAGCCTCCTTACCATTCAGCGTGGCCGCAATGCGAGCAATCTCAAACTGATGCTGCAATGCCTCAAGCACCTCGGAAGCACTGCTAAGCTCAGCAAATGATGAATCCACATGCGCTCCAGCAAGCTTTGACAGCTGAATCATCTGAGGAGCTTCAACATACGCTTCCTTCAAAACCTCATCTGTCGAGAAGATCTGTGTAACTTCCCCATCATCTAACACGCTACCATGAGCCATAACGACAATTCTTGTGGCAAAGTCCAGCACAACCTCCATGTCATGACAGACCATAAGAACTGCACAGCCCTTCTCGCACAGTGATTTGACCATATCCATGACCTGCATACACTCTTTGTAATCCAGGCCCGAAGTTGGCTCATCAAGCACAAGAATATCTGGTTCGCAGGCAACCACGGACGCAAGCGCTACCATCTGACGCTGTCCGCGAGAAAGCATAAACGGCGACGCGTCCGCATCAAGCCCCATGCGATCAATTACTTCAAGCGCTTTCTTGCGAGCATCTTCTGCAGATACGGCCTTGAGCTCAAGACCAAACGCAATCTCCTCAAGGACACTCTCTTTGCAAATCTGGTAATCGGGATTTTGGAACAGTGTAGAGACGTGTTGAGCAATCTGCGACGTCTTCCAATCCTTGCACGATGCACCCTTAATCTGAATGTCTCCCGATCGAGGACGCAACAGGCCATTTACCAACTTAGTTAAAGTTGTTTTACCTGCGCCGTTTTGACCAACAAGTGTCACAAGCTCGCCAGGATGCAAACTGAGGGAGACGCGCTCAACACCATCAGTACTCCCCTGATATTTAAAAGTGGCATCAATAACATCAAGAACAGACTGAGTGCTTGGCTGGTCAGCGTCTTGAAGAACACCAATTCTGTCAAATGGCCCGCTCGATTCAGCAATCACAGGGCCATCTATGTTTGGAAGATATGTCTCCCCTGCTAACTTAACGTCATTAGTAGCTAATGGTTCAGAGTCCTCTGTAAGGGAAATGCTGCGATGCTGGAGAGCGCCAACACAGCACGCAAGCTGCTTGGCGGCTGACTGAACTGACAACGCAGTTTCATCGCAGACAGCTCTGTCCGCCTCAGATAACAAGTGAGCATACTCAGACTGATGAGAGAGCTCATAGACGCCCTTTGACACGCGCACGCAACGAGGAACATCAACGCCAACCTCTTGCAGTAAATCTACCTGAGAGAACACTTCCTCACCGCTACCGTATGCACAAATGGAACCCTTGTCCATAACGGCAATCTTTGAGCAATACTTAGCGAGAAGACCCACTTTTTGCTCAATTACCACAACCGTAATGCCTTTGGTTTTGTTGAGCTCTGAAAGGGTCTGGAAGATTAACTCGGACGACGTTGGATCTAAGGCCGCTGTTGGCTCATCAAGCACCATGACTTGTGGCTGAAGCGCCAAAAGTGCCGCTATAGCAACCTTTTGCTTCTGTCCACCAGAAAGAGAAGCAATCTCTCTAAAGCGGAGGTTGGCAATGCCAACTGTCTCTAGAGCATAGGTAATGCGCTCTGGAATCTCTGCATGAGGAACCGCAAAGTTCTCAAGGCCAAAGAGAAGCTCATCCTCAACAATTGAAGCAACCATCTGCGCGTTGATATCCTGGGTTACAGAACCCACAATTTTAGAGATATCAGTCAGTGCAACTGTGCAGGTATCCATTCCAGCAACAAGAATCTTTCCAAAGAAACTTCCTCTGAAGTGATGAGGAATAGCGCCAGAAAGCGCAAGAGCAAGCGTGGACTTGCCTGCGCCAGAAGGACCAACAATACCTACAAAGTCACCCTCCTGAACGCTCAGTGACAGCTCATTCAGAGCATGCGCTGAGCTATCAGGATAGCTATATGACACAGATTGAACTTCAATAATAGACACAGTGTTCTCCAGGAAATAAGTGCGTATCTAAGAACTTATCGACCCAAAACCTTCTTAAGAGGAGCCGCAAGAACCTGAACAACAATAGCATTAAAAAATGCGGTTCCCACGATGACAGGAAGCATTACGTAGAAAAGCTCAATAGTTGCGCCCTTAGCTGGAATAGCAATGGCAGCAAAGATGAGACCAGAGATAAGAGTGGTTACAAAAGAACCAATTGCAGGCATTATTGGCTTATCTGCAAGAGCGGACTTTGTGAAGGCAAACATAACAAGTGAAGCTGCGCCCTCTGCAACAAAATCAGCGCCAGGGACAGAGGTGGTCAGCTGAATAACGGTAGCTGCGATAAGACCAATAACCAGGCTCTGAACAGCGTTTGGCTTAAGCAAAAGAATAGCCAGGCAGAACGAAGAAATAATAAACTCTGGACCAATTCCAATAGCACTAATTGCCTTACCAACGGTCAGGTTAAGAATAAAACCAGCAGCAATAAGGACGGCAACAAGGACTAGAGAAGTGACGTCCAATACTCCTGCATTTTTTGAAACAGCAACAACACGTGGTGCCTGCTCTGCAGATCCTGTCTCTGTGCCTGCGGCGTTAACTTCATTGAGATTCTCTGTAGACATATAAACTCCTTTAACGCAAAACTAAAACATACGAATAAACAAACTTCCAACTAAACGGGTTTCTCGCCATCCGGATTTAGCAAGAAACGTACGCACAAAAAAAGCTCTCGGTCACCCGAGAGCCTCTAAATGCGTATGCAGAAGCAACTCATCGCTGACCGGAGAAAGACAAGTTGTTCCACCACCACTGCTGAGTGCATGTAGCACGCATGATATGTCCTCCTCCCAAGAGCGTAAATTGCAATGTAAGAAGAATACCATTACTTTGCCAGAATGTGTCAAGAAATACATTAAGAAACAAATTAGAAACTGTGAACGGTACGCGTAAGATACCGCGAGAAACAAAAAGGGGTCCCGAAGGACCCCTTGAATGAACTGCGAATGTTCAAGAAAACTTATGCCTCAGCAGCAACGACGTTAACGACGTGCTTAGCACCCTTCTTGAACTCAACAACACCATCGCAAAGTGCAAAGAGAGTGTCATCCTTGCCGCGACCAACGTTTACGCCAGGAGTGATGTGCGTACCACGCTGACGGATGATAATCTGGCCAGCCTTGATTGCCTGACCACCGTAAATCTTAACGCCAAGGCGCTGTGCTTGTGAGTCACGACCGTTGCGGGAAGAGCCGAGACCTTTCTTGTGTGCCATAAATGCTACCTGCCTATCTCAATATCAGAAGTGACCAATTACTCTGCAGACTCGTCGGATGCCTTAGCAGCAGCCTTACGAGCGGTAGGGAGCGCGGTAACCTTCAGCTTAGTAAGGTTCTGACGGTGACCATTGGCGCGGTGATAGCGCTTACGCTTGTGGAACTTGAAGACGAGGACCTTCTTGTCCTTGTACTGCTCAAGAACCTCACAGGTAACCTTCTTAGAGGAAAGAGTGGCAGCGTCAGCAACAACCTTCTTGCCGTCGTTAAGCATAAGAACATCAAGCTTTACCTTATCGCCAGGCTGCGCATCAAGCTTCTCGACGCTGATTACGTCGCCCTTGGCAACCTTATACTGCTTGCCACCAGTTGCTACGATTGCGTACATGTGTGTAACCCTTCATTGCTGATTCTTGCAACGATTAATACTATCTTTGTATTTCTGAAGATCCGAGCAAAGATCTTCGCCGCCGTGACCTGTGACATCCGCGGGAAACTGTCGGTGTCCCATGTCCCTCGGCGAGAAACACAACTCGAAATAGTCTACTGCATATTTCAGAAAATTCCAAGACAAAACTACATGTTATAGAGGCTTCACAAGGAGTCCATTTTCTGAAACGTGTGCCTGTGAAACGCGACATACCTTCAACGAGTCAATGCCTTGTAGGCCATCCACTCCAGCTTGAGCTGCAATTCTTTGAGCCTCATAAATCAAAACTGCAGGTCTAAGCGCTGCTCTTGGATCTTGGAGTGTATCAAGCTCAAATGAAATACACGTTTCAGATGAGCTCTCAGAAATCTTATAGCCCGCAAACGTTGTCTCTAAATTGACCACTTTTTGCTTGTCTCCGCGCATGTATGTCAGCTCTCTTTTGGCGAGAAGATCCTCAAACCCCCAACGCAACGCCTCGGACTTAAGACCTTCTCCCAAAATGTCACATCTCCAATGAGCGGCATTCAACCATGCTTCAAGCGCTTGCAGCGACCGATCAACGTAGCTGGCAGCAAACGGAGCAAGCGCGGGAGGCGTAGCCGACAACAACCTCTCTAATGCTTCATCCGGGTCCACGTATTCTGTGAGCTTCAAGTCAAAGTACTCAGCCTCAGACGAAGCGCCAACAGGAAGCGCCTGAGAGAACTGAACGCCCATGCGCTTTGCAAAGCCATTACCTACCCTAAACGGCAGCTGGGCTCTACGAACACAGCGTTCAATAGTGCCAATAAGCTCAAGGTGTCCTAGAAACGCAAGGCGGTCGTCTTTCTTGTAAGCCACGCGAAGCCTAAAAATCTCTGCTCCGCGCTCCGTCATAATCTCTGGCTGAATCTGTGGCCTACCGGCACGCCAGTCTTTCTTCACGGACTCAGCCGCCTCAGGAGCTACGCTCTCTACCTGCTTATCCGTCATGAGCGCACCCCCATCAACACGTTATCGACCTTCAAGGTCTGGCAGACTGCACATCCCGTACAAGAGGTAAACGTACAGTCAGGTGTGGTGACCTCGTCCATGGCTCGACGATATTCTCGCTGTAAATAGCCCTTGGAAACGCCAGGAGACGTATGGTCCCAAGGAAGTTTTGCCTGGATATCAAAGGTTTCTGTTGCAATTTCAGAGAGCGAGAAACCCAGACTTTCTGCTGCCGCATTCCAAGCATCAAGATTAAACTCGCTGGTCCATGCATCAAACTTACAACCATTTTTCCAAGCCCGGTAAATCAAATCAAAACCGTCGCGGCCCATCTTTGAAAGCGCACCTTCTACCAGGGACGTTCCAGAATCGTGGTAGGCAATCTTGAGTCCCCTATCGTGATTTGAGGACAAGAGCAACTGCTGTCTACGCTGGGCTTCCTCACGAGAAATCTGGCCAACCCACTGGAATGGCGTGTAGGACTTGGGCACAAATACGGCAACAGAAGCAGAAACCGTAACGCCCTTGCCGCCAATTTCTCGACCGATATCTAAAATACGTTTTGCAACTGCGGGAATGGCTTGAATGTCTTCATCGGTTTCTGTTGGAAGGCCCATCATAAAGTAGAGCTTCATGCGGCGCCAGCCGTTTTCAAACGCATTTCTAGCTGCCGATTCAAGATCATCCTCAGTGACATTTTTGTTGATGACGTCACGCATGCGCTGAGAACCTGCTTCTGGAGCAAACGTCAGTCCGCCACGCCTTGAAGTAGAAACGGCGTCTGCCATCTCCGCGCCAAACGCGTCCATACGCTGGGAAGGAATGGAGATTCGCACGCCGCGCTTACGCAAATCAGAGTTCATACGGCGCAAAATGTAGCCGCACTGAGAGTGATCCGTTGTAGAGAGCGACGTGAGCGAAACCTCATCGTAGCCGCTCTTCAAAAGGCCTTCCTCGCCTGCTTTCACAATCTGCTGAGCTGGACGCTCGCGAACAGGACGATACGTCATACCAGCCTGACAGAACCTACAGCCGCGAGCACAGCCACGCTGAATCTCTAGAGCCAGCCTGTCCTGAACAATCTCGGTATACGGAACAATGCGCTGCGCAACAGGGTCTGTTACTGAAAGATCTGGCAGGCAACGTTTATAAACCACGCTTGGAGCGCTACTTCCCTCTTTAGGAACCGCATATCCCCAGCGTGTTGAGGTATTGTCGTGCACAATCTGATAAAGCGACGGCACGTAGACACCTTGAATCTCAGACAACCTCTGCAAAATCTCTTGGCGAGAAACTCCTTCAAGCTTGGAAGTTCTCACGCACTCGCACATCTCTACCAGCGCTTCTTCGCCGTCGCCTAATAGAATTGCATCAAAGAGCGGGGCCACTGGCTCTGAGTTCCAAACAGAAGGACCGCCACCAAAAATAAGTGGGTCCTCTTCATCACGTTCTTCGGAAAGCTTTGGAATGCCTGCTAAATCAAGCGTTTCTATAATGTTGGTAGCAATCATTTCATGTGCAAGCGTAAAGCCAACCACATCAAAAGACGCTAGGGGTGCAGCGCCCTCCAAAGAAAGCAGAGGCACGTTACGTTTACGCATAAGCGCTGCCATATCAGTCCATGGCAGATAGGCTCGCTCACAAGAAATATGAGGTGCCTTATTGAGAGCGTTGTACAAAATGGCAATACCAAGATTAGGCTGACCAACCTCGTACACATCAGCATAGACCATGCAAACGTGAAAAGGGCCTTCTTGCTCCTCTACGGCTCCCCACTCATGATTCAAGTACCTTGAGGGTTTCTCGACATGTGGAAGCATGGGCTCAATGAGATGGAAGAGATTTTCTCGTTTAACACGCACGATAGTCTACTTTCTATCTTTTGGCGAGGGACTGTATGGTTGCTATCTCCACGGTATTTGATTGTGAATTTGTATCTGCTGTTGCGCTTGCGCCTGTAGAAGCACTCGAAGTGCCGGTTTTGGTAGAAGAATCAGCTGCTACCCCATCGCGTTTCTCGGCAATTTTGCGAGCGTACGCGTGAATGACGCGAGCAGTAGTGTGAGTTCCTGCGTACCCCATGCCAGCCTTAAGCGCCCAGCCAAACCCTGGAACTGTGCCTGCGACCGTGCGTGCAACCGTACGGTATCCAAAGCCCGCGCCCACAACGCCGAGAAGTTCGGCGATGGTTTCAACATTCATATTGATGTTATAGGCGGCGGTAATATCAAGCGCCAGTCTAATCTGGCGCGCTGTCATCAGCGGCATATCAGAGCCAGGAACCAATGCTACAGCTCCAATAGCTGCATTTTCTTTAGCGCAAGCAGCAGTTATCTGTTTGACCACTTGAGTTCTACAAAGAGGATACGCTGCCGCAAAAGAGACTGATTTTTCTGTTGCAGTTGCAATCCATGAAGAGAGTCGATCAAAGAGCACTTCTTCAGTGGTACCCGCAACAATGCTAATAAGCCCTGTGTTGTAGAGCGTATC
This sequence comes from uncultured Atopobium sp., assembly GCA_963525825.1. Taxonomy (GTDB): domain Bacteria; phylum Actinomycetota; class Coriobacteriia; order Coriobacteriales; family Atopobiaceae; genus Lancefieldella. The sequence goes on along the minus strand of CAURLG010000002.1, from coordinate 70,217 downwards.
AGCAATTTGTTGCGCTTCAACTGCAGACTCTACAACCACCGCACAAGGAATTGAATGACTTACCAACATGGTAAGGGCGTCCTCGTACTGTGATGTTGGCGTAGGAATAATTACCGCAATATCAGGAATAGCAGCATTCTTTCCCGTGCGACCAATGCCTCCAGAAACAAACGAAACACCGTCAGCAAGTTTAGAGACGCGCACCGTTGCATCTGTTCTCTCTGGCATAAAATACGAATGTACAGCCAGAATTACCTCTTCAGAAGCAAGGGAATCAACGTAGATATGCGTATAAGTTGGCTCTAGAGATGAAAGCGACCCGCGGAATTCTTGTAATACAGAGGTAGCAAGTTTGCCCAAGCTGTTTCTTTTTGCCATGGCTTATGCCGCCTTTGTTCTATGTCTGTAAACAGACTGGACGATTCCTACAGAAACAAGCTGGGCAATCATCGATGTTGATCCAAAGCTGATAAAAGGCAATGGAATACCCGTAATAGGCATGATACCAATACACATGCCAACATTCTGTAAAACCTGGAACGACCACATGGCTGCACAACCAACAAGTACCAACTTAGAGAAGGTATTCTCGGTCTTCATGGCAAACAGAATGGTTGCAAAAATCATCCATGCAAAAAGTGAAAGCATAATGAATGCACCAAGGAAGCCAAACTCTTCCGAGAAGAGTGCAAAAACAAAGTCTGTGTGTGCTTCTGGTAAGAATCGTCCACTTGCCTGCGTAGCGTTACCTGGTCCTTTTCCAATAAAGCCACCAGAACCTACGGCAATCTTTGCCTGTTGCAGGTTATAGCCGTCTCCCGACGGATCAACAGAAGGATCCAAGAAGACGGTAAGACGCTTCATCTGGTACTCCTTAAGAATGTGAGGAATACCAGGAATCATAGAAGTCACAACAACAAGAGCAACAACAGCAATGAGCAAAAGAACGGTCACAAGAATCCAAGAACGTTTTGCACCAGAGCAAATGATGATGGTGGCTCCGATAACCAAAATAATCAGGCCAGTTCCCAGGTCAGGCAAAAGCATAATGGAGCCAAAGGGAACCATCAATGTTCCACAAAGCTTTACATAGTCTCTGAGCGTTTCTACCTTACCGTTATACTGAGCACTCACCGAAGCCATAAGGAAGATTGTGACAATCTTTCCCAGCTCAGACGGCTGAAATCTAAAGCCAACAAGCGGGATATTAACCCAACCAGTCATACCCTTAACCGAAACGCCAAATCCGGGAATCTTAGGCAAAATCATCAATACAACTACGCCAACAATCAGCACATTTGTCATATTTGAAAGTGCTCTATAGTCATAGCGCCACATAAGCGTGGCAAAAACAAGGCCCAAACCAATACCCAGAAGGTGCCTAGGAAAACTAGCTTCGGCAATGTTCATCGATGCGGTCCAGATAACCACAATACCGATGAGGACGAGAAGTGCCGCGGGAACAAGCTGTGCTAGATAGAGATTACTCAAGATATTCTTACCAGTAAGCTTCTCTTTCTTGGCAAGACCGCCTGAAGGAATACCTCCACGTCTCCTAAAAGGTGAGTTCATTCTCTGTTTTGTAACTGCAGATGAATCAAGTGCCATGGGTTTCTCGCCTCCTTACCTACCAACGTTGTCTGGCTGATTATAAATTGCACCAAAGACGTCTCGAACAATATACATACCAGAACCTGCGCCAGAAGGTGCGCAATCAAGATTTGCGGCAACAACATACTGAGGCTTGTCAGCAGGTGCATAGCCAACAAACCAACCAACGGGCTCGCCAATAGACTGCTGCTCAGCAGTACCCGTCTTACCATTAACCGTGACATCAAGATTGGTCCAGTGGATAGTCTGAGAAGCGGATTCCTCGTAGACAACGCCATACAGGCCACGAGCAACAATGTCTCGGTGCTCATCTTTTTCTTCTGGGCTCAGAATGACCTCGTTTTTATACTCAATAACAGAGCCATTTCCGTTTCTGGCATTAATGCTCTTCAAAACATGTGGTTTGTAAATTGGACCTCGGTTTGCAATACCACAATACGCATTTGCCATCTGGAGGCAGGTTACCAAAAGGTCGCCCTGTCCAATTGCAAGGTTACAGTTGTCGCCGCCCTGCCACTTACGAGCATCATCAGGCGAGCTGGTAAAGTAATTCCACTTCCACTCTGCATCAGGAACGCGACCAGATGCCTCCTCTGGAAGGTCAATACCAGAAAGTGCACCAAGTCCAAAGGCACGGAATGTCTCTTGCATGCCCTCTGGATGATCGTTGTTATAGAAGAAGCCCTTACCAATCTCATAAAAAACAATATCGCAAGAGTTAGTAATACCGGTAATCAGATTAACGGTGCCGTGACCAGAAAGAAGCCAGCAGTGCATGCCGTACTGCTCGCCAAAACCAGTCCAGAAACCCGTGCAATACCAGCTGGAATTTCCGTCACAAATGCCGTATTTGAGTCCAGCAAAGGTAGTAAGTGCTTTGATGGTAGATCCAGTTGGATACTGTCCAGCAATTGCACGATTCATCAGCGGATAGTTTGCCTCTTCAGAAGAAAGCGTATCCCAGTCAGAACTGGAAATGCCTCCAACAAACATTGAAGGTGAATACGTTGGATAGCTTGCCATAGCAATAACTTCACCGTTGGTGCAATCAAGCGCCACCACACTTGCACTGCGACCTTGGAAGTCTTGTGATCTAACGGTATTGATAACACTGACAAGGGATGCTTCTGCTGCTTTTTGGATGTTTGCATCAATGGTCAAAACAACATCTGAGCCGCTCTGAGGAGCAATAGACGTTGAGTGAGATAAAACATTACCAGCAGCGTCAACATACACCGTTTGTTCACCACGAACACCCTGAAGAGCGGACTCGTACTGATACTCAACACCCGTTTGTCCCACGATATCGCCGTGGGCATACACAAAGCCGCCATCCGCAGTTTTACTGCTTTCAAGCTGCTCTTGTGTAACAGTTCCGGTGTAGCCAACAACATGAGCTGCAAGAGAACCGTTTGGATAGGCGCGCTGGGTGCGCTCCTCAATTGAAACGCCATCAAGCAAAGCGCCATGAGCGTAAATGTAGGCAACTACGCGCCTAGAAACATCTACAGAAACGGTACGAAGCGCCTGAGCGCCATCTGAGGTATCCATAATTTTTCTGCGCACCGCCAGCATGGGCATGCCCAAGAGGTTGGCAAGAATCTGCAGTTTAACGTAGTCTTCTGCAACATCTGCTCGAGCTACTACCGTTGGACTTGGTCTGTTGGTAACAATCTCCACGCCATTTCTGTCCAAAATACGACCACGAGGCGCCGCGGTGGTAACCGTGCGCGTACGGTTGCGCTCTGCTTGCTCAGTATAGTCAGCTGACGATAAGAGCTGCATGGTCCAAAGACGACCAATAAGCACGGCAAACATACCGCCAACAGCAATTGCAAATCCGACAAGTCTGGACGAGAGGGTCTTCTCGGCAGAGCCGTCAGAACCACCAGACGCCTTGGGGGCGCCGCCACCAATATCAAAGGTAAACGGCGAATCTTTTCTACCAAAGGTAAGGTAAACAATGATCAAACCAATTGCCGCAACAGCGCAACAAGCAAGGATAACAAGGGTGAAATTCATACTAACCCCTTATTTAAGGCGCTGAGGAGCTCGGTGAGATCCGCGGTAGAGCGAAGTTCCGCCCAAAGATGAATGAGACCTTTGGGAATGAGAAAGTACATAGAAAACAGGCAGAGCTGCCAAAATGGTAAACAACATGGTGGGGAAAGACTTAAACAGCAGTCCCTCAAAGAAGTTGCCACCAGAGCCAATCAAAGAATTAATGAGCTGATACATAAAGGTGACACCAAAAGTTTGAAGGGCAACAAAGCCCATAGAGGTACCAAAATTGCCAGAGATTCTGTCTCTTACCTCTTGGCCCATGAAATAAGAACTGACCACAAGCAAGAGTGCCATGAGGCCAATAGGGTTAGCAGAAGTCAAATCATAGATAAGACCAGCAATAAAGCCGCATATCACGCCGGTTTTACCACCATATTTCAGCGCAATAGCTGCCGAGAAAATCAGTGCAAAATTGATAACTCCCCCACCAAAAGAAACCTGTGGTGTAAGCATAATCTGCAAAATGAAGCAAACAACAGCAAGAACGGCGATGCTGCGTGTGTTTTTATTTCTATCAGAAACCTGCATGCATCCCCCTTAATCTGTTCTTCCGCTGTTATGTTGTGTATTACCCGTTGGAGCAGCAACTGTTGCATTCTGCTGAGCGTTTATTGTGTTGTTTGTTGAACCGCTGCCAGTTGAACCACTAGATGAAGACGTAGTGGATCCGTCTTTTGAATCTTTATCCTTACTGTCAGAATCAGTTGCTGTTGGAGTGTTTTGCTTATCTGCCTCTGCAATATCATCTGCGGTAGCTTTTTGCTCCTCAGAAAGAGACGTGATAACCATTACCTCCTCGTTAGTGCTGACATTTCCATAAGGCTCAACAACAATGGTGTAATAGAGCGATCCTGGAGCTGCCTCAACGCTGGTAACCTTACCTAAAGGAAGGCCCTTAGGGAACACGCCACCAAGACCGCTGGTAACAACTGTATCGCCTACGGCAACCTTCTGGTTGGTGTTGATGAGGTTAAGAGTAATCTGTCTTGACGCAGAACCCATAAGCATGCCTTGAGCTCGACTGCTTTGAACCATAGCAGCCACACCGCTCTTCTCGTCAGTGATAAGACGAACGGTAGAAGTTGTAGGACTACACTCAATAATCTGGCCGATAACGCCACCGTTATCAACAACAGGCATGCCAACAGCCAGCCCAGACGAAGTTCCCTTGTCAATCGTAATGGTGTTATTGAACGAGTCAGTAGAACCAGAGATAACACGAGCGCCTGTGGACTGCAGGTTATAGGTATTTTTGAGGTCGAGAAGACCCTGCAGACGCTGCGTGGACTGATTTGTCTCTTCTAGCTCTGCGTTTCTTGAACGCAACTGCTCATTTTCTGCCTTGAGGTCAGAGAGCGTTTGCTGGTCTGCTGTTAAGTTACTAAAAATGTTACCAATGCCCTGGAAAGGCATGGCAATAGCAGAACCCGCCATTCTAAAAGGCATGGTAATAGTAGAGAACCCACCTCGAACCATCTCGAGCGGTCCTTCTGTACCCATACGAGCGCTGACCGTCAATAACACAATTGAAAGCAGCGAAAGAATAATAAAACTACGGCCACCCGTATGCTTATTATTGTTAGATCCAAGGCCTGTTGAAGCACCCTGGATCTGATGAGACAATGGCATATTTATTGGCCTGCACTCTGAACAAATCCACCGGACAATGCGTTAGCCTCAAGAACCTTTGCACAACCGGTAACAACATTTTCTAGCGCGGTTGGGCTTACGTTAACGGGAACGCCAGTCTCTTCACGAAGTCTCTGGTCAAGACCGCGAAGCATTCCGCCGCCACCGGTAAGCAAAATACCGTAGTACATAAGATCGGAGGCAAGATCTGGTGGAGTCACATCAAGCGCATCTTTAACTGCCTTGGTGACCTCGTCAAGAGGACGATCAAGAGCGCGACGAATCTCTTCTGATTCAATACGAACAGTCTTTGGAAGACCACTCATGACGTCACGACCGTTTACCTCAACGTCAAGCTCTTCTGCAAGAGGAGCTGCTGAGCCAACCTTAATCTTGATGTCTTCTGCGGTACGCTCACCAATAGAGAGGTTGTAAGCATCACGAACATGCTCAAGAATAGTTTGATCAAACTCGTCACCTGCAGTTCTAATGGACTGCGAGACAACAATACCGCCCATAGAGATAACAGCAACCTCGGTAGTACCGCCACCAATGTCTACAACCATAGAACCTGTAGGGTCCTCAATTGGAAGGTCTGCACCAATAGCTGCAGCCATAGGCTCTTCAATCAAGAATGCCTGGCGTGCGCCTGCCTGAATAGTTGCTTCAAAAACAGCGCGTTTCTCGACAGATGTAACGCCAGAAGGAACGCAAACAACTACGCGTGGACGTGGTGACCAAGGATATTTGCGCTCACGTGCCTTCTCAATGAAGTAACGAAGCATAACCTCAGTAACATCAAAGTCTGCAATGACGCCGTCTTTAAGAGGGCGCTCAGCAATGATGGAGCCAGGAGTTCGGCCAATCATGCGCTTTGCATCAGCGCCAACAGCCAGAACGCGGCTCTCGCTTTTATCGATTGCAACAACCGATGGCTCATTGATGACAATACCCTGACCGCGAACTGCAACAAGGGTGTTTGCAGTTCCCAGATCGATGGCTAGGTCTCCGCCATATTCTCCGAAGAGCGAATCGAAGATAGACATGATATCCAATCAAACGTGCTACGCGTGTGCGTAATTATCCTGCAGAAAGAACGATTAAAACAGTTTAGTACTAGTTACCAGACTTTGAAGAGCTGGAGGAACTATTAGAGGAATTTGAGGAGTTAGATCCATTAGTTCCAGAGGTAGTTCCCGAATTAGAGCCGTTAGTACCAGAAGTTGTACCAGAGTTCTGGTTATTCTGGCTTACGTATGAAGTGGTAACGCTTGCAACCTTCCAGCCAATACCATCACGGACAAGCTCAATGGTATAGTCAACGTTGCCGCCATTAGAAAGACTGACAGAAGCATTAACTGTAGAGTGAGTCATGCTCTGGTCGACACCGTTGATGGTAACAGCGGAACTTGTTGGCAGGCTGTTGGAAATCTGCTGAAGCGTTGTGCTAGAGACAGAGCTGGAGACATAGCGGCCAATATCGGTGCCCTGTGCCTTAGCGTTGAAAATATCCTGAACAACAGACTGCTGGGTTGGCCATCCATAGCCACGATAGTAAGCATAACCCGCGCCACCAACAGCCAAGATAAGCAAAATAAGAATAGTGATGAAGACCTTAAGGCCGGTATGGCGATGCTTACGCCTAATCTTCTTGTCCTTCTTATCCTGCTCAATAATCTCCTGCTCAGTAATCTGGAAGAAGCCAGTGTCTTCTGCAGAAGGGATGAGCTCGCCGGACATACCTGTAGGATCCAGTGGATCGTAGGCACCATAGCCAGCTGCCTGAAGGAAGGCATCAGTCTCAGATGGCTTGCCAGAAGCCATTGCAGTAATAGCCTTGCGAGCTGCATCAAAAGCAGACTGCTGCTGATTAGACAGAACAAAGCTGCCGTCAGCAGTAGCGTGAGTGAAAGCATCAACTGCCTCAGACATGCGATTTGCTGCAACGTAAGCAAGACCAAGATCTGCATAAATCTTATTGGAATTATCCAGAGGATTAGCAAAATCAAGAGCAGTACGATATGCCTCAACAGCATCAACAGGCCTGTTCAGACCCATGAAGCATGCGCCTAGGCTGCAAAGTGCTGATGAAGGATTAGGGTTCTTCTCGTCAACTGCAGCGTTTCTGTAAGCAATGCCGGCGTTGCGAATATCACCGATCTTCTCGTATGCAGAACCAAGAGCAAGCTGTGCCTTATAAGGAGTTGCATAAGAGGCGTCCTGGACAGCGTTAGTAAGGGCAGCAATAGCCTCCTGTACCCTACCAGCAGCCAGAAGTGCGCGACCCTGATTAGTAGAGAGAGCGCCAACCTTGCCGTAGGAAGCGTCAGCAAGAGCGGACTTGTAAGCAGAAGCTGCGGAATCAAACTGTCCAAGCTTCATATAAGCGTTTCCAAGAAGGTGGTCAATCTGACCGTTTACCTCGCCTGGCTCTTTAGCCACATCAAACTGACTGATAGCTACAAACCAGTCGCCCTGATCATATGCAGATTTACCTAACTCAAATGCCTGTTGATTCACAATATCCTCCAAGAGTCTGTGCGACTTGGCTTTAAGCGTTTTCAATTCTAATGGAATTGACGATATCGCCAACCTTTAACTGGGAAATGACATCCATTCCCTCGATAGTTGTGCCAAATACGGTGTATCCAGAATCCAAGCCATGCTGTGGACCAAGACAGAAATAGAACTGAGAACCTGCGGAGTTTGGATCTTGAGAACGAGCCATAGCAAGGGCACCGTCAACGTGGGAGTTGTTAGGATTTGTAGTGAACTCCTCTTTGATGCGATAACCAGGACCACCAGTACCAGGAATTCCGTCAGGACCAGGGTTTCCAAACACAACATCCTCAACACTCATCTCACGAGTGTTTGGGTCTCCACCCTGAAGAACAAAGCCAGGGACAAGACGGTGGAACTTGGTATCGTCATAGAAGCCAGACTCTGCAAGCTCGCAGAAGTTTGCCACATGAATAGGTGCGCCCTTACCGTCAAGCTGAACCTTAATGATTCCCTTGTTGGTATCAAAGACGGCAACCTCAGTACCAGTAACCTGGCGCTCTGGTGTATACAATGGATCAAGTCCAAACATAATTCCTCCAAGCTTCTTTACATCTAAGAGAAGAAAAAACGCGAGAAACCCTTAGTAATAAAGAACTTCTTTTCTAACCTAATTATTTTACCAGTATGATGAGATTTTTGAAATTAAAGCAGCTGAACGGTAGAGATTTACTGCTTTTGTGGCTTCCAATTCACGTAATTTTCATCAAAAAGTTTCTGGTATGAGCTGGAGCCGTTGGAGTCTCTGATGTTATCAACTGGCGCCAAGATGTTGTCTTTGTCCTGAGAAGGATTGTTAGAAGCAACCGAGCGCTTCCATCCCTCACTCAAAGCATCGGAGCGATTACGAAGCCAGTTACCCAGCTTAGTGAGATTTTCAATAGTCTGACGATAATTTCCGTTGGAGTCATCAAGACTAGATAGGTCAGAGATGACGTTACTAATATCCAGCGAAATCTGCTCTGCTTCCTGTTGAGCATCAGCGCGCTCCTGATCAGAGCCAGTAATGGCAAGCTGATCAAAGGTCTTCTCGTTATCATCAAGGCGCTTTGAGAGGTCTCCAAGCTTCTGATAATCACTATCAAGTGCGTCAAAAACAGCATCCGAACTTGTATTTTGCTGAGTTGCACTAGTGTCTTGACCTGTAAGGTGCGTAACAGGAGTGGTGGTAGGAGTAGATGAGACTGGCGCCTCAACCTTTGCACGATTATCGGTTGCCTGAGGGTCCCACGGATGCGTGATGACAAAGATTGCAGCTACTACCAGCGAGGTAACAAGAAGTGCTGAGAGCAGAATAACGCGCGTACGAGGGATTCCTTCAGCTTCAGGGAGGTTCTCTTTTGAAGGCTCGGAAGGGATTGCAGACTCAAAGCGAGGAGCTGGCCTGCGACTTACCGAGGCAAACGCGCTGGTAGTGTCTGGGTCAGCGTTGTCGGCTGGCATTTGTTGCAGAACAGTGGGATCTGCTGCGACAGAAGAGGATGCATCATACTCTGCGTCTACAAGCGGATCGGTCTTCTCGCCAGATGCTGAAGCGGCATCAATCTCTGGAAGCTTGATGTTACGTGTGGGCCTGATGGCTCGAGCTGGACGAGCAGCAGGCGCTGCCTGTGGCAGAGGAAGGCCGCACTTGGGACAGCTTTCTGCAGCAGCACCAACTAAGGCGCCACAATGAGGGCACCACTGAGCTTGAGTAACAGGAATCCTTTGGGTCAAACTTAGATCAATCTGACAATGAGGGCAGGTTAAAGCCCCTTCATCGACCTCAGATCCACAGTTTGGACAACGCATACACCCTCCACAACTCTTTGCTTGTGCTTCAGTTTAATCGTTTATATCAGCAGAAGAGCTATAAGTTGACTTTCCTCCCATTAATCTCACAACCAGGTCAAAGAATCGATCCTTTGTATAGTTGTGAATGTAACGCTCGGAAATTCTGTTGAAGATAATAACGGAAATCACCAGACAAATTGCCAAGTACGGCAAGATGCGTGGGGTGAGAGGCGCAATACGGAAGAAGTCCTGCGCTACCGTGCATCCGCCAATCACAATGGCAATGCATACAACAAGAAGCGCAACGCGGAGCTTGGTGAGCGGCAAAGAAATCCTTCTAAGCAGCGCAAAACTAACTGTTGCGGTGGTGATAAGCGCCATCGTAGACACCTGAGACAGGTTCAACTTAAACAGATGACCTGCGGTCATAAGAAGCGCAAGCGTGATAGTTACTGCAATAGAAGCAGGTAGTGACTTGCGCAAAATGTTGACCAGGAAGTTGCCCTTTACGCGATCGTGATTTGGCTCAAGCGCCAACACAAACGATGGCAGGCCAACTGTTGCAAATGAAAGCAGCGACATCTGAACAGGAATAAAGGGGTATGGTGGCGCAATAATGCAATAGAGCGCTAAAGCCGCAGTATAAACCGTCTTTACGAGAATGAGCGCAGCAGATCGCTGAAGATTGTTAATAGAACGCCTACCTTCGGCAACAACTTCTGGCATATGGGCAAAGTCGTTGTCTGCCAGAACAATCTCTGCAACATTTCTAGCTGCAGCAGAACCAGAAGCAACGGAAATAGAACAGTCCGACTGCCTCAGCGCCAAGATATCATTGACGCCGTCGCCGGTCATGGCAACGGTGTGGCCATGATTCTGGAGTGCAATAACAAGCTCGCGCTTCTGTTCTGGTGTAACGCGACCAAATACGTGGTACTTCTTAACAGCTGCAGCAATATCTGCCTCTGTGTGTAGCGTAGTTGCATCTACCCAGCCGTCGGCATGAGGGACACCAGCTCGCTCAGCAATAGCCGAGACGGTACGAGGGTCATCGCCCGAAATAACACGCAGGTCAACGCCTTGCTCGAGGAAGTACGCAATGGTTTGTGGGGCAGTCTCTCTAATCTGATCCCTAAGCACTACGTAACCTAGGAGCTGAGGAGTTCCCTGGAAAGTATCATTCTGGTCAAATCCATCAACGGTACAGGCAACCAGCACGCGTTCAATGGACGCAAATGCATCGGACGATGCGATAACGTCTGCTGCCTCGGGGCCAAGCACAAACTGAGTAGCACCGATAACAAATGCCTGTCCGTCCTCAGTGACGCAGCCAGAGTACTTTCTCTTGGAAGAAAACGCCACAACGCGAGAAGGACGTTTGCTTTGAATCCCCTGCTTGGATGCGTACGCAAGGATTGCCGTAGCCGTATCGTTAGCGTCATCTTTGTTTGCACCGACAACGTTTACAGCTGCTTGCAAAGCACCCGCAGCCTCAGTAATTGGCGTAAACGAAGCATCCAAAACACGAGCAACTTCCATGTTTCCCGTGGTGATAGTGCCCGTCTTGTCCAAACAAAGGGTGTCTACGCGTGCCAGCGTTTCAATGCAGTATTGCTGCTGAACCAAAACATTTTTCTGACCAAGTCTAATGGTTGCAATAGCAAGAACCGAGCTGGTGAGAAGAACGAGTCCTTGAGGAATCATGCCAATAACGGCAGCAATCATCGAAAGAAGCGCTTCATTTAAATCGGCGTTACCAATGAAATAGGTGCGAACAAAAAGACCAATACCCAGCGGAATCAATGCAATGGAACCTGCGCGAATAATCGACTTAATGGTGGTAAGAATCTCTGAGTTGATCTCTTTTACAAACTTAGCTTCTGCGTTAATACGCGCAGCATAGCCTTCCTGACCTACACGGCATACCCTACCAACAAGACTGCCCCTCTCGACAAAACTACCAGAGAGAAGCTCGTCTCCCGTGGTCTTTTGTACGGGCTCTGCCTCACCAGTTAGAAGGCTTTCGTCAACGCTTACGTGCTCTGATACAAGAATACTGTCAGCAGGAATTTGATCGCCCGTCTTTAAGCGCACAAGATCATCAATGACAAGCTCGTCTGGTTTGATAAAGGTATCTTTTCCGTCTCGAATTACACAAACACTCTGAGCTGTCATAAGAGACAGGCGGTCAATCATGCGTTTTGCACGAATCTCTTGCACAATACCAATGACCAGGTTTGCAAGAACTACGGTCATGAAAAGCGCATTTCTGTACTGTCCCGTTACAACAACAAGAAGCGCCATCAAAACGTTAACTATGTTAAAGAGCGTAAAGCTGTGCTCTGCAATAATCTGGGCGATAGATTTGGTTTTGACGTCTGTATTAGTATTGACTTTACCTGCAGATACTCTTTCTGCAACTTCTTTTGACGTTAGACCCTCATACGTTTCTTCAAAACGTTTGCTACTCTTGCCTTCAGTACCCTGCAATGACATATAAACAATCTCCAGTCAGTGATGGCCGGTTTTTTGCACGTGGTGACCCCGGTGGGTTTCGAACCCACGACCTTTTGCTCCGGAGGCAAACGCTCTAATCCACTGAGCTACGGAGTCATGGTGCATAAGTATACCCCAGCCTACTTACTGCCTTTTGTAACGGTTTGCCTAATTTTCTTCTGATATTTTCCCATGCTAAAATGAATACAACCAGCAAATGAGGAGCTCATGAATACTATTTCTGTTGACCTAACATCCGACTCATATCAAATCCATGTAGGGCATCACCTGCTTGCGCAGGCCGGCAACCTTATTCGTTCCTGCACCTCAGGGTCAAAGATTCTTGTAGTCACTCATCCAGATTTGAACAAGCTCTACGGCTCTGAGCTTCTTACCTCGTTGAAGGCAGCTGGCTACTCCGTTACAACCGCCACAGTGTCCACAGGTGAGCACACAAAATCATTTGAGTCGTATCAAAAGCTGGTAGGCGTTCTTGCAGAAAACCGTTTTACGCGAGAAGACATTATTGTGGCATTTGGCGGAGGCGTTATTGGCGATCTTGCGGGATTTGCAGCAGCTACTTACATGCGCGGCTGCACGCTCATCCACGTTCCCACCTCGCTTTTGGCAATGATTGACTCCTCAATTGGTGGTAAAACCGCTATTGACCTACCGTTTGGAAAAAATCTGGTTGGAGCCTTTTATAATCCCAAGGCCGTTATTGTTGACCTTGAGCTGCTGAACTCTATTCCGACTCCCCTCTTGCAAGATAGCTGCGGAGAGCTTATTAAATATGGCGTTCTTTCTGGACATGAGCTCTTCAATAAAATCTCTTTGGCGAGAAACCCTGTGCAGGTCATCGACGTACCACATAGGCAAGAGTTCATTCAAGCATGTATCGAAATAAAGAAGTCAATCGTTGAAGCAGACTTCAAAGAAGCAGGGTCTAGAAAATTGCTCAATCTGGGCCATACACTTGGCCATGCTATTGAGACGCTCAGTAACTTTGAACTTGGACACGGCTCCTGTGTGGCTGCTGGAACTTCCATGTTGGCAAAAGCCTGTTCTAAGCTTGGTCTTTGTTCTGTTGAAGACGCAGAGAACATCATTACACTTACGCAGTCATATAACCTTCCTACCAGCACTTCATTTACTGTGGAAGAACTTTACAGCGCAGCACTTCATGACAAGAAAAGCCACGCAGATTCAATTGATATGGCGCTTATCTATGGCATTGGTGATGTACGTATTGAGCGCAAGTCATTTGCAGAACTTAAACAGCTGATTGAGCTAGCAATAGAAGACTAACATCCTAGACGCTCCAACTCTTCCGCAAGCTTACGTACTGACTGTTTTAGAGCGGTTTTATCTTCAGCTAAGATATCGTTTTTGTTGAAGATGCCGTTAGCAGTTCCTACATAAGCATATCCACCTGCAAATACGTCAGCAATATTGTCTGTTGTAACGCCACCAACTGCCATAAGAGGCAAGTTTCCTAAAGGCTCACATACCTTTTTGGCGTACCCATAGCTAACCTCATTTGCGGGGAATACTTTGACAATATCTGCACCAAGAGCAAACGCATGAGCAATCTCTGTTGGCGTAAACGCTCCCGGAACACTCAAAATCTCATGCTCTTTACAGTAATCAAACATCTCTTCAGAAAGCAGCGTTGGTGCTAAAACAAACGTTGCGCCAGCTTTATGAACTGTCCGCAGATCTTCAAGAGTAAGTACGGTACCAGCACCAATATTGATATCAGAACCATATTCACTGGACAGCTTCTGAATTAACGAGGCAGCTTCTGGAGTGTTCATGGTTACTTCAACGTTATGTACAGGAGAATCAACAAGAACCTCAACTACAGCTTTAACCTGATTGTACGTATAGCCACGTAAAACCTGAGTTACGGCGCTAAAAGGCTTATTCACTTGCTTCCTCCTTTAATCTTCAAACAATTTTAACCATATCCTTCTCTGACACTCAACTGCGGTATTCTTACATCAAGCAATTAGTTATGGAGCGTGTGAAAAATGGATGTTTCAATAACTCCTCATGATTTGTTTGGAACGGTAGAAGCCATCCCGTCAAAATCATGCGCTCATCGCGCGCTCATCTGCGCTTCATTTGCAAACGGCACTACCAACATTACCTGTCCTTACACCTCAGAGGACATTCAAGTAACTGTTGATTGTCTTAAAGCTTTGGGCACCACTATAGCTAGAACCAAACAGGGATTTAGAGTTGTCCCTGCAAAAGAGCAAAATCGCCCTCAAAACATGCAACTTAACTGCAAAGAATCTGGCACCACGCTCAGGTTTTTACTCCCCCTTCTGGGCGCGCTAAACGTAAACGCCACAATTTCTGCAGAAGGAAGACTCTTTTCTCGACCCCTAGAGCCGCTTATCTCAGAACTCTCTGCCCATGGTATGTCTTTTAGTTGGCAAGACGAGAAGACCCTTGAGGTTTCGGGCAAACTTATTGGCGGTTTATTTGAGCTACCAGGAGATATCTCATCCCAATTTATTTCTGGACTTTTGCTGTCATTGCCTTTGTTGAATGAATCTTCAACGATACAAATTACAGGGTCCATCCAATCAAAAGACTATCTGGCTATCACAGAGCACGTATTGAAAGACTTTGGCATCACCACTGAATTTGATGCAAAGAATGCCACTTATACCATTAAACCTCAACACTATGTTTGTCCAGGCGTTTATTCAATCGAAGGAGATTGGTCAAACGCAGCGCCATGGCTTGCCGCAGGTGCAATTGGGCAAGGCGTAGAGGTCACAGGGCTCTTCATGCAAAGTGTCCAGGGAGACAGAGCTATCTTAGCCGCGTTATCGCTTGTGGGCGCACGTGTTTCTCGCCAGCAAAAAGGTGCAGCTTGCATGATGGATCACCTGCGGCCGTTTACCATTTCTGTCTCCGAGGTATGTGATCTTGCCCCGGTACTTGCTGCATTAGCTGCGTTTATTCCTGGAACAAGTAGGCTTACCAATATTCAGCGCCTTCGTCTTAAAGAGTCCGACCGCGTTCAAAGTATCTGCAGCGTACTTAGGGCATTTGGTGTGACCGTTGAGCTCTCTGAAGATCAAACGGAGCTTATTATCACAGGGGGAAAACAGCCCGTCAGCTGCATCGTAGACTCATGTAATGATCATCGCATGGTGATGATGGCAACTATTTTAGCTTCGTATGCAACGGGTCCTGTCATAATCACCCATGCCGAGGCAATCAATAAGTCGTATCCGCTCTTCTTTGAGCACTTTAAGCAGCTCGGTGGCATCTGCCACAGCATGGAGGCATAAATGATGACCTCAACTTTTGGGACAACAGTAAAAGTATCTATTTTTGGCGAGTCTCATGCTCCAAAAATCGGCTGCACCATTGAAGGTTTACCTGCTGGTTTTACGGTTGATCTAGCCGCTCTCAAAGCATTTCTTCAAAGAAGGTCACCATCGCATCCGTGGGATACCCCGCGTAAAGAGACTGATGATCCACAGTTTGTCTCTGGAATTTCAGCAGAAGGCATTCTAGATGGCTCCCCGCTCACGGCGGAGCTACCTAACACAAACGTTCGTCCACAAGATTACACAGCTACAAAGCTTGTCCCACGACCAGGACATGCCGATTTTGCTGCCTGGGCAAAATGGGGAGACTCGTACAAGCAAACGGGTGGAGGACATTTTTCTGCTCGACTAACCGCTCCTCTGTGCATTGCAGGAGGCATAGCGCTCCAGATTTTGCAAGCTCAAGGCATTGCTATTGCAGCTCACGTTCTCAAAATAAAGGACGTCAGCGATACTCCCCTTGAGCTCGTAGACAACTCACTTGAGGCCAATAAGCTGCTTGCGCAGCAAATGACTCATTTGCGACAGACTGCTCCTCAAGAGCTTCCCTTTCTTGACGTTCAGGCTGGCGAGAAAACCCGCGCACTCCTTACACAGCTGCGCTCAGAGAAAAATACCGTTGGCGGCATCATAGAATGTGCGGCAACGGGTGTTCCTGCAGGTATTGGGTGCCCTCATTTCCATGGACTTGAAAATACCATCTCTGCTGCAGTCTTTGGAGTTCCCGCTGTTAAAGCCATAGAATTTGGCAGCGGTATGGAAGTTGCTAATCTCCTTGGATCTGAAAATAACGATGCATACGAAGTGCGTAACGGCTCCGTTATGCCAACCACCAATCATGCTGGAGGTATTCTGGGCGGTATTTCAACAGGCGCTCCCATCTGGTTTAGATGTGCGTTAAAACCTATCTCGAGCATTGGGCTTCCACAGAACTCGGTAAACCTTCAAACTATGGAACCAGAGCAGCTTATTGTTCAAGGTAGGCATGATGTAACTGCAGTTTTACGCGCTGTTCCCTGTGTTGAAAGCACTTTTGCGCTAGCTCTTCTCGACACCTTATATTCCTGGTCCTCTAAGCAGAACGGATATAACAATGACTAATCAATTAGAGACGCTTCGCCAGGAAATCGATTCAATTGACGCGCAAATCTTTGGCCTCTTTGAGCAAAGGATTACGGTTGCCAAACAAATTGGTGCTTACAAAAAAGAGCATGAGCTCGCTGTTCTTGATTTCTCAAGAGAAGATGCCAAAAGAGAACAGGTTAAAGCCACTGTTTCTAATGAACTTGAACCTTATGCTTTAGAGTTGCTTGAGGTTTTGATGAAAGCTGCAAAGGCAGTTCAGGAGACATCTCGTGAGCTCTAAAACTGTACAACAAGGTTCAAGTAACCCTACAGCCCCTCTTGCTCCTTACGGCCTTATTGGAGAGAAACTCTCTCATAGTTGGTCGGCAGCAATTCATGAAAAGTTGGGGTCATTTCCCTACCAACTTCATGAACTTTCTGCTTCTGAGCTGAATGGTTTTCTCAAAGACCAACCTTGGCAGGGCTTGAACGTTACCATCCCCTACAAAAAGGATGCCTGCGCTCTTGCGGACTCAGCTTCTGAGGATGCACAAGCTGTAGGAGCGGCAAATACCCTGGTAAAAGATGCTAATGGTTTTATAGCAGCAGACAACACCGATGTGTATGGCTTTGAGTATCTGGTAAAAAGCCTCAAGGTCAACTTGAGCCAAAAGAAAGCGATTGTCTTTGGGGCCTTTGGTGGTGCTGGTCAAGCAATTTGCTATGCGCTCAAAAAAGGCGATGCATATGTTGTAGGAGTCTCCAGAAACCCTCGCGTAAGCTCTTCATTCGTAGACCGCGCAATTACGTATGACCAGCTTAAACTCCACTATGACGCTGATCTTCTCGTCAATGCAACGCCAGTAGGGATGTCCCCACATGCTGGTGTTTCTCCTCTTTCAAAAGAGGAACTTGCTGCTTTTACTTCCCCCCAATGCGTGATTGATCTTATCTATAATCCGCTGCGCTCTAAGCTTCTTTTAGATGCAGAAAGTCTTGGAATACTCAATGCAAATGGTTTAAAAATGCTGGTAGCTCAAGCAGTTAGAGCAAGCTCACTCTTTTTGAAACAGGATGTATCAGACTCTCAGATAGAAAGCATCTCGCGTGAGCTTCATACTTCAAAAGAAAACATTGTACTTATTGGTATGCCGGGAGTTGGAAAAACCTCTACGGGAGAAGCTCTAGCAAAGCTTCTGAATTGTCCCTGGATAGACACAGACCTTCTCATCAAACAGAAAGCTCATTGTGACGCGGCAGCTTATCTACAAACACACGGCGAAGCAGCGTTTAGGCGTCTAGAACATGAGGTAATTCAAGAGATTTCTAGCATGAGTAGTGCAGTGATCTCTTGCGGAGGCGGCGTAGTTGTTACACCCTCAAACTACCAGCTCCTCCGTCAAAATGGAAAGCTTGTCTATCTAACTCGCCCTCTTGAAGAATTGGCTCTTGCAGGAAGACCACTCTCACAAAGTGTTGGCATACAAGAACTTGCTGCAGAGCGACTACCGCTCTACGAAGCATGGGCTGACGTAACTTTTTCTTGTCTTGGCAGTCCAGAAGCTGATGCCAAAGGTCTTCTCTCCACAGCATTTAAATAACAGGAAACGTTTACAGTTATTTTCCAACCGTTCACCGGACGGACAAGAGAAATGTCATTTTGGCACGTTGAAGCCCCTATACTTATGCCTTGTAGGTTTGTATTCAGAAAACTTCAAGGATGTTACGTCCGTCAAATAGTTAAGTGTTTGATATTCGGTTGTATTTGGGGAGATATCCAATGGACAGCAATGCTATTGCTCACGAGATTCTTAATGCAATAGGCGGTTCAAAAAACTTAACTCACAACGAAGTATGCATGACACGACTTCGTCTTTCCATCAATGACATGACGCTTATAGACCACGAACAACTGGCCACAGCCACTGGAGTTCTTGGCATTGTAGGAAAAGGCGCCAACGGACTAGAGGTGGTCTTTGGCCCCAATCTTGTGTGTCAAGTAAATGATGCCCTTGATCACATTTTGGGTGAGCCAGAAAAGACTTTTTGTTCGTTAGATGAGAAGCGAGCAAATCATCCCACTCAACACAACGAAGAGGTAGATGAGCTAATCTCTTTGCTTGCTCAAAAAAATACCCTTGATCAAGACGAAGAAGACTTTGACAGCCTTGCCTCTGACTTAGACGCAGACGACTTTGAAGACAACTATGAGGATGACCTCGACGCTCCTCGCCTACTCATAATCAACGGCCCAAACATCAACATGCTGGGCATTCGTGAGCCAGGGATTTATGGAAAAGCTGACTACAGAACCCTTATAGAGACTTGTAAGGAAGAAGCCCTCTCTCAAGGTTTCTCTGATTGTGTGTGTTATCAATCAAACCATGAGGGTGATCTAGTTGATGCGATCCAGGACGCCCTGGGCAGCTACGATGGCATTATCATCAATCCTGCCGCCTATACACACACCTCAGTTGCCCTGCTTGACGCGGCACTAGCCGTGCAAATTCCCATGATTGAGGTGCATCTTACCGACATCTCTACCAGAGAAGACTTTAGGCGCATTTCTTATATAAAAGATGCCTGCTTTGCTACAGTTACTGGTAAAGGAATTGACAGCTACAGAGAAGCAATCCAACTGATGGCGGCTCATCTCAAAGATGAAGCATAGCCAGTTGCTTATAGCCATTTGGCGAGAAACACAAGCCTGCTGTAATGCTAAATTGCAGCAGGTTTTTTATGCACACGTAAGTGCATCTGACTCGGTTATCACCATATCTACGGCAACATCAAATGCTGTATGAGGAAGCGTTGTCCGAATCAAATTTTGCTGGTAAGCAAGACAAATTTTCTTGCCAGGGTACGTAGACAAGAACCGGTCATAAAAACCAGCACCATAACCCAAGCGATACCCTTTTGTATCAACAAGAAGTGCTGGAACAATGCAGATTGAAGCGTCCATCTGCCCTTCTGTTAAAGCCGGTAATTCTATTGGCGGTTCAAGTAGACCAAAAGGAGCAGCAATAAGTTGATCTAAAGAAGCGATGGCAACAAACTCTAAACAATGTCCAGGTAGGCAACGAGGTACCGCCACTGTTTTCCCATCGCGTAGAGCGCACTCAATAAACATCCTGGTAGAAACTTCAGATGAAACAGAAACATACGTTAAAACAGTAGTTGCTTCTGCATATTCAGAGGTTGCAAGAAGTTTCTGAGTAATGCGATCATCAAGCACGGACCTCTCTTGCTCAGAAAGAGCTTCTCTTGCTGCTAGGCGTTCTTCTCGCAAACGTTGTTTTTCTAATGCCGCAGTATCCATAAAGCCTCCTCTCTAGCTAAGAATAACAACATTTTTGTGGACATTTGGAGAAGAAACAGACACCTGTCGCAATAAATGTGACTAATTCTCAACAATTTTTATATAGCTTTCTTTTTAGCAAATTCCTGACCTGCGCAAATGTAAACCATTTCTAACTTCTCAAAATATTGCGTAATTGTCACTTGTCTAGCACTATATATTGAGTAAAGTTAGAGGTCACAACTAATATTTGACGTCATTTGTCCAAAGACATACTTGCTGTCAAAATTAGTCACAAGATTGCTATTTGTAAACTGCTGAGCGGTCATGCTCCACTCAACACGCTCAGCATGAACGCGGACATATACATTGTCCGTGTAAAAAGGAGTGTGTTATGCAGGAAACACCAGCACAGGAGGCTTGGGACGGCTTTGTCGGTGGCAACTGGCAAAGAGCTGTTGACGTCCGAGACTTCATTCAGAAGAATTACACCCCTTATGACGGTGATGATTCCTTCCTCGCTGGTCCAACTGAGGCTACTACAAAGCTTTGGGCGGATGTTATGGATCTCTTTGCACAAGAGACCGCAAATGGTGGCGTACTTGATATGGATACCAAGCAGGTTTCCACTATCACCTCCCACGAGGCTGGCTACATTGAAAAACCACTTGAGCAGATTGTTGGTCTCCAGACTGACAAGCCCCTCAAGCGCGCTCTGATGGTAGACGGCGGCGTTCGTATGGCAATGGCTGCATGCAAGGCCTACGGTTATGAAGTTGACCCAGAGATTGTTGACTTCTACACCTATCGTCGCAAGACTCACAACGCTGGTGTTTTTGATGTCTACACCGAGGACATGCGCAAATGTCGTCACTCCCATATCATTACCGGTCTGCCTGACGCATATGGCCGTGGCCGCATCATCGGCGATTATCGTCGTGTTGCTCTCTATGGTGTTGACGCTCTTATCACTGATAAGACAAATCAGAAAAACGGTACCGGCTCCATCATGGACGAGAAGACCATTCGTCATCGCGAGGAGCTCTCCGAGCAGATTCGTGCTCTCAAGGAACTTAAGCAGCTTGGCGAGATTTATGGTTTTGATTTGAGCCGTCCTGCAGAGAACTTCAAAGAGGCTGTTCAGTGGCTCTATCTGGGCTACCTCGCAGCTGTAAAAGAGCAGAATGGCGCTGCAATGTCCATTGGTCGTAACACCACCTTCCTGGACATCTATGCAGAGCGTGATCTTGCTCGTGGCACCTTCACTGAGTCCGAGATTCAGGAGATTGTTGACCACCTGGTTATGAAGCTTCGTATGGTCAAGTTTGCTCGTACTCCTGAGTACAACGAGCTCTTCTCCGGAGACCCTCAGTGGGTCACTGAATCCATTGGTGGTATTGGTGTTGATGGCCGCTCTATGGTTACCAAGTCCTCCTTCCGCTGGCTTCGCACCCTTGAAAACATGGGTACCAGCCCAGAGCCTAACCTGACTGTTCTGTGGTCTACCAAGCTTCCAGAGGGCTTTAAGCGCTACTGCGCAAAAATCTCTATTACTACCAGCTCCATTCAGTACGAAAATGATGATCTTATGCGTGTCTATCATGGCGATGACTACGCAATTGCTTGCTGCGTCAGCTCCATGCGCGTTGGTAAAGAGATGCAGTTCTTTGGCGCTCGTGCCAACCTTGCTAAATGCCTGCTTTACGCAATCAATGGCGGCCGTGACGAGAAGACCGGCGAGCAGATTGGTCCTAAGTACCGTGCCGTTGAGGGCGAGTACCTTGATTACGAGGATGTCTTCTCCAAGTACTTGGATATGATGCGCTGGCTTGCAGGCGTTTATGTCAACGCTCTTAATGCAATCCACTACATGCACGATAAGTACAGCTACGAGCGCATCCAGATGGCTCTGCACGATGAGCATGTTCACCGTTGGTTTGCAACAGGCATCGCAGGCCTTTCTGTTGTTGCTGACTCCCTCTCTGCAATCAAGTATGCAAAGGTAAGGGTTGTCCGCGATGAGACCGGCCTTGTTGCCGATTACGTCACTGAGGGCGACTTCCCTAAGTACGGTAACGATGACGACCGAGTTGACACCATTGCTCATGACATCGTTGAGATTTTCATGAACATGATTCGTCAGAACCACACCTACCGTGATTCTGTTCCAACAACTTCTATCCTGACCATTACCTCAAACGTTGTATATGGTAAGGCTACCGGCAACACCCCTGACGGTCGCCGCGCAGGCGTTCCTTTTGCTCCTGGTGCTAACCCAATGCACCACCGCGATACTCACGGTGCCGTTGCATCTCTGGCCTCCGTTGCTAAGCTTCCATTTAACGACGCACAGGACGGTATTTCCAATACCTTCTCAATCATTCCTAATGCTCTTGGTAAGGGCTCTGACGTCTACTTCCACGGTAGCGAGCTAGACCTTGAGCACATCGACTTCTCTGATATGAATCTTGATATTCAGATTGAGAACAAGATTGATTGCGCCTGTGAGGCAAACCCATCCGCAGCTGAAGGTGCTGAGGATCGTAAATAACAAGCCCTGGCGAGAAGATCTATCTACACGTTTCTTCTCGCCAACAAACTCGTAAGGAGAAACACATGCAGTCCAACGAAGTAGCTTCCGAGCAGATTGACAACCTGGTAAACATGATTGATGGCTATGCCGAGAAGGGCGGTCATCACCTCAACGTTAACGTTTTTACTAAGGACACTCTTCTTGATGCTCAGGCACACCCAGAGAAGTATCCTCAGCTGACCATTCGCGTTTCTGGTTACGCTGTTAAGTTCAACTCCCTTACCAAAGAGCAGCAGGACGACGTTATTTCTCGTACCTTCCACGACGCTCTCTAAGGATTTCTTGTCCATGTCTTGTTCTGATACTCACATGGATCTCAATGACCCGCTCACAGTTTGTGGGCGGGTCCACTCTATTGAGACCTTTGGTACTGTAGATGGCCCTGGAACTCGCCTGGTTGTATTTACCCAGGGGTGTCCCATGCGCTGTGCCTATTGTCATAACCCAGATACCTGGCAATTTGGTATTGGAACAGAAGTATCGGTACAAGAAATACTTGCCACCTTTAACCGCAATAGAGCTTTTTATAGAAACGGTGGAATTACGGCTACTGGTGGTGAGCCACTCGCCCAACCAGAGTTTATCGGTGCTCTGTTTGAGGCGGCTCATAATGACCCGCAAGGACGCATTCATACCTGTCTTGACTCTTCTGGCGTTGCGTATAATCCAGAAACTCCAGAAAAATTTGAGCGCGTTCTAGATAACACTGATTTAGTGCTCCTTGATATCAAGCACTCTGATCCAAAAGGCCACATTAGTCTTTGCGAAGTTGGCTCAGAAAGACCACTTGCGTTTGGCGATGAGCTTAACCGTAGAGGTATTAAAGTTCTTATCAGACATGTTGTAGTGCCTGGCATTACTGATACAGCAGATGAGCTTGCAGGTGTTGGTAGAATCATTGCCCACTGGGATAACGTTATTGGATTAGATCTACTTCCCTATCACGTGATGGGCGTAAAAAAGTATGAAGAGCTAGGCATCCCTTACAAACTTGCTGACACTCCTGCCATGGATGGCAAAAAGATTCCTGAGCTGCGCAAGCAAGTCCTTATCGCCCGTTCCCTTGAACGCAAACAGCTTGGAAAGCAGTAGATGTTATATGCATTTACTTAGATAATCTTTTTTCGAAATAATATATATTGTAAAAAATTACAAATAAGAGTAAAGTTCTTACAAAGTAGCACTTATCTTTTCTCATCTGAGGAGGAGATATGTGGTATTGCAAGAGTCTTATCAAAACAGCTATAAGGCAACCTTCATTGTGGCTTGCTACCTGTGTTTTTGCGGCTCTTTTACTAATTCCGGTTTTTACAAATCTAGATACATACAGCATAAATTTTGCTCGAAATGGTGTTGTAAGCGATGAATACGATTACCTTGTCAAACAAGCGGAAAGTTATGGCTCTGATCAGCGCTCATCGGAAAGTTTTAAAGCTCTTGAAAAACAACTAGAGCTGCTAGGAAATATTAAGCTTGCCACAACAAGCGAGAAGTTCTATCAAGCAAGCTTAACCTACTATTCATTCGTGTCATCAAACAGCCTAGCTTTTAGACTTTATGATACTGACTTTTATTATTTAGCTCAGGAAGCATTTTCTCAACAGATGCAGCACGTTACATTAAGTAATCAATACGAAACTGAAAGTAAATTACCAGCTATACATTCAATTTCATACTCAATAAATAGATTGCCTGTTCTTTTGAGATTTCTGCCAGCGATTGGAACCTTCATTGCTTTAGCACAAATCACCTCTCGAGAAAAACTACTAGGAAAAGATCAAATACCTTACCTGCAGCGTCTTTCTGGGTGTATTGGCGCATCTGCGATTATTGCTTCCAGCATCTGTCTCTGCTCATATATTCCTTTGTTTACCATTGAATTGATACGTAACGGAATTGGATTAACTTCTTACCCTGTTGTTCTAGTTCAGGCAGGAACCATTTACACTTCAAATGCTCTCCAATGTGCCGTATGGTCTGTTACATATACCGCGGTAACAAACATGTTTGTCTCCTTAGTTTTAATCTGTGCATTCTCTATTACCCGTAAGTTTCTTATACCTCTAGTGGTCTACTTTCTTGTAATTTGTTCATCTATCTTTGCAATGAGTCTTTCTTCACCTCAGTTACTTTTAGGGTGGATAGAGTACCTCCCCATTGGTTATTTGGACATTGGTGCAATAATTGGTTTCGTTGGAGATACTCAGTTTTTCACAAACAAGATTGACTATGCACAACCTCAACCTTTATGTGGACTGCTCATATTCATGCTGTGGGCTGTTTTAATTATTTTCATAACTATCGGAATCAATAAACTCAGGAAATTATTGCAAGCAGACTTAGTAGGTGTAATAAAAAATGCTTAAGCTTAATGATGTTTCAATAGGCTATAAAGACAAAGCCGTTTTAAGCAATGTTACATTCTCATTCAGCCCAGGGAAAGTCTACGGACTTATGGCTCCAAACGGCTTTGGAAAAAGTACGTTACTGAAGACTTTAAATGGGGACATAAGTCTTTTAAAATCAGGTTCAATAACCTGCGATGATAATTCAATCATCGATTCGGATATTTATGCTCAAGAGGTCTATTACTCACCTGAAGATAATTCAATTTTATATCCAACAATGAATGGGAAATTCCACTTGGAACTTGTCAAAAAGATATGGAAATCAGAGGCTGATATTGACACTCCTCTTAAAATGCTCGACGCATTAAATCTAAAATCACAAAGAATTAGCAAATTCTCTCAGGGAATGAAAATGCAACTACAGCTCGCTATGGCCTTTGTTTCGCAATCGCCTTACATTCTCTTAGATGAACCGCTCAATGCACTTGATATACAACATGCAGAGTATAGTTCACATCTAATTCAAACACTGGCAGAGCGTGGTGCCTGCATTATCATTTCCTCTCACTTGCCAGAAGAATTAGATAGAGTGTGCAACTCCTTTATATTCATAAAAAATAAAATGCTACAGCAAGTTAATACATGCGAAGAATCGAGGTCTTTATATCACAAGTTGTTTGATTGCTCAGCTGAATAAGGAGCTAATATGTGGCACCTGACATCTAATATAAAGCTGTTATTGAAACACCCTTTCACATGGCTCGTAATATGTGTCTTAACAGTTTATTTTTCTTCTATTCTTATTCAACCATCTGTGTCTAACTGGTTTTTAGACTGGAATTCGCGTGAGGTTTTTAATGAAACCTATTTAAACTACAAGAGAGAATACGAGAGCGGGATAGAACAACAGATTTCTGATGATGATTTAATTCAATTAACTAAAAAACTCTCTATAACCTATGCTCTGGCAAACAGTCAGGATAGTTTTGATTTTGTGCAAAGATATTTAGATTTCTTAAATAATCAACTAGAAGATGCGCAAAGTGGGCGTCAAACTGCGGAATCTATCTACGATTTAAAGGCCAAGCAACTATATTATGAGCATCTTTCGCAATTGGGAAATAGCGCACTCTACAAAGACGTACAACAATACCCTTTGATTGAAATGATGGCGTCTCTGTTTTTAAATAGAACACCATTAGCCATCTATGCAGCTATCGGTATATTTTCATTCAACGCCGCAAAAAATAGTCATAGAAATAAGCTATTGGGAAATAGGCAACTAACCTTAGTAAGATTTCATATATCAAAATGCCTATCTATTCTTTTTACAGGAATAATCTCGTTCGCTATTTCTATTACGCCTTTACTCTTATATGCACTGATCCGTAATGGTTTAGGACGACCAGATTACCCTGTAGTATTTAGAAGAGGTGGCGAAATTATTTATTCGTCCGCGCTTCAAATAATCACATCACAACTTATACTCATTTTTTTGTTTTCAATTCTAGTCATCACCTTCTATGAATTGCTATTGACTATTTCTAAAGAGCCAACTATTTCTCTTCTAATAGTCTTAACCTTGTTATGCATCCCGTTTTATCCAAAATATTTCTTAACTCGAGACTTTCAACAGTCAATTATCAAATGGATACCACTCACGTATTTGGATTCTAAGTCAATAGTGGGAGCCTTAGAAATCTTCCCTACCACGGATGTATTTAAGGCTGGAAGAATTTCGTATTTTGAAGTTTGTCTCGAAACGCTTCTATGGGCCTTCATCTTGATACTTATGACCGTAATTATTGCTTTGATTAATAAAGCAGTTGTAAGAAGCAAATTGATAACACAAGGATGCTGTCAAACGAAAGGAGCTAGTAATGAAGGTTGATAAACAACTAAAACGTAGGCTTTCAATTGGTTCATTGCTTGTAATTATGCTCTCAGTTGCTTTAATTCCTAATATTGTTTTTGCTGATGATTTAAAAGAGCCAATTAGTATTCAGGAATCAACTGAGCTCAGTACAGTTCTTGACGAATTAACTGCAATGAAGCAGTGGGCCGACGTCACTGAATCCTATCTGGTTTTCACTCCTGATGGAAGCTCATCATCAAGACGAGTTCAAACTTATACGAAGCGTATTTATTTCACAAATACGTATTCTGTTGAAGGCCCATTTCCTGGTGGAGCAAGAAAAGGTTATTGGGGCAGTGAGTATGGTTGGCTAAGAACCTACTATTATCACTACACTCTTAAGTAACACATAGTATTTAGTAGTCATCAAGTAAAAGCATGACAGCATCCTTGTCAGATACGCCGACGAAAGTCGGCGTATCGTTTTCGGCGATTAGTAACTCATTATTTAAACCATAGCTTGGAATGCGGTAAACTTACTTAGTTCACGCATTAATATTTTTTTCAAGGAGTCACTATGCCAAACGAAGGCAGTTATGAAGCAGCTGTTCGCCGTTCTGATGAAATCCAGGCTGATTTAGCCGAGCATGCAGGAAGGTACAACATGCTTACAGGGGATCGTCCCACCGGAAGACTTCACCTTGGTCATTACTTTGGCACTATTGTTGAGCGCGTAAGACTCCAAAATCTTGGTGTTCATACCAATATTATTATTGCTGACTACCAGGTCATTACAGACAGAGACACGACTGAGCATATTGCAGACAATGTCTACAATATGGTTATTGATTATCTGGCCTGCGGAATTGATCCAGAGAAGACCATGATTTTCACGCATTCTGCAGTTCCAGCTCTCAACCAGCTTATGCTACCGTTCCTCTCGCTTGTTACCGAGTCTGAGCTTCATAGAAATCCAACCGTTAAGGCAGAGCAGGAAGCATCTGGACATGCTCTTACCGGTCTTCTCCTCACTTATCCTGTTCACCAGGCATGCGACATTCTTTTCTGCAAAGGAAATGTTGTTCCTGTTGGTCGCGATCAGCTGCCTCACATTGAGATTACCTCTAAGATTGCCCGTCGCTTTAATGAGCGCTACGGCAAGGTGTTCCCAGAGGTTTCTGGTCTTCTCACCTCTACCCCATTGATTCCAGGTCTTGATGGACGCAAGATGAGCAAGTCTTACGGCAATGCTATCTCGCTTTCTATGACAGCTGAAGAGACTGCCAAACTTATTAAGAAGTCCAAGACTGACTCAGAGCGCATGATTACCTTTGACCCAGACAACCGTCCTGGTGTCTCTGCGCTTCTTACCACTGCTGGCATTTGTACTGGCCGTGATCCAAAAGAAATTGCTGATGAGATTGGCATGGGTGGTGGCGGAGCACTCAAGGCTTACGTCATCGATGCAGTTAACTCCTACTTTGAGCCAATTCGTCAGAGGCGCGCAGAGTTTGCAGCTCAACCAGATCTTATTCGCGATATTATTCACGATGGAAACGCTCGTGCAAACGTTATTGCTAACACCACACTTGACGAGGTCCGTGAAGCAATGGGAATGGTCTACTAAGTGTCTGAGCTCACCTTACATGTTGAACGTATGAGCTACGGTCCAGACGCCATTGCTCATACTTCAGAAGGAAAAACGGTCTTCATCTCTGGTGGCGTCGTCCCTGGAGATACCGTCAGTGTGCAGATTACCGAGGACACAGATAGGTTTTCTCGCGCACAACTTGTAAAGGTCTTGGAAGCATCTGCATTCAGAGAGCCGCGCCCTAATCCCTTTGTGATGCTCACGGGTGCCACCCCTTGGGGCAACATGCTCTACGAGCAGCAACTTGTCGAGAAACGCAACGGCGTGATCTCTGCTCTTGAACGCATTGGGCATTTTTCACCCAACGACGTTTCTGAACTGGTAAAAGATATTGTTTCCCCTGGCGAACCATGGGGCTATCGCAATAAAATTGAACTGGCGTTTAAGCGCAATGGCAATAAAACGCTGGTAGGTATGTATGCGCCTAATGGACAGGACATTGTTCGTATTAAAAACTGTCCGCTCTTAGATAAGAGCAACCAGAAGGCTGTTGGTGCCGTAAGCGGTGCCCTCTCCTATCTCTCGGGCTCTCACGAGCTTGATATAGAACGTATTGGCATCAGAGTGTCTAGACGCACTAAAGAGCTTGAAGTTGCGCTCTGGACCGCTCCGAGCGGCTTCCCACGCACACAAATAGCCCGCGTTTTGAGTGACGCAGTCAAGGCAACAAGTATTGTCCGCGTTATGACAAAAGGTCCAAGTAAGGCACGCCGCGTTGTAGGAGTTGAGCGTCTAAGCGGCTCCGGCTCATGGAGCGAGCTTATTGATGGTCAGAAGATGCAGCTTTCTGCACCTTCGTTTTTCCAGGTCAATACCAAGGGTGCCGAGAAACTCGTTGAGCTTGTACTTTCTGGTTTGGATGTTCAGCCAGACGACGAGGCTATGGACCTCTATTGTGGAGCAGGAACTTTTACGCTTCCCCTCGCAAAACGCACAGGATTTGTTTCTGCTGTTGAAGCTTATGGTCCGGCTGTTAGAGATCTTCGCCGTAATCTTGAACTGGCCAAGCTTGATAACGTTGATGCGGTAGGCGGCGACGCAGGCAGAGAATTCCCCGATACAGATGCTGACGTGATTATTGTTGATCCTCCTCGTGCAGGACTTGCTCCTGAAGTAATTCAGCAGCTTTCTAAGCAGTCTGCGCGTGCTATTGCCTACGTATCTTGTGATCCCGCAACATTGGCGCGCGATCTTAAGCGCTTTGTTGAGATTGGCTCATACAAACCAGTAAGTGTGACCCCGGTGGATCTATTCCCACAGACCTTCCATGTGGAAAACGTTTGCTTGCTTGAGCGGGTTTAAATAGGGTTATTCAGGAGATGCAATGGGATATATAAATTCCATCAAAATTGCCATGCTTGTCTTTCCTATTTTGGCATTTTTCATTACCCTGCCCTATATGATTATCAACTATCGCAAATACGGTTCTGTTAATAAGCTTAGAACTTTGATTTTGTATTCGTTTATCTTGTATTTACTTACCATGTACTTCTTGGTAATTCTGCCACTGCCAGATCCAGATACGGTGCATACCACCTACACACAGATGCTTAATCTGATTCCCTTTTCCTTTGTTTTTGATTTCTTAAAAGAAAGTCCTTTTGAGATTTCTAAGCCTGCAACGTGGGCTCTTTCAATTAAAGATCCAACGTTTTACGTCCCTGCTTTTAACGTTTTGATGCTCATACCTTTTGGCATGTATCTTCGTTATTATTTCAAATGCAGCTTTAAAAAGACGCTTTTACTTACTGCGCTTCTCAGTCTGTTCTTTGAACTAACTCAGCTCTCTGGTCTTTATTTCTTATATCCAGGACCGTATCGCCTTGCCGATATTGACGATATTATTCAAAACACTACAGGTGGTTGCATTGGATATGCTCTTGGAGCGTTAGCCGTGTGGCTACTTCCTTCTAGAGACAAAATTGACGAAGAATCGTTTGAGGCAGGCTCACAGGTTTCTCAAATCCGAGTTGGCCTATCATTGCTCATCGATACATTTATTGTGGCCATCCCTTACAATCTCTCAAACACCACAATCCCTTTTTCGCTCTTTATTGCTCTCTACTTTGCTGTAATCCCACTTTTTAATGGCAAAACGCTTGGTAGCGCTTTATTGCGTTTTAAGCTCTCATACGAGAAACAAAGAATTTCTCGCACTATGCTAAGAGGATTACTCATCACAATCTATTTCCATCTGATTCCTGACAGCCTATTGTTTTTGACTAATGAGTTTAATAAGACTCCAGACTCGATGCTTTTCCTTGCACTATTTCCCATTATGTTTGCGGCTTTAATTCTTTTATTTATCATTACCGTTGTACTGATGCTTATGAACAAACGATTCTTGTTTGATCGACTGTCTGGCTCCTCCTATACAAGTACAGTGCAAAATGAACAGCCCACTGAAATTGATACGATGGAAACTCAAGCAGAGACTGAAAAAGACATTTAAGAGCATCAAATGTGGTTCCAAAAAAGACAAGAAAAGGACGCGTGAACCCACTGATGAAAGAAGAATACAAAAGTCCTATTACTCTATATACACCGTCATTAGAAGATCTTTGGTTTCGTCAGAAGATGGTGGCAGATGAAGAAACGATGTCATATAACCATGCATGGGGAGGTACAATTTCTTTCCCAAAAGAGACATGGCATGGCTGGTATGATTTTTGGATTGTAACGCATGAGAATAAACGTTATTACAGGTATTTAAAGGATAGCGGCGGTCATTTTATTGGAGAAGTCGCCTATCACTTTGATAGCGATAAGAATATTTATCTTGCAGACGTCATAGTCTACGCACCATATAGAAAAATGGGCTACGGCAGCATTGGATTAAATTTGCTCTGTGATGCGGCTAAACAGAACGGTATTAAGCAGCTCTATGATGATATCGCCATAGACAATCCATCAGTCACGATGTTTTTAAAGAATGGATTTGTTGAAGAGTACAGGACTAGCGAAATTGTTATGCTCAAAAAAGAGCTATAAAGGTGCTTCAACAAGACAGTTGTACTAAATGAAGCGGTTGTGCTAAAAATTAAACCTTTTATATATTCAGGTCAAATGTGCACTTACTTTGATGTCAAAGGCTGATTAGGTGGGTGCATTTTTGCCTTTGTATAGCAGGGGTTAGCGAGAGTTATCGTTAAAAAGTTTTGTATACGGCGGCTTGCAGACTTACGAAACGGAAGAACGTGAATGAAAGTCCAGCGTGAATTGACGCTGGACTTTTTCTTTTTAGGGGGTGTCTTTTATAAACACAAAGCTATCTCATTATTTCCTTGTTATAGTTCTATAAATCTAGTATTTATGCCTAATCTAAATATCCAAAAACTCATAAGGCTTTTCCGAAAGAGAAGATTCGCAGCACTCGGCAAGATACGCATCCTTTTCCTTTAGGCTCTCTATGTCCGGATATACGTTTAACACTCTGTCCCCCAGATTCCAAAAATCATGTGACCAAGACTGCGGGTTTTCCCATACGCGTGGATTTCCTTTCGCCCAATTCGGAAGCTCCTTGCGAACCTTGGTTGCCACCGCAAGCTGCCCTTTTGCAGTTTTATAAATCGTGTCAATCCTTATTCCACCGTCTATCGGACGTTCTACACGAGTAATCTCCATACCATAGAACATTACCTTTCTTCTTACCCCTTTTTCATAGAGGGTTAACTCAATCTTGTCATATCCTTCGCTTTTGTTGCGTTGAACACTTAGAAAGTCCTGAAGTGCCTGTATCACAGCGGCAGAAACACTTCCGGCGTACTTGGCAGCATCATCAAATAAGTGTAGATCTGCTTCTGCAACATAAATATTTTTTGTGGCCATAACCATACCTTCTTATTTTTGTAACTTGTATCTGAAGTTTAGTATCTATATAACTATAAACATAATTATAATCATATAGAGCTATTTTGTCAAGATAGACTTTCTTTCCATCATTATGATGTTGAAGACTGTGATTCTTCACTGATACTGGGAACCTAATATCAAAATGCAATATACAAAGTTCTTCGTTTTTACACCTTTTACACCTTCAGCAAAGTATCTACCATCTTGTTGCATAAATTGATCCGTAGTATTCCAGCTATAAACATTTCCCTTAATTGATTTTGCTCTATAAGTTTTCTTGGCAGCTATTTCTGCAAATTTATCCTTCATTAGTAGCTTTGCAGCTACTAATGAAGGATTTTCAGGTATTGGCCTTTTGTAGCAACGCTATAGTCTCCACATGCTCCTTTTTTCCCAACTAATTTCCATATCTTCTTCAATGATTGTAAGTTTAAACTCGATTGATTTAAGCCACTGACCATTAGGTTGTTTTTTCTCAAAAACTTGAATAGATTCAACTAAAGATGTAATGAGTTTTCTTCGCTCACATTCATCCATCAATTTGAATAACTTATCAAAGTAGATGAGAACTTTATAGATATTATCGCCTGTGAGTTTATTCGCTTGAAGGACTTCTTTCTTTGTCCTTGCATCTAAAATGTTACTCTCTATTTCTTCAATCTTATCGTACATTCTATAAAGACGATAATCTAAATCAGATTTTATTTTTTTGTAATGCTTATTCTCTGTGTCTAAGCTGTCTATTTCATCCATCAATTAAAACTTAGTCGCTTGAGCTTTTTTCAGTTCTTTCTCTAAGTTCTTTATTTCAGTGTCAACTTCCAAAGTATCCACTTTACTATTGATCTTCTCTTCCATATATTGCAATAAATGTAGTTATTAACTCAACGATTCCCCAAAATGAAATACTGAGTGGATGAAAAAGAATACAAATTATCGCACATGTAATAGCACCAGAATCTAACCATTTATTTTTTTGAGGGGTATCGTCTATTAATCTTTTCGCATATAACAGCATAGTTAAATCCTTCAAAAAATCCCCATACAAGAATGATAATAGCCATTCCTATTATTGAAAATGGAATACCACTATTCATTACATCTTTTGTAATTATTACATTGAAAGGATGATAGCCATCGAATTGCCCCGATAAAAAAATATAGCAGATTAATGGAATAAAACATATCATCGTTCCAACGATGACTTTGAAGGCATTTTTTGTCTCAATCCAAAGCTCGTTGATTCTATTCATTTGACAAAGGAAGTTTCATCACTACAATCGCTCCTTGTCCATTCTCACTGTTCTTCAGTAAAATCTCTCCATGATGAAATTCCATAATCTTTTTCGCAGAATATAAACCAATTCCATGATTCTTCTGCGATTTTCTACTCTTATCACCTTGATAGAAAAGTTCTGTTGCATGTGTTAAATCTTCTTTCGTGAATCCAATCCCATTATCTTTTATTTCTATATAAAAGTAATAATTGTCTGTTTCCAATTTTAGTTCCAGCAGTGGCCTTTTTTTAGAATGTTCTATCGCATTGCGAATGACATTTAAAACTGCCCTTTCAAGAAGTTTCAAATCTACATTCATGATTCTGTGTTCCACTTGAATACTTTCTTTAATCGTAAGAGAATTCGTGTCTACAATCTCACGAGCAGCTTCTTGAATACTCGCTGTAACATCTTCTACAGAAATCTCTTGTAGCAAACCATATTCCCACCGATCAGACTGTCCTACTAAAGTCAGTGTCTGTGCATACTCGGAAATCCGGCTGGCATTTTTCAAAATAAAATCCACACACATTTTCTGTTCACTTGTCAAAGGCGTATTCTTCAGCAATTCTGCATTGCCTTGCACAATAGAAATAGGCGTTTCTAAATCGTGTGTTAAAGCAGATATTTGATTCCTTCGATTTTCTTCCTGCACCCAGTTTTCCTTTAAAGAATTACCTAGTGCAACTTTCATTTCGTCCATACTACATAGGACATGATTAAATTCCTTGATATTTGAATTGCCAATTTCAAAATCAAGATTTTGTTTAGCAATTTCTTCTGATGCATTCAACATTGGAACAAGTTGCTTCGATAACCTCTTAGCCCAAACAAAAGTAATGAAAACAATACTGGTAAAACTAAATACGATCAGCAAGATACCGAAAACCGTATTGAGTTTCGGAAAGTATCGCTCCATCCACGAATTGACATATTGAGGTTCAAGGGAGTATTGAACTATCAAATAACCATCTATCCTTTTTATTTCCATAAATGCGGATGAGGCAGTAGAATATACTTCCCGATTATGAAACTGTAATGCTTGTTCTTTTAAGGCTTGATCCATATCCGAATCCATCACCTGTCCATCCTCAGAAAGAAGTAAAAATTTTGTATTATCCGGTAGTACAGAGGAGTCAAAAGGATCGGATTGCGATAGAACTGTCTTGCTCTCCAATATCTGCTTTTCCATGTGATCTGCTGGAAGCACAAAACTGGAGACAGAAAACAGGAAAAAGGAAAGTACGGCCAATCCTAAAGCCAGCAAAAGCCCACCACCTACACTTACTAGATATTGAATGAAAACAAATTTCAATGATTTGCCATTATGATTTATTCCCATTTATATCCAATCCCCCATACAGTCGCAATCGGAGACTCACCAAACTGTTGGAACTTTGCTCTGATATTCTTAAT
The DNA here is from genome assembly GCA_963525825.1 of uncultured Atopobium sp. Taxonomy (GTDB): domain Bacteria; phylum Actinomycetota; class Coriobacteriia; order Coriobacteriales; family Atopobiaceae; genus Lancefieldella. The sequence continues at coordinate 35,374 of CAURLG010000002.1, read as the reverse complement.
ATGCTCCGAAACGGCGGAAGGAGATCCAATCCCATCGAATCCGAAAACCATCTCGTAAATTTGTTCTCTGGAAAAAACTTGTCCTTTTCGCTTAGCTAAAAGCTCAGAAATCTGATATTCCGACTTTGTAAACGACATTTTTATATCCTTTACGTAGATTTCGTTTGCAGATAAGTCAAAACGAATATTCCCCAGATGTAAGCTGGAGTGCCTTTCTCTTTTTTCCCTGCGAAGATGAGCTTGAACTCTTGCGAGTAATTCGTTCATTCCAAATGGTTTCGTAATATAATCATCTCCACCACTTACTAACCCTTCAACAATATCAGACTCTAATGACTTTGCTGTTAAAAACAAAATCGGACAATCTACCATGCTGCGAATTTGCTTGCAATAAGAAATTCCATCTAAATCAGGCATCATAATGTCTAATAAAATCAAATCATAGCTAGCCAGCTTACGCTGGTTAATCTGAGCAGGGCTTAGACAACAGTCAACGAGATATGACTGCGTCCGCAATACATTTTTAACGAGTTCAAGCATATCCGGATTATCATCTACCACTAGAATTCTTGTCATATCCCATCCTCCCTCCTACTGAATTTTATTCATTGATTGTTCTACCATTCCACAATTTAAACCAAGCCAGTGATCCAATCATCAATACAAGCAGCATTGGAATTGCAACATAAGACCATTTTATCAACTCCGTGTACATCAAGCTTTGATTGGTCATTTGTTTAGACAAAAGAAAGGTGGAAGTCAATCTTGTTGGCCAAGCACAAGGTAAGAAATACCAGATTTTATCACCTAGTCCAGTTATGCAGAGAAATGCAAGTAACATCTCAATAAATCCAAGACCAATAGAAGCACTCCCACTTATTGCAAGGGACAACCATAAGTGAATGAGATATATCGAAATGATTCCTACAAAGAGGAAAAAAATTTCTGTAACTCCATCGGCCAAGGTTTGGTTTCCAAATAACAGTGTAAATATTCCAATCGACATTATGATTGCTACGAAACCTCCAAGCAGCAGCACACTGAGTTTACCTAAATACGATTGACTTCTTCTTTTTGTTCCTGCAAGCAAAACCTGAAATCGACCAGCTTCAAATTCCATATCAATCATTTTTGCTGTAAGCAATCCAATAATTGTTGGCAAAAGTCCACCTAAAATTGAAGCATAGCTTTGATAAATCTCTGCAATCGAAAAATTTTTTAGGGTAGTTACCTTAGCAGCTCCCCAAAATAGAAGTGCATAAATAATTGGCAGTAGAATATGAATCCAAGGAACCCATGTATGTTTTAACTTATATAGTTCTGATTTTATTACATTCATTTACTTCACCTCAATCCTTGAAAACCACTTTGCAGTAATCATTGAAATTAGCCCGAACAAGACAACTGAAGAGATAACAGGAACAAGAATGGAAGTATTTTCAATAAATGGATGATTGGCGGTTACCGGAAGTCCATTTGGTAACACCTTAAGAATCGGAATCATCAATCGAATTCCCCATGTATATGGACAAAGCATCCATAAAGAAGAATCTGCAAAAACGACTCCTAAACCTAATCCGATGATGACATTACTTGCTACACCAACAATAAACCCCAGTTTTTTCACCAAGAAAAAGCAAAATGGAATTTGCCATAGATAAGTAATCACAAGCAGCACACTTGCACTGAACAAAGTAGGGAATACATAACTTGATGTAAGTTGTTTTCCTACTGCAAATTGAAGAATATAAACTGCAAATAGATGAACCAAAGCAGCAACCACAATGTACAAAAGCGCTGTTAAAACCTTCGCAATCCACACCTTCGTTAAACTTACGGGAAGCGAATAGATTGCTCGATACTTTAACTTTTTATCTTCTTTTCTATGCATTAAACCCGGAACCAAGGCGAAGGTTACAGGCATGATCATCGCATACCACCAATTAAATGCATTGATTGTAAAATATGATTGCATTAAAACAAAAGAAAGCAATACCGTAACTAGAGGAAGAATAAGCATTAGTTTCTTTAAAATACTATGCTTATGTTTTAGATTTTCAGCAAGCATATATTTATAAAGCATGTTCGTTTTCCCTCCTTCCCTTCTTTACAACATTCATGAATAATTCTTCAAGGTTTTCCTGATGGTTGATTGCATTTTGATAAGCCAAACGCCCATTGTTTATAATCCCAATGTGGTCTGCAATTTGCTCAACTTCCGCCAGAATATGACTAGATAGGATAACGGTAATTCCTTGTTCAGGAAAACTTTTTATTAAATCCCGTAATTCTTGAATCCCCAATGGATCTAACCCATTTGTTGGTTCATCCAAAATAAGCAAGCGTGGATGATTTAATAATGCTATTGCTATACCTAATCTCTGCTTCATTCCGATAGAGAACTGCCCACTTTTCTTTTTTCCAGTATTCTTTAAATCAACGATTTCAAGCACTTCTTTGATTCTGGAATCCGGCAGTCCAAGAAGTAATGTTCTTACCTTTAAATTTTCCCACGCTGTCAGATTGTCATAAAGAGGGGGCATTTCAATTAACGCACCTATCTTTTCTAAATCTGCTCTGCTCCATGGCTTATCCTCAAATAAAATTTCACCGGAAGTCTTATGAAGCATTCCCGTAATCATTTTTAAAGTCGTAGATTTACCGGCACCATTTGGTCCCAATAATCCATATACTGAGTTTTTTTCAATCTGTAGGGAAAGATTAGCAACTGCTTTTTGTCTGCCAAATTTTTTTGTCAGTTCCTTTGTTTCTAAAATATATCTATTCATTATGAAATCCTCCTTTTAACGAAAATATAAAACATAATTCCTTTGTTTCTAAAATGTATCTATTCATTATGAAATCCTCCTTTTAAGGGAAATATAAAACATAATTTTAAGGATTTCATAAGGATGGAAGTGATGTTTCAAGAATATGTGCAGGTCAGATGTGCACTTACTACTTCAAGTAATGTTCTTTCAATTATCTGCGTCTTTGTTGTTGCATAACAGCAAAGAAACGTGTAAAAATACATTGCAATCAAGTAGTCTTGAATGCAAGATAAGTATTACTCGAGTAAGGGGCTCGAGATACGGAGAGGAATGTATTATGAAGGCAACAGTTAATGAGGATTGCATCGGTTGCGGTCTCTGCGAGAGCACTGCTCCTGAGGTATTCGAGATCGGCGATGACGGTCTTGCTCACGCTATTGAGGAAGAGGTTCCTGAGGCTGCAGAGGACGCAGCACAGGAGGCTTGCGACGGCTGCCCAGTCACCGCTATTGAGCTTGACTAGTTTTTAGCTTAGCTTTTCTTTCTTAGTATGTAAGCCTGATGGGTTTCTCGCCTATCAGGCTTCTTTTTTTGGGTACAGTATCAGCATAAGCACAACTGATAGGAACGCATATGATTCTTGCATCACAATCCCCTAGGCGCCTTGAACTTTTGCAGTCTATGGGAATAGATCCACAGGTTATGCCTGCTGATATTGATGAAGCTCAAAAAGTTGACGAGAAACCCCTTGCACTGGTAAAGCGACTTGCTCAAGAAAAAGCCATTGCAGTGTGCTATAAGCTCATGGAGCAGCCTAACTTTGAGCAGCTCAACAACGAGATTGTCCTTGCAGCAGACACCATTGTCTGGACAGACGACGGCCAGGTTTTTGGCAAGCCTACAGACGCTGAAGACGCCAAACGCATGCTTTCTAAGCTTTCTGGTCAGACTCACCACGTATCCACTGGTGTTGCTCTGCGACGCTTTAAGGCTTTCAAGTCCCCTTCTCCTGACGGAGCACCATCAGTTATTGCAGTAGCGTTTGTAGAAACCACAGATGTTACCTTCTTTGAACTGTCTGAAGATGAAATTTCTGCCTACGTTGCCTCAGGAGAACCAATGGACAAAGCTGGCGCTTACGGCATTCAGGGAAATGGTCGCTATCTGGTACAAAGCATTCAAGGAGACTACGAGAATGTCGTGGGGCTCCCCGTCTCTTTGCTTTCTCGCGAGCTGGTTAAATTTACCGGTAATCATGACTATCTAGAGCACGCTCTTGCGGGTCGTAAGCACTAAAGCGCCTCTATAAATGAAAACCCTCGTATCGCCATGAATGAACTGCCTCCCATTTCTTGGACACGAGAAATGGGAGGCAGTTCAGGATGCGAGGGTTTTGCTTTTAGATTTGAAAGAACGTTTAGTTGAACTTAACAACCTTCTGAGCCACACGGTAACCACCAATAGTGACTGTCTTGCCAATCTTGCCAGGAAGGTTTGTAGCAGTGCCTACAAGACCGTAGCGAGCCTTGCGGTACATCTTCTTGTCATAAGCGCGAAGCTCATCCCAGAGCTCCTCCAACTGATCCATGGCATCCTCGCGGTCGCTCATCTTAGAGAAGACTGAGCAGATAGCCATGATGATAGTGAAGTAACTCATCATGTACGTCTGAAGACGTGGAGAAGAGATGTCGTCGTAGATGTGATATGCGTGCATCATATTGCGCGCTACGCGCCAATAATGATCAACGCGACTTGTTAAGACCTTCTCGTTAACTGATTGATCATCTCGACCGATGAAGTAACGATATAAATCAACGTCAACATAGTAGATAGTCTTTACCTTAGGGAATGGAACGTAGGCATAGACGTTATCCACATAGAAGGTATGCTCAGGCATCTGGATATTTGCAGAGCGCAGAACCTCAACGCGGTAGGTAATTGCGTGCATCAAAAGGTACTGAGACAGCTTGAAGCGGCCAATCTCTTCCCAGCCAATAATCTTGTTGGTAGGAACAGCATCGCGATAGTCTACAAAGTTTTGGGTATTATCCTCAACGTGCTCGTAGACGTAGTTGGAGAGTACCAGGTCAACAGGATTATCAGAGGCAATAAAGGTGCGGAGCTGCTGAAGGAAGGTCTTCAGAGCGTCCCCGTCTACCCAGTCATCTGAATCAATGTTTTTGAAGTACACACCGTCAGCATGAGAAACAGCCTTCATAACAGCAATGCCGTGGCCGCCGTTTTCCTGATGGACTGCCTTAATGATGTTGGGGTAACGTTCCTGCCAAGCATCGGCTTTAGCAGCGGTGTCATCTTTTACAGAGCCGTCATCAACAATAACGATCTGCACGTCATCGGCGTAATCAGAGCCCTCAAGAATAGATTCAATACAGTGATCCATGTACTCAGAAGAGTTATAGCATGGAATACCAAAGGTGATTGTCTTATTCATGCAAGCTCCCTATGCCTGATGAGCAATAAGCTCGTCAGAAAGTTCCAAAGCAGAAGCAACAACGCCATCCATGTCGTAGTAACGATACTCAGCAAGACGACCAACTGCGTGAAAGTTCAGAATGCCAGAAGTGCGCTCCTTGTAAGAGCGATACAGCTCCTGATTTTCTGGCTCGAGAATAGCGTAATAAGGAGTCTGGCCACTCTCTGGAACATAGGCGTGTGAGTACTCACGCATGATAGTTGTTTTACCAGGAAGAACCTGACCAGTCATATTCTTGAACTCGGTGATACGAGTAAAGTCCTCACTGGTGGTGTAATTGACGGTACCAACAGGTTGGAACTGGTCCTGGTCAAGGGTCTCAAACTGCATATCAAGCGTACGATAAGGCAGAGCGCCCTGATCAAGGTTGAAGAGCTCATCCAGAGGACCGGTATAGATTACCTCACCTGCAAATGGTTTCTCGCAAACAGCCACGTTAGAAGCGGTGAGCTTCATGATGTCACGGACATCAACATCTAGGAAGACATCAATCAAATCATGGTCAAGCATGTTTTCGAAGAGCTTGGTGTAGCCCTCTTTTGGCATGCCCTGATAGGTTGCACCTGGGAAGTAACGATCGTCATCGCCGACAAAGATTGGAACGCGACCTGTGATGGACTTGTCAATCTGGTCTGGAGTCTTACCCCACTGCTTCATGGTGTAATGCAGAAAAACGTTCTCATAAACGTAGTCAGCAATCTCTTCCAGATCTGGATCGTTCTTCTCGCGAAGCTCCATGATAGGAACTTTGACGTTCTCACCAAACGTGAGAACCAGCTTCTGATAGAGTTTCTCGCCACGCTCTTCTCCAAAGGCAAGCTTCAAAGACTGGTGGTTGAAAGGAACCGGCATGAGCTGGCCGTTAATGTTAGCCAGAACTTTGTGCTGGTAGTTAGTCCACTCAGTGAAGCGCGAGAGGAACTGGTGAACGCGGTCACTCATGGTGTGATAGATATGTGGACCGTACTCGTGAACAAGAACGCCCGCGTCATCAAGGCAATCGTAAGCGTTGCCGGCAATGTGGTTTCTGCGCTCAAAGATTGCTACCTTTGAATTGCAGTTTTCTGCCATACGACGAGCAACAACTGCGCCTGCATAGCCAGCTCCAACAACAATAACATCGTAGTTGTCGGGGTTAAAACCGACAGGAAGACCATGATTGATAGACATGTAAACCTCCGTGTGCGCCTAAGTGCGCAGGATTTGTATGTGAAACTTCACTCATTTTAACACGCGTCTATAAAGTGAGCCACGCGGGGCGCAAAGCTCTGCCGTTAGGCGTAAAATATGCAACTGGTATGAAAATGCATTTCTTAGCTTTTTGTGTCTAGCTTTTATACAAACTACAAGCTGAGAAGTGCAAAATTCAACGAGGCACAGATGTCAAAGTATGATTGGAGCACGACACATGAGCAAGTTTCTTGACCGTATGAAAGAAACCGCTAAGTCTGACGTAAAGACTATTGTTCTTCCAGAGGGCGAGGACCAGCGTACCATCGATGCAGCTCAGAAGATTGTTGCAGAAGGTATTGCAAAGGTCATTATTCTTGGCGATCCTGAGCAGATTGATGTTCCAGGCGCAACTGTGGTAGATCCTGTTACTGACGAGCGCCATGAGGCATATGCTCAGAAGTTTGCTGAACTTCGTGCTCGCAAGGGCGTCACCATTGAGGAAGCTCGCAAGCAGATGAACGACGCTACCTATTTTGCAACCATGATGGTCAAGATGGGCGATGCTGACGGTCTGGTTTCTGGCGCTTGCCACTCTACTGCAAACACCTTGAGGCCTGCACTGCAGATCATCAAGACCGCTCCTGGCACCAAGCTTGTTTCTGCATTCTTCATCATGAGCACCACTACTGACTTTGGTGAGGACGGCACCCTGCTCTTTGCTGACTGCGGCCTCAACATTGACCCATCTGCAGAGGAGCTCTCCGAGATTGCTCTTGCTTCCGCTGATTCTTGGCGCGCATTTATGAGCGACGAGCCTCGCATTGCCATGCTCTCCTACTCCACTATGGGCTCTGCTGGCGGCGCAACTGCCGAGAAGGTCCAGGAGGCTACAAAGCTTGCTCACGAGAAGAACGCTGAGCTTGCACTCGACGGCGATCTTCAGCTTGATGCAGCTCTTGTTCCTGAGGTTGGTAAGCTCAAGGCTCCTTTCTCTAAGGTAGCAGGAAACGCAAACATCCTGGTCTTCCCTAACCTTGAGGCTGGAAACATTGGCTACAAGCTTGTTCAGCGCTTCAGTGGTGCTGAGGCATACGGTCCAATTCTTCAGGGCATTGCTCGTCCTGTTAACGACCTCTCCCGTGGTTGCTCTGCTGACGACATTGTTGGTGTTGTTGCAATTACTGCTGTTCAGGCTCAGATGGCAGACAACAACTAGTCTTTCTGCACTTCTAACTTGGTATACTAAGCCAGTCTCAAAAGAGGCTAGCTTATTCTTTAGCTGGAGGCATTTATGTCTGAAATTATTTCTATTTCTAACGACTCCCTTACCGCTTCAATTGACACTATGGGCGCGCAGCTCATGAGCTTACGCAAAGGTGAGTCAGAATACCTCTGGCAGGGAGATTCCAACTGGTGGCCAAGACGAGCTCCTATCCTCTTCCCCATTGTTGGCGTTCTCAAAGACGGTGAAGCAGAGTCTGCAGAAGGCACCATCTCTCTTGCCCGTCACGGACTTGCTCGCCTCAACCAGTTTGAGGTTGTCGAGCAGAGTGCCTCTTCTGTAACGCTCAAGCTACAAAGTACCGAAGAGACTCGCAAGGCCTACCCCTATGACTTTGAACTGAAGCTGATCTTCTCGGTAGCTGGTGATACGCTGACGCAAACGTATGAGGTCACCAATCCTGCAAACGTTGTACTGCCGTTTACCCTTGGCGCTCACCCGGCGTTCAACATTCCGATTCCCGGCGTTGAGGCAGCCTCTTTGGACCAGTATCACCTATCGTTTACGCGCTCCTGGACCAGCTTTGGCCCTTCCATTACTGATGAGGGTCTTTGCGATTACACAACTCCACAGAGGCTTATCGTGAACTCTGATACGCTTCCTCTGTCTTGGGAGCTTATTGATCGCGAGAAGACCATCACACTTGAAGATGTTCCTGATAGACGCATTACACTTGCGGCTAACGTGGAAGCTTCGTCTGAGGCCCATGGCATTCAAATGGATTTTAAGGGCTTTGATTATTTGGGCATTTGGAGCGCTGCTCCTGATTGTCCATTTGTTGCTCTTGAGCCATGGTGTGGCATTGCAGATACCGTTGATTGTGACGGCATCTTTGAACACAAACCAGGCATCATAAGCCTTGAGCCTGGCCAAAGTATTGCTAAAACATTGAATATTAAGGTCTTCTAATGCACATTAGAAGAGCTGCTGCTAAAGACCTCTGCGCTGTTGCAGATTTGTACGACATAGGTCGTCAGACTATGTATCAGCAAAATAACACGTTTCAATGGAATGAGAACTATCCTCTTTTAGAAGACGCTGTTGCTGATTATGAAAGATATGGTCTTTTTTGTAGTCGCTGAAGATGAAACATCTGAAGAAATTATTGGTTGTTTTTCGCTCTTACCCGGTCCTGACGAGGCATATGCAAATATTACCGAAGGTGCTTGGATAAACGACCTCGATTATGTTGTCATTCATCGAGTAGCTGTTAAATATACAGGAAGCGGGATTGCAAGCTTTATATTCAACTGGATTTGCGAGAACTATTCAAACGTTCGAGTAGATACTCATGAAGCAAATGTCGCTATGACTACGACGCTTACACATGCTGGTTTTGTGTATTGCGGCAAGGTAGTTGGACACGATAAAACACCTCGTGACGCATTTCATTTTGTAGCCTAATAGACAGCGAGAAACGCTTTGAACAAAAAGAGAGCCTGTGAATGAACTACCTCCTATTTCTTGGACACGAGAAATAGGAGGCAGTTCAAAACACATCTAAGTCGGATAATCTGTTAAAAAGACGTATACATGACGCTGAAAATACCCCAATCATGCAGATTATCGTCATTAGGTGTGTAATATGCCCCCATCTGAGCAGAATATCTGACTTAGGTGTGTTCTATAGATACAGAATTTATCGATAGTTAAATTTCTTATATTTCTCTATTCATTTTCAAGCATATTAGATGAAGTTTATGCATAGAGATGCATATCAGGTAGTGTGACCGCCTAGCTGCCTGGCTATCTTGATTAGAAACATGTCGATTCTTTAGCAAAACCTACCAAAGCTACGCTATTTTGTGCGCCAGGCCTCAAAGCCAACGCTAACACGCTACAGAATCATAATCACCCGCATATGAACTACCTCCCATTTCTTATGTCCAAGAAATGGGAGGCAGTTCAGAATTAATCTCACAGGCTCTTTTACGTTTAACTTACGTTGTTGTAGCGTGCGTTACTGAACGCGCTTCTTACTAAGAACACCAGCTGCAATAAGAACAGAAGATGTTGCTGCTACAGATACTGCAGCAAAGGAAGCATCACCAGTTGAAGGAAGCTTAGGCTCCTTCTTCTTTGGCTGCTTTGGCTTCTTAGGAGTCTCTGAAGGTGGAGTGGTTGGAGTTGGAGGAATGTGAGTATTAGTAATAGTAAAGCCACTGGTAACATCACCTGTTACCTCTGCGGTATAACCCTCAACCTCGTCCTCAACAACAGTGTACGTAATAGCAGTGGTAGTGCCAGTCTGATTCTTATTGAGGTTACTAAAAGTTGCAGTCCAGCCATTTGCGTCAGAGAGAACCTCACTCTTACCAGTATCTACGCCGTCTGCATAAAGGTGTACGGTAACTGAAGTAGGACGAGTACCGTCAGCGTTATTTTGATCTTCCCAAACCTTGGATACAGAAACGTTTACCTGCTGCTCGCCAGTTGCAGTACCGGCACCGCGAGGGTTAATCCACCAACCTTCACGAGTGAAGTTATCAGTGTTGCCATCAAAATCAAGAGTTGCTCTATTGTCTACCTGGGTAACGTTGGCTGGAACAATGGTCTTGTACTCAAGCCAGCAATCCTGGATAAGTGGTTGGAAACCAGCAAAGTTAACCTGATTATTGAGTCGAGCAAAATCAAGAGTGTAACCATTAGGAGTAAAGGTAATTGCAGGAAGGATCTGATCTGCAGAAAGAGTCTGAACAGCACCATTAACAAGGTGGAGAACAAAAGAGTGCTTAAGATATGGACCAGCAAGCTCATCTGAAGGATTAACACCAGTACCAGTAAGCTTTGATGCATCAACGGTATAAGGATTTACAATCTGATCCTTAACAGTGGCATTAAGCAGACCAACCTGGGTGATATCAGATGGAGTTAGGTTAACAACCCAGCTGGTAACGTAATAATCATTTCCAGTTGTAATAGTTGCACCAGAAGGAAGCGTATAAGTTGTCTCTGCAGTTGCACCAGTTCTGTTGTACTTAGTAATTGCAGTATCCATTGCAGCAATAGAACCGCCATACGTCATGTTAAGGCTGGTATTACCAATATTGAGCGTAGTGCTGCCATTGCCTCTCTGTGCAATTGCGCTTGACCAATTGAGCGAGAAAGACATCTGGCCATGAACGTTAAGAAGACCCGCAATATTGTTATTGAAGGTAACAGTCATGGTATTAGGGTTACTGGTAGGAGTTGCCGTACCAACAGAAATACTATTTCCGTTTGCATCTACACCCATAACCTCAAAAGGAGCTGGAGTATTATTCTCTAGCTCTGGAGGAAGCATAATAGTAAAGGTATCACCTGGTTGTGCAGGGGCACCATTGTTGAGCGCATAATCAAAATTTACACGTACGTTACTACCAACTAATGTTGTATAGCTAGCATTTGAAATAGTTGGTGTGTACTCAACAGCTTGTGCCTTTGTGTTGAATACAGTAAGCGCAGCAAATACAGTGAGCACAAACATAACTGCAAAGCTCAAAGACCTGCTAACTAAACCCTTAGACTGCATGATGCTCCTCACAGCTAGTTCAAAGATTTATTTATCTGCACACAAATAATTGTACAAAACAATAAAATTTCTTTGAAACTCTAACTCATTACTTAAAAATATAAAGTTCTAAAGTACTGATGTCAAAGAACTATCTATATCTCCATAAAAAACTCCCGCACAGAATGCGGGAGTTTTTATTTTTTTGGATTGTAAGTAAAGCTTACTTACCCAGAAGCTCCTGAACGTCAAGAGCAATCATGTACTCCTCGTTGGTAGGTACAACCAGGACGCGTACCTTTGAATCTGGAGCAGAGATGTCACGGATTTCGCCGGAGCGAACTTTGTTCTTCTCCTCATCAATCTTGACGCCCATCCACTCAAGCTCTTTGACAACGCCAAGACGCATCTCATCAGAGTTCTCACCAATGCCAGCAGAGAATGCCATGGTATCAAAGCCGTGCATAGCCTGGGCCATCTCCATAATGAGCTGAGACGTACGATAATAGAACATATCAAGTGCAAGCAGGCAGTCCTTATCGCCAGCGTGAGCGCCATCCTCAATATCACGAGAATCGGAATGGCCAGACAGAGCGAGAAGACCAGACTGCTTGTTCATCATAGTGTCAATCTCATCGATGGAGTAACCACCAACGCGAGAGAGATAGAAGACAGTAGCCGGGTCAATAGTGCCGCAACGAGTGCCCATGATAAGACCATCAAGTGGAGTAAGACCCATGGTGGTCTCAAGATCGCGACCATCCTCAATAGCGGAAAGAGAAGCACCAGAACCAAGGTGGCAGCTAACCAGCTTGTGAGTCTGACCATTGGTAAACTCATTGGTTGCACGCCAAATGTAGCGGTGAGAAGTACCGTGAGCGCCGTATTTGCGGACGTGGTACTTATCAACAACATCGCGAGGAAGAGCATAGCGATGTGCCTTCTCTGGCATATTGAAGTGGAAAGAAGTATCGCAAACGATTACATTGCCGACCTCTGGGAAGAGCTCACGGCAAATCTCAATAACATCAGCCTCAGCATAGTTATGAAGAGGAGCAAGTGGAGCAACCTCACGAACCTGAGCCAAGACCTTATCGTCTACAACGGCAGACTCTGGGAAGTACCAACCACCCTGAACAACACGGTGACCAATGCCATCAATTGGCTTATCAATAGTCTTAAGGATGCCAAAGACATGCTTAATAGCAGTCTTGTGATCAGGAAGAGCAACCTCAAGCTTCTGCTTCTCTCCACCAAGCTCCTCGTGACCAACAAAAGAACCTTCGATACCGATACGCTCGCAGTTTCCTTTTGCGTAAACCTCGCGGGTGTCAACGTCAAGAAGCTGATACTTAAGAGATGAGCTACCTGCGTTGATAACCAGTACGTTCATGTGACTCCTCTTTCCGTGAAGCAGTGCAGACTAGTAAGTCTTTCTCTCCTACTTCAAATAAACATAACCGCATGACATCATAAACCCCAAGATACCCCGGAGTTAAATAGACGAGCAAAAAACTTGAATATTTTTTATTTTCCACCCATAGAGTCATTCATCTGCTTGCCGCCTAAAATGTGGAAGTGAACGTGATTGACTGTCTGACCACCATGCTTTCCAGTGTTGGTAACAACACGGAATCCAGTCTCCTTAATTCCTGTCTTTTCTGTTACCGCAGCTATAGCCTTAGTAACACTCTCAAGGGTTGCAGCAGGAATACCATCAATGATGTTGTCGTAGTGGTTCTTAGGTACAACAAGAACGTGAACAGGAGTAATAGGATTAAGGTCATTAAAAGCTACAACGTTTTCATCCTCATAGAGAAACTCTGTAGGGATTTCTTTGTTAGCAAGCTTACAAAAAATGCAATCAGACATAGCCTCTCCTTTACTCGTCTAAATATGCAGTAGAAGGTGCTGCGGTTGTATCAGTAATTGCAGCTCCTGCCTGGGACTCATCAAGCAGAACCTTAACCTTCTGCTCTGCAGTATCAAGCCTTCCACGAAGATCCTTTACCAGCTCAACGCCACGAGCATACAGAGCCAAAGACTCCTCGAGCTCCAAATCTGTGCCCTCAAGCTTACGAACAATCTGCTCAAGCTCAATAGAAGCATCTTTAAAAGTAAGCTCTTCAGTCTTCTTAGTATCCATGTTGTTCCCCTTATCTATGAAAGCTCAATGTCAGAAACAGTTGCCTTAATTGTTCCATCCGTCATTTTGACCAGCAATGAATCTCCAACCGAGGCATCTTTGGCCGTTTTAATGACAGACCCCTTTTCATCTTGGACATATGCATATCCCCTTGTAAGAACCTTTAAAGGAGAAAGTGCATCTAGTTTTCCTGCAAGCGAAGAAAGAGAAGCCTCATATGGATGAAGCATGGCTGCACTAGCTCTGGTAAGTCTTTGCGACTCAACAGAAAGCATCTCTTTTTTTCTTAAAAGAAGCGCTGGTAGAGCATCCATTAATCTTTGCTCTGTCTGATTAAGATCTTCCGTTCTCGTAGAAATAATATAAGCAGGATCTTTTAGACACGGACGATCAGACAGCTTCTCTAGCTGGAATTTTTTACTTGATAGGGCATTTCTCATTGCCAAGTTGGAACGCTGTGCAACAGTAGTTAGATCCGTCTTATAGAACTGCAAAATCTTTCTTGTTGCGTTTCCAAGGCGAGAAATTCTGTTGTTAAACGTAGTTTGTAGCTCACTAATAGCGGGCGCCACAGACTCTGCAGCAGCTGTTGGCGTTGAAGTTCTTCTATCAGAAACCATATCTGCAATGGTGGTATCTGGCTCATGGCCAATACCTGTAATAACAGGTACAGGACACGCTGCGATAGCACGCGCCACTCCCTCGTCGTTGAAGCACATAAGGTCTTCAAATGAGCCTCCACCACGCACCAGCAAGATTGCATCTGGACGTGTAGTTGCGGCCACCTGAAGCGCCCTAATGATAGTTGCGGGTGCATGAGTACCCTGAACAGCACAGCCAGACACCTCAAGCTCTACAAGAGGGTTTCTGCGCGCAAGCGTACGCTTAACATCATCAATGACGCTACCAGAAAGTGAGGTAACTACACCAATGCGTGTACAAAACTCTGGAATGTAGCGCTTTCTGGAAATATCTGTAAGACCTTCTTTTTCTAGCTTTTTAGCAAGCTGTGCCACCTTTTGGCGAAGGTCTCCTTCTCCGGCGATCTGTATAGTACGCGCATGAAAAGAAAGTTTGCCGCTTGAAGCGTAAATATCAAACTTTCCTGTCATCTGGATTTTCATTCCGTCTTGCAACGTAATGCCACTAGCAGCATAAATCTTTGACCAGACAATAACTGCCATAGAACTAACAGGGTCTTTTACGTCAAAGTAACAATGCCCAGACTTATAGTTTGGACCCCTAAATCCAGAGACCTCTCCAACCACCGTCATAGATGGCATTGAGGCAACTTCATTTTTTGCAAAGAGCACCGCATCAGATACCGAAAGAACAGAATCTTCTTTCTCTTGAATCTGATCCATTACTAGTTCCTGCTTCTGGAAGAACCAAGCAGATATAGAAGCTGGAGTGCAGAAACCATTGCAGCGGCTACGTAAGTAAGAGCAGCGGCAATCAGTACCTTTTTAGCGCCATTGTAGTCAAAGCCTGCAGGAGCGTTTGCCTTCAAAAAGGCTAATCCACGCCTTGAAGCATCAATCTCTACAGGAAGCGTAACTATATGGAATAAAAAGGTAAATGCATACAGCCAAATTGCTAGCACGGTCATGCCTGAAACATTTAGCAAGACACCAGCAATAAAGACATAGATCCATGCTGCGGATGCTAAATTAACAACAGGAACAAGAGCGGAACGAACGCGAGATGGCATGTACAGCTTAGCGGTCTGAACAGCATGACCCGCTTCGTGACAAGAAACAGCAACTGAAGCTACGCTACCCTCAGAGAAGTTTGCATCAGAGAGGTGCAGGCAATTGTCACGTGGATCAAAGTTATCGGTGAGCTCACCAGAAATTCTCTTAATGCCAACATTAGCTGCTCCGTTAGTGTCCATCATGGTACGAGCAACTGAAGCGCCAGTGGCATTAAACCCAGAGGGAACTAAAGAATACTTTTTAAATTCATGTTTGATGTACCACTGGGTACCCAATCCGAGCACCAACGAGGCAACTACTAGAACAACGTATGGGATAAACGCACCTGAGTAATACATGTTTTTCTCCTATCTATGTATAAAGATGAGTATACCCAACTCACCGGACAAAAAGTCAGGTTTGCAAGAGTAATCGGTAGCTACTTGTTCTTAAGCTTAGGAGCTGCTTTTACAGTAGCTCCACTCGACCGTTTTTAACTGTTAGACCTACCTCGCCATTGAGCAATCCAACAAGCTGCTTACCTACTAATTGATAGCGCCATCCGGTTTTAAGTCTTGCGTCAGACCTATCCAAAAGCAAATCAGTAAGATCATCTTTATTGGCAATTAACGGAGATGCAATTCCCTCTTTTTCTGAAACAATCCTGATAAGAGCATACATAAGCTCAACAACACCTTCAGAGCCAGCTGAAGGATGAGCGTGATGCTCGATTTTTGGACACTGATCTGCGGGTGTCTTTTGTCCACGCTTAATTGCATCTAGTAGATGCACTACCCCACCTTGAGAGATTTGCTCAGTGCCGCGGATTTTGCGCAGTCTATCTGGTGTTGTAGGAACACGGCGACAAATCTCAATAATGAGTTCGTCAGAAAGCACCCACTTACGTGGAACATCTCTTTTAGCAGCAGTTTCTTCTCGCCAGGCGCACACCTCTCGAGCAATAGCAAGTTGTCTGCGCGTAAGCGAGCCAGAACGTTTTAAACGGAGATATGCCTGATAGGGGTCTCGGCGATACTGCTCAATATTAGTATGTTGGTCCATCTCTGGCTTTACCCAGCTCAGACGATCAAGCTTGATGAGCTTCTCGACCATTTGATTGTAGATTGCGGGAAGATATCTCACGTCATCCTCGGCATATACCAGCTGCTCTTTATCAAGAGGTCGCTTTGACCAGTCTGTTAAAGACTCAGCCTTAGCAAGCTTGACGTTAGCAAAATTTTCTACCAGCCCGGCGTAGCTCACCTGCTGACGCATGCCCAAAAATGCAGCTGCTACCTGCGTATCAAATACAGGAGCACACGCGCAATCCATTTTTTCTAGCAAGACCTCAAGGTCTTGTGAGCACGCGTGGAAAATCTTGACAATCTGTGGATTTTCCAGGAGCTCTTTAAGCGGAGTTAGGTCATCAATAAGCAAGGGATCAATCGCAGCAATCTCTGAACCTGTGGAAACCTGCACCAGGCAAAGCTTGGGGAAGTAGGTTTTCTCGCGAAGAAACTCCGTATCAACTGCAAGGATATGCGAAGTCTTTGCTCGCTCACAAAATGCGGAAAGTTCTTCTGAGGTTGCTATATACAATGCGTCCATCCAATTGCCGATTAAGTACCTAACGTAAAGCGATACACTCATACGTATCAAAATGATATACCAGCTTGTCGCAAATCTTCGGAGGATATATGAGAACCCTCATCATTCACAATCCTTGCTCGGGTTTTAGCTCTGACGCAATCTTTGAATTTGAGCGCGCTCTTCTGAAAAGCGGCGACGAATGCCTGGTAAAGCTAGTTGAAAGCCATTGGCGCACAGATGAGGTTCTGAGTTCTGTTCAGCCTGAAGATTTTGACGTAGTGGTGCTCTCGGGCGGAGATGGAACCGTATCTAGCCTGCTCTACGGCCTTAGAGGATGCCAGACACCTATTCTTGTCTTTCCTTCTGGAACCGCTAATCTTCTAGCTGCAAATATTGGAAACGCTCCTGAACCTAACGCACTGGCGCTGGCCTGCAGAAACCTTCAGACCGCACAGCTTGATCTGGGTGAGATTACCTGGACCACAGTGTCGGGAGAAACCCATGTAGCTGGAGTTCCTTTAATGGCCGGTACAGGCCTTGACGCAGAAATTATGCGTTCAGCTATCCCCCACAAACAAACCTTTGGAGAAGCCGCATACTTTACTGCGGCCCTAGCCAACCTTATGCCGCCAGTTCACGACTTCAAAATTACCGTTGACGGCAAAGTACATGAGCTTCAGGGCATTGGCTGCCTTATTGCAAACAGCTCCATGATGCAAGCAGGAATTGAATTAGCCCCTGGTAATCGTATGAATGACGGTTTGCTTGAGGTTATTGTCATTGAGACTCACATGACTGCAAAACTGGTACGCCCACTGCTTTCTGGTTTCTTTGATCGCACGGGAGACTCGCTTGGTAGGCCCTACCTCAATAGCTTTAGCGGCAAAGAAATTACCGTTGAATCAACAGCACCTATGCCACTGGAAGTAAATGGCGAGGTCACCTGCCACGACATCTACGCCTATTCTGCTAGGTGTCTTCCTGGCGCAGTAAACGTAGTAGTGGACTACATGAGCCCCTACAGTAAGAAAGCATAAGAGCAGTTAAACAGCACAATAAGCACCGCCAAAGCTTGCGTTTTCTTTTCTTTCGTTTTCGTAACATTCAGCCAAAAAGATTGCACGTAACCGTCAGATTAACTAATCTTTTATAGATACATTGCTAAGGTACGCTCACGATTTTCTAATGTGTGCGCACAGTTGATGGGATATTTTTTGGTTGACGTTTCTAAAATTCGCGAGAGGTTCGATGAGCTTTCGACTCCTATTCTGAAGTCTGGAAGACTCTATCAGCTTGCAACTTTTACACAACATGGAACTACCAGCACGCTCGACCACGTTATTGCGGTTGCTTATAGCAGCCTTGCCTTTGCCATGAACGCTGGCATCAAAGTTGACGAGCATGCCCTTGTACGTGGCGCGCTTCTGCATGACTACTACCTCTATGATTGGCACGATCACGAGGCCGCGCCAGACAACTGGCACGGATTTACGCACCCTCGCCATGCACTTGATAATGCTCGCGAGGATTTCCCTGATTTAACCCCTGTTGAGGAAGACATCATCTTGCATCACATGTTTCCTCTAGTTCCTATTCCACCTCATACCAAAGAGGCTTGGATTGTAACAACTTGCGATAAAGCTTGTTCAACTGCAGAAACACTAACAGGCAATCCATACAAAAAAGATGGTTTCCGCCCAACGGGTTTCTCGACACCTGAAAGCGATTTTCAGGGCACAACAAACAGTGAGTCAGGTGGGTTTAACGACTACATGGATTACGGAAACCTCTCGTGAGCACCATGACTGAGACACTGCGTACACTCTTTGCACTCGATAAGAATATTGAGATCTTTGTGCAGCATCTGCCTCAAATGGTCATAATTTTTGCGCTGATTTCTTTTGGTGGTTGGGTATACGAGACCATTTATTGCTCCGTTGTTGAGGGAGAATTTACCAAGCGCGGTTTTCTTTTTGGTCCTACCTGCCCTATTTATGGCATTGGAGCGATTGCAGAATGGCTGGTACTAGGCCAGATTTCTAATCCAATTATTGTCTTTATCATTGGTGCAGTTTTAGCCACAGTTATTGAGTACTCGACCGGCCTCTTTTTGGAGCGTCGCTTTAAAAAGAAGTGGTGGGACTACTCCATGTTTAAGTTTAACTTGCATGGTCGAATTTGTCCCCAGGCCAGCGCGGTGTTTGGCGCGTTTTCTGTTACCTCAGTTTTTGTGCTCGTTCCAACAATGCTTGATGTTTTGATGATTTTCTCCAAGCACACTGTCTCGGTTGTGGCGTTTATTGTGGTTACGCTTTATTTTTTGGACACGGTTGCTAGCCTTCTTTGGAATGGGCCTACTACCCATCACAAAGTTGAAGCCGCAGCTCAAGATGCATCAATGAAGGTTGAAGAAGCCGCACAGAATGCTTCGCAAAAAGTAAGCGCTGCAGCGCAAAACGCATCGCAGAAAGCAAATGCAGCAGCTCAAAAGGCAAATGCGGCGGCCCAGAATGCAACTCTTATTGCTACCAAAAAGGCTCAACAGGTTTCGCAAAAAGTTCAGGTAACTAAGCAGAAACTTGACGATACCACGCAAAAAGTCAGAGACCGCTTGCCAGGTTCGTTCCCATGGGACAACTAGACGGGTTTCTCGACAGACAGTAATACCTCAGCAAACGCTGATTTCGAGTTTGGATTTATATGTACACCATCGAAGGTAGAGTTAGATACAGCGAATGTGATGAGACGGGCAAGCTTTCCCTGGTAGGCGTTATGAACTATCTACAGGATTGCTCGACGTTCCATTCAGAAGATATTGGCCGTGGCTTTAAGCAGCTGACCAGCGAGGGATACGCATGGGTTCTGGCAACGTGGCAAATCCAAGTTGACCGTCTTCCTCAATTTGGCGAGAAGATCTGCGTAGGTACCTGGTCGTATCAGATGAAGGGTCTTCAAGCATCAAGATCGTTTGTTATTAATGATGCTAGCGGCGCGACTATCGTAAAAGCGGACTCTACCTGGTATTTGATGGACATTAAAGAAGGCAAGGCGGCTCGTGTTCCAGAGAGCGAGAGCGTCTACATTACCGGCGAGCCTCGCGTAGATTTGCCACCAACTCCTCGCAAAATTGCACTTGAGGGAAATGTTGTTGAGGGTCCAGCCATTCTTGTTTCTCAGCAGCATCTGGATACAAACAAGCACGTTAATAATGCTCAGTACGTGCTCATGGCTGTCGACACACTTGTAGCCCTAGGTTATTCTCACAAACTGCGCCGCATTGTGGTTCAGTACAGAAGTCAGGCACGCTTGGGCGACACCATTACTCCCCAGGTATACACCGATGAGACGGGTTTCTCGGTAGTGCTTAAAGATGCCGAGAGTTCCACCGTTTTTGCAACAGTCAGGCTGGAGGGATAACATGGCCGAGGCCAAAACAGTCAATGTAGCTGCGGCTATCTTCTATAAAGACAACAAAATTCTTGCCGCTTGTAGAGCTGATGCGGATAATGCAGACTTCTGGGAGTTTCCTGGCGGAAAAGTTGAGGCTGGAGAGACCTCCGAGCAGGCGTTGCGTCGAGAAATTCAGGAAGAGCTGCACTGTAGCGTGCAGGCAGCGTTTTTCTATGACACGGTAGCTTACTCCTACCCCACCTTTGACCTGCATATGGATTGTTACATCTGCACGCTAAGCGAGTCTGAGGAGCCTGTCGCGGATCCAGAGATTCACTCGGAGCTTCGTTGGCTTGCCCAAAACGAGCTGTTCGACGTGCAGTGGCTTCCCGCGGACATTGAGCTCATTAAGCAGCTTGGCACGTTCTGGAACGACATCTTTGCGTCGCAGCACCTGTAGGAGCTGCGGGTGCGTGAGCCGCGAGCGCGAGCGCTACGAGCGCGGATGCTGCGGGTGTAAGCGAGCTGCAGGCACGAACAAGTCGTCGTGTGCAAAATACTTTGCAGAGTATGTGGAGTGACAAAAAGAGGGGTTTCTCGCCATGAAATCCTTGAGCGACGACGGGTATCATCAAAGTGTAAGCGTTTGATTGAGGATTGATGGCAAAGAAAGACGACAACCAAGATACCAGGGACAACAGGCATGAATTTGGCGGCGAGGGCCCTGACTTTGACCCAAACGATCCGTCGCAGATGCCTGACGGCTCTCCTTTCCCTGCAGGCTTGCTATTTTTTATAGTTATTATGCTGCTCTCGGGACTGGGACGTTCTTGTGTTTCGAGCAATCAGACTTCCTCAAGCCCGCTTTTTGGGAATCCCTACAGCGCTTATACTGACAGCAACTGGTAATGTACTTGGAAAAGACTTGCTATACGTACAACTAGCAGGTGTTTATTCCAATTCGAACAGTAATTTGAAGGATTGAATATGAGCAAAGCAGATCGCATTTTTATTGATATGTGCTCCGACATTATTGAAAACGGCACTACCACCGAGGGCGAGAAGGTCCGTCCTACCTGGGAAGATGGTACCTCCGCATACACAATCAAGAAGTTTGGCGTCTGCAATCGCTATGATTTGCGCGAAGAGTTTCCAGCGCTGACGCTTCGTCGCACTGCGCTCAAGAGCGCCATGGATGAGGTCCTGTGGATTTACCAGAAGAAGTCCAACAACGTTAACGATCTTAACTCTCACATCTGGGATTCATGGGCTGATGAGTCTGGTTCCATTGGCAAGGCTTACGGTTATCAGGTTGGACAGGTTTCTCACTACGCCGATGGCGACTATGACCAGATGGATCGCGTACTCAAGGACCTCAAAGAGAATCCGTTCAGCCGTCGTATTATGACCAACCTGTATACCTTTGCCGATCTTTCTGAGATGAACCTCTACCCTTGCGCATTCAACGCAATTTACAACGTTACTCAGGAGCCAGGTAAGGATAAACCTACGCTTAACCTGCTGCTTGTTCAGCGTAGCCAGGATATTCTTGCAGCTAACAACTGGAATGTTTGCCAATACGCTATCTTGCTCATGATGGTTGCACAGGTCAGCGGCATGGAGGCTGGTGAGCTGGTTCACATGATTGCCGATGCTCACATTTATGATCGCCACGTTGACATTGTTAAAGAATTGATTTCTCGCCCCACCTTTGATGCGCCAAAGGTGAGCCTGAACCCTAACGTCACCAACTTCTACGACTTCACTACTGACGACCTCATTGTCGAGGATTATCAGCACGGTCCGCAGATCAAGAACATTCCGATTGCGGTTTAAGCGCAGTTGCTGCGGACGCGGCTGGCGTTGTAGACGCGCCCATCGCGGCAGGCACGCCCGAGCAGACGCGGCTGGCGCTGCAGGCACGCACGAGCAGATGCGGCTGGCGCTGTAGGCACGCCCGAGCAGATGCGGCTGGCGTTGTAGACGCGCCCGAGCGGATGCTCAAGCTAAGATCATCATTTCATGTAAGACGATACTTGCCAGGAGAACCACATGAACGCAATTGTTTCTGTAACACGCGATTGGGGCATTGGATGCGACGGAGATCTTCTCATCCCCAACAAGGCTGACATGAAGTATTTTGTTGAGCACACGCGCGGTTGCACGGTTGTCATGGGCAGAAAGACGCTGGAGAGCTTCCCTGGTGGACCGCTTAAAGGTCGCCGCAACATTGTCATTTCTAGAAATGCCGATTACCAGGTTGAAGGCGTTGAGGTGGTGTCGTCGACAGAGGAAGCGCTTCGTTTAGTTGCGGATGAAGCTCCCGAGAAGGTCTGGCTTCTTGGTGGAGCTTCAATTTACCGCGCTCTTCTCGACAAGTGCTCTTACGCGTACATCACGAAGCACGACACCGTGGTTGAGGCGGACACGTACTTCCCCAACCTGGACGAAGATCCTGCCTGGGAAGTTTGTAACGAAGAAGATGGCGGCGTGACTCCAGAAGGTATCGCTTTCAAGTTTGTAACCTACCGACACGTTTAGGCGTCGTGTGGGCCTACCAAGAGCATTTTTGTTGTTGCGCACGGCCTATCAAGGCGTTTAGTCGTTGCGCGCTCAATCGTATGAATTTTATGTTGATTGGGCGAAACAATTTATGGGTTCTTTAGTTTAATTTTCATGCAAGTCCTCTTTTACCTAATGGTATGAGGGGACTTTTTATTATGGCAAAACCGAGTCAGGGAACTGACAAATAGCTGTCAGATTGCTGACAAAGCGTGCTGATATATTCGTTTCTCATTCTAAGGAGGAACGAATGGATATTATTTTCTCGCATGAAACTGCACTTCAAATCTGTGGTCAACTTAAGATTCACGGAAATGATGAGGTGTTATCACAACGCTCATCAAGGGATTTTCGCGCAACATACGCTGCATGTTCAGATGAGATGTATGAGGAGAAACTCCGATTTCTGAAGAAAGAATATGGCATAGTTTTAGCTAAAACCACTCATGAAATACTCAGAGATAATTCGAGGACAAGGTCTTGCAATGCGCGAGTATCTCATCAATTCAAATGCCTTTTACCTGTTGGTTCGCTTATTGAGCTTGGACAAAATGTGTATTGTATCTCGCCTGCTTTAACTGTTTGTATGGTGTCAAGGAATAAGAGTCCTCTCCATCAAATTGTACTGGCTAATCTACTGATGGCCAGTTATGGTCATCTCGCAAACGGTGAACTCTGCGAATTTGATATGCCGTTGGTAACTTCGAACGAGCTTACGTCTCTTTTGAGTGCACTTGAACCTTATTCTCCAGGTTTAAGAACTACGCGAAGAAACATGCGCTATTTCTTCTCTGATGCGGCCTCTCCCATGGAGATCAAAATGGCAATTAGATCTGCCATGCCATATTGTGAAGGTGGTTTCAATCAAATGCCGATTGCGTTGAATAAATCGTATGTAATAAAAGATCAAATAAACCAAGAGGTTCAACCTAAAGAGCGAAGGTTAGATTTACTTTATGGCAAGATGTCCAAATCAAATTTGTCTGGATTGAATTTAGTAGCTATTGAATATAACGGTGCATATCATGATGACTTCTATCAGCAAAGAAAAGACAATCAAAGAACAAATGAGCTGAATTCGGTGAGTATTAAGGAGTACTTTGTGAATGCGGATATCTACAGAAACCAGCTCGCAATGCAAAATATGTTCCTAAGCATTAAAAAGGACTTGGGAGATAGCAATCTGTACCGGATTAGGCGGATGTTACGTCAGTATTCTCATGAGCAATTCATTTTGATGAATAAACTCGATTCAATATACAAATTTACGAATGAACTCATAAATAAATTTTAACTATCACTAAAATGACCTATGAGACAACACACCAATGTCGGATAATCTGCTAATTTCGATGAGAAAAGCACACCAAATGACGATATTTTGCATCAAGCACTCATTTTTGAAGCAATGTATAGCCTTTTTTGACAGATTATGTGACATAGGTGTGTTTTGTGATTCTGGGGTCACGGTTTCAATCAAACAGCTCATTGGCTGATCAGACAACGAATTTTGTTAGCTAGAAAAAGAGCCGGTTACCTGGGGTTTAGGTAACCGGCTCTTGTTTTGTGCTTTACGCGCTACGAGTCGGAAGCGGTGAATGCGCGACGCAATGGATGCGCTACGTAACGGCCGCGGCGGCCGCGACTGTGACGCACGCGAGAATTAGTCCTCGTAGAAGCCTGGCTCACGACCGTAGTAAGCATCCAGATAGAGCTCGCGGAGCTCGGAGACAAGTGGGTAGCGTGGGTTTGCGCCAGTGCACTGGTCATCGAATGCCTGCTCAGACATCTCGTCAAGGGTATCGAGGAAGTACTTCTCATCTACGCCGTAGTCCTTGATGGTCTCCTTGACGCCGATGTATGCCTTGAGCTCCTCAATCTTCTTGACGAAGTTCTCAAAGACCTCGCGGTCATCCTTGCCGGTAACGCCGCAGAAACGACCTGCCTCAGCGTAACGTGCGAGGGTGTGTGGGTGATCATACTGTGGGAAGGTACCCATCTTTGTTGGTCGCTCGGCTGCGTTGTAGCGCATTACGCGAGTAAGGACGATTGCGTTTGCCCAACCATGTGGAATATGGTGGAAAGCGCCCAGCTTGTGAGCCATAGAGTGGTTGATACCAAGGAACGCATTAGCAAATGCAAGTCCACCGAGGCAGGAAGCGTTTGCCATGTGATCGCGTGCTTCGACATCGTTTGGATTATCGTAAGCGCGTGGCAAGTACTCAAAGACCAGCTTCATGCCGCGAAGAGCCATGCCATCTGTGTAATCTGATGCCATCATGGAGACAAATGCCTCGAGGCAGTGAGTAAGAACATCGATACCAGAAGCAGAGGTCAGGCCCTTAGGCTGGCTCATCATGTTGTCGGTATCAACGATTGCCATGTTAGGCAGCAGCTCGTAGTCTGCAAGTGGGTACTTAACGCCGTTGTCAGCATCAGTGATGATGGCAAATGGAGTTACCTCGGAACCGGTACCAGAAGAAGTTGGGATAGCAACGAAGAATGCCTTGTTGCCCATCTTAGGATAGTTGTAGACACGCTTGCGGATATCCATGAAGTCCGCTGCCATGTCCTCAAACTTCTCCTCTGGATTCTCGTACATGGACCACATAATCTTACCTGCGTCCATAGCAGAACCGCCGCCGATTGCGATGATGCAGTCTGGCTCGAAGGAGCGGATGCGAGCTACACCCTCAAGAGCACACTGAAGCGTTGGATCTGGAGCAACGTCCCAGAATGAAGAGTGGACGATGCCCAGGGAATCCAGAGTCTCCTCGATGGTCTTGGTGAAGCCACTCTTGTAAAGGAACTGGTCTGTGACAATGAAGACGCGCTTCTTGTTATAAACCTCTTTGAGCTCACGGAGAGCAAGAGGCATGCAGCCCCTCTTGAAGTAGACCTTCTCAGGTACACGAAGCCAAAGCATATTCTCTTGCCTCTCTGCAACAGACTTGTAGTTAAGCAGGTGCTGTGGGCCAACATTGCCGGAGACGGAGTTGCCGCCCCAGGTGCCGCAGCCAAGGGTTAGGGATGGAGCCATCTTGAAGTTGTAGATGTCTCCGATGCCGCCCTGAGAGGAAGGGGTATTGATCAGAATACGGCAGGTCTTCATTGCTGCCTGGTGCTTAGCAATCTTCTCTTTCTCGTTAATGTTGACGTAAAGAGAGCTGGTGTGACCATAGCCACCGTCAGCAACAAGGCGCTCTGCCTTAGCAATTGCCTCGTCAAAAGTCTTTGCACGATACATGCCAAGAACTGGAGAAAGTTTCTCGTGAGCCATCTCTTCTGAAGGCTCAACAGAGGTTACCTCACCAATAAGAATCTTGGTCTTCTCTGGGACCTCGACACCGGCAGTCTTAGCGATAAAGTGAGCGGACTTACCAACGATACCTGCATTAACAGCTCCGTTAATAATGACAGTCTTGCGGACTGCATCGAGTTCCTTACCCTGGAGGAAGTAGCAACCGCGGTCTGCAAACTCCTTCTTGACCTGGTCATAAACGCTGTCGAGAACGGTAACGGACTGCTCAGAAGCGCAGATCATGCCGTTGTCGAAGGTCTTAGAGTGAATGATGGAGTTAACTGCAAGCTTGATGTCTGCGGTGTCATCAATGATAGCTGGAGTGTTACCTGCACCAACACCCAAAGCTGGCTTACCAGAAGAATAAGCAGCGTTAACCATGCCTGGACCACCGGTTGCTAGGATGATGTCAGCGTTGCTCATAACTGCTGCGGTCAGGTCGATGGAAGGAACTGGAACCCAGTCGATAATACCCTTGGGGCAGCCGGCCTTCTCGGCAGCATCGCGAACAATGCGAGCTGCGGCAATAGTGCAGTCTTTAGCGCGTGGATGCGGGGAAATAATAATGGCGTTTCTTGTCTTCAGGGCAAGAAGTGTCTTAAAGATTGCAGTAGAAGTAGGGTTAGTGGTTGGAATAACTGCAGCTACGATACCCATTGGCTCGGCTACAACTCGATAACCTGCAGCTGGATCGTCCTCTACAACACCACAAGTCTTCATGTCCTTGTACTTGTTGTAAATATACTCTGCTGCGTAATGGTTCTTGATAACCTTGTCTTCCATTACACCCATACCAGTTTCTTCAACTGCCATGCGAGCAAGAGGGATACGATTTTTCTCGGCCGCAAGAGCAGCTTCATAGAAAATCTTATCGACCTGCTCTTGAGTGAATGTTGCAAACTCTGCCTGTGCCTCGCGCATCTCTTCGAGGCGCTTGAGCAAAGTATCAACATCCTCAATTTGAGTAGCCTTCTTTGCCATAAAATCCCCTTCTATTTAGGAACATTAGTTCAAATTATACCAAGGTATGCTAATCAAATGCTTACCGTTAACCGACTCTCTCAAAATTTATAATCTGCATTCTGGCGTCTTCATCAGTTGCTGCAAATCTATGCCATTCACCTGGCGATTCTTTCCACATGTAATCCACGTACGGGCCAAATCCACCCACTAGCTGCGATGTTGCGCGCGTAAAGCTCGGGTCCGTCTTGAGACCCGGATAGCGCACCGCCTCGACGCGCGGATGGCACGCCAGGTACGCGGCAACCACCTGCGCCGCGTCGCTCGCCGCGTGGCGAGAAACCCGTGCACTCGCCTGCTCTTCCGCTCCCGTGGCAGAAACCGTCACGTCCTCTGCAGGACACGCTTTTGCTTCAACCGCCTCTGCTACCCACGGTATGCAGCACTTCCGCATGCACACGACAACATATCCCGGCACCCGAGCGTCCTCGGCAACTGCAATCTCTGCTCCCAGACGGCACGCGGGACTGAACTCGGCTCCAATCGTACGCACGTCTGCCACAAGCAGCTCCCCTGCTGCGGCTCTGCCTTTGATGTCGCACACCTCAACGGGCACGCCAGCAAGCGGCTCCACGACGCTTGCTCCGCCTGGAACCAGTGTGGCGAGAAGTTCGTCTACATAGGAAACAGGGACAAGCCGCGCACGGCCTGCCCCTGTCATTTTTACGTATTCAGCTACAACGTCGGTTGCGGTTTGCGTATCGTCGTCAACAGCGATTTGCGTGACGCCGTCGATTGCGCCGACACTCTTCGTGCCACCTGCGCCATCCTGCGCGGCACCGCCCGTAACCCGTACTTTGTCTGAAACCCTATTAACCAACGCGCTCCGCATTCTCTTTGACAACCTGAGCAATAAACTCGTCAAGCTCTGCTGTGTGAGTCTCGTTGGAGCGGTCGCGAACAGAAATGTTTCCTGCCTCAACCTCCTGCTCACCAAGGATGAGCATATAAGGAACACGGTCAAGGGAGCGAGCCTCACGGATCTTATAGCCAATCTTCTCGTCACGGTCGTCGACCTTAACACGAATACCAGCAGCTGCGAGCTTCTCGGCAACCTCATGAGCATAAGGGCGAGACTTCTCGGAGACAGGAAGAACCTTGACCTGGCATGGGCTCAGCCAGACCGGGAACTTGCCTTCGTAATTCTCGGTCAGAATACCAATGAAGCGCTCAAAGGAACCAAAGCCAGCGCGGTGAATCATGATTGGCTGCTTCTTGGTACCGTCGGAGTCAATGTACTCAAGCTGGAAGTTGTGAGGCAGCTGGAAGTCAAGCTGGATGGTGCCGCATTGCCAAGAACGACCAAGGCAGTCGGTCAGATGGAAGTCAATCTTAGGACCGTAGAACGCACCGTCGCCCTCGTTGACAACGTACTCAATGCCCATAGACTCAAGTGCATCGCGCAGGCCCTGCTCAGCGCGCTCCCAATCCTCGTCAGAACCCATAGAATCCTCTGGGCGCGTAGAAAGCTCAACGCGGTATGGGAAGCCAAACTGTGCATAGTAAGCGGTAATGAGGTGAGACGCATCCGTGACCTGCTCAGTAATCTGATCAGGGCGGATAAAGAGGTGTGCGTCGTCCTGAGTAAACTCACGAACACGGAACAGACCGTGCAGAGCGCCCTTCATCTCGTAACGATGATCAAGACCAGCCTCAGCCAGCTTCATAGGAAGATCCCTATAAGACCGTGGCTTGGACTTATAAATTAAGCAAGCACCAGGGCAGTTCATAGGCTTAATAGCAAAGTCCTCTTCATCTACCGTGGTGGTGTACATATTCTCTTTGTAGTGATCCCAGTGACCAGAAGTCTCCCAAAGGGAGCGCGAGAGGATCAGTGGAGTCTGAACCTCCTGATAACCAAAGCGAGCCTGCATCTCATGCCAGTAATCGGTCAGAGCGTTACGCAGAGCCATACCGTTTGGAAGCCAGAATGGAGAGCCAGGACCAAAGTCGGACATCATGAAGAGCTCCATCTCGCGACCAATCTTCCTGTGGTCGCGCTTCTCGGCCTCTTCAATCATCTTGAGATACTGAGCAAGCTCATCTTTGGAACCAAACGCAACACCGTAAATTCTGGTGAGCATCTTGTTGTTCTTATCGGCCTTCCAATACGCACCAGAAATGCTGGTCAGCTTAAAAGCCTTAACACCCTTGGTGTAGAGCATGTGAGGACCAACGCACATGTCAACGTATTCACCCTGCTTGTAGAAGGTGATGTGTGCGTCAGGAGCAAGATCGCCAATGTGCTCAACCTTGTAAGACTCGCCGCGCTCCTTCATGTAGGCAATAGCCTCATCACGAGGAAGCTCAAACGTCTCAATCTTGAGGTTCTCTTTGACAATCTTCTTCATCTCATCTTCGATAGCTGGGAAATCGTCCTCGTTAACCTTAGTATCTCCAAGATCAACGTCATAGTAAAAACCATTTTCGGTTGCTGGACCATAGGCAAACTGTGCATGTGGGTACAGACGCTTCAAAGCCTGAGCAAGCAGGTGAGCTGCGTCGTGGCGAATAACCTCAAGCTCTTCAGCTGCATCGTTAATCTCGCCAACATGGCCGTCGTTATATAAAACCTTCATGTAAAACCCCTCAGAGGTAGCTACTCATAGAAACAGGCACGGCGCCTACTCTGCTCACGTGGGAGCTTAGGAGCAGACGCCTACATAGTCTCTGTTGTAAAACACCAGATTGCCATCATAAAGAACAAAACCAAACGTTATTGAATGCGAGTACGGCAGTAAGGGCAAACCTTCCAGTCTGCGTTCAGAGGACGATGGCATGTTGGGCACACGTTTCTAACCTGCGTATTGCAGATTGGGCACACGATAAAATCGCGGTCAATTGGAGCGGAGCACTTAGGGCAGATGCCGTAGTGAGACAGCTGGTGCTCACGAAGGGCAATATCAAGGTCCTGCTCCTCGCGGTCAATGAGGTAGCTGCTTGGACGCAGAATAACGTATGCAAGCAAACCAACAACAGGAACAACAGAAATGACTGCCCACATCCACCAAGGTTCTGCGCCACGACGCTGAGCATCGCGAATAACGTAGATGATAGAAAGGATATAAAGCATTACGACGCAAATAACCATGAGGTAAATAACCATACGTACCTCAGGTGTAATAATCTGATCAAGAATCTCCTGCATCTGACAGCCCCTTCTGCTGGCTTTTTGTTCTCTCCTAAATCGTACGACAAACCGCCTCAAAAATGAGCGTAATGTCGCAGATAAATTTATTTTACCAAAGCATCACTAAATTGTGCAGCAACCTCGCCAGCAAGTGAAATTGTTCCACATGCTACAAAGCCCTTCTCGCGCAAGGCGTCCACTGCTTCGGGAACGCTTCTGTACACAGCTACCACGTTAGCGCCGCAGGCTTTGTACAGCTCAGCAAGCTCATCTGCATCCATGGCGCGCTCGTTATCTGTCTGGGTTACCGCTACCTCAGGGAACTCTTTGCCGAGAAGCTCTGCGATGCCCTTAACATCTTTATCTGCAAAAACTGCAGTCAAAAGCATAGGTCGGTTGGCAACTTCTGGCTCAATTGAGCGAATAGCAGTTAAGAATGTCTCAATTGACTGAGGGTTATGAGCAGCATCGATAAGCACTAAAGGCTTTGGCTGAAGCAACTGGAATCTACCTGGTGTAGGGCACCTGGTTGTGGAGAAAAACGCTTTTTCTGCATCAAGTGGACGACCAAGAAAATCCTCAGCCAAGCAGGTTGCCAGGGCAATGTTTGCTGCCTGGTAGCTTGGTTTAAGTGCAGCAAGATCTTCGTAGGTTGCACGAGGCGTGACAACCGTAAGCTCAAGCGGAAAACCGATGCTCTTAGGCTTTTTGGTAATGAAGAAGTGTGCGTGAGGCAGCTCTGGATGGTCAGTAGCCTTACCAGCAGAAACCTCTCCCTCAACGTCTTCTAGCTTGTCAGCTACAAGAAGAGTTGGAACAACACCCGCAGAAGCCGCTTGGGACAAAAATACGTCCTGGACGCTCTGAGGAATTATCGTTCCCACGCCAAGCACGCAGGTGCGACCAGGCTTGATAATGGCGGCCTTCTCGCCAGCAATAGCCTCGAGGGTATCGCCTAAGATGCGCGTGTGATCCAGGCCAACGCCCGTGATGGCAACGGAGGTGATGTTTTGAGCGGCACTTGTTGCGTCCCACCTGCCACCCATACCGCACTCAAGCACGCAGACATCAATCTCTGCTTCAGCAAAGACAACCAGAGCTGCAACGGTGAGCAAGTCAAACTCGGTGATGTCATAGGGACGCTCACCTAGGGCAACTCGCTGAGCGTTGACGCGCTCCCCTGCCACCTGAGCTGCAGAGACGCCGTGAGCAAAGGTTTCCTCTGAGACAGGCGTGCCGTTGATCTCCATACGCTCGGTATAGCTGATAAGCTCAGGAGACGTGTACAGAGCGGTCTTGAGACCCTCTCCCTTGAGCAGAGCTGCCGTATACCTAGAGGTAGACGTTTTGCCGTTGGTACCTGCAATCTGAACACTCTTAAAGCAGAGATCAGGGTTGCCCAGCTCTTTGAGCATGTCTTCCACACTCTCCAGCAAAGGCTGGATACCAAACTTCTTTGTATCGTGAAGTACCTTTAAAGACTGCTCATAGCTCAGCTCAGGAACAGAAAAAGGAACGGAATAACTCATTGCACAGACCTCTTATAGACCAAGCAGACGCATAGCCTCTGCACGGGTTTTCTCGTTAGTTTTAAAAATGCCTCGAACCGCAGACGTAGTGGTCAAAGCGCCCGACGCCTTAATGCCGCGCATGCTCATGCATGTGTGCTCGGCCTCCATAACCACCAAAACGCCCAGAGGATCAAGCTCTTCTACCATAGCGTCTGCAATCTGACCTGTGAGGCGCTCCTGTACCTGCAGACGGCGAGAATACCCGCTGACGCAGCGAGCAATCTTGGAAAGGCCGGTAATGCGGCCATTTTGCGGAATATAGCAGACGTGTGCCTTGCCCACAAAAGGCAAAATGTGATGCTCACAGGTAGACGAGAAAGGAATGTCACGGACAATAACCATCTCTTTATTGCCATCTTCATGGAACTGTTTACGCAGATGAGCTGCAGGATCTTCCTGCATGCCACCAAAGAGCTCCACACAAGCACGAGCAACACGGTCCGGCGTATCAAGCAGGCCTTCTCGCTCTGGATCCTCGCCAATAGCAAGCAAGAACTCAGTAACTGCGGCTTTTACACGCTCTTGATCAAGCTTTTTATAGTTATTCTCTGCTACCACGAGGCAACCTACCTTTCATTCTTATGCAAGCGTTCTTTGAGCTGCAGCAACAACATGACGAGCAAGAATTGCTGTAGTTACGCTGCCCACACCGCCAGGAACGGGAGTATAAGCGCTCACCAGTGGCGCTACCTGCTCTGTATTGACATCGCCAACAAGCTTTTGAGCGTCTTCATCCCAGTTAATGCCCACGTCAACGATGGTTTGTCCTGCTCTTACGCAGTCAGTTCCAATAAGGTGCGCGCGACCTGCAGCCACAACTACAACCTCTGCCTGTTTAAGCGTAGTGGCAAGGTCTTTGGTCTTGCTGTGACATACCGTTACTGTAGCGTTTCTGGCGCTTAAAAGCGCAGCTACCGGACGACCAATGACGTTAGAGCGACCAACAACTGCAACAGGTGCTCCCTCAAGAGGTACCTGATAGAAATCGAGAAGCGCAAGAACCGCCTCTGCAGTACAAGGTCCCAGTGCACCAGGAGTCCCGCAAAGTGTTGCCAGCAGCATTGAATCGGTTGCGCAATCAACATCTTTTTCTGGAGCTAGATGCTGAAGAGCTTCATGCTCATCAATTCCAGCAGGAAATGGACGCATAGGCAGACAGCCATGCACCGATGCATCGGCGGAAACCTGATCAAACGCACTATTTACCTGCTCTTGTGTGGTGTCTTCTTGAAGCTCAATGGTTTCAACTTCAAAGCCCACCTTCTCCGCACGCGTATATGCTGCGCGCTCATAGGTAAGGTCATCACTTTTCTGTCCAATGCGAACAATAACCAGCTTAGGAGTTACGCCTTGTGCGCGAAGTTCCTTGACCTGAGCGGCAAGTTTTTCAGTTATTGCTTTAGCAACAGGAGCGCCACGAAGCTCCTGTGACAGAGTCTCTGAGCTCATGTTATGCCTCCTGTCTCAGCTGTGCGCTCACCGCATCACTTACGCCATCAGCTCGTGATACATAGGTGTCCAAAAGTGCATCCGCCTCATCAAGCAATGTTTGAGCATAGGCCGTATCATGCATGGAGCGCGTGTTTACAAACAACGTGTGAGAAGCTGCAATCAAAGCACCGCGCGCAAGAGCAGCACCACAACCTACGTCGGATAGAAGCATACGAGATCCCTTGATAAGCATTTCTTCGAGAAGTTCAATGGACTCGCACACTTTTCTCATAACCTTCAGCGGAGGTTGAGCTGCTTCTTTAAGAGCATCCTCAACAATCTCTACGCGCTTTGGATCATCTTTAGACACACTAAACGCACTGGAAACCAGCAAAAACTGGCGAGAGTCCTCATCCATAAGCTCCATGAAGTCTTGGCGAAGAGCTCCAGCTCGGGCGATGTATTTTGCAAGATCATCTTCATGCTGAGCATAGGCAGGTTTTCCTTGTGCGTACACACCAGCCATTGAAGCCAAAGACACTGCAAGTGCCCCTACATAAGCGGCAGCACTACCGCCACCAGGAATAGGCTCTTTAGCAGCAAGGTGTTGAGCATAAGAATCAGCACTATAGGTTGTAAAAGCAACTTCTTCAGGTGAAGAGGGATAAGACATTAGAAAAGACCCACAATTCTTCCATCATCAAGAACATCAATATGCTCTGCAGCAGGAACCTTTGGAAGTCCCGGCATGGTCATAATAGAGCCCGTAAGGCAGACCACAAAGCCAGCACCTGCAGAAACACGAACTTCTCGCACGGTAATTTTAAAGTTTTCTGGAGCACCCAATTTAGTCTGATCGTCAGTAAAAGAGTACTGAGTTTTTGCCATACAAATAGGAAGCTCGCCAAAGCCAAGCTCTTCAAGCTGCTGAAGTTGCTTGGCGGCACTTGGAGCAAATTCAACACCATCGGCGTGGTAAATCTTGGTAGCAATGTCAGTAATTTTCTGCTTCAAAGACTCTTTGACATCGTAAGCAAAAGTGAGCTTAGACTCAGTCTGGCAAAGGCGCATAACCTCTTCTGCCAGAGCCTGGCCGCCCTTTCCACCTTTTGCCCAAACCTCAGATAGGACAACATTTACGCCACGCTTCTTGCACTCCTCCTCTACCAGAGCAAGCTCTTCAGCGGTATCGGTTGGGAATGCATTGATGGCAACGACTACAGGAAGACCATAGACCGTCTGGATGTTGTCAACGTGGCGAAGCAGGTTAGGAATGCCCTCTTTAAGCGCCTCAACGTTTTGCTGGTTAAGGTCTGCTTTGGCAACGCCTCCATTGTACTTAAGTGCACGAACAGTTGCTACCAGAACAACAGCCGATGGAGCAAGGCCAGTAGCTCTGCACTTAATGTCCAAGAACTTCTCGGCACCAAGGTCTGCACCAAAACCTGCCTCGGTAACAACATAATCAGCAAGACGAAGAGCGGTTTTTGTTGCCTCAACCGTATTGCAGCCGTGAGCAATGTTGGCAAAAGGTCCACCGTGAACAAGAGCAGGTGTGTGCTCAAGCGTCTGGACCAAGTTAGGCTGAATAGCGTCTTTGAGGAGCGCTGTCATAGCGCCCTCGGCATGGATATCGCTGACGGTAACAGGCTTGCGGTCATAGGTGTAGGCAATAACCATTCTGCCCAGGCGTTCTTTAAGGTCTTTGATGCCGGAAGCAAGGCAGAATACAGCCATGACCTCGGAGGCAACGGTAATATCAAAGCCGTCTTGTCTTGGCATGCCGTCTGCAATGCCGCCAAGTCCGTCAACAACGTTTCTGAGCTGGCGGTCATTCATGTCAACGCAACGCTTCCACACAACACGGCGTGGATCAATGTTGAGGCTGTTACCCTGCTTGATGTGGTTATCCAGCATGGCTGCACAAAGGTTGTTCGCAGCACCAATAGCGTGGAAGTCACCAGTAAAGTGAAGATTGATGTCCTCCATGGGAACTACCTGGGCATAGCCGCCACCCGCAGCACCACCCTTGACGCCAAAAACGGGACCCAAAGAAGGCTCTCTGAGGGCCAACATGGCAGACTGTCCCAGGCTAGTCAAAGCATCAGCCAGACCAACCGAGGTGGTAGTCTTTCCCTCGCCTGCTGGCGTTGGGTTAATGGCGGTTACCAGCACAAGCTTTCCGCGAAGAGGCTTATCTGCCAGAGCACGTGCGTCAAGCTTTGCCTTATAACGACCATAAGGCTCCAGAAGATCCTCTGGAATACCCGCACACTTTGCCACCTCAAAGATGGGAAGCATCTCGGATGATTGAGCAATCTCGATATCG
>CAURLG010000001.1:0-357895 GCA_963525825.1 uncultured Atopobium sp. | reverse complement strand
ATTGACTGAAACAACTGCTATGTTTGGCTGCGTATACATACGTTTCTTGTTCCCGTGCAGCAACAAGAATTTCAGATATCTGTATTTTTTGACGAGAAAATCGTCTCCTTGGCGAGAAAATCGTCTAGTTGTTCTTCTCGCCAGAGTCGCCGCTGCCAGACACGCCAGAGTCGCCGCTGCCAAACGCGATAGAGTCAGCGCCGCCGAGCGCGCTAGAATCGACGCCGCCAAGCTCGTCAAAGCGCAGGGCAACCATGGCAACGTCGTCGTCAAGCCTTCGGCCAGTATAGCGGTCAAGCGTGCTCAAGAACCTATTGAGCAGGCCATCAAAGCCACAAGGAACCTCGTTCATAATCATGTCGCGCAGGCCAGTTTCGCCAAAGAACGCGCCTTCGGGACTGCGAGCCTCTGTGGTTCCGTCGGTGTAAAGCAGCAGGATATCGCCCTCGTGCAAGCGAATCGTACCGTTTTTGTACTCCATGTCGTGAAACGCGCCCACAACGCCCGACTGAACGTCCAAAAGCTCAGCGTCGCCCGATTGAGCAGACACCAAAATCGCAGGTGGATGACCAGCGGAGCAGTAGGTCAGCGACGAAGTTGTAAGGTCAACAATGCCAACAAAAAGCGTTGCAAACGTTTCTACCCTCGAGAAGCCCAGCAGGAACTCATTCAGCGTTGCCACCATGCGAGCGGGAGTTCTTCCCTCCCACGCATAGGCGGAAAGTGCCGTTTTAACTGCGGACGAGATAGATGCCGCCTCAATACCCTTGCCAGAAACGTCACCCATAATGATGCACGCGCGACGGCCTGGCAGCTTAATCATGCTATAGAAATCGCCACCAACAAACGCGTCGGCGGTTGCAGATGAATAGATACCTTCGGCAGAGATTCCTTCAACTTGCTGGAGGTCATTTTTCATGCCCGACTGCAGCGCCTGGGAGATATGCTTATTTTGCTGGCTCTCTTCGGCACCAACGGCCAACGAGTGAACCAGAAGCATCACGCGGTCCAAGAAATCAAGCTCGATGTCGCTTAAGGGCTCAGCGTTTTCTTCTCGCAAGAAAAGCCAGGTATGCTGTTCTCCTGCAAACTTACCCAAGAAAAGCACAGCTCCCTTACAAGGCAGACCCTGTGCAGCAAGCGCACGACTCAGCTCAGATTCAAGCTCAACCTCTTTGACTGATGCCTCGCCCTCTCCTGTCTTGAGTCCCTCAACCGTCGATGGAAGCGCAATCTGGTTGCCGCCGACCTCCGCCGCAGTCTGCGCGTCGCCGGCCTCCGCCGCAGCCTGCGCGCTGTCTTGCGCACCGTCCTGAGCGTCGCTAAACGCTTGCTCAGCACCAAGCGCATGGAGCGTAATGTTGCCTGTGACCTCACAACAATCTACCGAGAAAACCTGTGCATTCAGATCGGTACCCACCGACCTCATAACCTGCTGTAATCGCTCACCAGAGATCTTCTCGCCCTCTGCAGCGCTATGAAGCAATCCTTGGCGCACGCGAGCTAATGCCTCGCGAAGCGTGTCTCTACGCTGCGTTCTCATGGCCGACAACGCGCCTACAAGCTGCACCGAGAGGTAATTTGCAATGGAGTCCAGAAGTCTTGCGTCTTCAACCAAAAGCGCACGCTTACGCTCCCAGCCCACCTCAATCAGAGCAACAATGTGGCCACCAAACCACACAGGAACCACAAGAAAGCTGGTAAACGGAGGCAAATGACTTGCGTCAACGGTTATGACCTCACGAGTTTCTTCGTTAACAAGGTTGCGCTTTTTAACTCTTCCCTGCTTGAGCGCGCTAGAGTTCAAAGGCATGGTATGCAAGCGAAGTGCGTGCTCGGAATAAAACGTCAAACGCTCCAGAGAGCTGTTAAATGCAAAGTAGCGAGGAATTCTATCCAATGACGCACTTCTCAAAGACTCCGTTGCACCATGAAGGTGATACCCGTCTTGCTCAGCAAGATAGATAAGCGCGCCATCAGCCTCGACAGTCTCTGAGAGCTCTTCTAACACGCGCTCGATAAGCTGACCCATATCTTCCGAGTCAAGCGTGTCCAAAACAATCTGAAGCGCTCCTGAGAGCCTCCTGTTGGCTCGGCGAAGGTCCAACACCATTCGTTCATCATCGTGCATAGGGCTAGCCATGTCACGAAGCTTAGACGCTGTCAGAACAATAGCTTGTGTAGGCGCACCCACATAATCTGCACGTACACTCAACACCTGTGACGTGCCATCTTGCGTAGGAGCGGCCACCATGGAAGTGGAGCCATCAATCGCAAACGGCAACGACTCTACAAAGAACGGCTTCTGCAAGTTTTCTTGATTTGCCGGGGTAAACAAAAAGCGCACGTCCAGGCCGGCAATGGTGCCGTCTTCCTTAGCAAATAGGCTTTCGGCCTCTTCATTGGCGAGAAGAACCATGCCCTCCATATTAAAAACAATGACTGCATCGCTGGTCAGCCGTAGCAACTGAGACAGAGTTGCAGCAACGGTCCCGTCGACAACTCCCTCAACACGCCTTACGCTCAGCTTGTTATCTGCCACAGTCACTCCTTACCAGCAAGGAAAAACAAATCACATTGCCTAAGTATACGAAAAAGGCGGACCTCCGAAGAGATCCGCCGAAATTCCGTGGTGTCGGAGGCGGGACTTGAACCCGCACAACCGTTAGTAGGTCACTAGCACCTCAAGCTAGCGCGTCTGCCAATTCCGCCACTCCGACTTGCTTTGCAGCGAGGGATATACTAACACATCTTCAAGCAACTTTACTGAGAAAATTTAAAACTTTTTCTCAAAAGAACTTTGCGAGAAGATCGCCTTGTCCCTTGCTTACTTCTGCCAACCAACAATGGTTGCTGGTGTGCTCTGGAAGAGTGAAGGACCAAAGTTGGCAAGACCCTTCTTAACAACGTAGCAGTCTGGACCAGTGTAGACAGGAAGATATGCGTAAGTCTGCATCATCTTCTTCTCAGCCTCATTCATGAGCTTCATGCGCTCATCAAAGTCCTTGGTAGAGACAACCTTTGCAAACA
The DNA here is from genome assembly GCA_963525825.1 of uncultured Atopobium sp. GTDB lineage: Bacteria > Actinomycetota > Coriobacteriia > Coriobacteriales > Atopobiaceae > Lancefieldella. The sequence goes on along the minus strand of CAURLG010000001.1, from coordinate 354,865 downwards.
TCTCATCGGTCTCTGCGGAGCCCTGCTGACCAAAGTTGGATCCAGACTCAGAACCATAGAGCTGACCACCGTTGTTGTAAGAAGTTGAAGAGCCAACCCAACCAAAGAGGCAGACATCCCAAGAGCCAGAGGTAAGAACATCAGAGAACTCAGAAGATGGGTGAGAATCAAGGGTAAGGTTAATACCAGCATCCTTGCACATCTTCTGGATTGCAGCAGCACGGTTCTTAACAGTAGTACCGTCGCCGAACAGAGTGTAACTAAAGGTTACCTGCTGACCGTCCTTCTCGTAGTAATCGCCATTGAGCTTGTAGCCTGCGTCCTCAAGGGTCTTCTTTGCAGCAGCCTTGCGCTCGTCAGCAGACTTGAGGTTCTTGATATCGTCTGGGAGGTTGTTGTCATAACCAGCTGCCCAATAAGGCCAAAGCATAGAGCCTGGTGCATCCTCTTTCCAGTTAACACCCTGGAAGACGATGGAAACGATAGTTGCAGGGTCAACGACCTGGCAGAATGCCTTACGAACTGCAACATCCTGAAGAGCACCGCGAGTAGAGTTAAGCTCGATAACAGCAATAGACATACCAAGACCACGGCGAATCTGAGCCTTATCACCAAGACCGGAGAAGTTAGAAAGAAGCTCAGCAGAACCTGCGACGGAAGTACCAGTAGTGTCAGTCTCTTCGTTCTTGAATGCGTTAATGGAAGCCTGGGTATCCATCTGCTTGTAGACAAGGGTATCAAGCTTAGGAGCATCACCCCACCACTTTGGATTTGGCTTGAAGGTTACAGCAGAGTCATCGAAAGAATCAACAATATAAGGACCAGAACCAAGCTCGTTGTGTGGCTCATTATTGTAACCATTGTTGAAGAAGTCTGGATCCTGAAGCTTTGGGTGCAGAGCATAGCTCAAGATGCTCTCGATTGGATAGACTGCCTCCTTCATGGTAATAACAGCGGTCTTAGCAGTATCACCCTGCTCAACAGACTCATACTTGTCATAACCATCAGTTGAAGAAACCGCAAACTTTTTATTCTGACCACACATAGTGATGAATGCGGTCTGAATTGCGGTCCAATCAATAGCGGTACCATCGTTGAAGGTGGCCTGATCAGTGAAGGTCAGGGTAGCAACCTGTTTGCCGTCCTTCTCCTCTACCTTGAAGTCCTTGATGTAATCCTTGTTTGGCTCAAACTTATCGCCATCAGCATTGTTAAGGAACAGGTCACGAGGGTTGATAAGACCGTGAAGGATGTTCATGTAAGAGGTATTACCAGCAAGTTGGTAATAATTCCACTGTGGACCAATCTCGTTGATTGGCTGAGTCAGAGTACCGCCATCCTTAACCTCATCACGAGACTTAGGATTGTTGTACGTCTTGCCCTTCTCTGGAAGTGGAAGCTGATCCAGAGGAGTGTTTGCAGGAGAGCCGTCCTGTGGCTCAGTACCTGTGGTGGTAGAGCTGCTCTGAGGATTTGATGGAGCACAACCAGCAAGGCCAAGACCTGCGGCGGTGATTCCAGTCAGAGCAAAGAACGAACGACGGGAAAAACTGTCAGCCATATGATCACCCATTTCGTTAAAGGCCTACAGATATTCACTTAACTATACGAAATTGCCTGAAAATACTCCATAGCAGAAACATTCCCGTAACAACCTCGTTCACTATTTGTAACAAAGAAAAACCCACACCTAGTTTTAAGTGCGGGTTTTCAGAAAATTTATTGAATCTTTGTTACTCGTTAGAGATGTGAGTAGCAGGAACCAGCTTACCATCCTGATAAATCATGCGCTCACGGGTACGCTCAATCTTTGGATCAGGAATTGGAATAGCCGAGAGAAGCGCCTTAGTGTAAGGATCTTGTGGGTTAGTAAAGACGTCTTCCGTCTCACCGTACTCAACAATCTTGCCCAGGTGCATGACAGCAACCGTGTCAGAAATGTGACGAATAACAGCAAGATCGTGAGCAACAAAGAGATAAGAAATCTTCAACTGAACCTGAAGATCCTCAAGGAGGTTAATAATACCTGCCTGAATGGAAACATCCAGAGATGCAATTGGCTCGTCCAAGAGAAGAATCTTTGGACTTGTTGCAAGAGCACGAGCAATAGCAATACGCTGACGCTGACCACCAGAGAACTGAGATGGGAAGCGGTCAACATAGTCTGGGTTGATGCCAACCAGACGCATGAGCTCGCCAATACGAGTATTAATATCCTCTTTGTTCCAACCCTGTGCCTGAAGTGGCTCAGCCAAAACGTCATAGACAGGCATACGTGGGTCCAGAGAACTCATTGGATCCTGGAAGATAACCTGAAGATCTTTACGCAGCTCTCTACGCTGTGCAGCATTCTTAAGCTCAGCAACATCTTTGCCAAGGACCGTAATACGACCATCCTCAGGCTTCAGCAAATCCATAATCTGCATCAGAGTTGTTGACTTACCAGAGCCAGACTCACCAACAAGCGCAAGGGTTTCTCCCTCATGGATCTCAAAGCTTGCACGGTCAACTGCAGTCATAGTGCCCTTGCTGCGCCTAATAAAGCCCTTACCCTGAACAGGGAAAGTCTTGGTAAGATTCTCAACCTTGAGTACAACAGGACGCTCGTTACGAGGTACATCAACCCACTTTGGAAGGATTGGCTCAAAGTCTGGATACACCTCAGCGTAAGTGAGGTTCTTCTCGCAAATCTCCTGAAGGTGATGGCAAGATGCCAAGTGACCCTCGGCAGCATTTGCAGGAAGCAGCACTGGCTCTTTCTTGGAGCATTCCTCGGTAGCCATAGGACAACGTGGGTTAAAAGGACAACCAGTTGGAATAGCAGCAAGTGATGGTGGATTGCCCTTAATAGGAACAAGCCTATGCTCTGCCTGAAGGTGAGGTTTTGGAACAGCACCCAGAAGGCCCATGGTATAAGGATGACGAGGCTCAGCAAAAAGCGTATCAACACTTGCGCGCTCTACGCCACGACCTGCATACATAACCATAATGTCATCAGCGGTACCTGCAACAACACCAAGGTCGTGAGTAATCAGAACAACTGCTGCGCCCGTCTCTTTCTGTGCAACCTTCAAGACGTCAAGAATCTGAGCCTGAATAGTTACGTCAAGAGCGGTGGTTGGCTCGTCTGCAATGATGATGTCAGGATTGTTTGCAATTGCAATTGCGATAACAACACGCTGGCGCATACCACCAGAGAACTCATGTGGGAAAGAATCCAGACGATTCTCTGGATCAGTAATACCAACAATGGAGAGAAGCTCAATACAACGCTTACGAACGTCTGACCTGCTCATATGAGGATTGTGGGTAAGCAGAGCCTCTGCAAGCTGATCTCCAATAGAGAACATTGGGGTCAAAGCAGACAGTGGATCCTGGAAAATCATAGAAATCTTAGTACCACGAAGCTCTGACATCTCTTCGTCGGTCTTACCAATGAGCTCCTCATCACCAAGCTTAATGGAGCCGGTAACGTGAGCGTTGTCATCAAGAAGACCGATAAGAGAAAGCGCCGTGACCGATTTACCAGAACCGGACTCACCTACGATACCGAGGGTACGGCCACCCCAAAGATCAAAGTTAACACCACGAACTGCATCTACACGACCAGCCTCAGTGTTAAAGGAAACCTTAAGATCACGAACAGAAAGAACTGGATCTCCTGTTGGTGCACCCTTAGGACCATTTGACTCAAGCAGCTCATAGCGTAGGACATCATCCATCTCTACATTTCCCTGCTTTGCAGAAGTATTAGTAATGTCAGCCATTATGCACGCTCCGTAGTTTCTTCAGAAACGATGCTTCCCTCAAGATCACCGAGCTGAGCGTCATCCTTGGAAGAATCCTCTTCCTGATCTTTAACGCTACCAGCAGCGCGTGAATAAGGGTCAAAGGCATCGCGAAGGCCGTCGCCGATGAGCTGCAGGCCAACACAAACAACAATCAGAAATGCCGATGGAATCAGAATCATCCATGGAGTAGTAAGCATTGCAGAAGAACCAGCACTCAGAAGATAACCAAGAGAGGTATCTGGTGCCTTGATACCAAGACCCAAGAAGCTGAATGCAGTCTCAGAGTTAATGCCACCAATAACAGCCAAGACCAAATCAATAATAAGAATTGAACCAAGGTTTGGAATAAGGTGACGAACAATGATGGTAAATGGTGGAACGCCCATGTACTTAGCGGCCTTGACGTAATCTCTCTCACGCAAAGACAGAGCCATGGTACGGATAGTACGCGCGCGACCAATCCAACCAAAAGCAGTTAGACCAAAGATAAGCATGAGCCAACCAGACTCACCGCCTGCTGCACGAACAATCATAGCAACCAGCAAGAAGCTAGGGATGACCATGAGCATATCAAGAAGCCACATACCAATCTTCTCTGGAATGCCGCGAACATAAGCAATGGCAGTACCAATAATTGCAGAAATGATAGTGGTCAAGATTGCATAGCTGATACCAATGGTCAAAGAACGGCCAAGACCGTGGACAACACAGGCATACAAATCAATACCAGCACCATCAGTACCAAACCAATGCTTTGCATTAGGAGCCATGTTAATTGCAGTAAAGTCAGCATCTGTGTAATTAAACGGAGTGGCATATGGTCCAAAAACTGCAATGAGAACCATAATTCCAAGAATAATCAAACCGATTACTGCAGAACGCTGGCGGAAGAAACGCCTTGCAATCAGGCCAGCATAACTAATTCTTTTAACTTCTTTATTGTCAGACTTAGCATCTGCCTGAAGCTCACGCTCAGCGTTAGTAAGACCTGCATCAATGGAGACGTTTTTCTCGTCTTTATTCTGAAGCTCTTCTTTAGACATGTCCGCCTCCTTAGCTCATCTTAATTCGTGGATCAAGAGCAGCAGCAAAGAGGTCAGCCAGAAGAGCGCCAACAAGAGTCATTGCGCCAGAGAATGCTGCAACTGCAACTGCACCGTGAATATTGTTGTTGTTAATACAGTTAATGAAGTACTCACCAAGACCGTGAATTGCAAAGACCTTCTCGGTCATAACAGCACCTGTGAAGATACCTGCAAGAGAGAAAGCAACTGAAACAGCGGTTGGAATCAAAGAAACGCGAAGAGCGTGCTTACGAATTGCCTTCTTACGAGTAAGTCCCTTTGCGCGAGCAGTACGGACATAGTCTGCGTGCATCTCGTCAAGCAGGTACGTACGCTGAGAGAGGTGGTAACCAACGGAGCTTACGATAGTAAGAACAATGGTTGGAAGAATAATGTGCTGGAGGAAGTCAATGAGCCAAGTGAAGAAGTTTCCGGTATCTCCACTAGAAAGGTCGGTAACGTAGAAAATACGAGAACCGGCACGTGCGTTAATCTCGATTGCTGCAAAAACAATCAAGATTGCCATAACAACGGTTGGAATAACTAGCAAAACCGAAGCAACACCACTTAAGAAGCGGTCCTGCCACTGATACTGACGTTGGGCGGTATAAACGCCCAGGCTAACACCAATAACAACTGACAAAATAGTTGCTGGAGTCATAAGCTCAATAGAAGCCATAAACTTAGAGCTCATCTCACGGTTAACGTTATCGCCTGTTGGAGTCATACCAAGATCAAACTTGGTAAATAGATTGGTAACCCAAACCTGATAACGTTCAATAACTGGAGTCTTATCATTCAGATTAGTCCTATACAGGTTTTCCTCAATAGACTCCTGTGGAGGACGTGGAGTACGCTGCTCAAAGTTGGAGCGTGGGTTCATAAATGATGATGCGAGGAAGAATGTGAGCGAAGTTGCAACAAAAATCATCACAATGTAGCTCAAAATCCTCTTTGTAACGTACCAAACAAACCGTGCCATTGACTCTCCTCACCGCCTTGCGCTTATCCACCCGATAAGCGAGGTTTTCTCGGTATGGCAACCTAGCATTCCTACAACAAACATGCCGTGAATACACAGCAAAGTGCAATTTTACCATGGATAAGCTGCTTAACCCAAAAAATATCTCTTAGATAAGCAAGATTATGCATACCAATCCCAGTAAAACGTATCCACATATAATGACTGTTTGAGTCCAGCGTGCAGGTCACAATCAAATTTGTTTACATATGAGAAACGTTATTGAAAATTCTGTTAAGAAGTAACAGATAACTTCTATCTGCCGCACACAGCTTTTTTTGCTGGTATTCCTAACAGTAAATTTTCACATGCTCCGCAGGCTACGAATAAAAAATGCCGAGAAACTCGGGTTTCTCGGCAGGTAATTCAAATATGCAAGCGACTGCTTAGCCAATAGCGCCAACAGGGAACGTCAAAGCCATAACAATAGCGCAAACCAAGAAGATGGTTGTAGTGATGACGGTAAGGCGATCAAGGTTCTTCTCCATAATGCCTGAACCAGCGCTTGCGTTATACATAGATGCAGCAATCATGTCAGAAACGCCGGTGCCCTTTCCGGAGTGTGCCAAAACAAGCAGCACCGTCAAAATGCCAGAAAGTACAAACAGCACTAAAAGAATTGTATTCAGAACGCCCACGAGGTTCCCCCTCTTGCTGGCGAGAAAACCCAGCCCTAGTTATTTTTTACGTACAAGAGAAAAGAATAGCACACGCCACTCCCCTTTGGGGATGACGTGTGCCAAGTTGCAAAACAAACAAGAACTTAACAAATGTGCCAAGTGCCTCACCGTTGGTAAGGAACTTTGCCAGAGTTTAGTTCATTGCGCTCTTTACCATTGCAACGAAGGAATCAGCCTTGAGAGATGCACCACCAACAAGTGCGCCGTCGACGTCCTCTTTCTCGAGGAAGCCTCCAACGTTCTCTGGCTTAGCAGAACCACCGTAAAGAATACGGATACCGTCTGCAATTTCTGCACCAAAGATCTCTACCAGGGTCTTACGGATTGCACCGCAGACTTCCTGTGCGTCATCAGCAGTTGCAGTCATACCAGTACCAATTGCCCAGATTGGCTCGTAAGCAATAACGTACTTGGAAGGATCAGTAATCTCAAGACCCTTGGTATCTGCCTTAATCTGGTCAACAACAAACTGAACGTGAGTGCCGGCGTTGCGAACCTCAAGAGACTCACCGCAGCAAGAAATAGGAACGATGCCATGAGCCATCAGTGCCTTTGCCTTACGGTTAATGTCCTCGTCAGTCTCGCCAAAGTAGCCACGGCGCTCGGAGTGACCAATGATGCAGTACGTTACACCAACAGAAGTCAGCATTGCTGGAGAGGTCTCACCAGTAAATGCACCGGACTCCTCCCAGTACACATTCTGTGCAGAGAGAGCAACGGAAGAGTTTGCCTGGGTAAGAACCTCAGAGACACCCTTAAGATCTACAAGAGGTGGAGCAATAACAACATCAACGTTTCCAGTACCGGAAGCAAGCTGATCGACAATTCCCTGAGCAAGCTCAACGCCCTCAGCGAAAGTCTCATTCATCTTCCAGTTACCTGCGATCATACGATTACGCATCGAGAAGCGCCTCCACTCCTGGAAGTGCCTTACCCTCAACGAGCTCCATGGAAGCGCCGCCGCCAGTAGAAATCCAGCTCATCTTGTCAGCAAGGTGGAACTTGTTAACTGCTGCAACGGAATCGCCGCCGCCGATGATAGAGGTGCAATCAGCATCTGCAACAGCACGAGCAACAGCCTCGGTGCCCTTTGCAAACTGGTCAAACTCAAAGACGCCCATAGGACCATTCCAGAAGACGGTCTTTGCGCCCTTGATAGCCTCAGAGTAAAGCTCAACGGTCTTAGGACCAATGTCCATACCCATGCGGTCTGCAGGAATCTGATCGGAAGGAACTACCTCACCAACAGCGTCCTCACCAAAGTGATCGGTAACAACGTTGTCAACAGGAAGCAGAATCTTAACGCCCTTCTCCTCTGCCTTCTTGAGCATCTCACCTGCGCGCTCAATCCAGTCTGGCTCCTGAAGAGAAGTACCAACGGTATAACCCTTTGCCAGGAAGAAGGTGTAAGCCATACCGCCACCAATGATGAGGGTATCAGCGGAATCGATAAGGTGATCAAGAACACCAATCTTAGAAGAAACCTTGGAGCCACCAACGATAGCTACAAGTGGGCGCTCTGGGTTAGAGAAGATAGAGGTAAGAGTGTCAACCTCTTTCTCAAGCAGGAAGCCAGCATATGCAGGAAGGTAAGCTGCTGGTCCAACAACAGAACCCTGTGCACGGTGAGCGGTACCAAAGGCGTCAAGAACAAAGATGTCACCATAAGATGCAAGGGTCTTTGCAATCTCTGGATCGTTCTTCTTCTCACGCTTGTCAAAGCGGACGTTCTCAAGAACAAGAACCTCGCCGTCCTTGAGTGCGTCTACAGCCTCACGGGCCTTCTCGCCATAGGTGTCCTCAACAAACTTAACCTCATGGCCGAGAAGCTCAGCAAGCTTCTCTGCAGCTGGACGCAGGGAAAGCTCTGGCTGGAAGCCGGTGCCATCTGGACGGCCAAGGTGGCTCATCAGGATGACCTTTGCGTTGTGGTCGAGAAGATACTGGATGGTTGGAAGTGCAGCGCGAACGCGGGTGTCGTCAGTAACAACGCCGTCCTTCAGAGGTACGTTGAAGTCAACGCGCATCAAAACGCGCTTACCGTCAACATCTGCATCGCGGACAGTCTTCTTTGTAAAAGCCATGTCACTCCTTTAAATACGTTTCCAACAAAAGAAGGCGCGATCGCGGCAGATGCTGCGACCGCGCCTAAGGCGTCTATGTAACTAGAACTTAAGCAACGAACTTCTCGAAGTACTTGATGGTGCGGACCATCTGAGAAGTGTAGGAGTTCTCGTTGTCGTACCAAGAGGTGACCTGAACAAGAGTGGTGCCATCGCCAAGGTCAGAGCACATGGTCTGAGTTGCGTCGAAGATGGAGCCGTGGGTCTCGCCGACGATGTCGCGGGAAACGATGTCATCCTCGTTGTAACCAAAGGTCTCTGGGATGGTCTCTGCATATGCCTTCATTGCAGCGTTGACCTCGTCAACGGTGACCTTCTTGTCAACAACAGCATAGAGGTTGGTGAGGGAGCCAGTTGGCGTAGGAACGCGCTGAGCAGCACCAATGAGCTTGCCGTTGAGCTCAGGAAGAACAAGACCAATAGCCTTAGCAGCACCGGTGGAGTTAGGAACGATGTTCTCTGCACCAGCACGGGAACGACGGAAGTTACCCTTGCGCTGTGGGCCGTCGAGGATCATCTGGTCACCAGTGTATGCGTGAATGGTGGTCATGATACCAGACTTGATAGTTGCGAAGTCGTTAAGACCCTTTGCCATAGGAGCAAGGCAGTTGGTGGTGCAGGAAGCTGCGGAGATGATGTTGTCATCTGCAGTGAGGGTCTCGTGGTTAACGTTGAAGACAACAGTTGGGAGGTCATTGCCTGCAGGAGCAGAAATGACAACCTTCTTAGCACCAGCGTTGATGTGAGCCTGTGCCTTGTCCTTAGAAGTGTAGAAACCGGTGCACTCAAGAACAACGTCAACGTTGAGATCGCCCCAAGGCAGGTTGTTAGCGTCTGCCTCCTTGTAAATAACAATCTCGTGACCGTCAACGATGATGGAGTGGTCAGTTGCCTCTACCTTGTGATCGCGGGAATAGTTGCCCTGAGTAGAGTCATACTTCAGAAGATATGCAAGCATCTCTGGAGAAGTAAGGTCGTTGATTGCAACAATCTCGGAACCCTCGTGACCAAACATCTGCCTAAATGCAAGGCGACCAATGCGGCCAAAACCGTTAATAGCAACCTTTACTGCCATACGTAATGCTCCTTTCGGTGACCCAGAGCCATTCTCCGGATTCATTAACATTTAAACCGTACACCGAGTATTTTACCGCACTCGCCGATAACTTATGCATCTTTTTCTAAATCCTGAACGATTTTTTCTAACCGAAGCAATCGGTGATACATGGCGGACTTGGATACGGGTGGTACAAACGACTCCCCCAACGCTGATAATGACAGCTCAGGGTTATCTTTTCGTGCAAGACAAAAATCTCTGACCGCTGGCGGCAGAGCTCTGAGTCCAATGAGTTTCTCGGCCTTTTCTATGAGCGCTAACTGGTCTGCCGCTGCATTTGAAGAGCGTGTTTGATTTGCCATCTCTGCGTTGACAACTCGATTGACGTTATTGCGATAATGCTTTTGCACGCGGGTAAACGCGATTGCGCGCGCCATGGTGGGCGCACCAATCTCTCGCAAAAACTTGATGATGTCGTCAGAGCTCTTAAGGTAGACAGCATAAATTTCTCTGGTACGCATGAGCGCATTGGTATGGCGGTTACGATGATTAAGCCGCGCCTTAACGCCAATGGATCCCATAAGTTTTACCAGCTCAGTGGCAAATCTTTCTCCCGAGACAGCAATCTCTAGGTGAAAATCTTTTAAGGGATCAGCCAAAAATCCGCCCGCCATAAACGCTCCGCGCAAAAAGGCTCGCTGCGCCTGCTTGGTGTGGATAACGCTCTTTGGAATGCCACTTACCAGGCCTTCTCCCGGTATATAAATACCAAGAGCGGAAAGTGCTTCTGCAAGCGAATCCTGGTTAGAAATCTCAAGCAAATAGTTACGTTTCTTATGCATGATAGAGCGGCGGTACTCAACGGAAGTACCCAGATCAAACAGACGGCGAGAAGAACTAATAACTGTTCGGGCAACCGTGCCAGTCTCGGTAACAATGCGAACGGCAAATTTGCCAGGACCGTGCATCGATAACGTTCCGGAAACACGAATAAGTGCAGAAAGCTGGGCTAATTCACAGTCCGTCTGGATTTCTGGTACGCTGACCAGCTCATTTTTTACCAAGGCAGTATAGGACATGACAGACTAACTTCTACTCAGCCTGCTGAGACTTCTTCTGAGCCGCATCAAGATCGCGATGGAACAGCGTTACGCGATAACCCTGGCTGGTAAGGTGCTCTGCGGTAGCACGTGCGATTGCAACGCTTCTATGCTGGCCACCCGTGCAACCTACCGCAATAGAAAGCAAACTCTTGCCCTCCTGTACATAGCCAGGCATTACTACATCAAGCAGCTCAAACCAAGACTTAAGGAATTTCTTAGTAGTGCCGTGCTCAAGGACAAACTGAGCTACTGGCTCATCAAGACCGGTAAGTGGTCTGAGCTCTGGATCATAGTAAGGATTGGGCAGGAAGCGCACGTCAATCATAAGGTCAGCCTCAACGGGCAAACCATTTTTGAAGCCAAAGGAAAATACGCTAACATCCATAAGCTGCTGTTCAGCAAGCTCTGAAAATGCGCGACGAAGACGACTCTTGAGCGTATTAGTACGCATAGACGAGGTATCTAGGACCACATCTGCCAGCGCTTTTATGTCCTGTAGCTGTGCGCGCTCCTTAGAAATTGCAGATGAGAGATTTTCTCCCTCCTGCGCTAAAGGATGACGACGGCGATTCTCGCTATAGCGACGCATAAGTACTTCGTCTGAGGAATCCAGATAGACAATCTTGTACGTGAGCTCATGATCTGCAAGAGACTTCAGAGCTTCAGAGATGTCATCAAAAAGACCTTGCGAGCGCAAATCGCAGGTAACGGCCAAGTGGCGGCCAACACCTGTATTAATGCCCACAAGGTTAGAAAGCTGCAAAATAAGAGCTGGTGGCAGGTTATCAATGCAGAAATAACCCATGTCCTCAAACACATGAAGCGCCTGCGTACGACCCGATCCAGACATACCCGTAATAATGACAATGTCGGGAATAACTGAAGATGTAGGATCGTTTTTCTTCACAGGCGCTCCTTAAATACGTGACGAGAAAACCTTACCGCTCCAAGCGTTAATCCTCAAGTGCCGCAGCAAACCAAGAGGTAATTGAAGTTGGATGTGTAATGGCTGTACCTGAAACAACTGCCCAAGCGCCTGCATCCAGAGCATCTTTTGCGTCTTGTGGTGTGTGAACGTGGCCCTCGCAAATAATGGCAATACCTGGGAATTCAGTAGTTGCCTGCTGGAGAAGGGCAATGTCAGGACCATCGTCAAGCGTTGTATCAATAGCGGCCTTGTTGTGAGAAAGTGTAGTTGAAACGAGGTCACAACCAGCGGCAACAGCGCGACGGATGTCATCCATAGTCATGCAGTCAGCCATGATTAGCACGTCAGACTCTGCACGCAGAGCTGCAACGGTCTCTTCAAAGGTTCTACCATCAGGCCTTGGGCGGTCTGTTGCATCCAGGGCAACAACATCTGCGCCAGCGTGAATACAAGCACGCGCATGACGAAGCGTAGGAGTAATGTAGACACCCTCATGACCCTCTTTCCAGAGGCCAATAACAGGAATTTCAACCCTACCCTTAATGGCAGAAATATCAGACAAACCCTGGCACCTAATAGCTGCAGCGCCGCCAAGCTCACAGGCGCGAGCAATCTGAGCCATGGTCTCTGGATGCCTCATAGGCTCACCAGGATACGCCTGGACGCTGACAATGAGTTTTCCTTTAAGTGACTCAACAAGCTCTGAATATGCCACGATATTCTCCTCACAAGAATGTACGTACATTAAAGGTGTCTGTCTTTGCGACATACCTAGTCAGACACTTTTGATGACTAGGCGCTTCTGCCTAAAGACGTGTCTCTAAATAGCCAGGTAGAACAAGGTTTTCTGCAGCTCCAATAAGAGGAGCTTCTCCACCAAGCGTGCCCTTCACAAGAGGCGTTGCCTGAACAGGAGGCATTGCCTGCAGCTTAAATGCAGCTTCAAGTGCCTCGTGCCAGTACTTGCCGCACTCTGCAACGGAACCAGACAGAATGATGACAGAAGGATCAAGCATGTTGCACATGCTACCCAAGACCTCACCAAGTGCGCGGCCTGAGCGCTCCTCTGCAGCCTGAGCGATCTTCTCGCCAGCAAGAGCCCTACGGTCAATCTCAGCGCCATCAAGAGCAGAACCGTCTTCAAGCGTATCGGAGCCGCCAAGACGGACGTACTCACGAATAATGCCAGGACCTGCGGAAACAGGCTCAAGGTGAGAAGTTCCACCGCACGGGCAGTCAACACCTGCAGCCGCTGGAGTTGCAACGTGACCAATATGGCCAGCCTCGTCGTGAGCACCCAGCATCAAAATGCCGTGGTTCACAAAGGCACCACCAATGCCCGTGCCAACCGCTACGGTTAAAACGCTATCTTTACCGTGGCCAACACCATGACGAGCCTCACCCAGGGCATGGGCGTGAACGTCATTGAGAACGCTGCACGGAAGGCCAAACTCGCTGGTAACTGCTGAGCCAAGAGCGGTTCCGCCCCAGCCTGGCATAAGCTCGTTTGCGTAGGTGATGTCTCCGGTGCGAGGGTCAACAACACCAGCAGAAGAAATACCCACGCCAGAGATGGTAAGGCCCAGCTCTTCTGCGCGAGCAAGAGCCTCTCTAATTGCCTGCAGAACGGTGGCAAGAACCTGCTTGCCACCCTCTTTTGCATTGGTAGGAACCTTCTTTACGGACTGAACGTTTGGGGCGTCGGTGCCGTTAAGAGTGACTATGCCACAGGCGATTTTTGTGCCGCCAATATCAACGGCGCAAACATGTGTTGGAGAAACAAACTTAGAGTCCATGGTGTCCCCTCTTGTTTAGAGAAGGCCGTTTGCAACAAGAACCTGCTTGATTGCCTCACGGTTCTGGCCATCAAGTGGCTTAACAGGACGAGGCATCTGGTCAGAATCAAAGATACCCATGAGGTTAAGTGCGCACTTGAATGCACCAACGCCAGCGCCATAGCCCTGAACGCCTGAAGTGACATCAAAGATGTGGGAGATCTCGTTAAGTCGGTCCTGCTCACGCTTGACCTCTGCCCAGTTACCTTCCTGAGCTGCCTTCCACATGCGGACGTAGCCCTCTGGCTCAACATTAGCAAGACCAGGAACAGAACCGTCTGCACCAGAAAGAAGAGCGCCGTCAACAACAATCTCGTGACCAGTCAGAAGGGTCAGAGGGTGACCGTTCTTCTCGTTCTCCTGAACAAGATACCTGAAGGAGACGTCATCGCCAGAAGAGTCCTTAACGCCTGCAAGAACACCCTCTGTGCCCAGACGAGCAAGCATCTTCCAAGGAAGTTTAGTATGAACGCAGACAGGAATGTCATACGCAAACAGAGGTGCATCCAGCTCCTGGTGGAGAATGCGGAAGTGCTCCTCAACATCAGCTGGGCCGCCAAGTGCGTAGAAAGGAGCGGTTGCTACAAGAGCATCTGCACCCAGTGCGAGGGCACGACGACCGTGCTCCAAAACACGCTCGGTCTCGGTATCGATGATGCCCACAAGGACCGGAACACAGTGGTCAACAATGCGGACAGCCTCGCGAACAATCTGATCGCGACGCTCATCAGTTGCAAAGACAACCTCGCCAGAAGAGCCAAGGAAGAACAGGCCGTCTACGCCAGCCTCAATGAGGCGGTTAATGGAGCGCTCAAACGACACAACATCAAGCTGATGGTCTGGGGTATCTGGGGTTACAACTGGTGGAACAACACCGCTAAATGGTACGTTACTGGACATGCTTTATCCTTTCACACGTTGGAAAATCCAACTGGTTTCATACAACAATGTACTGAAGTAGCCGACCAAAGCATTGATCAAAAGCAACTTCAAAGAACCTACGTAATTATAGTCCGCTTAGTTATGACAAAGCCCTGATATAACCTCGCAGAGATAGTTGATTTGCTCGTTCTCAAACTGATTGATGCGCTCGTGGCCAAACTTGGGGTACACGCGCATTTCCTTCTGTCCTGGCAAGCGATTGTACAGCGCAAACGTTCCCTCAGTTGGCGCGCTCTGGTCCAGCAGGGCCGTACCGATAAGCGCAGGTACATGCACCAGCTCTGCCGCGCACGCGCTGTCGAGAAGCCCAACCGCGTCGATAGCTGCATCTGACTGCGGAGTATCTCCGCACCCGACAACCGTACGCAGGGTTGTTGCGTTGTCGGCAAAGAGCGGGTTCAGCGCCATGGTAGCGCTCACTGCCTTGGGCAGAAGCGCCGCCGTAAACAATGCTTGCGAGCCGCCTAGACCTTCTCCCCAGGTGACGGTTGTGCGCCCGAGGAAGCGCGATGCAACCGCGGCGGTTACCAGTGCGTCATCGATGAGCTGCTTAAGCGTGGAGGATGCGGCGTCATCTGGGTTGATGAGCGCGCCAGCAAGCTCTTCTGCGGTCAACGCTCCCCTCCAAGCGTCTTTGAGTGACGCTTCGCACGGGCGAGCTTCTAGGGCTACAACAGGCATGCCAAGCGCCGAGAAACGCAATAGGTGCAGCCAGCTACGCACTCCCCGACCAAGATCGGAGAAGAGCACCACCGCGGGCAGCTCTGTCGTTGCTGACGGCTTCGCCGTCGATGCGCCAGCTGGAAGAATGACGCGAGCGCTCAGTTGCGTCTGGTCAGTTGAGGCAAATGTAATGCGCTTAAACGTTGCGGTCTGGGTAGCGGACGGAAGCACAACCACACTCTCTACCTGTGCATTTTGTGCAAACGCTACAGATGGCTCCCAAAATGATTCAAAGTTTGATGGTCTAAGCCAAGCGCCGCGATAAGAGCGAGCATCTTCAAGTCTTTGTGTTAAACCCCTCATGCTCCTACCTCGCATTCTGCTTGAGCAGGAAATGAGGAGTCCAACTCTTCAAGAACTTGCTCTCCATTTTCTGAGCAGAAGAAATCAATGATTTTATCGTCAAAATCACCAATCTCTTCATGCGCATAGCCGGGATACAACAAATGTCTCTTTGGGCAGGTCAGAGCATTGTAGGCAGCAAACTGAGCTTCTGGTGGAACAACCGGATCATCGAGTCCGGTACCAAAAAGCACCGGACAAGTAACCAGACGTGCAAAATTGGCTGAATCAATGTAGGCAAGCTTTGCAAAGACCTCATCAACGCGAGAACCGTCTGCATCAAACCAGCGGGAATAATAGCGAATTCCCTCGTAGGCAACCTCGTCAGCATTAAGCTCCCATACGCACCTAAAATCGGTAAGGAAGGGATAAAGAATTGCTGCTCTATTGATAAGGTCTGGATTAAGTGCACAGGTAGCAAGACCAATGCCGCCACCCTGCGATGCGCCGTTCACAAAAATGCGGTCTGTATCAATGCCTTCAAGCTGGCAAACAATTCTGCAGAGCAAGCGAATATTCTGATACAGGTGTACAAAGTAAAGATCCTCTGCAGGTCCGTCCAGTCCAAGCACCAAATGACCAGAGACGGTAGTGCTCTTATATGAGCTTCCGTCCAAACTGCGGCCACCCTGCCCAGGATTATCAAGCGCAATCAGTGAGCAACCCAAGCCTAGAAATGAGCTCTGCTCAAACCAACTGCGAGAAGCCCCTGGATAACCGTGGAACTGTAGAACAAGCGGAGTTTGTACGCCTGAAGCAGTCTGTGGGCGCAGATACTTTGCGTAAACTTCCGCGCCATCAATTCCCACAAACGTCAAATCAAAAAAATGAGCTGAAGCAGATGACGTGACTTCTGTTGAAGGTACAATCTGCCAGCTGAGAGGAGCGTTATCCGCTTCCTCCATACGTGCCTTCCAAAACGCCTCAAAATCTGAAGGATAAGGCGTCAGAGCATGAGCTGCCTTCAATTCTGCAAGCTCAAGCGTTTCTTGGTGCATTGATCCACCTAACAAGCTAAAAGAGCGCAGCCTAAGCTGCGCTCTGGTCAAACAAAAACGTAAGCGCTACTCACCCAGTTTTGGATGAAGCAAAGATGGCGCAGCACCCAAAAGCGTCTTAGTGTAAGGATCTGTTGGATGCTCAAAGACCTGCTTAGCAGGACCATCTTCCATAATCTGGCCGTGATTCATAACAATGATGCGGTCAGAAACATAGCGAACGGTCTGGATATCGTGCGAAATAAAGATCATCGAGAGACCCAGCTCAGACTTAAGGTCTGTAAGCAGGTTCAAGATCTGTGCACGAACAGAAACGTCCAGTGCGGAAGTAGGCTCGTCAGCAATGATTGCCGATGGATTCAGAGAAAGCGCACGTGCAATAGCAACACGCTGACGCTGACCACCAGAAAGCTGACCAGGAAGGGCGCGAAGTGCCGAATGTGGCAGTCCTACCAGACCGACAAGCTCATTAATACGGGCTTCTCGCTCCTCTTCTGTTCCTACCTTATGCACGAGCAGTGGATCCATGAGCTGGTCTTTAACAATCATACGAGGGTTAAGAGCAGTTGCTGGGTCCTGGAAGACAACAGAGACAACGCGGCCAATCTGCTTTCTAAGCTCTGGAGTACGCTTGGTAACATCCATTCCCTTGAAGTACACATGACCGGACGTTGGTGACTGAAGACCACACATGACATTTGCGGTAGTAGACTTTCCGCAGCCAGACTCACCAACAATACCAATGGTCTCGCCAGGCATAAGCTTGAGAGAAACATTCTGTACTGCGTGGACCTTATTAGGCTTAAAGATTGAGCCTGTACGCGTCTTAAACGTAACCGAAATATCATCGAGGAAGATAATTGGCTGCTCTTCAGTAGTTGTAGCCATTTACCTCACCTCCTTTTGAGAACGCTCAAGGTAAGGCACAAGACCATGCTCCTTCAGATACTCATCAGGCAGCTCGGAGAAACGATGGTGCTTACCAGGAATCTCCTTAATAACAGGATGTACCTCAAGACCCAATTCTGGGTGGCTTGAACGAGGAGCAAACCTATCGCCTGTTGGGAAGTCTTCTGGAGAAGGAACAGAACCTGGTACCTGGTGAAGTCTGGTACCGTCCTGTGCGCCTTCCTCAATGGAAAGAACAGAGCCGAGAAGACCGCGGGTGTACTCGTGAACAGGATTGGTCAGAAGCTCAGTAGTAGCTGCCTGCTCAATAACCTGACCTGCGTACATAACGGTAATCTCAGAAGCAACCTCTGCAACAAGTGCAAGGTCGTGGCTTACAAAGATCATTGCGAAGCCAAGACGACGCTGAAGGTCATTTAAGAGCTTGATAACCTGCTTCTGGACAGTAACGTCCAGAGCGGTTGTTGGCTCGTCGCAAATAACTAGTGAAGGATCGCGGGTTAATGCCATAGCAATCAGAACACGCTGACGCTGACCACCGGAAAGCTCATGTGGATAAGATTCAAGCGTACGCTTTGGATCCAGACCTACAAGCTCTAGAAGCTCCTCAGCAGAACGAGTGCCTCCCCTGCTGGTAAGTTGCTTCATCTGAGAAGAGATAAGCATGGAAGGGTTCAGCGAAGACAGAGCATCCTGGTACACCATTGCAAGCTCGTGACCAAGCAGCTTGCGGTGCTCTTCTTTGGAGAGCTTCAGGAGGTCTTGGTCTTTGTAGAGAACCTCGCCAGTAATGGTTTCCTTTGGATCGGTCAAACCCATGATGACCTTGGTGGTAATAGACTTTCCGCAGCCAGACTCGCCAACCAGCGCCATGCACTGACCAGGACGAACATCAAAGCTTACGTGGTCAACAACCTTAACGTCTCCATGAGACTCAAAGCTGATGCAAAGATCTTTAACACTGAGCAATGGGGCAACATCAAAGTCTGGCTTACGTCTGTCTGTTCTGGACAGCTCAACCTCTTTGAGTGCATTAAGTCTGCGCTCAAGGGACTCTGCCTGCTCTGCGTAAGCGCGAACTGGATCAGACGCAAGAATGTCATCTGCACGCCTGGAGTCAGAGTTCTCTGTATCTACAGGAGCTCCAGGTGCTGCTGCCATAGCGTCAGTAAGACCCTCGGAGAGGATGTTCAGTGCCAGGCAGGTCATCATAATAGCCAGACCTGGGAAGAATGCCTGCCACCAGCGACCAGCAAGAACGCCAGCACGGGCATCAGCCAGGATATTACCCCATGTAGGAGTTGGCTCTGCAATACCTGCACCAATGAAGGTCAAAGATGCCTCAAAGATAATTGCGTCTGCTACCAGCGTAACGGTAAAGACCATGATGGGAGCAATGCAGTTACGAAGAACGTGCTTCCACAAAATCCATGGTGCACGAGCACCAGAAACAATGGTTGCCCTTACGTAATCCTCGCCGTACTCACTTACGATGTTTGCACGAACAATACGCGCAATCTGTGGCGTGTACATAAAGCCAATGGCAAAGATGATTGAAGGAACGCTGTTACCAAGAATAGAAACAAAGACTGCTGCAAGTGCAATGCCTGGGAACGACATGATGATGTCGAGCACACGCATGATGACCTCAGAGACAGCCTTTCTAGAAACAGCGGCAATAGCACCAATAATTGAGCCACACAGTAGCGCCATACCCGTAGCACCAAAACCAATGACCAGTGAATACTGACCACCATGGAGCATACGAGAAAGAATATCGCGGCCCTTATCGTCAGTACCAAAAATAAATCCATTGCCTGGAGCCTGACGAGCGTTAAAAATCTCAAGTGGGTTATGTGGAGCAATAAAGTTTGCAAAGACAGAAGCAAGAACAACAAAGACAAGAATGACAAGAGCAATCTTGGAAGCTGTCTTCATCTTCTTAAAGCCACCAAAGGTTGAACCCTTTGCAGCAGCTTCTTCGAGCTTCTCGACTTGTTTTTTTCTCATTTGTACCATCGCACTACACCGTCCTAATGCGTGGGTTAATCAAGATGTACAACATATCAACAACAATGTTGATGATGATGAAGGACAGTGCAACGACAACAACAACGCCCTGAACAAGCATTGCCTCGTTACCCTGGATGCCCTCAAGAATTGCGGTACCCATGCCAGGAAGGTTAAAAATAACCTCAATGACAACGGCGCCACCCATGAGGTAACCAATCTTCAGACCAAGCGTGGTTACAGGGGTAATAAGAGCGTTGCGAAGTACGTTTCTTGCGATGACAATTCTCTCTGGAATACCAGCGCCGCGAGCAGTGCGGACGTAGTCCTTATCCAGCTCCTCAACCATTGCGGTACGAACAATACGGGTCATCTGACCAGACATTGGAACCGCAAGTGCAAATGCCGGCATAATCATACGAGCAAAGTAGCCGCCAAGATTTACCGTAGGATCTGGTAGTGCTCCAGAGGCTGGTAGCAGTTTAAGCGTAGACGCAAAGACCAGAATCAAAAGAACTGCCAACCAAAATGATGGCGTTGCAAGACCGGCAATTGAGAATACGCGGATGATTTGATCGGGCCATTGATCTCTATAGAGAGCCGCAATAACGCCCAACGTAAACGAAACTATTGCGCCAATAAAGAGACCCATAAAGGTCAACTGCATAGTTACTGGCAGAGCCTTTGAAATTCTTTCAGCAACTGAATAGTGAGAAGTGCCGTAGGTACCCAAGTTTCCATGAGCAACGTCACCGATATAGCGTACATATCTCACAGGCCATGGGTCATCAAGGCCATTCTCAATGTGATACTGCTGGATAGCTTCTTCAGAAGCAGACTCTCCCAAGGCATTGTATGCAGGATCAACATGCGAGAAAGACATTAGGAAGAATACGAGAAAGGTGACGCCTAGAGCCATAATCGGCAGCGCAATAAGACGGCGTCCGATAAGACGTAATAGGTTGTTCACTATCTCCCCCTCTCTCTTTAAAACAAACCGTACAAATAAAATTTGATGAGACTTTGTGCCCTCAGAACTAAATTTTGCGAACAAGAGCCCGAGCGTTATAGGTAAAACGCTCGGGCCCCAATATATGAGATGCTAAGCGCGTGACGACAACAAATTAGCTAGCAGTAACTGTGTTGACATCAATGAAGGACAGGCCGGTGGTTCCGATGCCCTTGAAGCCCTTGAGAGCAACGCCGTTGCTGTTTGGCTTCTCGCTCCAAGAAGCGGTGAAAGTCTTAGCAAAGAGAACTGGGTACAGAGGTACGTTCTCAGCGATGATGTCGAAGCACTCGTTCCAAGTGGACTGCTGATCAGCACCAGACTGGCCAAGAGCCTTGGTCATAAGATTGTGGAGCTTGGTCCACTCATCAGACTCCTTCCATGGGCAACGCTTGGTCATCCAGACGTTATCGCCATACCACCAGTTAAGCAGCAGGTCGACGTCTGCGCCGAAGCAGGAAGGATCGCCAGGGGCAAGCAGGATATCCCAAGAACCGTCAACTGCGTCGATTGCAGCATAGGTTGCAGGAGAAGTATCGGAAACGATGCTTACATTAAAGCCAAGTGCATCAAGGTCGTTCTTGACCTGAGTTGCCATGGACTTAACCTGCTCGTTATCGGTGGTGCGGAGAACAACATCACCTGGGGTAATACCGGACTCAGAAATGAGCTTCTTAGCCTTATCTACATCGTGTGCATAGACAGTAGATGCCTTGTGATAGTTAGCAAAGGAAGAAGGAAGGTAGCTGGTAGCAACCTCTGCCTGACCAGAGAATGCGTTTGCAAGCATCTTATCTGTATCAAGTGCATAGAGGCATGCCTGGCGAACCTTAACGTTGTCCCAAGGAGCCTTGCCAAGGTTGAACATTGCAAAGCGGACACCAAAGCCCTGAACAGCGTCAACGGTGCAGCCTGCGCCCTTGAGCTGGTCTACAGCGTCTGCAGGGACCATTTCCATAGCAAGGGTGGTTCCGTCCTGCTGTGCGGTCAGACGAGCGGTTGGATCCTTAAGGACGTCATAGTGGAGCTTATCGTCCTTAGCAGGAGTTGCGCCGTTGTAGTTTTTGTTAGGAACAAGGTCAAGAGTGTTGTCAGAGATGGACTCATACATCCATGGACCAGAACCGACTGGCTGCTTCTTCATCTCATCCTGAGAGCTGCTTGCTGGAACAACGCGAACAATGGACAGGCGCTCCTTGAGGAGGGAGAAGTTAGCAATGGTGGTCTTAACGGTGACAGTCTTGTCATCCTTCTTCTCTACGGAAGCAATTGGAGAGAGCATTGGGACGTAGACGCTACCCTTAGCAGCAGAACGGTTAAAGGACTCAACAACGTCATCTGCCTTAACTTCATTACCATCAGAGAACTTTGCGCCGTCACGGAGGGTAATCTCAAAGGTGTAATCGTCTACCTTCTTTGGATCAGCAGTAGCAAGCTCATTGAATGTAGAGTAGTCATGGAAGTTAAGACCGTAGAGGCCCTCAACTACCTGCCAGTTAACACCAAGAGCAAGTGCTGATGAAGTAGTAGATGGATCATAGTTCTGAGTTGAATAAGCGGTACCAGCAGTAATTGTGCCGCCGCCTTCCTTTCCAGATGGAGCTTCAGCTGCCTTCTGCTGTCCGCCACCACAAGCGGTGAGACCAAGACCAGCTGCTACAGTTGCTCCGCCAAGGAAGCCGCGACGCGAAAGTGGACGGTTAATAAACTCGCTCATTTCTGCCTCTTTCTAAAAACTCTCCTTGCCACAACGTGGCACCAATGCCACTTGTGTGGCTTACATCTACATAACTATATGAAGAAAAAATATTTCCTCTGAACACAGTTCGCCCAACGGTATTAATTTCTCGCCCATTGGCTGCTCAAAATATGAAAACGTGTTTTGTTGTATTATTTACTACATATAAATCTTAATAGCAGCTAAGAAGGCCCGCAGATAGCGGGCTTTATTATTATTTTACCTTATCAAATATATAAAATATTTAACTAACTACATAAGTAGTAATCATTGTCAACTACCGTTTACCGATGATTTGCTACCGTTTACCTTTAGAAATTACGGATATGTTGTGAAGATTAAACAAGAGTCAGTCCAAAATGAACTGACTCTTGTCTTAGAACAGCAAAAACACCTCAAAATTACTTAGCTAAATCTAACTAGCTCTACAAAGAAAGACTGTTAAGTTTTGCAAGACGTAATTCCGCTATCTGTACGAATATCCTTCAGAAATTAGACTATTCCCTTTGCAATAACTTAATAACTTTATAAGAACTTTATTTGAATCAAAACTCTGAACTCTACATACTGAATTATTACACTCTGATTTATACAGAGATAAGCTTGTCCAATCAAACGTTAAAAAGAAGTCCTTTAGAATGTTCTGGACACCTTCATCGAACTCATTAATGCTCAATATCTCACCTGAGGTCATTGAGATAAATGTGTTTCCATCAGTATAAAAACAATCATCATTTATATCGACATACACACCTTTAGAGAAATATTGTGTCGACATATTTAAAATTTCAACCGACCCTATTGAAGAACAGTAGGCGTATCCATTATTAATCGAATCATAAATGCCAGCAATCTTTGCAACTACAGTTCCATTTGAATACACCGGGAAATAGACTACCGGCCTTTCAACTAGACCATTTGACGAATATATATATTCAGGTATGTAGTTTCGCAACTCATATTCGTTTGATTCAGTAGAAATATTATTCACGCTTAGAAGCTCTGGAATTATAGTAGCGGTAAGCTCTTCAACCTCCTTTAAGGGAATGTCCCTTGCGAAAACCTGGATTGGCGTAAAAAAGACACAAAAGATTAGGAATAGAGCAATAAGGCTAAAGCGCAATTTATTATTCTTCAAAATACCCTCCAAACACTAAACAGGTATCTATCAACTAATAATAAATAAAAAGAATGTAAGACTCAAAAGTTTTATTCTGTTATCGGGATAAATTCAATGTTAAATGCAAAAAAATACACAACACCAGTAAGTATTTCATATACTAGATATTTGAAAAACAAATAACTCTATTGTTTGATTTGATTTTAGAGATTATGTTTCTTCATCCTTTGCTCAAAGAGCTCGTTGATGATCTTTGACATCTCTTCAACTTGTTGAGTACTAGGTTCATCCTCAAATGTAGCGTATAGCTCTGGATGCTTCTGAGCAATATATTCACAAGACTTGCCCGTTGCATGCCCACGGACAAAAAACGGAATACGCTTAATGTAATCAGGATTTACCAGTGCCAAGATCTTCTCGTCCGCTGTTTTACTCATGAGTTCCTCCCCTTGCATCTACCTTCTCATGTACAGCTGTTGAGGATTCTTCCCAAGCTTTGAGTTCTTCATAAATAGTTTCTGCTAAGTTCACAGAAACACCTTTTACCTGAGAGATATCCTCAACACTTGCAGCCTTTAGGCGTTTAAAAGAGCCAAAATGGCGCATGATGTCTTTTTTACGTTTAGACCCTACACCAGGGATTTCATCCAGAATAGAGACGGTCATTGCCTTATCTCTAAGCTCACGATGGAAGGTAATCGCAAAACGGTGAGACTCGTCACGGACTTGCTTGATAAGGTACAAAGAAGCAGATCCTGTAGGCAACACAATTGGTGTGTCGTCCCAAGGTACAAAGACTTCCTCATCAGACTTGGCAAGGCCGCAGACGGGAATATCCAAGCCTAGCTCGTTAAGCTGATTGATAGCGGCGGTCAGCTGAGGTTTACCACCATCAACCACCAACAAATCGGGCCGTGAGCCAAAGCGCTCATCTGCCATGCGCTCCGGGCTATACCTTCTGCCTAGGACCTCTGTCATTGAAACAAAGTCGTTAGCCTCATCAAGCTCAGCACGGATCTTAAAGCGGCGATACTGGCTTTTATCAGCCTTTCCGTTAGTAAAGACCACCATCGACGCAACAGTAAAGTTGCCATGAAGCGTAGAGATATCAAAGCACTCAATGCGCAGTGGCGGTGCG
The DNA here is from genome assembly GCA_963525825.1 of uncultured Atopobium sp. Taxonomy (GTDB): domain Bacteria; phylum Actinomycetota; class Coriobacteriia; order Coriobacteriales; family Atopobiaceae; genus Lancefieldella. The sequence continues at coordinate 330,334 of CAURLG010000001.1, read as the reverse complement.
TCAAGCGCAAGTGCGCTTTCAAGCTGAAGAAGTGCCTGGTTAGTACGGTCGTCAGCATAACCCGTGCGAATCATATGGCGCATCAGCGCATGACGAGCGTTAGCGGAAGCCATCTGAAGAAGACGGAACTTCTCGCCACGTTGCGGGTGGTGAAGCACACAGTTGTGGCCTCGTTTTTGCGTCAGCCACTCGGACAAAACCTCTGCGTCGAGAAGATCGATGGGCAGGTTAACCTCTGCGGGAATGTCAGCGGTTTCGTCGTAGTAGCGCTTCAGGAAGCCCGAAACCAGCTCTTCCTCGGAAACGTCCAAGCCTTTGTCCAGGATAAACTCAACTGAGCGAATGGTACGACCTTCTCGCACAACAAACACGCAGGCAGCGGAGATGGTTTCTTCTCGGTAAATGCCAATGAGGTCAATGTTTACCGAGGTAGGAAACGTGACTTGCTGACGATCATCAAGATCAGAGAGTGAAGTCAGACGGGACTTGAGCCGAGCTGCCTTCTCAAAATCCAGGTCAGCAGCAGCTTCTTGCATCTGGTCTTTGAGCTCAGAGACAATCTCGGAGCGATTTCCGCGGAGGAAGTTCTCTACCTGCCTGACGTTCTTTGCATAGGAAACGGTATCAATGGCTCCCACGCACACACCAGGACCTTTGCCTACGTGGTAGTCAAAACAGGGACGCCCTTTCTTTGCCAGCAGCAGATTAGCAACAGCTGCACCGTCAGGGTCTTTTTCTAGCAGACGTTTAGCACGCTTCCACTCTACGCACGTAGCGGAGCAGATAGGCACGACTTTTCTGAGTGTCTCAATAGTCTGGCGCGCAGCGTAGGAATCAGTGTAGGGACCAAAATAGCGCGTACCCTTCTTGTGCTTCTCGCGCGTATATTTAATTGCTGGGAAGGTATCCGACTCGGTAATGGCAATGTAGGGATAGCTCTTATCGTCTTTAAAGTCCACGTTGAAGTATGGACGATACTGAGCAATAAGATTGCGCTCCAACACCAGCGCCTCGTGCTCGTTTTCTACCACGATGTAGTCAAAACTGCGCACGACCTGCATCATCAAAGGAATCTTGGCACGGTCATCTTGTAGTGTGACATACTGCCTCATGCGAGCTCGCAGGTTTTTAGCTTTGCCTACATAGATAACCTTGCCAGAACCATCTTTCCAGAGATAACATCCTGGATTAGTAGGAACCTGATCAACCTGTTCTCTGATGGATACCAGGTCATCTGAAGGTTCGGAAGAAAATGATGGCGCAAGTCCTGGTGCCCCCGAAGGCACGTAGTTAGGGTCAAGGTTGTTCTGAGAGCTATCATTGCCGCTTTTTGCACCGCTTCTGGCCATGCTATGACCTTACACGAGATACCAGTGAACGCAGCATGGTGGACTCTGGTGATTTGAAGAGAATTGCCAAGCCATAGGTAACCAAAACAGCTGGGATACCTGCAAAGATGCAATACAGCACGCCGTAAAGTGCTCGTCCATCTGGTACGCCAATACCAGCGCGCAGACCCACCATAATCAGAAGTGCCACCGCTGATCCTGCGAGACCAAAAAGAATTGAGCGGACAAACGCAAACACCATGGACGTAAGTCCAATCTGACCAAGGTGTTTACGCAGGCTAATCAACATAATGGTGTCAATGACCACGTAGAAGATGGCCGAGGTAGTTGCTACAAACATCATGCCAAAGTGAGAAGTGCCCACCAACAGCACCAAAACCTGGACGACAGAACCGAGGGTTGCTGAAACCGCATAAAGCGTCATGCGACGCATAGCAGAACAGACTTTTTGCAGGTACATACCAATGCCATACAGAGGCAAAGCAAGCGACTGACCAATCAAGAATTGCTGGGTTAACAGCAGCTGATCTTCAGTGAACTTGCTTGCTCCAATAATAGAAACAAGAGGCATCGAGAAGATCATCAGATACATCATGAACGGTACGGTAAAGAAAAGGATTTGGTTGATACCGTGCTTAAAGTCCTTCTTGAACTGATCCATATTCTCTTTTGCCCAGCTATCAGATAGCTCGGTAAAGAGGGCTGTGGTAATAGGTACCGTCAAAATGGAATATGGCAGCGTATACCAAAGGCGAGCGTACGCCGCAATGGATGCGCCAGACGCGGAAACGCTGAGCTGCGAACTTGTCTGAACAGACATAGTTACAAACGTGGCAACCACAACGATCAAAGCAGGTGCACCAATCTTAAGCGTCTCTTTAAGTGCGGGATCTTTGAGGTTAATTCTCCACGAGAGCTTAATCCCCTTGCGCTTAAGTGATGGAACCTGAATCAGAACCTGAATTAAGACACCCAGGGGATTCCCCAGTGCAAGAATAAGTAGGCCCAGCTCAGGGTTTGTGTTAACCAAGAAAGCATACGCAAAGAACGATGCCGTAGTCACAAAGTTATTAAAGATAGGGGCTGCGGCTGGCCAGAGGTAGTCTCTTTCTGCATTCAAAACACCAGAGAAAATGGTGGAGAAACAATACAGCATAACCTCAATAACAAAGAACCTAAAGAAGTACACTGCCAGCGTTGGGTCAAAATCAGCACCTGCCGAGAAGGACTGTGTATACACCACTTCTGCAGCAAAGAAGAAACCTAGAACAGCAACAAGTCCAGTTGCAACAACAACAATGGAAAGCAGGTTTGAGGTGTAAGCATTTGCCTCATCCTGTCCAACTTTTTTCTTAATAGAGAGATATACCGGCAAGAAAGCTGTGGTGAGCATTCCCGCACCAACAAGCTCATAGAGCTGGTCAGGAAGAGTATTTGCAATGGAATAGCAGCTTGCAAGAACGGTTGCGCCCATAGCAAACGCCTGAGCCCAGGTTCTTAAAAAGCCCGTAATACGGCTAATCAGAACAAGCACGCTCATCATAGAGGTAGAACGGCTTAAGTCTTTTTGCTTGGACGCATCCTCTTCATCAGAAGAAGTCTCTTCACTATAAGAATTACCTGCGTCGAAGTTACCGTCTGACACAGGGCTGTTATCTGCCTCAGAGTTATCCTCCTCAGCAGCAACTTCCTCGAGCTTCTGGCTCACAATCTGCTCAAAGACTTCATCCTCAATTGGTTGATGAAACGTCTCTGGAACAACAATGGTGTCCACTACAGGAGGCTCATCAAAGGTCTGATCAAGAGCTTTGCTCAGAGTTTCTTCAGATAAGGTTCCATCAGAAGACTCTGCTGAAAGTCGCATATGTTTGGGCTGATATGCCACTAGTGCACCTCGCGAACAATATCTGCAAACGTAGCCGATACAAATGAAGCTAAATCTTCTGGAGAAAGCGTTAAACTGAGCCCGCGTTTTCCACCAGAGATATGGATGAGCTCAAAAAGCTGAGCGGTCTCGTCAATTATAGTGGGAAATTGCTTTTTCATACCAACGGGAGTACAGCCACCACGAACATAACCCGTTAAACCCTCAAGCTCTTTAACAGGCAGCAGGGAAAGGTTCTTTTGACCGGATGCCGCTGCAGCCTTTTTAAGATCAAGCTCTTGATCTACAGGAATACAACACACCACATGCTCTCCGCTTGAAGACACGCAGACAAGCGTTTTGAACGCAGCGTCTGGATCTTCTCCAAGCATCTCTGCAATATGAGTTCCCAACTCACCAGAAGGAACGTCTTCGTCCACCTCGTAAGATTGGAGCTCGTAAGCAATGCCGGCAGCATCAAGCTCCCTCATGGCATTTGTCTTTTGAACCTTTGCCGTTTTTCTCGCCATATTATGCGCGCTTCTTCTGAGCTTTTTTCTCTGCAGCTAGACGTGCATTATCACGGTCAAGAATCTCTTTGAGGAACTTACCTGTGTGGCTTTCTGGTGTTGCGGCAACCTTTTCTGGCGTACCAGAAACAACTACCGTTCCTCCACCATCGCCACCTTCTGGACCCATATCAATAATACGGTCAGCCATCTTAATGACATCCAGGTTGTGCTCAATAACAAGAACGGTGTTACCCGCATCAACAAGACGCTCAAGAACAACAATAAGTTGTCTGACATCCTCAAAATGAAGACCAGTTGTTGGCTCGTCCAGAATATAAAGAGTTTTACCAGTCTGCTGACGGTGAAGCTCTTTTGCAAGTTTGACGCGCTGCGCCTCGCCACCAGAGAGCGTAGTTGCAGGCTGGCCAAGATGAATATAGCCAAGACCCACATCGTGAAGAGTCTGCAGCTTGTTCTTAATGCGAGGAATATTTGCAAAAAACGCTAGCGCCTCATGAACGGTCATGTCAAGGACGTCAGAGACAGACTTGCCGTGATAGAGAATCTCGAGCGTCTCGCGGTTATAGCGCTTGCCATGACAGACCTCGCAAGGAACATAGACGTCAGGCAGGAAGTTCATCTCAATCTTGATCTGGCCGTCGCCCTTACAAGCCTCGCAGCGGCCTCCCTGGACGTTAAACGAGAAACGACCAGCTGAGTAACCACGAGCACGAGACTCTGGGACTGAAGCGTACAATGCGCGCAGGTCGTCCCAAAGGCCAATATAGGTTGCTGGATTAGAACGAGGTGTTCTACCAATAGGACTCTGATCAATATCAATGACCTTGTCGATAAGATCGACGCCTTCAAGCTTTTTATACTCTCCCACCACACGCTTTGAATGCTGAACTGCATTGGTAAGCGCGGGAGCAAGGGTATCGGTAACCAAAGAAGACTTACCAGAGCCAGAAACACCTGTGACTACCGTCAACGTGCCCAGCTCAATGGCGGCGGAAACGTTCTTAAGGTTGTTAGCGCTAGCTCCTGTAATCTTGATTTTTCCGCGTCCAGGCTTACGACGAGCCTCTGGCAGCCTAATCTGCTTCTTTCCCGTGAGATACGCACCTGTGATGGAATCAGGGTTTTCAACAATCTCTTCTGGAGTGCCAGCAGCAACAACATGACCACCAAGCTCACCGGCGCCGGGACCCATGTCAATAACGTAGTCAGCTGCGCGAATGGTATCTTCATCGTGCTCGACAACAAGTACGGTATTACCGCGGTCTCTGAGCTGCTTGAGGGTCTCAATAAGACGGTTGTTGTCTCTTTGATGCAGACCAATGGAAGGCTCGTCCAAAATGTAAAGGACGCCCATAAGACCAGCACCAATCTGAGTTGCCAAGCGAATACGCTGGGCTTCTCCACCAGAAAGCGATGCTGCTGCGCGAGAAAGCGTGAGGTAATCCAAGCCAACGTTTACCAAGAACTGTAGCCTTGCCACAATCTCTTTGACAATAGGACCTGCAATGACCCTCTGACGGTCAGTAATAGTCAGCTGCTTGAAGAACTGGAGTGACTCTTTGCAGGAAAGTTCACAGACCTCCCAGATGTTTTTCTCGCCAACCGTAACGGAGAGAATTTCTGGCTTTAAGCGAGCTCCGTGACAGGTTGTACAGGGCATCTCGCGAATGTACTTCTCAAGATGCGTCTTCATATTTTCTGAGGTGGTCTCTTGGTACTTGTCAAAAAGAATCTTTCTGACGCCAGAGAAGGTGGTGAACCAATGCGTATTGCGACCGTCGCGCGTCTTGTAGTCAACGCGAATCTTTGTAGAACCAAGGCCGCCGAGAAGGGCGTCTTGCACCTTCTTGGGTAGCTTATTCCAAGGTGTTGTATCAGATACGTCAAAATGCTTGCAGACTGCAGACAAAATCTGAGGATAGTAATTGGAGTGTCCAAAGAGGCTTCCAAAAACGCCCTCTGATACGGACAGTTTTGGATCAGCAATGAGTGCCGCAGCATCAATAATTTTGCGAGTTCCTAGGCCGTCGCAGTCAGGACAGGCGCCGTAAGGAGCGTTGAAGGAGAAATCGCGAGGCTGCAGGTCATCCATAGAGTGTCCGTGAATAGGACAAGCAAGCGCCAACGAGTACTGCAAGAGCTCTTCTGGCATAGACTCTGGATTGGATTTATCGGCCAGGAGCAATATGCCTACCTTACCCTGGGCAAGCTTAGTTGCCTGCTCAACGCCTTCAACAATGCGACCCAAAGAATCAGGACGGATGACAATACGGTCAACGACAACCTCAATATCATGCTTAAGCGTTTTACCTAGCGTGATTTCTTCATCAAGTTCACGCACAACGCCGTCAACACGAACGCGAGAAAATCCTTCTTTGCGCAGGTCTTCAAAGAGCTTGACGTACTCGCCTTTACGGCCCAAAACAACAGGAGCCAAAACATAGGCTCTGCGTCCCTGACCAGCCTCAAGGATTTTATCGGCAACCTGATCTGTTGTCTGACGCTCAATAACGCGTCCACACTCAGGACAGTGAGGAGTACCCATACGAGCGTACAAAAGACGCAGATAATCATAGATTTCTGTAACAGTACCTACGGTAGAGCGAGGATTTCTAGAAGTTGTCTTCTGATCAATAGATACAGCCGGAGAAAGACCGTCAATAGAGTCAAGGTCTGGCTTATCCATCTGTCCCAAGAACTGACGGGCATAGCTGGACAAGGACTCAACGTAGCGGCGCTGTCCCTCTGCGTAAATGGTGTCAAAGGCAAGGCTTGACTTGCCCGAACCAGAAAGTCCCGTAATAACTACCAGCTGATCACGAGGGATATCAATGTCAATATCTTGCAGGTTGTGCTCTCGAGCGCCACGGATAGCAATTTTGCTTGAAGCCATAGTTCCTCACATAACCAGTTTGACGTGCGCGTCTCTTTTGACGCATCTACTGCCAAACAATAGAAAACAACATCAGTACACAGATGCAATTTGTGCGTACTGATGTTCTAGTATACCCAAGATAGTGCTACCAAACACGGCAAGCGTGCTTCCCTATTTAACACGAACCTTCATCACGGCTTTTTTGAGCTTTGAGCCAGATTTCTCCAGTGTGCAGCCTGGTTTGTGGGCATCTGATGGAGGTGTCACCAGAAGATCACCTGCGTGCAGGGTGACCCATGTCTCTTCTCCAGGATTGGTATAAGCGCCAAAATCAGCGTCAGCATTGAACTCACCCTTAAGAACACACTGCTCAAGAGGGGCAACGGCAATGCTTTCGGTGCCAGAAATAACTACGTGAATATCGGCGTAAATCTTATGAGCCTCATAGTCCTTCTCGTCAGGCAGAGCTGGCTCAAACTCCATGACGTTCACAAAAACGTTATCTCCATCAATTTCTGTCTTGCCTAAAGGCAGCTCGTCCAGATTGTGTGTTGCCAAAAACTCCGCAGCACAAGCCATATATTTCTGACCAAAGTCATTCTCAGATAAATGTTTAATTGACGAGAAAATCATGTGAACCTCCTACGTTCAGCTAAAGTGCGCCGAAAAGATTATAGCTATCTCGTTTGCCATAAAGTTCTATGGGTAGAATTAAGTAGTTACTGCATACAACTGCTACATAAGGAGAGACATGGCAGACGTAGATATTGATCGTGAGGCGCTTCGTAAAGAAATTGACGCTGCACTTCACGGCAAAAAGAAAGAGCCACAGCCACCAGCGGGCTTTGAGCTTAATCAGCACTCAAGCGTGAAGCACGTTATTGGCGTTGTTTCTGGTAAGGGTGGCGTTGGCAAGTCTTTTGTCACCGGCATTCTTGCTACTAACCTTGCTCGCGCAGGTAAGCGCGTTGGTATTCTTGACGGCGATATTACCGGACCTTCAATTCCTCGTATGTTTGGCATCTCTGATGAGCGCTCTTACGGCGTTGAAGAGCAGCTTATTCCTATCGAGGACGCAAACGGTATCAAGATTATGAGCGCTAACCTGGTGCTTCAAAACGAGACCGATCCTGTTCTCTGGAGAGGCCCTGTTGTTGCTGGTGCTATCCAGCAGTTCTACAGCCAATGCAACTGGGGTGACCTTGATTACCTACTTATTGATATGCCTCCAGGAACAGGCGATGTTGCGCTGACGGTATTCCAGTCCCTTCCTGTTGAGGGTGTTGTGATTGTTTCTTCTCCACAAGATCTTGTTCAGATGGTTGTGGGCAAGGCAGTGCGCATGGCAGAAATGATGCATGTACCTGTACTTGGTTTGATTGAGAATATGGCATACATCACCTGTCCTCACTGCGATGAGCGCATTGAACCTTATGGCCCATCAAAGCTTGCCGAGACCGCAGCAGCATTTAACCTCAAGCCTTTGGGACAGCTTCCTATGGACGCAACCTTTGCTCAGATTGCCGATAAGGGAACCTTTAGCACCGAGCTTCCTGAAGGCCTTGTTCCTGACGCTACACAAAGCGTTCTTGATCTGTAAGCCCTAGAAGCTGGTACTTACACAACACAAAAGGTAGTTCTTACTATGGCTCAGTCAACGCGCGTTAAAGAACGTCAAGCAGCACAAGCTCTGCGTATTAAGCAAGCTCAGGCGTTCATGGTGCCAGACAACATTGATGTAGCAATTCTAGGTGGCGGCGCAGCAGGACTCTGCGCTGCCATCACTGCTGCTGAGGCTCTTGGTGCCAACAAGCGCGTTGTTGTTTTTGAAAAAGCACTGGAGAGCGGCAGAACTATCCTGGCAACAGGCGGCGGTCGCTGCAACTTTACCAATGCAGATTTGAGCTTTGAGAATTTCTCTCATCCAGAGTTTGTTCAGGCTGTTTGCAGGGATAAGGGCACCTTCCTTGCAGACATTCTCTCTTTCTTTAGGTCCAGCGGTCTTGCGTGGGCAACTGAAGACGAGGGTAGAATGTACCCTCTTACCAGGCAAGCAAGCTCCATCCAGTCACTTTTGCTCAGACGTGCTCAAAAAGCTGGCGTGCAATTTGCCCTAGGACGAGAAGTAACGTCAGTCAAACCCCAACACAATGGCTTCACCGTTGCCTTTCAAGAATGTTTTGGTGGCGAGGAAACCCGCAAGGTTCACGCATCAACAGTAGTTCTAGCCACTGGCGGACTCGCAACCACAAATCTTACAGAGAGCCTTGACTTGCAGACCACTTCACTGCGACCTGGACTCTGTGCACTTACCTGCACCCCTGAGCCGCCTGCAAGCCTGGATGGCAAACGTGTCCGTGCGCATGCAGTTCTTTTGAGAGATGGCACTATTCTTAAACAGGAATCAGGCGAGCTACTCTTAAGGTCCTTTGGACTCTCGGGCATCATGATTTTTAACTTGTCCCGCACCGCTCTTCCAGGTGATGTGCTTGAAATTGACCTTCTCCCCCAGCTTACAAAAGAAGAGGCTTCAGCAGCTGTAGAAGCTCATACCACCGACGGTCTTCTCGACCCACAGATTGCTGCTTACCTGGGTGCTCATGACTCAGTTGAAGCCACTGTTGTCAAAGCTCACAAAATAACTTTTACCGTTACCGGTACATCCTCCAAAGTTGTTCCACAGGTCTGTGTTGGTGGTATTTCCGTTGAGCAGGTGAGTACAAACACACTTGAGGCGTACAACATTCCTGGTCTGTTTATTGCAGGAGAAGCTCTTGATATTGATGCTCAATGTGGAGGTTTTAACCTCTCGTGGGCGTGGAAGAGCGGTATGATCGCCGGTCTGGCTGCTGCAAAAAGTGCTGGTCAGAATTGTGAATCTTTGGAAGAGGACAACTAACATGCTGGAAGTATCAAACATTAAAGTTCATGTTGCGCCTCTTCGTAAGCATCCCGCTAAAGAATCAAAGGTAGGGTTTGACGCGTTGCTTCGCGCTCTCCGAGTCTCTGCAGATGAGGTTACCTCATATGAGCTGCATAAACGCTCAATTGATGCGCGTAAAAGAAACGATATTGTTCTTATCCTCACTTACCACGTAAACCTTAAAGGTGGGCCTGCAGCGGAACAAAAACTCCTTAACAAGATTCAAGGCAAACCTGCGGCAAAGCACATTAAGCTTGCTGAGCCAAATACTTTTACGCTTCCCAAAGTGAAGCAACCTGCTCCTTCAGAGAATCGTCCCGTTGTTGTAGGAGCGGGATGTGCGGGCTTGTTCTGTGCGCTGACGCTTGCCAAGGCTGGTCTTAATCCCCTGCTTATTGAGCGCGGAGATGATGCAGCACGAAGAACTGCAGCGGTAGAGCATCATAACCAAACGGGTCAGCTCGATATTGAGAGCAACATCCAATTTGGTCTTGGTGGTGCTGGTACATTCTCTGACGGCAAGCTCAACACGGGTACCAAAAGTGCTTCTCACCGTTTTATTCTTGAGACTTTTGTAAAAGCAGGTGCACAGAAAAACATTTTATGGGATGCAAAACCCCACGTAGGAAGTGATGTTCTTCCCGCTGTTGTGACCAACATTGTCACAATGATTGAAGAGGCGGGTGGAACCGTTACATTTAGGACAAAACTCGCCTCCCTAGAGCGAGCCTCAGATGGCTCTCTTTCTGCAATTCAGGTTGAAAGAACCACTCCAGACGGTTCAGTTCAAACTGAAACCATACAGACTCGCACAATGATTCTTGCGACTGGTCACTCAAGTAGAGATACGTATGTCATGCTCAAAGACAAAGGTATTTCTATGGAGAGAAAAACCTTTGCTATGGGTGTGCGAATTGAGCATCTTCAGTCTCAAATCAATAAATCGTTGTACGGTCCCGAGGCAACCAATCCTGTACTAGGAGCGGCACCCTACAAGCTTTCTGTTCACCTTCCCTCTGGTAGAAGCGCCTTCTCGTTCTGTATGTGTCCTGGTGGCTATGTTGTTTCTGCAGCTAGCGAGAAGGGCGGCGTAGTCACAAACGGTATGAGTCTGTCTGACCGTGCAGGCAAAAATGCCAACTCCGGCCTGTTAGCTAACGTCTATCCAGAAGATCTACCAGGAGACGACGTACTTGCTGGCATTGAGCTGCAACGCTCTTGTGAACAAGCAGCTTTTAAAGCAGGTGGCGGCTCTTATGTTGCTCCTGCTCAGCTGGTTGGTGACTTTCTACACAAGAAAGCTTCTACTGGACCGCGTTCGGTAAAACCAACGTATCCGCGTGGTGTTACCTGGAGCTCACTTGAAGACTGTCTGCCTCCCTACATCCTACAAACCTTGCGAGAAGCCCTTCCAGTTATGGACAAAAAGCTTCATGGCTTTGCTCATCCCGATGCTGTGCTTACCGGAGTTGAAACAAGATCAAGCTCTCCTGTAAGAATTACTCGCGATGAAACAGGACAGAGCATTAACACACCAGGAATATGGCCTGTAGGTGAAGGAGCTGGCTATGCGGGCGGCATTATGAGTGCTGCTGCAGATGGCATTAGAATGGCTGAGCTTGTAGTAGAACACTACAACAACGCTTAGTGCTTGCCTCTATAACGTCTGCGAGTTGCGTGAGCACTGCCCTTTCTCGCTCCTGTTTTAAGCCTCTTGATAACATCATCTGAGGTAGTACCTTCAAGCTGGCTTCTAATGGCTACAATCTGATCTCTGAGCTCTGCTGCATGTTCATAATCCATTGACACAGAAGCTTCTGCCATCTCTGCTTCCATACCAGAAAGCATAGCCTCAACCTCTGCGCGCGGAAGATTTTGAAGCTCTTCAGCAAGCAATTCTGCAGGCATCTCAAGAATTGATTCTTGCTGTTCTTCAAGCGAATCTTCGTCATCAGAAGCGGTATAGAACTCTCCATTTTTGCGCTTACGCTTATCAACGTTTTCTGAAGCTTCAGCAATAAAGCCTGCAATATCCGTAATGGATTTCTTAACGGTCTTAGGTACAATACCGTGCTCTTTGTTAAACGCTTCCTGAATTTCTCGGCGCCTTTTTGTCTCATCTATAGCAATCCGCATAGAATCAGTGATTTTATCGGCATACATAATGACCTGGCCAGAAGCGTTTCTTGCCGCTCTACCCATAGTCTGAATAAGAGACCTTCTGTTTCTTAAGAAACCCTCTTTATCTGCATCAAGAATTGCTACGAGAGAAACCTCTGGAATATCAAGTCCTTCTCGCAAAAGGTTAATTCCAACCAGTACGTCAATCTTTCCCTGACGCAAATCTCTAATGATTTCTACACGGTCAAGCGTAGCGGTATCCGAATGCATATAGTTGACTTTAATGCCCTCATCTAGCAGGTGATCTGTAAGATCTTCTGCCATTCTTTTAGTAAGCGTGGTAACAAGAACGCGCTCTTTTTTTGCTACTCTCTCTTTGACCTCTGAAATAAGATCATCAATCTGACCCCTTACTGGTCTGACATCAATCTTTGGATCGAGGAGGCCCGTTGGACGAATAATCTGCTCAACCTGTTGCTGGGCAACCGTCTCTTCGTAGTCTCCAGGAGTTGCAGAGACGTAAATAAACTGTGGAATACGCCCTTCAAATTCGTCAAATCTGAGCGGCCTGTTATCAAGTGCAGAAGGAAGTCTAAATCCGTGATCTACCAGCGTAACCTTACGAGACCTATCGCCCTCATACATACCTCTAATTTGAGGAACGGTAACATGTGACTCATCGATAATACAAATCATATCTTTAGGGAAATAATCAATGAGCGTATAGGGAGGCTCACCGGGAGCACGCCCATCTAAATGGCGCGAGTAGTTCTCAATACCATTGCAATAACCCATAGTCTCAAGCATCTCTAGATCATAGTTTGTCCTCTGAGCAAGACGCTGAGCTTCTAGCAATTTATCGTTTTCTTTAAGCTCTTTAACACGAGCTTCCATCTCTTCCGAGATGGTTGTAAGAGCATGGGTAATCTTTGGACGCTCAGTAACATAGTGAGATGCTGGCCAAATTGGAATAGCATCAAACTCTCTCAGCACTTCTCCCGTTACATTGCTAACCTCTGAAATACTTTCTACTTCATCACTAAAGAACTCAATACGCAGTGGATTTTCTGCATACGGTGGAAATACATCTACAACGTCTCCACGGACTCTAAACATACCGCGCTGCAGATCATAATCATTTCTATCGTACTGAACATCAATAAGATCTTTAATAAAATCATCACGCTCAAGAGGAACGGATTTATCTACATTAGGTGCAAGGCCTGCATAATCTTGAGGGCTACCAATACCGTAAATACACGATACAGATGCAACTACAATGACATCTCGTCTAGATAGAAGCGATGAAGTTGCCTGGTGACGGAGCTTCTCTACCTCTTCGTTGATGGAAGCATCTTTTTCTATGTACGTATCAGACTGCGGAACATATGCCTCTGGCTGGTAGTAGTCATAGTACGAGACAAAGTACACAACAGCGTTGTTAGGAAAGAGCTCCTTCATCTCTGAAGCAACCTGTGCAGCTAGTGTTTTATTGGGCTCCATAATAAGCGTGGGGCGGTTGAGTTTCTCGATAGTTTTAGCCATAGAGAAGGTCTTACCCGAACCCGTAACACCTAAGAGCGTCTGGTACCTGAGCCCGTCTTCAATTCCTTGGGCAAGCTTTTCTATTGCCTGTGGCTGATCACCTGCGGGTTCAAAAGGAGATACTACCTGAAGCTTCTCTTCTCCTGCTTCACGACCAAATCGGCGCAGTTCAGCACCTATATATTCTTTATGTTGATCTTCAGTATGAGATGCATCCATGAGATTCTCCTTTTCTTGTGAAAGTAGTATACCCCACTTCTCAAAACTGAAACACTTGTTCTATACTATTTATAAATTGCAGTATAGTTTCAAAGTGTGACGGGTAATAAATAAACTACCTATATGCGTTAAACTAGCATTTAAATAAACAAGTTACATCAGATAAAGGAGATACCTTGGGCGTCTCAGATCTTTTCTCGCTAAATAAAGCTTCAAAGCAACCTCAGGGTTCTACCCTAGAGAAGATTTTGCTGCGCTCAAATAATGTCATTGCCGCTCTTAAAGACCTTGTTGCAAACAATCAGATTGCAGAGGCTGGTCTTCAAGAGATGCTGATGCGCTCTAAAAATCTCGAGAATACCAATCTGCCCAAGGGTGATGTTCATAAGCTGGACAGAACGGGCCGCTGGTGGTTCAACGCTAACACACTGGAGTGTGCACCAGAAGAGTACGATGCTTTTATTGCAACAGAAGCAATTCTCAACATTTCACAAGATGTTGAGGCCCTAAAGAATACACATGCTTCTGAGACAGATCTTCAGCTTGTTCGTACTACCCTCTCGCAGGTAGCAAGTCTCATGCCCAAGTCAGCTTCTCTTTCTGAGCAAGTTGCTCCTTTTAGCGGTAACGCTGATGGCAGCTCAGACTGGATGAAGCGTCTCTGGTTTGCCAACTATGTTGAGAACACGCCGTTCCCTTTTAGAATGGTGTACAACTTCTCTTACAACCCACAACTTGATATTTTGGTATTTGAGTTCTTTGTAGCTCGCCCTCGCTGCTTTAGCTTCTTATCTGCAGAAAAAGCAGAGCAAATTGCAGCAGCTCGCGCTTATGCGCTACGTGCTTCTCTTTGCGTGGCTCGTATGGCACTTCAGAGCTGCAAAATCTCTCGTGTCTGCATTAATGGCAGCTTGCGCGGAGAAGAGCGCATTGTCCTATCTATGGACTTGAACGAGGCAGCTCTTGCTCGCCTCTTACCCACTGCAGCAAATACTCAAATTGACGGCAATAGCTTTCCACAAGACCCAGCACTCAGAGTTTCTTTTGACTCTGAAGGTTGGTTTAGTGAAGTTGAGCCATTTATGAAGCAAACGGACGAGTGGGTTTCTCCTCGCAGCTTCTTTGAGATGCCAGATTTATCCGATCGCCCTTGTTCACCAGCAGTTACCGCAGTTTGTGGAGCTCAAAAGGTAAGCGATCTTGGATACTCTGAGGCATCCCGCCGCATTAGACTTTGGAATACCACTCTCAACAACATTCCAAAAGATGCTTCTACCGCGGATGCAGTTGGAAAATTTGAGGAAGCAAAAGCTTCAACTTCTGATATTTTCGCCATTGAAGGCTTTGACAGAGTTATCCATGGCCTGGTCGAAGGCACCATTGATTTTTCGGACAGAAGATCTATGGCCGAGAAATTCCTCTTTGGTTCGCCTTTGCAGAAAACGCTTCAATCCATAAATAACATCATGGACGGAGAGCCAGACCCAGACGCTCTAGAAAAAACACTTGCAGAGCTTGAGTCTCAGGTTTCACCAACCCTTGATATGGGCCTGTACCTGGACGATTCCGATTCTATCTACAGGTATTTTGATTCCCTCTCAGAGCGCGTAGCTTATAACCTAGCATTCCCCAATGAGCCAAGAAAACTGGTGCTTATTCCAGACACGTACTATATGTCTTTAGCAAGAATGGCGCGCGCCTACAACCTGCTTGAGCAGCCAGAAAAAGCAGAACGTTATGCACAAGAAGCCCACAGGATTTCTCCTTTGGGAGTTGATGCAACGCTGCTATTGGTAAGAACATTGGAAGACCAGTCAAAAGTCTTTGAAGCTGCAAAGCTGCTCAAAGACCTTATCGAGCACCTTTTCTCCGCATCAGATGTTGCGCTGGTGTACTATCGCCTGGCCTATATGGAGTGGAAGCTGGGACGCTCTGATCTTTGTGCAGCTTGCTATCAAATGGCTATGATCATCGGTGGTAGTGTTGCTCAACCTGCAAAAGAAGAGCTTGAAGACCTTCTCAAGGCAGACTCTTCTGTTAAGAAACTAGATACTCCTCAAGAGGTCTTCTCGTTCCTTAAGCAAAATGGTGTTCCTGTCTTTGACCAGAAGGCTGTGTTTAACAAAGCAGTTGCTATTGGCAGCGCTTGTGTAAACGATGGCATTTATTGTGTTGGTCAAAACATGCTCAAGAACTGCCTAGAGATTACCTTTGATGATGCCGCTGCCAAGGTAGAGAGTTCGTTAAGAACACCCTTCTAGAGGCCGCACACAAAAGCTATACCCTATTACTCAGAGCTTTGGTTGAACCGAGCGTTTAACCAAAGCTCTACCTGTGCTTTAAGGTCATCGAGACCTTCAGAGTTCACAAACACTGTATCTGCCTGGTTACGCAAGTAATTATCAGAAGGCTGATGCGCTATACGCTGCTCAAACTCCTGGCGAGAAGATCCTCGCTGTTCAGCACGCTCTGCTCTGAGCTCTAATGGTGCTACAACAACGACAACCTCATCAACCAGCTCAAGCAAGTCTTCAACGCGGTCAAGCAACGGAACCTCTACAAAGCAGAACTGAGCATCTGCACAAGGAGCCTCTTTTGTTAGGAATTGACGCATATATTCCCTGATAAAAGGCATCTCTAGGTCTTCTAAGAGCTCAGCTGATTCACTGGTAGCAAAAGCTCTACGGCCAAGCTCTCGCCTATTAATCTCGTGAGTAACAGGATCTAGCAAATCGTTTCCAAAAGCCTCTGCCACGCGATACGTACATTCGCATCCAGGGCGTAAAAGCTTTCGAGAAACCTCATCAAGGTCAAAGCGCAGACCACCTGCCGCTTCAAACATTTTAGAAACAGTTGATTTGCCAGACGCCATTCCGCCGGCGAGAATTACCTTGTACATGTAGCTCACTCCTATAACTGCAGTGCCGTATAAGAGCCTAGCAGTTTTACTTCTTCAGGAGTGTGAGTTACCCAAATTACAACTTTTGATTCAACGAACGGTTTAACAAAGGCAATAACCTGCTGCTTAAGTGCTTCATCTAATCCCTTGAGCGGTTCATCAAAGAGTAAGATATCTGCATCAGCAAAGAGTGTGCGCAAAAGTGCAACACGTCTCTTTTGTCCACCAGAAAGCTCTGAGACAGGCTTGTTTTCTGTTCCTTCAAGCCCAACTGCACAAAGCGCCTCTTGAATACGCTCACGTGCATTTTGTTTTTGCTTCTGTGAGTGCGCTTTTATGGCAAGCATGATATTTGCCCTGACGCTCAAGTTTTCTAGCAGCCTATCCTCTTGAAACATCATGACTGTTTTAGCCTGAGGAGATTTACTTACTGTGCCTGAGTCAGCTGCTTCAAGGCCGCAAAGGATACGAAGAAGTGTTGTTTTACCTGCTCCAGAGGGATCAGAGAGTACGTATACTCCCCTGCCAAACTTGTAGGAAAAGTCATTAAGGACAACTGTATTGCCAAACGATTTAGTGATGTTTTTTACCTCAAGCAAATGCCCAGATGTGTGCGCGTAATTTGTTGTATTCATACTCATGAGCAGCTCTTTTCTAACCTTGCGGCTACCCATGAAACTAACCGCATCACGATTTTCTCGCCAAGTGCGCTCATCACAATAACCACAAGCGTCCATGCAAAAAGGGCTGGTGTATCCAGGTACACCTTAGCGTTGTAGAGGTGCTCGCCAATAGAGAATGTGGGAAGGCCAATGACCTCGGCAGCAATTCCCGATTTCCAGCAAAAGCCCATAGCAAGTGAGGTTGCTGTCTTAAGCGAAGGCATAAGTTGCGACAAATAAATTGCCTTAATGCGTTGCCATCCGTGAATCTGGTACACATCGGCCATCTCAATAAGCTGCTGATCAGTGCTAAGAAGACCCTCAAGTACCGCAATGTAGATGATGGGAAGCGCCATCAAAAATGAAATTGAAATTGAGAGGTAGGGCGTGCGAACCCAGATAAGCAGCAAGATGACAAACGAGGCCACGGGAATTGATTTAATCGTAGAAATCAGCGGCTCAAAAAGAATCTTAATCAGCTTGTACTTAAAACTCAAAAACGCCAGCAAGGAGCCGACGGTAAAAGCAAGCGCTCCACCAGCAAAAATACGTAAAAGAGAAAGACCAATAGAAACCCAAAATTCGCGTAATTGAGCTAGCGAGAAAAGCGTCTGGATGGTCTGAACAGGTGAAGTTAAAACAATATCTTGGTTGATGACAACTGCAGCAACCTGCCATACGGCAAGCCAAAACGCCAGAGCTCCTAAACGAACTGCCGAGGCAGCACCTGTTGTGGCATTGCCTCGGTCAGAAATACTATCGTTTATGTGCGGATTATGCGCCAAAGTAGAAATCGTCTCCAGGAACCTGTCCGCCTACTGACTGAGGATTTGCTTCAGCCAGAATGCCTAAGTAACTTGAAAGCGCACTCTTCATATCTGCGGCATCAATATACGTAATATTACACTTAGGCAGCGCAACCTTAGCGATAGGCTCTGGAACAATACCGTATTTGCCCACAAGTGTGGCCGCATCGTCTGGATGGTCAACCGCAAATGCAACAGAGTCTTTGTAGTGAGAAAGCAAAGCGGTCACAGCATCTGGAGAATCAGAAATCAGCTTTGAAGAAATAATGGTCACGCCAGCAATCAGCTTGCTCTGAGGATTGACTGCCTCCCACTCAGCACCAAGGTCAATGGCAACGCGAATCTGGTTGTTCTTAGTTTGCGCCACTGTTACAAAAGGCTGTGGAAGCAGCGCAATTCCCTCTTGATCTTGCGCAAGAGCAGCAACGCACTCGGTATGCTCGCTCTTCCACTCTACCTGGACATCCTCACCAAGTGTCATACCATTTTTGCTCAACAGGTAGGACAATGTGTACTCTGGGACTGCGCCCTTTCCAGAAGCGTAGAGCGTCTTTCCCTTGAGGTCGGCAAGCTTAGAGATGGCGCTCCCTGTCTCAACAATGTAGAGAACATTCAGCACGTTGAGGCAAGCTACCTTATAGGCGCCCTTAGTCTTATTGAACAGCGTAGCTGCAAGGTTTGCAGGAATAGACGCAACGTCAACATCACCCTGGGCAATCTTAGCAACTACCTGATCAGGAGCATCCAAAATCTCAAACGAGTAGTTGTTATCGGTGATGTTTTGCGCCTCAACCTCGCTCATGAACTTAACCAAGCCCATGGCAGTAGGTCCTTTGAGCGTTGCAACTCTTACGGCAACAGGCTCAGATTTCTTAGCCTCATCTTTTGTGGCGTCCTGAGACTTCTCTTGGTCTGTTCCCTTGCAGCCAAACAGTGCTGTAGCTGGAATAAGACCTGCAAGCTTAAGAAACGAACGTCTATCCATGAATCACTCCTGACTCGAAAAGTTAACTAAGGCTACCTTATCATGTCTACGGCAAAATTCACACGATATACAGCATATCTTACAAACTATTTGATACATCTGTGAGAACAAGACGCACTCATGGCGAGAAAAACTAGTTTTTCTCGCCATATCCAAGGACGTACGCACGACACAGGTTCTCGGTGCCGATAATTGCATCGATGTGGCAGCGCTCGCGACCGTGAGTGTTGAGACATGCTGGACCAAATGCGCCACTCTTAAGATCGTTGCCCGAGAAATATGCAGCGTTAGCATCAGTTGAGAAGTGGAAGGCAACCTGCTGATTCCACTTTTCTGGCTCAACAACCTCCTGCGCACACGCAATAAGCTTGTTAGAAACTTCCCAATCGTAAGGCGAGCGAATATCAGAAACAATGATGCCTACGTGGTGCTCATTTGAATTGTAGTCAGGGCCAATAAGGGTAATGTCCAGCGATACGTACTCATCCACCTCAACAGGCAAGAATGCGCCTCCGTGACCAATCTCCTCGTACATTGGGAATGCAAACAAGGTGTTATAGAGGGGTTTCTCGCCAGATTGCGCAAGCCAACGGAGTGTATGAAGCTGTGCGGCAACACAAGCCTTATCGTCGATAAAGCGAGAAACCATATAGCCGTTGTCATACATCTCAAAGTGTGGGTCAATGGCAACAACTGCACCCTCTGAGACACCCAGCGCACGAGCCTCTTCAGCAGAAGAAACATCAGCGATAAGCGAGATGGACATGTTGTCCTCGTTGCGCTCCATAGTTCGAGCGTCTTCAAAGACGTGAACGGAGTGGTGATTGCAGATTACCTGACCATCGACAACGGAGCCATCTCTGCAGACAACATGGCAGGTCTCGCCCTCAATGCTATGGTAGTTGATGCCGCCCAGCTGGCGAACGCGCAGTGTGCCGTCTGAATTGAAGCCGCGAACAATCAGGCCAATGGTGTCAAGGTGAGCATTAACGCCAACAGTCTTGCTGGTATCCTTGCCTTCTACCAGGACGTATGCAGTAGCCTTATTGTCAATCTGAAGCTCATAGCCCACCTCGGCAACAAGCTCTCGAAGCAGCTCATGGATGCGCTCGTAGTAGCCAACAGGGCTATCGCACTCAACAAGCTTCTTTGTAGTATCAATCAAATACTGTGTATCAGTCTCAAAATGAGTCATTAAAATCTCCTAGTTTTGTGGATGGGTGTAAAGCTCTACCAGGTGCTCAAGCATATCAACCATACCCTCAAGCTCGGGGACAGGAACAAACTCTCTGACGCCGTGAGCATTGTAGTAGCAGGCAGAAAGATTAGCGCAAGGGAATCCTCTAAAGGAAAGCTGGGATCCGTCAGTGCCGCCACGCATTGGAATGCAGGTCATCTCTACGCCGACCTTCTCGTATGCAGTGCGAGCATTCTCGATTAAGTGCGCATACTCAGGCTTTAATACGATGTCAGCCAAGTTGTGATACTGGTCGTGAATCTCAACAGAAAGTACCTCAGAGCCAATCTGCTTGTTTACATACGCCGCAGCATCAACCATCAACTGCTTACGGCGCTCAACCTTTGCCTGGTCATGGTCTCGAATAATGTAATCAGCGCGAGCAGACTCGCAATCACCGTTGACGCGCTCCAGATAGAAGAAGCCATCATAGCCCTCAGTGAACTCAGGACGTTCCGCAGGTGGAAGCAACTCGTGGAAGCGCATAATTGCCTCGGATGCATTGATCATCTGGCCTTTTGCGGTACCTGTATGAACCGAAAGTCCGTGAGCACGCACAAACACCTCAGCAGCATTGAAGGTCTCGTAGCAGAACTCGCCAAAGGGACCACCGTCAATGGTGTAACCATACGCAGCACCAAAAGCCTCAAGATCCAGAAGAGCTGCGCCGTGGCCAATCTCCTCATCAGGAACAAAGGCAAGTGCAATACGTGGGTGCTTAAGCTCTGGATGCTCTTTGTAGCGAGCAAGCAAGCTGACCAGCATGGCAATGCCAGCTTTGTCATCGCCGCCAAGCAGCGAGGTGCCATCAGTGGTAACCAGCTGCCAACCAACCATGTGCTCAAGCTGAGGATTTGTCTCAGGGCTGATATAGACCTCTCTGCCCTCACGATCAGAACCAACTACTAGCTTGCCGCCCTCATACGTAACAACCTGAGGATGAACGGGGTTACCCCAAGACTGCCAAGCCGTATCAATGTGGCAGCAGAAACCAAGAGTTGGAAGGTCCTCCAAACCCTTGCTTGCCGGCCAGTGAGCAACCACGTAGGCGTGCTCATCAACGGTTACATTTTCTGCGCCAAGCTCACGAAGGTCAGCTGCAACAGCCTCAGCCATCTGGTGCTGAGACTCAGTTGAAGGAACCGTATCTACCGTCAGCGGATTAGACTGAGAAGAAACCTTACAATACGCAATAAATCTATCTAGAACGTCACTCATAAAACTCCCTTACAAAAAACTGCGCTAACCAAATAGTTAACGCAGTTTAGAGTATCAATATATTAACGAGAAGACCGCGAGGCTTGCGAAGCTGTAACAAAGGATTTCCAAAGTTCGCAATCAGCTTTGCTGTAATGCCATCCATATTCTGGATGCCACTGCACACCTAGAGCAAATGTCTTGCCCTTGACCTCAGCGCCTTCAATAATGCCGTCTGACGCATAGGCAACTACCATAAGTTCAGAAGACACCTTTCGGAGTGCCTCATCGTGATATGAATTTGCCTGAACGTCCTCTACCTTGCCCAGGGCGTTGTACAGCAAAGAGTCTTTTTGAACATGAACAGCATGAGCTGGATGATACAGATTTGCTGAATGAGTCCAGAAAGTATGATTTTCTGTTGGCTCCATGGTTTGCAGATCTTGTACAAGCGTACCGCCCAGCACAACATTTAAAAGCTGAAGGCCACGGCAAATAGCAAGTAAAGGTTTATCTGCAGCAAGTACCTGTTTTACCAGCTCAAACTCAAGCGCATCTCGTATAGGACACAAACGATTAAGGTCGCGTGGTTCTTCTCCCCAATTACGAGGGTCAACATCGTGACCTCCCGTAAGGCAGAAGCCATCACACATCTCAACAAACTGAGCAATAACCTCTGGGTCTTCTGTGAGAGGCATCATGATTGGAATGCCGCCAGCTGCAAGAATGGCGTCAAGCTGAATTTGTGCTACAGAAGCAGAATCAGAAAAATTTTCTTCAGGCATCCAGCGAGGAGTCACACAGATAAGAGGGCGCTCAGAAGCAGGAAGCTTAGGAACATCACTAAATGCATCTTTGACAATATCTGGAATAACCACAAAATCCTCTTAACACTCAGCTCTTCAAACAACATAACAGTAAAGGTTGACCCTTATTGAGTCTTTGACTTTATCGCTTTTGCGCTTTTCGTGCCACTCTAGCAAGCCATCCTCCACAATGTTTTTTCATTAATGAAACATTTTTCTGTATTGCGTACAATTAATTTGGGTATTAAAAAGCCAGTTCTTTACATTTAAGCTTCATGTTTTGAAGATGCAAACGGAAGGCGCCCTATGAAAGAGCACGTATTTAATAACCTTTCCCGTAAATCATTTTTACGTGGATCTTTGGCGGCTGCCGTTGCCGCCGGTTCTGCTTCACTACTTTCTGCTTGTGGCGGTTCAGCTGGCGGAGACGCAGAGAAAAAGGTATTACGCTTTGGTGTAAACAACCCAAAGGTAACCTTTGATACTCAGAAGACTTCTGGTTCTGTTGGTGTATCTGAGGCAGTTGCAGAGTCTTTGCTGGTACTTAATCCAGACACAAAAGAGATTGAGCCAAACCTGGTAACCGGCCTTCCTACTGTCTCTGAAGATGGCCTTACCTACTCATATGAGCTTAAGAATGGCATCAAATTCCACAATGGAGAGACCCTTAAGTCCTCTGACGTTAAATACACCTTCACGCGTATGTTCTTGCCTGCTACTAAGGCAACCTCAATTGACTCGTACGCATACATCGAGGGTGCTAAAGACATCATTGCCGGCACAACAGAAGAGCTTTCTGGTGTTGTTATTAAGGATGACCGTCACTTTGATATCAAGTTGACGCAGCCTTATTCAACCTTTAATGCAATCATGGCTCAGTTCTACGCTGTTATCTACCCAGAGAAGGCTTGCAAAGAAGCCGGTGAGGCTTGGGGCACTGAGACCAACTTCATTGGTACCGGTGCTTACAAGCTTGTCTCTAATGACAGCACCACAGAAGTTGTTCTTGAGGGATTTGCTGACTACCATGAGGGCAAGCCTGGTCTGGATGAGCTCAGATTTGTCTACATTGACGACGCTAACACCCGTATTCTTAACTACAAGAACAATGATGTTGACCTGGTCTTTATTTCTCAGTCTCTTATCCAGCAGTACCAAAATGATGAGTCTATTTCCAAAGAGATTGTCAACTACACACCTGCATCCACGCAGTTTGTAAACCTGAACCTTAAGAGCGAGAACCTCAAAGATGTTCGCGTTCGTCAGGCTCTCTCTATGGCAATTGATAGAGACACCATTTGTAGCACCATTCTTTCTGGTGTTGCAAAGCCTGCTAAGTCGTTTATCCCATCTTCTGAGACCGGCTACAACGAGTCCGCTCCAGAGTTTGAGTACAACGTAGACAAGGCAAAGCAGCTTCTTGCAGAGGCTGGTGTTTCTAACCTCACTCTTAACGCACAGGTCAGAAGCCAGGATCAGAACCTCATGGTTGCCCTTCAGGATGCTTGGTCAAAGATTGGCGTTACCTGTAACGTAAGCGTTATTGACTCTGGTGTTTGGAGCGACGCACGTACTAACGGTGACCTTGAAGTCACTCTTGTTACCTGGTCTACCCTCTCCTTCCAGGGTGTTGAGCACATGGGCTCCTACTTCCGCTCTGACCGCGCCGCAAAGAAGTCTTCCTTCTACAACAGCACCGAGTTTGACAACCTGGTTGACCAGGCTCGCCTTACCGTTAACAACAACGACAAGGTACTTGAGCTCACCCGTCAGGCAGATAGCCTCATGACTCACACTGACTACGCATGCCTGCCTATCGACTGGCCACAGATGCCTTACGTCTTGAAGCCAGAGTTTACCGGCCTCAGCGTTCTGGTTAACCCTCACTTCGATAAGGTTAAGAAGAAGTAAGGCTTCCTACACCCAAAAACAAAGGCGAGAAGATCAATTGGTCTTCTCGCCTTTTTTGTGTTTGTATGCCGTTTTAAGACACGACAATAAGATGCGCTACTCGGAAATCTTCTCCTCAAGGCGCGCTTCTTCTACGGCCTTCTGAGCCGCCTCAATAGCGTGTGCAACCTGAGGTGTACGGTCGGCATCAGAAAGCGATGTGTCGTACAGGTGGCAGGCGCAGAAATGACCTAGCTCAGCCTCAATGCGATCAGGAATGCGCTCGGAGCAAACCTTCATTGCCTTAGGGCAACGCGTGTGGAATACGCAACCTGAAGGTGGATTTGCAGGACTTGGAACGTCACCTTGAAGAATGCGCTTTTCCTGGATACGCTCGTGGCGAATACGAGGAATAACGTCCAAAAGTGCCTGAGTGTATGGG
This sequence comes from uncultured Atopobium sp., assembly GCA_963525825.1. Classification (GTDB taxonomy): domain Bacteria; phylum Actinomycetota; class Coriobacteriia; order Coriobacteriales; family Atopobiaceae; genus Lancefieldella. Next base: position 305,981 of record CAURLG010000001.1, on the reverse strand, counting down.
TGCAAAGGACGCTCAAAGAGGGCGTCTTTAGTGGCAAACTCCATCTGGTGACCCAGATACATGACCATAACAGTATCTGCAATGTGGCGAACAACGGAAAGGTCATGGCTAATAAAGATATAGGCCAGACCGTGGTCCTTCTGAAGCTCTTCAAGCAGATTGATTACCTTTGCCTGAACAGAAACGTCCAAAGCAGAAACAGGCTCATCGCAGACAACAATTTCTGGCTCAAGCACAATAGCGCGAGCAATACCAATGCGCTGGCGCTGACCGCCCGAAAACTCATGAGGGTAGCGGTACTTGAACTCAAGGTTAAGGCCAACTTCCTCCATAACCTCTTCAATGCGAGCATCACGCTCTGCCTTTGTCTTATAGGTGCCTGCAATATCAATAGGCTCGCCAATGATATCCATGACCGTCATACGAGGGTTCAGTGAGCTGTAAGGATCCTGGAAGATAAGCTTCATCTTCTGACGAGCACGCTTGAGGTCTTCTCCCTTAAGTGAGGTGAAATCTTCCCCATCAAGCTCAACCGTACCAGAGGTTGGCTCGGTGAGGCGCAATACGCACTTGCCGGTTGTAGACTTTCCGCAGCCAGACTCGCCAACGATAGCCAGAGTTTCTTTGCGCCTAAGGTCAAACGAAACATCCTCAACAGCATGAACGGAAGCGTTTGAACGACCAAAAACACCGTTCTTAATGGGAAATCGCTTAACAAGATTCTTTACGGACAAGATGGTTTTCTCGCCAGAAAGGTCTTTGACGTCTGTGTTCTTCTCTTCTGCCATGACTACTCACCCCACTCATCAGTGTATTTCCAACAGCTGACAGTATGGCAATTGTCTTCACCAACAGCAGTCAAGCCAGGACGACGCTTCTTACAAATGTCCTTAGCAAACGGACAACGTGGATGGAACGGGCAGCCAGAAGGCATATGAGAAAGCATAGGAACGCTACCAGGAATTGCATAGAGTTCCTTGGTGCGCTCGTCAAACGATGGAATGGACGCAATCAAGCCCTGAGCATAAGGGTGCAGAGGGTTAGTAAAGAGCTCTGCAGACTGCGCATACTCAACACGATGACCAGCGTACATGACAAGAACCCAGTCAGCCATCTCGGAAACAACGCCCATGTCGTGTGTAATCAACATGACAGCGGTGCCCAAATCTTGCTTCATGCGATCGATAATCTGCAGAATCTGTGCCTGAACCGTTACGTCAAGAGCGGTTGTTGGCTCGTCGCAGATAAGCAGTGATGGCTGGCAAGCAAGTGCCATAGCAATCATGACACGCTGGCGCATACCACCAGAAAGCTCATGTGGATATGACGAGAAGACCTTCTCTGGTGCAGGAATACCCACCAGCTTGATCATATCAAGGGCCTTCTGATCTGCCTCCTGTTTGCTCATGTTGGGATTATGAACAAGGATGCCCTCACGAATCTGAAGACCAGATTTCATAACAGGATTCAAGGAGGTCATAGGTTCCTGGAAAATCATGCCAATGCGATTACCGCGGAAGTCACGCATGCCACCACGAGGAAGCTGCGTTAAATCAGTTCCCTCAAAAATAATTTCTCCGCCAGTAATCTGCGCAGGAGGTGTAGGAAGAAGTCCCATGACAGATAAAGCTGTCATGGACTTACCGCAGCCAGACTCTCCTACTACCGCAAGAGTCTCGCCTTTACGCATAATAAACGAGAGGTCACTTACTGCAGGAAGTGCGCCATCTTCGGTGAAAAGCGTAACATCAAGATGATTAACGTCGAGAAGGACGTTCTTCTTGCACTGCTCTTCTCGCTCCTTTTGAGCGGTTTCTTGTGCAAGTTTGCGCTCCTCAAGGCTGCAAAATTGCACAGACTGTCCATTTGGACCCTCGATAACGTGCTCAAATGTTGCATCTGTTTTTTCTGCCATAAACGTAACCTCCTTTCTAAGAACGCATCTTTGGATCAAGGGCGTCGCGAAGTGCATCGCCAAGCAAGTTAAAAGACATAACCGTGATGATGATGACAATACCTGGAGCAATACTGTAAAGAGGCTGTGATGCAAGATATGGCTGAGATGCTGCAATCATTTGGCCCCAACTTGCCTCAGGTGGCTGAACGCCCAATCCCAAGAACGAGAGTGTTGCCTCAGAAAGAATTGCGCTTGGAATGCCCAAGGTAGAAACAACAATCAGCGTTGACATACAGTTAGGCAAGAGATGTTTCATGATGATGCGGAAGCTATTACCGCCAGACAGAATACAAGACTGAATGTATTCAGAATTCTTCAGGCGCATGACATCGCCACGAATCAGCCTTGCGGTGGTAGTCCACATCAAAAGACCCAATGCAATGTAGAGGTTAATGAGACCTGGTCCCATAACAAACATAATCAAAATTGCAAAGAGCAAGAATGGGAAACTAGAGAAGACCTGGATGACAAAGGACACAACTGCATCAACCCAGCGACCGTAATATCCTGCTGCAACTCCTGCTACAAAGCCGATAAACAGGGCAATTGCCTGCGAAATAATACCAACAGACAGAGAAATCTGGCAGCCGTAAATAATACGAGAAAGAATATCTCGGCCATACTCATCAGTACCAAGTAGGTGCGCAAATGTTGGATTCTGATTCTGAATTGAAAGGTTTTGATCTTTGTAGCCATATGGAGCAAGAACAGGAGCAAGAATTGCAATAATCACCAAAGCCAAAACAATGCCCAAGCAAATCATGCCCAGTTTATTTTTCTTAAAGATGTTCCAGCTAACCTGCCAATAGCTCTGCGCACGGACCTTTCCCGTGGCAGCCTGCTCCTCTTCTTGAGCCTTGGCGGCATCCTCAAGTACAGCTTCAGTCTTTTGGACCTTCTCGCTATTTTTATCACTTGTAAACAAAGCCATTACTCTGATGCCTCCTCTCCAAGACGAATGCGTGGATCAACTACCGCGTACAAGATATCAACAAGCAGATAGATAACAACGCAGATAATTGCCACGTACATGACACTACCTTGAATTAGCGGCAGGTCACGAGCATTAATTGCATCGATAAGCAGCTTACCCATACCGTTCATGTTGAAGATCTGCTCAATGATGATGGAACCAGTAAGAATGTCTCCCAGCTGAGATCCAGCAATGGTAATAATTGGGATAAGAGCATTTCTGAGCGCATGTTTCAAAACAATAGCGGAGCGCTTAAGACCCTTAGCTTCAGCAGTTCTAATGTAGTCCTGATTTAATACATCCAGCATGCTAGTCCTGGTAACACGAGCAATACTTGCTGCATAACGAGAACCCAGCGCAATAACTGGAAGAACGTAGGCGGATGGTGTTTTAACGCCTGATAGCGGGAACCATTTAAGCGTCAAGGCAAAAATAATCTGCAGTACTAATGCCACCCAGAATGAAGGGGCAGAAATACCAAAAATTGCAACTGACATAAGTGTTCTATCAAGCCATTTTCCATGGTTTACTGCGGCGAGAATACCCATCAAAAGACCAAGTACTATGGCAAAAAGATACGCAAACACTGCTAAGCGTAGCGTAACTCCCAAAGCCTTAGTCAGAAGTGCAATGACAGGTCGCTTCTGAGTGTAAGAAGTTCCAAAATCTCCACCAAGCATTTTTACAAACCAGTTTGCGTACTGCTCTGGAATTGGCTTATCAAGACCCATGGTGTGACGGACCTGTTGAACAGTAGCCTCATCAGCCATATCGCCCATCATGACTCGTACTGGATCACCTGGGACAATGTTCAAGACAAAAAACGTTAAAGCAGAAATACAAACTACAACGCTCACTGCTTGAAGGATTCGTTTGATTAGAAACGATCTCACTCCTGAGCTCCTCTCCCCTCAAGAAAATGAAGCGGCATCCAAGAATCTTAGATGCCGCTTTAAAGTTTATAGCAAGTTTGCTACTTAGTCCTCTGGAACGGTGTAATCGGAATTAGATGTATCAATATCGACATCAAAGAAGTGATAGATCAAGTTTCCAACCTTAGCGTTCTTGACGTACTTCTTAGCGACAAAGGAGTTCTTTGGCCAATACAGAGGAAGTGTAGCAAAGTCTGTACGAGTCAGCAGGTTATCTGCGTCCTTGTAATCCTCTGTTCTCTTATCCTTGTTAGACTCAGAGCGACCCTCAACAAGAAGCTTGTCAAACTCTGGGTTGTTGTAGAAGGAAGACTTCTTTGCAGCGTTAGTGCTGTAGAAGTAGGTGTACAGGTGCTGGTCACCATCGGCAAACAGTGGATACCAAGCAAGGGTAGTAATCTGGAGGTTACCAGCAGCCCAGTCAGTATTCCAGACTGCGTTGTCCTCTACCTGAACATCAAGGGTAACGCCAACCTTGCTCCAGTACTCCTGAACAGCAACAAGGAGTTTTTCGTAAGACTTTCTAACCTTTGCAGAAAGCTTAAGGTCAGATGCACCAGCCTCAGCAAGCAGAGACTTAGCCTTCTCAGGATCGTATTCAAATGCAGGTGCGCTCTTGTCGTAACCAGGTGTTGCAGGAGCAAGCCAACCACTTGCAACGGTACCGTTGCCAGAAGCAATGTTATCTACAAGCTCCTGACGGTTGATTGCCAGAGAAAGTGCCTGACGAACCTTAGGATCAGTCAGACCCAGACCCTCTTTGAGGTTAAGGTTGATGAAGTTAACACCAAGGGTCTGATATGCAGTGATAAGATCCTTGACGTCAGCATCGCTTGAATACTGCTGATACAGAGAAGATGGAAGATCGCAGTAATCAATGTCATTGTTCTTAAACGCAAGCAGCTGAGTATTGGAATCGTCATAGTAGTGAATACGAATCTCATCCAGTGCAGGCTTGCCGTCGTGATAGTCATCAAAACGCTCGAGAACTACCTCAGTGGTGTCATCATTGCTCTTAATCTTGTACTTACCAGTACCAATAAGATTAGTACCAGTACCCCAATTAGCGCCAGCAGCCTCACAAGCCTTCTCTGGGAAAATGCAAGCATAGGAGATACCAAGAACGCTTACAAAGACAATGTAAGGCTCGGAAAGCGTAAAGGTGAAGTGAGTATCATCCTGAACAGTCAGGCCCTCAAGCTCAGTTGCCTTACCGGCAAGCATCTCTGGAGCACCCTTAATCTTGTCAAAGAAGCTGGTGGAGAGAGCCTTAGTTTCTGGCTTAAACATACGCTCAAAGGTGTACTTAACATCCTTTGCGGTCAAAGTAGTACCGTCGTGGAACTTAATGCCCTCTTTGAGCTCGCACTTAAGAGTAAGACCGTCAGACTCAAAGGTTGGAATCTCTTTAAGCAGACATGTGACAAGCTCATTATCCTCAGTCCAACGGAGCAAAGACTCGCAAACAGAGTCTGCAACACATGCGGACTGGGAGTTGTTTGCACGCTGCATATCAAGGCCCTGCTTAGAATTTGCGGAGCCGTAGCGAAGAATCTTCTTCTTGTCAGATGCCTGAGGAGTATCAGTGGAGGAAGGATTGCAGCCAGCCAGCATCATAGATGCGCCACCACCAGCCGCTACCATACCTGATGCCTTCAAAAAATTACGACGGCTTAGTGAGTTCTCCAGCATGTTAACCCTTCTTTCTTATTAAAACGATTTATAAGACAACCCTGCTGGGGTCAGATAACTATACAAAACAATTACCAGCATTTACCTATATATACCTAGGATGAAATAGACATGAAACATTAAATTGCGACGATAACAGCAAAATCTATTTACCTGCACTTTTTGTCTAACCATATAGGAATTACCTATATTGAAACATAAAAATTGACTAAGCATTTTTGGACAGTTGTCCATTTTATCTATAAAAATATTGGCAGGTACTAAAGAGATACCTGCCAATACAAATGCATGCAACGAGAAGAACTCTCTGTCTTAGTGCTTACGCTTCATAAGACCTACGGCTGTTAAAGCAGCTCCACCCATAACCATAAGAGGCATTACCAGAAGCTCTTCTCCCGTATTAGGAAGCTGTGCTTTCTTCTTCTTTGTCTTCTTCTCTTTTACAGGAGAAGCAGGATTGGAAGGCTCTTCTGGAGCTGGAGTTGGTGTTGGAGTTGGAGTATCAGACTTAACAGTTAGGGTAACCGTCTTTGCTGCCTCGTAGTCATTGCCTGCAGCTGCAGCATTACCGTTGAAGTAATAGTAATACGTAACGGAGTATGCGCCAGGAGTCTTAGAAATCTCTTCTGCCTTTTGAGCAACAGTTGCTGCATCCATGGTTGCTGTATCAAGTACAACTGTACCGCTCTGATCAACAACCTTAACGCGAGCGTCAGCAGAACCAGCAGCAGGGGTAACCTGACTAGCGCTGTGATCAACCATAGCATCAAGGTTATCAAGAATAGTCCAGGAATCCTGGTTAGCGGTAATAGTGCTGTCGTGTGCCGTAACTACCTGCCTAAGCTCTGTATAAAGAGGAGTAATAACGCCATTGTTAAGATCAAGCTCATCAGTTGAGTTCTCAGAAGCATTGATGATAAGGTTGCCGCTAGAAAGAGAAGTGTACGAATACTCCTGATACACATCATCAGTAAGGTCATTATCAACAGCAAGCTGCCAGCCAGGAAGATTGAGGTACAGTCCTCTATTGGAATTTCCAGTGTGAACTGAATAGCCATAATCCCTCATGGCATTCTTAATGTTGGTCAAATCAATGTAGTACGCACCGCCGGTATACAGAGCATCATTCTCCGTTGCGCTGTGGCGATCTTCATACAGGATATTGTCAACGTGAATATCACTTGCAGAAATAGTTGGCATGTAATTCCACTCGTCCTGTGGGATAGCGTAATAGCTACCGTCAGGCCTAATAATTACGCCAAGATATTTCTTATTGCTGCTAAGAATGGAATTGTTTGTTCCCTCTTCCAAGACCTGCCTTGCAAACCTAACTGAAACACGAGGGTTTCCGTAAGAGGTTCTGTGATCAAGCAGGTATTGAGTAAGACCTACATAGTTGGTGCCATACAGATTAAGAGTAGAACCATTGGTAAGCGTCAAAGGAACGGTAAGTGTAATGGTCTCACCTGCAGCCAGGGTACCAGAAATAGAAATGGAACGCATCTCAGCATTGTCCTGACCAGCTGCCTGGTATGCAGCATAAGCATTAGCTGCAGGCTGAGAACCAGAACCACCGTTCAGTCCACTAATGTTCAGGTTAATTGCAGTTGCTGCATTAGTTGACGAGAAGGTAAATCCAGTTGCACGCAAATCAGGATTAGGGCTTGAGCTGACATAGTAAGTAAGTGGCAGCTGCATGACCTCGTTAACAGAAACTGGAGATGAAGAGATGTTGGTAATCTTTACCACTGCCTGCAGATTCTGATACTTATCAATATCTACAATGGAGCGGTTCATCTGAGTGGTGTCATTATCCTTATAAGCGTAGTTAGATGTCTGGCCAGAAGCATCTGTAAAGTAAACAGAACGCTCGATAAGACCATCCGCACTCACAGAAGGAGACACGTTAGTAGTAGTGCCGTTATAAAACGAATTATTACTTGCAGCGTATGCAATATTTGGCATAAAGATTAAAGCTGCCAAAAATGCAAACATAACAGCAAGAAAACTGCGGCCCTGCATCTTTGATGTCATAGGCGTATTCCTCCTCAGAATAAAAACTTAGCGTTATATTTTCGCATTAACACCCTGTTGAAGGAATGGAGATATTTGTTACTTACATAAAAAGAGACGTCATCTTTCGATGACGTCTCTTGACAAATCTCTAGATGCGCAAAGTGCTCTACTCTGCAGCCTCTTCAGTTGCCTGTGCGTTAGCCTCAGACTCAACAAGGTGAGCCTCAAGATCAGCCTCAGCCTCAGCTGCTGCTGCCTCTGCTGCTGCACGCTCCTCCTCTGGAAGTGGAGTGACCTCAATGTCAATGCCAAGGGTCTCTGCAGCTGCCTTCATAGACAGGGAGATGCGACGGCGGTCAAGATCAATCTCCATGACCTTTACCTGTACAACGTCGCCAACCTTGCAGACCTGAGATGGAGCGGTGACGTGCTGCTTAGCCATCTCGGAGATGTGGACGAGGCCCTCAACGCCGTTGCCAAGGTCAACAAATGCACCGAAGGTAACAAGCTTGGTGACAGTGCCCTCGATGATAGCGTCAACTGGGTACTTGGAAACAAGTACACGCCATGGATCCTCAGAAGTCTGCTTAAGACCAAGGGAGATACGCTCACGGTTAAGGTCAACGTCGAGAACCTGAACCTCAACCTCCTGGCCAACCTTAACAACCTCAGATGGGTGGTTAACGTGGTTCCAAGAAAGCTCGGAAATGTGAACCAGGCCGTCAATGCCGCCAAGGTCAACAAATGCACCAAACTCAACGATGGAGGAAACAGTACCCTTGAGCTTCATGCCAACCTGGAGCTTGCCCAGGATGTCCTGACGCTCTGCCTTACGAGCCTCCTCAAGAACAATACGGCGAGAAAGAACAACGTTGTTGCGGTTGCGATCCATCTCGATAACACGAGCCTCAATACGAGTGCCCATGAATGCACCAAGATCCTTGACACGACGGAGGTCAACAAGGGACGCAGGCAGGAAGCCACGGAGGCCAATGTCAAGAATCAGGCCGCCCTTAACAACCTCGATAACCTCGCCCTCAACGGTCTCACCAGCGTTGAACTTATCCTCAACTGCCTTCCAAGCACGCTCGTACTCAGCACGCTTCTTGGAGAGAACCAGACGGCCCTCTTTGTCCTCTTTCTGGAGAACAAGAGCCTCGACGTCCTCACCCAGGGAGATGACCTCTGCAGGGTTAACGTCTTTACGAATAGAAAGCTCGCGAGCAGGAATAACGCCCTCAGACTTGTAGCCAATGTCTACGAGGACCTCATCGCGCTCAATCTTGACGACGGTGCCGTTGACAAGATCACCCTCATCAAAGTCGGTGACAGTGCCGTCGATCAGGCTGTTCATTTCCTCATCGGAAATTTCATCCAAAGAGAAGATGGACGAGTTCTGAATCTCACTCAAAGGTGGACCCCTTCCAAAACGGGGCCCCGGTCAACATGGTTGCTGCCAGAGTGCCAATACGTGGGCTTCTCTACTCGGAAACTTACATGCTCTCGGGGGCCAACAGATACAGTGCATAGCTTGACGCCATACGGGCAATAGGATAGCGCTCTTCGGCTGATTAAACAAGCCAAAGAGCGCTACTTTGCACAGCTATTACGCAAGTTTTACAAAATTTCTTCAAAGTTTGTTTCTTGCGAGAAGATCTTGTTGTGCTTACGCACGAAGACGGTAGCCTTCTTTCTCTACGACAGCTCGGTACGCATCGACATCAATTGGATTTTTGCTGAGGATACGTGCCTGGCCACCAGCTAGAGTAACCTGCGCCCATGTTCCCTCAATACTATCGAGAGCTCGAGTCACATGGTTGACGCAGTTCTGGCAAGTCATACCACCAATCTCAAATGTTTGAACATAAGGGTAATGAGATTCATCTTTGTCTTCTGGACCATCTGCAGCAGAAACCTGCTCTGTGTTACAGGTAGTAACGCCTGTTCCCTCATCAGAGCAGCAGCCTTTTTTACCTGCAGCAATTCCGTAAACACGATAAACCGCAAAACCGCAAAGCACTACAACAGCAAGAATAACAATAATATTGATTGGTGACATACAAACTTCCTTTCTGTTGCTGTTTTACTACCCATCATTTTCTAGACTATTCAAAAAATGATGTTTTTCTCGCCAAATTTTTCAGCAACAGCAAAAATCGTAATGCAGCTTAAGCAGAAAGCTTTGCACCAAGGCCGCGAAGAGCCTCAAGAGCATCGTCATCTGGCTCAAGGTTGCAGATAAAAGTCTCAACAACGTTGACACCCTCTGCTTCAGCATTCTGCTTCCAAGTCTCCATCCAGTCGCCGGTTCCCCAGTCGTAAGAACCAAAGAGAGCGGTTGGCTTCTGACCAAGCTTGCCAGCGCAATCGTTGAAGAGCTCCTCAAAATCAGGATCAAGCTCCTCGTCACCCATAGCAGGGCAACCAAAAGCAAATGCATCGTACTGATCGCACATATCTGCAGAGAACTCAGAAGACTCAATTGCCTCGGTGTCTGCAGCACTTGCAAGCTCTTTTGCCATTGCCTCAGTATTGCCCGTCATGGACCAATACACAACTGCTACTTTACTCATACATTTCCTCCTTCTGTGTCCAGGCTCCCCCTGGAAAACTACACATTACTTTCAATACCTCAACAAGAAATCCAAGCACACCCCTTATGCAACCTGGCGTTTCTTGGTATTGCCATACGATGAGAGAATCTGCGCCAAAGATTCCCCCTGATAAAAACGAAGCTTGCAATGGTCTTCTGCATCTTTAAGTTGCTCCAGGCGCAAGCGAGTTTCTTCTGTGTTGTCATAGACTTTCCAAGCGCCAGTAAAGAGCTCAGACTGGCCGTTCATAAAGCCTTGAACGTCTGCAAGTGGATAGCCCAGCACAAGTCCAATCTCATGCGGAAACGCGGCTTTTCTTGCATGAAAGGCAAAGATTTTTGAGCGCATGCTCTTCATCAACGCTTGCACCGACTCAGTGGAATGGCCAAACGTAGCCAAGAACTCACAGTGTTCTGGTTTGGCAAGAATATCCTTAACCAGCTCAGGTCTATACGCAACGAACGATACTTTTCCACCCGAAATAGCAGAGGTAGCAAGCAGCGTTACCCCAAACAGCGAGAGCTCGTGTGTAGCGTTGCAGAGAAATGCCCTCAGTGTTGGATCGGTGCAGATAAGACTTGTACAAGAACTGCAAGACTTGTGGGACGCAAATGAAAAGAGTGCAGCTGGCTTGACGTGAGCAATAACACCAGCGGCACAGCGAACAAACGTTGTCGCAAAATCATGACAAAGCTCAGGCGTATACGCTCTTCTGCTTCCGGTAGAAGCAAGCTTTTTATCAGCGGGATATCCACAGGGAGAAGTAACGTCAAGAAGCGATGAATTCTCAAAAGAAGTAAGACAATCCATACCGCACTTGCTCCCTTCTTAAAAATGCGCCGTCGACTAAAAGGGAGCCGACGGCGCCTGGATTCCGGACCCTTGGAGAGGGGAAAGGTTCCGGGCTGATAAAGCAAATTTGTTAGAACTAGCTCCTGTTATATAAAAACCTTAACAAGTTAACCTCTTCTAACTATTAAAAGTGTAAGCCTTAGCTAACTAATTGCAAGTGAAAACTCAAAATATTTTTACTTTTTGACAGAAAAAAAGCTCCCGTCTCTTACGAATAAGAAACGGGAGCTTTAACGTGATCTAAGAAACGCTTTGCTAGCGCACAGGTACGCTCTAAGCAGCCTGTCCTTCAGTTAAAAGCAATTTAACCTCAGAAGGAACATTTGGGTTATGAGCAGCAGTAGTAAGCAGCGACCTTGTGTTTGCAAGCGTGACCATAAGTGTCAAAAGGTTGTGCATATATGCAGCAGCACTTACGGTAATAAGGCCTGCAACACCTGCAGCAATGAAAGAGCTGTTCAGCGCAACAATCGTGCGATAGTCGGCGTGAATCCTCTTCATTACCTGCTGGCCCAAAAGACGCATGATTACCAGCGATTCAAGCGAATCGTTCTTAATCGAAATATCCGCAACAGCGCGAGCAATATCAGTTGCATCAGACAGAGCCAGTGAAACATCAGAAACAGCCAGAGCAGGTGAATCGTTAATACCATCGCCTACCATTGCAACGGTGTAGCCCTCCTGCTGGAACTTCTTAACATACTCGCACTTATCCTCTGGGAGAATCTGTGCCACGTAATCGTCAAGACCCAACTTCTTTGCAACACTTGCTGCAACGTTTTCTGAGTCACCAGTCAGCATAACCATACGCTTAACGCCAAGAGCGCGGAGCTGCGTAATAGTTGCTGCTGCGTCTTCCCTTACAGGATCGGTAATACAAATTGCTGCAATAAGCTTTGAATCCTCGGACATGAAGATAATGGACGAGGTTGGAGCAATCTGTGCAAGGTCGTCCTGAATTCCCTCGGGCATTGGGGTCTTCTCGTCATCAAAAATGAAGTGAGCAGAACCAATGCAGACCTCTTTGTCGTTAACCTTGGTACGAATACCGTGAGCAACAACATATTTGACCTCTGCGTGGAACTCATCCTTGTGCTTAAGGCCACGTACCTTTGCCTCGTTCACAATTGCGCGAGCCATGCTGTGTGGGAAGTGCTCCTCAATACATGCAGCAAGGCGCAGGAGCTGGTCCTCGGTGCGATCGCAGAAACTGACAATACATTCAACGTGTGGAACTGCCTTGGTCAGCGTGCCTGTCTTATCAAAGACGATAAGATCAGCCGCAGCGATCTTCTCGAGGTATTTTCCGCCCTTAACCGTCATGCCAAACTTGGCCGCCTCATCCATAGCACTACCCACTGCAACAGGAGTAGAAAGCTTAATGGCGCAAGAATAGTCAACCATAAGAACGGTCATAGCCTTAGTGATGTTTCGGGTAATGCCCCAAATACCAAAGAAGGCAAGGAAGCTGTAAGGAACCAATGCATCAGAAAGGCGCTCTGCCTTAGACTGTGCGCCAGCCTTAAGCTCAGCAGACTGTTCAACCATATCAACAATGTTGTCGATACGAGACATTCCTGGAGGAGCAGTGACGCTCACCATAAGGTCACCGTCTTCAAGAGCGGTGCCAGCATAAACGGTTGAACCAGGCTCTTTGGTAACAAGGCGAGACTCACCTGTCATGGCAGCCTCGTTCATCTGGCCGATGCCTTCAACAACTTTGCCGTCAACAGGAAGAACGCCACCAGCGCGCTGGTGCAAAATCATACCCTTCTCAACCTCAGAAAGGGCAATCATTACGTCCTTGCCGTCAATACGAGCCCAGACGTTCTCAGAACGAGTGATTAGGCCATCACGAAGTGCAAGACGTGCTCGGCTTGCCACGTGGTTCTCCATAGCTGCAGACAGCTCAAGCAAGAACATGACCGTAGATGCATCTGCCCACTCATTTCTTAGAATTGAAGTGGTGATAGCGGTTGCGTCCAAAACCTCAACAGTCAGCTCTTTCTTAAACAGGCGCTTAACGCCTTCCACAACAAATGGAATGGCACGGAGAATGACATACGCATAGTTAGCAACTGCAGGTAGTGGCAAAGAGCGCATAATCCAGCGGCGTGCGAATGTGGTCACAACCTCCATCTGGAAACGATTGTTCTCAAGAGCCATCTCAATTGAGCTGCAGAAGTCTTCAAGGCCTGCCTCTTCTTCTCGTGGCAAGTTCAAGACATCAAAAGCGCCAACAGCCGCAAGTACCTGATCTCTCTTGAGAGGATCAAACCTTAGCAAGAGAGAACCGTTTGCCATGTGAACTTCAGCGTGACGAACTCCGTCAACACGCATCAACTCATAGGAAATACCACGGGCTTCAGCCTCATCAATATGACCCAGGTCGCATTTTGCACGAATGCGACCTGAGATTTCATTAGTAATTGTGAAGCGCATGAATTATGCCTGTGCGCCCTCTGCATCGACCTGCTTGGTAACCTCAGCGCGGATACCCTCCTCGAGCTCAGCAAGGCGAGCGCGAACTGCAGCGTCAATCTTGGACTCACGACGAGCCTCTGCAACAACGTCGTTAGCCTCGTCAACGACGTTTTGAGTCTCTGCGGTAACGCGATCAGTTACGCGAAGACCACATGCAGTTGCCTTGACAGCTGCCTTGTGAAGAGTGCCGTTAGAAGCAAGACCAGCAACAACACCAGCAAGTGCAGCGCCACCGGCTGCGAGACACCAATTATTCAGTTTCATAAAAATCCCCCATCTGCTATTTGCAAATTAATCGGTTAGTGACCTATTGAAGATAAAATTTTTTTACGAAAAAAACAAGTGAAAATCATTACTAATTAGTTTTCCTAATGAAACAATTGTACACAATTATTTATTTACCTGCAAAAACATTTCCTATGGTTAACCATGGTATACATATAAATTTTGTGAAGAAGCCGCTCTGAGGCATTACTTAAATTATTGATATTTATTCATATGGGTTAACAAATAAATGAAAACATAACAATTCCTCTGTGCTGTTACTATGTAATTTAAATTGTATACAATTTATTTGTGTTAAGCTAATCCAAGCGGGGTACACTACCCAATACACAAAGCCATCCAATGCTTCGGGCAATCCGTGGCTAGCTGAAAGGAACATCATGGCAAACACCAATATCTATGACCTCTCCGTAGAAGAGCGCGACGGCTCCGTAACTTCCCTCTCCTCTTTTGATGGGAAGGTTCTTCTGATTGTCAACACGGCAACCGGTTGCGGCTTTACCCCACAGTATGAGGATCTTGAGCGCATTTACGCTGCTTATAAAGATCAAGGCTTTGAGATTTTAGACTTCCCTTGCAATCAGTTTGCAGGCCAAGCTCCAGAGTCCGATGAAGAGATTCACCAGTTCTGCACTATGAAGTTTGGTACCAATTTCCCACAGTTCAAGAAGGGCGACGTCAACGGAGAGACCGCAAATCCTCTCTTCGAGCGTCTTGCAACAGCTTTCCCCTTCCAAGGCTTTGGTAAGGGCATCAAAGCCCTTGCGCTGGACAAATTTGCAAAGGCAAATAACAAGAAGTTTGGTGACAAGGCCTATATCATGTGGAACTTCACTAAGTTCCTTGTAGACCGCCAGGGAAACGTTGTTGCGCGCTTTGAGCCAACTACTGATATGGCAGAAGTTGAGTCTGCAATTAAAAACCTACTTGCGTAAGGCGAGAGGACCGATTTACTCATGAGTTCTTCTCAAAAAGAAATACAGTCCGTTGCAGCCGCCAGCACCTTTGCTGGCGGCTCTTCTGCACTCGACGACTCCTCCGATATTCCCGAGCTTCTCCTCAAAAACCAGCTCTGCTTTCCGCTCTACAGCGCTTCAAAAGAGGTGGTGCGCAGGTATACGCCGCTACTTAAGCCCTTTAATCTAACGTATACACAATACATTGCCATGATGGCGCTCTGGGAACATGAATCCTTGGATGTCAAAACCTTAGGTGAGCTTTTATTTCTTGATTCAGGTACCTTGACTCCACTTCTCAAAAAACTTGAGGAGAAGGGCCTTGTGCTTCGTCAAAAAACAGACAAAGACGGACGTCAGCTGATTGTTTCCCTCACCCAAAAAGGCAAAGACCTGAGGCGAGAAATGCAAGTAGTCCCACATCAAATTGGCTCATGCGTTAATCTCTCGACCGAAGAGAGCGCTGAGCTTAAACGATTGCTTTTAAAGGTTCTTTCTAACGTTACAGAAAGCTAGATTTACTATGACCCGATCACAGGTAACTATAACCTCTTCTGAGCGCGAAACCGCTATTGTGCGCACCAGCGCTATTGGAATTGCAGCCAACGTTGCACTTGCGGCATTCAAAGCAGCTGTGGGCATTGTATCTAACTCAATTGCCGTTACTCTTGATGCGGTGAACAATCTCTCCGATGCAATCTCATCGATTATCACGATTGTTGGAACCAAACTCTCTAACAAAAAAGCTGATCGCGAGCATCCTTTTGGTCACGGGCGCATTGAATACATCACTACAACAGTCATTGCTGCAATCATCATGTATGCAGGCATTTCTTCGCTCATCAAATCCATCCAAGACATCACGGACCCCGCAACACCAGACTATAGCCTCCTGTCCTTAATTATCATTGCTGTAGCTGTAGTGGTAAAAATTGTTTTGGGTCACTACGTCCGCTCTGTAGGTAATCGCGTAAACTCCGACACCCTTATTGCGTCGGGTTCAGATGCACTTTTTGACGCCACGCTTTCCGCTTCTGTTTTAGCAGCTGCGCTTATCTTTATCTTTACAGGAATTAGCATTGAAGCATACGTAGGCATTGTTATCTCTGTATTTATCATTAAAGCTTCAATTGAGCTATTACAGGGATCTATCAAGGAAATTATTGGCATGCGTCCTGACGCTGCGCTTTCAACACTTATTTACAACATTGTGAAAGAGGATCCAGACGCAGAAGGCGTCTATGACCTTATTATCCACAGCTATGGTCCAGATAAATTTGTTGGCTCATTCCACACTGAGGTTCTTGATACCACTTCAGCTCTTGAGATTGATACGATGATTCGTCGCCTGAGTACAGAAATTTACAAACAGACATCAGGCAAAATAATCATTTCTGCCATTGGTATTTACGCGAGAAATACCACCGATAATCGCATTGTAAAAATGCGTACTGAAGTAACTGAGATGGCTTTAGCTCATGAAGGCGTTCTTCAAGTTCATGGTTTTATTGCTGACATTGAAAACCAATTTATGGCCTTTGACACTGTTATCGAGTTTGGTTATGACGGCAAGCAAATTGTTCACGATATTATTCATGAAGTAGAAGCAGCCTACCCTGACATGAACGTCTCGGTTCTTTTGGACCGCGATACAAGCGATCTTTCTGAACATGAAGAAGACAGAGACTTGCACTAAAAGCAAGTAAATACATCCTAAAAAGGGGCGAGCCGCTGACACCCAGAGTCAGCGGCTCGTGTTCTACGCTCGCAAGAAAGGGAGAGGGTCTTTCTCCGAGCTACGGGAACCTGAATAAAGCAAGCAAGTAAATTGCTTAAAAACATAGTAAGTTAACCGAGGGAAACTTACAAGAATCTTTTCAGTTTTTTTATCTAATTTCGTAAACTCTACAAAAAGTTAGACTAAGTTTACATGTCTATGGATTTTTATCTTATATCAAGAAAGTCCGAGATAAATATAAACAAAATCCCCCGCGCCGAATTGGTGCGGGGGATCAGGTCAGCGTACTCAGCTAGTAGTAGCTTATGCCTTTGCAACCTCGGTAAGGTTGGTAAGGATCTTATCGTCCTTCTTATCCCACTTTGGAGCAGGACGGAAGAGCTGGAAGAGAATTGCTGCCAAGAAGGCAAAAGCAATAACAGTCCAGACACCGAAGGAACCAAGAACGAAGAACTCCCAGAACTGGTTGATGATAAGACCAACAATCCATGCAAATACGCACTGATAGCCAATAGCAAACCAGAACCACTTAGAGTCATTCATCTGACGACGGATGGAACCAACTGCAGCGAAGCAAGGTGCGTCGAGCATATTGAATGCAACAAATGCGCACATTGCACCAACGTGAAGAATGCCACCAGCATCGGTGAACATACCAGCGAAGCCAGACCACATAGTAACGGACTTCTCGCTTGCATCACCAAGACCGTAGAGAACACCAAAGGTAGAGACAAGGTTCTCTTTTGCGATCAGAGCGGAGATGGAAGCTGCAGTTGCCTGCCAGTTTGCAAATCCAAGAGGAGCAAAGATAACGCCAATGAAGCCACCAACAGCTGCAAGCAGGGAGAAGTCCATGACATTCTCAGGAGCGCCCTCGATACCTGGAAGATATCCAAAGACGCCGTTTGCGCCCTCCCAGGTTGCCCAACCAAAGTTGGAAAGAACCCAGATACCAATAGCTGCTGCGAAGATGATGGTACCAGCCTTAAGGATGTATGCAGAGATACGCTCCCAAACGTGCATTGCCCAAGACTTGATAGAAGGCATATGGTAATCAGGAAGCTCCATAACAAATGGTGCAGGCTCGCCCTCAAATGCCTTAGTCTTCTTCAGCATGATTGCAGAAATAACAATCATTGCAACGCCAAGGAAGTAGAAAGCAGGAGCAACCCACCAAGCAGAAGTGCCACCAATAAGAACGCCCATAACCAAAGCAATGATTGGCTGCTTTGCGGAGCAAGGAATCATGGTGGTGAGCATTGCAGTCATACGGCGGTCCTTCTCGTTCTCAATGGTACGAGTAGAAAGAACGCCAGGAACACCACAGCCAGAAGAAATCAGAAGTGGAATGAAGGACTTGCCGGACAGGCCAAAGCGACGGAACACGCGGTCCATAACAAAGGCAACACGGCTCATGTAACCGCAGTCCTCAAGGAAGCACAGCATGACAAACAGAACAAGCATCTGTGGGATAAAGCCAAGGACAGAGCCAACGCCGCCGATAATACCGTCAACTACAAGGCTAGTGACAACGGGGCTTGCGCCAGCACCTTCAAGAGCACCGCGAGCAAGATCAGGAATACCTGGGACATACATGCCATACGCAGAAGCTTCTGGTTCAGTAGCAGCTCCTTCAACAGCAGTCTTAAAGCCAGCGGCAGTTACGCCACCAAGAGTCTGGAGTTCCTGACCCTCAGCAAGAATTGGGTTGCCGTCAGCGTCAAGTTTAAGAGGATTGCCGTCAGTATCAACGAAGTTGCCATCCTCATCATGAACAGGTGCACTCAGGGCAACAACGCTCTTCTTGGCAGTCTCTGCCTCAAAGCTGGTGATAGCGTCAGAATCCCACTGTTTAGCCGCGATTGCAGCACGAACCTCGGTAGTATCAATACCAGCCTCGTCAGCTGCGTTGAGATAAGCGTCGATCTGGTCACCATAGTGATGAGAGTCAAACTCATCTTTTGCCTCATTGTACTCGGCGTCGCCGATACCCATGAAGTGGAAACCCTTGTCAAACAGGTTGTCGTTAACCCAATCAGTAGCTCCCGTACCAACGGTAGAAATGGAGATGAAGTAAACAAGGGCCATGATGATGACGAAGATAGGAAGACCAAGGATACGGTTAGTAACAACACGGTCAATCTTCTCGGAAGTAGTCAGCTGCTTAGGAGCCTTCTTGACGCAAGCTGCCATAACGCCAGCAATCCACTCATAACGATCAGAAGTAATGATGGACTCCGCGTCATCATCGCGAGACTGCTCAACTGCAGCAATGATCTTCTCAAGCTCAGCGGTCTTCTCGGCAGAAAGGTTAAGAGGAGCAATTGCATTTGCATCGCGCTCAAAGACCTTAATGGAGTACCAACGAGAAAGAGTTGCAGGAGCAAGACCCTCGATTGCAGTAGCAATCTTGCCAAGAGCCTCTTCAACCTCTGGGGTAAAGCATTTAACACCCTCAGCGGGAGTTCCCTCCTGGCCGGCCTTAATTGCCGTCTTTACCAGAGTGTCAATGTTCTTGTTGCGAAGTGCGGAGACCTCAACAACCTCAACGCCAAGCTGCTTGGAAAGCTCCTTGGTATCAATGACGTCACCAGACTCCTTGAGAAGGTCAACCATGTTAAGACCAAGGACAACTGGACGACCAGCCTCAAGAATCTGAGTAGTCAGATAGAGGTTACGCTCCAGGTTAGTGACATCGAGAAGGTCAATGATGGCATCTGGGCGCTCATTAATGAGGTAGTCACGAGATACCTGCTCCTCAGGTGAATAAGGAGACAGAGAATAAATACCAGGAAGGTCGACAAAGGTGACGTCCTTATCAGCGCGCCAGTTTGCCTGCTTCTTCTCGACGGTAACGCCAGGCCAGTTGCCGACGTAACCGTTTGAGCCCGTAAGCTCATTGAATAGGGTGGTCTTACCGCAGTTTGGGTTACCTGCAAGACCAATAATAGTCTTTTGTGCCATTAGGCTTCCTCTACCTTGTGAACGTCTACTACTTCAATGCTTGCAGCCTCATCCTTACGGATAGAAAGCTCGTAGCCACGAACTGTGAGCTCAATTGGGTCTCCCAGTGGTGCTACCTTTTTGACATAAACCTCAGTACCCTTAGTAAGGCCCATGTCCATGATGCGACGTTTCACGGCGCCTACACCCTTTAGCGCAGCAACCGTGCAACTCTCCCCCACCTTAACTTCTTTCAGAGTTGCCATAACCTTCCTTTCATCGAAACACGTATTAAAAGCCGCGGGTTTTACCAGCAGCGCAATACAACAAAGTGTTTAGAGCGGAGAAACCATGATGTGCGACGACATCTGACGGTTCAGTCCAAGTCGTGCACCCTTAACGCTAACAATAACGTCGCCGTTGACTCGTGAAATAACCTTTACCTCGGCGCCCTCAACAAAACCAAGTGTTGAGAGGTGCTGGCGAAGATCAGAAGCACCCTTAACCGTTACGATCAGCGCAGTCTCTCCCTCACCAAGCATGGCAAGAGGAAGAACTGGACCAGAATTCGCAGGACCCTGTGAGGTCTTTTCTGTATCCATGCATCCCCCAAAATAACGTAGGCAAACTAAGTTTGCTCTTTCGAACTTTTACTTCATTAGTATCAACTAAAAGTTAAGGTAATTCAACTTTCATTTAATAATTAAAGTAAAAATAAGGCGAGAAACTCTGTCTACCAGTGGTTTCTCGCCTTGTAAATATTGCAACTTTATTTCAGGTAGTACTAGGTTTACGTAAACATAAACGATTGTTTGCTCAAGCTTACGGCAAGCTGTGTGACATCAGCCCGTATTCTGCAGACCTGCGGCAACACCAGACACGGTGCACAAAATCAAATACGTAATGTTTGCACGTTCCTCCGGAGTAAGCATGTCATCCCTTATACGAAGCTCAGACAGGGCATGCACCTGCGTAACCGAGAGAATATTAACAAATGGCAGACGCAGTCGGATAACAGGGCCAAGCACACGACGGTTCTCCAACGGCCACTTGTTACCGGTGATAGCAAGGACCCACTTGCGCGTTAGCGACATCTCGGAGAGAACCATCTCTGAAAGTTCAGGGCGATCACCCAAAGCCAGATAAAGCCTTGCAATACGAGCATCAATTTTGGAGATTGACATCTCAATGTTGTCGATAAACGTAGTGAACAGCGGCCACTCTCTATATGCCTCACGGAGGCGTTCGATATCCCCTACTGCCTCGCAGGCACTGCCCAGTCCGTACCAAGCAGCCAGGTTGATACGAGCCTGTGACCAGGAGAAAATCCATGGAATAGCACGCAAGTCATCAAGAGACTTGGCGCCCAGACCACGTTTTGCAGGTCTTGAACCAATGGGGAGAAGACCAATCTCTGTCAGAGGGGTAACAACCGAGAACCACTCAGCAAAGCCATCGGAGTGAATGAGCTCCAAGAAACGCTGCTTGGACGCTTTATCAAGCTCAGAAGCGAGCGAAGCAAACTTCACGTCTGTCTGGGTATTCTTCTGTTCAATAGAAGGTGCCATCTGAAGCAGTGTTGCTCCAGCAACGGACTCTACGTGACGACGAGCAAGGGTTGGGTCACCATAGCGAGCAAAAATAACTTCTCCCTGCTCAGTAAGTTTAAAGTGACCGTTGACTGAACCTTTGGGCTGAGAAAGAACAGCACGGTTTGCAGGACCGCCGCCACGACCAACTGCACCGCCACGACCATGCATCAAGATGAGGTCAATGGAGTTCTTCTCTGCCCACTCTGCCAAAGCAGCCTGGGTCTTATGCAGTACCAACGTTGCCGTAGTTGGTCCCTCGTCCTTCGAGGAATCGGAATAGCCCAGCATGACCTCAAGCTTGCGGTCTGTCTGAGCAAGACGTGCCTGTACCTCAGGGAGCTGAATTACCTGGTCAAGTGTAGCAACAGCGTTCTCAAGGTCTTCAATTTGCTCAAAGAGTGGAATAACGTCTAGTACAGGAACGTCTTCTTCATTTGCAAACGCTAGACGTGCAAGCTTATAGACATTCTCAACATCCTGAGCAGACTGCGTAAACGAAATAATATAGCGACGAGCAGCATTAATGCCGTTCTTCTTTTGAATTGATCCAATGGAGCGGAAGGTATCTAGCACCTCCTGCGTCATAGCATCAAGTTTGGCGGGTTTCTCGGCAGTTGAGGGGTGTGCCTCAATATCTGCAAGCGCACGCTTGTGCACCAAAGAGTGCTGACGGAACTCCATCTCTACCAGGTGGAAACCAAAGGTCTGAGCTTGCCAAATAAGCTTCTGAACAGGACCGTAGGCAATACGGAAAGCCCCTGCTTGAGCCAGTGAATCCTGAATGACGCGCAGATCAGCTATAAACTCTTCAGCGTTTTGATACATCAGGTCAGCATTGCGCTCAATGGTGGCGCTGAGTCGGCCAGAAATGACGCGCATTGCCGCACGGTGCAACTCAGACCCAGCCTTATCAATAGCCCTAGAGGTCAGGGCCTGGCTCATTTCTACCTGCTGTGCCCAAAGATTGACAAGCGCAGGCGAAGCTGGAGTAGAAATACCATCAAGCGTCAGGCCTCGACTGACTTCCTTGGTAGCCCGAGCCAGTGCCTGCAATACGTGTACACGGTACTTCTCGGCAACTTGGCGAGAAACCAGGGCGGTAACATTAGGGTTACCGTCGCGGTCGGAGCCAATCCAGCTACCTGGACGGAAAAATGGTGGGCAGACAGGCGACACACAACCAGCGTTTTCTCCCAGCACCCAGTTATCAAAGCGGCGATATACCGAAGGAACCATCTCAAAAAGGGTGGTATCAAAAATGTTGAGGACAGTATCTGCCTCCTCCAAAGGAGTTGGCTTTTTATGACCGATAGGAGATGTACGGAATAGGCCGTCAATCTCTTGCAACATGCGACGCTCGTTTTCCACACGAGCAGGACCACCAAGCCTCTGACGCTCATCAAGAAGCTCTGAGATGGTACGGATTCGGCGCTCAACGTTTTTACGACGAGCCTCAGTTGGGTGCGCAGTAAAGACGGGGTGGAACTCAAGACGATTAAGACGTGCTTTTGCCTCTTCTTCACCGCACTCGTCAATAAGCTGTCTATATGCAACGGTTATCTCATTGATAGGGTCTTCTGCAGAAGATGGATCAACAGAAGCCTCACGAGAGCGCAGGCTGGTAACGCGATAATTCTCTTCACAAAGATTTGCTAAGTGAAAGAAAGTTACAAATGCACGCATGAGAAGCACGGAGTCTTCCATACTTAGGCTGTCAATGGTAGAAGCAAAACGCAGAAAAGCATTAAGCGATTCCTTCTCTGAATCTACTTTGAGTACCGCATTGATTGCCTCAAGCAGCAAAGGTGCGCGAGTTGTAGACAAATCATCTGGTCCAGCTTTAATAGCCTCAACCAACAACGTGTCAAAACTAGTAAGAAGATCTGGATTGTACTCAGCAAGCACTTTTCTTACCAAACGCAAAAAGAAGGTAAGGTTATCGCGCAGAGGAGCTGGCGCTTTAAGCGCTTGAATAAGGGTACGAGCAGCAGCAATCTCATTCCCGCGTCGTTCAAGAAGCGACTGAGCTACTTCAGAAGTTGTTGCACCATCGATGGGTTTCTCGTCAAAAGAAGCATTGCTGGACTCTAGATTTGAATCTTGAGAATTGCCTGCCATGCTCATCCTTTCCCACATGACTCAGAATACGTACTATCTACCATACCCTTTTGTAACAATCTTCGCACGATTGTTTGTCAATCTGTTACCTAATGTACATCGTGGACTACAATCGATATATCAAATAAAAATTGATATATCAAAGTTTCTGACCGCGCTAAAGAAGATCTTAGGTTTTACATGCTCAATCCATTCAAGAAAAGTCGTACTGCGTACAACAATTCTTCCGTACATAAGCAGGTAGAGCGTCTTCGCACACCTCGCTATGAGCTTGATGACTCGCGCATAAACGGGGGTCAACCTGGCATTGTGGTTACATGGTGGACCAGGCTTCTCTCTGCCGTGGTCTCTGGCGATATTGCCAACCAAGACGAGCAATACCTAGCGCATCAAACATCACAAGACTATCTTTTTAATGCTCTTGGACAAGGTGCCTGGGGTGCACTTTTCCCGCTTTTAACTGTTGTTTGCTCCCAGCTTGTTGGCATTGAACAAGCAGGACTTTTCTCCATGGCATTTGTTGTGGCAACGCTTTTGTTATTTATTGCCCAATACGGTGTTCGCACGTATCAAGTTTCCGACATAGCTGAACAACGTAGTTTTTCTGATTACCAGATTCAACGCGCAGCTACCGTTGTTGTCATGATGATTGCTGGTCTTGTTTGGTGTTTCTTCAAAGGCTACACCGAGCCCATGTTTTCTATCTGCACGGGAGCTTTGCTTTTTAGGGCAGTTGACGGTATGGCTGATGTCTACGAAGGTCGTCTTCAGCAAAAAGACAAACTCTACCTCGCAGGACTCAGCCAGGCTCTTAGGTGTAGTGCCAGTTTTATTCTCTTTACTGTTGTGTTGTTTGTTACCAGAAATCTTGTATGGGCAAGCTGGAGCATGGGCATTTGTGCCCTTATCACCCTGCTATTTATTTCTGCTCCCCTAGCCATTCTTGAGACCGATAAAAGCGTGCGCATCAAACTTGCAAACATTAAAGATATCTTTGTACAGTGCTGGCCTCTCTTTTTGGCACTTTTCCTCTACAACCTTATTGACTCGCTGCCAAAGTTTGCCATGGAAGGCACGCTTTCTTACAGCAATCAGTTGTACTTCAACGCACTTTATTTCCCAGCTCACACTATTTTGATGATCTCTACGCTCATCTACAGGCCACAGCTCTTCAAACTTGCTAGTTTGTTAGAAACCTCAATTCATAATCCCGCTCATAAGAAACGCTTTGGCGTAATTGTACTTGCAATGTTTGGTGCTATTGCCGTAGTCACCATTGGTACCGCTGCATTTGTCGAGTTCATTGGCATTCCTCTTAACGGCTTCTTATATGGCGTTGATTTTGAACAATATCGTGGACTTGCACGTATTATGGTGGCCACGGGTGGACTTTGTGCTGCAATTGACTTTTTATACCAGCTCATTACCATCATGCGAGTTCAAAAAGCCGTTACGCGCGCGTACCTCATTTCATTTGCTGTATCCATCCCCATTATCTGGATGATGGTCAGCTTTACTGGTCTTAACGGCGCAGTTATTGGCAGCTTCTCATCCATCCTTATCCTCTTCTTACTGCTCATCAGCGAATACGCCGTAGCACGTATGAAAAACTAGCAAAACAATTGATGCTTAAACGTAAAATCCCTCTGCTCCATACGCTGGAGCAGAGGGATTTTTAATGCATATAGCGAGAAACCCGTCCGCTAGAGGGGTTTCTCGACAATGAGCTTAGAAGGAGCAAGCGCCGCCGATAGTGCAAGCAGCTGCTGCAGAGCCGTCATCTGAATCATCGTTTGAACCAGAAACATGGAAGACCTCGGAGAGGTAGTTAATGATGTCGCCAGACTCATACATCGCCTTGCCGTCAATGAACAGACATGGGACCTGGCGCTTGCCGCCTACCTCAATGAGGCGCTCGCGAGCTGCGTCATCAGCAACGATATCATGCATAGGAAGCTCGATGTTGTTCTGCTCCATGAAGGACATAACCTTGTGGCAGTATGGGCAGGTTGGCTTATAGAAAAGCTCAAGATTCTGAGTAGCCATGAAAACTCCTTTGTTAGTAATTACTACTACTTTGTCTATACCCACCATAGCGTAGTTGTTTCACATGGATTTAGATAGGCATAAAAATAGCCGCACAAGGCGGCTATTTAGTAGTTGATGGTGCCAGCAACCAGGATCGAACTGATGACCCCCGCTTTACGAGAGCGGTGCTCTACCAACTGAGCTATGCTGGCGTGCAAAAGCGCGCTAACAACTATACGGGGAAGCCCTCTATTATTCAAGCAGAAATACTAAAGAAGCCCGAGAACACCACGAACAAGGCGCTCAAGATCATTTGCATACTTCTCAGATGCCTCTTGAACACTCTTATGCGTAGTTCCGTGAGCGCCAGCTGGGTTTGCTGCAAGCGTCAGAGCCAACACATTCATATCAAGAGCACGGGCCATAATGACTTCAAGAGCTGTGGAAACACCAACATATGAGACACCAAAGCTACGAAGCATAGCAACCTCTGCAGGAGTCTCAAAGTTTGGTCCCAAAAGACCAGCAAAAACACCTTCATTAAGCTCAATCTTAAGGTCATCTGCTACGCCACGTGCAAGCGTTCTTAGATAAGGCGAGAAGGCATCATTCATATCTACAAATGGGGTCTCGACATCGCGAAGGCCTGCCCACTCTGCAAGCGGATTGGTTCCGGTGAGGTTAATCTGATCCGTAATAACGCCAAGGCCAGTCTTTGCGTTTCCAGAAACAGCACCCGTTGCACCTGCAAAAATAATGTCTTTGCAGCCTAGGTGATGAGCATGCTGAACAAGAGAGGTTACCTCAGCTGCAGAATAACCCTGATAGAGGTGTACGCGACCAGGATAAACAACTACAGGCACACCATCGATAGTACCAATGGTTGCCTCAAAGCTGTGACCAGCCATAGGAGAAGCGTCAACAGGGAAACCTGGAATGTCACGATAATCAATACGACGGACTGGCTTTACCAAATCAGCAAGATGACCAAGTCCGGTTCCCAAAATAAGAGCAACAGGATGCTCAACAGATGGGCTTACATTCTCAATGGTTTTCTCGGTAACCACACAAATCCCCTCCTCTAAGAGGTGACGAGTAAGTGTTCCCTCGCCAGAAACAAGCTTTCCTGAGTACGTACCATCATAAATCTCATGCACGCCACAAGACGGGCTCTTTGCCTTCAAAACGGCGAGCGTTATGTCAGAAGACGTAACGGCATTAAGAGCAATCTTAGATCCACGTTCAAAATCTTCCGTTACATCTGAGCCATCCTTGAGCCAAACACGACCTTCTCGCTGTTCCGCGGGCGGACGAGGCACAGGGAGACCTGAGGAAGTCTCGGGGCAGATCTTTGTGACGTTTACTTTTTCTGCAAGCCTTTGTACTGCAGAAACAGGCTTGGCCCCTCCGTCATATCTGACGGGGAGGCCAAGTAAACAAGCGCTAATAGCAACTTTCATTGCTTTTCAGATCCTAGAGAGCAAGAGAGTAAACAGCAATAGATGCCTTACCAAGAATCTCGTTAATCTTCTGTGACCACTCCTGAGATGCCTTGCTTGCAACAGCAGAGTACTTGCTCATTGCGACCTGATAAGCGGTCTGAGCAGCTGCATAAGAAGCGGAATCGTTGGAGATTGAATAAGCAGAGAGCTGCTTGTAGTAATCGCCATCCTGGGAAGCCCAAGTGTTGTTCTTAGCGTCCCACTCATCACCAGCAAGACCAATGATGTACTGAGCGTACTCCTGGCTTGTAGTCTCAGAGTTGCCGTCCTCAGGTGCAGTCGGTGCCTGTGGAGCATCTGGAAGGGTTGTAGTCAAAACGCTATCACGATACTTCTTCATGATGACAGCATCATTAATAAGCTTCTTTGCAACATCTTCAGAGAGCTTGTATGCAGAAGCAACCTGGCTAACATCAGTAGTCTTGAAGTTGGTCTGCATGTAATTGTTGACCTCGTCATCAGTGACGGTAATACCCTTGCTCTGAGCTTCAGCAACAACAAGAGCATTGCGAACATAGCCAATGATCTTATCCGCTGGTGGGACAGCATAGGTGCCGTCAGACTGCTTTGCTGCGTCAAGACCAGAAGTGTTCTCAATGACCTCACGAGCAGTTACTTCTTTGGTCTGACCGTTATAGGTATAAGAAGCAATAGGAGTGTTCAGCTCGCCCTCAGAAAGTGTGGTGCGACCGTTCAAAGAGCCAGTAGCTCCGCCGCCGCCCAAAAGGAAGCGACCGATAACAATACCAAGGGCAAACAGTACAACTGCGCCTACTCCGATAAAGATCTTTGAGTTCTTTTTTACATCAATAGATGGCATATCCTTGCCTTTCATCGCTTAATGCAACTATGCGTACACTAATACAAACCTGTAGTTTACTCTTATTAGCATGCATAAAACATACAACCAGTAAACTCCCCCATTTGTACACAGTCGTTTACATGCAAATCAAATTACTTGGTAGCTGCAACAATCTCTTCCGAATACTGTTTGATGTATCCAGTGGCATTTTCCGCATCAAACTTCATACGCTGAGACAGTGCTTTCTTCACGTCCTTAGAAATAGTTCCGTGTGCTAAGGCGAGAAGACCCTGGAGCATGTCATGGTACTCAGCATCTCCGTGATAGCACTGAACCGCTTCATCCAAAAGTGGCCACGCCTCATCAGAATGCTTTGCTGAAGTTGCTCCGTACTGACAGAGGAACAAAAATGCTGCGAGACGCACCGTTGCTGAGTCATCGTCAAACAGAGAAGCCTCAGCAGCATCAAATGCCTTAAAGACCTGGTCACCAAAGTGAGCACTCAGATTGGCAAGCGCATCAAGCACTTCCCAACGAGTCTGTGCTTCTGGCCTATACAGTGCATCAATAAGAGAATCAATGTGCTCTTCAAAGGCAAGAGGAGCAATATGAGCCAGCTCCGCAAGCTCATGAGATGCGTCTTGACGAGCGCGCCTACTAGCATCAGACAAAGCAATGACCAGTGCATTCACTTTTTTCATCTGTGCCATAGTTGGCTTTTTAGTAGCCTTCTTAGCAGGTTGCTTTTCTTCTTTTGGCGCCTTTGTAGAGCCCGCTTTTGCGGTTGCCTTAGTTGAAGCCTTTTTTGGCTTCTGAGCAGTTTCTTTCTTTTCTGCCATGAAACCTAAATCCTCTCTAAAACACCCTTTATTCTCTAAATCCGTCTACGACAACGGTGCCGCTTTTTTGATCCTCATGAATTTTAATAAATCCAAGGCTTGATGCTTCACGTAAAAGAGAAGTAAACGAACGATATCCATAAGTTGCCTCAGCAAACTGTGGACGCTTCCTTCGCATAGTCTCCTTTAAACGAGACGCATAAATAAATGTTTCGCTTTCGCGCTCCAAAGATTCAATGGTCTCAAATAAGAGCTGATAGCAGTCGTGCTTCTCGACAGGTACCTTCTCTTTAAAGTCTGGAATTCTGCCAGAACTCAAAATATCCTCGTAGAAGATAAACTCGTCACAAACTTCAGCAAGAAGCGAGCTGGTAGACTCCTTCATACCAACGCCAATGACCGTTTTACCAGCCTCTTTAAGCTTTGCCACAAGTGGCGAGAAGTCCGAGTCACCAGAAAGCACAGCGAATGTGTCAATGTGGTCCTTAGTAAGACACATCTCAACAGCATCTACCGCAAGTCTAATATCGGCAGAGTTCTTGCCGGTATAGGCCCTATCTGGAATCTCAATGAGCTCAATGCCAAGCTCATGCAGGGGTGTAATAGCATTTGGAAAGCGCTGCCAATCGCAGTACGCACGCTTGGCAGTAATGCGTCCCTTATCAACCAGCCTCTCCATAATGAGTTTCATCTCTGGAAGATGACCTGGCTCTTGATGACCGTTGCGCTTTCTTTTACCTGTTCCTAGTGCCAAATTTTCATAATCGATGAAAACCGCAATAGAGCTCTGAGGAGTAGAAATATCACTCATAATCGGGGTTCCTTTGCGGCTAGCACTTAGTGGCAGCAGTGGCCGTCATGACCGTGCTCGTGACCTTCATGCTCATGATGATGTCCGTGACCATGGCACTCACACTCGTGATCACCATCTTCATGGTCGTGACCACAGCAGCACTCGTGCTCACCCTCATCTTCCTGGTTCTCAAGAAGCGACCAGTCAAGACCAGCTGCAGTGCTCGTAGCCTCATCAGCATAAAGCAGTGAGATTGCCTGGGTGCCCTTGCGAGCGCCACCAATCTGGCAAAGCATGTCATACAAGGTAAAGGCGGTCTCTGCACCAGGGAGGGTAATCTCAAGG
This sequence comes from uncultured Atopobium sp., assembly GCA_963525825.1. Classification (GTDB taxonomy): domain Bacteria; phylum Actinomycetota; class Coriobacteriia; order Coriobacteriales; family Atopobiaceae; genus Lancefieldella. The sequence goes on along the minus strand of CAURLG010000001.1, from coordinate 276,540 downwards.
TCCTCAGACTGAGCAAGTGCAAGCGCAATATCCTTGCGGAAATGTTCGGCCAAAAATCCTGGTTGGAAGTCTCCCTCAAGCGACTTAGGAGCAAGCTCTTTAAGTGCGCGAGAAGAACCCATGCCACTAGCGACAACCTCGAGCATCTGCTCAACATCAAGTCCACCCTGCTCTGCCAAGGCCATTGCGTCTGCATAGCCAATCATGCAGGAAGCAAGGGATACCTGGTTACAAAGCTTTGCGGTCTGACCCTTACCAGCACCACCCATGCAGAAAATCTTTGCCGAGAATGTCTCGAGAAAAGCGCGTACTGGCTCAACATCATTCTCAGTTGCGCCGACAATCAGCGTAAGAGTGCCGTCCTGAGCACCCTTCTGACCACCCGTAACTGGACAGTCAAAGGCATGCTTTCCCTCAATTTCAGCAGCATCGTGAATATCACGAGCAAGCTGAGATGAAGAAGTGGTCAGATCAATAAGGTATGCGCCCTTCTTAGCAACGCGAATAAGGCCATCTGTTGCCAAGTAAACATCTTCAACGTCAGTTGGATAACCAACCATGGTAAAGACAACGTCAGCGTCTTTTGCAGCATCTGCCACACTCTCTGCAGCGTGAGCGCCCAACGAGACAAGCTTTTGCGCTTTCTCTGATGTTCTGTTGTAAACAGTAACGTCATAACCAGCAGAAATAAGGTGCTCTGCGATAGGAGCACCCATAATGCCTGTTCCAATAAAAGCAACCTTTGCATTCTTGCTCAGTGCCATGTATGAGTCCTTTCAGACTGAAATAAATATACAAACTGGGGCCGCTCCAAAGAGCGACCCCATACCTTGTACCCGTTAATTAGATTTACGAACCCTGTTAGCAATTCGGTCAGAAAGCGAAAGCTTCTCGCGGCGGTCAGTTCCCCAGAAGACAATAGCCACCATGCCTGGTCCAACGTGAGCACCAATAACTGGTCCTACCTGGCTATGAATAATGGTGAGTCCCTCACAGCCCTTCTCTTTACGAATCTGAGCCTCTAGCCAATTAGCATCCTTCTGTGCGTCTGCAGAAATAATGCCAACAGGAAGCGAAGTGTCATGAGAATAGCTATCTCTAAAGTCCTGGATAAGAGACTTGAGCGCCTTCTTGCGACCTCTGCACACTGTCTTGACGGTAAGAGCTCCTGTTGAGTCATAAGTAAGCTCTGGCTTTACATCAAGCTTGCCGCCAATATTTGCTGCAGCAGCAGGAATACGACCGCCCGCAGCAAGAGCATCCAAGGTCTCAAGTGTTAAGTAGCCATGAATATAGTTACGCGCATCTGCTGCCCACTCGGCAATCTCTTTTGCCGAGAGACCCTTATTGGCCTGATGTACTGCTTCAAGACCCAAAAGCTGAGCTGCAGACGAAGGTGCACCATTGTCGACTACGTAAATCTCAAAGTCTGGGTATTTCTCTCTTACCATATCTGCTGCTTGCTCAGCTGCATAGTAGGATGAAGAGAGAGCCGAGGTAAAGCACAGATACACCGTTGGTGTGCCCTGCTTTGCAGCTTTCTCAAAGATCTCAAGATAATGACCAGGAGTAATTGCAGAGGTGGTGTAGCGCAGCTTTTTATCCTTGCGCATACCCTCAAAGAACTCATGTGCACTAATGCTCTTCCAGCCGTCATCATAGTGCTCTCCATCTGGTCCCACATAAGGGAACTGGATGATATCAACACCTAGCTGTTCAGCAATTCCTGGAGCAAAGTCTGCGCAAGAGTCCATGATGATTCGAACGTTACTGGGCTTATGATATGCAGCTGAAAGCTCAGTAGGCTCAAGATCTTCAAAGGCAACCTCGCTGATTTCTTCTTCGGCTTTATCTTTTTTATTGAACATCTTGTTCCTCAATCTTAGGTTTGATAATTCCATAACCACCATTTTTACGATGGTAGATGACATTAGTCAAACCCGTAGAAGAATTAACAAAGACATAAAAATCATGGCCGAGAAGGTCAGTTTGGACAAGCGCCTCCTCTTCCGTCATAGGCTCAAGATCAATGTATTTCTCGCGAACAAGCTGGTCATCAAGATCTTCGGCTGGAATCTCAATGAGATTGGCAAGATCTTCTTGTGTAAGAGCAACTCCGCGCTCAGACTTTACATGATGACGGCGCTCAACAACTTTTGTCTTGTACTTACGCAGCTGTCTGGAAACTTTTTCTGCTGCTTCATCAATAGCCACATACATATCGTCAGAGCTAGCGGTGACACGAACAACATTGTTACGAACAAATACCGTAACCTCAGCTGTCTTTCTATCTGGATTTGAAGGGTTTTTGTCTACTCTGAGAACTACATCGCAAGACATAGGAGTGATGTCAAATACTTTAAGAGCATCACCGATTTTCTGATCTACGTGTGTGCGCAAAGCCTCAGAAATGCTTACCTTGCGTCCCGAAATCTTGATGTCCACCATGGGAGCCTCCTATCGGATACACGAGACATCTTCTAACTGATGTCTGTATAACAACAATACCCATTTGTCGGTCAATCATTCCATAAAAAATTAAATTGAGCGGTAAACGGTTAGAGACTATTTCTCTTTATGTGCGATTAATTTTGCTCAGAGGAAGATGTAGCTGAATCAGCACTGGTAGATTGCGTAGAAACTTCCACAAGACCGGAAATCTTATTGGTAGTTGAGAGGTGTGGCAAGGTGCCAATCCACTTGTTTCTAATAACTCCCTCTACTCCATTAGCTTGAATAGCCGAAAGAGCTTGTTGGATTTGCGTAGCAAGCGTCTTGTTACTTGTTGCTACAGAAATACCAATCGTGGATGGAACGTCAACGACACCAACCATAGAAATATCTTTGTTTGCTGCTAAATAAGCACCGGCATATGCATCACAGGCCACATAATCAATGGAACCATTTTCAAGTGCTTCAAAAGCATCATTTAAGTTAGAAAAACCCTGAACAGACATGCCCGTAAGCACCTGACCCATTGCGCGCTCGGACAAAGAACCCGTTTGAACGCCAACTGACCTTCCACTCAAACTATCAGCAGTAATGTCTATCTCTGACCCCTTATGGAAAAGAGCTGTTGCAGACTCAGCATAGCCAGAAATAAGTGTACTTGTTGAGTCTTCACCACTTCTGACATCCATGACAATGTCGCAACCTGCTTGTAGGCCATCTACTGGTCCGTTAACTGATACAAACTTAACGTCTACGCCTAGCTGATCCGCAATTGCAGAAGCTATTTCAACGTCAATTCCCTGCAATGTTCCAGCTTCTGAGGCCACAACCATTGGAGCTGTTACTGACTGAGTACGTAGACCAACGGTCAAAGTGCCAGCTGTGTGCAGTGAGGAATCAGGAATCTTCTGCTGACGGGCTTCTCGCTTCTCTTGGATTGCCTCTTGCACTGACTTGACGTGGAACCATTTATCCAGATCAATGTTGATAGGACCAATGGAGCATCCTGTTAAAACAACAGCAAGTGCTATAAGAAGTAACACCTTAAGAGAGCTTTTACCGCGCGTCATCAGAACTCCTTCTTCTATTCAGGTGTCTTTTCAGCTGACCTGGTATTTGACCCCACACTCGCATACTGGAACGTTTGCTTTGCTGCCGCAGCAGCTCCACTAGTAGCTCTCTCGCCTGCGAGACCCTTTGTCTCTTTGATATAACAGGCGGTATGGCTTACTTCTAGGACGAGCCATGATCGTTTACGTGCGCACACGCAAACTTACGTGGATCCCTTTGACCTCGTCTGTCATGGACTAAAAGCTCACAGAGAACTTCGCAACCACAGACCTGAAAAGACTTATCAAGTATAGCCGTTTGCAACCATAGGTAACTCACCATACGCGAGCTAATGCGCCTACGGTTACAGAATGCACGCCTGCGGCACAAAGTACTCTTGTGGCTTCTCTAATTGATGCTCCGGTAGTCACCACATCATCTAAAAGTAAAATATTTGATTGATTAACCGGCACAGTACAAGCGATACTTCCTTTCAAATTTATTTGCCTTTGAGCGGATGAGAGTGTTCTTTGGTCCTTTGCATGAGGACGTATAAGCACGTCGTACAAAGGCAGACCTGTAAGCTGGCAAAACGATTGAGCTACAAGTTCCATATGATCAAAGCCTCTGCGCGCGTACGCTTCTGCAGTTGCTGGAATAAAGGAAACGCCATCAATTTTTGAACTATCAAAGCGAGAGGTACCGTCACGAGCTTTCCATGCTGAGGCTTCTTCAAGCGCGCACAATAGAGCTGCAGCAATTACCGGTGCCAGTCGAAGCTCGTGTCCATCCTTAAGCGTCAAGATCAACCGTGCAGGAGGGCCCTTAAATCCCATGGCACAAATGACCGCTCTACTCTCCCACTGAACAGGTCGTTTCTTTTTATCTGCACACTCTGAACAAACAAGCTTCCCGTATGGAGCGCCGCAATTAGGACATGCCCACTGCTGAGAAATCCATGGCAGCTTTGCCCGACACTCATCGCAGAGGAGCTGGCCGGGTTTCTCGCACACAACACAGCGTGTAGGAGCAAGCAGCTCAAGTGTTGAGTTTGCCGTTGCAGTAAGGATAGATGTAGGTTGCATTTTTACCCCCAAATCTGGGGGCTGACAGTGAATACAGTCTAGATCAAAGGTCGCAAAATGGAAGGTATTTTAGGTAAACGGAAAAAGATGGCTTATCTAAAGCTCCTACCAGTGAGATTGTATTTTGTGAGGATTCGGCTAACGGATGTTTGCCATGGAAGCCATAACAAAATCAAGAAAACAAGCGTTGCTACGCCGTGCGTTAGATCAAGCGGAATTGAAGCCGCAAACGCGAGAAGAGCGGATTCAAGTGTTAAAGGATGTACAAATCCAATAACAAAGTACACGTTCATTACAAGGCCAAAGAATGGCCCGGATATAAATGCCCAGATCATAAGCAAGAAAGGTGGAAGTTTGTGGGGTTTCTCGCCTTGGTGGACGGATGGGCGTTTAGAAGATGCAGAGCGAGCTGAGGTAAAAGTTGCAAGAAGGCCCCCCAGATAGCCAACAAGCCCCCACGCATACATCTGCCATGGTGTCCACGAGCCCTGACCAAAGAAAACGTTTGAAAGAAGCGCAGATAAGGCACCTACCAAAAAGCCCGCATGCCTGCCAAGAAACGCTCCCGCGAAGATAGCAACTGCGGAAACAGGCTTTACGTACGCGAGTGGCGCAAAGGCAATTCTTCCCGCAGCACCTAAGGCGCTAAAGACGGCAGTAGGTACCAAATTGGCAACTGAGGGCTTCTTTGCCTCAAAACTTAACATAAATAATGCAACTGAAATGATCGCTAAAATAATTGAAGATACCGCGGTAAAATCGGGAAAATATATCATTTCAACAGCAAGAATAATAGGTGTAGCAAAGAGTGCCACAACCTCTAAGACTATTGATAACGTGTGCCGATTATCCACAAGAACCTCACGCTTACCGTCAAAATAAAAATATCGAGAAGGTCTGTCTTATTTTGGCATAAGATGATTTGAAACTACAACAAGGAGGTCTTCATGATCTATCTGGGAAACTTTAGCTACAACGACGAGCTTGACTCTTCGGACAACTACTGTCTTATGCCTTGTATTGTTGAGGCAGATTCCACAGATCACGCGCTTGAGCTTTTCTCGGAGCACCTCATTGAGGTTGCAAATTCATCTGACCTGCTCGACGGCGCAAAAGAGATTTTCTTGGATTCTATTGTTGAGCTGGGAGAAGTTCCTACCACTCCTCTGATTGCTCAGTGGCAAAAGATTATGCCTGCAGGAGTTGGTCTGTGCAGCATTACCAGCGCTCTTCCTACACTTGAGTTTGATGATGAGACAGCCAATGCCTACGGCTTCAATGAGCATACTCACAATCATGAGGAAGATGAAGAGGAGCATGAACACGAGGAGTTTGGCGACATCAACGATCTTGACGATGAGCTTCTTGAGGAGCTTGGCCAGGATGAGGAGCCGTTCTTAAGGTTCTAGCCACCTACTCCGCCGACCATACCCAAGAGTTCTCAAAGAATTCTGAAGTTGGCTCTGTCAGAGAAATCTGGCCATCAAATACTAAAGAAACGTTATCAGCAACGCGCGATATCAACTGCATATCGTGCGTTGCTATTACTATGGTTGCACCTTCTGACTGTGCGCGAGAAAGCAAATTGACAACAGCGTCTTTGGTTGGGGCATCCAAGCCTTTTGTTGGCTCGTCAAGAATAAGCAGGCGCGCTTTTGTAAGCAGCACTTTTACGAGGGCTAAGAGTTGCTGCTGTCCACCAGACAGATCGTATGGATGAGAAGACATAAGCTTCTGATATGTTGTGCGAGCAAGAAGTCCTGAAGCTTCCAGAAGCTCCTGAACGTCCTGGTCAGAATAGGCGCCACTCTGCTGCCACTGAGCAAGCTCCTCGCCCACACTTTGACAGGTAAAGAGCAGCTCGGGGTCTTGTGGAATGTATCCTTGGGATTGCTGGAGCTGGTTGTAGATATGTCCGCGCCTTGGACGGAGAACGCCCGCTGCAAGCTTTAGCAGCGTTGACTTACCTGAGCCGTTGCCGCCTACGAGCGCACGAATTTCTCGCCCCGTGACCTCAAGCGAGCACTTGCTGAGCACCAGCTGATCACTCTGCGGATACGCAAACGTCACAGCGCTGAACTCAAGCACGGGCGTGCTGTCGGCCGCGGTGGATGCTTGGTTTGGCGCGGAGCTGCGAGGACAGAGCGCCTGGCGAGAAGAGCTGTCTGCTTGGAGCGCATCGGGCTTCTCGCCACCAAGGCAGACGCGCGCGTCAGCGAGGTACTCGAACGCGGTGACGTCGTGGGTGGCAACAAGCACGGCAACGTTGAGCTCGCGCGCCACTCGCTCCAGGAGCGCGGTGAAACTCTTCTGCGCAAACGGGTCCAGCTGCGAGGTTGGCTCATCCAGCAAAAGCAGCTTTGGGCGTATGACAAGCGCCGCAGCAAGGGCGACTAGCTGCTGTTCTCCCCCGGAAAGCTCGTTACAGCGCTTGTGCAAAAGCGATTCCATGCCAAAGAAACTGACCGTCTCAAAAATACGTCGGCGCATTTCTTTCTCTGAAATGCCTCGATTTTCCAGGCCAAAAGCCAGCTCTTTCAAAGGTGTCTCGCACACAAGTGCTTGTGAAGTGGCTTGCGGCACAAATGCAATGGTGTCTACGGATTGTGCTTGCGTCATTGTGGAAATCTCTTGGCCGCAAACAATAATTGAACCCTCTCGTCTACCTTGAGGCGCAATCTCAGGCTTAATAAGGCTCAAAATGGTGGACTTGCCTGAACCAGTTGGTCCCAGTAAAAGACTAATCTGACCAGCACAAACATCGCAGGAAAAATCTTCTTCAACGTTGCGGTCTGGAGTTAGAGCATACGCAAACGAGAGATTTTGAATAGCAAGAACTACTTCTTTACTAACTGAAGTAGTAGGTGAATTCTGAATATAGGAAGAATGCTCACTCATACAGACTGCTCCCATAAGACAGTATCAATATGCACAAAAATTGCTGGTAAAACGGTATACAACACTACGCCCAGATACCAAAAACTCACTTGGAACTCTGGCATAGTAGGATAAAACTGCCAAGCTTGTACCAGCATATACAAAGAAACCGCTGCTATACCGCTTAAGAAAGTAAATACTAGCAACGCTACAGTATCGTAAGCGTCAAGCACTTCAGCGCTCCATCTACTCCTGTGCCCTGCCATTCCCCAACCTCGAGACACAATAGACTGAAACGTACTTATCGACTTCTCCAGCGCACTCATGCACACTGCGTTAATGGTGGTAGCTGATTGCGCAATAGTTTTTCTCGCGCTCAACAGACGGCTTTGACTTGGAACACGGCTTTGCTGATGTGACTGTACGGCAGAATCGCACCTTCTAGCTGCGGTATTTGCTGACTGGATTTGGCGGGCTGTTGTCAGATCAGAAAGTAGCTGTGGCATAAGCTGCACAGAAAGACTCAAGACCAGCTGCAATCCCGGAAAGCGTACGCTTGAGCGCTGAAACATCTCAAGCGGCGATACTACTGCAAATAGGCACTCAAGCCAGCTCAAAGTACTTACAAGCACCAGACCTGAGGTAGCTCCGTACACCAGACTTTCTGCGTACAGCTGTGTGTGTCCAAAAGAATACAAAACGGTAGAGCCAGATGCCGAGAAAAACGGATTGATTATCGCCATCAATATAATAATTGGAGCATACCAAACAAGCTGTTTAGCAGCATGTTTGGTGTCAAACAATTGGATTGTACAAAACTGCGCTCCTAGAAAAGCAATCAGCGCACAGAGAGGCTGAAAAGAAAAAGCGGAAAGTGCAACCTCGCATCCAAACAGCACAACCGTAGCAAGTGGATGAAGACGAGAAAAGCTTGTGCGCGCGGGATTCATTAGTTCACCGCGTTAACGTACGTCCAAACAACCGAATCGCCATCATGCAGAACATATGCATCTGACGTGTAGTTAGGCTGAACACCGTTAACTGAATATACCCAACCGCTCTGTGGACCATGGTCACGCTCTGCAAGCCCATTAATAGCCGCAACGTACATACCAAACGACGTGCTACGTGCATTTACCCCGGCTCCACTTGCAAGCAACGCGTCATAGACTGACGTACCCTCTTGCACCTGGAGGTTGACAGTAAATGAAGACCCTTTGGCTGCAGAGCCGTCAACCGTAACACTTACAGAAAGCGCACTATTCTCTTTATGAGGAGCAGCTACAGCGTTTGTTGAGTTACCAGAGTTAGAAGGCTCCGACGTTTTCTGATTAGAAGAATCCTGCGTTTTAGACGCATCAGCATTTGATTGAGCGTCTGAACTAGAGCTCCCTTGCGTCTGTGACGTCTGAGAGTCTGTTTGTGTGCCAGAAGCACCTGCTACCGTCTGACCTTGTGCGGTAGGAGCTTCTTGAGCAGAAGTGCTTGAAGCAGGCGTAAAGAAATACTGAATCAATGTCCATGCAAAGAAAAGCATGAACACAAAAGATACTATTGATGCTGCCAAATAGAGAATCCGTTTGGATTCTCTTGTGAGCTTAACCACTATCTCACCTGGCCTCGGCCATTGGGAACATGGTGAATTGCAGCAGTTTCTTTCTTAAGCAACACTACAAACACTGCAAGAACTGCACCAGAAGCAAAGAAACCAAAGACACTCAGAAGTGGAATGGTAGGTGCAGAGGACACCTGCTGTGGGGCAGCAGCCTGCTTATTTGAGTATTCAGTAGGTGGAAGCTGCTTCTCGTCAGAGTTGTTATCTGCAGTCTTGTTCTCAGATGGAGCCTTTGTAACCTCCTCACCAGCACTCGCAGCGGTGGTCGAGGAAGTTTCATGCGCAGCTGGAGATGAAGGATCTTGAGCTGGCACGTTTGTAGCTGTGGAATCTGTCCTGCTAAAAATGTCTCCAGATGGCTGGGTATTCTCGCCAGAAGGTTTCTGATTAATAAGCGAGAAAAGCGTGCCGGAGTCGTTGGTGTAGTAAAGATTGCCCTCAAAATCTGCAATGACCGACGACGTGGTGTAGTTCTGGTGATCTTTATCTGGAGTGTAAATCTGAGCTGCTCGGCTGGTGCTCAACTTGTATACCCATACGCCACCAGGTAGACCGTTTACCGTGAAGTAGGCGTAGGTACCGTTTTGCTGAACAGAAACAAGAGGGGTGCTCTGAGACTTACCTTTGCCAGCTCGAGCCTGGTCAGTCACCGTAAAGGTGTCAAGAGAAATCACAGAGATAGTTCCGTAGCCCTCAGCATCGACGCCGTTAACAAAGACATTAGAACCGCTGATAGTTGGGGTAGAGGTGGACTCTGCTGCAAATTTGACTTGCTTCTCCTCAACAAGAGAAGAACCGTTTCTTCTAATCAGGTGCAGCGTACCGTCATTTCTGGTTACGGCAAGATAGGTTCCATTTCCATTTTGATCAACAGAGACAGGAACAATACCTGCGCGAATTGGTGAGCCAAGGTTAAGCTCGGCCTCAATGGCGCCGGTTGTACCGCTGATAAGCCTGACAGAGGAGGACTCGTCGCCAATCATAAAGTCAGAGCCAGAAGCCGCTGCGCCAGACCAGTAATAACCTGAAGGCTGACCAGAGGTTGCTCCAGGAATATTTGCAGGCTGTGCATTCTGCTTCCAGCGAAGTGCGCCAGTTGTAGCGTCAACAGCAACCATGTAACCACCAGCTGCGTCAAATCCGCTCATCTTAGTAAACTCAGCCAAGATGGTGCCGTTATTAACCGTCAGGCTAGAAACAGATTGCAGCGCATTGGTAGTATCCAGCGGCTCTGTCTTCCAGATGCACTCCATAGTTGTTGCCGAGAATGCGGTAAGACATCCATCATCGGTAGCAACAACAATCATGCCATTAATGTACAGAGGACGTGCAAAGTACGAGACCTTGGAGCCAATCTGTGCCTCGGCAATAAGGTTACCTGTTGCAGCGTCAACTGCTTTAAGAGTAGAACCGCTTACGTAATAGACCGTATCATGAACAATGACCTGATCAGAAACAAATCCAGGTGTATTCTGAGTTCCTTCGGTCACACTCCAACGAAGAGCTGCAGAATTAATGGGGGTGCTCTGCGTAGTAGTGGAACCGTTTCCGCTACCAAAACCGCTCCAAGATGCCTCGTAGTTAGGGTGCTCAGCAAATGGATTGATGACCAACTCATTTTGAGGAGTTGGAATTGAGCTATCCTGACCACCATATGTCCAGGTAATGGTAGTGTTTTCGTCCAAGGTAACATTGTTTGCCATCTTGTCCGAAAGCTGACCGTTTACAAAGAACTGCCACCATTTATAGGCGCCATCTACCTGCGCTGTTGCAAGCGTAAGTCCCTGTGAAGGCGACGTAATAGAAGACAAATAACCGCCCGCTGCATCGTAGGTAAGGCCGTTATTCTTCAGGTAGTCATACGTTACCTTGTCAGCAGTGGTACCCTTACGAACTTCAATAGTCTGCGTAGGAGCCCAGTGCTGAGGCTTACCGTCTTTATCAAGACCTACTACAGAAAGAGTGACGGAAACAAGCTGACTTGGATCTGGGTCTTCCTCTACAGGTCGAGCGCCCTTCTCGCCTGCCACGGTAAAGGTGGCAGAGACCTTCTGATTAATAAGGGCCTGGAACTGCGTATTATCTGGATACAAGCTTGCATAGCGAGAATAGCGTGCACTTGAAAGAAGTGCCGAAACCGTAACAGACGTGTTGTACTCAGGAGTCTGTGCGAGAACAAGATTCTCGTTCTGAATGATTGTTGGCTGAGAAGAACTGTACGTGCGCGCCTGATCAGCAGGACCCATGGGATCGTATGTTGGGAACTCTGAAGGCACAATACCACTTGCGGTCTTATCGGTATTGTTAACATCATAAGACCAGGTTAAAGAGCCGTCAGCAGCACGATAGAACTTGTTTGGCGTGGCCAGAGACTCAGAAACGCTATCCTGCTTATTCTGCTGACCAGAAGGAGTGGCAAGCGCATCCCAGAAATGAGCCTTAGACTCATTCATCAAAGCAAGCTCTGCATCAATGTCAGCCTGATTAAGCGGGCTTACCGTAACCGTAAGAGTCTTAGAGACTGATACCTCAGGATTTTCTTTATCGGTAACGGTCAGAGTGATGTCTACCTGCTGCGCGGAAGCAGAAGGCAAAGGCTGGTACACCGTTCCCCTATAGCCATTGAACGTAATAGCAGCATTGGAGGAAGTGTATGTAAACTGATAGCGCTTTCCGTCCAAGCCAAAGTTCTTTGGCGTAGGCATCTGCAGATCGTCTGTGACTGCCTGAGCATTAATGGAGTGATTGGTATACACATCTTTAATGCTGGATGTCGAGAAACGCCTGTTAATGCGTCTTAACAGATTATTCTGAGCATCGACAATGGCCGAAGAGTCACCTGAAACCGTTATGGTAAAGGTTTTCTGATAGTTTGTCTGAGGGGCATCGGAGCTGCTCAAAGAAACATTCGCAGTCAGCGTTACCTGCTTATCACGAATGCCGCGGGTAACCGTTGCCTTATAAGGCTCAGTACCATATCCATCAATGCGAACTACAGAGGTATCTGAGCTAGTCCAAGTGACCTTAGACCATGAAAGTTGGTTTCCATCTGCGGAAACAAGCTTATGTGGAAGGGTAAAGTCTGAAGTTACAGAAGATTCATTTTGTCCTGTCGCATATGATGGCGCAAGGTTTTGAGATACGTCAGCAAGTTGTGCCTGAGATTTTGCCTCATCCCAAGGAATTAAAACATTGCAGGTATATTGGACGGTCTTGCCATCTTTGGAAAGTTCAAAGGTAACTTTTGCCTGACGGAGGATAAGAGTGCTTCTCTGGTTAGTAAAACCGGCCGCATCCATCCAGAAGTACTCAATAGAACCATTAGTCGCAAAATCAGTAGAAATGCCTGCGTGAGCATATGAGGCTGTCGAAGACATCTGAACAGATGCCACTCTAACGTTAACCTCTCCAGCACCAATGCGACGCAGTTCTTCTGCAACCATAGTGTTGAGGTTAGTGTCTACACCATAACGAGGCTTTGGCTTATAGAAGGAATTGGTCAGTGTTTCTACTGCCTGGTCCAGTGTTTTGTGTGGATAGTCAGTCTCATTAGTGGTTGCAGCAACGCCAGGACCTGTCTCTTCAGAGGTTGTGGCTGCGCTAGAAGTGGCGGCTACGGTACCAGAAACAGCTTCAGTACCAGAAGCGCTGTCATTAGCAGCAAGAGCAGTCTCTGTTGAGGTAGTTGCTGTAACAGTAGTGGTCAACTCCCCCGCTGCTTCTGCGAATGCAGGAGCAGGTAAAAGCGCAAGCACTAAAAATATGGAGAAAAGGCTATTGAGCGCCTTTTTAAACATGCTTCTAATTCCTTCCAACTTGTGGTGAATTTAGCCTTCTTGCCAAAACAAGCACCACAATTCCAAGTACAACTAAAGGCAGACTGAGCAGCTGTCCCATGGTAATAAAGCTGCCAAAAAGGTAGCCAAGCTGCTCGTCTGGAACACGAACAAATTCCACGACAAACCTAAAAATGCCATAAAGCATCAAAAACGTTCCAATGAACGTTCCTTGTGGACGAGGAGGATACTTCCTAGAAAGGACGTACAAAATAGCAAACATCACAAGGCCCTCAAGAAGTGCTTCGTAGAGCTGAGAAGGATGACGGTAGACCGCTCCTCCTGTCTCAAACATTACTCCCCAAGGCAGATCTGTTGGCTTTCCCCAAAGTTCACCGTTGATGAAGTTTGCGCAGCGTCCAAAGAAAAGACCAAGCGGCGCACCAATAACTCCCAGGTCACAGATGGTAGGGATAGAGAGACCCGATGCCTTACAGACAATAGAGCCGCCAACAACAGCGCCCACAAGGCCACCGTGGAAGCTCATGCCACCTTGACTTAAGGCAAATGCATCAAGTGGATGAGCCACGTAATAACCGGCGCCGTAGAAAATAACGTAGAACAGACGGGCGCCAACAATAACACCAAACGAGATGCCGACCATCAAATTAAGTACGTCATCAAGGGTAACGTTAAGTTTCCAGCGCTGAGCAGTTCTATACATAACTACGCCAGCAAGCACAAAGCCTACGAGATATGCCAGACCATACCACCTGATAGACAGCGGACCCAGAGAAAGTGCTACTGGGTTTAATGAATGATAAAAAGCATCAAGCCACACAATACGTCCTACTTACTAAAACTACTTTGAAAGAACATGCGAAGGAGTTGCTCCGCGCTGACCCTGATAATGGCTACCAAGATCTTCACAGCCATAAGGGCGCTCAACAGGAGAGCTCATTCGCTCAAAGGAAAGCTGACCAATCCTCATGCCAGGATGCAAAATGATTGGAAGGTTAGCTACGTTAGAAAGCTCCAAGGTGAGCTCTCCGTCCCAACCTGGATCAACATAGCCTGCAGTTGAGTGAATCATAAGGCCCAGGCGGCCCAGGGTGGACTTACCTTCAAGCTTGCCGAGGATATCGTCAGGAATAGCAATGCGCTCAAGCGTAGTACCAAGCGCAAACTGGCCAGGATGAAGAACAAAAACTTCTCCCTCAGGAACATCAATTGACTCAGTAAGACCCTCTTGAGCTACAAGTGGATCAATTGAGGTGTGCGTAGAATTGCGGAAAATTCTAAAGTTTGAGCCAAGACATACGTCAACCGATGCAGGCTGCACGTTTTTCTCGCATAGAGGCTCAATAACGATACGACCAGCAGCAATCTCAGCTTTAATGTCGCGATCAGAAAGAACCACAACGTCCACCTTTCTTACGTCATACAAATGAATGGTCAGAAAAACTAGTTACCCATTTATATAAAATATCACGCCCTACACAATAATGTGCGGGGCGTGATATATAAAATTCGTAAATATGCAGGTTAGTCATGGTTCACCACAACTTCTCTGCATAAAAAACACGTTTATGCGCGTGAAGCTAACAACCGATAAGCGTCAAATGTTCGCTTTTTGACGCCGAACGGTAACTTACAGCATTGCAGGCTGAACGCGCTTTACACCAGGAACGTGCTCAATCAGGATACGCTCAATACCCTCAGACATATCATATGCAGACATTGGGCAGCCAGCGCAAGAACCAGTCATCTCAAGCGTTACGGTGCCGTCATCGCTTACATCAATAAGCTCAACGTCGCCGCCATCGGTCTGAAGGCTCTGACGAATAACATCAAGGGTTGCATTCAAAAGGTCACGATTAATGGCCATGTTTGCTCCTATTCAAACTCTTCAAGCGCGGATGCGCCCATAACTTACAACATGGGTATCCTACCCAAAATTCCAAACTTATTTCTGCACTATCCAATTGGCGAGAAAAGATGTCCAACTGAAGCATCTTTGAGACGTGCAGGCAATGATGCACCCGACGCTGTTGCTGCAATCGCCGCAGCTACGCGAGAGGTAGCCTCCCTTGTCTGCTCCGTGCTCAGAAGCGTTGCGTCCACCATAAAACGCTTCACACCACAAGACAGCATCTCGGCCATCTCTGGCACGCCGTCAAAGAGCTTGGGGCTCCAAATCTTGGAGCGACCATGTCTGTCAGTCCTTACGGGCATGTAATCGTTATCAATACCTCTAAGCGTGTGCTCCTCAAGGCGCAGCTTACAGGCATCGCAATCGTGGATACACTTGCCCGTAGACATCAAAATGCAGTGCTCAGTGGTCATGGTACGAATACGGCCGCTGACCATATAACCCACAGGAATCGAGGCGTTTCTCGCCATATGACAGATCTCTTGGAGGGTAAGCTCGGAGTTGAGCCAGACGCCTTCAGCGCCCATGTCGGCAAGCGCCTGCAAAGCGTAGTCGTTGTGGATTGGAATACACTCGCGCACCTCAGGGATGGCTCCGCGCTCAACGGCCAGCGCCAGCTCGGAGATGTTGCCCACGGCAATCGGCTTACCTGCAGCAACGTAGGGATCCAAGCGCTTATGGTCAATCTCGCGACATACCTCATCAAGCCATGGGGTTACCTTGGCGAGAAGATCTTCTGGCCACGAAGTCTCTGCGAGCGCATCGGTAGTTGCATACAGACGATTTGCTCCCGCCTTGAGCGCAACACGTGCCTGCTCTGGAGTCTCAACTAGAACACAGACCTCTGCCTGCGATGCATTTGTTTTTGCAGCCGCCTCATCAAAGGCAAAAAGCTTCTCTTTGTCCTGGGCTTCTCGCTCCTTTTGATAGGCAAGACGAGAAAGCGGAGCAATCTTCTGCTCGCGGTTCTGGTACTCCTCAAGAAGTGCGGTCTCGAGCTGCTCACATGCCGCAGCACGGACCTTGTGGACAGCACTAAAGCTCATGCCGCACATATCGTCCATCTGGACGTCAAAGCTTACGGCCTCAAACGGCGAGGTTCCCATGCGGCCGACGTGCTCAATAAGCTCGTCAGAGGTTACCGCCTTGGTGCGCGCCTCCTCCACCACAAAACCCTCGGCAGACGCGCTTGCCACACCGTCTGCGGTAGTAAGGGCCACAGTAAAGGGCCGGCCAATCCGGGCTATGATAGCCACGTCAACAGCTCGTTTGCGTGGATATTCCAGTGAAGAGATCTGCTCAGCAGCTACGCGCGCCGCTTCAGAGCGAATGATGCGTACCGTAGATCCGGTCTGCATAACGCGAGAAGTGCGCACGGTAACTGTCTGACCAGGCTCAACATCAACAGGACAAAGAGCAGTCAGGAACTTGTCAGGTTCATCGAGCGGCCTAATTTCAAGCAAGTCATTCTTGCCAATAGGTGCGTGAGCAATAAAGTCAACATCTGCCTGCTTGTAGCGGCGCAGCTTAACACGGCCACCATTCAGACCACTCTTGCGCTCAAGAGCATCCTCAAGTGGGCGTCCGCCGGTGACCTCACCAACAATCTCACCGCGGTTGTTGGAGCGCTCGTAGCTCATCATCTCGTTGCCAGCGGTACCATGCAGGTAAGCGTTAGTCAGGCCACGGTTAAACGAGCGTTTAAGCAAGCGGTGGCGACGTGCCACATCAGCCTGGTTGTCCACGCCCTTCTCGGCAGCATCAATTGCTTGACGATACGAAGACACCACCGAGTACACGTACTCAGGTGCCTTCATGCGGCCCTCAATCTTAAGCGAGCCTACACCTGCCTCAATCATGTCAGGCACGTCATCAATAGTGCAGTAATCCTTAGGGCAGAGCAGTCTATCAATGCCACCCATCGAGACAACTTCATGCTTAGAATTGAGCAGCTCATACGGCAGGCGGCACGGCTGAGCACAGGCTCCACGGTTAGCAGAGCGGTCTCCTCGCATTGACGACATGTGGCAGATGCCCGAATAGCAGAAGCACAAGGCGCCGTGACCAAAACACTCCAGCTCAACGCCAAGCTTGGAAATGGTAGAAATTTCTTCTTTCGTAAGCTCTCTGGACAGCGTAACACGGCCCACGCCAAGCTTTTTGCAGGCAGCAACACCGCACGTATCGTGGATGTTTGCCTGTGTTGATACGTGGCATTCAATCTCTGGCCAGGTCTTTCTTACCTGAGCCATAAGACCCCAGTCTTGGATGATAAAGGCGTCTGCACCAAGAGTCCACGCGCGACGAATCAAGCGCAGTACCCGCTGCATCTCATCCCATTTAACAACAACGTTAACGGTGACGTACACGCGAGCGCCAGCTAGGTGAGCCTGTCTGCACGCACGCGCAAACGACTCGTCATCAAAGTTATCTGCACCACGACGAGCATTGAAGCTGTTGCCTAAGCCGCAGTAAATTGCGTCAGCACCACCAGCAAGAGCTGCGGTAAATGGCGCTGGACCTCCCGCTGGGGCGAGAAGTTCCATCTGTGTTGCACGAGGGAGTGGCTGAGTTGAGAGCTCCTTATCAAAGGCCTCCTCAGTCCACTCCGCCTCGTTCATGCGATTTAGCTCGTGAGCTGTGGATTCTCGCTCACGACGATTACGTTCGTTCATAGTACCTAACTTGCCTTCAGCGCTTGTTACTTCTTGAGTGAAGAAAGTGCTGGATGAATCTTATCTTTGTCGGAAAGAATAACCTTTGCTGGATCTAAGGTCTTCTCGCCAAGAAATGCTGGCCACTCAACGCCAAGCTCTGGATCGTTCCACATAATGCCGCCCTCATCACCTGGGTGATAGATGTCGTCACACTTGTAGCAGAACTCTGCAGTCTCGGAGAGTACCAAGAAACCGTGGGCAAAGCCGCGAGGAACAAAGAACTGTCTGCGATTCTCCGCGGACAAAACAACGCCTTCCCACTGACCCCAGGTTGGACTTCCCTCTCGCAGGTCAACCGCAACGTCAAAAACAGTGCCGGAGATTACGCGCACAAGCTTTGCCTGCGGATGCTCAATCTGGAAGTGAAGGCCGCGAAGTACGCCCTGAACGGAATAAGACTGATTGTCCTGCACAAATGAAGCCTCAATGCCGCCGGCAACAAAGTTTTCTTCACGGTAGGTCTCCATAAAGCCACCACGAGCATCACCGTACAGCTTTACGTCCACAACCTTTACACCTTCAATCGAGGTGTCATAAAACGTAAAATTGCCCGATTGAGTAGGGTTTTTAAGCTCTTTTGGAAACTCCATAGCGTTCACCTTTCAATTTCTTTAGGTAATCTACTATATACGAGTCAAGATTAATACATCTTTTGAGCTATGATATTCATGCAGTTAACGTGTAATTTGCAATTCAAAGGATGCTTGTGAGAATTCTTGCAGTCGTTCCCGCTTACAACGAAGAAGCCTGCATTGCTTCAACTATTACAGAGTTGTGTCAGGTAGCTCCTCAAGTTGATTACATCGTAATCAACGACGGCTCCGCTGACCGCACACTGGATATCTGTAAAGAGCGTGGATTTAACTACCTCAATTTACCTGTTAACGGAGGCCTTTCTGCAGGCTTTAGGGCTGGTATGCGCTACGCCAAAGAACATGGTTATGACGCTGTGGTGCAGTTTGACTCCGATGGTCAGCATAGACCTGAGTACATCGCTCCTATGGCCCAGGCAATGGTAAACGAGGGAGCAAACATTGTTATTGCTTCTCGTTTTGTTACCAAGGCTCGCGGAAACTCTCCTCGAGAGATTGGCTCCAAGCTGATTTCTTGGCTTATCAAGACAAGCACTGGTCAAACCATTACTGACCCTACCTCAGGCATGCGTATGTACGATCGTGGTCTTATTGAAACGTATGCGCGCTCGTTTGACTTCTCCCCCGAGCCAGACACTATCTCGCTACTGATGCGTCGAGGAGCTAAGGTTGTCGAGATTGAAACTGAGATGCGTGAGCGTCAAGGTGGCGAGTCCTATCTGAGCTTCTATAACTCAATTATGTATATGGCTCGCACGTGCCTCTCGCTTTTGCTCTTCCAGTGGTTTAGATAAGGTGGCACCATGACTTTAGTTCTCAGAATTCTGCTGCTTATTGGCGCCCTTTTTGCCATGGGCATTGTCATCAATAGCGTCCGCAAATCAAAGATTCGCATTTCCGACTCTGTCTATTGGGTTGTCTCTGCAGGAATCCTTGTTTTGTTTGCGCTTATCCCCCAGCTTGCATATTTCTTTGCTGGGCTTTTTGGCTTTATGAGCCCTGCAAACTTTGTCCTGCTGCTGGTTATTGTGCTGATGCTTATTAGGATTTTCCATCAGTCCTGTGCAATTTCTAAGCTTACTTTTAAGGTTGAGCAACTTTCAGCTGAGCTTGCTCTGCGTGACAAAGACTCACGTGACGAGAAAAACCTTGATTTTGTAACTGATCTTAACCAGCGAACCCGCGTATAAACGACGCGTCAGCTTTCTGACAGCACGCCCACGCACAAGCAATACCTTAAAAAGTCCGCTTACGCAGCGGACTTTTTCTTTTGGTCTTTAAATCCCAAGAAGCAGAAGATTCCAAATACCAGAGCAAGAATTGCAAGCGAGATATCATAGAGCACACATGCTCCCATAATGCCAAAGTTGCCTACAAACCAACCTCCTGTAAGCGCAGCGAAACCTGCACCTGCAGCGTAGCTCACAAACACCGCAACCTGCTTACGCATGGTTACTACCGCATAGTACAAAATGACCGTGAGCGCATTGAGCAGGCCTCCAAAGAGCAGCATCAAAAGCTCCAGCTTATACGGTTCAAAATCAAGACCATAGAGAAGTCCAAGAACTGGAGCGCCTAGCGGCCAAGCCAGCGCCATAGAAACAACAGTAGCTAAAGCAACTACGGCAAAACCCTTAAGAATCAGGCCCACAAACTGCTTGTCTTGCTGATTATTCCAATATTCAGCCATCTGAGTAAGCAGTGGCTTAAAGACAAAGTTACTTAAAAGATTGATAACCATGGCTGGCATGGCCAAAGCCGTAAAGAACGTAAGAAGTTCCTGATTACTCAGACCGCCCAACGCATAACGAGGTGCACCAACAACATACGTCAGCAAAAATGAACCAGCAAACAACGGAGCGGTAGTAACCAGCAGTTTTGCAATTTGCTTACCGTCAAATGTAGGCTTAAGCGTTGCCATCCTCTTAGTAGGAGGAATGACAAGCACAATCATAACTATCAGCGATGCAACAAAAGAAAGAGCTGCGCCAATAAGCAAATTCTTTGTAAGAAGCACACCCGCCGCAAAGCCAACAACCGTTGCAAGCACACGATAAAAGAATGCCCTACCAGCAATATCTAAGCGACCATGCTGTTGGAACATGCCATGGAAAACATCTTCTACAACGTCAAATAAGCGCAGCGAAGCAATAAGGGCATACAGCAACCCCTCATAGCTCAATCCCTGGGACTGCAGGGTAAAAATAATAATTCCCGCAATCATCAAACCAGTTGTGATGATTCGTGCCGCAAGATACACGCCAAACGAGAACACTTCTTCTGTATCGGTAACCTGATACGTCCTAATTTCAAAGTGACCAATAACCATAAGCTGCTGAGCCACAGCATACGCAAGCGAGAAAACACCACCGGCAGCAGCTCCCATGGTACGTGTGACCACCATCAACATAAGCACTGTTGAGGCAGCGTTCATTAAAGAACCAAGCGTATTCCAGAAGTAGTTTTTCTTAAGCTGTTCCGCAGAAGTATCAATAGTCATAGTTAGCTTTTCTGACCAAAGTCTTCAAATGCCTGGCGACTTCCTTTGGTAACGTCTACATCTTTCCACTTACCAAAATCAAGCGCACCAGGATGGTGGTTTTTACGATCCTTCTCTGGAGGAAGCTGCATGTAATCCCCGTATCCCCTGGTTAAAAGCTTGTCATATTCCTTTGGAAGCGTAGTAGTGATGTCTTCAAAAGGAACGCGAACCATTGGAAATACATCCTCTTTGTCCATTGACCAGTTCTCTGGATCAGGTTCGACAAAACTTGCGTAATGAGTGGTATTCTCGCCCTCTGCAGCACGTGCTGCCTGATCCCATTTACGTTGAATGTACGCAGATGAAACCCTAAAAAGCTTCAAGGCGTGATGAATGACAAAGCATCCCGCAAGGGCAACTTTCTTTTTCCAGCCAACTAAAGGCACACGAGGTGTTGGAGTAACCAGCAGGAAGTTCAAGCGTCCCCAGAACCATGTTTGGCGCTTAATCTTAGCCAGCTTCTTTGGATCCGCCGGAATTTTATCAAAGGGGAAAATTCCAATTGAGATAGCGTACGTAAAGGGGCAGGTCATAAACTCGTCAGGAACGCAAACTGTTCCCTTTAAAGAGAGGTTTGTATTAACTGCTGGAAAGAAATTGTCTTTTCTTCCGTTTTGAATGCAAAAATCTGGACGAAGAAGCGCTGGTGCCTTCTCCAAAAAAATCTCATAGTCCTCGCGGAACATCGAAATATCTACATCATCATCCCAAGGAATAAAGCCTTTGTGCCTCACAGCGCCAATAGCAGTTCCGCCGTACGCCTGATACGAAATACCAAGCTCCGTACAGACGCGGTCAAGCTCATCCATCAAAAGCGTAGAAAGAATCTGAATCCTTCTTAGCTCATTGGGGTTCTCGTATGTCTTATATCCGTCAGACTCCACAAAGGCTCCCATTCGCCATCGTCCGATAACATTCTTATAATACTAAACATCGGAGCTAATCGATTGGATGTAGCAATGTATACACCTCAGGATCACACGTTTGCTGTCTGCGCTTATGGCGAGAGCCCCTATCTAGAAGAGTGCATTCTCTCGCTCAAAGAGCAAACACTGTCTACGAATATTCTTTTGGCTACTTCAACACCAAATGAACTGATCCAGTCTCTTTGCGAGAAGTACAACATTCCCATGCATGTTAATCCCGGTCCGGGAGGCATTGCTGGCGACTGGAACTTTGCCGTGAGCGTTTGTACGACTCCGTTAGTAACCATCGCTCACCAAGATGATCTCTACAAACCAAACTATGCAGAGTACATGCTTGAACGCGTGAACAGCTCTTCTCGCCCACTGATTTACTTCACCAATTATGGTGAGCTGCGTGACGGTGAAGAAGTTCTTGAAAATCGCTTGCTTAAGGTAAAGCGTCGTCTTTTGTACTCGCTCTCCAAGCCAGAAAATGCAGGTAAAGCATGGGCTAAACGTCGTGCGCTTGAGCTGGGCTGTGCTATTTGCTGTCCAAGCACCACGCTGGTTCTCCCCAACCTTGAAGTGCCTGTTTTCGAGGCTGGATTTGGCTCCAATTTAGACTGGGAAGCATGGGAAACAATTAGTAAGCGTGAGGGTGATTTCTTGTACGACACCCGTGTACTGATGCTTCACCGCATTCATGAAGACTCTGAGACCAGCCATCTTATTCACGATAACCGTCGTGAACAAGAAGATCTGGAGATGCTCAAGAAGTTTTGGCCAGCTCCTGTGGCCAAGCTTATCAACCTGGCTTATAAGAGTGGCCAGAAGAGTAACGGCTAACTCTATCTACTCTCTACACAAAAAGACCCGCAGCTCAACGGCTACGGGTCTTTTTAGTTTGTTTGGATAAAGCTAACCTACTCTTTTCTAAAGAGCTCACTCCAGTCTGGAGTAGCTGAAAGAACCGTTCCCACAATAATGACAATGCAGCAAATTACCGTCAGAGGTGATGGAATTGCTTCTGGCATAATTGCTGGCAAAATAATACCCGCAAGCGCGGCAAAAATGACTGACCAGGCAGAATAAGAAATATTCAAGGCCATACCGCGAGAAGCGCCAATAGCGTCAATGGCTTTGTAGTAGAAGAGATACGAAGCAGTACCTGCAAGTGCTGCAATAAAGACAACACCGTTAGCAGGAGTTACTGCAACCTGACTTGCAAACTCTACAGAGCCAGCGAGAGGCAAGATAATAAGACCATAAGCAAACGCAGAGGTAGTTTCCCTTATCTGAAGTGCGGTTTCATTATCAACAGCATCGTCTTGCATACCCCAAGCCAAAATAACTGCCTCAGAACCCCAACCAAAGACACAGGCTACAACGCCTAAGATTCCAACAAGAACGTTTCCGTTACCCTCTCCTGCAGCAGTAGATACGCCAATGACCATAACGCCTACAAGAGCAACGATAAGGGCAATAACCTGCTTTAAGTTCATTTTCTCTTTAAGCAAAAGCCATGCTAAAACCGAACCAACTGCAGGATAAAAAGCTGAAATTGCAGCGGTGTAACCAGGTCCAATGGTGTTAATAGCAGCTAGGTAGCCACTCATACCAATGGGTCCACCCAGGAGTGCGCCAAGCATGACTACACGGCCACTTTTTGTTTTTGCTGCCTCAAGGGTGTCTTTAAGTCTGCCTTTCTGAGCCATCATGACTAAAAGAACTGCAGCAGCAAAGAAATCGTGCATGAATGCGCTGGCAAATGACGCCTGAGCTGAATCAACATAAGGACTCATACCAAGAGCAACGCCAAGAATAACGGTATCAACCGCCCAAAGAATACCGCTTAAAAGACCGTAATACATAGTTTCTCCTTTTGCCCTTAGTTCTGAGCGTCTTCGTACCAAGAAAGAACACGATCAATATTGTTTGCAGCATAGCGATAGTAAATGAAGAACCACTCACCTACGTTTTCGCCCTCTGCTTCCTTAACCAGAGACCAGAGATACCAGCACCAACCGGCAAAAACTACATAGCTCCAGAAGTGTCTGCGCTGCTCAAAAGTAGCCTCTTTTCCAAAGTAGTAATCAATAGCAGCATTAGCCTCATCGTCAGTAAGCTCACAGCAAACCGTAAAGGTTCCAAAGTCATTAGCCTCATCTGACATTCCTGCATATTCCCAGTCAATAAGGCTGTAGGTGTCTGACTCATCGATCAAGAAATTTAGATAGAAGAAATCATTGTGAGAAATAACAACTGGATACTGATCAGCGTCAGCATACTTCTTCAAACGCAGAACCTTCTCGCGAAGCTCATAATAGCCAGGAATCTCAATAGGACCATCTTCAAGCAGGAGTTTCTCGTAATTAAGACCCTCGTTAACAAAGTCAAAGGAGCGATCAAGTGAAGCGCCGCTATGATGCAGCTTATGGCCCATCTCCATTGCTCGCTTGAGCTGCTCAGGATTATGAGGATCAAGGTTCTGAGCGTTCTTTACAAACTTGGAAATCTTCCAGCCCTCTTTTTGATCCTCGTAAATAAAGGTGCTATCCAGACCAAGCTCACGAGCAAGACGAAGACCAGCCTCTTCAGCAGCGCGGTCAACAAGCTTCTCGGTACCAACGCCAGGATGCCTGTAAACATACTCCTGGGCGTCATCACCATATCCCACAATAAAGTGAGCTGACAAGTTGGTAAGACCCTGCTTTAAAGGATAGAAACCGTGAATATCCTTCTTTTGACAATGAAGAATCGAGACAATATTGTCAAAAATCTCTGAGTCAATGTTCTCGATGAAGGCTGGGTCAAACTGACGCAGCTCATCAAGGGAGTCAAACTCATAAATAACGCCGTCAGGATATTTTCTAATGCTCATAGAAAGCGCTTTGATGTGACGGACGTAAATCTCTTCCCAAAGCATATCAACAGTCTCTGGCTTGTCATAAACTGCCTCAAGAATGTCTACAAACTTCTTTGAGAATTGTCTGTCAAAGTAGACATGGCCCAACATAATCCAAGAATTTGAACCGCCAATTTCTACGCCAGTAATACGTCCACCACGACCCTCTTTAAGACACCACTCGTCGGTCTCTCCTGCAACATATGTTGCTGAGTAATAAGCCTCATAAACATAGTGCTCAAAAGGATTCTGAGTAAAGTAATCATCGGAAGAACAAATATAGGTGTTATCCAGCTGGTCTTTTACATACCAAAGCGTGGAATTGTTGTTTCTGGTTGCATAGTCTGGGTTAACCACAATCTTGACGCCATACTTCTCCTCCAGGTAGAAGAAGTACTCCTTCTTGTAGCCAACAACTACAGTGATATCGGTAATGCCAGCCTCCATAAGCTGATGGATCTGGCGCTCAATGAGAACTTCTCCGCGAACCTTCAAGACACCCTTTGGCTTCTCATAAGAGATTGGTGCAAAGCGAGAAGACAGACCAGCGGCCATAATAATGGCATTCTTGACCTCGTAAGGCTTCAGAGCTTCGAGGCCCTTTGGAGTAATGAGACTATCGTCAATAAGACCCTGATCCTCCAGTGTTTTGACTGCTGAGTTAACAGATCCAAGGGAAAGGTCTGTATGTTCTGAAAGCTGCCTTTGATTGAGCTTCTCGTTAGACTGAGCAATGGTTTTAAGTACGGAAAAAACGTTCTTTGTCAGTGCCACGGTTCCTCCAAATGAAGACCAATTAACTGCATGAATAAACTTTTGAACCAATTTACTCTAGTAATAATACTCATTTGTTCAAATTTATACAAGTGTAAACATATTTTGAACATAATAATTTTAGAGGATTGCCAAAGACTGCCAATCTAACAAAAAACGGCATCAAAGATGCCGTTTTACCTTTTATGTATTGCTTACAAGCGAGAAGAGCCTAGTAGGGACCAAAATCCAAACGAGCTGGATAATGGTTTTTACGCTTCTCAACTGGAGGCATCTGCATATAATCGCCGTAAAGCATCCTAAGGAATTTATCATTTTGGTTAGGGAACGCTACTTGAATTCCATCAAAATCAAGCTTATCAACAGGAAAAACCTCGTCGATTGGATAGGTGTTCATAAACCTATTGGTATCGTGAAGATAGGCAATTCTTTTTGTCTTAACGTGAGCAAAGCGGTTACGGGCTTCCTGCTCACGCTCATACATTTTCTGAGTAGAGAGATGTAGAAGTTTACAAACTCCTCTACCCATAGTAACTGCTGCTTTTAAGAGCTTTCCTTTGATGCCGTCGGCCAAAATAACAGGACGAGGTACGTCAACTAAAATGCGCATATGTGACCAGAACCACGCGTCAAATGCCTGCTTCTGATATTCTTTCTCGTCATCTGAAACGTTATCAAAGCAGTAGACATCCAGGAAAATACCAAGATCAAGCGGAAGTGGAGCAAGTGCCTCTTCGCAAAACTGTGTACCTTTGAGCATAATGCGAGTGGTTGGGAATGGATAGTTGATGTCCCTCTCGGTATTCATAATTGAATACTTTTCTGACCACTCTTTGTCATAGATATCTAAAAGTTTGTTGAAATCTTCTGCGGGAAGACAGACATCGATATCATCATCCCAAGGAATAAATCCCTTGTGACGAAGAGCGCCAATGGCAGTACCTCCAAAGCCAAAATAACGGATGTTATTGGCCTCACAGGTATCAACGAAGTCCTTTAAAATCATCAGCTCAACTTGCTGAAGATGTTTGAGCGTCTCTGTATCGTATGTGCGCATTATCGACCTTCGTACATTTTTTTGTAATAGTCCTGATAGTCACCAGAAACTACATTCTTAACCCACTTGCGGTTCTCCAGATACCAGTTAATAGTGGTAACAATTCCCTCTTCAAATGGAGTCTCTGGATACCAGCCAAGCTCTTCTTTAATCTTATCTGGCGCAATACCGTAACGGCGGTCATGACCCTTACGATCAGTAACGTAAGAAATCAAATCCTCAGTAATCTGAGCGTCACCGGTGATTCTTGCAACTTCACTAATGATGCGCTTAACAATGTAGAGGTTATTGCGCTCGTTATGACCGCCAACGTTATAAACCTCGCCCAGCTTGCCGCCCTCAAGAACCATAGCAATTGCCTTGCAGTGGTCATCAACATAGAGCCAGTCACGAACATTCAGTCCGTCACCATAAACTGGAAGCGCCTTGTGTTCCAAGCAATTCTCGATCATCAGAGGAATGAGCTTCTCGGGGAACTGATAGGGGCCGTAATTGTTAGAGCAACGGGTGATTACTGCTGGGAATCCATACGTATCATGCCAGGCCTTTACAAACATATCTGCAGAAGCCTTAGATGCAGAGTAGGGGCTGTGTGGACTCAAAGGTGTAGTCTCGCGGAAAAATGCCTCTGGGTCATCAAGCGGCAGTGAACCATAGACCTCATCAGTAGAAACCTGCAAGTATCTGTGGTCTCCGTAGGAGCCCTGGCCATCATTCCAGAAAGACTCTGCAACGCTCAGGAGCGCAACAGTACCCATAACGTTAGTGTCAGCAAAGGCACCTGGGTCTTCAATAGAGCGATCTACGTGGCTCTCTGCTGCGAAGTTAATAACATAATCGGGATGATGAGTCACAAACAGCTGCGTCAGAGCCCCTTTATCCCTAATGTCTACGTGAGCAAAGGTGTAGCGAGGGTCTTGATCATATTCCGAAAGATTCTCAAGGTTGCCAGCATAGGTCAGGGCGTCCACGTTCAAAATATGAATATCCTGATTTCTTCTAAGCATGTAGTGGATGAAGTTTGAACCAATAAATCCAGCTCCACCAGTTACTAAATAGGTCTTCACACTAACCTCTTTCTACCTTCGAAAGATATGTCGCAAGAGCCTCTTGCCAAGGCCTCATACAATTTCCAATGGTACTCTCAAGATGTCCATTTACCAAAGATGAATATGCGGGGCGAGAAGCGCTTTCTGGGTGCATCTCTTTCCACTGAGCAGAAGTTACCCTGGTAACTTTACAGTCAAGGTTGCTGCCAGCCATAATTGCCTCAGCAAAATCAGCCCATGAGCATGTTCCCTCATTGGTTGCGTGATAGATGCCATAGTTCTCAGTAGCCGCAATGCACAAGATTGTGTGTGCCAAATCATTTGCGCTGGTAGGATTACCTACTTGATCATCAACAACACTAATCTCTGGATACTTTGCACCAAGGGTGCGCATGGTTGCCACAAAGTTCTTGCCAACATAACCATAAAGCCACGCCGTTCTAACCACAAATGTTTGTGAATTTGCAGCCAGCGCAAGTCCTTCTCCCGCTAATTTTGAACGACCATACGCAGAAACAGGATAAGGAGCATCTTCCTCTGTACGAGGAGAGCTTTCCTTACCGCTAAAGACATAATCAGTGGATACCTGGACAAGCTTTGTTTGTGTAGAGTTGCAAGCTCGTGCAAGATTCATAGGGCCAAGCGCATTTACTGCAAACGCCATCTCAAAATTGCTCTCGCAACCATCTACATTTGTTGCGGCAGCACAGTTAATAACAACGTCATAGCGTTCATGCTGGTCAAACCATGTATTAACTGACTCAGCGCTAGTGATGTCAAGCTCATCTGCGTCGGTATAATCAACATCTAGTTCAACAAAAACCTCTGGGATTGGGCCAATCTCAGAGACACCGGACTCAAAAAGACATTTGAGCTCGTTGCCTAACTGGCCATGCGCACCGGTAATAAGAACGTGCATACTACTCTCCCTTTCCAGAAGGAAGGATACGTCCTTCTGCAACGCTCTTGAGGTGCTCGCCATACGTAGATTTACCGTAGCGTTCTGCACATTCAATGAGTTTTGAGCTGTCAATCCAGCCATTCTCAAAAGCAATCTCTTCTGGAACGCTTACCGGAAGACCCTGAGCTGTTTCAACGGTACGGACAAAGGTTGATGCCTCAAAGAGAGACTCCATAGTTCCCGTATCAAGCCATGCAAAACCGCGGCCAAGTGTGACAACGTCAAGCGTGCCATCCTCAAGATACAGACGATTAAGATCAGTAATCTCGTACTCGCCACGAGCACTTGGCTGAACTTGCTTTACCAGCTCAGTAACACGCTGATCATAGAAATAGAGACCGGTTACGGCATAGTTAGATTTTGGATGGGTTGGCTTCTCTTCAATTGAAATGGCGTTGTAATTCTTATCAAATTCAACAACACCAAAACGCTCTGGATCATCCACGTGGTAACCAAAAACGGTAGCACGACCAGACGTTTGTGCCTGTTGGGCAGCTTTTCTGACAAGTCCTGAAAGACCGTTTCCAAAGAAGATATTGTCTCCAAGAATCAGAGCTGCAGCGTCATCACCAATAAACTCTTTACCAATAACAAATGCCTGAGCCAATCCATCAGGAGAAGGCTGTTCAGCATAGCTGATAGAGATGCCAAAATCAGATCCGTCACCCAAAAGCTTTTCAAAATTTGGAAGGTCACGAGGAGTAGAGATAACAAGAATGTCTCTAATCCCCGCCAGCATAAGCGTAGACAGAGGATAGTAAATCATTGGCTTGTCATACACAGGCAGAAGCTGTTTAGATGTAACGGTTGTCAGGGGATAAAGCCTGGTACCGCTACCTCCTGCAAGAATAATGCCTTTCACAATCTACTCCTCATCAATCGAGTTTCTCGCGCAATGGTACTTAGAATAACGCTCATACGTAAGCTTACCAAAGTCCTACTCAACGGCCGTAATTCTATATAGTCTGTAAGGACCTTCTCGAAGAACAAGCTCAAATCCAGGATCTTCATCGGTGATTTGTAGGCCTGAGAAGAAATAGCTTTGATCTCCTAACAAAGCTGGATTTTCCAAGTCGAGCAACAGAACATATCTTGCTCCAGTTTCTCGGACCGCCTGCTGAACCTCTGGATTAGTAGCTACCTCGTTAAGCTTTGTACGAATAATTACACTTTGTGGCAATTCTTCCGATTCTACCTTCGCGCGGTAGAAAATGTTCATGCCATAAAGTGAGTTCAGAACAAGCGAGCCATCGTAAGGATTATTAACTACCAGGTCATTACCAACAATCTGGAGAGCTTTTTTTACAAACTCATCCTCACTTGCCTTATAAGTTGTATGCTCACGAGGCTCAAAGACCTCATTAAGCCAAATGATGCCATAACGAAGCTCACTGCGTTCTCTTCTGGGCAGGCTTGCTAAATCCCAAGGACTTAGGAGCGCACAACCCCACAACACAGCAATAATGCACATGAGAATGCCGGAGTTTTTAATAAACATGCAGGGCTTACAGGATGATTGATCTCCATTTGCAGAAATGGTGCAAGCAGAATTCTCTGAGTTGATTTTCTCGCCTTTGTTGCCTTCTTTAACTGTCTTAATTCCGTGTTTAATCAGATCAAACAAAAGCGTAATGGCGGTTTCCATGCCAATAATTGCAACAGGGACTGCTGCTATTGCTACCATCGCGGCAGTTCTTTCTGGATCGGTATACCAAAATCCCGAGAAAAACCTCTTAATAGGAAGCACATCAGAAAGACTAGCCACATAAATGACGGCAGTCATGAGAAACGCCAGAGTGAGCCAGCGATAATTCTTGTTCAAAATGCAGCTGACAAATCCAATCCAGAACGCAACCGCAAAGAGAATTTGTGGCATGTTCATGAGCAAGCCAAAGTTCAATACGGTTTGAGCTGCTGCAAGCGGTTTGACATAAATCTCCCACACAAAATTGACCGTAGGAGCCAAGAAGCTTGTATTAAGCAGGAAAACCCAAATGCCAACCGCAAGGCCAGCTGTTACAACTTCCATAACCGCTAAAAGCGCAATACCTTTTGTTTTTGAAAGCGTGAATTTGTCTTGAAGGAAGTTAGTAAGTCGTGGCAAAAAACTGCAAAGCACATAAGGTAAAACACAGATAGCCCAGAAGAAATCTGCGCTTGGATGCATCATAGCAAGGGCGAGAATACCCATCACACACAAAAGCACGAGCCTTGGATTTACAAACGAAGCCGACTTTAGCTGTTCAGCAGCAGAATCATTTTTGTCCGGAACAGCACCATTGAGCATCAAGATGAAAAGTACAACAGCACTAGGAACAGCGCAGAATCCCATTACGTTTGGAAATACTGCATGAACAGTGACCATTCGAAGAGGAAATGCCAGCTGTGCAAAAACTACAAATGAGGTTAGAACGCTGGCAACGAGGTTTTTCTTTCCTATTGTTTGAAGCAGTGCGCAAATACCAACTGGATATATAACTGCCACAGAGACAAACCACACAACGTTTTCTGTCAGTACTTCATTAAGACCGGTTATGGTCGTAGCAACAGCAGCTACCGAATGAAGAGCATTTGGATAGAAGCCTTCATCAAAGAAGGGAGTCTGAAGCTCTGGCCTTGCTCCTGTATAAAAGGCAGCATGCAGCATGGAATAAATGCCCGACTGAACACTTCTTGTAATGTATGCAAGATGCGCATAATTATCTGCGGACTGCAAGAACCATGAGGGGTTTCTAATTGCCTTATGGAAAATAACAAAGAATATTGCAGTAGAAATACCAGCAGTTACTAAGAGAAAAACTCCGTTTAGAGAGTCCTTCTCGCCAAGGTTTGCATGAGATTGATTTTCCTGGGTGGGTCTGACCTTCTGAATAAGATACGCAAGCCCAGCAGCAATCAGAATAAAAAGACCAACGCCTCCCAAAAGCGGCGTTACACCTCTTAGACCCAGAGGGTAGATGGCAATTCCAGAAAAGCCAATAAGGCAGACCGAGATAAGCGGAGCTACCACAAGGGATGTAGTTCGTTTAGTACCAAGAGCGCGAGAAAAAAGATATCCCGGTACATAACAAAGAACCAGTACAACTACTACGGCTAGAGCAAACTGTCTCCACATGTGTCAGTTTCCTTATTTGGTGGCCATTACCGACTAGATGAGCTGAGCCCAGCGCTTCTTACCTGCCTGGAGAAGAGCTCCCTCAAGAACTGCTGGCTCAACCTTATAGGTCTTTGCTGGAAGAGGTTGCTGATTAATCTTAATACCGCCACCATCAATCAGACGACGAGCCTCACCGTTACTTGAAGCAATCTCTACTTCAACCAAAATCTTTGGTAGGTAGATGAGACCATCTTCATCTGCTTCAAGGGAAATTGAAAACTCTTTGACATCGTCAGGAACTTCATTGTTCTTGAACTGAGCATCAAAAGCTGCCTGAGCCTTAAGACCTTCTCCCTCACCGTGATAAAGGTCAACAATATTTCTGCCAAGAGCACGCTTGAGCTGGTAAGGATCAGCGGTGCCGTCCTCAAAGCTCTTATCGATTGCATCAAGCTCATCAATAGAGAGCGTAGAACAAAGACGGTAGTACATAGGAATAATCTCATCGGTGATAGACATAACCTTACCAAACATATCATTTGGCTCATCAGTCAGACCAATGTAGTTTCCATAAGACTTACTCATCTTCTTAGTACCATCAGTACCTACAAGAAGAGGCATGGTAAGCGCAATCTGAGGCTCCATGTCCATATCACGCATAAGATCGCGGCCAGCAAGCAGGTTGAAGATCTGGTCGTTTCCGCCCATCTCTACGTCTGCCTTGATAACAACAGAATCGTATGCCTGAAGCACGGGGTAAATGAACTCATGGAGCGCAATTGGCTGCTGATTACGGTAGCGATTAGAGAAGTCTTCTCGCTCAAGAATACGAGCAATGGTGAACTTGCTCATAAGGCCAAGCATGGTCTCAAGGTTCATAGGCTTAATCCAGTCACCGTTATGAACAACGGTAGTTCTTTCTGGATCTAAAATCTTCATTGCCTGGTTGACGTAGGTCTCTGCGTTGGCATCTACCTGCTCTGCAGTGAGCGGAGGACGGGTAGAGTCACGTCCAGAAGGGTCACCAATCAGTGCGGTGCCACTACCAATAATCAACGTGACATTATGGCCAAGGTCCTGGAACTGACGCATCTTGCGCAGAGGAACTGCGTGACCCAGGTGCAAATCAGGACTTGTTGGATCTACGCCAAGCTTGATGTTAAGAGGAGTGCCCTTCTTGAGTTTCTCTTTTAGACCGTCCAAAGGAACAATCTGCATAGTTCCTGAAGTAATAACACGGAGCTGTTCTTCTACTGAAAGCACTCTGTATCCTCTCAACGCAAGCCTGTTAAACCATATAGTTACTGCTACAAATAGTATCAATCAAAAATGTTATCTATCAGAATACAACAGAGTTGTAACTCTTTATTCACTGAAACATAAATATCAGACTATAATAGTGAGAGCTATGACAAGGAGGCTCAATGGGTATTAGAACCCGTCGTGCACGGAAACACGCAAATACACATGCCGTAGGTTTTGGCGTTGCTGGATTCTTTGGCTTTATGGCTCTTCTCGCGCTTGCACTTGCTCTTTCTTTGGGTGCAGCTGTTTCTTCATGGCTCGAGGACCTGCCTGATTACAACTCTGCTGATGCCTACCTGGTAGCAGAGCCTACCCGCGTTTATGACTCCAAGGGTAACGACATTGCTGACTTCTATCTGCAGCAGCGCCGTTCTGTTACCTTGGATCAGATTTCTCCTTATGTTATTCAGGGCACCATTGATACTGAGGACAAGCGTTTTTATTCCCACAGTGGTATTGACCCCTGGGGTATTGTCCGTGCATCTGTTGGCTCTTTGTTTGGTGGCGGCGAAGGTGCTTCCACTATTACCCAGCAGCTTGTTCGTAACACTGTTCTTTCCAACGAGCAGTTTGAGCGTTCTTTGAAGCGTAAGGTCCGCGAGGCTTACATCTCCATTCAGATGGAGAAGAAGTTTACTAAAGACCAGATTCTTAATATGTACCTCAACACCATTTACTACGGTAATGGTGCTTACGGTATTGAAGCAGCAAGTATTATCTACTTCAACAAGCATGCAAGTGACCTCACTCTTGCTGAGGCTGCAACACTTGCTGGTCTTCCAAACGCACCTTCTGCCTATGACCCAACCGTCAATCCAGAGGCTGCAAGAGAAAGACGCAACACTGTTCTTGAGCGTATGCTTCGCGCAGGCGATATTACACAGGAGCAATACGATGAGGCTGTTGCTGAGGACTTAGTGCTTAATCCTGGTACTTTGACCGATAACATTGGCCAGTTCCCTTACTGGACCGACTACATCCGTAGTCTGCTTCAGGAAGACTTTGATAGCGACACCATTCTTCAGGGTGGATTGCGCGTTTACACCACACTTGATCCTGACCTCCAAAAAGACGCTGATGAAGCTGCTACAAGGCGTATCGCTGAGCTTGGCAACCCTCGCCTGGGTGCTGCTTTGGTTTCTATTGATCCTCAAACTGGCTACATTAAAGCAATGGTTGGTGGACAGGATTACTCAAAGAGCCAGTACAATATCGCAACCAGCAGTAACCGTCAGATGGGCTCCAGCTTTAAGATGTATACGCTGGTAGCGGCCCTTTCTGAAGGTATGAATCCAGAGATTGTTCTTAACGGCAACTCTCCTATGCAAATTACGCCAACCTGGTTGGTCAAAAACGCTGGTAACTACAGCTACGGTGCAATTACTCTGCGCCAAGGTACGGTTTACTCTTCCAACACTGTTTACGCACAGGTTGCAGAAGCCATTGGTATCGATAAGATTCTTCAGACTTGCTACGCTATGGGCATCCGCACACAGCTACAGCCATACCTGTCTACCACTCTTGGTTCTCAGGGCGTAACCCCTATTGAGCAGTGCACAGCATTTGCAACCCTTGCTGCAGGTGGTGTCCGTCGTGATGCTGTTGCAATTACCCGTATTGAAGACCGTAACGGAAATGTCATCTATGAGCACAAGGACAACCCAGTTCAAGCTATTAGTCCTGCTGTTGCTGCAGCTGCTACAGATGTTCTGAGCGGCGTTCTTACCTCTGGTACTGGTCGTTACGCTAATAACCTAAAGACCTTCAATCAGCCAGTGGCAGGTAAGACTGGTACTTCCGATAACTCTGAGGATCTTTGGTTCTGTGCTTATACCCCACAGCTTGCAACGGTTGCTTGGTGCGGATATCCAGATAGTCGTGACCCTGTTATCATCGGCGGTGGAGAGTCCTCTACCTTTGTTACTGCTCAGTATGTTTGGGCGTACTACATGAACGCAGCTCTCTCTGGTGTTGCTCGTGCTGAGTTCCCTAAAACTACTGAAACTATCTCTTACAAGCCTGATAGCTACTGGAAGTTTGTTGGTGGCTCTGCTAATGCCAAGCAAGAAAAGAAAGATGACGACGAAGAGGAAGAGGAGGAAGAGGACGAGGAAGAGGACGATTCAACCACTACTCCTACTACTCCTACCACTCCTACCACTCCAGCCACTCCTGGTACTGGTACTGGTACGGGCACCGGAACAGGAACGGGCACTGGAACTGGAACTGGAACAGGAACTCCATAAACCTCTGGTTTATCTACAACAAAAAGGAGTCTGCACTAAGCAGGCTCCTTTTTCTTTTTGAATGAGGTGTGCTTTTGACGGGTTTCTCGCCAAAAGATTTGTGTTTTATAGAACGCTCTCTACATTGCCAAGCTGCGTAATGATGCGCACCACGTCTGCAGCGTGCTCAGTCTTATCCACAATCATCAAAACGGTATCGTCGCCGGCAACGGTGCCAACAACGTGGTCAAGCTCAACATCGTCAAGAGCAAACGCAACGGCTGACGCAGTGCCCGGATGGCATCGAATCACAATAAGATTCTCTGCTGCCGTAGCCCCAACCACAAACTCAGAGAGCATTTTCTGCAAATGCATATCTTCAGAAAGCACATAGGCGCCCTCAGGAAGCTTTTGCAAATCCATTTCTGCAGTATCACGAGAAACGGTTGCTTGAGTACAGGCAAAGCCACGATTTTTGAGCATGTCAACAAGATCGCGCTGTGTGCGGATGGACTCGCTGCGAACAAGCTCACGAATCACGTCCTGTCGAGCATTTCTATGCTTCACGACGCCTTCTTTCCTTATACGACTCGCTAACTTTGAAAACAAATGATAGTGAATAAAAGAATATACTTAATCAACCCTTATGCGCATGCCAAACCGCTAAACGGTGCAAATAACCCGCTCGTCGGTCGGAATATTGCATTCACCGTTTTCTAAAAGTATTTATACACTTCTCGCCGTATGATTCATCATGAGTGAAACTATTTTTACGGCTTGGAGGCCACCATGCCCCTGAATGATTCACCTGATAGAAGACAAGGCTCCCACGGAGATCCTGCAATGCGTCGCCGTCCTCCTCGTGATGGCAGTTTTTCTGATAGGCAGGCAAGACGTCGCAAGAGAAATACCCTTGGTTCGCAGGCCATTCTTTTTAAGAGACAGTCTCTACTACATCGCATTGATTCTCGTACGAGAACCTATATTGTCATTGGTCTAGCGGTTATTGCAGCACTTTTACTGATCTTTATTGTGTCGAGCTGCGTGCGCGGTTGCGCTAAAGAATCTACTCCAGAGGTAGAGGCCAACTCCGTTGATTCTCGTGTTGCTGTGGGAACTTCAGAGGAGCTGACTAAAGCCCTGGCAGCCAAGCTTGATCAGAACAAAAATCTTGCGTGGATTGCAGAACACGCTGATAAATACAGCGATAAAAGCCTCATTGAGCTGGCACTTGCCCACCCCGAGGCTATTGATTTTGTTGCAAACTATCCCGATTCTGACGGCAAAGCCAAGACCTACGACGATTCAATCACCAAAGGCACAGCTCCTCAGCTTTATACCTGGGACTCCAGATGGGGTGGCGTCTCATATGCTGGTTCTGTAATTGCCACCAAGGGCTCTGGTCCCACTGCACTCTCTATGGCATACATGGGCCTTACCGGAAAGAACAACTGGACTCCAGCAGATATTGCGGGCGCTGTTGAAACAGCTAAAGCAACGGACACCGACTCTGGAATGAACAGATCATTTCTCGAGAAGAATTTAGCTAACCTTGGTCTTACCGCTGAGAGCTATAACATTTCTGCCGACAATATCACCACGCTTCTAGATGCTGAAACCTTCCTGCTTGTTGAGGTTAAGGGCAATAAGCTGAGCTCTGATGGCGATCACTGGATTTTGGTAACCAGCAAGAACGATGACGGCACCGTAAATGTCCACGACCCTCTGTCCCCTGAGGTAAGTGCACGTCCATGGGCGGCAGAAACTATTGCCAGCGCTGCAAACACCCTATATACCGTGACGGTAAAGGCCGCGGAGTAAAAAACCCAGCATCCACAAAAGGTGAATGCTGGGCTGGACGGGTTTCTCGCCAATAAATTGCGTGGAAAACGTTTTAGAGGTAAAGGCGAACTATGAAAGCACCTTCTGAGCGGCCTCGCTGAGCTCTGCAACGCGAGCCTCAGCCTCTTCGCGAGTTTTGCCGTTGGCAAAGAGATAGGCCTTGACCTTAGGCTCGGTGCCTGATGGGCGGAAGATGACCTTGTTGTCTCCCTCAAGCCTATACTCAATAACGTTGGATGCTGGCAGCGTCTGAGGAGCCTCTTTCTGCAGGCCCGAGACGCGAGGCATTTCTGCACACTCAGCATAGTCTGTTACGCCAACAACCTTGTAGTTGCCCACCGTTTCCAGTGGATTCTTACGCAGGCTGCTCATGATCTGAGCCATCTTAGCGGCGCCCTCAGCGCCTGGATAGGCAGCATTGACAACGCCATTGAGGTAGTAGCCATAGCGCTGGTACAGGGCATCCATTGCCTCGTAGAGGTCCATGTTACGAGCTGCGTACCAAGAAGCCATCTCAACGCAAAGCATGGTAGCGACAATAGCGTCCTTATCGCGAGCATGTGTGCCAACAAGATAGCCGTAGGACTCCTCAAAGCCCATGAGGAAGCGATCCTCCTCGCCGGCATCCTTGAGCTGGTCAATTTGGTCGCCAATGTACTTGAAGCCCGTGAGAACGCGGCGCATCTCAAAGCCACGAGCACGTGCCAAGACGTCGGGCATAGCAGAAGATACGATGGTGGAAACAGCTACCTTATCCTGGGGTTTCTCGCCACGCTCTTCTGCCATGGTAAGGAGCCAGTCCATAAGCAGAACACCCATCTCGTTGCCGGAAAGCAGCACATAATCGCCGTTGTGTGGGATTGCGGTACCCATACGGTCGGCATCAGGGTCAGTTGCAACCAAAAGGTTTGGCTTTACCTTATCGGCAAGCTTGAGGCCCAGCTCAAGTGCCTCGCGGAACTCTGGATTTGGATAGGAACATGTTGGGAAGTTTCCGTCTGGCTCTGCCTGCTCTGGAACAACATCGACGTCATTGACGCCAATCTCCTTGAGGATGCGCGTGACGCACTCCATACCGGTACCGTTGAGCGGCGTGTATACAACCTTGTAGCCGTCGGCAGCTTTAAATCCTGGAATAGAAACGCGCTTGATAGCCTCAATGAAGTTGTCCAGCACCTCTTCTGGCGTCCAGACAATCAGGCCCTTCTCCAAGCCCTCTTCAAAGTCCATAGGCTTGACGTCAAAAGGATTGACGCGCGCGATATTTGCAGAAATCTCTGCTGCAGCCTCATCGGTAATCTGGCCGCCGTTATCGTTGTATACCTTGTAGCCGTTGTAGGGTGCAGGGTTGTGGCTTGCAGTAAGCACGATACCTGCGGAAGTCTTGAGGTAGCGGACAGCAAAAGAGAGCGTTGGGACAGGCTCGATACGTGGATAAACGTACACGCGGATGCCATTAGCTGCCAAAACACCAGCTGCAACCTTCTGGAAGTCCTCACCCTTGAGGCGAGAATCCCTTGCAAGAGCCACGGTAGGATTTTGATAGTGAGCGTTGAGGTAATCTGCAAGACCCTGAGTTGCCTGAGCAACAACGTAGACATTCATGCGGTTGGTGCCAACGCCAATGGTGCCACGAAGACCAGCGGTACCAAATGCAAGTGAGCGATAAAATGCATCGTAGAGCTTATCTTCTGCTTCTGGTTTTGCAAGCTCTCCGAGCTCTTTTACCAGGTCTTCTTCGGTGACGT
The DNA here is from genome assembly GCA_963525825.1 of uncultured Atopobium sp. Classification (GTDB taxonomy): domain Bacteria; phylum Actinomycetota; class Coriobacteriia; order Coriobacteriales; family Atopobiaceae; genus Lancefieldella. The sequence continues at coordinate 238,033 of CAURLG010000001.1, read as the reverse complement.
TTGCACGCCAGGACTCAAATGTTTCCATAACTTTTGCATCCATAATGACTCCCAAACCTCAAACAGCTCTCTATTTCTTAGTAAAAGATACTATGCGTATTTTAAGCGAAAAATAACAGATGATTGGGGACATTATGTATGAACTTCCGCTCTTCGGTGAGTGGAGGGTGGTGCGGGCTGCAGACGCTCAGCCGAGAGGCAGCTCAAGGGAGCACGCACTCCGAGGGTTCTTGATGTATTTTCTTCTCCCCAACCATTTAGCGAGAAAAACATGGGAAAATGTTACGTCAGTATGTATTCAATTCCTACGGGCGAAAGGTGTCCCGATGTCTCAAGAACTTGAGTTCTTTGCAACGTGTCCAAAAGGCTTTGAGAAGCTTCTTGCACAGGAACTTGACGGCCTGCGCATTAAAAAGGTGCGTCCTCTTGGCGGACAGGTTGCGTTTTACGGCTCACTTGCCGATGCTTACCGCGTCTGTTTATGGTCTCGCCTCACGTCTCGCGTCATTTTGGTGCTTGATCGTGTTGGCGCTGCAACTTCAGACGCTCTCTACGAAGACCTCTCCCACATTGCTTGGGAAGACCATATTGGTCCGCATGCCACCATTGCAGTCAGCGCTCACGGCACAAATGACCAGCTCAGAAATACCAATTTCATTGCTGTCAGAACAAAAGACGCTATTGTAGACCGACTTGCAGCAAAGCGCGGAAGCCGTCCTATGGTCAACACGCTTGCGCCTGACGTAACTATTGTCGTGCGCGTATCACGCAACCGTGCCACGGTTGGCATTGACCTTGCTGGTGAGGCGCTCTTTAAGCGCAGTCTGACTGGCGGTCGAGGGCCGGCACGTGAGTTTGCGCCGCTCAGACTGGACTACGCTGCTGCCCTTCTGTACCTGCAGGCGCAAACTGCTGCGAGTACACCGGGTTTCTCGCCAGATGTGCCGCTGCCGGCACTGCTGTTCCCGGGAGCAGGCGCGCTTGCACAGGAGGCAGCGGGCATGGCGCTGGACGTGGCGCCGGGCATTCTACGCGCTCGCTGGGGCATGACGGGATGGGCTGGCCACGACGACGATGCCTGGCAGGATTTGCTTGTCGAGGCTGATGAACGTGCCGAGAAGGGCCAAGAGCGCCAGATCACACTCTATGCAGCGGACCCTCGCCCAAAGGCCAAAGAGGCTGTGCTTTATACGCTTCGTGCAGGCGGGCTCAAGGCTGACGTGCAGTTCTTGGCAGCTTCTGAGCTGCTCAAACATGCAGAGCACTTCACGGGCATTGTTGCCGATCTCTCGTGGACCAAAGAAGAGCCCACACTCCAGGGTTCTGCTTACGCTACGCTTGGACTTTTTGCGGGACAGGCAAGCACGCTTCTTACCAGCGATACAAATACTGATACGGTACTCAGAGCAACTCCATTGCAGACGCTTTCTGTCTACGTGGGCAACTCCATTGCTACGATGCGCTCCTACCCTGCCGCAATCGTTGAGGAAGTCGAGGCCGGTGCGTCTGATGCACCAGCAAGCAACTCTGAGTCAACCTCGGTTCCTGCAGGTCCTACTGTTATGGTTAACAACCAGCCGGTAAGCGTGCTGGTGCCAGCGTCTGATCAGTTTGCTGCACGCCTTGCTAAGGTAGCCAAGCAACGCGCTAAGTGGGCTCGTAAAAACGACGTCTCGTGTTACCGCGTATACGACGCTGACCTGCCCGATTATGCCGTCAGCATTGACATCTACAAGGGCGCCACAAAGCCAACTACCTGGCTGCAAATCTCTGAGTACGCCGCTTCTAAAGAGATTGATCCAGACCTTGCAAAGCGTCGCCTCCTAGATGTCCTAGCTTTGGCTCCTCGCATTCTAGGCGTACCCAGCTCAAACGTAAATCTACGAACAAGAACGCGTGCAAAGGGTGGCTCTCAGTACTCTGACGAGGGCAGTGCTGCGGACAACTCAAGAAAAGAAATGCTGCTCATCGATGAGGGCGGCCTACTCTTTGAGGTCAACTTTGCCTCAAGGCTTGACTGTGGCATCTTCCTAGACCACCGTGATACGCGCGCAGAGATTCGCGAGCTCATGAAGAGTGCCGGCGCAGCTAAGAGCTTCCTCAACCTCTTTGCCTATACAGGTACCGCTACCTGCTACGCAGCAGATGGTGGCGCGCTTCACTCCACAACCGTTGACCTCTCCAAGCCTTCGCTTGAGTGGGCCAAGCGCAACATGAAGCGCAACGGTTTTGACGGAGAGGAGCACGAGTTTGTCCAGGCAGACGTTCTGTCTTGGATTACCGAGATGCGTCATACCAAAAACCGCTGGAACGTCATCTTCTGCGACGTCCCCACCTTCTCCAACTCATCGCGCATGAAGCAGAGCTCGTTTGATGTCCAGAGAGATCACGCTGAGCTTATTATTGGCATTTCTCGCCTTCTGACTCGTGGTGGCGTTGCCATTTTCTCGTGCAACCTGCGTACCTTTAAGCCAGATGTCGAGAAAATCCAGCGAGCTGGCGTCGACATTGAAGACATAACAAGTGAAACTATTCCGGAGGACTTCTCAAGAAATCAGAAGATCCATCATGCATATAAAATCTCGAGAAAACCGCGGGAAAATGAGTAAATTTTTCCGCTTGCAGGCAAAATAAGTACGTTTGTACATTCGTCTAGTTATAACTAGGTATATGGACTAACATATGATGACGAACTGAACCGATCATCTGTTGAGAGGATTAATAGATGAATACAAGTAAAGCTGCATTTCATGCGCTTTTCTCTAAGGACAAAGCCAAGAAATCAACCGGCATTCCTCTAAGTGCTGGCATGGTACTTGTTACCCTTGGCATCGTCTACGGTGACATTGGCACTTCTCCAATGTACACCATGAAGGCAATTATCGCTGGTAATGGTGGACTTCTTACCATGAGCACCGATGTTGTTTTGGGTGCTCTGTCCCTCATTATCTGGACGCTGACACTCATTACGACCGTTAAATACGTCATGGTTGCAATGAAGGCAGACAACCACAATGAGGGCGGAATCTTTGCGCTCTACAGTTTGGTTAAAAAGTGCGCCAAATGGCTGATTATTCCTGCCATGATTGGTGGCGCAGCTCTTCTTGCTGACGGTATTTTGACCCCAGCTGTTACGGTAACCACCGCTATTGAGGGTTTGCGTACTATTCCTGCAGCTCATGCTATTATTGGTGATAATCAGCACATTGTTGTCATGATTACCATCATCATCCTCTGCACCCTCTTTGCCTTACAGAAGGCAGGTACTTCTACCATTGGTAAGGCCTTTGGCCCTGTCATGACGCTTTGGTTCTTGTTCTTGGGTGCCATGGGTGTTATGAACATGCTTGCTGACATTAGCATTGTTCGAGCACTTAACCCAGTCCGCGGCATTCTGTTCCTCTTTGATGGCAAGCTCAATGCTGCTGGCCTCATGGTTTTAGGTAGTGTCTTCCTTTGTACCACTGGTGCAGAGGCGCTTTATTCTGACATGGGTCACGTTGGCAAGAGCAACATTTACGTAAGCTGGCCTTTTGTTAAGGTCTGTTTGATTCTGAACTACCTTGGACAAGGCGCGTGGATCATCACTAACCACACCAACGAGAGCTTCAACGCAATCAAAGACCTCAATCCTTTCTTTGAAATGCTTCCTGGTCAGCTTAGACCATTTGCCGTTATTCTCTCTGCGCTTGCTGCAATTATTGCCTCTCAGGCACTGATTACTGGCTCTTACTCCATTGTCTCTGAGGCTATTAAGCTTGACCTTATGCCTCATATCAAGATCAACTACCCCTCCACAACTAAGGGCCAGATTTACATTCCACTTGTAAACAACATCATGTGGGTTGGCTGCATTGGCGTTGTACTTCTCTTCCAGAGCTCCGAGCATATGGAGGCAGCATACGGTCTTGCAATTACCGTTACCATGCTCATGACCTCAATCTTGCTCTACACCTACCTGGCTGTTATCAGAAAGCGCCTATGGGCGGCCATTCCATTCATTCTTTTCTTTGGTGCTATCGAGGCTATGTTCTTCTTCTCAAGCCTTACCAAGTTCTTCCACGGCGGCTACTTTACCGTTCTTATGGCTACCGCAATCTTTGTTGTCATGTTTGTCTGGCGCCGCGGTACCGCTGTTGAGAGGACGCAGAGCGTTTATCTCCCCGTAGATAAATATATTGACCAGCTCCGTAGCTTGAGTCACGATGCAGATTATACAACCCTCGCCGATAACCTGGTTTTTCTTACTAATGATTCATCCTTTGACAAGCTGGATCGAGACATCCTCTATTCCATCTTGGATAAGCGTCCAAAGCGTGCTAAGGCTTACTACTTCATTAACATCTCGCTGACAGACGATCCAAATACCCGTGAGTTTATCGTCAATGACTTTGGTACAGACTTCCTGTTCAAGATTACCCTGCGTCTTGGCTTTAGGGTAAACCAGCGTATTAACACCTATCTGTATCAGATTGTTGGTGACCTGATTAAGAACAATCAGCTTGCTCCACAGAATCACAAGTATTCCATTTACAAGGAGCACTCCGAAATTGGTGACTTTAGATTCTGTCTGCTGCGTAAGGTACTAGCTCCAGAGACTGACATCAACGGTTTTGACGCTCGCTGCCTTGAGCTCAAGTACTTTATTCGTCGCATCTGCGGATCTCCTGCTCGCTGGTATGGTCTTGAGAACTCCAACATTGTCTTTGAATACGTTCCTCTGTTCTCCAAGGTTAAGCGTGAGCAGAAGCTCACTCGTATCATGATTGACGAGGCAGCCCAAACAGGTTCTATGCCACTTGTCGAGGCTCCTATGAAAGAGCGTATTGCAGAGATTGAGGAAGATGAGGATATCTTTGCAGAAGCGCTGCACAAGGAGCGCGTTGAAAACGCAGCTACTGTTGCAGACTACGTTGGCGGCGATACCGCAAGCTTCCGTCCTCTTAAACTTGACGAAGAAGAGGTTGATGAAGATGTCTTTGAGGAGCAACAAGACACCAATCACTAGGCCTAGCGCGTAGTAGTTTTACTTCTCACAACAAAAGCCGACAGATTGTATCTGCCGGCTTTTCCTTTAAACAATATGTCTCAAGCAAAACTCTGAGACACTACTCCTTCAGCGCCAAGTGCTTACTCCCCCAGTGCCCACGTAAGGAATCGCGAGAAACCCGCCTCATCGTTAGTCAAAGTGATATAAGCTGCTACCTCAAAATCTTCACGACGAGCGTTGGCAACTGCCGTGCCCATTCCTGCGGCGGAAAGCATGGCGACATCATTGAGCGAGTCACCAAAAGCTGCAGCATTATCCGTTGAAATGCCAAGATGATTGCAGAGCCACTGAAGTGCAGCACCCTTTGAAGTGCCGTCGGCCAGGATTTCCATTCCCATACTCATGGAAGCTGTGCCACTGAGTCCCTTTACCGAAGCTACAGCATCTGCTACAAGTGCCTGGTATTTCTCGCCTTCCGCAACAGACCAGTAGGAACCAAGACGCTCAATGGTAGTAACGCCTTCAATAAACTCCTCAACACTTTGATCAAAGGGGGTGCGAGAACGCTGCATAAATGCTGCGTGATCTGCAGGAATACCAAGCTGTGTAATCAGATTATGCCTTGGGCGTTCCAGATAGACACCTCCGTCTGCAAAGATGTCAAAAGTCACAGGATAGTCCTTAAGCTTTTTATACAACTCAAGTGCCTGCTCTTTTGTCACTGTAGACTCGTGAAGAACAGCCTGAGTGGAAAGATCTCTGATAACGGCACCGTCGCAAGAAACCACATACTTAGAAGCAGGATGGTTCACAACCTCTTTTGGAAGCACGTTAAACGCGCGTCCAGAACAAGGAACAAAGGGAATACCTCGCTCAGCCAGGCGATCCAACATTGCCATGTTTTTGACATCAGGAGATTTGTCAGTATGCAAAAACGTCTCATCCATATCGGAAAAGACAATATCTACTTTCAGATTTGATACATCTTGAGTGAGCCAAGACTGCTTTTGAGCAATGAGTTCTTCAGTTGAAAGCTCTGACAAAACACTACCTCTTTATGGACGATACATAAACGTGAAGACCTCTTCACGCTGCATATTTACTTGTACACCAAGCTTTTCTGAGACGGCATCAAGACGCTCTTTGAGGCTCAAGAAAGACTCAGCATCCTGAAGTTCAACCAACATGGTCATAGTAAAAATACCAGACAAAATGGTTTGAGCGATATCCAGAATATTAGCGTTGGACTCGGCTAAAGTGGTTGAAATTGCCGCAACAATTCCAGGAGCATCGCTGCCCAAAACAGTAACAACAGCGCGATTAGCGGATGTTTCTGAAGCCATAATTTCCCATCTCTTGAACGGATGGGTTAATTATAAGCTACGCTTTTCCAATTTCTACGCCATAGCGTGAACTAAAAACCTTTTGAATCTCGTCAACGGTGCAATTAAGCGCCGTAATAAGCTCGTAAAGACCGCGATTACTGGCCATCTTAAAAATTCTCTCGTGAGAAACAGGTGGTTTCTTGTTGAGCGAACGCGCCTTATCAATACGAGCTCTAAATGTTTTAGCAATGCTAAAGGAGTCTTTACAAGAACCTTCTCTAATAGCGTGTCTAAAATGAGATTCCTCAAGCGACGCATTATGAATATGGAACGTAATAAGCTCAATTTGAGGATAGGTATCAACAAGATTCATGGCCTCGTCGTGCGTCATAAGATCACGAAGCCTGAACTCTTGATTAAGAGGAAATACAATCTGAACAGGGTGTTTTTGCCCAATAGGAGACAAAACGTAGGCCGGAGTAGGCTCCGAAACTACATTTTCAACAAGACATACGCCCTGACCTGGGTGAACGCAAAACTCGCCAACAGCTCGCATAACACCACTCCTCTCGGATAACAATAGTATATCATGAGAGGCCTGTTATACGCTAATGACCTGCAACTTTATAACTTGTCGCAGGTCATTCAATAACATAACAATATTTTATATAAGGAATCTAATCACTCATTGTGATGGACTCAATGACTGGTTGCTCTGAAGCAGGGATGGTTCCATTTGAATCGGTTGGAGTTACGCCTTTACAAATTGCATCGACAACGTCCATTCCACTTGTTACCGTGCCAAATGCAGCGTAATTTCCATTCAGAGTTGAGTTGTCTGCCTGCATGATAAAGAACTGTGAGCTTGCAGAGTTTGGATCTTGGGCGCGTGCCATGGAAATAGTTCCACGTGTATGCGAGATGTTATTCTCGACACCGTTTTTGGTAAACTCGCCCTTGATTTTATTCTCGGATCCACCCGAGCCATTGCCCTTAGGATCTCCACCTTGAATCATGAAGCCGTCAATAATGCGATGGAACGTAAGGCCATTATAGAAGCCTGACTCGGCAAGATGCGCAAAATTGGAAACCGTAATAGGCGCAACGTTTGCGTTAAGAGTTGCCTCGATAGTGCCGTAATCCTTCACCACAATACGAACATGGTGAATGCCCTTTGCATACGGGTCATCCGCTGCTACAGAATCAATGTAGCCCTTGTTTTGTGAGCTCTGAGACTGCGTCTGTTGCATTTGTTGCGTTTGTTGCGTCTGTTGCGTCTGCTGTGATTGCGAGCTTGCTTGTGACTGAGGCTTATCAGCACCCCTCATAAGAGAGAAGAATATTGCTCCTACCGCAAGCACAACAATAACAACAACACCATACAGTCGGCGGTTCTTTGTTTGAAACACGCTATGCCCTCCTCTTTAAGCAGACGCACACGAAACAATCCAAGAAACCAAGTTGGCAGTTGCATTGCCTGTTCTCTCGGCAAGAACGTGGCCCTTATCCCAAACAAGCGTGTAATCAACACTGCTCACGCCCGAGAAATGCTTTAGAGACAGGCCCAAATTGAACGAGGTGCAAATTGAAGTATCAGTATTCTGAGCGCCCTCATTAATGCGCCAATAAGGAGCAACCGATGCTGTCTGATAGCCCTTGTAAGATGCGCTGGTAAAGTACAGTGGATTGAACATATCAACACGAGTTGGAATGTCATTCTCCAGCGTATCAGCCTTATTTAGATCAGAGGTCCAATCATTAGCGTAGCTGGACTTCCAATCGGCAAGCTTCATGTACGTATCAAGGTTCTTTTTAATGAGGTCAGCAGTCTGCTTATCAAAATGCAGCGTACTTTGCTCGCCAACACCAAAAAGCTGATTAGCGCGGGTGCTTCTATCAGGAGCATCAAAAGCTCCAACTGGAAGCGACGCGCCTCTTAAGGCTCGCGAGAAACCCCTTAAGTTCTCAAGCTCAACGCTCTGACGACGAAGGTTATATACAACCCAAATAGATTCTGAGTTCAGAGAGCCAAAATAGTGCTCAGCAGTATCGTAGATAGTAGATTGAACCTGCTGAGTAGCAGGAGCTGCATTATCTGTACCACGAACCGTTGCAAGATTTGGATCACCTGGGAACGTAGGCTCTTCCAGTCGCTGAGGCGTAGAGGTATACGGGAATGCGTTGTCCCTAACAAAGTTATTTGCAGAAGTCTTAAGCTCGTTGATAAGAAGGTCTGCATATGATCCAGCGGTATAGACGCCAGAGTTAGTCTCATCAAGACTGACCTTGCTGTCATTGCTGTCGAGAAGATCCATGTTGTTGACAAATGAAGCATATGCGCCAGCAAGATCTTGCGAGAGAGGTTGGGTCCATACACCCTCAGCACGAGAATCTGTTGCATCTGCATACTGACCAGCTGACCACTCATACGCTGCGTCTGCAAGGTCGTATGAAGTTGCAGGACACCATGAAGCGCTGCCGTAAATAGAGTCTGAAAGCTGCTCGCCCTTCTCGCTATGTGTAGCAGCGCCAACAGCCTTAAGATATGGCGTATAGAGCGGAGAGTCTCCTGAGGTTCCAAGCACCGCGCTGAGGCCGCCGCCAGCTGCAAAGCCAAACACAAAAATCTTTGAAGTGTTACAAGGAAGAAGCTCGTTGTTGTAGCGCAAATACCTGATAGCAGCCTTGAAATCTACTGCTGGCCAAGGAGATCCGCCTGCGTAAAGCTCGTCCGAGCCTGTAGTTGAATCGTAGCCGGCGCTTCTACCGCGGAAACCTGCGTATACGTACACAAAACCAGCCTCAAGGTACGGCGCGAGACCTTCGTATGAGTAACTTGTAGGGGCGCTCTGAGGGGCGAGCGTTGCCGTGTTAATAGGCATGACAATTGGCGCGGTACGTGCGGTGAAGCTGCCTACAACGGCCTTCTCGCTCACTTCGCACTCGTACGTAGAGCCATTCTTCTTTCCCGAGAGATACTTTCCAGGTACAAAGACCGAGAGGGTATTCACCGACTTGCTTGCAGGCTTAGTGCAGTACTGAATGCCCAGCTGATAGTAGCAGTCATTATCCTCGTCATAACTCCACTGGGTCATGTCCAGCTTAAGTGACTTGAACTCTTCAAGGTCCACGTTAGATGCAGGCTGATTCGTATCCTCAGACGTCCTTGCCTGTGGAGTACATGCAGCCAAAGTACCCGCAGCTCCCAAAGCAGAAAGGGACAAGAATTCTTTTCTCGTAAAGGCCATAATTTCCCCTCGAATAGTTTATTCAGTGGAGGCAGCAACGACCGCTGACCTAATTCAAGCTAGACAATCTATTGTACCAATTTGCAAACGTGTATGCTTAAGAGCAAGCGTTTAGAGAAACGAGTTAGCATGCCAAAAGTTGTCAATTTCTTTGACCTCATTCATCTCAATGAAAGGCTTGCTCAGCAGGGCCTTTTGAGCAAAATCCACCTGCGTGACACATGTGGTAAGCAAACCCTCTGGATAGAACTCCCCTCTGGCGAGAAAGCCGATGAGCGCGAGAAAATCGACGGTCAAGAGCTTGAGAAAACAAAGGAGCAAATTGAGGCGTTTTTTGCAATAAAGGGCATGACCGTTGAATTTGACCTCACTGGCGGAAAAAATTTCTGGATTGTATAAATTGCCCGCTTGACGAAGCGCTTGAGTCTGTTATAGTAAATAAGCTTTTCGAAGCACCATTGGCTGGGTAGCTCAGTTGGTAGAGCAGGGGACTGAAAATCCCCGTGTCAGGGGTTCGATTCCCTTCCCCGCCACCATTTTAACGCTCAGGTTGATACCATCTTGGTGTCAACCTTTTTTGTTATCTGAGGCTTGTGTCTTACGAGTGTCTTACGAGTGAGCGTTTGTGCTAGTGGATATATAAACGGTTACTTCTGTATAAAAACGATAAAAGTGTTGCACTAGCAATGAGAATTCAAGCGTGAGTATTACCATTGCAACCCAACTTCTATTGATAAAAGCCTATTGCTGTCCATGCATAATAAAATAAACCATACTTCCAACTATATATAATGCGCCAATAAACGCGAATGAGAGTGTGATAATCTGCAACAAAAAGGAATCAGAAAACAGCATAATCAACACGGAATAGATAAGCGTTACCGCTGCCATAATACATATACCAATACCTGCTCTTTTTGTAAACTCTTTCCTGTATTTTAAGGGAATCAAAATAATATTATACCTATGTACTAGGAAGGGATTTTTAGTTTTTATCAGCACATAGCCAATGTACAAAAAGCAAAGGCTAATAATACCTATCGCTATGCTTCTGTAAATATTAGCACCCATGTATATTCAACCCTTCAAAGTTTGGATTCACTCCTGGAATTACGATAACCTAAAAACCTGCAATTGCGGTTACAGCCAACAGAATATTTTGACCAATCGCATAATTCACGTCATAGACAACATCAGCTTGAACATCTCTAGAATTGCTCGAGTCAATCCTATTGATGTACTCAAATGTGGGCTTAGAATACTCTAGTTTTTTCATAGTTGGCTCCCTTAATATCGTTGTCTAGTAAATGAATGTTATTGCCATCTATCAAATCTACCTCTATGTCACATCCTTGGTTTATATTCCCAATCATTAGGGATTGAACTGCCTCCCATTTCTTATGTCCAAGAAATGGGAGGCAGTTCTTAAAAGATGTGCCTCTTTTAAGAAGCACATCCTACACAAGGTCTCTTATGTTAAACATGAACTAAAGCTATCGATACGTACGCAACGCTTCGATAAGTTCGGAAGCTTCTATACCTAAGGCTTCGGCAAAAGAAAAAACTTCTCCGAGTTTAACGCCACGCTCGCCTGATTCAACCTTTGATATGAATGCTTGATCTCCAGCAAGGTGCTCAGCAACCGCCTCTTGAGTAAGACGTTGCTTCTTTCGCAAATCGCGAAGACACTGGCCCACTAATCTGTTAGATATCTGCTCCATAAATGCAGCGTAAAACTATCAACTCAAATATGCCAAAATCGCATATTTTCTTAAAAAAGAAATTCTCCCCGACAAGTTCACGGGGAGAATTAAAACCTTTAAACGTAGCTTCTTGTGATGTTTATTGAAGCGCTTATGGCATTAGAAGCCACCACCGCCGCCTCCGCCGCCGAAGCCGCCACCGCCGCCTCCGGAGAAGCCGCCACCAAAACCGCCGCCAGAACTTGAATTAGAAGAAGCGAGCGCTGCCGTGGAGACAGAATGAGCAGCTGTAACACTCTTGGTTACGCTCTCAATTGCATTGGTTCGCATGCCATTTCCATAGTAATACCAGCTATAAACAGGCATAAACTGAGGATCTTTGAGCATCTCTGGCATTGCAACTTTCAGCTGCTCGATAACCTTATCCGCAACACCAAGCGCAACTGCCATAACCAGAAGCCTATTCCAAAGAATGACGTCAGTAGGGATTGCTTCATGTAGATTGGTGAACTCAGTAAGCCACTTTCTTAGCGCACGAGTCTTAGCAAGCGTCTCAACACCCTCTCTGTTCATCAAATCAAACGAGCCAATGTTTACAAGTGCAACAAGACCGGCAATGACAAGAATGAACAGATGTAGTAGTAGATTGGCAAATGAAACATCAGCCATAACACCCATGAAGAATGCAGCAGCTGCAACAAGAACATCAACAGCAATCAGAGCACCAAGAATTCCCTTACCGTGGAATGGAATCTTATTTGTTCCATACTTAGCAGCATAGCTAAGCTTGATGGGGCTCTCCCAAGACTCATATGCCTTATTAAAATCTTCTGGATGTGATGAAGCATATTTGCCAATTTGCTTCATAGTAACAGTGGTGTTTACCGCTCCAGATTCTCCGGCCTTATCAAAGATTAACCTCATTGCCATGATATCAATCTTATTTGACAGTGAACTGCCAGGGTAGAAAGGCTGCTGGCTTTCTGAAAGGTCTTGAACCTTTGTAAGACAGTAATCAGACTTCTCCATACCAAGGAAGTTTGTACTAACCGTCTTATTCAAGCTAATGTACTTTGAATCCGAAAGGTGCATAAGGGTTGCTGTCAGAGCGTCTCCCTTAATCAGCTCACCGTTGTAAAGCATAGAAAGAACTGCCGGGTGATCATTAGATGGAACATCTCTGTAGTAAAGGTCATTAAACTGAGGAGCCATTACCTTTTTGTATTGAATACGCAGCAAGATTGCTGCTACAACGGTGATAGCTGCAAGTACTAATGGCGCATAAAGAATAAGAGCTACCTGAGTTTTTGCAACATCACGCTTGTGATTTGCTTCATCCGCCCACGCTTGTTCCTCAGACAAGATGCTGCTCAGTTTATTCTGCTGAATAGGAGCTAGCCCAGAAACCCAATCGCTTGGGAATGTAATACGAGCTTCCGCAAATTCATCAGTTCCTACACCAGGAACTTTGTAGACAACTGCATTGTTGGTAATTTCAACATTTGCATCTAGTGGACCATGTCCCCAGGCGCGAACAGTATCTCCGGCAACTATAGACTGTCCTGATGGGACAGGAAGATGAATAGTAGCAGTGACATTTCGAGACTCAGAATCCCAGCCATCAGATACAAACTTCCAGTACAACTCCGCGGTATCCGACCAGTTTGTTACAACATTAGTAATGTCATACTCGATAGTGATATGTGCTGACTCATCATCATGCGCTGAATAAATCTTTAAGTTCAACATGTTGTTTGATTGAGTTGGAACATAATACTCATCTGAGCTGGAATTATTTCCACTAGAGTCTTTACTATAAATCTGACGAGTTCCTTGCCTATCCTGAACCTTAACTGAAGTAATGTTTACTTCAACGTTCTGTCCATTGTATTTATTCTTTCCAACTGGAAGATTCCAATAGACACCATGAAAACTACCATTGAAATAGAACGTACGAGTTTCTACGACATGCAACGTTCCGTCTTTTTGAACCGTCGCATCAATATTTACCGTATCTATTGAAAGGTCGCGCGCAAATGCTCTTGCAGGCGTAATTAAAAACGCAACAGCCAAAAGCATTATGCAAAGCGCAATCTTTACAAACTGGCTCTTTTTAGAAGAGCGAAGCGAGACTTTATACATGGAAACTCCTTTATGTTACTTTCGCAACTCTTCTTAAAGGATACCACGTACTGTTTAATCTGCTGGTGAATATGAGTTATCCAGTTCAAACAAAGCAGGTGGCAGGCCTTTATCCCACTCCTCTCCTACTTCCTCAGAAAGCAAATACTCATCAGTTTCTATAAAGGGAAGGTTGGCAATTCTTTTATTTCTTGATACTTCGAGATTGCATACAAGTGAGCTTGGACCGCTGAAGTCTAGAAGGCACCCGTAACAAATTCTCATGTCCTGAAACAGCTTTTCTCCGCATCTGGGGCAAATTTTTACGGAGTAGTTTTCTATAGCCATAGCGACTCCTTCTTTCAACGTTGCTTTCTTCAGTACTTATTTCTTGAATGAGCACTTTCTGACCAACCTCAAACCATGGGAAATCATCAACTGATGGTCTTTCAAATGTGCAATAAGCACCCGCGCAGCTATGAATTTGTTTAGGATGTACTCGTCTCCGAATTTTTAAAATTTCTCCGTGATCGTCTGCAAATGCGATATCAATCGGATACGTCATTCCAAAAGTATGAACTGAAGAGCACCTTAGAAGTAAGACTGGAGGAGCTGTTATCTCGGTACCCAAAAGACCGACGAACTTTTCGAAGCCTCCTTGTAACAATTCAAAAATTTGCTCTGAATTAGGGACTTCTTCTATCGAAACCTGTACATTCATTTTCAAATCACAACTCCCGTCTTATAGGGACTAACAACAATTGAAGTTGTATGGGTGAGGTACAGAGGAGACTCTAATGGCACTAAGGGGAGACGCACAGTATGTGGCCAAGGTCTGTACTTTAGAGTTGCTTGATATTTAGGAAAAACAGAGACCATATTCCCAATCCCCTCCTTTTCTCCCTCCATGGAGACGACAATGTCGCAATTGTCATCACATTTAAGAGCAGTTTTTATTTTCTGAGTTAAGTTTTCTAGCGTTCCTCCATCCGTGGAATGACTGGAAGAAATTCCATGAGCAATGATTTGATCTGCCGCAACACGATCAAACTTTGAGCACATATCTGCAAACTTAAATAAATTGATTGCAATTAGAGCAACCACTAATACAACCGGAAGTACCAATGCAGTCTCAACAAACATTTGCCCTTTTTGGCAACAAAGAAATTTCATTTTTCTCATATGCCACCAAAAACTTTCTTAACATCAATTTCTAAAGGAATCTCAATATCAATGACAGGAATGGTCAGCTTTGCAATTGTGATTTTGTCAGGCAAATACTGGAGAGAAAACGCACCAAGTGAACGAGCTAAAGCAATTGGATCTGATGTATTAGGTATTTTCTGAACTAGTTCACGAATCGTTGATTCTTTCTCAAAGCCAGCTTGTTTCAAAACACTTTCTGTATTAACAAGAACAGGCTTCATTTGTCTTAAATCACTTGGCTCTAATCCAGCGTCAATAACTATTTGTTTCAAAGCACTCTGTAATTTGGAGCCGACACTTCCACCTGTTATTCCGTCAACGTTATCAAGAAATTCCGACAGCTTAGAAGACCAAGAAGTTACACCATCCCCATATGAGATTAAAAGAGATCCCCACAAGCTCATTACCTTATCTATGGTCTGTCCAATAAACCCTCCCCTCCTTTCAACCTGATCAAAAAAGCTTGAAAGAACGTTGTTTGTAGAAGAGCTGTCTGGAGCAAGCGTTGCTCCGGATATTGCATATCCTTCTGGGAGAAAAACTGACTGCTCAAGTGTTCCTAAACTTCCTTGAAATTCTGGAGATGAACCTCCTCTTCTCACAAATGAAATACATCCCCAAGCTCCTGGAGGACATAATCTGGGCCTAGCAACCTTTAGGGCATCAAGTGCTTTTTGAAATATTCCAGTTGATTTATCTGCAGCTTCAGACAACTTTTTTCGCAAATCTTTTATTTGCTGACGTGATGATTCATAAACTTCAGACTCTTCGACTACGATTTTCCAGTAATACTCAAACCCGTTATCAATATTTGTCGAAGCAGAAGCCACTCTTCCCACATCGCTGCTCGTAAAATGACAATGTTGACACTCATGAACCGCTCCAGAATCTAAATCTTGTAGCGATGCAAATCCCGCGTTTTCTCCTGTTGCTCCTGGACAAGACCTATGAGCATGAATGGTTTTCTCGCCATTTTCATAGGTGCAAGGCCAAATAGGCTTTAGATACAGGTCTGTTTTCTTTGTCTCTTCTAAATTATGTGGTAATCGAGGCAAATTCATTTCAACCTCACCATCAGCTGTTTCTTTATAAAATCCTTTAGAAAGTTCCGTAAACGCAAAGTTGTAAAACGCTTTTCGTATAGCAGAATCACGTAATTCTTCTGCAGTGCTTCCATTGACAATTTCTTGATCATATCGAGCTCTGTAGTATGCTCTAGCTCGCTTTAAAGCGATACCGAACGTCCAAGAGGTTGGTGACGGGATAGATGGATTGATATCCCCAGAAAGACCAGCAAGATGCTCCGCTCTCTCACGCATAGAATACGGACCTCCACCACAGTCTGCCTCCCACGCCCTCTTTTTAGATGACTCTGCTCTACTCTGTAACTCTTCAATTTTTCTTGCTATTTCCTGTAATAGCTCGCTTTGCTCTTTTAATTCATCTGCTGAAACATCACTATTTAAATGTCCAAAATTAGATTGCGATTGAGCGGGAAACAAAAGTGCTGATCCTATAAAGTTTCCAGTATCAGTAGAGTTCTTTTGTATACAAGAGCTCGCTGCCATTGCTGCAAAAACTGGAAGCATTTTCTCAGTTGTTTCTAAACCTTCACAAGCTGAAGTAGCAAATTTTTTACGAGCTTCAAGTGTCTTAAAACCTGTATCACACAATTTGGAGCCCGCTGATGCTAAACCTGGAACACACGAAGCCACCAATCCAGCACCAACACACAACAAACCCGACAATCCAAGACTTAAGATGCTCGCATCAATTACCTGCGCAATAGTTGTGTATTTAGCTACGACATTTTCTCCTGCCATGGAAGCAGCATCTGCTATTGACTGAGTTTTGTATGCCCTCGATGAGACCCATGCAACTGATACCAACGCAAATACAAGAGCTAGACATACCAAAAGAGCGCTTGCAAAAGCGATTGACGTAATACCGCCTGTATCGTCTATAAACATGGAAAGTCCAAGCCTTATTTTCTTATGCTTGTCCTTTCCAAAAGGTAATCCAATCTGCATAAGAACCCTCAATCCAATCTGGATACGTGTTAGCAGATAAACTAGATCTCAGGACAATTCCTTGATCATCCGTCTGCCCTGCAAGGAATAAACACCAGCCTATTGGCGGCATTGCTGCCACATGACCCGTAATTTCAATCAGGACATCTTTTTCTTTTTTATCAATAGAGATATTCCAGTCCTCATCTCCATCCTTATGGAATAGAGGTATCTCCGGTACAGCCTTAAGTCTGCGTTTGATATAGGACTCTATTAACTCAGTGTCAGAAGACGTTGTTGCTACTCTTAATCCTTCTGCACAGGCTCCATCCATAACTGTCTTTGTATAGAGAATGCAAACAGGCTCTACAAGCAATGCAATAATTATTAAAATAACGGGAAATAAAAGTGCTGCTTCTACTGACGCTTGACCAGCATTCTGTTTAAAACGAGAGAACATCTTTTGCTAAATCTAAAAGAGAGTCATGCATAGTATGTGAAGCAGCTTGAGTAGCCAGTTGAACAACTGCTCCATTTTGTACAAAGTGATAAATCGCACCAAGAGAGGTAATGACAATCAAGCACGAGAATAGAACTAGAGCATATTCAAGCGTTGCTTGTCCTTGTGTGTTCTTAACACCTAGTTTGATTGCTCTAATAGATTCTTCGCATCTTGAGTGGATATGTGACATATTGAGACCCTCCTTATTTCTCCTTGATCAGAAACAGTCACAAGTTCTGACCAATTTCCACCATTAACTAAACAACCCCATACATTGCCAGCTATGTCTAAATATCCGGAATAAACAAGCACACAATCAGCTCTTTGCTGATAGCCCTCTAAAATACTCTGGGCTTCGTTTTGAATAGTTTCTTTACTATCTCTTTGTACGGAATTCTGTTTTAACAAATCTTCTGCTGCTGCATATGAGATTGGCTGTTTATTGACGTTTTTGTCATCTCTATTTTCATGAGTCTGCACATAGTCTGAGCTTGTATTTGATGAATGGTCCTGCTTTCTTGGTAATACGAGAAATGCAGCAAATAGCAAACATACAGTGACAATAATAAACACAGAATAAGCAGCAGTGCTCTTTCTGCTCATAGAGAATTAATTCCCGATGTAATTGCTTCCCAAAGCTCAGAAATTTTACCTTTAAAAGCAATGATTGCGACAATCGCAATAACTACAAGTACGCCAACTAAAATTGCATACTCTGTAGTTCCCTGTCCAGATTCATCCTCTTTTAAGCCTTGTAGATACCTAAAAAATTGATAGAAGAACATCATCGGCTTTCCTTTCTCTTAAGAAGAAAATGCAGGTCCAAGCAAGGGACCTAAAATTGCAAGTAACATTGCTGGAACAATCAGCGTACCTAGAGGGATGAGCATTTTAATTGGAATCTTTTCAATTTCCGTTTCTAACAGCGATCGCTGCTCATCGCGAAGAACTGAAGCTTGTCTATCTAATATTTCTGCAAGAGGAGTTCCAAAAGTAAGTGCTTCATTCACAACAGTCGCAAAGCTTTTAAGCGATGGAACTCCTACTTTTGCCGCCATATGATTTAGTGCTTCTTCGCGAGTAGTAGCACCAAGCTTCCAAGTCATATGAGCATTTGAAAGCTCTTTTGATAACTCTCCAGATTCTCGCAAACAATACAGATCAAGCGCTGAATCAAAAGATAGCCCTGATGACAACCCAAGAATCAAAATGTCAATCATTTCTGGCATCTCACGTAGGCATGATTTTCTTGTAAACTCAGACTTTGCCCGGAGGCCCATTCTCTTGTGACTTTTTATGCCCCTCATAATTTGTTGATAATAGCTATGGACATCAAAATGATTCAAATTGACCGGTACAACTAGGGCGAGAATAGCTATGCATGTTGCAAATAGTACGGAGCATATTAAATCCATCACTTCATTACTCCTTTCATAATGCTTCGAATAATCAAAAGAGCAACGCAATCCATGACCATTGCAATTGATGTGCATATAACGCCCGATGGCGTAAATAAACCCTTTTGAAAGTCTGGCGATAGAAGCGACAAGACAATCAATAAAACAACTGGGAGAAGACATACAATTCGAGCAGATAATCTAACTTGAGCAGTCTTTGTTGCTATAAGTCTTTGATTCTTCTCTTGTAATTCAACTAACTCGGCAGTTTTTTGTAACAGACTCTTAAGTGGAGAGCCTGTTCTGTGTGAAATTACTAAAGCGCTAGCCAACAAATTAACACCCGGAGCATCCAGCCTCTCCGCCAAGTCTTCAATAGCTTCTTCAATAGGAAAACCGCACTTAATCTGCATGTCTGCAATACAAAAATTTTCTGATACAACACCTTCTGTATGTTTACTGACATATTCAATAGATTGTGAAAGCGTGAGACCTGACCCAAGAGCAACAGCAATAGTTCTAAAAATTGAAGGCATCATATGGGCAATTTCTAAAGCAGTCTGATGCTTAGCGTGTTCACAGAAAAAATAAGGACCTAGAAATAACAAGAGAAGACCGCAAAACAGACCTATTACAGACTCAAATAAAATGCCAAACAGAATTGATGCAGCTATATCACTAATAAAAAACAGTACGAAGGCATCACTGACTAAGGTAATTCCATATTTGTAAAGCAAGCGATTACGTAGCTGTATTGATACATAAGAAAAAGGCTCCCATTTGAGCAGGTACTGCACAAAAATACTATTGCGTGCAAATTGAAAAAAGTAACCCGCATAACCTGTTATTCGTGTACTTATTTGAGAGACAAATCTTTCTTCATCACTGCATACAAGGAAATAAATAATTACTCCAAATACACCTCCTGTGATTGTGGAAGTAAAGACATCCATGAAGTAACCTCCTTTTTATTGAGTATTCCTTCTTGTATTGCGCGATTAATAAAAGAAGGAATTTTTACAAAAAGCCAACTTCTTTTCTGCACGTCAAACGACACTACCTCTTGCACTTCAATTGATCCTGACGAAGACAGGGAAATTTCTGAAACACTGGTCACATATCGCTTTCCATCGGGAAATCTCTGAGACATAACTATCAAATCAAGTGCAGTTGCTATCTGCTGTTCTATAATTTCTGCAGGTAAGTCCATGCCAAAACGAGCCATTAACACCAGGCGTAATATTGCCTCTTGAG
The DNA here is from genome assembly GCA_963525825.1 of uncultured Atopobium sp. Classification (GTDB taxonomy): domain Bacteria; phylum Actinomycetota; class Coriobacteriia; order Coriobacteriales; family Atopobiaceae; genus Lancefieldella. The sequence continues at coordinate 218,278 of CAURLG010000001.1, read as the reverse complement.
CAGTTCCAGCATGCAGCGTGGTCAGCGAACCATCGTGACCTGTATTCATAGCCTGCAACATATCAATGCACTCTTCACCTCTTACCTCTCCTACTACAATGCGGTCTGGCCTCATTCGAAGCGCATTTCTCACCAATGATCTAATGGTTATTTCTCCTGTTCCTTCTATCGAAGCAGGACGAGCCTCTAGCCTGACAACGTTTGGATGTGAATCAAACTTAAGCTCCGCTGAGTCCTCAATAGTGACAATTCTTTCTGACTTTGAAATTTCACATGAAAGTGCATTTAAAAGCGTAGTCTTGCCTGATCCCGTTCCTCCAACAACAGCGATTCCCTGTCTGCATTTCACAGCCCAAGACAAAAATCTTGCAAGCCATTGAGGCAGTGATTTCATTTCCACTAGTCGGTCCAAAGAAGTAATTTTTCCGGTAAATCTTCGAATAGTTACTGAAGTGCCATTCACCGCAACAGGGCTTGCAACTGCATTGACACGGTCCCCATTCTCAAGACGAGCATCAACAATAGGACTTACTCTATCCAGTCTTCTTCCTAATGGAGACAAAATGCGATCCATAACAATCAAAATCTGCTCTTCTGAATCAAAGACTGTTTTTGATTCAAATAGCTCGCCGTTTTTCTCGTAAAACAGATTGTTGCAGCCGTTAATCATGATTTCAGTAACATCTTTATCATTCAGTAGTGGCTGAATTGGACCAAGACCACACACCTCATTAATTACCTGCTCAATTATTTCTTCGTAGTCAACTGAACTAAAAAGCTCATCCTTCTCTTCATTAACAATTGCTTCACAAGTAACTCTTAATTCATCTCTTACTCGATCAATATCACTGCCTGTAATGAGAGATGAGACCGTGGAAAGCCCTAATCGAGAAACAAGTTTTTCTTTTAACTTCTTTCTAGCCTTCTGAAACAGTTCTTTTTGAAGTTGTGAGTCATTTTCTTCTTGCGCCTCAATTTGCTTGGCAACGCGTTCAAAGACAAGCATTAACTCACTTCCTTCTTCCTGTTAAACAAACTAAATGGCTTTTTCTCAGGAGTTGCTTGCAGGGCAATTTGAGCCTCGCGCAGTTGTGGAAGAATACCCAACTCGTTAAGGAAATGAGCAAGTACAAAAGAAACCGACTGTGTAAATGAAGTTTCCTCTTGCAACAGCACAGAAAGCTTTCCTTGCTGAATAAGCTCTTGAAACCCTGGTCCGCCTTCAAAAATCCTAAACATCTTTGCAGCTTCAAGACCAACCTCTGCTTTTCCAACAGAAAAGTCCTGTTTAACCCTTGGATTTGCTTTATTTTCAAGTCGGATAATGCGAGTTCTTGCCACTCCAAGGCGCACTGCAAGTCCACTTACTTTTGCTAAAGAGTTAATACACGTAAGAGGGTTCTCTGAAACAATAACCAGCCTATCTGCGCATTGTGCTGCCTGAGCATAGCAATCTGTTGATGCTGTCGTAGTGTCTACGAGCACCAAATCAACCAAACCAGAAACAGCTTGAAGAAAATGACTCACGCAAGGAAATAGAAGCTCTGCCATTTCAGGTTTTACACAAGGGCCAAAAAGATACAAATTTCTATGGACACAAGTTGCCTTTTCAAGAAGGCTCTCTTTTTCTGAAGGTACATCAGCGACAAGATCAGAGAAGTCTTTTGGCTGCCTAATTCCAAGCTTCTCAAAAGCATTTCCATAAGACAGATCAAAATCAACCAACGCAACCTTCAAGCCCCAAGAAGAAGCAAGCAGTGCCATTGAAGAAACAAGTGTGGTCTTTCCCACTCCTCCTCTTCCTGAAGTGAACGTCAGAATCGGAGCTTTTAAAGTCTTATCAAGAGGAATAAGAGATTGTAGATAGGTATTTAGCTCTTGGATACTGGCAACATAATCTGAAGCTTCTGGTAAAGGCTGAGAAAGCCTGTCAGCCCCGTATGATTGATACCCTCTTCCAACCTTTACCAGATCCCCCAATTCCATAGGGTCAATAACTAAATCAACTCCTGCTTTAGCTGCTCTAGAACGAAGTGATCCAGAAGCGCCAGATCTTACAAGCACTACACAGCGAGCATTTCCATCTTTAACAATTGCAGCCGCTAGATTTATATCCGAAACATCGGAGCCGGTATTACCAATTAAGACTGAATAATCTTGAGGAGTTGAAGAGGCTACAATTGATCTAAGAGATGCTGCTGAATCGGCAAATTCACACCTATTGCTAATTCCCAAGTACGTAAGAATGGCTCCAATTTCAACGCGTGCGTCAAGACCTACGTATGAGATCCACTTTTCTAACATCACGCTTCACCTCCTGGATTAGTAGACGAGTCTACTTGTGACGCACTGTCGCTGTTTTGGTTGGTTGTTGAAGAAGTAGGGTTCTCTGGATGCACATCTTCACTTACATCAGATGAGCTTGCTTGATCTGTCTTGTCAGAAAGATCCTTTGAGTCTTCTTGTTCAACGAAGGAGTTGTTCTTTACTAAGTCCTGAGCGTTAATCTTTGACCCAGGAAGAGTAAATCGAAGTGTTCCTCGAGCGTATGCAGAAAGCACGGCAGGAACCTGTTCAGGAGTCAATCCAAGCGTTACGGAGGAGGAAGTGTAAAGAGTGCCTTCGGTGTCATCTGACAACACCGCAATATCCGAAGCAATACAGGTAATAAGAGAATCAGTAACCTCATACGCTGCAAGCTTTGTGCCAGCACTGAGCCTCTCAGCTAATCCGTACTTCTCGCCATGGGAAATAGTGAGACCAACAAGATTTTCTGGAATAGAAATTTGAGAGGCAACTGATCGTAGATGAAGAGAAACAACAGGCATTCCAACTCCAATAACTGATGAAACCGTACGACCCATAACACTTTCTGGATTAGTAATTGCGCCTTCGGGAATCAAATCAGAAATCCAGCTTTTTATCTGGGTATTAGAAGATGAGAGAGTTTCTCCAGGTTCTATTTGTTTTGTGGCCACCAGAATTGACGTGAGTTCTCCACCGTATTTTTGTATTGCCTCTGCTCGTGACTTCTCTGCATCAGCGCGAACGCTTTGTACGTATGCAAAGAAACAAAAACTGGCCAAAAGTGCGCTTAACACAGAAATTAAAATTCTTGTTTTCTTAGTCACTGTTTGTCCTCCCTCCATTTGCGATACATAGATTGTGCACTTGGCATGAGAGAGAAAATACAAAAACAAAAGATTTACCTGCACAAATATGTCAGATAGCTGACGTGAATCTGACACAAAGTAATGTATCCACAGGCTGCAACGACGCAATGAAAAATAGGTAATTTAAATTTTTATCTAATTTGATATATAAAAATTTTTAGAACGTCATAACTGCTACATTTTTAGAGGGATTGTAATGAATGATTTTCTAAGTGATTTACCTGACTCATGAACAAGGGTTGACCCTCCCCAATTAGCTGGGCGGGACCAACCCTCGTTGATTTCAATATAGCATATTTCCTGCTGATTTGACAAAAAAGCACCCTAGTCAAGCCAGGGTGCTTAGAGGATTTACGCTGTTAAAGCTTAAAGCACAACATCAGGGTCAAGCGATTGCTGACTTTCTCGCATTTCTTTTGCAAGAGATAAATAAGCCTTTAACTGGGGTTCTGTAATCTGCCCCTCATGAAGGGCGTCTTGAACGCTACATCCTGGCTCGTGAGTATGGGTACAATCCCTAAATTTACACGTCTGAGCAGCTTCAGAGATGTGAGGAAATATCTTCTGCAATCCCCTCTCATGACCCACAATAGGCAAGCTTCTGAGTCCTGGCTCGTCCACAATAACACCAGCGTCAGGAAGCGCTACCATACGGCGAGCAACCGTTGTATGACGTCCCGCCTTATCAGACTCTCGAACTTCTCCCGTTTCAAGTGCTTCATGCCCCAAAAGTGCGTTAAGAAGCGTAGATTTACCAGCACCTGATTCACCAAGCACGATGGCTATGGAACCGTAAGGAACAAGGCGTCGAACCGCATCGATTCCCCACGCAGCTCCAAGATCTTGGGCGGTCTGCGCAAGATTTGCAAGTGCCTCGGGTTTCTCGCCCTCAAGCTTTGAAGCCGTTGCAACAATCTTTACCGTAGAGCCAAGAGCTGCGGTAATAGAAGAAATCTCTTGAGCCAAAAGTTCCGGTCCCGCAACATCTGATTTAGTGAGTACCACGGCACAAGTAGCACCGCAGTCCTTAGAAATAACTGCTGAGCGCACAATGCGATCTACCGAAATAGCCTCGCCATCCAGAGCCTGCACTACAAGCACAAGATCAACGTTTGCAGCCAAAGTCTGCTTTTGACCGCGAGCGCCACCCTTCCAGCGAGCAATATCGGTCTCTCGCGGCAGAATCGCCTCAATGATGCCCATATCGTGCGAGTCCAGAATGCGAGCACACACCCAGTCGCCAACGGCTACCGTGGAGTTCTGGCCCTTGGTCACGCGCGCAGCAAACTCGGCACGAAACACTCCCTGCTCTGACACAACCGCAGGAAATCCCCTATCCAAGCGGACCACGCAGGCCATAGTCATCATCTGGCGAGAAACCCCTTGAGCTTCAAGCTCAGATACGACGTCTGTATAAGCTTGCGTCTGATCCGACGATGGAGTCAGCTGCTCAAACGCTGGAACGTCCAGCAATGAAGAAAGGGCCGGCAGAGACCCTTGAGTCCTGCCGGCTCCTAGTTTTTTGGAACTTTTTGTACGCTTAGCGGACAAGAGTACTCCTCTACCTTATGCCTTGTTCTTTTGAACAGAACGCATAACAGCCTTATAAAGCTCCATCAGAGGAATAATCGATGCAGCTAAAAGCATTGCCATGGCGTACTCTTCAAAGCCAATCTCCGCAAAACCAAATGCCTGAGAAAGTGGTGTCTCAATTACCACAAAGGTGAGAATCAAAGACATAACAAAAGAACCCCACAGCCAAATGTTTTGGCTGGTTAGCTTAAAGATAGAACCACGCAGAGAACGCATATTAAAGGAGTGGAACATCTCAACCATAGAAAGCGTCAAGAATGCCATGGTCATACCCTCAACACCAGCTTCTGGGTTAGTAATAACCTGTGAGATATCAAAGGTTCCATACTCAAAGTAATGGCCAATGAAATAGCTGGCAAGGGTAAGAAGCGCAATGATAGAGCCCTGAACAAGACAGTCAAAACCAACGCCACCTGCAAAGATGCCGTCCTTAGGGTTACGAGGCTTACGCTTCATGATGCCTGGCTCAGCCTTCTCGGTAGCCATAGCAAGAGCTGGCAGAGAGTCGGTGATTAGGTTAATCCACAGAAGGTGGGTAGGCTGAAGGATAGTAAAGCCAACCAGGGACGCAATAAAGACGGAAATTACCTCAGCAAGGTTGGAGCTCAAGAGGAACTGGATGCACTTACGAATGTTGTCGTAGATGCGTCTTCCCTCTTCGCAGGCGCTAATGATGGTGGCAAAGTTATCGTCTGCCAGAACCATATCTGCAACACCCTTGGTAACGTCGGTACCAGTAATGCCCATACCAATACCAATATCAGCGCGCTTAATGGAAGGCGCATCGTTAACGCCGTCGCCCGTCATGGCTGTAACCATGCCCTTTTTGCGCCAGGTATCAACAATGCGAACCTTGTGCTCAGGCTGAACGCGTGCATAAACGCCAAGAGTCTCAATACGCTGCTCAAACTCTTCATCAGAAATCTTATCAAGCTGTGCGCCGGTAATAGCCTGAGAGCGATCAGTGATAATACCCAGCTCAATTGCAATAGCAACTGCAGTATCTATGTGGTCACCCGTAATCATAACGGTACGCATTCCAGCGCTATGCGCCTCAGCAACAGCACCCTTAACCTCAGGACGAACTGGATCAATCATGCCAGAAAGTCCCACAAAGACCATGTCATGCTCAAGGTGAGCTGGGTCATAGCTCTCTGGAGCTTCTGTTCCCCAATCGCGACGAGCAGATGCCATAACACGAAGAGCCTGGTCAGCCATAGACTTGTTCTGAGCCAAAATCTCAGAGCGAGCCTCATCGGTGAGGTCAATAATGCCATCGCTTGTCATAATCTTGTTGCAGCGAGCAAGCACCTCATCAGGTGCACCTTTGGTGTGCTGTACAACTTTGCCAGAGCGAGTACGCACCACAACAGACATCATCTTACGAGAAGAATCAAAGGGTGCCTCACCAATACGAGGGCGAGAAGAAGCTAAATCACTTGTGGTGTATCCAAGTTTTGCAGCGTCTGCGACAAGAGCAGCCTCAGTTGGCTCACCCTTTGCTACCTGTTCTGCATCATCCCAGGTAGCATCACAGCACAGTGCCATGGTACGTACATGTGCGTCAAGGTTTTCTGTCTCATGACGAACAACAGTCATCTTGTTTTGGGTCAGAGTACCGGTCTTATCAGAGCAGATAACCTGAGTACAACCAAGGGTCTCAACTGCAGTAAGACGGCGGACAATAGCGTGGCGCTCGCTCATTCTAGTAACGCCCATAGAAAGAACGATGGTAACAACAGCAACAAGACCCTCTGGAATTGCAGCTACTGCGAGAGAAACTGCAACCATAAACGTGCTTAGGACAAGGTCAAAGTTGCCAAGCATCTCGACACCGTGCTTAATAAAGCCTGTTGCAAAAACAAGCAGTGAGATGACAACAACAAGAATGGTAAGTGTATGTGAAAGCTTATCAAGCGCAATCTGAAGTGGAGTCTGTCCCTCTTCTGCCTGGGAAATTGCATCTGCAATCTTGCCCATCTCGGTGTCCATGCCTGTTGCAACAACAACTGCACGACCGCGTCCATAGACCACAATAGATCCGGAGTAGCACATATTCTTTCGGTCACCCAAAGGAATGTCATCGGTGTCTTCAGCAAGACTGAGGGTCTCAGCGTGTTTCTCGACAGGAACTGATTCACCCGTGAGCGCAGACTCCTCTACCTTCATAGAAGCGCTCTCAAGAATGCGGCAATCAGCTGGGACAGAGTCACCCGCCTCAAGCAGAATAATATCGCCCACAACAAGCTCGGTTGAGGCAACCGTCTCAAGACGACCGTCTCTGATAACCTTGCTCTGAGCCGCACTCATCTCTTGCAGAGCAGCAAGAGCTTCTTCAGCTTTGCCCTCCTGGACAACACCAAGAACAGAATTGATGACAACAACAAACAGAATAATGACAACGTCTGCAATTCCGCCTTCTCCGGTATAAATGCCCTCAGCAGCAGAGATAGCAGCAGCAACAAGAAGCATGATGACCATAGGATCAGCCATCTGTGCAAAAAACCTTTTAATGATTGATTCTTTTGGTGCCTCTTTAAGCTTATTAAGACCGTGGGCCTCAAGACGAGAAGCTGCTTCTACATCAGACAATCCAGCTTCAGCATCAGTTTTTTGCGCACTGATAACATCAGACGCACTTGAAAGATACTCTTTCAAAGTTCCTCCTGGGTTTCTACCTGACAGATTGATGCCCGATCATAATTCCCCAGGAGAGGGGCAAGGGCTCACCAAGGTTGCCGTGTCAGGACCTTACAACGTCCTATCATAGGACCTTACAATGCTCTATCATTTTACCGTATTCTTTCTTTTTTCAAACCTTATAAATATTTCTTAAAACTCCTGTTATGTGGCAAATAATTGTTATCCAAGGGGTACAATAAGCGCAGAACATAACAACATAAGCCAAACGTTAGTTTTGGCAAGGAGGCAGTTATGAAAATCCTGTTTTATGGTGCTCAAAGTTATGACAAGGATTCTTTCAACCTTGAGCTTCCAAAGTATCCAGATGTTTCAATTGACTACATTGAGTCAAACCTTACGCCTATGACCGCAGGCTTTGCTAAGGGTTATGACGCTGTCTGCGCTTTTGTTAATGCAGATGCTTCAATTCTGACTCTTGAGATTCTCGCCGGCTTTGACGTTAAGCTTCTACTTATGCGCTGCGCTGGTTTTGATGCTGTTGATGTTACTGCTGCTAAAGACCTTGGTATTACGGTTACGCGCGTACCTGCTTACTCCCCTGAAGCAATCGCAGAGCACGCAATGGGTCTTGCGCTTGCTGCTAACCGTCGTATTCACCGTGGTTACATCAGAATTCGCGAGAATAACTTCTCACTTGCTGGCCTTGTTGGCGATACCCTCCATGGTAAAACTGCAGGTATTGTAGGCACTGGTCGCATTGGCGCTGCACTCTGCCGTATTTGCAAGGGCTTTGGTATGCACGTTCTTGGTGCAGACCTCTATCCAAACATGAGCCTTGTCAATGACGAGCACGTTGTTGATGAGTATGTCAGCTACGATGAGCTCTGGGAGCGTTCGGACTTTATTTCACTTCACGCTTTCTTGAATGACGAGAGCTACCACATGATTAACGATAAGACCATCGGAAAGATGAAAGATGGCGTTATCCTCGTTAATACTGGTCGTGGTGGACTTATCGACACCAATGCTCTTATTCGCGGCATTCTTTCTGGCAAAATTGGTGCTTGTGGCCTTGACGTTTATGAAGAGGAAAATCCAAACGTCTATAAGGACCGCGGTGCTGAGGTCTTTGATTCAATTACCTCCACGCTTTGCTCCTTCCCTAACGTAGTTATGACAAGTCACCAGGCATTCTTTACTCATGAGGCACTTGCTCAGATTGCTCAGGTTACGCTAGATAACGCAACTGCTTTTACTAAGGGTGCTGACTATGTTGATAAAAGTGTGGTTTGCTAAGTACTAGGGAAACAAACGCTCTGAAAACGGTTACTATTGATAACCGAATGTGATTTCAATTCCTATGAAAAGGAGAGATATGGCTCGCAAAAAGACCAAGATTGTTTGTACTATGGGTCCTGCTACAGAAAGTGATGAGGTCCTTCGTGAGCTCATTCTTGCTGGCATGAACGTCGCACGTTTTAACTTCTCGCACGGTAGCCATGAGTATCACCGCACTATGATTGGTCGCGTTCGTTCTATCTCTGATGAGCTTGGTATTCCTATTGCTATCATGCTTGATACAAAGGGTCCTGAGGTTCGCACTGGTCTTCTCGAGGATGGCAAGAAGGTCACCCTTACTACTGGTGAGTCCGTCATTGTAACCACCGATGATGATGTCATTGGTAATGCTCAGCGCTTCTCGCTTGACTACAAGAATCTTCCAAAAGAGGTCAAGAAAGGCTCTATCATCCTTATTGATGACGGCCTCATTGGTCTTGAGGTTGATCACGTTGAGGGCACCGACATGCACTGCAAGATTATCAACGGTGGTGAGCTTGGCGAGAAGAAGGGTGTAAACGTTCCTAACGTTAACATTGGCCTTCCTTCCGTCACTGAGCAGGACCGCGCAGACATCATGTTTGGTTGCGAGCTTGGTATTGATGCAATTGCTGCTTCCTTCATCCGTGATGGTGCTGCAGTTGAAGAGATTCGTAACATCTGCCGTGAGATGGGTACTCCTAACGTACAGATCTTCCCTAAGATTGAGTCTGCTCTTGGCGTAAAGAACTTCGACGAGATTCTTGCAGCTTCTAACGGCATCATGGTTGCCCGCGGTGACCTTGGCGTTGAGGTTCCTGCAGCTGAGGTTCCTCACATCCAGAAGACTGTCATCAAGAAGTGCAACGATGCCTACAAGCCTGTCATCACCGCAACTCAGATGCTTGATTCTATGATTCGTAACCCTCGCCCAACCCGTGCAGAGGTTACCGACGTTGCTAACGCAATCTACGACGGCACTGACTGCGTCATGCTTTCTGGTGAGTCCGCAGCTGGTAAGTACCCTGTTGAGGCAGTAAAGACTATGGCTTCCATCTGCAAGGAGACCGAGAAGTACCTGCCAGTCAAGGATGTTTATCACCAGCGTGAGGGCCTTAAGAATGTCAATGGCGCTACTGGCTTTGCTGCAGTTGATATGGCAATCCGTGTTGACGCAAAGTGCATCATCTGCCCAACACACTCTGGCCGTACCGCTCGCCTTGTTTCTAACTTCCGTCCAAAGCGTCCTCTGTATGCAATGTCTCCATCCGATGAGGCAGTTCGTCGCACTTGCTTCTATTGGGGCGTCTATGCATTCAAGACCTCTGAGCAGGGCACACTTTCTAACACCATGTACAACGCTCTAAACGTTGCAAAAGAGGTTGGCGTTGTTGAGACCGGCGACATTGTAGTTCTGACTGCTGGCGATCCTCATACCAGCCCACGTCTTGGTGACTACACCACTTCAACTAATGTTGCTATGATTTGCCAGGTTCAGTAAACCGCATTTCAGCTTTAACGTTATATGCACCCAAGCACAAGCTTGGGTGCATATTTTTTACGTGGGATATTTTTACGTGGGATATTTTTAGCGTCTTACCAGCAGTTAGGCAATTTTCCAGCCGACGGTTTTCTCGCGCATGTTAACAAAATCAGCGTAGATACCGCCTTCTGCCATCAAAGATTCATGAGTGCCTCTTTGAACAATACGGCCCTTATCCAGGACAAGTATCTGATTTGCTTTACGCACCGTCTTTAGGCGATGGGCAATCATAATAACGGTCTTAGACTTGGTGAGTTCTGCGATTGCACGCTGAAGTTCAAGCTCGTTTTCCGGATCAACATTAGCTGTAGCCTCATCAAGCACCACGATTGGCGCATCTTTAAGAATGGCTCGCGCAATAGAGAGACGCTGACGCTCGCCACCAGAAAGCATTGAGCCACCTTCACCTAAGCGTGTTTCATATCCATTAGGCAAAGCCTCAATAAACTTCTCACAACAAGCACGGCGAGCAGCATCAACTACTTGCTCATGAGTTGCGTCTGGATTGCCAAACTTGATGTTGTTCTCAATGGTGTCATCAAACAGGAAAACTCCCTGGAAAACAGTAGAGAAGTTTTGGAGCAGAGCGTCAACCTTATAGTCACGTACATCGCGTCCACCAAGCGTAACCTGGCCTGTATTCACATCCCAGAAGCGTTCAATCAAACGGACAAGCGTTGTCTTGCCCGAACCACTTGGACCTACAATGGCACAAGAAGTACCTGCAGGAATCGAGAGACTCACATCGTCAAGAATTTGCCTGTCGTCGTAGCCAAACGAGACATGAGAAAGCTCTATGTCGCAAGAGTCCGCTTTCTCCAAACCTTCTCCCTCTTCCATTGCAGGAGTGGCGAGAATAGCGTTTGTTTGCTCCATTGCAATTTCAATGTTACGCAGAATAGTTGAGAAACGACCAGCGGATTCAAGACGGCTAAACAACATAAACGACATAACCACTACGGTTAAGCACGTAGCTGTATCAAGTGTTCCAGATAGCCATAGTCCAACTGATACCAGGCACATAATAATGCTTGTAGCCTTGGAGATAACCATCTGCAGAACAGAGAAACGAAGCGCCTTAAACTCAAGTTTGAGCGCTTGGACACGGCAATCATCAACTGCTTTGGCGTACTTTCCCTCAGCATCATCAATAAGGGAAAATGCCCTTACCACGCTAATGCCGCGAACATACTCAAGGACGGAGCTAATCAAAGTAGTATTTGCGGCCACATAATCATCTGATGTATTACGCACGTAGGCCTGCAAGACCTCCATTGTTATGCAGAAAAGTGCAAATGTAGCTGCAGTTATAAGGCCTAACTGCCAACAAAATACAAACAGGAATGCAACAATAATTGCTGTTAAGGCCAAACCACCAAAAACCATCATATAGAGCAAGCCACCAAGATTTTGCATTACATCTAGCTGGTTGGTCATAACAGCTGTTACTTCTCCAAGGCTATTCTCGTTAAAATAACCCATGGGCAAGCGGCGCAGTGTATCTCCAATTTCCGCACGCTTAGCGCCAGCCATACTGAAATTAGCGTCACAGAAATTCTCACTCTTAAAATGAGCGCAGACAAACGTTCCTATAATGCTCAGAAGCATAACTCCCAGTGCAGAAACTATCGTCTGAGTTGAAAGTGTATCCGTAGTAAGAGCAGTAAAAACTATCCAAAGCGCTGTTATTTGCACTCCTTCAAAGAGACAACCAAGAACGGTAAAGAAAAGGCCCTTGTGGAGTTTCTGGCGATAAGAACTTCCAAATTGAAAGTACATTTTTAGAACAGACAGCATTTTTACTCCCCCTTAAGCCTCGTCGAGTGCGCCAATGTGAGCACGGTACATGGTTGCATAGAGCGGGCATGTCTCCATAAGCTGATTATGCGTACCCTCAGCTTCAATAGAGCCATCGTTTACAACAACAATTTTGTCGGCATTTTGTACGGTAGAAAGACGGTGCGCGATAACCACTAGCGTTTTACCAGCTACCAGCTTTGCAACTGCAGATTCAACCTCTGCTTCAGATTCTGGATCCGCATAAGCTGTTGCCTCATCCAATATAATAATCGAAGCGTTTTTGAGCATTGCTCGAGCAATTGCTACACGCTGGCGCTCTCCGCCAGAAAGATGCCCACCTGAACCTCCTACAACCGTTTGATAGCCGTGAGGAAGTGATTGGATGAAGTTGTGGCATCCAGAAGCTTTTGCACAAGCAATTACCTCATCATCGGTGGCATCTTTTTTGCCCATCCTGATGTTTTCCATAATGGTTTCATCAAAAAGGTAACTATCTTGGTCAACATAAGCTACGAGGTTTGCAAGTTGAGATGGAGTGCAGGAGCGAATATCTTGTCCTCCAATAGACACAGATCCTTCATTTGGATCCCAGAAACCTGCGATAAGCCGAGCAACAGTAGATTTACCTGATCCACTTGGGCCAACAAGTGCTGTAACTTGTCCTGGCTCAATATCTAAGGTAATCCCGTGAATCACTTCATTGCTTCCGTAGGAGAAACGGACATCGCTCAGCTTAATTTCAGTACCTTCAAGCGTGCAAGGAACATCAGCTCTCACCTGATCAGGGTAATTTAAGACCTCAGAAATTTCTTTAACAACAGAACCCACCTGTGCAAGAGAATCCATAAAGCTCATTGCTTCAAAGAGCGGCTGAAAAATACCTAGAGAAAGCACTGCGCACATGACAAACGTAGAAGGAGAAAGAGTTCCCTGAAGCACGAACAAGCACCCAAGGGGCAATACCGTTACTAACGTTGCAGGAGCAATTGACAACATGGCATCCTGCCAGATTTGGCAATGCTTCATCCAATCAATAAAAGCATGGGCAGATGCATAAACAGCTTTTGAGAACTTCTCGTAAGAGCTAGCGGACTGGCCAAAAGCCTTAATTACCTCAATTCCTGACACATACTCAACTGAGGCATTATTCATCTCTTTACCAGTTACGATAGTATTCTGATACCAATACTCATAGTCTTTCATCATGCCTGATAAACAGGCAAGTCCCACAATAATAGTGAGTAGAGCAGCAAGAGCAAGACGCCAGTCTAAAACAATGAGGTACACAAAAACCGCAAAAGCAGCTGTAAGGTTTGAAGTCAGCTCAGGAACTGCATGGGCAAGTGTGGTTTCAATACTATCGATCTTCTCGACTAACAAGCGTTTGAGAGAGCCGGATGGCGTATCAAGCACATATCCCATGGGAATAGTTGTCAGCTTCTTTGCCACTCGGGTGCGCATGTTTGCAATTGTCGCAAACGTTGCCTTATGAGAAACGATAGTTGAAAGGTGGTGGAAGATAATCTTTATCAAGTAGCTGAGACCTGCTATAAGTCCCCAATGCAGGTAAAACGGCCATTCTTGAATTCCATTAAAGATACCAACCACCATGTTACCTGCGGCAACGTAGGGAACCATTCCTCCCAAAACACCAATAATGGCAAGGATGACAGACAATGCATACATACTTGCTCTGTCTGACCACTCGAGCAACACTGCAACAGGATTTACTTCAGATTGCTGAGGATCCTGTTTTGTATTTTGGTTGGACTCAGTAGCTTGAATACTTTGGTTCTGACGATTTGCCATACCCACACCGCCTCCTGCCACAAACTCACAATGTAGTGTCTGTTATTCAGGCTGGCTTTGACAGAGAAAGCAAGGTTTCAACTGCCATAAGTTAGCTATATATAACTATCTAATAGTTTCAAACTGCTGAACTGCTAAAACAAGCTAGTTTTATAAGTAATCGGTAAGTGGTAAGCAAGCTGCCTGTAATTGAGACGTGTAAACAATCCCATTAAAATACTTATGAAAGCTTAATCTAACCTCAATAATTGGTTAATCTTTATAAGAGACCATGTATCACGAAGACGAGAGGCGTCTTTAACATCTCGAAAGGAAGCTGATCATGGAAAAGCTAGAAAAGGTTGAGGTAATTCGCGAGAAGTGCGGCGTAAGCTACGAGGACGCAAAGGCAGCACTTGACGCTTGTGATGATAATGTTCTTGATGCAATTATTTGGCTCGAGAAGCAGGGCAAGTCCACTAAGCAGACTGCAAACTATACTACTGAGCCAGCTGCACAGTCAGACGTTTCTCCAGAAATGGAAGCAGCTCAAATTGCCTACCAAGAATCAAGCAAGAAGTCTGATTTCTCAGAGAATATGTCTTCTCTTTGGGAAAAGTGCAAGGAACTCTTCCATAAGAGTGTAGAAGCAAAATTTATTGTTACTCGTCGTGGCGAGCAGTTCATGGCCATGCCAGTAATTATTCCAATTGTTGGCCTATTCCTCTGGGGTGCTACATTCTGGCTGCTCATCATTGGCCTCTTCTTTGAGATGCGTTATCACATTCAGGGAGCTTATCCTATTGTTGTAGATGTAAATGAGGCAATGGATAAGGCTGCAGATGCAGCAGGTTCCATCAAAAAAGATGTTATCGACAAAAAATAAAATGAAATTGGTTCCAAACCTAAAATAGAAAACTTCGATATTTAGGCGAGAAAATGATTAAGGTTCTTATCGTTGAAGATGAAGAAAAAATTGCACGCTTTGTAGAACTCGAGCTTAAACATGAGGGATATGAGGTAGACAAAGCTCTTGACGGAAGAACCGGAGCTGAAAAAGCGCTGTCAAATGACTACGACCTTATCTTGCTTGATGTACTTCTCCCCCAGCTTAATGGTCTAGAAGTTCTTAGAAGGATTCGTCGCGAGAAAAACACGCCTACCATCATGCTTACTGCTCGTGATTCGGTTATGGATAAAGTAGCTGGTCTCGATGCGGGTGCAGATGACTACCTCACCAAACCTTTTGCGATAGAGGAACTTCTCGCCCGCATTCGAGTGGCCCTTAAGCATCATGAGGCAGATAACACAAACTCTCAAGTAATTCCACAAGCAGCGGCTGCTAACACTTTTACGCTTAAAGGTGTCTCGCTTGATGTTGATCGTAGAGAAGTCTGCGTCAAGAACAATTCAATCGAACTTACTACTAAGGAATTTGAAGTGCTTCGTATGCTCATGGAACACGCTGGTGTTGTTATGAGCCGTGAGCGTATTGCATCTGAAGCCCTAGGATATGAGTTTGCTGGAGAAACAAATAACGTGGATGTACATATTGCCCATCTACGTGCAAAAATTGACGACCGCTATAACATCAAGCTAATTACTACCGTTCGTGGAGTCGGATATGTCATCAGAGAAGCATAATCGTTCCACCATACAAGAGCATAAAAAGCCTTTCTTTACTCCCTCTGATTCGTCGACAGCTGGAGTAATTACCTGGGGATTTTGGTGGCGTAAGCTGATGAATTACGTCGGCTTTAATCTCTTTCTACTGGTAAATATTGCTCTGATTTTTATTTATATGTATAACCAGCATGTTCCACAAGGTACTTTTTACCTAGGATTTTTCCCTACTGAGTCTCACTCTATTTCTCTTACTGGATTCACGTTCTTACACGGGTTCTCAAGCCTTAAATACATTGTTCATGGCCCTACTTTTGGCGCAAAAATATTTGATTTAGGCGTAGAGTTAGCACGCTTCTGGCCCATGTATATTGCAATTCTTATCTGGGAAATCATTGATCTGTTGTCCTTCTTCGGTGATATGCGTCGTGTCAGAAGAGCTCTTCAGCCCCTCAATACACTTGCACTTAAAGCAGATCAACTAGTAAATAGTGATGTTCTTTCTACCGAAGCTACAACAAATGACGTCCTGGTCAAAAGCGAGAAAATTAGGAGTCTTGAACAGGCAATTGAAGAAGCCAATATCAACGCGCCAAAGATTCAAACGGGTGACCAAGACCTGGCAAGTATTGAGATTGCCTTGAATAAACTGCTTCAACGTATGCAAGAAGCAAAATTACAACAGATGCGCTTTGTCAACGATGCCAGCCACGAGCTTCGCACGCCTATAGCTGTTATCCGAGGTTATACTGACATGCTTGATCGCTGGGGTAAGACGGACGAAGCGGTACTTGACGAGTCCATTGCTGCCCTCAAATCTGAGAGCGAGCACATGCATGACCTTGTTGAGCAGCTCCTCTTCTTAGCACGCGGAGACGCAGGAAGAAATACCCTCACAAAGACTAAGCTCAATCTTGCACGGATAACTTCTGAGGTCTGTGAAGAGTCGGAAATGATTGATCCTACTCACCACTATGCGCTGAAATTTGATCAGAGTACACTGACGGACGATTACTATCAGGTGCTTGCTGACACTGCAATGATTAAGCAGTCTATCCGTATCATCGTACAAAATGCTGCTCGATATTCTGCTGCTCAGACCACCATTTCTTTTAATGTCGCGTATGACGAGAAAACCGTTCAAGTTTCAATCGAAGATGAAGGCATGGGTATGTCCGAGGCAGCAGCTGCTCATATTTTTGAGAGATTCTGGAGAGCCGACAACGCTCGTATTGAAAGCAACGAGGGTTCAGGACTTGGACTATCCATTGCTAAATGGATTGTCGATAACCATGACGGCTCTATTGAGGTGCTCTCTCGTGAGGGTGTAGGCACACGTTTTACCATTGTTTTGCCGCACGCAATGTCATAGTGAACCCAAAGGCACATCCAAAAGTAAAAGGTCCTTCTCGCCAGTCGTGAACTACCTCCCATTTCTTGGACATAAGAAATGGGAGGTAGTTCATATGCGGGTGATTATGATTCTGCAGCGTGTTAGCGTCGGCTTTTAGGCCTGGCGCACAAAATAGCGCAGCTTTGGTAGGTTCTGCCGAAGAATCGACATGTTCCTAATCAAGATAGCTAGGCAGTTAGGCGGTCGTACTACCTGATATACATCTCTATGCATAAACTTCATCTAATATGCTTGAAAATGAATAGACTTATATAAGAAATTTAACTATCGATAAATTCTGTATCTACGGAACACACCTAAGTCGGATATTCTGCTCAGATGCGGGTATTTTACACATCTAATGACGATAATCTGCATGTTTGTGGTAATTTCAGCGTCATGTATACGTCTTTTTGACAGATTATCCGACTTAGGTGTGTTTTGAACTGCCTCCCATTTCTTATGTCCAAGAAATGGGAGGCAGTTCATCGAGAAGGACTTTTTTGTTGTAACAAAAAGGTACGCTAAGCGTCGAGCTTACTCTGGTGCAGTTCAGCAAGCCTCTGCAGCTTTTGAACAACCTGTGGTGTGAGCACGTCCTTCTTAACCTGCCAAGACCAATTGCCTTCAGCCTTACCAGGAATGTTCATACGAGCATCGTCAGAAAGGCCCAAAACATCCTGAAGCGGCAGAATAACTACAGCATTAGAAGTTCCAACTACCTGCTCCATAAGGTGGTCAAAAATCTGGTGTGATTCATCAGTTGCCTGGCCACCGGTAAAACGAGCTTCTACAAAACCCATAAGCGTTTGCGTATCATGGGTACCGCTGTACACAATAGACTCCTGAGCTGGAGCAAAAGAATATCTGCAGTCTCCATCAGCAAACTGGATAACACTCATACCAGGGAAACCTGTCTGAGAAAGCAGCGCTCGGACCGCAGGGGTAACTGCTCCTAAATCCTCCGCAATAAAAGGCAGTGGACCAAGCTGCTTATAAGCAACCTCAAACAGCTCATAGCCAGGGCCAAACTTGAATGAACCCTCAGCAGCAGTCTTTCCCTGTTCAATGGCATAGTAAGACGTGAAACCAATAAAGTGATCCAGTCTGGTGTAGTCGTACAGATAAAAAGACCTGCGGAAACGTTCAATCCACCAGCGATATCCTTCGTCTTTATGAGCCTGCCAGTTATACGTTGGATTACCCCACAGCTGGCCATCTTGAGAAAACGCGTCAGCAGGAGCTCCAGCCTGAAGCTCTGTATGACCTGTATCATCTAAAGCAAAAAGTTCTGGATGTGCCCAAACATCAGCGGAATCCTCTGAAACAAACATAGGCATATCGCCAATAATCTGAATACCTTTAGCACGAGCCTCCGCTAATGTCTGACTCCAAATTACGTCAAAAGCAAATTGCTGCTTTCGATGAAGTTCGATTGTCTGGGTAAGTTCAGGACGCTCAAGAAGCTCTTTCGACCAGCTGCGATATTGCTCGGGCCACTCCTGCCATACTTCCTCTCCCAGCAGGTCTTTAATAGCTCGAAATGCTGCATACGAATCAAGCCAATATGAGTTTCTCGCGCAGAATTCCTGGTATTCAGCGGCTCGCCTGCTCTGAGAATCATCGCACTCAGAGATGACTCTCTCCATTACAGTTTGGTCAAGCAGATTAATGTTTCCTGCAAAAGCGGAAATTCCCGCGTAAGGAGAGCCGTATTCATCGGTTGGGCTGACAGGTAAAATCTGCCAATACTTCTGGCTCGATTTAGCGAGAAAATCGATGAACTCGGAAGTCTCGCGACCAATAACACCAAGCTTCTGACCTGGCGTAATTGCGGAGTTCTCATCGGCAGGCAGAGAGGTAATGTGAGCAAGCACTCCCATACCAGGCTCAAGAGGCTTTTGTAACCTATAAGCTGGCTGAACGTTTAAAACGGTACAGCCAAGCTGCCACAAAAAGACCTCTGCTTTGCCGTCCTTAACGGGGACTGCTTGGCCGCTAATAACGTCAATAACCTGCATGTTCTGAGGTACAGAAACATATACGGTTTTAGCATCTGAGCGACTCTTATTTACTAGAACGCAGATACCAGAAGAATTTTCATCCAGAAGTTGTGCCTGACCATCTCCCTGCAGAGGTCTGCGCCAAAATGCCAGAACATCATCAGATCCACATTCTGGGACAAATGGCTCAAACGAGCCATCTACCAGTAGTGGGAGGGTCTTTCTTAACGCAATAGCATTACGATATATGTGCAAGTAGTCCAAGTCAGCACGAGGACTGATTTCAGGCCATGGCATAGTTGCGCGATTTGTTGGGTCAACAAATCCCTCAACACCCATTTCATCGCCATAATAGATAGATGGAACACCCGGAAGCGTCATCTGAAGCACAGCTGTCTGCCACATACGAGCCTTAGAAAGACCTCGCTGATCAGCAGAAAGTCTATACGTTACCTGCTCATGAGCAGAAAGAGAATCGGGAGCAGGAGCTCCAGCAACTACGTTAATCAAACGCTCTTTATCGTGCGTTCCAAACACATTCAGGCACGCATAAAACGCCTCGTGGGGATAGTTTTCCCACAGTTCCTCAAGAGCAGAAGCCGTTGCCTCAGCACCAACCTCATTCATCAAAAATGAAAGAATAGATTTACGCAGAGGGTAATTCATAGGACCGTCAAGCTCAGAGCCCTCAAGATACTGTCTGAGTTTTCCATACGCTCGCTTATTACTTGCGTCCTCCCAGACCTCTCCAATAATGACCGCATCGCTACGCTCGGCAAGTGCAGCAGCACGAATCTTCTGAATGAATGAGTCAGAAATCTCGTCAGCAACGTCTAAGCGCCAACCGCGAGCCCCACGACGAAGCCACGTTCTAATAACGCCATTCTCGCCGCAAATAAACTCCTGATAATCAGGGTTTTCAGACACAATAGTTGGCAGTGCATCAACACCCCACCAACTCTCATATGTTCCATCCTCGTGGAACGTAAACCACTCGTCATAGTCCGAGCCAACCTGCTGAACTGCTCCTGGTTCAGAGTAGTTAGAAAATTTATTAAAGTATTTTGAATCAGCGCCGCAGTGGTTGAAAACGCCATCCAAAATAATGGAAACACCATGCTCAGCTGCTTTAACGCAGAGGCGTTCAAAATCCTCTACAGTGCCCAACACGGGATCAACTTCCAAATAATCTGCAATATCGTAGCGATGATTGCTGGAAGCAGCATAGATTGGATTCAAATAAAGCGCAGTTATTCCAAGGTTTTCCAAGTAGGAAAGCTTCTCTTCAATACCGGCCAAAGAACCGCCGTAGAAATCCCACTCAGTCACGCGGCCGTTGGCATCTCGCTGATACTCAGGAGTCTTCTCCCAGTCTTCAACAAGCTGGCGAGAAACCCCATTTCTTGGAACAGCAAGCGCCTGCTTGGTACGTTCGTGCCAGTTTGCATCTCGTGCAAACCTGTCAGGGAAAATCTGGTAGACAACTCCACCCTTGTACCAGCTAGGATCTTCTACACCCGCAAAGCTACCTCGAGGCTTATAGCAAGTAATCTGAAATGATGGTGGCTCGCCATAGGCAAAGCTACCAACACCGGTGCATCTATTTTCTTGAGCACCATATGACCAAACTGCTCCGTCAGAAGCCTGAAGCTCAAAACGATACCAAATAAGGCCCGTAGCAGCTGGTTTAACAATTGCCTCAAAGCACTGCGCATAGTCAGGTACACCAGTCGGAAGCGCGCCAGCAAAATCACTCTTTTGCATCACAACGCGTTTCTCGCCAGACAGAGCTTGGGCCTCTGAAGACGATTCAGGGCCATACTCCTGCCAGAGACGAAGCGTTACTGATTGAACATCATCGTCCCAAGCAAATAGTCTGATTGTTGCTGAAGTACCTAGTTCTACCGCGCCTTTTGGATCTCTACAAACAATGTTTGAGGTGTTGTGAAAAGCCTGCATTCTTACCAATCTCGACGACGTACATACCTGATAATCTCAGGGTGTAGTAAATGATACACGTCAAGATATTCATTTGCAGCGTTATGCCAACTAAAGTCCTCTGCCATCGCCTGTTTTACAAGATTTTCCCACGCTTGTTTATCGTTTCTATAAACATCGGCGGCGTACAGAATAATATCTGCCATTTCATCTGCGTTTTGATTAGCAAAACTAAAGCCGGTTCCTTCTCCCGTAAACTGGTTGTACGGTTTTACAGAATCTGCCAGACCGCCCGTCTCGCGAACAACAGGAAGCGTGCCATAACGCATAGAAATCATCTGAGAAAGGCCGCAAGGCTCAAACTCTGATGGCATCAAGAACATATCCGCACCTGCATACATGCGGTGAGAAAGCGCAATATCAAACTCAATACGTGCAGACATACGATTGCCATAGTGCCCATCAAAGAAGCGCATAGCATCTTCTTGTTCAGCGTCACCAGTTCCTAGAACAGCAACCTCAATACCTGCACAAATAAGACGGTCCATCGCATAGCGAATCAGGCCCAAACCCTTCTGGTTAGTCAAACGAGTAACCATTACCGCAAGTGGCGCATCCGGATCTACCTCAAGCCCCAGCTCTTCTTGCAGCTGACGCTTACACTCAGCCTTTCCTTCCATATGACGTGCCGAGAAGTTCTGTGGAATATAAGGGTCGCTTGCAGGTGACCACGCACCAATATCAATGCCGTTCAAAATACCACGCAGAACGCTTTGACGGCGGCGGAAGATGTCATCCATACCCTCGCCAAAGTGCTCTGTCTGCAGCTCACGAGCATACGTTGGGCTAACAGTGAGCAGATAATCGGAGTAGCAAAGCGCACCCTTCATAAAGTTGATGGAGCTTGCGTCACACCTCAGTTGATCAACTGCAGCAGGAATATCAGCAAGACCAAGTACATCGCTCAGCATCTTGTCAGTAAACTGGCCTTGGAACTTGACGTTATGAATGGAGAAGACCGTCTTAACGTTGTGGACCTCAGGGACGCCCTGATACTGCTCACGCAGAAATACGGGTGCCAGTGCCGTTTGCCAGTCATTGCAGTGCAGAACGTCGCAGGAGAGCTCTGGGACGTGTGCAATCAGCTCACACAGAGCCTTGGAAAAGAACGCATAGCGCTCTCCATCATCAAAGTAGCCATAAAGGCCATCACGAGCAAAGTAAGACTCGTTATCTACAAAGTAAAAATCAACGCCTTCATGAACCAGATGCCACAGCCCACAATACTCAAAGCGCCACGAAAGAGGCACCTGAAGCTCATAGACCTTTTTCATCCTTTGTTTCCACTCGGGCTTAATGGAGCTGTAGAGTGGCGAAATAACCGCCACTCTTGCTCCTACTTTTTTAAGTGCTTGTGGCAATGAGCCCGAAACATCTCCAAGACCACCCGACTTGGAAAAAGGCGCTACCTCTGAAGTTGCATAGACAACGCGAAGTTTGCGACGCTTGGAGACTTGGGACATTGTTACGCCACCCTCTTATTGTTTTTACGCTGAATAAGAATTTCTTCGCTGGTACCACGAAGCTCAGTACCCGCAGGAATAACGTTAGAGCGATCCACAATAGCGTGCTCGACTACAGAGCCTTCCTTAACAATGCAGCCCTCCATCACAATGGAATCACGAACGATAGCACCGCGCTCAATAATGACGTTACGGCCAAGGATGGAACCAGTAACCGTTCCGCGAATGCGGCAGCCTGCAGAAATAGTAGAGTTACTTACCTTTGAGCCAATCTCAAACTTTGCAGGAGCAGTATCGTGTGCCTTTGTCTTGATGGAGCGCTCTGGAGTAAAGAGTTCATTTGCTGGCATGGGGTTCAAAAGCTCCATGTTAGCCCGATAATAAGAGTTCTTTGAGAAGATAGATGCTACATGACCTTCAAAGTGGAAGGTGCGAACCTTGACACGGTTATAGTCAGCGTGGAGTGCCTCAAAAAGATCAAGATAATCAGTGGCTCTATACCAATCAAGCATGTCAATAAGCAGGTCGCGCTTGATAATAAAGCAGTCGAGAGAAGCCTCGTCTCCGCGCTGAACACCATTGTGCGTTTTAACCACACGATCACCGTCAAGCTCAACACCAACAACGTCTCTATCGTTATAACGAGTGGTGTAGGTCATCATAGTGATGTCTGCATCGGACTCAAGGTGCTGGTCAAGCAGCTCGGTAAGATCAGAGTTGAAAACAAAATTTGAAGTGGACAACAGAACATACTCTGCATCAGTTCTCTCAAGATATGGCTTGTTGGAAATCAGATCTCTGAGCAGGAAACGAGCTCCTGCGTGGGAGGTACCAAAAGCAGATCCAGGCAGGATAAATAAACCACCGCTCTTACGGTCCAAGTTCCAGTCTTTGCCAGAGCCAAGATGATCGATAAGCGAGCGATAGTTAAATGGCATGATTACGCCAACGGTACTAATGTCCGAATTAACCATATTTGAAAGAGGAAAATCTACCAGGCGATATCTTCCCAAGAAAGGCATGGATGCAATTGGGCGTACATCATTGGCGATTTCCATGTTAGTAGACGCATAATTGCAGGTAATAAGACCAATTACTCTATTCATTATTGCTCACCTCTTTCGACTACTACATCATTTCCAACAACAGCAATCTCCTTGTTCAAATCAGAGCTGCCAATATGGACGTTCTTCTCGACCACAGCGTTCTCACCAAGGATTGCACGAATTACCACCGCGCCAGGTTTAACTTCTGCGCCAGGAAGAAGTACGGAGTCAATAACGCGAGCTCCCTCACCAATAACGGCATCGGTAGACAAAATTGAATGGCGAGAATAACCAAAGATCTGGCATCCGTTGCTTACCAGACAGTCGTCTACCTCGCCAAAAGCGCCAATGTACGCTGGTGGACGGGTGGAAGCATTGGACAAAATAGGGAACTTATCCGAGAAGATATCAAACTTAGGCTCAGATCCAAGTAGATCCATGCTGGTCTCGTGATAACTTGCAATGGTGCCTACATCGCGCCAGAAGCCCTCAAAGCGATAGGCAAACAGACGCTTACCATCATCAAGCAACGTCGGAATAATATCGCCGCCAAAGTCATGAGAAGATTCAGGATTCTTTGCGTCCTCACGCAAGGTCTCAAGAAGCAGGTCTGTGCTAAAGATATAGATTCCCATGGACGCCAGGTTGGACTCTGGCTCTTTGGGTTTCTCGGAAAACTTGGTGATCCTATCCTCATCATCAATGGACATGATGCCGAAGCGAGAGGTCTCTTCCCAAGGAACAGGCATGACGGCAATCGTAAGGTCTGCGTTGTTCTTCTTATGGCAGGCGAGCATCTCGCCGTAGTCCATACGGTAAAGCTGATCGCCAGAGAGAATTAGTACGTAATCAGGGTTATTCTGCTCAATGTAACCAATATTCTGGGTGACGGCATCTGCGGTTCCCGCATACCACGCACCACCAGACTGAGTAGCAAATGGAGGAAGAATAGAAATTCCACCACCGCGCTCATCAAGGTCCCAAGCACTACCTGATCCCACGTAAGAGTGCAGCAAATAAGGACGATACTGTGTCAAAACACCTACCGTAGAAATTCCTGAATTTGCGCAGTTGGATAATGCAAAATCAATAATGCGGAACTTGCCACCAAACGAGACAGCAGGTTTAGCTACTTTTGAGGTCAGAGCACCTAAGCGGCTTCCCTGTCCTCCTGCAAGTAGCATTGCAAGACATTCCCTTTTGCTCATATCCAAATCTCCTCTCTCCCCAACAGAGGTCTATATTCTCAACGCCCTACGACGATTGAACCTAAACGCAGATCCTTACACGTGCCAAATATCTTCCATGTACTCCCTGATAGTTCTGTCAGCGGAGAAGAAACCAGAGTTTGCCGTATTGTGAAGTGCGCGAGCATTCCAGCTACGACGATCTGCATAAGACTGAGTAAGCTCTTCCCATGCCTTCACGTAGGCGTCAAAGTCAATAAGCACCAGGTCAGGATCATTGTTAATCAGCAGATAATCGTGAATTGACTCAAAGTTGCCAGAGAGTCGGCTCAACGAACCATCGGTAAGCATATTTACAATGCGAGCCAGCGTTGGGTTCTGGTTAAGCAGGTTTTGTGCAAAGTAGGTGCCGGAAGCATATACCTGCTGGACCTCGTCTGCACGAAGACCAAAAATCTTGATGTTCTCTGGTCCTGCAAGCTCAGAGATCTCAATATTTGAACCGTCATATGTACCAAGGGTCAGAGCCGCATTCATCATAAGCTTCATGTTTGAGGTACCAGAAGCCTCTGCACCAGCAACCGAAATCTGCTCTGAAATATCAGATGCAGCATAGATAAGCTGTGCATTTGAAACAGCAAAGTTTGGAATAAAGACAATCTTCAGACGACCCTCAATGCGCTCGTCGTTGTTAACCACGTCTGCAACGGAGTGAATAAGTCGAATGACTTCCTTTGCAAAGGTATAGCTCTGAGCAGCCTTGCCCGAGAAAATAAAGGTTGTTGGAGCCGGCTTATAGCTTGGATCATCAAGCATGCGGTTGTAGAGATACAAAATCTTAAAGACATTAAGCAGCTGACGCTTATATGCATGGAAGCGTTTTACCTGCGTATCAAAGATGGTATTGGTATCCATCTCAACACCGGTTGTCTTCTTGACGTATGCAGCAAGACGCTCTTTTTCTTCTCTCTTTGCAGCGTCCATCTTATCCAAGAACTCAGCATTGTTCTCAAAAGCAGAAAGCTTCTTGAGCTCGTTGGCATCATCAAGCCAGCCGGTACCAATAGCCTCAGAAATAAGCTTTGCGTAAGCGGTATTTGCCTGTGCCAAGAAACGACGGTGGCAGATGCCGTTAGTCTTGTTATTAAATATTTCTGGACGAAGCTTGTAGAAATCCTTCAAAACACTCTGCTTCAAAATGTTAGTGTGCAGGTCAGAGACACCATTGACCGAGTGGCTAAACAGAATAGAGAGGTTAGCCATACGAACGGTGTTATCCCACAACACAGCTGTTGAAGCGAGAAGTTCGGTGTTGCCGTTAAAGTCAGCAAGCAGCTGCTCCTTATAGCGGCGATCAACCTCATCAATAAACATATACAGGCGAGGAAGCAGCTCACGGAAGGTGTTGATAGGCCACTTCTCAAGAGCCTCAGGCATAACGGTGTGGTTGGTATAAGAGATTGCGTTTCTCGCGATATCAAATGCCTCGTTAAAGTCAACGCCATGGTCATCGACGAGCAGACGCATAAGCTCTGGTCCGCACATTGCTGGGTGCGTATCGTTAGTGTGGATGCAGACGTGATCTGCAAAGTGATCCCAATCCTCACCGTACTTATCCTTGTAAGCACGAAGAATGGTCTGAAGACCAGCAGAAACAAACAGGTACTCCTGCTTCAAACGAAGAATGCGTCCGTGCTCACCAGAGTCATTTGGATACAAAATAGTTGAAATTGCCTCAACGTCAGAGCGGAACTTATTAGCACGTGCATAATCGCCGGCGTTAAAAGCATCAAGATCAAAGTCTTCCTCTGCTGGCTCTGCAGACCAAAGACGCAGCTTATTTACGGTCTTTGCACCATAGCCAACAATAGGCACATCGTATGGAACAGCCCTTACTACCTGGCCACCCTCTTGCGAGAACCAGAAGTTGCCATTCTCGTCCTCATGCCTTACAACTGTGCCACCAAAGCGTACTAGTACGCTGGAATCGTCTTTTCTGACTTCCCAAGGATATCCATTTGCCAGCCAGTTATCGGTACGCTCTACCTGGCGTCCATCCTTAATTTCCTGACGGAAGAGGCCGTAGCGGTATCTCATGCCATTACCAAAGCCAGCCATTCCCTCATGGGCCATGGAGTCCAGGAAGCACGCGGCAAGTCTTCCCAGACCACCGTTACCCAAACCAGGGTCTACCTCTTGAGCGGCAAGCTCATGAAGAGAGGTACCCATCTCTTTAAGGCCCTCTGCAACAACGTCGGTAATACCAAGATTGAGCAGGTAATTCTCAAGCAGTGGTCCTAGAAGGAACTCAAGGGAGAAGTAATAGACCTGCTTGTTAGCGTGAATATAGGAGGTTGACTGAATTTCTCGCGCCTTTTCTGCAATGAGGTGAGCAAGAACGTTATAGCGCTCCTGATCAGTGCACTCTCCATAGTATTTGCCAAGAATCTTGATGAACTTATCGCGATACTGCTCTTCAAAATCTTGTTTATCGGTAAAAATGTTTTGTCCGTTATTTACGGCCATGCTTCCCCCTCTTTGGAAGTTCTTTCTCAAACGCTAAAACAATGCCACCAAGCGGAGGAACAGACAGTTCTACCGAATAATCTCTTCCATTCCATGCCACTGGCTTGGTGGAAAGTTTCTTAGTATTCACAATACCCGAACCGCCAAATTCTTTTGCGTCGGAATTGAATACTTCTTTCCACACACCTGCAGAAGGCATGCCTAAACGGAATTTCTGATGGGTTGCAACGTCAAAATTGATGAGAATAACCAGGTCCTCGGAAGGCTTTCTTCCGTGACGAACAAACGAGATGATTGATTGCTCATTGTTGTCTGCGTCAATCCAATCAAATCCACGGTTGTCGTAGGCATACTGCCAGAGTCCTGGATGATTCTTATAGAAATGATTAAGGGCCTTAATAAATGCCTGCTGATGAGCGTGAGTTGGATACTCCTCAGTCAAGTAATACTCAATACCCTCGTAGTAGCGCCATTCAATAAACTGCGCAATCTCGTTGCCCATAAAGTTGAGCTTAGCGCCCGGATGAGTCATCTGATGAAGTGCCAAAGCCCTCATGCCAGCAAACTGTCTCCACCAATCCCCCGGCATGCGCTGAATAAGACTGCACTTACCATGCACAACCTCGTCATGGCTGAGTGGCAGCACAAAATTCTCATTGAACTGATACATGCTGGAGAAGGTCAGAAGACGGTGGTTACCTGGTCTATAAGGGAAATCAGTCTGACAATAGTGCAGTGTATCATTCATCCAGCCCATGTCCCACTTAAGGTTAAAGCCAAGTCCCCCAACCTCGGGAGGATAGGTAACCAGCGGCCATGCTGTGGACTCTTCTGCAATCATCAAAATATCGGGATGTTCTTTTTGAGCAGTCTCGTTGCAGAGACGCAAGAAAGCGCTTGCATCTAAATCTTCCTCTGTGCCCTTATGGTTAAAGCGCTTCTGAGAAGGATCGTCGATACCAAAATTCAAATACAGCATGCTACTGACACCGTCAACACGAATGCCATCAGCGTGATAGTCATTCAGCCACATGAGCAGGTTAGAAACAAGGAAGCTTCTAACCTCACCACGAGTAAGATCAAACTTAAGAGTTCCCCAGTTAGGATGCTCTTTTTCTTCAAAAAGCTTGGTACCATCAAACTCTGCGAGACCATGAGCATCTTTACAGAAGCCTCCTGGGACCCAGTCTAAAATGACGCCAATACCAGCCTGATGGCAGCAGTCAATAAAGTGTTTGAACTGGGCAGGATTGCCATACCTTGAGGTGGGAGCAAAATAACCCGTTACCTGATAACCCCAAGATCCATCAAAAGGATGCTCCATAACAGGGAGAAGCTCAATGTGGGTGTAGCCCATATCTTTAACATAGGCTACCAGCTCTTCTGAGAGGTCATCATAGGTGTAGAAGGCATCTACGTTGGTGTCAAAATAATCCTTGGGTTCTTCGGCCTGCTCTACATTCTCTGTATCAGCAGAATCTTTCTCTTGGGCAGTCAGGTCAGTATGCTGCTTCCAGCTCCCAAGATGAACTTCAAAGATGTTAAGAGGACTATGCAGGAACTTAAGCGATGCACGTCTCTTCATCCATGCTTCGTCTTCCCAAACGTACACATCTGGGTCAAACGTAATAGATGCCGTATGTGGTCTGACCTCCGCATAGGTACCATAGGGGTCAGCCTTAAAAATCTTCTGTCCAGAAGCGGATACAATCAGAAATTTATACAATACTTCCGAGGTGATTCCTGGAATAAAACCTTCCCAGATTCCGCCATGTTTTGAGCGAGAAAGAACGTTGACGGTATCATCCCAATTATTAAAGTCTCCAACAACAGAGACAGAGGCTGCATTGGGGGCCCAAACCGCAAAATGATAACCTTCAACTCCATCTTCTTGAACCGCAGGGTGTGCACCTAATTTCTTGTGGCTCTGGAACCATTTACCTTGCGCAAACAAGTATGCATCCTGGTCACTCACTACTAACGATGCATTTAACTCTGCCATGCTCACCCCCGCGCTAATCTATGAAATCTACGCATTTTATAGATTTGTTATCCATAAAGACTCGTAGTTGATAGTTACTAAGATAAACCATTACAAGGTAAAACACGGTAACAAACACTCAATATGTCTTTCACCGATAAAAAACGACCGTACACGTTATTTTTTGTTTGTGCTAAATTTTGTTAATTATAGTGAATAAAAATTGCAACTAAAAGAAATGGCAGCTTATCCAAATAAACTGCCATTTGATACATAAACTTTTTATATAACCGTGAAGCGACTTAAGAAAGCTGGCTCCTACAAGTCCTCTTCCTAAAGTGATTCTTCAGGTTACTTGCAACTACATCTTGCGTGGTACAGCCGTCTCAGCTGAAGGAGCATGTGCAGCAATTACATCAAGAGCTGCTGTCTCTTGGTCCTTCTCGCCAGAAGCAACTGCCCTACCGTATGCATCGGTATCAAGAATTGCCTGGCGGAAGCGATCAGGTGTAAATCCATAAGGAGAGCGACCCCACTCGTTGGTCTTCTGAGCTCGCTCAACAATGATGTCCAGGTCAGCGTCAACTGATTCTGGAGTAATGTCCAGATCGGCCAAGGTGGTTGGGAGAGCAAGCTTTCTATTAAGCGCCACCTGCTCCTCAAGTGCCTTAAGGTTGCCGTCAAAGGCATAAAGAACGCAGGTACCAAAGGAAACAACCTCACCATGAAGGTGTTTCTCGCCACGCTCGCCCAGAGCAGTAAAGGCATTGTAGAAGGCATGAGCGGTTGAGGAATTGAAGTAATACGCACCGCGCTCAGCACCAATGTTGGTGGTCATGTTAGACACAACACCAGCAGTAATGATGATGTTAAGAACAACGTTTTCAAATGCTTCAGAAACAATACCAGCGCACTTATCTGCCAGTGCCTGCTCTGCATTGTCAAACAGAGGCTCAATGCAAGCTCCTGCGGCAAGAGCTCGTCCCATAAGAGGGCTGTGGAGCAGCTCAACTTCTCTGGAAGAAAGTTCAACCTCAGGACCCTTAGAGAAGGCATCGCCAATTCCTGCCCAGAAGTACTCATCAGGACTCTCTGCAATAATCTGCGTATCAATAAAGGTATGAACGGGCAGCTCAGCAGGAATGAAGTACGTATCTGCAGAACCATCCTCTTTATAGAAAACAGCAATTCTTGTTACAGGAGCGCAGTTAGAAGCAAGTGTTGGGAAGGTAAAGTATGGCTTATCCAGGATGGTTGCAATCTCTTTACCCTCATCAATTGCGCGACCGCCGCCAACAAGGAAGAGCATATCAGCAGAAATAACCTCAGGCATCGTTGCAATTCTCTTGGCATTTGCGTGCGTAGAGTTAGTGCCGTAAGAAATCCAAGAAGAGATAGAAACCTCAGAACCCGCAAGTGCAGCCTCAAGCTTTGGGCGTGCCTTCTCCATTGCAGTTGGCCCACCAATGACTACGGCATTTTTGCCAAATCGCTTAACAATGCGCAGCACTGACTGATAAGCATCAACACCAATGGTGTATGAAGGCAGATACTCCGTAAATGTTCCGCGAGATTCCATCTTTTCCATAGCGTCCTCCAAAACCTATCTCAGAAAAGCGAGAATATAACTTTAACTGAATTAGTTATGTTTTTGCAGCATAAATCCTTGAACGAGCGTTTCCTCTGCCTCTTTATAGGCTGACGAGAAAAACTCTGTATCAAGCATTTGATACTGCGGGGAGCTCACACTATTCTGGCGATTCTCCTCTGCAATGCGCTGTATAACCTGAAGTGTTTGCTCAACATCTGAATGCGTAAACCCATACTGTGGATGAGCTGCAGCAACCGCAAAGAGCTCATCAGATGCTTCTGGCAGACGATTCATATCAAGCGAGCGCCCGTAAACATCAAAATCTGCTTGCTTACGAATACGTGCATCTTCTCCTGTCGGAATATGATGAGCACGCAAAAATGCCCGTGTATGAGCGTTATACACGTGGTCGCAAACAAGGTGACACCAAATGCCCACGATAAACTCTCTAAGCTGGCGCTGATCTACTAAGCTGCGCTGCTCAGCTGAGCAATAACTCACATTTGGCTGAATAAAGTCAGTCTGTAGTAGATACTCAGCAGGATTAAGACCACCCATAAAATTACGCTGATACCGCTTATAACTTGGAATAGGCAAACTTCCTGGGTATGACTGATGGCTTCGACCGTACCTCGCCTTGTGAGAATAGTCTGGGACCATAAAGCCAATATGCACGTCAGGAGCAACATTTCCAAGTAGAAATGCATCAGGGTAGTGAATATCTACACCCAAGCAACCGGCTCCTTTCTCAAGGAGCCGGTCAGCATGAGCAATATGTACGTTCCAACTTGGCACTACAATTACCTGCTTATCCGCGAATTTCTCCGCCGGTAGAACGAAGAACCTTCTCCACAAGCTTTGTGTGGGTCTTCTCGACCTCTTCAGAAGTAAGCGTTCTATCGTCTGCGCGATACGTGAGCGAGAAGGCCATGGATTTCTTACCTTCACCAACACGCAGGGCATCGCGGTACACGTCAAAGAGCCTGATGTCACAGAGAAGCTTGCCACCAGCAGACTTCAAACGCTGAACCAACTGCTCAGCAGTAACGCTCTCGTCAACAACAATTGCCAGGTCAATGGAGATGCCTGGGTAGGTTGGAGGCTCAACAATAGGAAGGTCTTTCTGAGAAAGACGCAAAAGTGACGCAACAGAAATCTCAAAGGCAATGACTGGAACCTCAATGTCAAAGTTCTGGAGCGACAAAGGATGAATGTTTCCAACCCAACCGATTGTCTCGCTACCTGCAAGAATCTCAGCAGCGCGACCAGGCTGCAGCCAACCGTATTGCTCTGGCTCAGCTACACGGAAACGAACCTTAGGGATACGAAGCGCCTCAAGCAGACCCTCAACAATGCCCTTAGCATCAAAGAAATCGTAAGCTGGATACTTGGCATTCCATGCATCATCTGCTGGACGACCAACCAATACGCCACAGACGTAACTGGGCTCATCTGGCTGGCTCTTATCCTTGTGTCCAAAGAGCACGCGGCCCAGCTCATACATGGCAATATTAGAGACACCATGAGCAAGGTTGTATGCAATAGAGCGTAGAAGGCCTGGAACAATGGAGCGGCGCATCTCAGACTGGTCAGCAACAAGTGGGCTAATAACCTTTACCGGGACGCCTCTTCCCTCTTCGCTCATACCAAGCTTAGAGAGGTCATCTGGACTTGCAAACAAATATGACTTTGTCTCGTTGAGGCCAAGGGAGCGCAGCGTGCGGCCAATCTTTCTAATCTGACGCTGATCTGAGGTCAAACCGCCTGCATGGTTTCTAGCAGCAGGAAGCGTAGCCTCAATATCACCTTCACCCCACAGGCGAACGATCTCCTCAATCAGGTCAACCTCGCGCGTAAGGTCTGGGCGGTTTGTAGGAGCAATAACGCTCAGCTCTCCGTTGTCTGCTGGAGCAACCTTGCAGCCAAGGCGCGTAAGGCGAGAAACCATAAACTCTTCTGGAATTTGAGCACCTGCAAGAGCGCAAACGCGCTCTGGGCGAAGCGTAATAGTTACTGCTTCTTTTACCTTTGGATATACATCAACAATACCAGGGCAAACCTCAGCACCACAGCACTCTTCAAAGAGAGCTGCTGCAATATCTGCAACAGATGCGCAGCCGTTTGGATCCACAAGACGCTCGTAGCGAATAGAAGCCTCACTCATAAGGTCAAGATTTCTACTGGTACGGCTAATGTGACCGTTATCAAAGACCGCAGACTCCAAAAGGACATCAACGGTATTCTCGGTAATTTCAGAGTCAAGACCGCCCATAACACCAGCAAGTGCAATAGGAGTCTTACCGTTATCTGTGATGACCGTCATATCGGACGTGAGCTCGCGGTCTTCTCCGTCAAGCGTCACAATGTGCTCACCGTCTTCTGCAGCACGAACCACAATGTGGTACTTGCCATCTTCCTTGGTAAGTTTTCCGAGGTCAAAAGCATGCAGAGGCTGGCCGGTCAGGTACATCACGTAGTTAGTAACATCAACAACGTTGTTGATTGAGCGGCCACCACAAGCCGTAACGCGACGAGCAAGCCACTCAGGGCTTGGGCCAATCTTGACGTTTCGAACCACGCGAGCAGTGTACCTTGAGCAGAGCTCAGGATCAGCAATGGTAACATCAACCTGCTCAGATGCATCTGCGCCAGACTCAGACGTAACACGTGGAAGCTCAATATGGGTGTCAGTGTCATACATTGCAGAAACCTCAACAGCCATACCAGTCATAGAAAGGCAGTCGGGGCGGTTAGGGGTAATCTCGCAATCAAGGACAACATCAGACATGCCCAGGTAATCGGTAAGTGGCATACCAATTGGAGCATCCTCGGGAAGAATCATAATACCGCTCTGATCATCGCCAAGACCAAGCTCGCGAGAAGAGCAGTTCATGCCGCAAGACTCAACGCCACGCAGCTTGGACTTTTTAATCTTGAAGTCTCCAGGAAGCGCTGCGCCAATCATTGCCGTAACAATGTGGTCTCCCTGATTAAAGTTCTGAGCACCACAAACAATCTGTAGAGGAACAGGATTTCCGTCCTTATCCACATTGTTGTTGCCCACGTCAACTAGGGTGACGTACATGTGATCAGAATCAGGATGAGGCTCTTTGCTTACAACCTGAGCAGTAACAACATAGTCAAGGTTAGCGCCAACACGCTCTACCGCTTCAACCTCAGTACCAGTGCGCACAAACTCGCGCTCAAGGTCTTTTGGGTCCTGAGGAAGATCAACGAGCGTCTTCAGCCATTCATAAGATACACGCATGTGATTGCCTTTCTAGTAAGACGCCGATGATTAGAACTGACGCAGAACTCTCTGGTCACCAGAGATGAGCATGCGCAGGTCAGGAAGGTCATAACGAAGCGCTGCAACACGCTCAACACCAATGCCAAAGGCAAAGCCTGTGTACTTCTCGGAATCAATACCGCAGTACTTGAAGACATTAGGGTCAACCATGCCGCAACCAAGAATCTCAAGCCAGCCCGTGTTCTTGCAGAAACGGCAGCCTTCACCGTGGCAAACACCACAAGAAACGTCTACCTCGCAGCTTGGCTCGGTGAATGGGAAGAAGTGAGGACGATAACGGGTAGCGCGGTCCTTACCAAAAATCTCACGAGTAAAGTGATCAAGGGTGCCCTTGAGGTCGCCAAAGGTGATTCCCTCATCAACAACAAGTCCTTCCATCTGCGTAAACTGAGGCAGGTGGTTAGCATCTGCTGTGTCAGGACGGAATACCGTACCAGGGCAAATCATGTAAATAGGAGGCTCTTTTGTCTCCATGGTGTGTACCTGAACGCCAGAAGTCTGTGTACGAAGAAGCACGTCAGACTCGCCCAGTACGTGCGACTCTTTCCCTTCTGGTGCATTATCCACTACGTAGAACGTATCCTTACCAGAACGGCTTGGATGGTCCTCTGGAGCATTCAGAGCTGTGAAGTTGTAGTAGGTAGTCTCAACATAAGGGCCTGTCTCAATGGTGTAGCCCATGCTGATAAAGATGTCTTCCATCTCCTCACGTACCTGCTCAATGAGGTGCTGAGTACCAGGGCTCAGACGACGACCTGGAAGGGTAATATCAGTTGCCTCAGCATTAAGCTGAGCCTCAAGGGCTTCTCGCTTTAAGGCAAGCTGACGCTCGCGAATAGCGGTCTCAACGTTAGCACGAACGGTATTTGCAAGCTGACCCATTTGAGGGCGCTGATCTGCGGGAACCTGACCCATCATACGCATAATTGCGGTAAGAGAGCCCTTCTTTCCCATTGATGCAACGCGCACCTTCTCAAGTGCTTCAAGGTTTGTTGCCTTAGCAATTCCTTCAAGTACTTGCTCGCGAATTGCCGAGAGTTCCTCAGACATTCCCATGTAATTACCCTTTCAATAGAAAACCGTCCCTGAGCATATGCCCAAGGACGGAAAATTTCCGCGGTACCACCTCGGTTGATTGCACAGTTTTCTCTCTGTGCAATCCACTTAAAAGCCTAGTTTCGTTAGGCGGACGACTTCCCTACTGAGCAGAAACTGCCGTTCAAGTTGTAGCTCGGGAGTGAACTCTACCAGCGCTGTGCAGGTGTTTCTCAACCACGAACACCCTCTCTGTTCACAACGTGCTCCGGCAGACCTCTCCGTCAACGCACTTTGTTCAGAGTATCACACTGTGCGAGTTTTGAGCAGCAGCACAACCCTTTTTACCAGAAAGATAAACAAAAGCGTAACAACCGCGAGAAGAACGATGGTTCCTCCAGGTTTAAGGCCAAGCTCATAGGAGACAACAAGTCCACCAAGTGAGGTCAGCATACCCACCGTGCTTGCATACAGACAACATTGCTTCCAGCTGCGGGAAATCTGCAAAGCACAGGCAACAGGAACTACCATCATGGATGAAACAATAAGTGAGCCAACCGTTCTTGCTGCTACGGCAACCACCAAAGCTACTGCGATAACAAAGCCAAAATTAATAAGACTTACGGGTACACCAACACAACGGGCATGACGCTCATCAAAAGACATCAAGAAAAGTTCTTTTCTAAGGAAGAAGCAGAATGCGACTGCAAGTACGCTAATGACCACAATCATCTGAACTTCTTGCTCGCTTACCGTCAGAATAGAGCCAAACATAAAGCTGTTGAAGCTTGATGAGTTAGGAACAAAACCAGACAACACACCTGCTAGACCAATACCAGCTGCCATAACAATAGCAACGGCAAGCTCTGACTGGTCTTTGAAGTGACGACGCACTCCCTCAACACAAAGCGCACCACCCAAACAAGCGGCAATTGCTCCGGCAACAGGATTAATACCTGCAATCATGCCGCCTGCAACACCTGCAAGAGAGGTATGTGAAAGAGCATCGCCAATCATAGAGAGGCGCTTCAATACAACCGTAACGCCTACAAGCGGGATAATTGCTCCCAGAAGAATTCCTACAAGAATTCCTCGCTGCATAAATACGTATTCAAACATTTATGCCCTCCTCTCATGCGAGTCTTGGGCATCTTGAACAACGTCGGACGCAGGACCAAGGGACTCCGTTAAAGCAAAATCATCTAATTTTCCGCGATTGTGGTCGTGGACATGATGAGAGTCAAGGTCACAGTGAGCTCCATGAACTGCACAGTGATCATGACCGTGACCCCTACCTGCAATTTCTGTAGCTTTGTGGTCAGCAACTTCAATAACTCGACAAGCCAGCGCATCAAGAGCTGCAAGATCATGCGTAACAATAAGTACCGCAAGATCTCGAGCTGCATGGGCTTCTCGCACTAAGTTATAGAAGTGATTGCGGCTCTCTTTATCAAGACCAGTAGTAGGCTCGTCCAGGATAAGTAGTGATGGGTTTCCAACCAGCGCACAGGCAAGACGAACTCTCTGGAGCTGTCCTCCAGAGAGTTCCCTAATAATACGCGTGGAAAAGTCAGTCATACCTACAAGGTCAAGTGCCTCAAGCGTGCGCTCGCGACGCTCTTTTGCGCTCATCTTTACCTTTTTGGCACGAGCATACTGACTTGCATCTACTAGCTCGACGACGCTTGCAGGAAAGCGATTAACCGATTCTGAAGGCAGCTGTGGGACATAGCCTACACGCTCCCAGTCTTTAAACCGAGTCGAGGACGTTCCAAAAAGAAGTGATTTGCCACTTGTTGGCTCAAGTTCACCCACCACAATACGAGAGAGCGTAGATTTACCAGCTCCGTTATCACCAATAAGAGCGCAAATCTCACCTTGATGAACGTCTAAATTTACATCGCTTAAAACACGCGTCTTCTTGTAAGAAAAACTCACGTCTTGAAGCGAAACGGCTATCTGACTTTCCTGCAACACGTCCTCCAAACATCCAGCCTAAGCTGGCAACACACTATGCGAGAGCGCCCTCAAGAGCCTTGAGGTTCTCGCGCATAACAGAGAGGTAATCCTCGCCTGCCTTGAGCTCGTCATCAGTAAGTCCCTCAAGTGGGTTAAGCTCTTCAACACGAGCGCCTGTTGCCTCAGCAATTGCCTGAGCAACCTTAGGACTTACCAGTTCCTCCGTAAAAATAACCTTTACATTATGCTCTTTTACAAACTCAGTAATCTCTTTCATTTCCTGAGCATTTGGCTCTGCATCTGCCTCAACGCCCTCAATAGGCATCTGAGTGAGACCATAAGCCTCGCACAAATAACCAAATGCCTGGTGAGAAACAACAATGGTCTTGTTAGGTAGTGAATCCAGACCCTTGTGGAACTCACTATCAAGCGTATCAAAGTCTGCGTTTGCCTTATCAAGATTGGCAGCATACTCTGACTTGTGCTCAGAGTCCTTCTCAGAAAGTGCATCACAAATATTCTTCATCTGAATCTTTGCATTCAGAGGGCTCAGCCAAACGTGAGGATCAGTTCCGCCATGGTCATGATCGTGATCATGGTCATGGTCGTCTTTCTTCTCCTCATGATCGTGATCATCGTCCTCTTCAAGCTCAAGAAGTTTAACGTCTTTGCTGGTCTCAACTGCTGTAAGTTTTGTGCCAGAACCAAGTCCATCAAGTACGTCCTTGACCCAGTGCTCCATACCAGCACCGTTGTAAATCAAGAAGTCTGCTTCCTGGATAGTCTTCATATCCTTGCTGGATGGCTCCCAATCATGTGGCTCAGTACCTGCTGGAACGAGGCATGTTACCTCAGCATGATCGCCAGCAATGCGCTTTGCAAAATCGTACATAGGATAAAAACTTGCCACAATGTTGAGCTTCTTCTGGTCTTTATTATCAGAAGCTCCTTCTTGCTTTTGAGCCTCAGGCTTGCAGCCAGCAAGAATAGCACTCACGCCAAAAGCGGAAGCTACAAGTGCGCTACGACGAGAAACGGTTGGATTCAAATTCATGTTACATCTCCCAAAACTATAAAAACCAATACGGTGTAGTGCCAAATTCTTCAAACAAAATCGTGCGATTGTCCTCACTACCAAGCATAAAAACATGGCGAGAAACCCATGTTTCTCCTCACTTCTTTGCCTTTCTACTCACTTCTCATCATCTGAACATGCATTCATGCTTCCCCTTTAGCACGAAAGCGGGCTGTCTTCCGACAGTCCGCTTTCTAAAAGTTAGCCTTAGTATACATATTCCAATTCAAGTCAACGATAAATTTCTTATCTTTTCCACAAACGGAATTGGAATAAACAGGTTAACTGTTTTATCTCTTGCTAACCTACTGATCTTTCTCCGCATACGGAGTAATAATCAGATCTCCACTATTATACTCACCCAAATAAACCTCTGAAGCAGACTTATAACCTTGATGCTCAAGTTCTCTTTCAAGCCAATTCTCTTCCAGGTCCAGCGTCTCAAGAATATTTGTCTGAACTTGTCCGTCAGTAATAAGCGGGAATCTAACGTTCTCTTCTCCTTTTTTAACAATAATCAACTGTCCATTTTGCTCAAGAATGGCACGCTTAACGTCTGAGATATAATTCACTCCTGCCTGGCGAAGCTTCAGCGACACATCGTAGGCAGTGAGACCCATAGACCTACAGTTGTCTACAAGCAGCTTGCCCTTATCAATAACAATAACAGGACGTCCATCAATCAACTGCTTGACCAGCATATTGTTTGTTCTCAACCATTTAAGAACCATAACAATAATGAGCCAAATAAGCAGGACAAGGGTGAACTGCAAAATGGTAATTGAACTGTTGTAGATCATGCCGCCAACAATGCCGCCAAGTACAAAGTTTTGAACCTGGTCAATTGCTGCAGTTGGTGCTAGGTTTCCTTTTCCGCTGACGTTAATTGCCAGAACAAGCGAGAAAAGACCGATGCACAATTTAATGGCAACTTCTAAATAAAAGTTCATCGATCTACTCCTCTACATGCTTAATATCATTACCAATGAGATTGATCTGTTCAATGACATAGTCATTCTCGGTATTTTTCAAAACGTGATAATACTTACCGTCAACCTCAAGATACGAGGGATTTCCCTGGCTATCAAAGGCAACGTACACGTGGTCAAAATCAACCTCAAGACGTCGAGCGAAGCTTTCTTGTGAGGAAACAATTGACTCATAGTGCTTACTTGCCTGATTAACCTCTAGCACACGATCAAGCTGTAGAAGTCCAAGAAAAATTAATGAGAACAGCGCAATAAGCGCCAGCTCACGATACTTAGAATTCTTTCTATCGCGCATGTAATGCACAAGCGAGAAGATCATCAGAAGTGCAACAAGGCCAAATAGAACAAGCTGAGTCCAGTCAAATACTGTCGCATGGTGAATTAAATAATTATGGGAATAGAACTCCATAGGCTTCCTTTAGTTTGCATTACTCAAGATCTGCTGCTTAAGCCTTGTAAACGCTCTTTCCTCCAAGGAACGTCTCTTCAAGCTGAAGATCTTTTGTAACAACAATAAAGTCAGCATCATATCCAGGACGAATGAAGCCACAAACATCATCAATACCACAGGAACGAGCTGGGTTTTCTGAAGCCATACGAACTGCTTCTTCAGCAGATACAATACCCCAGTCAAAGACGTTCTTCACGCCTTCAAACAGACGAAGGATTGAACCTGCAAGGCTGTGAGACTCATCCATCAGACGAGCAGTTCCACCTTCAACAACAACAGGGAAATCGCCTAGTTTGTACTGTCCATTAGGCATACCACCTGCACGCATGCAGTCTGTAATAAGAACGGTATGGTCATATCCCTTTGCATTTACCAGAGCGCGAACAGCAATAGGATTAAGGTGATGGCCG
The DNA here is from genome assembly GCA_963525825.1 of uncultured Atopobium sp. Lineage (GTDB taxonomy): Bacteria > Actinomycetota > Coriobacteriia > Coriobacteriales > Atopobiaceae > Lancefieldella. Next base: position 178,381 of record CAURLG010000001.1, on the reverse strand, counting down.
TCGCAAATAGCCTCTGCATAGGTACCGTGGGTGGTCATTGCAGCGCCAACCATACCTGGCTCACGGTGGTGAAGACCGCTCATGCCGTTATAGGTATGAACAAAGATGTCTGCACCAGCGTTTACGCAGGCAAGAGCTTCCTCATACGTTGCATCGGAGTGACCAAGTGCAACATGAACACCGCGGTCTGCCATCTCTGCACAGAACTCTGGAGCGCCATCGCGCTCTGGAGCAATAGCAATCTTGGCAATCCAGCCGTCGGCACGCTCCTGCCACTCATCAAAGACCTCTACATCTGGATCAAGGAAGTACGCAGGATTCTGGGCGCCCTTGTGTTTCTCGGTAAAGAAAGGTCCCTCTAGGAAGATGCCCTGGATGCGAGCAGCATCAATGCCGTTTGCCGCAATTCCCTCTGCTGCATCAGCAACGGACTCACAAGCATCGCCAGTTTGCTCAACACTTGCGGTTAGTGTTGTTGGAAGCCAAGAAGTTACACCGTTAGAGAGCAAACCCTGGGCAATCTCAATGACGCCATCAGGATCGCAGTCCATAATATCGTGGTCCAGAAAGCCATGGATATGGGTATCAACAAGGCCAGGTGCCACCCAAGAACCAGTGCGGTCAATAATCTCGCAGTCTGGCTTCTCTTTAGTGAAATGACCAAATACACCGTCTTCTACGAGCAAATATCCTGGACCAGAAGTTGCTCCTGGTAAAAAGAACTTATCTGCTTTAACTGCAAATGTACTCATACGTACCTCAATCATTCTCAAAAGGACGCGCCATAGGCACGTCCTTCTTAGTAATTCCTATAGTGAGTGAATTGTAACACCCTTAACCACTCGATTAACCTGACCAGTTGGAGAAGGTGTGTCCGGTTTGTTGTTAACACGGACTGAGTTCAAGAGCGCCACCACCTGAGCAACCATTACAAAAGGCAGAGCCAAATAAGGTGCTGGTAGAGGCTCTGTAAATACTGGAAGACTAAATGTTCTTCCCGTAAAGTTTGTTGCCCCCTCTTGCTCAATACCAATGGTCAGAGCAGCAATCTGGTCTCCCTTAATCTCGTCAAGAATATCCAGATCATATTGACGCGTATAAGGGTTATTGGAAACAAAATCAAACACCAGGGTGTGTTCGTCGACAAACGACTTTGGTCCGTGGCGATATCCCATTGAGGAATCCCACGACGTTGCATTAATACCAGCTGCAAGCTCCAAAATCTTAAGCTGAGCCTCATGAGCAAGACCCACAAAAGGACCAGAACCCAGATAGGTAATGCGGTTGAAATCGCTCTTAAGCCACTCAGCAATCTCTTCCTCGCGCTCAATTACCTGCCTACCCAGCTCAGCAGCATCAGAAATCCAAGCCTTCTTCTGCTGGTCATCAGCACTATCAAAGACAAGTGTTGCAAGAAGTGTCATGCAGCTATAAGAGCCAGTCATTGCAAATCCCTGGTCATTTGCGCCAGGAATAAGAAGAAGCAGCGTATCGTCTTTACCTGCGGACTCAACGGCAAGCTTTCCCTCAGGAGCGCAGGTAATATTGATGAGCAGAAGATTTTTGACAATCTTGCGAGCAATATTTACTGCAGCAAGGCTCTCTGGACTATTACCAGAGCGCGCAAAAGAAACCAGTACCGTTGGATCTTCTGGATCAAGGCTGCCATAAGGATCAGAAACAATATCAGTAGTTGCAACAGATGCAAACTCAAAAGAGCCCTTCTCGCCATGAGAACGAAGATACGGAGTAATGGTATCGCCTACATATGCCGAGGTACCTGCACCCGTAAAGACCACGCGGGTACGACGACCCTCGCCAAGATTGCGAGCACGCTCGACAAACTCTTTAATTGCAGAAAGGTTCTCCTGATAAATGCCAAAGGTAGATACCCAAAGCTCAGGCTGCTGCTTAATCTCGGCAGTTGTAATATGAGCGCCTAGTGCCTTTAGCTCTTCTTGGCTCTTCTTAAACATTGATATCCCTTCTCACAGCTATTTAACTGCGTGTATGTACAATTTTGTATCTAAACTGATCCGCACGAGCCACGCTTAGTGTGAACTCAACAATGATATTTCTGTCATTGTACGTGGTGCGTGTGAGACTCAAAACAGGCGAGCCTTCAGAAATTTGCAATAAAGTGGCGTCATCCGAGCGAGCAATTGAAGCCTTGAACTCCTCTTCTGCTACACCAATCTTTATGTTGTAGTCTTCTTCAAAAATTTGGTAGAGAGATTTTTGCTCAACATCATGAGCAGTAAGTGAGAAAAACTGTGAAACTGGAAGATACGTTACTTCCAGCATCATAGGCACGTCATCGGCACTTCTTAAACGCTTGATGCGGAAGAGTTTCTCGCCAAGAATAACGTGCATATGCTGGGCTAAGAACTTATTAGCCTCAATAGTGTCAAACTCCAGAATAGTTGTCTTAGGAACTCGACCTAACTGACGCTGCTGGTCAGTAAAGCTATAGCCTCCCATAAGGTCTGTTGCACGTTCAGAGACGTCTGCAACAAAGGTACCGCGGCCACGCTGGCGATAAATGAGCCCCATGTGTTCAAGCTCTTGCAGGGCAAGTCTTACCGTGGTGCGAGAAAGTCCGTAGGAATCGGAGAGTTCACGCTCAGAAGGAAGTGGATCATCTGGATCCATCTCGTTCTCAATACGATAGCGCAGCATATTTGCTAGCTGCTCGTAGAGTGGCTGTCTTCCCATAAACGTTGTCATCAAAACTCTCCTATAAAAGACGGGTGCCCACTAAGTGGACACCCGTCACACTTACTTAACCCCAAATATATGGGAGAACGCCAAAGCCAGAACCAAGAAGTGCAATTACCAGAAGCAGGCAGATGCACATAATTGGAGTCCAGTTACGCTTTGCCATGAGGTAGTACAGACAAAGGGTAAGAGCCAGTGGGATAAGCTTTGGGCAAACGCCGTCGAGGATCTTCTGGATGTCAATGGAGACAGGAGAAGTGACTTCCTCGCCAACAGTTACCAGGTTAACACCGTTGCCGACTGGAGCAATAGCAGTAGTGCCGTCCTTGCCATCAGCAGTCTTGCCGCCGATGAACTTAACGGACTCAGGATTCTTCTTGTAGTCAGAATAAGAACCCTCAGCAAAGAGTGCCTTGTCATACTGACCAGAAGCAAGCTGCTCGTCAGAAAGAGTTACCTGAGAAAGAACAACACTGTGTGTCTCACCGTTAGGAATGTTTGCGCCAGCGCCAAGCTTGGTTCCACCGTAGCAGACAACCAGGCAGCCAACAACAAAAACACCCAGGATAGAAGCAGCACGAGTGAACTCTTTTGCGTTCTCGGTAAGCAGGGTAATTGCGTCAGTACCCATCTTGTAAGAAAGGTTCATCAGCCAATAACGTACAGCAAACTGTGCGATGTTGAAGATGATAAGGAACAAGAATGGTGCAAAGACATTGCCGGAAATTGCCATGTTAGAGGTAATACCAGCAGTAATTGGAACAAGGGTGAACCAGAACAGTGCGTCACCAATGCCGCCCAGAGGACCCATTGCAGAAACGCGGACTGCACGAATGGTTGGGATATCCAGCTTGTTCTGCTCAAGGGAGAGAACAATACCCATAACAAAAGTGACCAAGAATGGGTGGGTATTGTAGAACTCAAGGTTGTGACTCATGGAAGCAGCAAGGTCATCCTTGTTGTCGCCGTGAATCTTCTCAAGACCAGGGAGGATACCGTAGAGCCAACCAGCTGCCTGCATTCTCTCGTAGTTGAAGGAAGCCTGCAGGAACAGGGAGCGCCATACCATCTTGTTGAGCGTCTTCTGATCAAGTGGCTCAGCAGGAGTGGTGTTCTGATAGGTATCAGGAATATTAAATGCCATCTTCGAAGTCACCTCCAGCAACAACAGCAGGAGCAGCATTCTTCATCTTGGTCTGGAGCTGGTAATCCCAGAATGCGATACCAAAGCCGATGAGAGCAAGAAGCAGAAGTGCTGGACCAGAGAGCTCAGGAATGCTGATAAATACGATTGCAGCTGCAAAGCCCATGAGGAAGAAGCCCCAAAGCTCGCGAGAAACCATAACCTTCAGCAGGATTGCAAAGCCGACGAAGCGCATCATGCCACCAGCGACGGACAGTGCATTCATGAGCCACTTTGGAATTGCAGTGGTGATCTGAGTGCCAAATGCAGCACCACCCAGGAAGAACAGGGTAACAATGACACCAAAGAAAAGACCAAGGGCAGCCATTGCGCCGTAGTTAATACGAGCAATTCCCTTAGGATCGGCCTTCTCGGCGTATGCATCAGCAGTTGCCATTACAGGGGACATAATGGTAAAGATGATGGTTACTGCGTACTGACCAAGCAGAGAGAATGGAATTGCTGCAGCTACAGCGGCCATTGGCTCAAGCTTAGTAGTGATTGCAAAGACTGCAGACATAATGCCGCCGATAACAGCGTTAGGTGGCTGAGCACCACCAACAGGCATGTTGCCGATGGTCATAAGCTGATAAGTACCACCAACAATGAGACCAGTCTGAACGTCACCAAGAATCAAACCAACCAAAAAACCAGTTACGATTGGCTGGTAAAGAGACTCGAGGAAACTAAACTGATCGATGCCAGCGATAAACGCAACGATGAAAATTAATAACACCTGAATAGGGCTAACATCCATCTTAACTCCTCCTTTCAAACACACCATAACTACCGATGACGATGATCGGCAGACTATCCGAATACCTTTGCCAACCTGCTAGAAACGTTGCGCCATTGCAACTTTTTGTAATCTCTACCAGGAAGTTGCGCGCAAAACTTACTCGAATAGCTTTGAGATATCCTCGACCGGGGTCGTAGGAACACGCCTAATCTCTAGAGTCACCCCCAATTCCTGAAGCTCACGAAAGGCAGCGACGTCCTTATCGTCTACCGCCACACTTGTGGCGACCTGTCGCTTTCCCTCAGCCATGTGCATATTGCCGATGTTCACTTTTTTAATTGGAACACCGCCCTTAACCAGAGTGAGGACATCCTCTGGATTCTCGGCAACAAGGAAAATGTGCTGGCTTGCTGAAGCCTTGTGGATAACATCGATAGTTTTCTGGAGCGTAAAGTACCTGGTTGCAACACCGTTTGGTGCAGCCATATCCATGAGGCCCTGGCGCATCTTATTGCCTGCGACCTCGTCATTAGCAACAAGGATAAGATTTGTTCCAAGGGTACCGTTCCACTGAGTAGCAACCTGACCATGAATCAAACGATTATCGATTCGAGCAAGCTTGATATCTGGTTCTCCCATAACAAGTTCTCCTCTCTTTGCACGCACACTTGTGCGTGCTATCTGCGATTTTCATCGCACTACTCGCAACTTGCGCTGCGTGTTTTACTGCAAATTTATTTATTGTTGGAAACGCTGATTAACGCCCAACGATCCAACGTGATGACCACATTTGGAGCAAACTCAACATCTACTGTTTCTTTTTTGACGTTTTTAACTACGCCATACATTCCGCTATTAGTCTTAACTTTCTGACCTGCATGAAGATTCTTCAGAAACTCTGAAGTTGTTCCCGCCTTTTTAGAAGAGGCTCTCCAAACAAAGAAGGAATAAATAAGGCCCAAAATTACCAAGAACGCGAGAAGAACAATGGATGAAGCAAGAATGTTCTCTGCTAGATTTGCCATGTGCATCTCCTTAACTCAACAACAAAACGCTACTTAAATACCATCGTCTCCGAAGATGTCATCTTCTGGCTCAACCTCAAGCTCAAGACGCTTATGAACAACTCCCTGGCTACCAGCTAAAACAGCAGTATCAACCAGCTCTTCAAGAGAGGTATCTGCCATGCGACTACCAAGTGTTTCAAGAAGCATAGGAAGGTTTGTACCGGTAACAACTTCTACGTTTGAATAACTCTGAGCAATAATCATTGACTGATTAAAAGGTGTTCCGCCAAGCAGATCGCAGAAAACCAGCACACCGTCAGTAGTGTCAAGAAGATCGGAAATTGTTGCAGCAAGAGTTTCTGGGAACGTTGCAGCACCGGCTTCAATAAAAGGAACGGGAACAAAAGCTTCTTGCTCACCAGCAATCATCTTTAAAGCATCAGCAAGACCGTTTGCAAAAGTTCCATGACCAGTTAAAACGCAACCTACCATGTCAAACTCCTTTCAAAGAGTTGGAAACTATCTGGGGAGCTACGCGGAAAATGAGGGGTGTTGAAGCTTCTCTCTAAGTGGTAGATACCAGATAACAACCTAACATAAGTATAGTCTAGTGAGCATCTTGAGATGTGTACGTTAACAATCGACGGCTTAACGGTACTATTTTTACCGTAAACGGTACACACGTTGTTATTTTCGCAGGTAGATATATGGATAAATTGTGATGATGCACTAAAAATTTAGAGCTATTCTTGAAAAATTAGAAGTTCTTATAACGTGCCTTTATACGTAATAAATGTAGTAAACAACCCTAAAATCCTGCTAAAATACGGCGAGAAAATAAAATTGGTATTAAGAAATTATGTACTGGTATCTTTTTTTATAACATCTAAAGAAAAGTTTCTTGATGGCGCTTTGGTTAAATAGATTTAATCCAATTTCATTTGCAGTGGCGCTGTTCCATAGTGTTTCTTGCCCCTGCTTTCCTCTGAGCACTTTGTGTGCACTGTCTTTTAGACGAGGTGATATGCGTGATTGTTACCGTAACACTCAATGCATCCATTGATAAGGCGTACTACTTGGACTCTCCTGTTGTAGATGGAACGGTACACAGAGTCTCGGTAGTAGATAACAGTGCGGGCGGCAAGGGTCTTAACGCCTCACGAGCCATTACAACTCTTAACTACCCCGTTTGTGCCACAGGATTTGTTGGCGGTAATAACGGAAGATACCTTGTTGAGCTGGCTCATAAAGATGGTATTACCAGCGATTTTATTTACACTGAGCAAGAAACCCGCTCATGCATTAATATCCTGGAGCCAAACGGGCAATCAACTGAATTCTTAGAGCCTGGACAGCCTGTACTTCCTGAAGAATTCCTTGCTTTCAAGGCAAAGCTTGTCCAGCTTACCAAAGAAGCCGAAGTTGTTACCTTTAATGGCAGTGTTCCCAAAGGCGTTTCTGCCGAAAATTACAAAGAACTTATTGAAGAGACCATGGCTGCGGATGTGCCTTGCATTGTAGACGCATCAGGTACACTACTCACCTCCTGTATTGATGCTCTTCCTACCATGATCAAACCAAACACCGATGAAATCGGTCAACTTCTAGGAAGAGAAGTAACTACAGAAGACGAAGTCATAAAGGCAGCTCAGGAGCTGCACAAACGCGGCATTAAAATTGTAGTTGTCTCGCTTGGTGCAAAAGGTGCGCTCATGGTTTCTGATGAAGGAACCTTTAGAGCAAATCCTCCAAAAATTGAAGCTATCAATCCTGTTGGTGCAGGAGATACCCTTGTTGGCTCATTTGCTGTTGCACTTGCTCAGAAAAAGCCAACTTCAGCGTGTCTTACCTTTGCGCTGTCATGCGCTACTGCAAGTTGCCTATCTGCGGGCACCGGTCGCTTTGATCAGGATATTGCAACTAAGATTCATAAGCAGGTCGCAATCAAGAAGATTGCTGAATAAGATGAAGCAAGACGGGTTTCTCGCCAAAGGTTACAAAGACAAAACTATTTCTAGAAAACTTACGTAACAGAGTAAGAGAAACGTTACAATTTTTTTCAGTCAATCAAAGAGCCCTTTAGGGCGAAAGGAGCAATAGATGTTCGTTACTACTAAGCAGATGCTTCTTGACGCACAGGCTGGCCATTATGCTGTTGGCGCCTTCAACGTTGAGAACCTTGAGTTTGTAATGGCTGTTGTTAAGGCAGCAGAAGAGCGCCGCTCCCCTGTTATTCTTCAGACCACTCCTGGCACCATCAAGTACGCAAGCCTTGATTACTTTGCTGCCATGGTTCGTTGTGCTGCTGAAGAGGCAACTGTTCCTGTTGCTCTTCACCTAGATCACGGTGACGGCTTTGACCGCTGCATCCAGGCAGCTCGTGCCGGTTACACCTCCGTCATGATTGACGGCTCTCACGTTCCATTTGAGGACAATATTGCACTTACCGCATCCGTAACCAAGTTTGCTGGTCCTATCAACCTTCCTGTTGAGGCAGAGCTTGGCAAAGTTGGCGGCAAAGAGGACGACGGCCCAGCTGTTGAGGGCGAGAACCCCTACACTGATCCAGACCAGGCTGAGGAGTTTGTTGCTCGCACTAACTGCACTTCTCTCGCAGTTGGCGTTGGTACCGCTCACGGCGTCTACCACGGCACACCTCACATTGAGCAGGGTGTCCTCAAGGCTATCCGCCAGCGTCTTGATATTCCTCTGGTTCTTCACGGTACTTCTGGTGTTCCAGATGACCAGGTAGCAGAGGCAATTCAAAACGGTATTTGCAAGGTTAACTACGCAACCGAGCTCCGCCAGGTCTTTACCGCAGCCTTCATGAAGTACATGTCAGAAAACCCTGGCAACTTTGATCCAAAGAAGCCTTCCGTTCCTGGTATGGAAGCAATCACTCAGATTGTTGCAAGCCACATGGATAACCTGGGCTCTTCCCACAAGGCATAAGCGTCAAGGCATAGCCGTCGCACGTATCCTGCTTTTGCAGATAAAAATAAGGCGAGAAGATCGATTGGTCTTCTCGCCCTTTTTGTTAAAAGCAAAGCGCTATTGAAAACGCAAGCCTTAGCAAATCTTGCAAATCCAGTCTGCCTCTGGAGCCTCAATCTCGCCAGACTGAATGCTGGTCAGCGTGTTGCGGAGCTTAGACATAACTGGTCCAACAGCCTCCATACCAGCACCAAAGACAATCTCTTTCTGGCCGTCAACAACTTTGCCAACAGGAGAAATAACAGCAGCGGTACCGCACATACCGCACTCAACAAACTGATCAAGCTCGTCAAAGCGGACAGGACGCTCAATAACCTTCATACCAAGCAAGTCTTTAGCAACGGTTGCTAGAGAACGGCGAGTAATAGAAGGCAAGATGGAATCTGTGTAAGACTGTGGAATAACCAGGGTTCCCTCTTTATCAACAAAGAGGAAGTTTGCGCCACTGGACTCCTCAACATAGGTACGAGAGCCAGAGTCAAGATACATACTGTCTGCAAAGCCCTGCTCATGTGCCCAGGTAGTTGGGTACAAAGACATGGCGTAGTTAAGGCCAGCCTTGATGTTACCGGTTCCGTGAGGAGCAGCACGGTCATAAGGAGAAACGGTCAGTGCAACAGGAGCAACGCCGTTGGAGTAATAAGCTCCAACTGGAGTGACCATAATACGGAACTCATAGGTAGGAGATGGCTTAACACCAACAGTATTTCCGGTACCAATCATAAAGGGACGAACATACAGCGTAGCGCCCGTGCCAAATGGCGGAACCCATGCTGCGTTTGCAGAAACAACCTCTTTAACAGCAGCAACAAATCTATCCTCAGGAAATGGTGGCATGACAAGGCGGGATGCAGAGTCAACCATACGCTGAGCATTAAGATTAGGACGGAAGCAGACAATATCGCCAGAAACTGTGGTGTAAGCTTTTAAACCCTCAAAAACTTCCTGGCAATAATGGAAGATGTTTGCGCACTCAGACAGTGTAATGCTGTGATCGGTGGTAAGTCCGCCCTCATCCCAAGCACCGTCTTTGTAGTGGGCAACGTAGCTGTAGTCACACTGCGTATATGCGAAGCCAAGCGCTGTCCAATCGATGTCTTTCTTCTCCACTGAGTTTGCCATGGCTTTCCTTTCTCCGTGGGTTTTAAAGAATGAACTTCATCATAAACATGCGGATATGAATACCTAGTCCTATTAAATAGTTTGTAACCGAATAGATATTTTGCGGTATAACGTACATGAGCTGAAGGGAGCAAAAATGAATATCAAACTTAAGAGGACTTACGATGCGCCAGAAGCTGACGATGGGTATCGCGTGCTGGTAGATAGACTGTGGCCTCGTGGTATCAAAAAAGAGAACCTACACGCTGATGAATGGACTAAAACCATTGCTCCTACTACTGAGTGCAGAAAAGCATTCAACCACGATCCAGAGCGCTTTGATAGCTTTGTATCTACCTATACAGCTGAACTTGACAGCAATCCTGACGCAGATGCCTTTGTCGAACAGCTTAAAAAGCTTGATCAATCTACCGTGACACTGCTTTTCTCGGATAAAGACACTACGTACAACAACGCAGTAGTGCTCAAAAAGTGGCTTGAGACTAAGCTTAAGTAATACGCTTACCCAGCCACGCTTACATATCTTGCGAGAAGAACTCCTGGTAGAACTTCAATTCTTCAGGAGTATCTATGCTTGATGAGAATAAAATATCAGGCTCTACGGCGCTAGTGTTCTTGTCTGCAGTGACATCTGCAGAAGCAAGTAAGTTCTTCTGCTCTAGCAAACGCCTTAACTGATGAGCAGCACCTGCACCACCATCAAAAAATTCTACGTCTCCTAAAACGGAGCTAATTTGCTTTTTGATAAAGGGGTAATGGGTGCAGCCAAGAACCACAGCATCTACCTGACCAGCATAATCTCCCAAAAGCTCAGTCAAGCGGCTATGCATCTGCTCTGAATCAGCCTGACCAGATTCAATAAGCTCCACCAGTCCTTCTCCTGGAATAGAGATAACCTTTGCAGAAGGATGCAGGCGCGACTCAAGGTTGTGGTACTTCTGCAAAGAAAGCGTTGCTTTTGTAGCCAGAACAACCACTGTTCCATGGGGATATGCAGTTACTGCAGGCTTAAGAGCTGGCTCAACACCCACAATAGGTACATGAGGATAGGTTGCCCTCAGCTCGTCTGCAGCAGCAGCTGTAGCAGTATTACAAGCTATAACCAGCGCTTTAGCACCCTCATCAATAAACTTTTTAGCAATAGCCGCAGAGCGCTGGGCAATCTGCGCTTTTGGTTTAGTACCATAAGGAGCAAATGCAGAATCGCCAAAATAATGAAATTCCTCGTGAGGCATTTGGGCAACAAGGTGTTTAAGCACACTCATGCCACCAACGCCCGAGTCAAATACACCAATAAACTTATGAGGAGCCAAACGAGCTTCCATTACAAACCTTTCAAACTGAATGTAAAGTATTTTATACCTTTATCATTCAAAGGTTGATTTACGCCTCACTTGGGTAGAATGCCAAAGATATGTTTTTAACGATTGGAGTTTTATGAGCAACGAAGGTAAAAAGGTAAAGGTCCACTACGTAGGCACTCTTGACGACGGTACTAAGTTTGACTCCTCCCGCGATCGCAACGAGCCACTGGCATTCACCTGCATGGCTGGTCAGATGATTCCTGGTTTTGACGAGGCTGTTAAAGATATGACCGTTGGCCAGATTGTTGACGTCCATATTCCAGCAGCAGAGGCTTATGGTGAGCGCCATGAGGAGGCTGTACAGCCTGTTCCCGTAGCTCAGCTTCCAGGCTCTGAGAATCTTGTTGCAGGTCAGCAGGTTACTCTGGGCACTCCTGAGGGATACCCTGTTATGGCAACCGTAGTCTCAAATGACGGTACCACTATCGTCTTTGATACCAACCACCCAATGGCTGGTAAAGACCTTAACTTCAACATTGAGCTTCTTGAGGTTGAAGAGTAATCCACCCCCCCTTTATAGGGCGAGAAGGGCGTAGGTGCTTCTGGCATCTGCGCCCTTCCTTTTTGCATCAAATAGACATCAAAAAGAGCTTGGTTGCATGCAACCAAGCTCTTTTACATAACAAGTTATGAGGGGCCAATACCTTAGCTTAGGACAACGCCGCCAAGCCAGCCCCACCTTGGAGTACTCAAAGCACCAAGCTGAGAAATCCAAGAACTCAAGCTCTGGCTTCTTACAATACCAGAGAGACAGTGCCTGACCATGCCACCACCAATGTAGATGCCAACGTGGCCGTAAATCAAAGCTGCAGCAGAGCCACCAAGGGTTGGAACAGCAATAATCATGCCAGGCTCAATAGCGCTCTGGTCGGTAGAGTAGCACCAGGAATAGTACATATCACAGGCGTTGCCATAGAAGGTACCAACACCAGCGTTAGAGAAGACGTTAGAAACCCAAGCAGCACAGAAGCCAGCACCAGTAGATCCGGTATAGCCTGCAGCATTAACAACTGCAGCAGCAGAACCAGAACCTGCAGAAGAGGTTCCTCCTCCGCCGCCACCGCCATAGTAGCTACTGCCACCACCGCTGTCGCTTGATGAAGCAGCACGCTGAGCGGCAACGCGCTCTGCCTCCTGCTGAGCAGCAAGAAGCTCAGAATCACGCTGAGCAATAAGCGCTTTAACATTGTCATCAAGATTTGCAACAACGTTTGCTGCGTCTGCCTGACGAGCAGAAATGTCATTAAGCTGAGACTCCTGAGAAGCACGGAGATTCTCAAGCTCAGCCTTCTTATTCTCTAGCTCGGTCTTCTCGGACTGAAGAGCAGCCTTATCAGACTCAAGAGCGGCCTTCAGGTTCTTAACTTCCTCAATCATCTTCTGATCGGACTCAGAAATCTTGTCGAGGTAGTAAATATTGGAGGTGAGCTCCTCAAAGCTTGCAGAAGAAAGAATCATCTCTAGAGCGCCAGCTGGGCCAGCCTTGTAGTTGCTGGACATACGAGCGCCAAGTTCTTTTCTCTTCTCGGCAATCTGAGTTTCCTTTTCAGAAATCTCTTTCTGCTTAGCATCAATCTGATTCTGCTTATCTGCAATCTGATCAGAAATAGCGCCAATCTGAGAGTTAGTGTCATTCAGGCTTGCCTGCATGTTGGAGACTTCATTAGAAATCTCATCGAGCAGCTTCTGAGCAGCATCGTAATCGCTACGAGCAGCATCAATCTGAGCCTGGGTAACACCAAAAGCAGGACGAGTGTTGATCAGGGATGCAGTAACGGCAGCGGCAGCAATGCCCATGCCGGCAAAAATCTTAAGGGCATCACGACGATTGAAAAGGGCAGCGCTCTGCTCCTCAATGGTGGTGCTTTGCTGTTTCTTTAAACTCATAAGGGTCTCCTAGAACGTTTAGTAGTACGGTGTGACCTTTGAGAGACTATTCTACCCGAGATACACGATGATATTCAAAAAGATACGTAATTTCCAAACTCTCCGAAACGAATTTTGGGGAGTTTTAGCTCTAAATTGTGAGGTCAACGGTAGGATTTAGCGGTTTTCAATATGTGCAACATTTTTTATTGAAATGGTAATCCTGCCATCAGACTCATGAGAAAATTCTAGGTAACCTGGACGTTCTGTTAGGTTTGAAGGGAATGAAATCTCAATTCCCGTATCGGTGCGGATTTTATGATTCTTTGCAATTCTGTTAGCAACACCGCGTTTAACAGGAACTTCTTCGGGGAGCTCTCTACTTGCCACCTGAGCCTCGTACTTTTCCTGAATCTCAGGACGCTCCTCAAAGATGCGCTTACCGACCTTAATAGGGTCTACTACCTCTTCTACCTCTGCTGCTTCTGCAACGGCGGCCTTAGCACGAGACACCTCAACAGCAGGCTCAAGTCCATACTCTTCTGCCAAGTCTTGCACAATAACAGTTACCTCGCCAATAACCTCATGACTTGAAGCCTCTGATGAGCACTCAAGGAAGAGCTCTGGGATGATGAACTTTCCCTCTCCTGCTACAGAGCGGTCATGGTCGTGGAAGTCAATGGCGCCTGTATCCAGGTCAATGACTGCATATGAATCAACCTTTTGCGTAGGAGAAGGCAGCGTTGCGTCTTGGCGCAAAATCTCATTTACCGATCCGTTTACATCATGGATAAAGGCCTGCTTGCGTGGGAGAAGCACAATAGCAAAAAGACGTCTTCCCTCGCCCTCAAATGCCTCAGCCTGAGCATCTTCGTCATCTGCAGCAGCACTGGCAAGCGCCTGGCCAGCATCGGTATCAATGTAGTCCGCCACAAGAAGATCGCACTGCTCAACGTCATCTGCGCGACGGAGCTCTTCCCAGAACCACTGAGCAATCTGGTGAGAAAACTCTACAAACTCAACGTCTCCGTGAGCATACTCCTGAAGACCTCCTGCAAAATTGCTGGTAGGAGCAAACTCTCCGTGCCTGGACTCTGGGTTTGCTGTAATCTTGCGCAGTCTACGCTGTACGTATGACTTTGTCTGACGGTCCTCTAAATCCAAGGTAGATTGAGAGAAGTATTTAGTTCCCGTCTCAAAATCAAAGACGTGAAGAATTGCCTTAGTAACTCTAAGCATGTAAAACCTCGTTTATTGCAGATGTTTAGCTGGCGAGAAACCCTAGTGCTTGACGCACATCAGAGGATCGCCAATCTTAACCAGTGGACGACCACCAATCAGTGTTCCGGACTCACCAATGAGGTCAATGCGCTCATACTGATCTGCATTAACAACGGTAACAACTACAACGTTCTCATATCCTGCTTCTTCAATGGCAGCAGCATCAAATGAAATCAGTGGAGTACCGGCCTTGACCTCATCGTTAGCGTGAACGTAACGGGTAAAGCCCTTGCCGTTCATCTCGATGGTGCCAACACCAATGTGAATCAAAATCTCAATACCAGTGTCTGTGGTAAGACCAATTGAGTGATTGGTTACGTTAGTTGCAGTAACGCGAGCATTGCAAGGAGCATATACACAGTCAAGACCAACAGGCAAAATACCATAGCCCTGGCCAAAGAGACCGCTTGAGATTACCTCATCGTGAACCTCTTGTACGCTTACCAGGACACCAGAAACTGGTGCATAGATAGTGTCTTCCCTGGTAGCAAATGTAGCCTTTTGAGGCTGCTCTGCTCCGTTAGAAGGAACAAACACATTTTTAACCTTTGACCAAAGACCCATGATGCCTCCTTGAGTATGTGCTCTGCACAGATACCATCTGACATAACGTTTCCATTTTACCTAAGCGAGAAGGACGAATGCTCCACAGAGGAACATCCGTCCTTCTTTCACGAATTTACAACACGGCGACGCAACTTACTGCATTCTCTTGGCACCTCTAAAGATGATCGAACGTGCAGCAAAAAAGGTAACCAGGAAGTATCCGCCATACAAAGCAGCTACTACTGCAACCACTCCACCAATGCTGCTAGCTACATCAAAGTTGCCAATCGACTTGATGACAGAAACCATAATAGACATTGCGCATGTTGCGTGCGCAGCTGCCATAAGCAGCGGGAACAGGAAGTACACGCCAATCTGAACAAAGAGCGCGCGACTTGCAAGGCCCTTCTCGGCACCAAGTTCTGCAAGAACTTGATAGGCGCGAGCGTTATCCGATGCCTCGGAGAGCTGCTGAAGTGCCAGAATAGCGGCGCACGCAATGAAGAGTACCAGGCCAATGTACAGCGCCAGATACGTCACAATACCAGAGAATCCAGCAGTCGATTGAATGTACTCGGAAGCGGTGACCACAAGCATTAAAGAATAAGGATCGGAATCGCCACCAGTTACGGCGCCATCACCAAAGTACTGCTTAATTTGACCCTGGAACTGCGTTTCAGAAGCATCGCCTGGGGTTTGATAGTTGCCTAAGATATATGAGTTGGTCAAAACAACGCTTGAAGGGAAGCTTTGATCAGCAACAACCACAATTCCAAATGCTGGCATAAGTGCAGGTCCACCTTGTGTTTGAGCAATATCAAGCGTTCCACCAACAGCATGAAGTTTGTGACCCTCAATGGTGAGTTCAGGATTATTAGCAAGAGAATCCTGCCAGTATTTTGTGAGATTAGTATCAAGCGTCCAAACCATATAGCCGTTTGTACCAAAGTCAACAGGCTCAAGCCCAGATGCAACGCGCAGTTTGTTGTACTGAGAAGCTCGCATCAAAGTTACGTTTTTCTGCGCAGGATCTTCCTGGCCACTATAGCCGGTAAAGTAATCACTAAAGCGCTTGCCTGTTACAGCATCAATAGAACTATACGTAAAACTAGGCGTTGTTGGATCACTTTGAGCAAAGTATGTATCTACCTGGAAGGCATTTTTGATAGTTTTATCCCACTCTGGATCAAGCTTCTGCACTACAGAGAGATAGTCATATGAATCCGCTGGGCCAGGAGTATAACTGCGCTCTGAGCCTGGATTGATTGATACAGAAACATCGTACGTTTTAAGCTTGGAGAAACTGACGTTCAAAGAGTCAACAAGCGAGAAACCCGTACCAAGTCCACAAACTGCCACAAAGAGCATGGCGCAGACTAAAGAGATGGAAACCCAAGCAGTATTAACGCGGGCATTAAACTGACGCAGGATAAATGAGTGAAGACCCTTGTAGTAGAAGCCCTTCTGCATCTGCATGAATCTGAGCAAAAAACCAGAGATTGAGAAGAAAAAGAGTGCTGTGCCCACAGATACCAAAGCAGTAGCCATGGCAAACTCGTCATCTATCTGTTTTAAACCATTGTGCTGAAGCAGGATATAGGAATAAGCAATGATTCCAAGAGAGGTCAAGAAGAGCAGCACTGAGACAGTAAGATTCCTTACCTTGACGGTCTGAGTTACTTTGTCTGCGTTAAGAAGGTCAATAAGCTTATAGCGGGACACCGTGGTGACGTTAAAAATCAGTGCAACCACAAACATGACCACAAAGTAAATAACCGTTTGAATCAACGCAGCTTGCGAGAAGACAAATTTGAATGAATCAAGAGTTGTGTTGAACATGTGGGCCGTTGCAAACATCATAAATTGAGAGATAAAAATACCTGCAACAAGGCCAACTACCAGGGCGAGAAAACCAACAAACAGTGTCTCAATACTCATAATCTTAGAGACATTTCTCTTGGTCATGCCCAGTATCTGATACATACCAAATTCTTTTTTCCTACGACGAATCAGAAATTGATTAGCGTAGACAACAAGAAATCCCATAATAACGGCAAGAAAAACGCTTACTCCAGAGATGGTATTACTTAAGAGCTGAACAATGCGTCTCTGATCTTCAGAAAGATTCAACACCATAGATTGTTGAGTAATTGAATTGAAGGAATAAAATAGTGCAACGCCTACTGCCAATGTCAGAAAGTAAATGCTGAAATCGCGCAGTGATTTCTTGACGTTACCAAGCGCGATTTTACTGTACATCAGCACCCTCTCCTCCCAGGAATGAAACAACGTCCATAATCTGGTCAAAGAACTGCTTGCGGGGTTTCTCGCCACGAACTATCTCATTAAAGATGCGGCCATCCTTAATGAAAATGACGCGATGAGCATAAGAAGCTGCATATGAATCGTGAGTAACCATAGCAATGGTTGCACCGTTACGATTGAGGTTCTCAAGGCTTTCAAGGAGCGTACGGGCGTTCTTTGAGTCAAGTGCGCCGGTTGGCTCGTCTGCAAGGACCAGCGAAGGGTTGGTAACAATTGCTCGGGCTGCGGCAACACGCTGGCGCTGACCACCGGACATCTCGTAAGGGAACTTATCAAGCACCTCAGAAATCTGAAGCAGCTTGGCAACGTTTTCAACGCGCTCCAAAACTTCCTGTGCACGGACGTGACCAATGGTTAAAGAGAGCGCGATATTCTCACGAGCAGTAAGGCTATCAAGCAAGTTTGCGTCCTGGAAAATAAAGCCTAAGCGGTCGCGCCTAAAGGCAGAAAGCTCTGCGCCGCGTAGTCTGGAAAGCTCTTGGTCATCAATAAAGATGTGGCCCGCAGATGCCTGATCAATGGTAGAGATGCAGTTCAAAAGTGTAGTTTTGCCAGAACCGGAAGGACCCATGATAGCGATAAACTCACCGCGAGCTACAGAAAGATTAATGCCGTCCAGCGCCTTAGTGACATTTCCACGAGTTCCATAGTACTTCTCGAGGTTTTGGCAAACCAAGACGGTGTGAGGGGTAAGTGCTGAAGATTGTCCAGCCACAACAGTTGGCTGAGTTGGAGTTACTTGAGTAGCTGCCATGTTGCGTCCTTTCGTTGGGAGCGAGTAAATCTTGAGATATATACTCCCGCACTACCGTTTACGTTGCCATCGATTGACCTTACGGAAACCTTACGCTTTTCTCACTTTGATGTGTCAAAATATCACTATCAAGCATACGGGAGGGGCATGCTATGCAGTTAGTAATTAAAAGATTTGGGCAGCTTACCGCTAAAGAGTTATATCAAATTCTTTCTCTAAGAGCAGAAACGTTTATTGTTGATCAGCAGATTATGTACAACGATCTTGATAACGTTGATCAAGTTTCTACCCATGTCTTTTATCAGGATACTGACTCGGTAGCTGCATATTTACGCATCATTGATACAGGACAGTCATACAACTCCCCTCTTATTGGGCGCGTATGTGTCAGCAACAAAGGCGCCGGCATTGGCTCAAAGCTGCTGCACGATACCCTCGATTACCTGGCACAAGAAAGTAGTGCTTCCAAGGTGTTAGTTGAGTCGCAACTCAAAGCTCAGCCCTTCTATGAGCGAGCTGGATTTACGCAGGTATCTTCTAAGGTGCTTGATCACTTTGGCGTCCTCCACCATGTGCTCTCTCTTGACCTTGATGCATATCGTCAGACGAGAAACACAATTAATATTGATGACGTGTACGTTTCAATCCGACCGCTTGAAACAGCCGATTTGCGCACACTGCAGAAGCTTAGCATAGAGACATTTGTAGACACTTTTATTGACTCAAATACAGCAGATGATTTAGCAAGTTGCATTGACTCGCTCTACAACACAGAAAAGCTTACCCGTGAGCTTGCTGCTAAACACTCATATTTCTATTTTATTGAGGTAGAAGGTCAAGTAGCTGGTTACCTGAAGCTCAATACGCGTTATGAGCAAACCGAGGGTCAGCGCGATGACTCACTTGAAATTGAACGCCTGTATATCCTTCCACGTTTCAAAGGCCTACACCTTGGATCAAAGCTTATGGAATTTGCCCTTGATCTGGCAAAAGAGAAGGGTAAGAAGCGCGTGTGGCTGGGTGTCTGGGAACACAATGAGCCTGCTAAGGCATTTTATTCACATTGGGGATTCAAGCGTTTTAGTCAGCATACCTTCCCAGTAGGAAGCGATCCTCAAACGGATGAATTGTGGGAACTTCTAATTTAGGAGAAGCTAATCAGCTTCATTTTAAATCCGTAAAAGACTGGTTGAACGTAATAGAAAAGGTTGAACCTTTACCAATTGTACTGCTCACAGCCAGCTTAAGGCCCATCTTTTTGCAGAGCTCATAGCAGAGATAGAGACCCATGCCGGTGGATTTGGCGTACTTGCGTCCATTTTGACCGGTAAATCCCTTATCAAAAATACGGGCAAGATCCTCTTCAGGAATACCAATGCCATTATCTTTAATGAAAAGAGTGGTCGAAGTAGTTCCCTCACGTGGCTCTGAGACAGAGGCAGAAATCCAAACGTTCTTCTCGCCAGGTGCAAGCTCTGGATTTGAATACTTTGCAGCGTTAATCAGGAGCTGTCGCAAAATAAACTCAAGCCACTTTGGATCAGCCTTGACCACCTGGGCCAAGTCATCAAAATGCGGAGAAACGCCAGCGTCAATAAAGACACGTGCGTTGTTTTTAAGGGCATCTTTTACGATGGACTGCAAATTGACGTCTCGAATAGAAAAATCTCGATCTACAGATGCGCTGCGTGCATAAAAGAGCGCCTGCTCTACCAGAGTTTCAATCTTGGTAAGTTGCGTTTGCACGTCATCCATAGGTAGCGATGGATTATTTTGAGCAACCAAATGAGCTGCAGCAATGGGAGTCTTAATCTCATGCACCCACATCTCAATGTACTCTCGATATTCCTTTGATCGCATATGCTCATCAGCAAGCTGGTCCATCATAGACTTTGACATGCTTGAAAGTGCGTCTTTAAAAAGCCGTTCTTCCAGCGTTGAAGGCGTATCCAGCATGGTAGGAACCAGATAGCTCTCTTTATCAGTTGCTGCTAAATTCTCAGCAAGCTGCTGATAAAACCAACGACGATGAAAATAATCGGCTAATAGTGCAGCTGTTCCCACTACCCATAAAACCAGAATACAGTAGGCAATAGCAAACACGTTAAGTCCAACACCTTTAAGCATAAAGCCAATTAACGTGCTGCTAGCTATAAGCGCAAGAAAGAAGATAGTTCGATTTTTTAGATACTTGAGAAACGACATAACAGCCTACTCAATAACGTAACCAAGCCCGCGGCGTGTCATGACAAAGTCCTCAACGCCAATGCTTGCAAGAGTATTTCTGAGGTGGCTAATGTTGACTGTCAATGTATTGTCATCAACAAACTCATCCGACTGCCACAGCTCTTCTTGAATACGCTGGCGAGAAACAACCGTTCCCGCGTTTTGCATCAAAAGTGAAAGTATTCTGAGCTCGTTTTTGGTCAGCTCGACGCTCTTCTGATTTGCAGAAACCTTACAGGAAGAAGAATCAAGCGTCACACCTGCATGTGAGAGCTTTGTTCCTGTTGTGACATCACTATTTGCACGCCTCAAAACCGAAGTAATGTGCATAAGCAAAATCTGGGTATTGTACGGCTTGGCGATAAAATCGTCTGCTCCTAACGAGAGCACCATAAGCTCATCAAGGTCAGTGTTTCTGCTGGTGACTACAATGATGGGAACGTTAGAGAGCTGTCGTACTTCTCGACAAATCTGTTGTCCATCAATACCGGGAAGGTTGAGGTCCAGCAAAACCAGGTCTGGATGCGCAGTAATAATCTGTTGAGGTACAGACTCAAAAGACGTGAGCGCCTGAGCCTCAAAGCCGTTTCTTTGTAGCAGGAGTACCAACTCTTGCTGAATCTGATGGTCATCCTCTACTACCAGGATTTTTGTCATATGTGCTCACCTCCTGCTGTGCTATGCAAGTCCCACAAAGCGCTGGGCGTTTTCCCACAGTATGGTATACGTCTTCTCTTTGGGGATATCAAGTCGCTGCCAACGAAGCTCCGCCAAGCGCTCAACCGTGTGCACCACCATCGCTGGCGTGCACTCCCCTCCGCGCAGAGGCTCTGGGGCCATATAGGGGAAATCGGTCTCTGAAAGCAGTTGCACCTCTGGACAGGAAATCATTGCAGCTCGGATATCATCAGAGCGCTTAAACGTTGCCGCGCCACCAAAGGCAACAAAACAACCAAGGTCTGAAAAAGGCTTCATGACCTCAGGACCATCGGTATAACAGTGCAGGTCACAGCCCGCCTTAGGCACACCTAGACGGTTCAAAATTTCAAGCGCCAAATCATGAGCGTGCGTATTATCAGCACCATCACGCAGGTGCAGCTCAACGCGTTGATTGTGCTCGTGTGCAATGGAGAGCTGGCGTTCAAATGCTTGGCACTGGACCTCTTCTGGGACCTCACAGTACGGTCCAAAATCAAGGCCAATCTCTCCCACGCCGACGCAAAGAGGGTGCTCAAGTAACTCAAACAAGCGCTTTTCAGCCTCTTGGTTATAGTCTGGTGCACTATAGGGATGCGCGCCAACCACAAAATACGTGTGCTCAAACAAATACTCTGCTGGTAAATCGCAAGGTACACAGAGACCTGCCTCAGCCAGCTTTGTATAAGCAGCGCGAGCCTTGTTCAAAGTATCCTCAAACCATGCAATAAAAGCGCTGGTATCTGCCCACTTACGGGGAAACTCCGTAGCAATATCTACGGGAACAATAAGCATACGAACACCCGCTGCGGCAGCGCGAGCAAGAGACTCCGCTGCACTGTGCTCGTGGAGGCTACCCAAATGACCATGGGTATCGGCAACAGGCGCCAAAACACGCGGCGCTGGGCGAGGCGTACCGTAAATATCATGGAATAACTGACCGTCAGAAAACGAAAGCGCTTCCACTTCTTCTGCTGGTAGATGATGCTTTTTCTTACTCACTTAAAAGCTCCAAAGCAGCCGCAAGACAAATAAAGTCTTGGCTGGTCAAAACTTCTGCGCGCACGGTAGGCGCAATTCCTGTGGCGAGAAACGCCTGGTCTAGCTTGTCTTTATCAAAACCAGAGGCGCTCATTGAATTACGAATAGTCTTTCTACGCTGTGCAAAGGCAGCGTCAATGACGCTCATGGTATGTAAGAGTTCTTCTTCAGAAAGAAGCTTGGAGGTCACCGGGTTTCTCGCCTGGGTGCGATCAAGACGAACCACGGCAGAGTTGACGCGTGGAGGAGGCATAAAGTTGCCAGGACCCACTTCAAATCTACCGGTAACCTGGGCAAACAAAGATAACTTTGCAGTATAGGCACCATATGCCTTAGTAGAAGGCTTGGCGGCAATTCTGTCGGCCACCTCAGCCTGTACCATGACCACCGCTCGCTCAAGCGAAGGAAGCTCCTGGAAGAACTTGAGGATCAGCGTAGCTGCCACCTGATACGGCAGATTAGACACAAACTTTGTTGGCATCGGAGCGCTCGTCGCTGCGTCATGAGCAACGGCAGGAAGTGCACTGTAGGCATCGGCGAGCTTCTGCGGCGTGATAGCCAGAGCGTCTCCCATAACCAGCGCAAACGAGTCTGGATGAGGCTCCTTGCAGGTTACCGCCAAGACTTGCTCCAGTTCAGAGTCCGCTTCAAGTGAACAAACCGCACGGGCGCGGTCGAGCAAGGCAACCGTAAGGGTACCCAAACCGGGTCCAACCTCAACGACCACGTCGGTAGGCTGAACCTCTGCAAGCTGAACGATCTTCTCGATAACGTGATCTTGCACCAGGAAGTTTTGACCCAGCCTGTATTTGGTGGCAAGGCCAAAACGTTCCAGCGTTTCTTTAGTGGCGCGCTGATTAGCTAGCCACGATGTCTGATGCGATGTGTGCTCCGACACGATTACTTGCTTGCAAGACGTGGGAACAGAGCGTCTCCCTTAGAGACAGCCAAGCCACCCTGAAGCTTGCCCCATACGCACTCGCTGCGGGTATCTGTGGAGTTAATCTCTGCCTCATCAAGGCTCATACGGCGCAGGACCTCTGCAGACGTAGTAGGCATAAATGGCATAAAGAGATGTGCGCAAATGCGGATAGACTCAAGCAGCGTATAGATAATCTCTGCAAGCTCTGATGCGCGCTCAGGGTCTTTTGCTACCGTCCAAGGAGCAGCGTCTTCAATGTAGTGGTTAGCTGCATGGACAAGCTCCATGATGATGTTCTTAGCGCCCACGTAGTCCATCTTCTCCATGCAAGCGGCGTAGCGGTCATAGATGCCCTCAGCTAGCTTGCGCAGTGGATGGTCTGCAGCAACAGAAGAACCATCAAAGGTTGGGGTGACACCCTCAAAGTACTTATCGCTCATGTTAAGGGCGCGAGAAACCAAGTTACCCCAGCTATTTGCCAGGTCGGCGTTATAGACCTGCTCCATGCGCTCGAAGGAAATGCCCGAGTCCTCACCAGGGGTGACATCGGTCATGAAGTAATAGCGGTAGCCCTCAACACCCAGAAGATCCAAAACATCCTTAGGTGCAATGGCGTTTCCGCGAGACTTGCTCATCTTCTCAACAACGCCGGTCTCAGAGTTACGGACATTCAAGAAACCGTGAGCAAAGATGTGCTCAGGAACAGCCTCGCCAAGAGCCATAAGCATTGCAGGCCAAATGACGCAGTGGAAGCGGATGATGTCCTTGCCGACAACGTGCATCTGAGCTGGCCAGAAACGCTTTCTCATAGCAGCAGCCTCTGGGCTATCATCGCCGTAGCCAACAGCGGTGTAGTAGTTGAGAAGAGCGTCAAACCAGACGTAGGTTACGTGAGACTCATCAAAAGGAACTGGAACGCCCCAGTCAAAGCTGGTACGAGATACAGAAATATCCTGGAGGCCAGACTCAACAAAACTGCGAACCTCGTTTGCGCGGAAGTCTGGCTCAATGAAATCTGGATGCTCAGTATAGAGCTCAAGCAGCTTGTCCTGGAATGCGGAAAGCTTGAAGAACCAAGACTCCTCAGAAACGCGCTCAAGCTCACGGTGGCAATCTGGGCAGAGGTGTGCACCCTTGCAACCAGCCTCTTCGTCTGCCTTTTCTACCTGGGTCTCGGTGAAGAAGGTCTCCTCGTGGATGCAGTACCAACCATCGTAGGATCCTTTGTAGATGAAGCCAGCCTCACGCATGCGCTCCCACAGATACTGAACAGCTTTTACGTGACGCTCATCGGTAGTACGGATGAAGTCGTCGTATGAGATGTTGAGCTCTTCATAGAGTCCCTTGAAGAAAGGAACCTGCGAGTCGCACCATGCCTGTGGAGACAAGCCGTGATCAGCTGCAGCAAGAGCGACCTTCTCGCCATGCTCGTCCATACCGGTAAGGAAGAAGACGTCGTAGCCGGCAGCGCGTCTAAAGCGAGCCTGGATATCGCAAAGCAGGGTGCAGTACGCAGTTCCCAGGTGTGGCTTTGCGTTGACGTAGTAAATTGGGGTGGTAATAAAGTATGACGGCTTGGCCTCGGGCATAATGACTCCCTTTGTATAAGTTGCAATAACTTATCCAGTATAGAGCAAATGCTGGGCATTCTTTGTGTTGGTATAGTGATTATGCCTCGTGAGCAAGAATTGCCTGGTATGCCTCATCACGTGCGATACCAAACTTCTGAGCAAGCTCCTTGGCCAGGGCTGATTTTCTAGTACCCACAGCAAGACCAGCCTCTATTGCGTCTTCAAACGAGAGCTGAGACTCGCCCGCTGCCTGCAACGATGTAGAGGCAAGCTCTTCTTCTGTGGGAGCTGCGATGACCAAAACACACTCACCTTTGAGGTTTTCTTTTGCTGCAAGAGTCTCAACAAGGCAAGGAGCCACATCGCGCACCACTTCTTCGTGCAGCTTGGTGAGCTCCCTAACAAGAGCCACTTTCCTAGTTGGAAAAACCTCGGCTATGGCCTCAACGGTTGCAAGCACCCTAAACGGAGACTCATACAGCACAATAGTGCCTGGAATTGCTGCAAGCTGCTGCAGGCGCTGAACAATCTGCCCGTGCTTTCTAGGCAAAAAGCCTTCGAAAAAGAAATGGTCACTTGCCAGGCCCGATGCAACAAGCGCGCAGGTCACCGCAGAAGGACCCGGAATAACCTCTGTTGCAAGTCCTTCTGAAAGCGCCGCATCAACCAAATGCTGACCTGGATCAGAGATGCCTGGCATACCCGCATCTGACACAAACGCAACACGCTGACCAGCACGAAGTCTTTCAAGCGTTGGCTCAATTTGCGACTCAATAATATTTTGATCACAGCGCTGCAGTGGCACATGAATGTCAAATGCCGAGAGGAGCTTTGAGGTCACGCGCGTATCCTCACACAAAATAACATCTGCTGCCGCAAGCGTTTCTTTAACGCGCGGTGACGCGTCCGAAAGGTTACCAATAGGTGTGCCCACAATAGACAGTTTACCTGCTAAAAGAGTAGATTCTGTCATTACTCGAGCATTCCCCTCTCAAACGTTGCAAGCGCAACGCGTGCATCCCATGCAGCCAAAAATGCAGAGGTCTTCCAAGTCTGGAAGAACCACGCAGGACACGTATTGTACACTTTGAGCTGACCAGAAGTATAAATGCGCTCAAGTGCAATTCTTCCTTCTGCCGTCATAGCGCCGTCAATGCTTGGAAGTGATGCTGACCACTTACCCACCATGACCGGCAGACCGCCTGAAGCAGAAGTCTTCAAATACGCTTCGTTTTTATCAATAAGCTGCTGTACACCCCTAGGACCTGAGCAATCAATTCCCTCGCAGGGTTTATCAAGGTGTGCATCAAGCCAAACGTTTTGATAGGCCTGCTGGCTCATAAAACGCCTAAATCCCTGAGGCCAACCACCATCTGGAAGAATGACCACAGGCTCTTCTCCTGCCACAGATCTAATGGTCTCATAAGCACGGCGATAATAGTTTCTAAGCGAGTGACCAGGAATACCATCTGTGAGCTTAAAGCCCTTGCGCACACGAGGCTTAACCTCATCGGCTACCTCAATGCCATAAAAACCGCTGCGGTGAGCGTAGTGAAGGGCAAGCTTATGCAGAATAGAAAGAGACTTCTCCCCAGAAATTCTGGTACGTGGAGCACCACCTGGCTGGTCATTCAAGCCATCAGGCAAACCTGGATTGACTGCCAGTACAAAAATAACGTGCAAGCCAAGCTCTTCCGCCCATTCAAGAGCTCTATCAAGCTCGGTAATGCAGCTAACATATGGAGTACCAGCGGCTTCTTCATCAAAAACGTACCAAGGCACAGAAATTCTTACCGCATTAAAACCACGAGCAGCAATGCTGACAAAGTCAGAACTCTGAATAAATGAAGAACGATGAGCTTTAACAAGAGTGTGGTAGTCCTCAACGCCCAGCGCTTTAATGAGCTGAGCTTCATCAACGCACCCTGTGCGTGCAAACGGCTCAGGAGTTACCCACGGTTCAAGCGTAAGCCAACCGGTTAAATTGACACCCCGCAATGCTCCGTGAGCCATGAAATTCCACCTCGATAAAAGATAAAACCTCTACATACGTAGAGTATACCCATCGAGGTTACGTTGCTCACACGAGCTTTAAAAAACAACAGGTTACTTCATATTTTTTGAATATATGGCGCAATTGTTAGGGGTCTCATCAACCTCAACGGAAGAGACGGGCAAACCTTCTGCCTCAAGTTGCTCAAAGAGATACTTTGCCAAGTTTTCTGCTGTTGTTCTAAACGGCAAAATAGTGAGCGAGAAACCCTCTTCTTTAAGACAGGCCAACGTCTTTTCAGAAAGTGAACCTTCTTCAATCAAAAACGTATGGTCAAGAGAGTCACACAGTGCACGAACTTTGCGCTTAAAGACACCAAAGTCCATAACCATGTCCTTTTCTGTGCCAGACTCACCAAGCTCTGCAGCAGAAATACAAGCAGTTACGTGCCAACGATGGCCATGCAGGTTCTCACACTTGCCATAGTAGTTTGTAAGAAAATGCGCTGAGTCAAAGGCATATTCAGTCTTAAGCGTATACATTACGCGTTGTCCTTTGAACCGTGACCGCGATCATCACGTCCAGCTCTTCTATGCCTACGACGTGCAGCATTTTGTGGCTGAGCATCTCTAGATGCAGCGTTAGGCGAGCCATTAGAACCAGAAGCACTCTGTGGAGCGTTCTGTGGGGCGTTCTGGGTCTTCATGCCCGCCCTATCACCTGGACGACGAGTCCTCTTTGCACGAACTGGTGCCTGTGCCTCATCGCCTTTCTGTGGTGCCTGAGGAGCATCTGTCCTTCTAAAACGCTTACCCTGAGCCTGCTTCTGTGCAGGAGCTGTACCCTGCTCATTCTTCTGAGGAGCCTGAGTATTTGCAGTGCCCTCTTCTGTTGCGTGATGACGGCGGCGGGTACGACGAAGCGTATCTGTTGAAGCATCAAACGTACTGGAACCAGGGTTGACCTGAGCATTCTTTGAAGTTCTTACACGACGGGTGCGAGAAGAACTTTGAGCTCCCTGCTCTTCTCGAGCGTTTCTTGCACCAGAGTTCTTAGCGTTATCCTGCCTATTTGCAGAGTTCTGCTCGGAGCGCTCACGTTTGCGCCTTGGAACCTCAGTAACAAAGAGGTCTGGATTAATCTCTGGCTCTTCATCAACAATGAGGCCGTTTGCTCTATCAAGCTCTGCCAGCGCCATCTGAACCTCAACAGATTCAAGACGCTCAAGAGCTGCGCGAGAAACGCTATCTGGCCTGCAAGAACAACCCAGGTCTTCCGACTTCTGCTGAGCCGCAGGAGATGTGTCCATATCAGCAAGAGGGATGCGTACTACCTTGCCACTCTCAAGGCGAAGGGCAATCTCTTCTTTTGGCGTGTTGTATTCAACAATTTTTGCCATGCCCAAAGGAGTCTCAATAACAGCATTACGCTTTGGAGCACGGTTTTTGAAGTCACGATACGCTTCAAACTCATAGCGCAAGCAGCACATTAAACGACCACAAGCACCAGAAATCTTAGTTGAGTTCAAAGGCAAATCCTGCTCTTTTGCCATGCGAATAGAAACTGGCTCAAAAGAAAGGCCAAACCTTCTACAGCAGAGCTCTTGTCCGCAGTGACCGTAACCACCAATAACCGCTGCTTCTTCTCTGACGCCAATCTGACGCATGTCAATACGCTCGTGAAGCTCGTGAGAAAGCTCGCGCACAAGTTGCCTAAAGTCCACGCGATCATCAGCCGAGAAGTAACACACGACCTTCTCGCCATCAAAAAGGTACTCGACGCCAATAGGCTTCATCTCAAGTTCTTCTTGAACAGCAAACTTCCTGAACACAGGAAGCGCAGCCTCGCCCTTAGCGGCAAGCTCTTCTGCGCGAGATAGATCCTCGTCAGTTGCTACACGAACAACGTCTTTGAGCTCGGCTTTATTTGTCTTGTACTCAAACTCCTCCTGAGAAATCTCACGAGGATCAGCTACAGCAAGACCAATCTCTAGACCGCGCTCGGTCTGGCAGATAACGTGGTCACCTTCAAGAACGCCGGACTCCTTTGGATCAAACCAAAGGTCGCGCGCGGCGTATTCAAATTTCACCGGGACAACGGTGGGCATGTAAGTGCCTCCTTGATATGCAGCAGCATAACCTCAAGGGTTAGCTGGGGAGAAACAGAGCGGTCCAGGTTGTATTGAGCCTCTTGCACCGCAGCAAGAGCTCCCAAAACACCCTGGGTATGAGTTTGAGATGCAACGCGGTCAATAATGCCTGCTGCATCCGTATTTACTATTTCTTCATCAACTGCCTCGCAACATAAAAGCACGTCGCGAAGAAGCGATTCCAGAATTGCCAACATTTCTATGATACCCGAACGCTCGCGCGCTGTGAGTTCTCGCTTATTGGCAGCTTCAACCTGCTTCAAAGCAGCACTCGTGAGAAAGTCCTCGTTTTGGGCAAGCGCCTCCTCTTGGGCACGTCTTACGTCACCTAAAGGAATTTTTGCAGCTTCTATCAGCTCTTTTGCGGAAGTAAGCACATCCCACGAGTCGTTTCTGAGCAGGTTACCAAAAACGTCAATGAGCTGTCTGCGAATGTTTTTGCGCGTAGCAGACTGCAAAAACTCCACAGCTCTACCAGGGGTTCCTGTTGCTGCAAGCGCAATACGAGCTTCCTGCTCTGTGGCGGAAATCTCTCGCATAATGGCGGCTTTAGCAGCAGCGTCAGTGAGCGTTCTAAATGCAACTACCTGACAACGAGAAACAATGGTGGGAAGCACCGCAGAAGAAGAACGTGCAGACAGAATAAAGATGGTGTCTGCAGGTGGCTCTTCAATAGTTTTGAGCAGTGCATTTGCAGAATTTTCTCTGAGCAAATCAGCGCGGTCAATCACGTAAATCTTATGAGTTGAGCGCATAGGCGCCAGACTAACATCAGCGATGAGCTGACGAATCTGCTCAATGAGATAGCCATTTGCGGAAGCTGGAGTAAGTACGTGCACGTCAGGGTGAGTACCGCGAGAAATACGAATGCAGTCGTCACAGGCAGCGTCACCGCCCTGAGCGCAAAGCACGCACTGCGCCAAAGCTTTAGCTGCAAGACCTTTACCGGAACCAGGAGCACCTACAAACAGATAGGCGTGGCCAAGCTTGTGCTCATGAAGTGCACGTGCAAGCAGATTTTGAACTTGAGGTTGATCCTGAAGACGGGTAAGTGCCTGAGGAAGTGGATAGGTGTTTTGAGTAGTATGTGTGCTCTCTTGAGTCATAAACGCGTCACTCACCAAGCTCACAAATACCAGGAATAAGATCTGCCAACAGCTGACGAGTACGTGCGCGAACCTCATCAATTGTGCCATCTGCATCAACAGCTTTTACACGCTCAGGCTCATCTTGCAGAAGCTGCTTATAACCAGCAAAAACTCGCTCCTGGAAGGCAACACCTTCTGCTTCTAGTCTATCGGCGTCATTTTGCGTAGCACGCGCATGAGCAACCGTTGGCTCAAGCATAAAGACAAGGGTTCTATCAGGAGAAACCCCACAGCTTCCCAAGCGATTTGCACGGTGCACAAGGTCTGTATCAAGACCGCGACCAGCTGCTTGATAAGCAAAGGTGGAGTCATAGAAGCGATCACACAAGACGACTTTGCCCGCAGCTAGAGCTGGTCGAATAACCTCTCCTACCAGCTGAGCACGACTTGCTTCATAGAGCAACAGCTCACACTCATCGCACATCATGCCGTTTTCTGGATTAAGTACCACGCCTCTAATCTGCTCAGAAATAGCAGTTCCACCGGGCTCGCGAACAAAGACCACGTCAAAGCCAAGAGCTTCAAGATCTTCTCGCAGAAGAGAAGCTTGTGTTGACTTGCCACAGCCATCAACGCCTTCAAGCGTGATGAACAGGCCTTGAGATGTACGTGCGTCTTTGTTCATGCTTCCCTCCCTCTTAACTATCTCACGATACAGGCAGATTGTGTTTCTCGCCATGAATATTCTAAAGGTTTTGCGCATTTCCACATGAAGAGCGCTCAAAAATGGGTAAAAATACGTATGGAGCGGGCGTTGGAGAGGGACGCTCGTTCTTCCGAAAACGGTGCACCTCTCGATGCACCGTCATACGTTTATTTTTTTGCTGCCTTGGTGGATTTGGTGCTCTTAGTACTCTTACGAGCGCCTCTACGCGAGGCAGTTTTCTTTTCTTTACCAGGGCAATCGTAGTTTGGACAAAGCTTCCAAGGACCACGCTGAGTAGTAACAACCACCATAGGAGCGCCACAATCTGGGCAGACCTCATCGGTCTTCTCGAGCTTTCCGCGAGCAGGCAGAGGATAGCTGGTCTCGCACTCCTCGTAGTTGGTGCAGCGAATAAAACGCTTGCCCGTACGCTCTGACTTGTGGGCCACCAGGTCCCCGTGCTTGCCATTGGCCTTGCAGGTTGGACACTCACCCACAATAAGATCTGGCTCTGCGTTTGTAGGACAAGCAGGATTAATGCAAGTCTCATACGCACGCTGTCTAAACGGCTGAACCTTTACGCGAGGAGCACCGCACTCTGGGCAGACACCGGCCTCTCCCTCAAGTGGCTCAACGCGTCCCTGCGGCAGTGGATAGGTAACATCGCAGTCTGGCCAACCCATGCAGCCCACAAAGCTTCCACGAGTCTTCAGAGAGCTCTTAGCAACCAAGTCTTTGCCGCACTTAGGGCAGGTTCCTACCTTTGCGTCAGCAGTAACTGCATCAGCAATGGCCTCAGACAGGTCTTCTTTGTGGTCAATGAGCGTATCAATCATGCCCGCAAGCAAAGCTCTTGAGTGCGTAACAACGCCATCACGCGTATCTTTGCCCTCAGCAACGCTTGTCATATCGGACTCAAGCTCTGCCGTCATATCAGGCGAGGTAATGTGTGGCGCAAACTGCGAGAGCGCATCAACAATTGCCATACCAAGCTGGCTTGGCTCAACAGGATCATTCTTGAGGTATTTACGCTGGTAGAGCGTATCAATAATGGAGGCACGCGTAGACTTTGTACCAAGGCCTTGCTTCTCCATCTCTTGAATAAGCTTGCCCTGGCTATAGCGAGCAGGTGGCTCTGTCTGCTTAGCGTCAAGCGACAAAGACTGAATGGAGACAATCTCTCCCTCGCCGACATCAGGAATCTGGTCATCCTTCTTAAGGCCAAAGGGATAAATCTCTCTAAAGCCTGGCTCAGCCAGTACGGTTCCATTTGCAATAAACGGCTGACCAGCAACATCAAGCGTGATCTTAGTGCCGCTCATAGTAGCTGGACCCATAAGGGTTGCTAGGAACCTTCGAGCAATCAAGTTATAAAGCTTCCAAGCTGCAGGCTGCAAAGCATCTGGATTTGCAGCTGCTGTTGGATAAATTGGTGGGTGGTCAGTAGACTCCTGCTTACCACGAGTGGAATGAAGCTTTGACTGACCCAAAAGCTTTTTGCAGGTAGGAGCATACTGAGGAACTGCAGATAATGTACGGACACAGTCCTTCAAGTCAAGCGAACTTGGATAAACGGTGTTATCAACACGAGGGTATGAAATCAAGCCGTCCATGTACAGAGACTCTGCCAAACGCATAGTTCTAGCTGGCGAGATACCCTCTGCAGCTGCAGCTGCCTGGAGCGACGTGGTGTTAAACGGAGCTGGTGGCTGCTGCTTTCTGATACGAGACTCAATCTGGACAACCGTTGCCTGCGATTGATCTTTAACAACGGCGTAAGCTGCATCTGCTTCAGCTTGATCCCAGAACCTTGCGGTCTGGTGAACCATCTTGAAAGTTGCTTCCGCATCATCTTCTGGGGCAGCAACACCAGAAATAACCCAATAATCTTCTGGCTTAAATGCCAAGCGCTCACGCTCGCGTTCAACAACAAGTGCCAGCGTAGGAGTCTGAACACGACCAGCAGAGCGCGTATTGCCCAGACCGCCAAAGCGTGCAGTTGTTAGGTAACGGGTCAGTACCGCACCCCAAATGAGGTCGATATACTGCCTGGACTCACCTGCTGCAGCCAAGTTGTAATCAAGGTCCACCAGGTTATTGAAGGCGGTCTCAATCTCTGTCTTGGTAAAGGCAGAGTAGCGAGCACGAAATACTGCCAGATTAGGATTAACCGAGAGAACCTGTGCCAGCGCATCAGAGCCAATAAGCTCTCCCTCGCGGTCAAAGTCTGTGCCGATAATGACAGACTCTGCCTTCTTAGCAAGGTTCTTGAGAGCTCGAATAATTTCTTTTTCCGCAGGCTGTTTATCTACAGGAGCCCAAATCAAATAGGGCAAGCTGGGGATTTTCCAGCCCTTAAGGTCAACACCATCTGCCATAAAAGGCTTGCGCTTAACCTTATAAGGAGGACGCTCAAGGCCATCTGGAACATCTGCAGGAAGATGCTCCCCTTCTGCAGTTTCTCCATACCAGCCCTCTTCCTTGTCAAACTTGAGAGCCAAAGGAAAATCCGGCTGCAGAATATGACCGCGAAGACCAATAGCAACATGGTCTTCTCCGCCACGTCTAAAACGATAAACAGGAGTGTTGTATACCTTGTCTGTCTCAGGCTTACCCGATTCAGACAGAAGGCGAGCAATCTGCTGCGCTGCGTCGTTTTTCTCGGTAACAACTAGAATCAAAGAACAACACTCTCCAAAGTAAAAATGAAACTATTAGATTTTGTCTAGCTCATGCTGCTCGTAGTCCTCGCGGCTCCACTTAAGAGCAGCTTTGCCATCACGGGCAATAATGACGTAGCGAGCAACGGCCAGAGCAACTTCGTACAGCAGAATAAGAGCTGCAAACATCAAAATCATGGTGACAGGCGAAGCATCCGGAGTAACTACTGCAGAGAGAATGAGCAGGCCAACGTAGACGTAGCGCCACTGCTCACGCATATCCTTGTAAGGGACAAGGTGAAGAATAGCCAGGTAGAAGATGACCAGAGGTAGCTGGAATGCAATACCAAAGCCAATCTCAAACATCATAATAATGTTGAGGTAATCGCTTGCCTCATTAATAGTTCCTGCAAACTCCTGCGACTGTCCAATCATCCAACCAATTGCGGTGTTCAAAATGATGAAGTAGCAGAACAGCATACCCAAGAAGAACAAGGTAATCATGGCTGCCACGGTAGGAACAACCCACTTGCGCTCTTTAGCGTTAAGCGCAGGCAAGAAGAAAGCCATAATCTCCCAGATGATAATAGGTGTGCAGATAATCACCGAGAAGAAGAAAGCTACCTTAAACCTGATACTAAAGCCGCCAAGGACCGAGATAACCGTAAGCTTACCATCGGTCAAAAACTCCCTGATAGGGTCAATCAAGATCTCAATCAATGCAGGTGTTGCAAAATAAATAATGATTGCAGTAACAAAAAGCGATACCACCACAATGGTCACGCGGCGACGGAGTTCTCCCAGGTGATCAAAAAGTGGCATACGAGCTGGAGTAATAGGCATTACACACGAAAGCTGGACTTATGCGTCCTGGCTTTCTCCCTCCTCTCCAGCAACTTCTTCTTTCTTGTCTTCTGCCATAGAGCGAGAAGAACGGGCAGATCCAAGGTTATAGAGGTCTTTTGCAGATGGAGCTGCAACAGGAGTTTCTTCTGCAGCCTTAGGTGCCACGTGCTTAGTTACCTCTGTAGAATCATCGGAGAAAGCAACAGAAGACGTAGCTTGTGGTGCAGCAGCAGGCGCTTCTTCGGCAGAAGCGGCCTCTGGCTGCTCAGCCTTCTGGGTCTGCTCAGCTTGCTTATTCTGCTCAGCAGCCTCAGCGGCAGCCTTCTCAGCTGCCTCGCGCTCCTCCTTGAGGCGAGCACGACGCTCAGCAAAGGTCTCCTGATGGTCAGTATCCTCGCGGTCAGCATCAGATGCAGCATTTTTGAGCTGCTCGGAGCGCTTGGGCTTCTCGTGAAGTGCATCCGCTGCAGGGTCAAGTAAGTCTGCACGGACAACTTTATTAAAGCCTTCTTGCGCGTTCTGGAACTGTCTAAGAGCACGACCAAGAGTGCGACCCATACCAGGTAATTTATCAGGACCAAATACTAAAAATGCAAAGAGCAAAATTAGTACGAGCTCTGTTTCTCCAATGCCAAACACAAGCAATACCTTTCTGGAACAAACATAAACAAGCTCTTTGAACCGTTTCTCAAAGAGCTTGCAAGTTACCAAACCTACTTGCGAACGTTAAGGTCTTTATCGACCCCAAGAAGCGAAAAGACACGCTCCACGTTTTTCTGAGGATTTGCAACAACAAGCACAGAACCACTCTCTTGTGCTCGATGTGCAGCACCCACTAAAACGCCAATGCCCGTCGAATCAATATAAGCTACCTCAGCAAAATCAGCTTCAACTTCTTTTGCTCCATCGGCGAGCGCGGTATCCAAAGCATCGCGAAGCTCAGAGGCGTTTGATACGTCTACCTCGCCCTCAATGCGAATAATGGCCTTTTCATCTGTAATTTCAGAGCTTATCTCTAGTGCCATAACTCCTCCTTACTTAGTGTTATTTGAAGAGGTAGAGGTGTTTCCGTTTAATGCATCAAGAACTTTCTGTGCATTATCCCTCACACCGGCGCTATTATCGGAATCTTTCTCAATTGCCTTCTGCAGTGCCTCTTTTGCAAGATCTACTTGATCAGTAACACGATACATCATTCCCAAATTAAGCCAACCGTTAGCATAGTCTGGAGAGCGATCTGTTACTGCCTTAAGCGCCTCAACGGCGCCCGTTTGGTCTCCTGCATAGAACTGTGCAATAGCCCTATCAACACGAACCTCATCAGAATCATTTGAAGCAAGATACGTATCGTACTCGGCAATTGCCTTGTTAATCAGCTGTAAAGACTGCTTCTGAACAGAGTCATCTTGAGAGGAGCTCTTAAGTGCCATTCCCCAGCCTAGATACGTACGAGCCAAATCAAGATGTGCTGGTAGATTATCTGGATTGGACTGAATAGCAGACTCTTTTTCTTCTGCCTGTTTCTGATAGACCTGATTAATAGCCTCAGGAGAATTCTGATGGTTCTGATTCTGCTTTTGAGAGTTAGAGAAA
This sequence comes from uncultured Atopobium sp., assembly GCA_963525825.1. GTDB lineage: Bacteria > Actinomycetota > Coriobacteriia > Coriobacteriales > Atopobiaceae > Lancefieldella. The sequence continues at coordinate 142,991 of CAURLG010000001.1, read as the reverse complement.
ATGCTGGCCAGGGAAGGCAACATCATAGAAATAGCAATAAAGAGCGAGAATACTCCAATAGCAATCTTCATGCCTGTAGAAGGACCTGGTTTTTTAGGAGCCTCATCGGGCTTGCGGTCCTTTGCTTTCTTTTTTGCGGTCTGGTTTGCCATAGCAACCAGCTCTTTTTCTGCCTTCTGTTCTGGTGTAAGTTCTGGCTTTGAAGTATTAGTTGGCATTCAACATCCAATCGCTTTTTCTAAACATAACTTATCAAGATACGGCAGAATGGGCCTACTTTCAAAGTAAATACCAAAGTTACACAAGCTATCCCCAGACGCTCTGACCACGATCAACTTTTGCCAGTCGAGCACTTACCTGTTTAACAGCAACAATAAAGACATCAAGCGCTGCATCAAGCTCCTCCAACGTTGGGTAACTTGGAGCAATTCTGATATTAGTGTCAAAGGGATCCTTGCCACTTGGCCACGTAGCACCTGCAGGTGTCATAGTAACGCCAAGCTCATGTGCGCGAGAAACAATTGCGCGCGCAGAGCCAACAGGACCATCAAACGAGACAAAGTAGCCGCCCTTTGGATGAGACCAGGTTGCAACAGCTAAATCGCCCAGGCCTTCCTGCAGCTTGCGTTCTACCAGTTCAAAACGTGGTCGGAGCAGCTCGGCATGCTTTTGCATATGAGCTTCAATGCCGTGCGCATCTTTGAGGAAACGCACATGCGCCAGCTGAGAGATCTTCTCGGGAGAAACACGAGCAACCTTGAACGCGCTCTGGATTTCTTTAATGTCCGCAGGGCTTGCGGCAACCCATGCCATGCCTGAGCTTGGGAAGGTTACCTTTGCCGTTGAGGCAAAAGCAATCACCAGGTTCTTTTGAACATCGTCTGCAGCAACCTTTGCAAGTGCATCAAAGATATTGAGAAGCTGAGGAGCCTCAGATTCTGGTACAAAGGCGTGAATTGCGTAGGCGTTATCCCAGAAGATTCTAAAGTCAGGAGCCGCAGGTTTGAGGTTTGCAAACGCACGGACAACCTCATCTGAATAGGTGATACCGGTAGGGTTTGCAAAACGCGGTACGCACCAAATTCCCTTAACAGAGCTGTCATTCTCAACAAGCTCCTTGACCACGTCCATATTTGGGCCATCTTCAGTCATAGGTACGGCAACGTTTTCAAGTCCGTAATGCAATGTAATAGCAAAATGGCGGTCATAGCCTGGAGCAGGGCACAGGAACTTGAGCGTGGTACCCTGAGCCTTTGCAGCCGCCATCTGCTCTGCCCAAGAAGGCTGACCAGCAAGACCGTGGGTTACGGCATGAGAAATGATGTCGTGCATAAGGTTAAGGCTAGAAGAGCCATTTACGATGACCTGATCAGCAGGTACGCCTGTGAGCTCTGCAGCAAAGGCTCGCGCAGAAGGAAGACCCCAAGGGTCTCCGTAGTTATCTGCAAAAGAGCCGCTGTCAGTCAGGTCAGAAGTAGAGTTCAGCTCGTCAAGCATAGGCTTAGACAGCGCCGTCTGTGCAGAGCTTGGCTTTCCGCGAGCCATATCAAGTTTGAGGTTTTTCTCGCCAAGTGCACGAGCTTCTTGTCCAATAAGCTCAAGGGCCTGGTTAAGCTCAGCATCGCTCATCTTCTGATAAGCGTTTTGCTCAGAGGTTGACTTTGGCTGGAACAGCTCGCGAGAAACTAGCTCAAACATGACACTCCCCTTTTCGGTCTCTGCGTGATACAAAGTATAGGTGATTTAAAAATCAACGCGACAAGGAGAATCATGGCAAATTCTGCACAGCCTGGCATGCGCTCGGAGGCATATGGCGAACTCCAGCACCTTGTTGATAATCTTTATAAGCACAAACCTTCGGGTACAGTCACTAAGGTTGACGTGCTAATTCAAGCTGAAGTAGACGATCTTGAAGAAGATTTGCAAGAAGTTATTGAGTTGATTCCCTCTGGCACATATGTCCGTGCTCGCCTCTGCGATCAGATTAACTCAATTGTTACGGCGCACGGTTGGGGTTTTACCTACGGTACCGTCGAATAACCATAGTTTATTGATTTTATATAAGTGATAAAATTGCATATATACGGGGTCTTTTTCTAACAAGTTGGAGGCTCGTCATGTATGACTCTTGGAAAGATTTTTTCATTAGCATCTTTAATAGAGGTATATTTTTTGATGCTTCTACTCCAATAGCTTATCTTATTAATAAGATAGTCAATATTTGTTTACTTCTTATATGGCTATTCACCATTGTCTCGATGTGTCTCTCTCCTGCAGGGCAAGATGCCTCAATAGGCGGAGTGAACATTCTACACGCCAGTTTTTTAATGACTTCTGCGTATTATTTTGTGGGGCTCTGCATTTTAATAGTCAAGGATAAAAAGAGTCGTACGTCTCATTAGGTTCATTCTTGTACGGCGTCTTCCCTTAAGCCGCTCTGCCTTTGGTGCTTGTAAAACTCTGCGAGGTGTACAAAGAGTAGGCCCAAGATTGCAGAAGCAAACGATGCAGCAAGAACGGCTACCTTAGCTGCAAGAATCTCCCCTGCGTCTGGGAATGCAAGGTTAGAAATAAGAATTGACATGGTAAAGCCTAAGCCACCCATAAGACCAACGGCTGTAATCTGAATCCAGTCAACCTTTGCAGGAAGTTTACAGATTTTAACCTTTACCAACAGGAATGTCACAAGAATAATTCCCAATGGCTTTCCAAGAACGGCGCCAAAGAATACGCCGTGAGCAATGTTACTGCTAAGAAGCGCACCGAAATCAGCACCTACCAGCGTAATCTGCGCGTTTACAAAGGCAAAAATAGGCAGAACAACAAAGTTCACAAAAACAGAAATGTAGTGCTCAACACGCTGAAGTGGTGGAGTTACGTGGTGCATGACCTGCTCGATTGAGTTAGCTCCATGTGTAAAGTCATGCTGACCTAAAACGTGATGTTCATCGTCGTAGTGATCATCAAGTTCACGGGCACGCCTAGAAAGCCAACTACCCAGCTTGCTCAGACGAACATCAGAGTGAGATGGCAAGAAGAAGGCAAGGAGAACGCCTGCAAGAGTAGCGTGAATTCCTGAGTGATACATGCAAACCCAGAGCACCAAACCAACAAGCAAATACGGACCAGAAGAGTAAATCTTCAGGCGATTCATTCCCCACAAAATGACAAGTACTCCAAGAGAAGCTGCTAACCAGGCAATATTTGGCGCGTGACCATAGAAAAGCGCAATGACCACAATAGCCAGGATATCATCAGCAATTGCAAGTGTTTGGAAAAAGACCTTGGTTTGCGGACTAATTCTGTTGCCCAACAGCGACATGACACCCAGCGCAAAGGCAATATCGGTTGCAATTGGTGTTGCCCATCCATGAGGAGCGGTACTTGCATTAAGCGCCAGATAAATAAGGGCAGGAACGGCAACACCACCGACAGCAGCAAGCATAGGAAGCATAGCCTGTCTTGGCCTTCTGAGCTGGCCAACAGTTACCTCATACTTGAGCTCAATACCTACAAGCAAGAAAAAGATAGCCATGAGGAAGTCATTAACAAAGACTTCCAAAGCCATATGGGCATGAATCATTCCAAGTGAGAAACTCATTTGGACTTCAAGAATTTCTCGAACCACCTCATGAGCTGGAGAATTGGCAACGACTAGTGCAATCAATGCTGCAAGCACCATGACTGCTGCTGCAATTGTGCTGTTAGAAGTGATTTTCTTTAGAGATGAGCGCTGCTCAATTCTTCTCACTACAACGGGCTCTCTATAAATGCTAGACATTATCTGCCGTTCTCTCTTAGTGCCTAAATAGTAGTAAACGTTACGTTATGAAAGATTTTCTCGAGTTATATACCTAGTGTACCGTCTACCTACCGTTGAGAGCAACTTATCATATCTCAAGAAAACAGGGTATATCTCCATGTAAAATGTGGGTAATAGAAAGTCAACGTTTAGCTACTTGTAGCACGTATATATTTGGAGCGAATAATGGACACTAAGCGAATTGCCATCATCACAGACTCAGGAACTAATGTCCCACCTGATTTTGTTGCTGAACACAATATTCGTATCACCCCACTTCGCATTAACTATTCTGATGGCTCTTCCTATGAGTCTGGCATTACCATCACACCAGCAGAGCTTGTTGCTCGCTTTGAAGAAGAGGTTCCAAAGACTTCGCTTCCTTCTCCTGAGGGCATTAAGGCTGCCTTTGATGAAGCAAAAGCCGCAGGGTACGAGGGTGCTGTTTACGTTGCTATCTCTTCCGGACTTTCCGCTACCTGCGATACTGCTCGCATGATTGCAGAATCTATTACAGACTTCCCTATTTATGTTGTTGATACCAAAAATATTGGTATTGCCTCTGGCCTTATTGTTATTGAGGCTCAACGTCTTATTGATCAGGGCCTTTCTCTTGACGAGATTGGTGCCAAACTTGATCAGGCATCTCTGAACACACGCGTATACTTCTCTGTTCCAAGCCTTGAGTACCTACGTAAGGGCGGCCGCATTTCTGAGGCAATTTATCGTATTGGCTCTATGCTTAACATCAAACCCGTTCTTACCTGTGACGAAAATGGTAAATACACCATTGCAAAAAAGACTCGCGGTTGGCAGAAATCTCTTGCGGGAGAGATTGCGCTTGGATCAGCTTTTGCTCAGCAATTTGACCACGTTCATGTGGGAATTTGCTGTTCAGCGCCTAATATCATTTACTCCGAAATGGAGGCCATGCTCAAAGAGGCAATCCCTAATGTCACCGACTTTAGGTATGTCGAGGCAGGCTCGGACCTTGTTGTTCACACTGGTCCAGGTCTTGTTGGCTTTGGCATTCTTGGCTACTAATTAATAACTCCTTCAGCTTAAAACAGCCGTCTATCAGTGAACTGCCTCCCATTTCTTGGACATAAGAAATGGGAGGTAGAGTTCATTGTGCGGGTGATTATGATTCTGCAGCGTGGTAGCGTCGGCTTTTAAGCCTGGCGCACAAAATAGCGCAGCTTTCTTGTGTTCTGCTGAAGAATCGACATGTTCTTAATCAAGATAGCAGGCAGCTAGGCGGTCGCACTACCTGATATGCATCTCTATGCATAAACTTCATCTAATATGCTTAAACATGAATAGACTTATATAAGAAATTTAACTATCGATAAATTCTGTATCTACGGAACACACCTAAGTCAGATAATCTGCTCAGATGTGGGCATTTTACACATCTAATGACGATAATCTGCACGTTTGAGGTATTTTCGGCGTAATGTATACGTCTTTTTAACAGATTATCCGACTTAGGTGTGTTTTGAATTGCCTCCTATTTCTCGTGTCCAAGAAATGGGAGGCAGTTTACAGGCGGCTGTTTTCTTGTAGAGAATACGTTGGGCGAGAAGGACTTCTCGCCTCATGAGAGCGGTCTTATAGTAATGGCTGATCTGCAAAAAAGCCTTGGTCATCAAGAAGATTTGAGCTGTCAGCAGCCTCAGTAGCCAGCTGATCACAGCGCTCGTTAAGCGGGTGACCTGCGTGACCTTTGACCCACTTGAAGCCCACCTCATGGTCTTCCATGGCAGCAAGCAGGCGCTTCCAAAGGTCTACGTTTTTGACAGGCTCTTTAGATGACGTTTTCCAGCCTTTTCTAATCCATCCCGAGACCCATTTTTGATTAAACGCATCAACTACGTACTTGGAATCGGAATAGAGCTCTACCTGACAAGGACGCTTAAGGGCCTCAAGTGCAACAATGACGCCAAGAAGTTCCATGCGGTTGTTTGTGGTAGTTTTATAACCCTGGCTAAACTCTTTTGTATGCTGTTGACCAGAGGGATCGGTGTACAGAAGCACGGCCCCATAGCCACCAGGACCAGGGTTTCCTCGAGACGCACCGTCTGTATAGACTGTGACGTGCATGTATGAGGTTGTAGCCTCCATACCAAATCTCCTCTAGAACATGTTGCTTACGTGTTTACTTTGCCTCAGCCCAATTGGAACCATAACTGACATCGGCAATTAGAGGAACACGCAGGGTAACAACGTCTTCCATGGTCTCTTTTACCAGTTTAGAAACAGTCTCAATCTCTGTCTCTGGAACTTCCAAGTCAAGTTCGTCGTGAATCTGAAGAATCAGCTTTGACGCAAGACCCTCATCACGCAGGTGCTTCTCGACATTAATCATTGCAATCTTGATAATGTCTGCAGCACTTCCCTGCATAGGGTGATTCATTGCAGTGCGCTCACCGAAGGCAATGAGCTGGCGATTTGACTGGTTGAACTCTCTAATGTGGCGCTTGCGGCCGTACATGGTAACCGCATAACCAGTCTCGTGAGCAGTGCGGACGGAATCGTCAAGGTATGCTCGAACACCAGGATATGCATCAAAGTAGCGGTCAATCATCTCTTGCGCTTCCTTGCGGGAAATCTTAAGAGATGTTGCTAGACCAAAGGCCTGCTGACCATAGACAATGCCAAAGTTAACTGCCTTAGCACGGCTACGAAGTGCTGGAGTGACCTCTTCAACGGGTACGCCAAAGACACGGGCGGCAGTTGCAGCGTGGAAGTCAGCACCAGAGTTAAATGCTGCTACCAGGTGCTCGTCAGCCGAAAGATGCGCAAGCAGGCGAAGTTCAATCTGAGAGTAGTCGCAGGCGAGAAATACACTGCCCTCGGGAACGGTAAAGGCAGTGCGAACACGATGTCCCAACTCAGAGCGGGTAGGAATGTTCTGCAGGTTTGGATCAGAGCTGGAAAGCCTGCCCGTTGCAGCAACGGTCTGGTTGAACGTGGTGTGAATGCGCTTATCGCCACGAATAAGTGCAGGAAGCGCATCGAGATAGGTTGATTTGATCTTGGCGCGCTCACGATATTCAAGGACGTCAGCAACAATCTGGTATTCCTGCGCCAACTCTCCCAGAACCTTTGCATTGGTGGAGTAAAAACCAGTGCGCGTCTTTTTGAGGCCATAGGTTGGAAGTTTAAGCACGTCAAACAAGATATGAGAAAGCTGGCTTGGAGAATCCAAGTTGAAATCTTCACCTGCGGTCTGGTGAATGCTTGCAACGCGCTGTGCAATATCTTCCGCTAGCTGGGCAGACTGTTCTGCAAGCTTTTGGGGGTCAACGTAGAGACCACGACGCTCCATTGCGGCTAGGACTGGCAAAAGCTGCATTTCAAGCGCAGCAAACAGCTCATATGAGCCATCGTCTTCAAGCTTTTTAGTCAGTACAGGAACAAGATTTCTTGCAGCTACTGCTCTTAATGCTGCTGCAGGAATATCGTCTGTAGGCTCAGTAAGCTCAGAGCCAAAGTACAGCTCAACCAAGCCATTAATATCAAAACTTGAACGATCAGACTCAAGTAGATACGCGGCAACACCCGTATCAAAGAGACGATCAGAATCAATGGTTTCAATATCCATCTTCTGCGGCTCGGACGAATCAACAGGGCTTACCTCGTGTAACAGCGCCTTGACATCGTCTGCAGCAACACGGGCTTCTCGCAAAATACGCAAGAGTGCTGCAGTTGCATTTTCTCCCTCAAATTTGAGGAGTGCCTTTTCTGTAGACACCCAAAGTGTGCGAGAAAGGCTAAAGAGCGCTCCAGCGTCCGCCGCAGAATCCTGGGCAACGCCAATCCACTCCTGGTTCTCAATTGCAGAAGTGAGCGCAGCAGATGCGTCTCCTGCCTGCAAATACTCTGACGGAATAGGAAGCGCAGGTGTAGCAGAGGCGGTTTGTGCAACTGCGCCAGCGGCAGAGCCACCGGCCATGCGAGCAAGCCTTGAGGTCATGCCCGTAAAGCCCAAAGCCGAGAAAGCCTTGACCACGTCATTTGGATCAAACGTTGGAAACTTGGCGTCTTTCAGGTTGATATCAAGCGGTGCATCAGTGCGAATAGTTGCAACTTTACGGGAGAGCAGCGCATCATCAATATGAGCGCGAAGGTTTTCTCCCACCTTGCCCTTAACCTCGTCAGCGTGGGCAATAACCTCGTCAAGCGAGCCATACTCCACAATCAGAGCAGCGGCTTTCTTAGGGCCAATTCCAGGAACACCCGGAATGTTATCGGAAGAGTCTCCCTTAAGGCCATAGAAATCTGGGACAAGCTCTGGCGTAATGCCAGCGTAGAGATCTGCCACAGTCTCTGGCGTCATAATTGAGACGTCAGAGACGCCTTTGCGCGTAGAAACAATCTTGACGTTTTCTGTGGAAAGCTGATACATATCGCGGTCACCCGTGAAGAGTAGCATCTGGTAACCCTCAGCCTCACCACGGCGGGCAAGGGTACCCAAGATGTCATCGCCCTCCCAGCCTTCAAGCTGGCAGACAGGAACGTCCAGCGTTTTGAGCAGCTCTTTGACTACAGGAAACTGCGCGTGCAAAGCAGGGTCCATAGGAGGACGCTGAGCCTTGTACTGCGGCAACATATCAATGCGAACCTGCGGTTTTCCCTTATCAAAAGCACAAATGACACCATCTGGCGAGAAGGACTCAACAAGCTTGATAAACATGTTGAAGAAGCCAAACAGCGCTCCGGTTGGCGTTCCATCTGGTGCTGCCATAGGCTGACGGATTGCATGGAATGCTCGATGCATGAGCGAGTTTCCGTCAATAACAGCAATGGTTCTACGTGGTTTAGCTGCATCTTCTTTAGCTGACGCAGCGTCGTTTTGATCTGTAATATCAACTGGCATAGTAGTATCAGACATACCTGCTCCTCTTAGTTTGTGTGCTTCTATTGTACTAAGTCTTTAAGGCCTACGGGACAGGAGCGCTTGGAAACAAAGCGATCATCTCTCACAAAACGCTCACGCCAAAAATAAAGCTTTCTATTTGTAAGCGTTCTGTTTCTGTTTGTATCCTATATATCCCTGCTGTGTCATTCGTGCGAAAATACAAGCGATATAATGTGCATTGCACGCGAGAAAACAGACTAACTGCCAGCATTTACCCACAAGGAGGGGCTGTGGCTCACGACAAAGTTTCTCAAGAATTTGGCTCACTTCTCTTTACCGACGCAGACATGCAAGAACGCCTGCCAAGGCCAACGTACAAGAAACTTCGTAGTGTCATCCAGGACGGCAAGCCGCTTGACCTCGACATTGCAAACGAGGTCGCGCATGCCATGAAAGAGTGGGCGCTAGAAAAAGGTGCCACTCACTTCACCCACTGGTTCCAGCCTCTCACAGGCATTACTTCCGAGAAGCACGACAGCTTTATGACTCCTCAGGGAAACGGCACAATTTTGATGTCCTTCTCGGGAAAAGAGCTGGTACAGGGCGAGCCTGACGCATCAAGCTTCCCTTCTGGCGGTCTGCGTGCCACTTTTGAGGCTCGCGGTTACACGGTTTGGGATCCTGCAAGCCCAACTTTCATCAAAGATGAAGTCCTCTGCATTCCAACAGCATTTATTTCATACACCGGAGAAGCTCTAGATAAGCGTACTCCTCTGCTTCGTTCCCAGGTTGCCCTTGAAAAGCAGGCTAAACGCGTGCTCGCTCTCTTTGGACAAGAGCCTTCTCGCGTTGTCACAAACATTGGTCCAGAGCAGGAGTACTTCCTTATCAAAGAGGAAGACTTTGAGCAGCGCCCTGACCTTATTCTGTGTGGTCGTACCCTCTTTGGTTGTGAGCCAAGCAAGGGCCAAGAGCTTGATGAGCACTACTTTGGTGCCATTCGTCCAACCGTCAACAACTTTATGAAGGAGCTTGATGACGAGCTCTGGAAGCTGGGCATCCCTGCAAAAACCAAGCACAATGAGGTTGCTCCTTGCCAGCATGAGCTTGCACCTGTCTTTGAGCAAGGTGCACTTGCTATTGACAACAACCTCCTGACCATGGAGAAGCTCAAGCTTCTTGCAACGCATCACGGTCTTGCCTGCCTTGAGCACGAGAAACCCTTTGAGTACGTCAATGGCTCTGGTAAGCACGACAACTGGTCGCTCTCTGCAGACAACGAGAACCTGCTTGAGCCTGGTGATAAACCTGGCGAGAACCTTCGCTTCTTGGTCTTCCTTGCCTGCCTTGTAGCCGCCGTTGACTCACATGCAGACCTTCTCCGCATGTCTGTTGCATCCGCTGGAAACGATCACCGCCTTGGCGCAAATGAGGCTCCACCTGCAATTGTTTCCGTCTTCTTAGGTGCTGCGCTTTCCGTAATCGTTGATGACCTCATCACAGGTTCCGATGTCCACGGTGCAAAGCGCACTCGTATGGATCTGGGCGTACCAACACTTCCTGCAGTTCTTAGGGACAACACAGACAGAAACCGTACCAGCCCCTTTGCGTTTACTGGTAACAAGTTTGAGTTCCGCATGTGTGGCAGCCAGCAGAATCTTTCTGACCCTAATGTTATTTTGAACACTATTGTTGCTGAGCAGTGTGACCGCTTTGCAAATGACCTTGAAGACGTTTCCGAGGAGAACTTCACTAAGGAAGCTTTGAGCTGGGTTATTGACACCTTTAAGGCTCACGAGCGCATCCTCTTTGAGGGTAATGGTTACTCAGGCGATTGGGAGAAACTTGCCGAAGAGCGCGGCCTTCCAAACCTCCGCACCACTCCTGAGGCACTCCCTGCAATGGTTGCTCCAGAAAACATTGAGCTCTTTGAGCGCTACGGCGTTCTTTCTCAGGCAGAAGCACAGGCTCGCTACATTGCAAAGGCTGAGCAGTACACCAAGGTCCTTAACATCGAAGCTCGTACCATGCTGTATATGACGCGCCACATGTACCTGCCTGCCCTCTTTACCTACTCAAGTGATGTTGCCTCTTCAGTTGCTGCTAAGCAGGCCATTGGCATCAAGAGTGCAGCAGAGACAGAGATTGTCGAGAAACTCACCGCAGGTATTGACGAGATTTACGCAGCCACCAACAGTCTTGATGAGATCAACACCACAGCTCACCAGATGAAAGATCAGCCTCAGGAGCAGTGCGAATACTACTGCAATGAGGTTCTTCCTGCCATGGCCCGCCTACGTAGCGCCGTTGACTCCATGGAGCTCATCTGCGGACATGACTGGTGGCCAGTTCCTAGCTACAACAAGATGCTCTTCTACGTCTAGTGCTTCATCAGAGCTTCTTGGCGAGAAAACCGGTCTTCTCGCCACTCCCTCTTTAAAGCAAAACGGCTCAGTTACCTGGGCCGTTTTTTGGTGTCCAAATGTTTAACGTATGGAAAGAGCTATGCGTTAAGAACTATGCATTGGCCAACTTACTGTAGATAGCATGAACGTCTTCAAGCTTGATGAGATTGCCTTCTGCATCGGTTGGAGCAGGAGCTGTTTGCATTGATTCACTTACTGCTGTCAAATTCAGACGATCCACATACCAAGGCGTTGGTGTTCCCTCAATAACTGGCGAGAAGAACGAGTCCATTTCTCCCATGTGTTCAGCAGAATCTCGTTTGGTAATAAATTCCTGCCATAAATACGCTGAATACGTATGTTTTGACCCCTGGCATACAAATGACCTTATCGTAGAGAAATAAGAAGTGCCTGGCAGAATAACTGAAAGATTATCAAAATCGTCTTTAGTAATTGCCCTATAAGCAGCGCTCAGCGGACAAACACAAGCCCTGTACCTGCCAAATCCTGTGTCTCTAATAGCTTGATGCGTACTCTCAGAAAATGCGTCAACATTTTCAAACAAACTTTGGATAATTTGAGCGCCTTTATCCAGACCATACTGGCCTAAAAAGAGCGATTCAAACTTCTTGCCCGTGTACGTAAGTGCGGGGTCAGGAATAACATACCTTCCACGCAGGCCATCTGTAAGAAGATCGGTCCATTCGTGAGGACGCAAAATCTTTTTCTCATTAAGGCGTTCTTGATTTACCAGTAAAACCAATGGATCTGCAGCGTAGGCATACCAGTCTCCCTTGGCGTCAAAAAACTCAGAGCGCACGTACTGGTCTGTTGAAGAAACTTCGAACGGTTGACAATATGCGGAAGTCTCAAAATTTTGCATAAGAACTTCGCTTGCCAAGAAAATGACATCGGGTTTCTCAAAACCCCAATCAGTACCAGATTTGATATCAGAAGTTTCAGACTGCAGGCTCTTACCAGAAGTATATGTTTGCTGAATAAACTCCTGAATTTCTTCCTCCGTTGCCTCACCCACCGTAACAGGCATAGAAAACATTCTTGAATATGTTTCTACCAGGGGCTTTACCGCATCTTTGGAAGTACATAAAAGATTGAGGGAGCCCTCTCGTTGCGCAAGTTGAATAAGCGCTCGAGCGTAGCCTGGAACTTTTGAATTAAGCTGTGGAGGAAGAAGCTCCTGCTGAACATAAGAAATTCCTGGACTCAAAACGTTTGCTACCGTAGCTATTACAGGTGCAGCAACCGCCGAGACAGCCAGGATAATAAATGAGGTTCTTGTAACAGAAGTGGCAGTTGGTGGAGTGATCTTCTCATCAGGGTCTTTTGGTCCAAAAGTTTTATGCATCTTCTGGCGCAGACAATCTGGGATAAACTTCACACTACCTCCTTACCTGCTACATAATCCGTCTGGTCAAACAGATTTTATCCAAAAAAGGCTTTTAGTCCAATCAGGATAAGTACTATTCCGCCCACCATCTCGGCACGGTCGCCCAGAAGAGAACCAAGTTTTTTGCCAATGAACAGAGCAATGGTGCAGAGAATGGCAGTAATAATGCCAAAGAGCGCCGAGGCAACCAAAATGTCTACACTATGTGCCCTAAAACTTACACCAACAGCAAATGCGTCGATTGCTGTAGCAACAGCTTGAAAGAGCAGCTTTCCATAAGAGAGCGTCGTAGCACTTTGCTGGGCTTCTTCCTCATCTTCTTCAGAAGCATCTTCTTTGAGCGCCTTATAGCCGCTGTACAGCATGTTTGAACCAATGAAACCAAGAATAACCAACGAGACAATACCTGCGTACTTCTCAATCAACTCTGCTGTAATGCCACCAACAAAATAACCGGCAAGAGGCATACCAAACTGAAAGAGACCAAAGAAAAGAGGCATACGCATAAGACGAGAAAACCTATGGTCATCAAAGGCAAAGGTGTTAGAGATAGTGACAGAGAACGCATCTGTTGCAAGCGCCATACCCAGCATTAAAATTTCAAGTAGACCCATGTGTCAGTTCCCAAGTATCATTAAATCTTGTAACACGAAGGAGAAATTTTAACGCCTATAAGCTATTTTGGGCTACTCTTATATTGAAAAACTACAAGGAGTCCTATGCCTGCTTTAATAACCCACTATCTGTTTGGCGCAGAAGTGGTTCATGATTTACCGCAAGAACTTGTTGCAACTGATGCAGAGGTCAATGCATTCCTGCTTGGAAACCAGGGTCCTGATCCCTTCCTAGCACGTCATCTTGCCTGGCCAAACCACTCGCTTGCCTGCAATAGACTACATCGTCGTATGCATGCGGGTCATATTGTCGACGCGTTTCTTTCTATTCGCGATGGTGTTTCTCGCCTACCGCAGAGCGACATGCCCGCTGGTCGTGCGTTTGCGCTTGGCCTCTTAGCACACTACGCCCTGGATAGAATTGTCCATCCATTTGTGTATTCCCAGCAAGATGCATTGATTGAGGCGGAACCATCTCTCAAGAATGCCTACAGAGAACTCCATCCTATTATCGAGACAGATTTAGACTCATACCTTCTCTGGCACTTGCGCCATACTACCGTTGAAACGTTTCCCCCAGCTGAGGTGCTTGAAGCAATTGAATCAACCAAGCACGTTGGTGGCGCGCTCTTCTCGCAAGTAGCGCTTCAGGTATTTGACCTTAATGTTGGCGTTGGTGAGTACGAGAAGGCCCTTCAGGATTACGCTCGCATCTACCACACTGTAGAGCGTACTGATCCTAAGTACACCACCAAGCTTCCTGACGTTTTGTATAAGACCGAGAAGTTCATGCGTCCTTCAAACAATTCATATGTTGCGGCGATGGCCCATCGTATTGTTAAAACCGAGGACTTCCCTACGGCAAACCTCAAGCGTCTACCTTGGAAAGAGCCTTACACAGGAGAGATCAAGACTGAAAGCATTCTTGATCTTATGGATGAAGCTCGTGAGTTCTACAAAGAGCTTGTTCAGGCAACTATTTTGGGTCAGAGAATTACCTTGGAAGAGCTGGTCGACGGCATCAATTACATGGGTAAACCTGTTGTAGAAATGGTTGATGACGAGGACTAACTTGCAGCAAAACACCAAAGGCGTTGCATATTCAAACACGTAAGAGAAAAGGCAACTACTTGAGTAGCTGCCTTTTTTTACTAACGCTTATCTACAATCTATCGCATGCTGTAAAAGCGCATGCTATAAAAACACATACCATAGAGGTCGACTCTACAGAAGTGCTTCTTCCCACGCAGGCTCCTTGAATCCAAGCAAGATAGTATTACCTGCAACCACCAAGGGGCGCTTTACCAGCATGCCTGTAGTGGCAAGCAACTTATAGGCATCACTATCGCTCATACCTGCATCAAGCTGCTCCTTGATGTTATTATCGCGATACACCATGCCTGAAGTATTGAAGAATTTCCTGATGGAGAGACCGCTCAGCTTGTGCCACTCAGCAAGCTCTTCTGCAGTTGGATTCTCCTCTTTAATATCGCGCAGTGTATAAGAAACACCGTGTTCATCAAGCCATTTAAGAGCTCTCTTACAGGTAGTGCAGCGAGAATAGCAAAGAACCAAAATGTTTTTATCTGCCATGGCTGTGCCCTTTGGATCAATTATCGATTACATAAAGGCAATCTTTTTTGAGTTACAAGCAATCCTAAAATCAATATTCCTAGAGAAACGCCATAAATCATACCGATAAATAGGTCATTAACGTTTGATGCTGCGCCCAGGATGATTGCTAAAATCAAAAACATCATTCCAAGAGAAACATACTTACTTTTTAGTAGGTTCATTTGGTCGCCTCCTTTTTACTGACGGTAACGAAGCATTATAAATCAACACCTTGTTACTAACCATGCACATTTATGCAGGTGCCTGACCTGTTTCAAGAATTTGCTGGAGCGCAGCCTCATCAAGTACGGGAACGCCCAAGCTCTCAGCCTTTGTAAGCTTAGATCCCGCGGCTTCTCCTGCTACTACGAAGCTAGTCTTTTTGGATACAGAGCCAGAAACCTTTGCTCCCATAGCTTTAAGCTGAGCACCAGCCTCATCACGTGTGAAGTGTTCAAGAGTTCCCGTTAAAACAAACGTAAGCCCAGCAAGTGTCTGAGGAAGCTCGTTTTCTGGCTTCTCTTCCTCAAGCACTACGCCTGCCTGACGAAGACGCTCAATAACGGCAACATTTTCTGGTATCGAGAAGAACTCGTGTACAGATTCTGCAATCTTGGGGCCAATACCTGGGATTTCAGCGATTTTCTCGACAGGTGCTGTAGCAAGCGCCTGAATAGAGCCAAACTCCTGAGCAAGCAGCTCTGCGACGTTAGCACCAACGTGCCTCATGCCAATACCAAAGAGCACGCGTCCAAGACCGCGCGTCTTTGATTCCTCAACCTTTGCCATAACCTTCTTGGCAATAGTGTGACCCACAGGAATACTATCGCCAGAAAGGTGATCTGCAGTATCAGTATCGTAGACACGACCTGTAGGCATGTTTGCCAGCGTTTCTTCAGTGAGCTTATCGTAGAAGTCGGCTACGTCAGAGAGGACGCCTTCTTCAACCATACGGTTAATAAGCTCGTCACCAAGGCCGTCAATGTCCATGGCCTTACGGCTGCCCCAGTGAATCAGACGCTCAACTGCCTGAGCAGGGCAATCAATAGAGACGCAGCGGAAGGCCACCTCTCCTTCTTCCTGAATAACAGGGCTGCCACAGCTTGGGCAGGTAGTTGGCATCTGGAACTCAACAGCATCTGCAGGTCGAAGACTCAAAACTGGTCCTACAACCTCTGGAATAACATCTCCTGCCTTGTGGACAATGATGGTGTCACCCGCGCGCACGTTTTTACGACGAATCTCGTCAAGATTGTGGAGAGTTGCGCGCGCAATGGTAGAACCCGCAACCGTGACGGGATCAAACTCAGCAACAGGAGTAAGCACGCCTGTACGACCAACTTGAATGCGAATTTCTCGCAAAACGGTCTGCTTTTCCTCTGGTGGAAACTTAAAAGCAATAGCCCAACGAGGAGCGCGAGAAGTAAATCCTAGAGCTTCCTGGCTAGCAAAAGAGTCAACCTTTACCACCACGCCATCAATGTCGTAGTTAAGGTCTCCTCGCTGCTCAAGAGCTTGCGCACAAAAATCGTGAACCTCCTGAGCGCTCAGGCAACGACGAGCATGAGGATTAACATTAAAGCCGCAGCTACGAAGCCAGTTTAAGAACTCCCACTGACTGTGAACATCAAGAGGACCCTCATCGGCTACTGCGTAGATAAAGGTCTCAAGGTCTCGATGAGCGGTAATCTTTGGATCCTTCTGACGCAAAGATCCAGCAGCTGCATTTCTAGGGTTAGCAAAAGGCTGTTTACCAGCAGCATCTGCATCCTCATTCAAACGAATGAAGGAATGCTTTGGCATATAGACCTCACCGCGCACCTCAATGCTCTGGTTAAGGCCCCTATTTTCAACCTGCTCTAGACCAGCAAGTGCAAGCTCTCGTGGAACATCAGAGATAGTCAATACGTTTGCTGTAACGTTTTCTCCCGTGCTTCCGTCACCTCGTGTAGCAGCGCGTACAAACTGTCCGTCACGATACGTGAGCGCAACACCTAAGCCGTCAATCTTAAGCTCGCAGGTATATGCCACAGGGTTTGTAGGTGACGCACCAAGAGCCTCATCAGTCCTGGAAAGCCATGCATCCAACTCCTCTAAGTTCATGGCGTCGTCCATGGAATACATGCGAGCGGCATGCTGGACAGGCTCAAACTGCTCAGAAACGTAACCACCTACGCGCTGGGTATAGCTATCCTCAGTTACAAGCTCTGGATATGCTGCCTCAAGCTGCTGAAGCTCAATAAGAAGGCGGTCAAACTCAGCGTCAGTAAGCTCTGGATTATCAAGGGCATAGTAGGCATATGCCGCATGGTTCAAGATTCTATTGAGCTCTGCCGCACGAGCAATATCTTTTGGCGAAAGTACTGCCATTACTACTCCAAACATAAAAACGTAGGTGCAAGAAATCTTGCACCTACCAGGTATTTATTTGCGTCCTCTTAAGGTTCTACCAAGGGCCTTAAGGGCTTCTCGCCTTGCGCTGCCATATGGTGCAATGGGGTCAATAATCTTGCGCAGAGGACTTGCATCAGAAAGCGCGCGCTCGTGGAACTCTGTGACGTCGGAGTCATTTCTAGCGCCTGGCACCATGTCCTGAATAATAACCTCGTAGAACGGAGTGTTGCGCGCGTACTTCCAGAAATAGGAAGCCATGTCGCAACTGGCGTTCTGCCAAGGCTTAATAGCACCAGCAAAGTGAACAATCTTTGGGGCACGACGTGCTGCCTGATAGTCATCAAAGACGCTATTTGGTGCCATTGGATAGAGTTTCTCGGCACGTCCAAAAATGTTGTGCGTCACATTCCAGTCAGCAGGGAGATAGACAACGCGTCCCTGGCACTCGCTGTTCAGAATATCTTGATCGTTGTAGATAAAGATTGGATTGGATGCAATGCGCAACCATTCTGGAACAGTGTGATAGCGGCGCAGTTCAGCGGTATTAAAGACCATAACTCCCGCCTGGAAGTACGCATAAGGATTCTTGAGGTTAAGCACATCAAGGCTGTACTTCATGCGATCTCCACCGCGAACGTTAAGGTTTGCCAGATAATCAATATCAAGCGTTGCGGCAATAAGATTGTTGCCCATTCTTACATCAAAAAGTTCAGCAACATTACCGTTAACCACAAGGTCAGAGTCAAGATAGACAACCTTATCGTAAGCAGAAAGAATGTCTTGAGCCAAGAAGCGGAAGTACGTTTCAACACTAATATGAGCGTTATTAGTGTCTAGCTTGTAGTCTTTGACCATGCGCCACACGTTATAGAACGTAATACGAGCATTCTTATAACGCGAGAAGTGCTTCTTAACCAGCTCCTGCTTTGATCCGCCAATATTGGTGTTGAGAACGACCACATCGTAGAAACGGTTAGGATCGGCATTTTCAAGCATTGAGCCCATAGCGCAGGTAAGAATTGGAACATAGTTGTTGTCTGCTGCAAAAACAACAGGAACAACGTTCTGGCTTGCAATCTCAGGCTTCTCTTCAAAGAGAGGAATAAACTTCTGACGAGGCTCTGGATTAGTAAAGTGAATGCACTGCAGCTCTTTTACCTTCCAGTTTTTGCCCTTTGTACGCAGCATATGCATACGCCAGATATTAAAGAGGCGCTCAGTCAGATGACCTGGGGTTCTTAGGGCCTCTTTGCTATAGGTAGACATATCAGTACGAGCGGTCCACTCATCAACAAGTGGGAAAACCCATGCTGCATAGCGATCAAAGAGTTCTTTGCGCATGATATACATGTTGCAGAAGCACTGCTGATGACCGTTGAGAAAAGCGGTTACGTCCTCTGCATACTCTGGATGACGCTCAACGATAAGCGCAGCCATGGTATCCATATCCTTTGGATGAAGCAGCGGAGCGGAATGGTACTGCTCAAGAGGTGTATTAGCGCTTCCAGGGAATTTGCGAATATCCTTTACCCCAGTAGTAATGAGGTCATAGCCCTCAATGCACTGAGCAATGGTCTGATCATCAAGACCATATTTCTTGATAGCATCCTCATCAATGAAGTCATCCATAACCTCACCAAACGGATTTTCTGGATAAACCGTATCGGTAAAGTTGAAGTAGCGACGATAATGACCAAAGCCAACATAGCGAGCATTGGTGATGTTCTTCCATGCCCAATACTGTGTAGTCATCTCACAGTACATAGGGTTTTTCTCGGTAATGTTATCGCCCTCATCATCATGGAGCATATACGTAAAGCGATTGGTCTTCTGGCCTGGTCCTACCTGGATAGGCTGAAGGTAATTACTTGCGGGAACATCAACATCTTTATGAGAAGTAATCAGAATGCGAATAGGCTGCTGCTCAAACATCTTTACCATGTGCTTTCTCTCTAGATACTCCATGTGCTCATCGGCAATCTGTTTCATGCGCACTGCCCTATCAAACGACAGTCCCTCATCCTGATTCATCAGATCCGCATACTTCTTTGCATACGTTCTAAAGCGATATGCATCGCTGTCTTCTGGAAGCTCAGTACCAGTGGCAATGGCCTCGTATGCCTCATCTCTTACAAAGCGATAGAGCTCTCGAGCAGCTACCGATGGTCCAAAAAGAATGGCAAACGGCTCAAGTGCTGCCTCTTGATCTTCAGGAGCAAGACGGAATCTCCACTCAGCGCTCAGAAGCTCCAACAGTCTATGTTTCATTCCCTTAAAGGAGTTGAGATGCGCAATGTTATCTGATTTGCCAATATAGAGTTCTACCTGATCAATGTTGTCCAAGAACTGATAGCAGAACTCTCCAAATTTATCTAAAGAAATACGAGAAGCGCCAGTTACACCAATACCATAGTGGTACAAAAAGCCTCTGCAAGACTCAAAGCCATCAGCGGTCTGAGCTTTATCTGCCAGGATAAATACCTCATAGGCATCTTCTGCTCTTACCAGGCGCTCCGAAGTCATCTCTGCAAAGGCAGAGCGGAAAAGTTCTCCGCGATACAAGCGTTGCGTAGCTCGCCAATCAAGCTTCTGTCCATAGCCTTCATCATAAATAATGCGAAGGATATCGTCACCCTGAGTAAAGTCTGATTGTTGGTTAATGTAGCTCTCAAAAGACTTTGCATCAGTTGGGTCAACGCCATTTTCTGGAATAACAGTAATGCCAAGGTGGAGAATATCAACAGGATTCTTCTCAATATGAGTAACTACCTGCTCAAGAAAATCAGGAGTAACCTCATCATCACCGTCTAGGCAAAAGACCCACTCGCCTTTTGTATGAGCTGCAGCAGTTTTACGTGCCAGATGGAGGCCTTGATTGGTTGGATGAGTGACAACCTTAAACCTAGAGTCATCCCCTACTGCTTCTACGATTTTCTCTGGAGTGGAATCTGTTGAGGCGTCATCAACAATAATCGCTTCAAAATCACCAAACGTCTGATTCTTTACACTTTGAATACAACGCCCAATGTATGATTCGATGTTGTATGCAGGAATTACAAAAGAAACCTTAGGCATACCAACTCCTTATAAATAAGCAATCTCAACTATCTTCTATCTTATCTAAAATACGCCTCTCTTGGGCGGGCAAAAGATGTCTACTCGACGCTCTTCAAGCTCTCAACCATATCAATATTTTTGAGCTTAGGTCGCATGGCAACATATACCAACAGCGAGAAGACAAGCGTAAGTCCAAAGGCAAACCAATAACTTGGTGCATGGATAGCTCGACCAAACATAACAAGGTCAATCTCGGCAGTTTGAACTACAAATCCCTCAAGGTATGTTCCTAGAACAAGTCCAAAAAGCGCTCCAAAGATGGCCAACAAAGCAATCTCTCTAAAGACATAGGCATCAACTTCATGACGCGTAAATCCAAGTACTTTGAGGCTTGCAATTTCTCTAACGCGCTCTTCAATATTGATATTGGTGAGGTTATACAGGACGATAAAAGCCAGCAGAGCTGCAGCCACAATAAGAATAGCTACAACACGGTTAACTACGGCAAGTGATTCTCTATAGGTACGGATAGCTTCATTGACGTCATCAACAGTTGCAACTCCTGTCTGGTTAATAAGCTTTTCTCCAAATGCATCTCTCGTTGCCTGATCTTCGGAAAGCGTTGCATACCAGCCATCCCCTGCTTGATCTTGAATATCTAGAGAATGCCATGCTGAAGGTCCCAGATACAGATACGACCCAACGTAATTCTCGGCAACTCCTGTAACAGTAAGCGTACTTGGCTCGCCAGAAACGTTTCCGATTCTGTCTTGAGCATAGACCTGAATGGTATCTCCCACGCCTACACCCAGTCGTTTTGCAAGCTTTTCTGTAATTACAACCGAATCTTCCCCAAGCTCTATTGCTTGACCAGAAAGACGATTGCGCAGGGTAGCTAAGCCCGTGAGGTCTTGAAGAGAATTGCTGGTCATAATAGTTGTTCGTGTCAGTGAGCCTGCCTTTTGTGTAGAAGACTCAAGAAGAACGTTTTCTCTGGTTATGCGGCGGATATTTGTAGCACCCACCTGACTAAGCTCTGCATTAATCTGATCTGCTTCTTCCTCAGAAACATCAGAAGTCATTCCCACTATGTAGTCATAATGCGAAATAGCTGGCCATTGGTTATCAATGATGTCGCTAATGGAATCTCTAAGACCAAAAGCAACCAACAAAAGCGCAGTACATCCAGCAATTCCTACCAGCGTCATAATCAAGCGTCGCTTATAACGGACAAGGTTTCTGATGGTAACTTTCCACGAGAAAGACAATCTGGACCATAGAGGCTCAACGCGCTCAAGCAAAATCTTTGAGCCCGCTTTTGGAGCTTTTGGAAGCATGAGGCTAGATGGCTCTTCTTTCAATGAGGATAAAACGGTAGCCATGGTTGAAAGAAGCGTGATGCCTATACCGGAAAGTCCAGAGAGTAGCGCACTATCAAGCTGAATAGGATAAGGAGCTCCCCCATTTGGGATGGTATAAATCGACCCGTATGCAGAGATAATAACGCCTGGCAACACTTGACTTAAACATGCTATGCCAATAACGGCACCCAAAAGTGAGGCGAGCAAGGCATATAACAGGTACTTTGACGCAATCTGAGCGGGTGAATAACCAAGTGCCTTATGAACACCAATAAGCGTACGCTCTTCAGAAACCATACGCGTCATACTGGTAAGTGAAACCAGAGCTGCAACCAAGAAGAACATCAGCGGAAATACATTAGCAATATCATTGATACGCTCAGAGTCTGCTTGATAAGCTGCAACACCAATCTCTTTTGTGCGATCAAGTACATACACATCAGGCTCTTTAAGCTCATCAATCTTCTTCTGAGCTTCATCAAGCTCTTTCTGACCGTCAGCAAGTTGTTTCTCGACCTCAGTGCGTTGCTCCTCAAGACTCTGTCTTCCCTCGTTAGTCTGAGCTTCTGCGCTTTGGAGGGCTGTTTGTCCTGCGCTCAGGCGACTAAGCGACGCAGCAAGTTTTTCTTGAGCCGCAGCTAACTGATCTGCAGTAGCACTTCTCGCCTCACTCAAATCCTGACGCGCCTGAGCCACTTGTGACTCTGCCTCATGTAGTTGAGCTGTGCGCTGATCAAGCTCTTCCCTCGCAGCCGCAAGAGTCTGCTGCTGGGTAGCCAATTCTGTCTCTGCAGCCGTAATCTGCGCTTGTGTGGCGAGAAGAGCGTCTACTTGCGTAGTTGCCAGACCTAAAGCGCTGAGCCGTTGCTGCGCTTCTTCAAGACTTGAAGCGGTGATGCCTTGCGCAGCAAGCCCCGCAAGATACGCATCTCTACCCGCTTCAAACGCACTCTTTTGCTGTGTAAACGTTGCTTGTCCTGCATTATAGGCAGCAAGACCAGCCTGATACTGGGCCTCTCCTGCACTGAGCTCAGCTGTACCCTGAGCTATCTGAGCCTCTGAGGCAGTAATCTGGGCTTCCGCTTGTGCAAATTGCCGCTCAGCACTGTAGCGAGAAGCTGTAAGCTGCTGACGTCCCGCATCATATTGACGCTGACCATCAGCCAGTTTTTGCTGTTGAGCGGAAATCTGCGCTTCCGCGTCATCAAGCTTCTTTTGAGCATCCCCTAGTTTATCTGCGGCTTCCTGCCTTGATTGCTCCAGCTTTTGACGAGCCTCATCAACTTGAGTCTGAGCGTCATCTTTGAGCTCTTGCAAACGAAGTGAAGCAAGTGACGGATTCATCTGCGAAATGCGTTCTGCAACGCTATCAACGGCACTCTGATAGTCTGATGAGCCGCTTTTATAGCTGGTAGCACCCTGAACCGTTAGATACGCTTCGGTATAGGGGTCATCATTTGCAAAAGCATCTTCCGTGACATACACAAATTGCTGGACAATACCGTTGCCTAACGATGTAGTACCAAAATTGCTTACATACGGATATGTTGGTGCATTTACAAAGCCAACAACCGTGTACGAACCACCCTTTAAATGAACGCCGTTTGAAGTGTCTGGCAGCTCAATCTGTTGACCAAGGCTAATATCTGCACGTTTCTTGGGATCCGCGCTCATCACGCACTCGTAAGGCCCTTGAGGAAGCCTTCCCTCCACAACTATTGGTTGATTAAGCTCACCAGGTCTAAAAGAACTCACACGAGCAGTAGATTGCGAAGATGTCAGCGTAGCCATAACGTCTACCGTGCGAGAAGGCATAACCGCCTCAACGCCCTCAACTGATGCAAGGGCATGAATGTCCTTCTCGCTTAACCCAAGCGTAGAGATTACACGCAGGTCGTAGAGATGTTGGTTTGCGTAAAACGTATGAGCAGCTTCTTGCATATCGGGGCTGGCCATTTTGAGGCCTGCAAAGAAGCCGCAGCCTAAAGCAACAATTCCTGCAATTGCAAGAAATCTGGCGAGAGACCCTTTGATGGTCCGAGTAATCTCGGTAAAAAGAGCGTGTGGCATGACTACCACTCGACAGTAAGCGCGTCAGCTGGGTGCTTATTAATTTCTACCGATTGAGCCTGGCCTTCTTTAACGTGGATAACCCTATGAGCAATTTGAGTAAACGCAAAGTTATGCGTGACAATAGCCACGGTCTTATGCTGCTCTTTGCACATATCTTGCAAGAGCTTAAGAATTTGCTTTCCTGTTTTATAATCCAGCGCACCTGTTGGCTCATCGCAAAGCAAAAGGCGTGGATTTTTTGCCAAAGCGCGCGCAATAGAGACGCGCTGCTGCTCTCCACCAGAAAGTTGAGCTGGGAAGTTATCCATACGATGCTCAAGACCAACAGCGCGTAGCGCATCTTCTGGCTGCATGGGGTCAAGACAAATCTGCGACGCAAGCTCAACGTTCTCTTTTGCAGTGAGGTTAGGAACTAAATTGTAAAACTGGAAAACAAAGCCAATATCATGACGACGATAGAGCGTTCTTTCTTTTTCTGAAAGCCCACCAATTTCTTTTCCATCTAAATAAATAGACCCGGAGGTACAGGTATCCATACCTCCGAGTATATTTAAGACAGTTGTTTTACCGGCGCCTGATGGGCCTACAATTACGCAAAGCTCTCCCTCTTCTATGGAGAAGTTCATGTCATGGACAGCGTTTACCTTGACGGAGCCCATGGTATACGTCTTTGTTACCTCTTTAAATTCAACAAAAGACATACGTTTCTCCTATGAGAAAGATTCTCCTGAACAAGAGGAGGTGTGCGTGAGGAGCTACTCCTGTGGAGCCTCTGGAGCTGCAGGAGCCTCAGGTGCGACAGTTGTGACAGTTGCTTCTGGAGCAGGTGCTGCTGTAGCCTCTGCAGTTACAGGAACTACAGGAGCAACCTCTGCGCCCTCAGTAGCAAGAGGCATTGGAGCAACAACAACCTCTTCCTCCTCAAGATCAGCCTGACGCTGGTCAAACTCTTTCTTAGCACGAACCCAAATGAGAAGTGCAAGAAGAGCGGTAAAGAGCAGGAAGGTAACAATCATGACGTTAAGAATAAGGGTGGTGAAGTTCACTGCCTGGCTGATAGAAATCATCACAGAGAGCTCTGTAAGTGCGGAAGTTAAACCAACTACAGAAAGAATGGAGAGACCCCACCTAAGACGAGGACGGAAACCCCTCAAAAGACCTGAAACCGCAGCAAAAAGGTAGCACAGGAAAATAATGTAGGTAACACGTGCAAGTATCAGGGAAATAGGATTTGTCTGACGAGTTGCAAAGTTAAATACCGTGTGGAAATAGCTGAGATACTGAACAGGTGCAACAAAATCAATGACAATAAAAATGAGAGCCACAATTGCTGGAATGGCAATTTTTGCTTTGGGGTTCATGAAACCTCCTCGATTTCTTTATACGACCTGTCTATTTTATCGTATAAACCTATGACCAGTGCGGTAAGTCATGAAAGTCTTTTATATGGTCTTGAGCTTCTTGTTCTCTTTCTGCTAAAGCCTCTCTTAAACCCTTCAATGCATCAAAAGGCATGAATATTTTTGCCCTGTTTGCTCGTGACATGCGGGGGTGTCCGTAGTGCATCTGTGCTGCAAACACGTCCTCTTTTGCACTATCTTCCGCTGGCGAGAAACCCTGTCTAGGCTTCATTGGTTTCTTCTCCACTACGGTGTCCTCCAATCTGAGCATTTCTCTGCCGTGCAGTTGCTTCGGGAAGTAGGTCCATAGCTTTGAGCAAAGAGTTCTTTCCAAACTTCTTCTTTATGGCGTTGATGGTATCTTGGCGCTGGCGCTCTTTCTCTAAAGCGGTATTGTCCTGGAAAAGCGACGTCTGAATACCCGATCCCGTTTCTTCTTGAGTGTTTCCAAAGGTAAGGCCAACACGATGCACGCTTTCTAAAGGTATTACTCGCTCGTCAAAGAAAGACAAAACCTCTGCCATAAGCTCATCTCTAGAGTTAGTGGGGTAAGAGAGCTTCTTAGTGCCACTACTGGAGGGAATATGTCTTCTCCAGCTTCTATAATCTCCTGTTTGCCTCAGTTCTTCCATCTGGCTCTCTGTTGCCGAGTAGCCAATATAGATACCAATAGAAGAGCAAACCAGCTTTTGCGTTACAAGCTCTAACGTTAACGCTTCAACCATCTCTTTAAAGATAAGACGTGCGCCCTCTGTATCTCTGTTGTGATCAAAGACCTGCGCCGTTGAGACAGAATGACTTTGAGACTTATAGGACTTAATATCTGCAATGGTAGTTGGTTCAATGCCCCACGCATGATCAATAAGAATTTCTGCATCAACGCCAAATTCTTTATACAGAGGTTCTGTAGGAGCCATGGCAAGCTGCCCCATGGTGTGAATATTCATTGCCACAAGACGCTTTTGAATACCTGCACCAATATGCCAAAAATCAGTCAAAGGTTTATGGTTCCAAAGCTTAAGTTTGTACGACTCTTCATCAAGCTCACCAAAGAAATTTGGGCTGTGCTTTGCCGTAATATCAAGCGCAATTTTTGCCAGATACAAATTTGGACCCAAACCACAAGTAGCAGGGATACCAGTGGTTTTTGCTACGTCTGCACGAATCTTCTCGCCTAGCTCTCTTGCTGTGCATCCGTAAAGCGATAAGTACGGTGTTACATCGATAAATGCCTCGTCAATGGAGTAAACGTGGATGTCTTCTGGGGCAATGTATTTGAGGTACACCGAATAAACGTCTGCAGAACGCTCCACATATAGAGCCATACGAGGAGGTGCTACCTCATAGGTAAGGTTTTTGGGAATCTCAAAAACGCGACAACGTCCAGGAACACCCAACGCACGAAGCGCCGGTGAAACCGCCAAACAAATTGTCTTTTCTGTCCTGGTAAGATCTGCCACAACAAGCTTGGCCTTCATGGGATCAAGGCCTCGCTCAACACACTCAACCGATGCGTAGAAACTCTTTAAATCAATGACCAGGTACTGTTTTTGAGAAGGTGTCATGGCTTAGATAAGCACAATACCTTGAGAAACTTTTTCTGCCACGTCATTACCTACAAGATAACGGACAATCTCTAGACCAAACTTAAGAGCGGTTCCTGCACCTTGGCTGGTAATGAAAGAGCCATCAACACAAACCGCATCTTGCGAAAGATTGGCGCCATTCTCTGAGAGAAAATGCTGGAAACCTGGGTTGGAAGTGGCCTTCTTACCCGTAAGCAATCCGCGCTTAGCATAAATTGAAGGAGCAGCACAAATTGCGGCAAGCGCACGACCGTCTGCGGCAAACGCATCAACTGCCTGCATAAGTGGCTCACAAGCCTCAAGATTAGTGGTTCCGGGAAGACCACCAGGAAGCACCAACATGCTGTAATCATCAAACGAGACCTGACTGAGCAGCTTGTCTGTTAAAAAAGTAATCTGGTGAGAAGAAGTCACGCTCAAAGAATCAGATATAGACACTTTGTCACAGGGAATACCTGCACGATACAGGACGTCAACAACGCTCAGTCCCTCAATCTCTTCACAACCATCAGCAAAAAAGACAGCAACGCGCTTGTCAGTACATGGTGTAAACATCTGACTCCCTTCTCGACTAAAACTAGTACAAGTGTACGCCTTTTTACACAAAAAAGGACACTCAAGTTTGTGCTTGAGTGTCCAAAATTTTACCCAGTTAAACTGTTACAGAAAGTATCCGTCAAGCCCCCTATAGCCTGGCGAGAAACCCTACTCCTCGCTAATGCCCTCGTTAATAGCCTGAGCAATAGCTTCCTGATCATTAGAGCTACGAAGCAAAGACTTAAACTCATCTCTCATCAGAAGAACAGCGGTCTTAGAAAGAAGCTTGATGTGAGTGGTGCCAGCCTCTCCATCTGGAACAAGCAGTGCAATAGCAACATCAACGGGCTTCTCGTCAAAAGAAGGCCACTCAAGAGGGGTGCTGTTCTTGAAGACAAAGACAGCTGCATCCTTGATAGCAGCATCTTTTGCGTGTGGAACTGCAAAACCGTCAGTCATGCCGGTCTCGCCCATTTCCTCACGAGCTAGGAAAGCATTGTAAACAGCGTCTGCATTATCAGTTACGCCAGCCTCCTGAGCCTTATTGGCAATAAAACGCAGGACATCATTACGGCTCGCTGCGTTCTGATTAACAAAAACGTTGTCTGCTTTAACAAAACCGCTCATGAATCTTCCTTCCGTATGTTTGAGCTTAGTGGCTCAGTAACTTCGTATGTAGTAATAATACCCGCAATGAAACAAAATTTACCTTGAGAAACTTTACTTTAGAGCCATCCTCAGAATCTGTTGAACATCTGCTGTTTTAAGCTGCATAAAGTTACCCGCATGATCTCCACCGCGAGCATCAATAGTGCCTTCAGCCATCTGAAGAATATCCTCTTCTGAAGGGTCTACTCCAAGCTCAGCAAGGGAGGTTGGCATACCAATTGCATGACACCATTGATTCCACGCCTCAATTCCTGCAAGGCCTGTAGCGACAGGATTATGGAAGTTGTTTTGAACTCCAAAAACATTGACGGCAAACTGTGCAAAGCGCACTGGATCTTGACGCATAACGTAGCGAGCCCAGCTTGCCCAAATAGCCGTGAGGCCAGCACCATGAGCGACGTCATACTTTGCGCTGAGCTCATGCTCAATTGCATGAGAGGCAAAATCGCTTACGCGACCAGTGCCGGTAAGTCCGCAGTGAGAAAGCGACGAGGCCCAGAGCAAATCTGCTCGTGCAGCGTAGTTCTCTGGATCTTTAACAGCAACCAGAACAGCTTCTTTTACGGTACGCAAGAGTCCCTCAGCCAGCTCATCAGTGAGTGCCACGTCCTTCTCGAGCGTAAAGTAGCGCTCCATGGTATGCATCATGATATCTGCGCCTGTTGACGCCGTCTGATAAGCGCTTACAGAGTAAGTGAGCTCTGGATTCATGATGGCAAAACAAGGACGACCGCTCTGATGGTGATAAGAACGTTTAAGCACGCGACCGTCGGCCAGCGTAATGTTCATGACAGAAGAATCTGAGGTCTCAGAGCCAGTTCCTGCGATAGTAGAAATGACACCAATAGGAGCTGCCTTTGAAACACTGACCTTATGCAAATAAAGGTCTTCAAGAGAGACATCATTGGCTAAGCCATATGCAATAGCCTTAGCGGAATCCATGACAGATCCGCCGCCAATAGCCAAAATAAAGTCAACACCCTCGCGTTTACCCAGCTCTACAGCTTCTTCTGCAAGCTCTAAACGAGGGTTAGGAACAACTCCACCACAATCAACATAAGCAATCTCGGCATCGCTTAAAAGCTGGTGAATCTGGTCAAGCAAGCCGTTCTTTACCACATGATTGCCACCAAAATGCACCAGCACCTTGCCGCCTCCGTGAGCAGAGACAAGCTCTGCCGCACGAAGCTGAGTATCTTTTCCAAAAACCACCTGAGTAGGTACAGCGTACTCAAAATTAACCATGACCAAAGACCTTTCTTACCTACTCGAGCAACATCTTAAGCACGAGGCTCTTCTCCCCACCAGAACGTTGCAACAGTTCCAGGACCAGTATGAACGCCAATTGTTGCACCAATAGTAAAGATGTTGATATCGCCTGTCTGAGGAAGTTTTTCTTGAATAAGCTCTTTAACAGCCTGGGCATCAGAAACGCACTCGGAGTTAGAGATAAACACCTTACGCGCATAAGCATTTCCCTGCTCAGCAGTCTGAGTCATAATCTCAACAACGCGAGCAATAGCTTTCTTCTTACCACGAGCCTTCTCTTTAACGGCCAAAGAGCCGTCAGCCTCAATATCCATAACAGGACAAATGTTAAGCATGCCGCCAAGTAAGCCTGCTGTCTTAGAAATGCGACCACCACGAACAAAGAAGGTCAAATCTGTTGAGAAGAACCAGCCATACACACGATGACGTGCTTCTTTAGCCCATGCAACAACCTCGTCAAAAGACAGGCCTTCATCGCGCTTATCGGCAAGACCATCTACCAAGAGACCATAACCAGAAGATGCCTGCAGAGAGTCAACAACCTCAATCTTTCTGTCAGGGAACTCCTGCTCAATCTCTACCTTTGCCTGGCAAGCAGACTCGTATGTTCCAGAAACGCCAGAACTTAACGAAACATGAAAAACGTCTTTGCCTTCCTCCAGGAAAGGACGCCAGAAGGCCATGTACTCACCAATTGATACCTGTGAAGTGCGGCACTCAGCACCTGCAAGCATCTTTTTATAGAGATCAGCTGGTGCATTAGTACGACCAAAGTCATCCTTGCACTGAACACCATCAAGTTCGTAGTTGAAATATACGTATTTCACATCTCGTGACTGAAGGTACTTCTCACTTACATCGGCCGTAGAACAACAGGTCAAAACGTAGTTGGACATACAAGTCTCCTTGAAATATCTTCTTGCATAAAACAATCGCATACACTTATTTTTCTTGCAGATGTGAGTATACTTCTAATCTCATTTTTATGCTGCTTGTGGGGCCCTTCAAGTGCAAAATCACGTATACTTGCACGCGTTTGATTTTCTCAGAACACTACCTATACCTTAACTTTTATCTTCGACGGGAATGGATAGCGCGTGGCATCATCAGATCTTTCTACTAGAAACTCTTCCAGACTCACACTAGATACTTCTTCTGCGCTTGTATGGAAGTTTGCTCTTCTTGTCTGCGCACTTATCTGGGGCGGGTCATTTGTCGTTATCAAAGATGCGATTAGTTACATCTCGGCAGCTTGGCTTATGACCTTACGTTTTGTCTTTGCTGTAGGTATTGTTGCCATCATCTTTAGAAAAAAACTTAAAGAACACTTGAATGTCACACATATCAAATACGGCGTGCTTTTAGGCATCTTAAACGGTTTAGGATTTCTGTTCCAAAATGGAGCTCTTGCTTATACCACTGCAGGTAAAGCTGCTTTTATTGCATCAATTTATTGCGCGATGATTCCGTTTGTAAACTGGCTCATTGCAAAGAAAAAACCTCATGGAACCAGTATTTTTGCAGCCTTTTTATGCGTAGCTGGCATTGGTCTTATCTCGCTGGGCACTGATTTTTCGTTCTCGTTTGGCTTGGGCGAGCAGATGACATTGCTCTCAGCCATTATTTTTGCCTTTGTTTTTGTACTTACTGCCGAGCTTGCTCACAAATATGACATCATCACGCTTACGGTGGTGCAGCTTGGTGTGAGCGCCCTTCCCTGCCTTGCTTACGCGCTTTGCTTTGAAACGGTTCCCAATTTTGCGGCACTGCCCACAAATGCCTGGGTTGCCCTCGCCTACATCACTCTTATTGCGACCGCGCTGACTGGTGTTTTGCAGAACCGCGCACAGAAGTCAGTTGCTCCTGTTCAGGCTTCACTAATTATTTCTCTGGACAGTATTTTTGCAGCAGTTTTTGGCGTTATCTTCCTTGCTGAAATTATTACCCCTACAATTTTCCTGGGCTTTATTGTTATCTTTTTGGCAATCTTTATCAGTGAGCTTGGCGAGAAACCCGCAGAGTCCCAAACTTCTTCAGAAAACTAAAGCTCTCTATACAACACGACCCTAAACAAAAAGCCCGCATACGCGGGCTTTTTTATTGCACTTTGGTACTCTTACATCTCACGAGAGCTCAGCATAAGTCCATCGGACCAAAGTGTAATCTCTCCTGAAGCAAGCGTTTTAGGAACATCAATAAGACGCTGGTTGGAAGAGCCTCTAAAACGCAAGGTAATATCGTGGAGGCTCTGAACCCATGGACCGTCCACCAGTACATCAATACAAGACAGAATGCGGTCAGTGTACTCTGTGTGCCACTTTCCCTCGGTCAGCTGATCCCAGGTGTGACCCGAATACATCCAAATGCTCTTTTGTGGGTAGGTAGCTCTGACCTTCTCGACAAACTCAACTAGACCCTCTTGGTTTTCTGGCTCAAAAGGCTCTCCACCAAGGATGGAAAGACCGTTGATATAGACAGGTGCAAGAGAGTCAATAATCTCTTGCTCAACTTCTGGAGTAAACTCTCCGCCGCTCTTGAAGTCCCACGCCTCGTAATTAAAGCAACCTTCACAGTGCAGACGGCAGCCTGAAACAAACAGAGTTGTTCTTACGCCAACACCATTTGCAATATCTGAAAACTTAATATTTGAATAGTTCATACATAACCTTTGATGGGTAACTTCCACATATTGTGAATGTTACCTGATAGAGATAATAAAAACGAGCAGAAGGGCCAAGGCGCTCTTCTGCTCGTTTGTCTAGTACATAAATCTTAGAGGTGAAGGACGCGGTCCTTAATCTCCTGAGTACGGCCCTGGTTCCAGAACTGGGTACCAATGTAGCCGCAGGTACGACGAGCAACATTCATCTTGGTCTGGTCACGGTTGCCGCAGTGTGGGCACTCCCAAACCAGCTTACCGTCCTCCTCGACAATATGAATCTCACCGTCATAACCGCACTCCTGGCAGAAGTCAGACTTGGTGTTGAGCTCTGCATACATGATGTGGTCATAGATGAACTGCATGACACTGAGAACAGCCTCGATGTTGTCCTGCATGTTAGGAACCTCAACGTAAGAGATTGCTCCACCTGGGGAAAGACGCTGGAACTCAGACTCAAACTGGAGCTTCTGGAATGCGTCAATCTCTTCTGCAACGTGGACGTGGTAGCTGTTGGTGATGTAGCCCTTGTCGGTAATGCCTGGGATAACACCAAAGCGACGCTGAAGTGCCTTAGCAAACTTGTAGGTAGTGGACTCAAGAGGAGTTCCGTAGAGGGAGTAATCGATATCCTCTGCTTCCTTCCACTCGGTGCACTTATCGTTCATGTGCTGCATAACCTGGAGTGCAAATGGAGTTGCCTCTTTGTCAGTGTGGCTGTGACCAGTCATAGCCTTAACGCACTCATACAGGCCTGCATAACCAAGGGAGATAGTGGAATATCCGCCGTAAAGCAAAGGATCGATAACCTCACCCTTGTCCAGGCGAGCAAGTGCGCCGTACTGCCAAAGGATTGGAGCAGCATCGGACAGGGTACCCTTCAGGCGATCGTGACGAGCGCGGAGTGCACGGTGGCAAAGCTCAAGACGCTCATCAAAGATCTTCCAGAACTTGTCCATATCGCGACCAGCAGAAAGAGCAACATCAGGAAGGTTGATAGTTACAACGCCCTGGTTGAAGCGGCCGTAGTACTTAGGCTTGTTTGGCTCATAGTTCTTTGCGCGAGCAACGTTGTTGAAGCCATTACCAGAACGGTCTGGAGTCAGGAAGGAACGGCAGCCCATGCAAGTGAAGGTATCGCCCTCGCCTTCCTTCTCGCCCTTAGAAAGCTTGTACTCCTTCATCTTCTTCTCAGAGATGTAGTCAGGGACAAGGCGGCGAGCGGTGCACTTTGCAGCCATCTGAGTGAGGTAGTAGTACTTGGAATCCTCGTAAACGTTATCCTCTTCAAGAACGTAAATGAGCTTAGGGAATGCAGGAGTAATCCAGACACCCTCCTCGTTCTTTACGCCCTGGTAACGCTGACGGAGCATCTCCTCAATGATGAGTGCAAGATCCTGCTTCTCCTGCTCATTCTTTGCCTCGTTGAGGTACATGAAAACAGTAATGAAAGGAGCCTGGCCGTTGGTGGTCATCAAAGTGACAACCTGGTACTGAATGGTCTGAACGCCACGAGAAACCTCATCACGAAGGCGCTTCTCAACCATCTCGTTGAGCTGCTCAGCAGAGAGCTCAACACCGACGGAGTTCATCTCCTCCATAACAGTCTTGCGGATCTTCTTACGAGAAACATCAACAAAAGGAGCAAGGTGAGCCAAGGAGATGGACTGACCACCGTACTGGCAGGATGCTACCTGAGCAATGATCTGAGTTGCAATGTTGCATGCAGTGGAGAAGCTGTGTGGACGCTCAATCAGAGTACCGGAGATAACAGTGCCGTTCTGCAGCATGTCATCAAGGTTGATGAGGTCACAGTTGTGCATGTGCTGTGCAAAGTAATCGGAATCGTGGAAGTGGATGAGACCCTCGTTGTGAGCAGCAACAATATCCTCTGGAAGAAGCTCACGCTGAACGAGGTCCTTAGAAACCTCACCAGCCATGTAGTCACGCTGAACAGAAACAACGGTAGGATTCTTGTTGGAGTTCTCCTGCTTGACTTCCTCGTTGTTGCACTCAATCAGAGACAGAATCTTGTCATCGGTGGTGTTCTTGTGACGCTTCTGGTTCTGGAGGTAGCGGTAAATGATGTACTTACGAGCAACCTCAAAGCGGTCAAGAGCCATGAGCTGATCCTCGACAAGGTCCTGGACCTCCTCGACGGTGACGGTGTGTCCAGCCTTCTCGCACTCATCGGTAACGTTGAGAGAAGCAAACTGAATCTCACGCTCAGTCAGGCGCTGATCCTCAGGGACCTCTGCATTAGCCTTAGCGATTGCGTTAACAATCTTCTCAACCTCGAAGGTGACCTCTGAGCCATTGCGCTTGATAATCTTCATGTGCAAACTCCTTGAACAAACGTTGGTGAAAGCAACGCTTTCATGCGTGTTTAATTGGATTATCACTGCGGTTCCTA
Source organism: uncultured Atopobium sp. (assembly GCA_963525825.1). Classification (GTDB taxonomy): domain Bacteria; phylum Actinomycetota; class Coriobacteriia; order Coriobacteriales; family Atopobiaceae; genus Lancefieldella. Next base: position 108,866 of record CAURLG010000001.1, on the reverse strand, counting down.
AGCTTTTGCCTAAGCGAAGTAGTTGGGAACCCGCTTGTGTGATGAAAACTACTATGCCACAACTTATAGTGTTTGAGTTCGAGAACTATAACAATATATTGTGAAATTTCCACACGAATACAAAATTATGTATTGACACGTTGCGGTAACCAATATCTCTGCAGGTAGAAAATTAGCTAGAAACTTCGCTAATTACAAAATTTATTAATGGTCATAAAATAATTCGATTTTTTGTAAGTAGGCATTCGTCGCCTTTCACAAATGCGCCACAATTCACCCCTCAGTACTCACTTTTGTTGGGCGTTTGGGGACTAAAAAAGCCGACACAAAATGTCAGCTTTGATGGCTAGTCTAGTGGAGGCTGTGGACGCCAGGTTGCGTCTTTATAGATAAGGCGTGCATCCTTCCAGCCCTTTATAAGGCGAGAAAGACCAGACGAGAAGTGCGCTCTGTCTACCAAAATGAGTCGAATAATCTCTTTTGCAAAGGTCAGCGCAGTACCAACACCAAAGAGCACAGGGTTGTAATCACCGTGAACCTGGAAGTAACGGGCAATATAGCCGCGGTTACGCGTGATGTAATAGCGTGTCATGTCAGAGGTTGAATTAAGCTGACGCACAGAACCAATACTCTGACCAGGAACTTCTCGACATCTTGAAAGAACAAAGTCTGGAATCAAAATAGGCTGCGTTACCTTGCTGGCCAAATAGCCATACAGAGCATCGTCCCAATAGATAAAGAAGCGCGCGTCAGGTAAGCCAATCTTCTGCACTACAGAGCGCTTAAAGCAGGCGCCCTCAAAGCACATCACATTGCACTCGCGATAAGGCACACCGTCAAAGCCAGCCTTTGCCAGCGGATTGTAGATGCCTAGGGCGGTGCTAAAGCGATACTGCCAGAAGAAAGGACCACCATCAAAGTCGTAGCGCTGACCTTGGATAACCTCAGCCTTATCTGACCATGCGTCAAGCTTATCAAGACCATCAGGCAGCACAGCTACGTCATCGTCCATAACCCAGAACCACTCGGCACCCAGCTCATAACCTACGCGCACACCCTCAGAGAAGCCGCCGGAGCCTCCAGTGTTTTGCTCCATAGGTACGTAACACACGCGATTAGCGCCACCGTGAGCGTCGGGATCATCAGTGGTTTCTCCCCACGTGGTTTTGACCGCCTCCGAAAACTCCGACACAAGCGAGGCTGTCTCAGAGGAGTTTTCGTTGTCCACAACAATGATGCGCCATGGAGCCTGCGTGAGCTGCGTAATGGAATTGAGCAGGTTGGAAAGCAGTTCCTGGCGTTTAAAGGTGACTATGACAAGGGCGGTGCGCTTCATATTTCCTCAAAATGTGACTTCGTGAGTGAGTTGATGCCTATATAGTATAAAGCAGCAATCAAAAGGAGTTTAGATGAGTCACGCTCAAAACCACCAACCTTTGGTTTCTCTTGTTGTGCCCATATACAACGTTGCAGACTATCTGGAGCAATGCCTGGCAAGTATTCAATCACAGAGCTACACAAACCTGGAGATTATCTGCCTAAACGATGGCTCAACTGACTCGTCTTTAGCTCTTTTGGAAGCATACGCTGCCCGTGATGGTCGCATTGTCATCATAGACAAAGAAAATGAGGGTTACGGAGCAACGTGTAATCGTGGCATTGCCGCAGCTCATGGCTCATGGGTGGGTATTGTTGAGCCTGACGATTACCTTGAGCCAACCATGATTCAAGAGCTTGTTGATCTTATCCAGGCAAACGGCGGAGAAGACAAGGTAGATATTGCGCGCTCAGCCTATTGGCGCGTGTTTGGTAATCAGAAAAATGGCCATGCGGGAGCAAAGTCGCAGTTTAGAGCTGCTGCCGGCGCTGCCGAGCACAGAGTTCCCTGCGCATATAAGGGCCGCGTCAAACCCAAGCAGCTGCCTTGTTCAATTGATCAGATGGCACAGCTTCTGCTGCACCATCCTGCCATTTGGACGGCGCTCTATCGCAAGGAATTCTTAACCCAGAACAGCATAAACTTCAAAGAAGTCCCCGGTGCGGGCTGGGTGGACAACCCCTTCCTTATTGCCTCGCATTGCTGCGGAGCTCGCATAGTGTACACAGACTCTGCGCTCTACAACTATCGCGAGAATGGCTATGCAGAAGCCGTTGCCTTTGCGCAGCGTCAGCCTAAAATTCCGCTTGAGCGCTGGAACGACATGATGGATGTTGTGGACGCACGCAACATTACCTCAGACGTGGTGCTCAACGCGCTCACACTGCGTGGTATCAACTATGTACTGCTTACAAAAGACGCGCTTACCTGGCGAGAAGAACATGATGCTGCAGGTGAGACTGACTCAGAAGTGCACGATCTTCTCGCCAAGAGCTTTGAGCGCATGGACGCAAAGCGCGTGTTTGAAAACCCATCAATCTCAGGCTCTGGAAAGGCTTTCTTTGCGCAGGTGAGAGGTATTGCTCTGCCAAAAGATAACAAGTTTGCACGCTATGCATATCTAGCCAAAGAGGGATTTTTCCGTGTCAAAAATGACGGCATAGCACAGACGTTTAAATCGCTTATGGACAGGCGTTAAGACTGGCCCTAAAGACTGGCTCTAAACACAAATCGCCAGGCTACTCTAGAATCGCACGCTCAATTTTTGATGCTGCTTATGTGTCGCTGCAGCTTATACAAGTGGAATGCGCATAAAACGTGCATACCATACGGCTCGGCGTACATAGGCATAGCGAGCTCGTGTTGTAGTAGACAAAATAGCACCAAGCAAGGCATGAGCTACCAGTCGCGGAGAAGTTGCTTCAGTGACAATAAGGTGCGCTACAGGATTAGAAAGAATCTTGACAATAAAGTTTTCTTTTTCCTCATGGCTGAGCTGGGATTCTTCGTTGAATACAGGATACATATTCTTAAGAAGTTTGCTAATCAGGTAGCGGCTAATCAACTTTTGAACTTTTTTAGAGTTTGCAAAGCCAAGATGTTTGGCAAGGGCCATGAGCGCCTGACGCTCCTGAGTAAGCTTGTCCATAGAAGCAGCAATAGTTTTTTCTTCCTCAGAAGATTCCGCTGGTACATCAACAAAAATTGCTTCTGGGGCGTACGTAACATGTTTTGCAATCTCAAAACAGTAGCCAACAAAATTGCACTCGCCATCAGTCTCTGGCTCATGCTTAATCTCGGTCAAAATGCGCGTTGAGCACAGCTTTCCGCTCATAGACGTCAAATAAGGAAGCTGCGACTCGTCAAATACCTGCAACAATGCAGAAGCTTTTGAACCAAAAGCTTTTTTGCATTCCATAGGTGACTTGGCAGTTTTCATATGCGCAATAACAATATCAGCCGCTTTAGGTGAACCAACAGGACCCAAAGCGGTAGCTGCAGAATAAAGCTCCTGCAAAAGGTGGGAGTTAAACCTATAAGAAGGCTCAGTGGTAAGCGTATAAGCTCCGCGAGCACGACCCTGAGCAATCTCAAGCGCAACAAAATGGCTAATGCCTGATTGGCACAAGACATCTAAACGAGGCTCTTGATTGGCAAGGTTATCTAACATGCGAGCAATCTGGGGATCAGAGCTATTGTCAACGATGATGAGCTCCCAATGAGGGTATGTCTGCTCTTGAAGCTGCCTAATTACCGTTCTAATAGCATCAGCGTCATTATCAGCAGCCATGAGAACCGAAATCATATGTGGATTGTATGAGCGCTCGTGCATTCCACATCCCCCAAACTGGTCCTAAATTTTAGATACCAGTTTACCCATAAAAAGTGAATTAAAAAGACATTTTTATTCTATCAAAATCTCTCCACACATCGTGTTTAACTGCTGTTATGTGGACATCTGACCTGTTTTGTAGGAGCGGCGCTACACACAATGCTCATAACGTCTATACAAGCATGCCAACAAGCTTTCCTAAGGCCGTAGCGTCAACGGTAGTGCCACTTGAACCTTCAATAACAGGAGCTTCATCATGCTCAAGATTAGACACACCAATTGGCTGCACAATCTCTGCAAGCTCAAGAAGCTGATTGGGTTTCATGTCGGTAATCATTGAAGACAACAAACTAGAAGCATTGCTTACCAATGAGCGAGCACCCGAACCAGAAAGTGCCGAGATTTTCTCCCACACATCATCTGTGGCAATGATAACGTGTGTAATCTTGATGTTGGTGATAGAAGCAAGCGCGCCAACAAAAGCACTTTGGCCGTCATCTTTGTAAATATCTGCCAGTGTTTTAGCGTTTGAGTCTACTTCTGCATAAACATCAGTAGGAATAGACACTATATGACCAGTTCCCTGTGTGCGATCAATGACCAGAAGTTGCACAGACTGAAGCGTTGACTCCCCTGCCTTAAGTGAATTTGTGCTGATAACGGCATAGGTAAGAAAATCATCATCAGATTGTGTAGTGCCATCCGGATTACCTGAAACGCTCTGGCTCTTTACAGCCTTGTTAAGCCCATGGTCTCCCAGGTGCGACTCAAGCTGCACACGGTCCCAAATAGTTACAACGACAATACCCACAAGCACGGCAACAATGGCAATTACGGCAAGGCCAATCACATTGGTATAGGGATTCTGGCGCGGAACATCACTGCGCTCAAATCTTTCTCTTTTCCTAAACATACTGGCTCCCTGCCTCACTGTTCATCAGTTCTGCAAGAGCTCCTAAAAAGACGCTCTCTTCTATGATGCTATTACTTTGCGAGGGAAACCACCGCACACAATACAAGTGGTAGAAAAGACTTCGTAAACGGCGCGAGAAGACCGATGAAGCTGTATTGGCACACAGAAACTGCGACGCAATCAAGGAGCCGAAAGCACTACCAGGGTTGCAAAACGCCCTCTGGATAGCGAACGCTCACAAACGTGAGGCCCTGAGCAGGCGCACAACTACCAGCGGCAATTCTATTCTGGGCGGCTAGAACCTCGTCAATCCACTCAACAGGCCTGTGACCTCGGCCAATCTCAACCAGCGTGCCCACAATCGTGCGCACCATGTTATGCAAGAAGGCGTTGCCCGTAATATCAACTGCAATGAGTTTCTCGCCAGCCTCTTCAATTTCTTCAACGGTAAGGCGCTCCACAAAACGATGCGTTGGCTTGCCCTCGGCAGAAATTGCCTTGCAGAAGCTCTTGAAATCGTGCTCTCCCACCAGCGCCTGCGCCGCCTTGTCCATAAGCTCTGCGTCCAAGTGACCGTTGTACCACCACACGTGGTCCCAGCCCAGCACGGGACGAGCGCTACCTGCACAAATGCGATAGCGATACGAGCGAGCCTGGGCATCAAAGCGTGCCGAGAAACCCTGTGGGGCGCGGAAGAGTTGTCGGATAGAGATGTCATCGTCGGTCAGAGCGGTAAGCGAGCGGACGAGTTTCTCGCCAGACAGCGCCAGCTCAGCGCCGTACACAGGAAGGCTTACGTACTGGGCCTGGGCGTGCACGCCGGCGTCGGTTCTGCCTGCGCAGGTGAGCTCAACCTCTCTGCGCAAAACGGTCTGAAGTGCGCGGCGAAGGTCGCCTGCCACGGTGCGCTGGGTGGGCTGCTCGGCAAAGCCGCAGAATGCAGCGCCGCGATAACCTAGCTGGATAACAAGTGTAGCTTCAGGCTCAGAAGGAGCTTCAGCGAGAGTCTCAGGAGCTGAAGGCTCAGCCGAAGCCTCCTCGCATGCATCAAAACTGCAATTTGATGCAATGTTTTGTGATGTTTCTGAGTTCATGAAGCTCCCTGAAATGACTTGTGCCCACTAGAGTGATTGTATCGTAGGCTCAAAGTTGACGCACGCATTGCAGCTGCTGGACACAAGACCGCTACAGCAATGTAAGGTTATCCCAGCAATGCAAGATCACTACAGCGTTGTAAGACCAAGGCACAGTGCAACCCACAGCAGCAACACTACCCAATCAACAAGCTGCATTTTTGCGGAGATACGCGTACGTTTAGCTGCGCCAAGACAGCGATCTGTCATTGTTTGCGCCATCTGATCTGCGCGCTGAAAGAGCGAGACGGTCAGCGGCACCAAAAGCGTAAACCACTTTTTGATGCGCTCAACAATACCGCCTGATTCAAAATTGAATCCACGCGCCCTCTGAGCTGCTCTAATTCTGTCGAGTTCTTCTAAGGTAAGCGGAATTGCCCTCAGAGCAATTGAGAGCACAATGCTCAAACCATCAACGTCAACACGAATAAGACGCAGAGGCAGCAACAGTACAGAAAAGCCATCAGCAAGCTGCGTAGGTGTAGTTGTTGACGCTACTGATAAAACCAGCGCCAAGGCAAGCAACACGCGGGCAATGGCTACGGTGCTTCTGTAAAAACCCGCCACAGATAGACCAACTGAGCCGGAGAAAATGATATCGGGATGTCCTATAAACACCAGCGTATTGGCCACAAATGATATAAGCAGAATGAACGCCGCAGGCTTTGCTACGCGCAAAAACTCTGGCAAGCTTACACGAGCACTCCACAAAAGGCTCACGCAAATCAAGGCGAACACCGCAAAGGCAAGTGGCTGTTGTACTGAGAAGAGAGCAACAATACCCACAAAAGTGGCAACGATTTTTGTCTGCGCTGTCAATGAAGCAAGCGAGAAGTGCTTAAGCAGAGCACAGGGGCACTTAGACATAGCAGGCCTCCAAAAGCTCATGCAATACGCTTACAAACAGTGGGCAATCAAGCTGTGCAGCCTCGTATATCTCTGGGGTTGTCTGTGCTTCTTGCACATTGACGTCTGCAACAACACAGCCCTTCTCGAGAAACACTACTCTGTCAGCAAAAGGAAGCCATTCGCTTACATCATGGGTGATTGCAAGAACCGCCTTGCCCTCGTTTGCCAGCTCACGAGCAAGATGCAGCACCTGCGAGCGCGCCTCGCCATCAAGTCCAGACGTTGCCTCATCAAACACTACCGCGTATGTTGCGCAGGCCAGTGTTCCTGCAAGCGCCGCGCGACGGGCCTGACCACCAGAAAGCGTCAACGGAGACGCATCCATGACCTGCTGGTCAAGCCCCACACGTGCTGCCGCATACGCGACAAGCGCCTCAACATCGTCTGGCGAGAAGCCCTTGTTATTTGGACCAAACGCGATATCTTCAGCAACACTTTGGGCAAAGAGTTGATCCTGAGGGCGCTGGAAACACATACCGACATCTCCAGGGCACACCAGTCGCGCATCAATTGTTGCGTGCCCGGTATCAGCCTCTATGAGGCCAGCAGCTATGCGAGCGCAGGTTGTCTTTCCAGAGCCAGAAGCGCCTACCATAACAACAAGCTCCCCTGTGGCAGATAGTGTCACGTCATGCAGAACGGGCTTATCAAACGCATGAGAAATGCCACAAATCGTCAGCTCGTGTTCCTCGCCAAGCGCCTGGATTCCGTCATAGTTGTTTGCTCGCACCACCTCAAGGGCGCGCTTATACACAAGGGTATCCAAAGCATCAAACGCAAGGTTGTTCTGAACAAGAAACGCAACAAACTCTGATGCGTTAAAAGGCACATCAAATTTATAGCCAGCCTGTGCAGCTATATGCGCTGTTGCTGTGAGTGCATCATCAAAACCAGCGTTTGCGATTGCATTTGCATCCAAGAGAAACTCTGTGGGAGTTCCCGACCAAACTAGCTGGCCTTTCTCCAAAACAAGTACCTGGTCAGCCCCGGGAAGAGACTCAAACGAATGAGAAATCTCAAGCATACCCATTCCGTTTGTAACAAGAGTGTTTACCAGGTTAGAAAGGTGATTTCTGAATCGAGTATCAAGCTGCGCAAATGCCTCATCAAGCACCAGATAACGTGGATGCACTGAAAGCGCTGCTGCAATAGAAACAAGCTGCTGTTGGCCTCCAGAAAGCGTGTAGGTAGGCGCATCAATCAAATCGGCAATGCCACAAAGCTCCAGTGTTTGAGTAACGCAAGAAACTATCTCTTCTTTTGGCAAACCAAGATTAGCAGGGCCAAAGGCAACTTCATCAAATACCGTTGCACAAACAAGCTGCGCAGTTGGATCTTGACGAACCATTCCCACAACGGAAGAAATCTGAGTAGACGGCACTACGGTCACTGAATTGCCGTCTACTAAAACCTCTCCAGATAGAGGAAAAAGTGATGCATTACAAAGATTTGCAAGCGTTGACTTACCTGAACCATTGTGGCCAAGCACAACCGTTCTAGAGCCCGGCTTTAGGGCAAATGAAACGTTATCAAGGGTTAGTGCCATTGGGTGCGGAGATTGGCTCTCAGTGGCTCTCATGACATCTTCAGAAGCAGCGTCAGTCATAGATTGCGCAGCAGCTAACGTACCGTATGCGAAAGATACGTTTTTGAACTCAATCATGACAACCCTCCATCATTTGAAAAAGAGGTCCCAGCAAAAAGCCAGGACCTCTTCAGATTCACTTTGACAGAAGTTACTCTGCAACCTCTTCGGTCTGCTCGGTCTCCTCTGCTGGAGCCTCGGTCTCCTCTTCCTTTACAGGAGCAGGAGCAACCTTGGTAGCCTTAGCCTTCTTGTTAGAAGCCTTTGGCTGAACTGGCTCGGTAACGAGCTCAAGGATAACAACCTCAGAAGCATCGCCCTTACGAGGACCAAGCTTCATGATGCGGGTGTAACCGCCGTTGCGGTCAGCCCACATACCCTGAGCAGCCTTGTCAAATACCTCACGGACAAGCTCTGCGTTACCAACCTTGGCCATAGCAAGACGACGAGCGTGAAGGTCGCCGCGCTTTGCCCAAGTGATGACCTTGTCGACCTCGCCGCGAACTGCCTTAGCGCGGACGTCAAGAGTCTTAATACGATCGTTAGTGAAAAGGGCTTGGATCAGGCTCTTCTTGATGGCCTTGGTGTGGCTAGCATCAGTACCAAGCTTCATGCCCCTCTTCTTATTGTGCCTCATAATTTACATTCTCCTATGCGTGACAAGGCGCGACTAAGCCTTAAGGGACAGGCCCATGCTCTCGAGCTTTTCCTTGACTTCTTCAATAGACTTAACACCAAAGTTTCTGATGTTGAGAAGATCGTTCTCAGAGAAATCAACGAGCTGACGGACAGAGTGAATTCCTGCACGCTTGAGGCAGTTGTAAGAACGGACGGAAAGGTCCAAATCCTCAACCTGCTTCTCAAGCTCGGAATCGTCCTCGACGTCTGCCTTAGCAAAAATCGAAGCCTCTTCCTGAGTCTCGTCAAAATCAGTAAGTCCCATGAATGCGCTCATGTGCTGGTTAATGATGTTTGCAGCCTCAACGACAGCCTCGCGAGGGCTGATTGCACCATTGGTCTCAACCTCAAGCACCAGACGATCATAGTCGGTGTGACGGCCAACACGGCAAGGCTCAACAGCCTTAGCGCAGCGGCGAACTGGCGAGAAGATCGAGTCAACGTGAATGAATCCAATTGGATCGCTCTCACGCTCGTTATCCTCACCGGAAACATAACCGCGACCATTACCAAGGCGAAGTCTCATGGAAAGATGAGCTCCCTCAGCAAGGGTGCAAATGTGCTGAGCTGGGTTAACCAGCTCGTAGCCCATAGGAACATCAAGATCAGCACCAGTGACTTTGCAAGGACCATCAACAGAGATGGAAGCCTCAGCCTCATCAGAGTTGTTGGTGTTGCGGAAAACTAGGCCCTTAACGTTCAGAACGATGTCAGTAACGTCCTCATAGACGCCTTCAACCGTAGTGAACTCATGCTGAACGCCATCAATCTGGATGGCCTCAACCGCAGCTCCCTCAAGAGAGGAAAGCAGTACGCGGCGGAGGGAGTTGCCAAGCGTGTCACCATAGCCACGCTCAAGCGGCTCTACGCTCACACGAGCGACGTTTGCGCCGATTTCATCTACCGACACGTTTGGTCGGATAAATTCGGACATTGCTACCTCCAAAACGGGTCGGGCTTACTTGGAGTAGAGCTCGACGATCAGCTGTGCGTCAATCTCAAGGTCGATCTGATCGCGGGTTGGAAGCTGAAGAACAGTGCCCTGCAGCTTCTCAATGTCAACCTCAAGCCATGCAGGAACTGCCATGTGCTCGGAGGAAATGAGAGCTTCCTTGATTGGAAGAAGATCCTTTGCCTTGGAAGCAACAGCGATAACATCGCCGCTCTTTACGCGATAAGAAGGAATGTCAACGCGCTGACCGTTAACGGTGATGTGACCGTGACGGACAGTCTGACGAGCCTCTTTACGTGTACGAGCAAAGCCAAGGCGGAAGATGACGTTGTCAAGACGAGTCTCAAGGATGCTCATCAGGTTGTCACCAGTAATGCCTGGGTTCTTCTTAGCCATCTCATAGTAACCGTGGAACTGGTTCTCAAGGACGCCGTAAATGAACTTAGCCTTCTGCTTCTCACGGAGCTGCATACCGTACTCGCTCTCCTGGCGACGACGGCGACGTGGCTCACGGTTAGAAGTCTTATTGATCCCCATCACAACGGGATCGATGCCAAGCTGACGACATCTTTTAAGGACCGGGGTCCTATCAATTGCCATTTGCTTGTCCTTTCGTGCTAGTTGCGACGGCGCTTTTTAGGACGGCAGCCGTTGTGTGCAATAGGTGTCTTATCCTGAATACCCGAAACCTCGAGGCCTGCTGCCTGAAGGGAACGGATTGCGGTCTCGCGACCAGAGCCTGGGCCCTTAACAAAAACAGCTACCTTGTGGAGACCGTGCTCCATTGCTGCCTTTGCTGCTGCCTCTGCTGCAAGCTGTGCAGCAAAAGGAGTGGACTTACGAGAGCCCTTGAAGCCGACGGTACCACCGGACTGCCAGGAAATTACATTACCCTGGGGATCGGAAATAGAGACAATCGTGTTATTGAATGTGCTCTTGATGTGGGCCTGGCCCACTGCAATGTTTTTACGCTCGGAGCGGCGGACGCGTGTAGTGCGAGCGTTCTTTTTCTGTGCCATTAGCTACTCCTCGCCTACTTCTTCTTGCCGCCCACCTGACGCTTCTTACCCTTACGAGTACGAGCGTTAGTGTGGGTACGCTGACCGTGGACAGGGAGGCCCTTGCGGTGACGGAGGCCGCGGTAGCAGCCAATCTCCATCAGGCGGGCAACATTCTGACGCACCTCGCGGCGAAGATCGCCCTCGGTGGTGTAATGAGCGTCAATAAAGTCACGAATCTTAGTGACTTCTTCCTCTGTGAGGTCCTTGACGCGAGTATTTACATCGATACCAGTCTCGTTGCAAATCTTGGTTGCACGAGTCTGACCAATGCCGTAAAGATAGGTGAGTCCGACCTCAACACGCTTATCGCGTGGCAGGTCGACGCCGTTAATACGGGCCAACTTGGTGCTCCTTCCTTAGCCCTGACGCTGCTTGTGGCGCGGGTTCTCGCAAATCACGTAAACCTTACCGTGGCGACGGATGACTTTGCACTTGTCGCACATCTTCTTTACCGAAGGACGTACCTTCATGTGTCTTCCTTTCGGTTCTGCTGATACGAACTATATACTCGCCCAGCCGCTGGCGTGAAATACCGACTGTACTTACGTACATATGCCCTTGCAACGTGCGCAAAGACACAGATAGCCTCATGCATGGCACGAGGTTTTTGCATTACTTACTTATAACGGTAGGTAATGCGACCCCTGGTAAGATCGTAAGGAGAAATCTCTACTACAACCTTGTCACCAGGGAGAATTCGAATATAGTTCATTCGAATCTTACCTGAGATGGTGCAAAGGATGGTCTTGCCGTTCTCTAACTCAACGTTAAACATAGCGTTTGGCAGGGGTTCTAGTACCTTGCCTTCAAGCTCAATCGCGTCTTGTTTAGCCAACTTTCATCCTCTCGACACATCGACAGCGGTTATCAATAATACATAAAAATGTGCCACTCGTCTATCACTTATTTTTTCAACACAATTAGATAGCGAGAAGAACAATGTATGTGTTACTCAAGACCGCCTTGCATCTCGCACCATGGACCAACTTCATCTTCTGAAACGATAACGGGACCATCGGCAGTAATAGCAACCGTGTTCTCATAATGTGCTGATGGCAGGCCATCATCTGTAACAACGGTCCAACCATTTTCAAGAACGGTGCAATCGTAGGTACCCATAGCAATCATAGGCTCAATTGCAATTACCATTCCCTCACGAAGAACAATGCCGTTGCCTGCACGACCGTAGTTTCTGACCTCTGGGTCCTCGTGAAGATTGCGGCCAATACCATGACCAACAAAATCACGAATGACACCATAGCCATTATCCTCAGCAAGTTTCTGAACTGCATGGCCAACGTCGCCAAGGCGAGCACCAGGAACAGCAGCTGCAATACCTGCCTTAAGGCAATCGCGGGTAACCTCACAAAGTGCCTGGGTTTTCTCGTCAACTGTTCCGCAGTAGAACGTCCAAGCGTTATCTCCTGCCCAACCGTTAACGGTAGCACCCGTGTCAATGGTCAGAATATCGCCATCTTGCAAAATGACGTTAGCTGATGGAATACCGTGAACAATCTGCTCGTTAATAGAAGAGCAAACAGATCCAGGGAATCCACCGTAGCCTTTAAAGGTAGGGGTTCCGCCATGAAGTCTAATAAAAGCTTCAACAGCGCGGTCAATCTCGAGCGTTGAAACACCAGGTCTAATCATGGATCCAGCACGACGAAGAGCTGCCTTAGAAAGGGCGCCCGACACCTTCATTGCCTCGATTTGTTCAGGTGTTTTTATCGTAATCATAGTGCGAGGAGTGTCTTTACGTCGGCGAATACCTCGTCAACAGGACGATCTCCGTTGACCTCCTTCAGAATTCCATGACCCTTGTAGTACTCGATCAAAGGAGAAGTCTGGTTCTCGTATACATCAAGACGCTTACGAATTGTCTCTGGCTTATCGTCATCACGCTGATACATCTCACCAGAGCAATTTGGGCAAGTCTCTGTACCAGCAGGTGCAGTATAACCACACTCTTTGCACGTACGGCGAGAAGAAAGACGCTCAACAATAACCTCTGGCTCAACAGCAACAAGCAGAGCTGCATCAAGCTTGAGGCCCATATTCTGAAGCTCAGAATCAAGGGTTACTGCCTGAGCGGTGTTGCGTGGGAAGCCATCAAGAATAAAACCAGCCTTTGCATCGTCTGCAGAAAGGCGCTCTTTTACCAGGTCAATTACAAGCTGATCTGGAACAAGCTGACCAGCATCCATATACTCTTTAGCCTTAACGCCAAGCTCAGACTGAGCTTTAACAGCAGCACGAAGAAGGTCACCGGTTGAGATGTGAGCAAGTCCATACTCTGCAACGAGCTTCTGAGCCTGTGTACCCTTGCCAGCGCCAGGTGCGCCGAGAAGAACAATGTTCATGCTTCGCCTTCCTTTCAAATAATAAAAGGGGCCTGTTTCCAGGCCCCTTTATGCTACGTATTAAGAACTACTTAAAGAAGCCCTCATAGTTGTGCATCTTAAGGTGGGACTCAATGGAAGAGAGTGTATCCATTGCAACACCGACCATGATGAGGACGGAAGTTCCACCAAACGCCTGTATCAACGAATCGCCTGTGAACCAGAAAATAATGGTTGGAACGATTGCAAGAACTGCCATAAAGATAGCACCGGGGAGGGTGACTCTGTCAATAACAGTCTTGATATACGTTGAAGTAGCAGTACCTGGACGAACACCAGGAATAAAGCCACCCTGCTTCTTAAGCTGGTCTGCTGTCTCCTCTGGATTGAACACCATTGAGGTGTAGAAGTATGCAAAGAAGACAATGAACATAACTGAGAGAACCCAGTTAACCCATCCAGAAGAAAGTGAAGTAGCAAGATTTTGAATCCACTCTACTCCTGGGAAGAACACAGCAACCTGAGCAGGAAGGTACAGAATTGCAGATGCAAAGATGATTGGCACAACGCCTGCAGTGTTTACCTTAATTGGAAGGTAAGTTGACTGACCACCCATCATACGACGACCAACAACGCGCTTGGCATAGTTGATAGGAATACGACGCTGACCACGCTCAATGTAAACAATGAGCGGAATAATAGCGAGCATAACCACAACAGTAACAACGGTAAGAACAATGTTTCCACGAGTAGCTACTGAAGAAATAAGGGCTGTTGGAAGTCCAGCCATGATGTTTGCAAAGATGATAAGACTCATTCCGTTGCCAACACCCTGCTGAGTAATAACCTCACCGAGCCACATAATAATGATGGCACCAACTAGCATGGTAAAGACTACCAGGAAGTTTTCAAGTGCCTCAGGCACGCCCTCCATAGATGCAAAAGATACACCATAGCTCTTAAACAAGAACAGGTAACCAACTGCATTGAGCAGAGCTAAGCCAACCGTAAGATAACGCGTGTACTGCGTAATCTTACGCTGGCCGCTCTCACCATCTTTAGCAAGCTCGCCAAGAGATGGAATAACGGACTGCATCATCTGGAAGATGATCTGAGCCGTAATGTAAGGCATGATGCCCAGACTGAAAACAGACATGCGAGAAAGAGCGCCACCCGAAAATAGGTTAAGCACGGCCATTGCGCCATTCTGAGAAAGACCATTCTGATAAACAGAAAGCATCTGCTGGAATGGAGCACCGGGCACAGGAAGATACGCACCAAAACGGTACAGAAGAAGAATCAGTACCGTAAGGAGAATCTTTCCCCTTAGTTCCGGAACACGAAATGCGTTGGCGATTCCTTTACTCACTACTCGGCCTCAACCTTTCCACCGGCCGCCTCGATCTTAGCCTTTGCGGAGGCGGAAACCTTGTCGACCTTAACAGTGAGCTTCTTAGAAAGCTCGCCATCACCCAGAACCTTGACTGGGATGAAGTTGTACTTGATAACTCCCTTAGCAACCAGAGCCTCTGCGTCTACGGTCTCGCCGTCTGCAAAGAGAGCGTTCAGACGAGCAACGTTGACTGGAGCGTACTCAACACGGTTGTGGTTAGTGAAACCAGGAAGCTTAGGAAGACGCATAGCCAATGGCTGCTGTCCACCCTCGAAGCCAGCGCCCTTGCCGCCACCAGAGCGGGAGAGCTGACCATTCATACCGCGGCCGGCAAAAGTACCATTGCCTGAAGAATTACCGCGACCTACGCGCTTACGATTTTTGCGCGAACCCACTGCGGGGCGAAGATCATTGAGCTGCATTATTACTACCTCTAGTTCTCTTCAACCTCGACAAGGTGCTTAACCTTGAAGATCATTCCACGAATGCTTGGGTTGTCAGGCTGCTCGACGGTATCGCCGATCTTGTGGAGGCCGAGGGCCTTCACCGTAGCAGTCTGGTCCTTCTTGACGCCTGCAACGGCGCCACGGACAAGCTTGATGCTAAGGTTCTTAGCCATCGTTAGTTCTCCTTTCCGACGAACATATCGCCGACGGTTAGGCCACGACGCTCAGCTGCTTCTTCTGGGCTGGAAAGCTCCTTCAGACCCTCAGCTGCTGCCTTAATCATGTTCAGAGCGTTGTCGGTACCAAGGGACTTAGAAAGTACATTGGTGATACCTGCAAGCTCGAAGAGTGGACGAATAGGACCGCCAGCAATAACACCAGTACCCTCGAATGCAGGCTTAATAAGAACAGAACCTGCACCGTAGTGACCAGTGACTGCGTGTGGTACGGAACCAGTCTCGGTCAGTGGGACCTTGAACATGTTCCTCTTTGCGTCCTCGACGCCCTTCTGAATTGCCAGAGGTACCTCAGCGGAACGACCCTGGCCAATACCAACGTTACCCTTACCGTCGCCAACGACTACCAGAGCAACGAGTGACATACGGCGGCCACCCTTAACGGTCTTGGAAACGCGGTGAATATAAACGACGCGCTCCTGAAGATCCGTATCCTGCTGGCGCTTACGATCACGTGCCATTGAATCCTCCTAGAACTTCAGGCCCGCGTTGCGGGCGCCATCTGCCAAAGCCTTGACGCGGCCGTGATAGAGACGGCCACCACGGTCAAAAGTGACCTCAGTGACGTTCTTCTCGGCAGCGCGCTTACCGATAAGCTCACCTACGAACTCAGCTGCCTCCTTGTTGGAGCCAACCTTGCCAGTAGAACGGAACTCTGGGTCAAGCGTAGAGGCAGAGCAGAGAGTTCTTCCAGAAGCGTCGTCAATAAGCTGTGCATAAATGTTTGCGTTTGTGCGGTGAACTGCAAGACGCGGACGCTCAGGTGTACCAAAGACCTTGGCACGTACGCGGCGCTTGCGGCGTTCAAGACCCGCCTTTTTCGCCTGCTGCTTGTTCATTCCTTCTCCTTAGAGACATGCCATCACCTAACGGGGTGATGGTCTTTTAGCCTAAAAGTAGGGTTGCTTTACTTAGCAGCCTTACCGAGCTTCCTGCGGATGTGCTCACCTTCGTAGTGAATGCCCTTGCCCTTGTAAGGCTCTGGTGGACGCTTCATACGAATCTCAGCTGCAACCTGGCCGACCTTCTCCTTAGAAATACCCTTAACAGTAAGGTGAGTGTTATCAGGTACCTCAAAGCTAATGCCCTCAGGTGCAACATAGAGAACTGGGTGAGAATAACCAAGGGAAAGGTCAAGATCCTTGCCCTTAAGTGCTACACGGTAACCAACGCCGGTGAGCTCGAGCTTCTTCTCGAAGCCCTCAGAGACACCAACAACCATGTTGTGGATAAGGGTACGGACAAGACCCTGCTGAGCATTGGACTCAGTGGACTCGTCAACGCGAGTAACAAGAATCTCCTCGCCCTCCTGAGCGATAGCAACCAGCTCAGAGAAAGTACGAGTCAGCTCGCCCTTAGAACCCTTAACGGTAACGGTGGTGTTATCAACTGTCACAGTGACTCCAGCAGGAATCTGGACAGGCTTCTTACCAATACGAGACACGGCTGTCTCCTTTCATTCCTGTCAGATTTACCAAACGTAAGCGATGACCTCGCCGCCAACGCCGTTCTTACGAGCGTCGCGGTCGCACATCATGCCCTTAGAAGTGGAAACCACTGCAGTACCAAGACCACCAAGAACGCGTGGAAGCTTCTCAGCGGTGGAGTAAATGCGCAGACCAGGCTTGGAAATACGACGAATGCCGCGGATAACCTTAGCGCGCTTCTTACCATACTTAAGGGTGATGTGAAGAGTCTTCTGAGGCTTAGTATCCTCAACGGTGTAACCCTCGACATAGCCCTCTTCGGTGATGACGCGAGCAATCTCAACGAGCACCTTGCTCGATGGCATGGATACGGAATCCTTGCCAGCTGAGTTTGCGTTACGAATACGCGTCAGCATATCTGAAATGGGATCGGTAATTTTCATTTGATCCTTCTCCTTCGTTAATGATGAAACTGCGTGTCTGGTTCATCTACACCCATGGCGCAGATGCCTTGACGCCAGAGCCCTGAGTCCTACCAGCTTGCCTTGCGGACACCAGGAAGCTCGCCCTTGCTCGCTAGCTCACGGAAGCACACACGGCACAGACCAAACTTGCGATAAACGGAGTGGGGACGTCCACAACGCTGGCAACGGTTCTGTGTGCGCGTAGAGTACTTCGGCTCACGCGAGGCTTTGACGATCATCGAAGTCTTAGCCACAAATCCTCCTTCAAAATGCAACTTGGCGAACGCCAAGATGACTTCAAACAATAGTGCTGGTGACTATGTCACCCGGCATCAATGATGCCAACAGGAATGCGCTTAATTTAAAGCGCAGGTAATAGTTAGTCCTGCTTGAATGGGAAGTGGAAGGCGTCGAGAAGTGCCTTGCCCTCCTCATTGGTCTTAGCAGTGGTGACAATGGTGATGTCCATACCGCGGGTGTGGTCCATCTTGTCAAAGTCAATCTCTGGGAAGATGAGCTGCTCGGTTACGCCCATGGAGAAGTTACCACGGCCGTCGAAGCTCTTAGCAGAGATACCACGGAAGTCGCGAATACGAGGAATTGCAACTGCGATCAGACGATCCAGGAACTCCCACATACGATCGCCACGAAGGGTTACTTTAGCGCCGATTGGCATACCCTGGCGAAGCTTAAAGGTTGCGATAGACTTGCGAGCGTGTGTAACAAGTGGCTGCTGACCAGTGATGGTACGGAGGTCGTTTACAGCGCCGTCGATTGCCTTAGCGTCTGTAGCTGCCTCGCCAACACCCATGTTGACAACGATCTTCTCAAACTTAGGAATCTGGTTAACGTTGGTGTAACCAAATTTCTCCTTCAGAGCATCACGCACGGATGCGTAGTAAAGCTCTTTAAGGCGAGGTGTGTACTTCTCGTCTGCCATGGTTTCTCCTTAACTCTTGGGGTTTTAAGTGCGGGGATCGCCTCGCACCTCCTAGTTTGGCGAACTAGGAGCCATCTGCATCCTCGAGACATACGTGTCCCATAGAAAGACGCAATGAACAATATTAGACCTTATTGAGCAAAAATGGGGCGAGAATTTCAAGCTAGCTGATATTTTTTCATGTCATCACACGACTTACACAACACCGCACTTCTCGCCCAAAAAGAAAACCCCGCTATCTGATGATAACGGGGTTTGAAGTAGCTCTGAGATGTTTCTACAAAGCGAGAAACACGTATAACTTAGAGCTCAGCGCCTGACTTCTTGGAGACGCGGACCTTAGTGCCGTCCTCCTTGATCAGGTAGCCAACACGGGTTGGCTTGTCGGTCTTAGGGTCGATAAGAGCAACATTGGAAGCGTCGATTGCTGCCTCTGCCTCAACGATGCCACCCTGCTGGTTAGCTGCGTTTGGCTTGACATGGCGCTTTGCAATTGCAACGCCCTCAACGACAACCTTGTTCTTCTCTGGATATACGCGAAGTACCTCGCCGCGCTTACCCTTGTCCTTACCAGTGAGGACCTCGACCTTGTCGCCCTTCTTGATCTTCATCTTAGGCATGTCGTTCCTCCTTAAAGGGTCTCAGGTGCAAGTGAGACAATCTTCATGTACTTGTGGTCGCGCAGCTCGCGAGCGACTGGTCCAAAGATACGAGTACCCTTGGGCTCACCCTCTTTGTTAACAAGAACGCATGCGTTCTGGTCAAAGCGGATGTAGCTACCGTCCTTGCGACGGGTGTCCTTAGCGGTACGAACGATGACGCAGCGAACAATGTCGCCCTTCTTCACCGAACCACCTGGAGTAGCCTCCTGGACAGCGCCAATGATGACGTCGGCAAGGCCGGCGTAACGACGCTTGGAGCCACCAAGGACCTTGACGCACTTTACGCGCCTTGCGCCGCTGTTGTCAGCGACGTTGAGAATGGTCTCCATCTGAATCATGTGACGTTCCTCCGGAACCTAATTTCTCAGAGGTGCGCGTATTTGCGCACATGAGAAATAATGATAGATACAAAACTAGGTTGAGCTAAAAGCTGTTTCCTAGGTGCTAATTACTTAGCGCGCTCAACGATCTCTGCGAGACGCCAACGCTTGGTCTTGGAAAGAGGACGAGTCTCCATGACGCGGACGGTATCGCCCAGACCAGCCTCGTTGTTCTCATCGTGAACGTGAAGCTTCTTGCCGATGGTCATCATCTTGCCATACTTAGGGTGGTGCTTACGGTACGTAATCTCTACCGTAATCGTCTTGTCGCCAGAGATGGAGACGACGAGTCCGGTACGAACCTTACGCGCATTTCTGCTTTCGGTCTCTGCCATAACTTATCTCCTGCGATCTAGTTCTGCTCTGCGGATGCTTCCGCAGCAATTTGACGGGTGCGCATCTCGGTCTGAACGCGAGCGATGTCACGCTTAACAGCCTTGACACGAGCGGTGTTGTCCAGCTGGCTGGTTGCCATCTGGAAACGAAGATTAAAGAGCTCTGCGCGGCCTTCCTCGAGTTTCTTAGCGAGGTCTGCATCGCTCATAGCCTTGATTTCGGTGTACTTCATTAGTTCTCACCGTCCTGATCGGCCTTGGAGACAATCTTGGTCTTAATTGGAAGCTTGTGCTGAGCAAGACGGAGAGCCTCACGAGCAACTTCCTCTGGTACGCCATCAATCTCGAACATGATACGACCAGGCTTAACAACTGCTACCCACTCTTCTGGGTTACCCTTACCGGAACCCATGCGAGTCTCTGCAGGCTTCTTGGTGATTGGCTTATCTGGGAAGATAGTAATCCAAACCTTACCGCCACGCTTCATCTCACGGGTGAGAGCAATACGAGCAGCCTCAATCTGGCGGTTAGTAATCCAGTGAGCCTCCTCTGCACGGATACCCCAGGAACCAAAATGCAGCTGGGTATTACCCTTTGCCTGGCCCTTCATGGAACCGCGCTGTACCTTACGGTGCAATACACGCTTTGGAGCAAGCATTAACGGCCCCTCCTCTCATTGCGAGCACGACGAGGACGAGCGGAGCCCTCAAGAGCTGGGTTAGGTGTTGGCTGTCCAGGCATCTTCTCGCCGTAATAAATCCAAACCTTGATACCAACAGCGCCCATGGTGGTGCGACCTGTAGCGGTACCATAGCCGATTGCAGCACGAAGGGTGTGCAGAGGCACGCGACCCTCACGGTACCACTCACGGCGGCCCATCTCAGCACCGTTCAGACGACCAGAGCACTGGATACGAATACCCTTAGCGCCAGCCTTACGAGCGGACTGAACAGCCTTACGCATAGCGCGACGGAAAGCGACACGCTGCTCAAGCTGCTCTGCGATGGACTGAGCAACAAGGTTTGCGTCAAGCTCAGGACGCTTAACCTCGACAACATCAACGTTGACCTGACCCTTGCCGACCTTAGCAACACGCTCAAGATCTGCACGGAGGCCGTCAATCTCTGCACCCTTCTTGCCAATGACAATACCAGGACGTGCGGAGAAAATAGTTACCTTGACCTTATCGCCAGCGCGCTCGATGTCAATGCGAGCAACAGCTGCCTTCTCAAGGCGCTTCTCAAGATACTTGCGGATAGCAAGATCGTTGCCGAGCTGCTCGGCGTAGTCCTTATCGGCGTACCAACGAGAACGCCAGCTCTCGGTTACACCAAGACGGAAGCCTGTAGGCTGTACTTTCTGACCCATTCCTACGCCTCCTTTCGAGGTGCAACGACAACGGTAATGTGGCTCATGCGCTTGTTAATGCGGGAAGCCGAACCCTTTGCACGAGGACGAATACGCTTAAGCGTTGGGCCTTCGTCAACAAAAGCGGTCTTGACTACCAGGTTGTTAGCGCGGAGACCATTGTTGTTCTCGGCGTTAGCAACTGCAGAGCGCAGAACCTTAGCAACATCAGTAGCGGCAGCGCGAGTCGAGAACTGAAGAACCTCAAGGGCCTTCTCGACAGACTTACCGCGGACAAGCGCGACAACTGCGCGAGCCTTACGAGGAGCAACGCGAACATACTTAGCTGTTGCGCGAACCTCAATAGAATCGGTGTTCTTAGCCATTTACTACACTCCCCCTATTTGGCCTTGTGACCGCGGAAGGTACGGGATGGGGAGAACTCACCCAACTTGTGACCAACCATGGACTCGGTGACGTACACAGGTACATGCTTACGACCATCGTGTACAGCGATGGTGTGACCGACCATCTCAGGGAAGATGGTTGAGGAACGTGACCAGGTCTTGATAACGTCCTTCTTGCCAGCCTCGTTCATTGCAGCGACACGCGCAAGGAGGCGAGTCTCCACAAAGGGGCCTTTTTTGAGACTTCTGCTCATTTATCTACTCCTACTCGTGTCTTACTTGGACTTACGACGGCGAATGATCAGGCGGTTAGAAGCCTTCTTCGGGTCGCGGGTCTTATAACCCTTGGTTGGCTTACCCCATGGGGTGACGGAAGGACGACCAGAAGTGTGGTTCTTACCTTCACCACCGCCGTGTGGGTGGTCAACAGGGTTCATGACAGTACCACGGACGGTAGGACGGACGCCTGCCCAACGGGAACGACCAGCCTTACCAACAACAATGTTGGAGTGCTCAGCGTTACCAACCTCGCCGATGGTTGCACGGCAGGTCAGAAGAACACGACGGAGCTCGGAGGAAGGCATACGCAGAACTGCATAGCCGTTGTCCTTACCCATGAGCTGGACGGAAGTACCAGCAGCGCGTGCCATTGCAGCACCCTTGCCAGGCTGGAACTCAACTGCGTGAACAAGAGTACCTACTGGAATCTGCTCAAGAGTGGTGCAGTTACCAGGCTTGATGTCGATGTCCTTGGTACCAGAAAGAACGGTGTCACCGACGCTCAGGCCCTCTGGGCAAAGGATGTATGCCTTTGCGCCGTCTGCATAGTGCAGAAGAGCAATACGAGCGGAACGGTTAGGATCGTACTCAACAGTAGCGACCTTAGCTGGGATGTCATCCTTGCGACGCTTGAAGTCGATACGACGGTACTGGCGCTTGTGGCCACCACCCTGGTGACGGGTAGTGATGCGGCCATTGTTGTTGCGGCCAGCCTTCTTTGGCAGAGGCTCGAGAAGGGACTTCTCGGGCTTATCAGTTGTAATCTCAGCAAAGTCTGAGATTGTCTGGAAGCGCCTGCCTGCGCTTGTTGGCTTTAGATGCCTAACTGCCATAAACAGTATCCCTTTCTTCTCCGTTGGCTAGCCCGCTTAAGGGAAAGTCGAGCTAACACCGGATTACCACGGTACCGCGCGTATCTACTATGCGCGGCATACGAACCCGTACCTCAAAAGAGGCACGGGAGAAAAACCTTACTCAGCAGAGTTATTACCGAAGATCTCGATAGTCTCACCAGCAGCGAGGGTAACAATAGCCTTCTTCCACTGGCGGGTCTTGCCTGCCTGCTGATAACGTACACGCTTGTTCTTTGGCTTAACAGAAAGTGTGTTTACCTTGGTGACGTGTACAGAGAAGAGCTTCTCTACAGCTGCAGCAATCTCTTCTTTACCTGCGTTACGAGCAACCTCAAAAGTGTACTTGCCCTGCTCCATCAGATCGAAAGCACGCTCTGAAACGATAGGACGAATGATGACCTCATAAGGAGAGTTCATTATGCGAGCACCTCCCCAAGCTGCTTAGCGACATCAGCGGACATAACAAGTGCGCCGTTGTCGATCAGGAAACGAGTAGTAACCTCAGAAACGCCGAAGATTGAAACCTTAGGAAGGTTGCGGAAAGAGAGGTAGGTGTTGACGTCGTCGTCTGGGACGATGACGGTAACGCGCTTACCCTCAATACCGAGGTTCTGAAGTGCAGCCTTTGCCTGCTTAGTGGAAGGTTGAGCAAACTCAAGAGAGTCAACGAGGACAAGCTCGGAGTCTGCAACCTTGCCGGAGAGGACGGACCTCATAGCAAGCTTGACCATCTTGTTGTTAATACGACGTGCGTGTGAACGAGGGGTAGGTCCAAAGATGACGCCACCACCAGTCCACTGACCAGCACGAATAGAACCCTGGCGAGCACGACCAGTACCCTTCTGACGGTAAGGCTTAACGCCACCGCCGGATACCTCGTGACGGTTCTTTGTAGAGTGGGTACCCTGACGTGCGGATGCGTCCTGGCAGACTACAACCTGGTGCACAACAGGGATGTTTGGCTCAATGCCATAGACGTCAGAGGAGAGCTCGGCGTCGCCGACCTTCTTTCCCTCTACGTTCTTAATCTCATACTTGGACATGTTGTCTCCTTGTTAGCCTAAGTGTTTGCCTAAAGGCCCTTAGGCCATGCGGACCTGGACGAGGGCATTCTTGCCGCCAGGAACAGCACCCTTGATAAGCATGAGGTTCTGCTCAGCATCAACGCGGACAAGCTTAAGGTTCTTGACCGTAACGCGCTCTGCGCCCATGTGACCATACATGTGAAGGCCCTTACGAACGCGTGCAGGGTATGCGCACTGACCAATGGAACCTGGACGACGCTGGTTACGAGAACCGTGAGTCATTGGACCGCGAGAGAAGTTCCAGCGCTTAACGGTACCCTGGAAACCCTTACCCTTAGAAGTGCCTGTTACGTCAACAGCGGTGACCTCGGAGAAGTCAGCAACTGTGACAACATCGCCGGTCTTGTGCTCAGAAGCATCCTCAACGCGGACCTCGCGGAGGTAACGCATTGGCTCGACGCCCTGTGCCTTGAAGTGACCAGCCATTGGCTTGTTGACATGCTTCTCGGAGATGTCGCCGAAGCCAATCTGTACGGCATTGTAGCCGTCCGTCTCAACAGTCTTTACCTGTGAAACGGTGCAGGGGCCAGCAAGAACGACGGTAACAGGAACGACGTTGTCGTTCTCGTCCCATACCTGGGTCATGCCCAGCTTGCGGCCGAGGATGGTATTAACCATGCTCTTTCCTAACCTTCGGTGGTCATGGGACCTTGAGAGCACATCGGGTACTCTTCCCCAGCGGACCACGTCCTGTACATACTGCCTTTAGACATAATTGTCCTGTTTGAGCAGCCCGTCTACTTTACACTCATTTTTGACAAGAAACAAGCCTAAAATCTCTAAAAGATGAACGCTTTGTGAAGACCGTTTGATACCTTCTAGCTGCGAGATCTTTCTTCTCGCCTATTTTGCGAGGTCAAACCGCTGACCCGGGCGTATCCATTGGCGAGAAACCCAAGGAATTTTGAAAAGTTTTTTCGAAAAATTTTGTAAAAACAATCCGCGATAATAACTTTGCCAAAATCAGGCTGCCAAGACTAAGCAGCTAAGGCTAGGCAACTAAGACCAGGCAGCCAAAAGTTTCTTGAGCAATACTTCGCAACCCTCAGTGACATCCTCATACGTCAGATCAAAATTTCCTGAATACCATGGATCCGCAATATCACGAGGCTTCTCTGTCCAATCAAGGAGTAGCGAAACCTTTCCAAGCGAATCATCCTTTAGTATGCGCATCATGTTGCGCAGGTTATTGTGGTCCATGCCAATGAGGTAATCAAAGTTCTCGTAATCTGCGCGCGTCATCTGCCTCGCACGATGATTGCCGCAACGAATCCCCTCTTGCTGAAGCTTGCGTCGCGTACGAGGGTCAACTGGATTACCAATCTCTTCAGTGGAGGTTGCTGCTGAGTCGATGACAAACGAGTCTGCGAGACCATTTTTCTCGACAAGATCTTGCATGACGTACTGTGCCATCGTTGACCTGCAGATATTTCCGTGGCACACAAAGAGGATTTTTGCCATGCGGGAGTAATTTGGCCGAGCGTTTACCGAGCAGCCGGTATTTAGCTGGCTACTTGCATTCTGCTGACCACTTATGTTCTGCGAGCTTTCCTGCATCTCTTCTCCTGTGCGCTGTAAAAGTATTCGCTTCCCTATTCTACGGGTTTCTCGCCAAGTGCAGATGTGAGTTACGTCTAGAAAAGTCTGCCTGAAAAGTACAAAGAATCTGTATTTCCGCCACCGATTCTTTAACAAAATCAGGCAAATCCACAGATTCTTTGATGTATTTAGGCAAAATTTACAGATTCTTTGAAGAAATCAGGCGCACGTCAGGCTCGCGCCGCCCACCTGGCGAGAAACCCGTCCACTTCCAGCATATGCGCACAAGAAACCCGGTATCCACACGAAATGGATGCCGGGTTGAAATCGCTTGCGACCCGTGTTCGCACGGTCTCTGCACTTGGTTCACGCGTGATTCGCACGTGGTTCAACGCCACCCACGCAAAAACCCTCCCGCGCGAAGATGCGCAGGAGGGTTTGCAAGTTGGATTAAGCCGTATGCTTAGAGCTTGATCTCGATATCGACACCAGCTGGAAGGTCGAGACGCATAAGCGAATCAACGGTAGAAGCGCTTGGGTCGAGAATATCGATGAGACGCTTGTGAGTACGCATCTCAAACTGATCACGGGAATCCTTATCCTTGTGTGGTGAGCGGATAACGGTGTAAAGGTTGCGCTCGGTTGGCAGAGGGATAGGACCGGAAACACGCGCACCTGTCTTCTGTGCGGTGTCAACAATCAGCTTAGCGGACTGATCAATGACCTCGTGATCATAGCCCTTGAGGCGAATCCTGATCTTCTGGCTTGACACTTTGGGTACCTCCATACATGAGCTAGAGCTCGTGGTCGTTTACTTAGGATGCAGAGCCGCCGTTTTTGGCGACAATCTCTTCGCGTACAGCGTTAGGAACGGGCTCGTAAGAATCGAACTGCATGGTGTAGCTCGCACGGCCCTGGGTCTGGGAACGAAGGTCGGTTGCATAACCGAACATCTCACCAAGAGGCACCTTAGCGCGGATGACCTTGGCGTCCATACGATCGTCCATACCCTCAATCTTGCCACGACGGGAAGAAAGGTTGCCCATAACGTCGCCCATGTACTGCTCAGGTGTCTCAACCTCAACAGACTCAACTGGCTCGAGAAGGACTGGGTTGGACTTCTTGAGAGCATCCTTAATTGCCATAGAACCAGCAATCTTGAATGCAGCCTCAGAGGAGTCGACCTCGTGGTAAGAACCGTCAACAAGGGTGACCTTGATGTCGACTACTGGGTAACCAGCAATAACGCCGTTCTCAAGAGCCTCACGAATGCCCTTATCGATAGATGGAATGTACTCCTTAGGAATAACACCACCGACGATAGCGTTGACAAACTCGTAACCCTTGCCCTCTTCCTGTGGCTCAAGGTCGATGACTGCGTGGCCATACTGACCCTTACCACCGGACTGACGGACAAACTTGCCCTCAGCGTGGCTTACTGCCTTACCAGCAGTCTCGCGGTAAGCAACCTGTGGCTTACCAACGTTGCAGTCAACCTTAAACTCACGACGGAGACGGTCAACAATAATCTCAAGGTGAAGCTCGCCCATACCAGCAATGATGGTCTGGCCGGTCTCATGATCAGTGTGAACCTGGAAGGTTGGGTCCTCTTCAGCCAGCTTAGAAAGGCCGATAGACATCTTCTCCTGCTCAGCCTTGGTCTTAGGCTCAACAGCAACGTCAATAACAGGATCTGCGAAGCTGATGGACTCAAGGATGATTGGGTTCTTCTCGTCACAAAGGGTGTCACCAGTAGTGGTGTTCTTTAGACCAACGCATGCGACGATGTCGCCTGCGGAGCACTCTTCACGGTCAACACGGTCGTTTGCGTTCATCTCGAGGATGCGGCCAAAGCGCTCACGGTTGTCCTTGACGGAGTTGTAGACGTAAGAACCTGCCTCAGCCTGACCAGAGTAAACACGAATGTAGGTAAGCTTACCAACATAAGGGTCAGTCATGATCTTGAATGCAAGAGCGGAGAATGGCTCCTTAACGTCTGCGTGACGGACTGCCTCGTCACCCTTAGGAGTGACACCATCAATCTCTGGAACATCCAGAGGGCTTGGAAGGAAGTCGATGACTGCGTCCAGAAGCTCCTGGATACCCTTGTTCTTGTAAGCGGAACCAACAAAGACAGGGTTAATCTGACCAGCAAGAACGCCAGCACGAAGAGCACCCTTAAGGGTCTCAACGTCAACCTCTTCACCCTCGAGAACAGCCATCATGAGCTCCTCAGAGAAGTCAGAAGCTGCCTCAAGAAGCTCTTCACGCTTCTCAGCTGCAATCTCTACAAACTCAGCAGGAATCTCGTCGAGTGGCTCAGGGTAAATCATGCCCTTAGCATCCTCTTTGAAGTCCCATGCAGTGTTGGTGACAAGGTCGATAAGACCCCAGAAGTTGGACTCAGCACCCATTGGGACCTGAGCTGCAATTGCGTTTGCGCCAAGGCGGTCACGCATGGTCTGGATTGCACGGAAGAAGTCTGCGCCTACGCGGTCAAACTTGTTGATGAATGCAATACGAGGTACGCCGTACTTAGTTGCCTGACGCCAAACGGTCTCGGACTGTGGCTGAACGCCTGCAACTGCGTCGAAGACTGCAACTGCGCCGTCCAGAACACGAAGAGAACGCTCAACCTCAGCGGTAAAGTCAACGTGGCCTGGGGTGTCGATAATCTGGATGACATGGTCTTTCCAGAAGCAAGTGGTAGCTGCGGAAGTAATGGTTACGCCGCGCTCCTGCTCCTGAACCATCCAGTCCATGGTTGCTGCACCGTCGTGAACCTCACCAATCTTGTGGGTCTTACCGGTGTAGTAAAGAATACGCTCCGTAGTGGTGGTCTTACCAGCATCGATGTGAGCCATGATGCCGATGTTGCGGAGGTCTTTAAGATTGTACTTAGTCTTAGCCATTTGTTTGCTACTCCTGAATTCCGACTAGAAGCGGTAGTGGGAGAAGGCGCGGTTGGCCTCAGCCATCTTGTACAGGTCCTCGCGGCGCTTGACGGATGCACCTACGCCGTTAGTTGCGTCGATGATCTCGTTTGCAAGACGCTCTGCCATGGTCTTCTCTTTACGGCTACGGCTGAAAGTGACCATCCAGCGGATAGCAAGAGTAGTTGCACGACGGGAGTTGACCTCCATTGGAACCTGGTAAGTAGCGCCACCAACACGCTTAGGCTTAACCTCAAGTGTTGGGCGAATGTTATCCATAGCCTTCTTGAAGACAGTGAGGGCATCCTCGCCAGTCTTCTCTGCGACGATGTCAAATGCACCGTAGACAATGCGCTCTGCGGTTGCTTTCTTGCCGTCGAGAAGGACCTTGTTAATGAGCTGGGTTACCAGACGATTGTTGTAGACGGCGTCAGGCATAACCTCACGACGTACTGCTGCTGCGCGACGCGGCATATTAATCTCCTAAGAACTAGTTCGAGTAGTGGACGTGATTACTTAGCACGCTTAGTGCCGTAACGGGAACGGCCCTGAGCACGATTCTGAACTGCTGCGCAGTCGAATGCACCGCGAACAACCTTGTAACGAACACCAGGAAGGTCACGGACACGGCCGCCACGAACCAGAACAATGGAGTGCTCCTGGAGGTTGTGGCCCTCACCAGGAATGTAAGCGGTTACCTCAATGCCATTAACAAGACGAACACGAGCAACCTTACGGAGTGCTGAGTTAGGCTTCTTTGGCGTAGTGGTGAAAACGCGGGTGCAAACACCACGCTTCTGTGGGTTGTGCTGAAGAGCGGCGTTCTTAGACTTTGACTTGACGCTCACGCGGCCCTTACGTACGAGCTGGTTAATAGTAGGCAAGATCTTCTCCTTCTTATACCTATCTACCTGCAGTTTTACATATTCGAAAGGCGACACAGCACTGTCCCCTTGGAATTACGCAGGGAAGTACTTTACGCTGATGAAAGCCACATGTCAACAAGCCACTGTGCCGGGCGTATCTATACTTCATAGAAATTACACGAGTATCAAGTATTAGTTTTAGATAAAGGTGTCTTTGTTTTCAAAAACTATAAATTTGGCGAGAAATGCCTTGGTTAAGGACGACTCTAAGCTCAAGAGACTAACTTCAAAACAGCAATTACTTCTTCGCCGTCCTTCTCGCCCGTCTCAACAAATCCATATGAACGATAGAGACCTTGCGCGGCTTTATTTTCAGGCTCATAAGAAAGCCAACAAAACTTTGCTGGTCCTCGGACACCTTGAGCTTAAGAATGTCCCACACGTTTCTTCCGTTTATGTGCTGAAGACTTAACATACGGTATCAATCAAAAGTCCATTGCTTGTTGATATAAAAAGCGACAAACTTCTACTTTCCTAGTGCTGATGAGCAGCGTGAGCAAGACCGACGCTAATAAGCGTAATGACATGATCATCAGCAAGAGAATAAATGACGCGACGACCATCTCTTTTTGCAGCTACCAGACCACGATCGCGCAGAAGGCGGAGCTGATGAGAAGTAGCAGACTGAGAAACAGAGAGAAGCTCCTGCAGTTCAGTTACACTCTTCTCGCCCAAAAGAAGAGCTCCCAAAATCTGGAAACGTGTAAAGTCAGAAAGCGCATCATAAATTTGAGTGGCATCATAGATGATATCGTCATTAGTAAGAAACTCGTGCAGTTGTTCTTCAGAAACGCACTCGCAAATATTGTTTGTATGCTCACACTCGTGAGAATGATTAGTCATGATACTTCCTACTCTTTACAACTCAAAACTCTGAGTACACAGGGCTTCTCGCAAAATATTGTTTGTAACGCATCTTAGTATATACCGACTCTGCTCCGTTAGAACAAATAAAAAGAGGACTCCAGCTAACGGCTGAAGTCCTCTTCTGTATCGGAGTCAATCTCCGAAAAAGTTTGATGTATCAGGCGAGATTACTTACTCGTCTTCGCCGTCTGCCTCAGCATCCATGCGGACAACCTGATTGAGAAGGTCATCCAGAGAACCAAGGTCCTCGTTGATTACATCAGGGCTAACCTCGTCGGAAGAAGAACCGATGAGTGTCTCGGTGTAATCAGAGTGCGTGGATGGAGCTGCAGAGCCCAGCATCAAGCCGCCATCGCCTTCTGGCGAGAAGACCATGTTGAGCAGCTGAGAAAGATCCTCAGAATCTGCCTCATCCTCTTCTGGCTCAAGGATGTAGAGGAGGTTACGAGCCTCAAGGCCATCGCGGAGCTCCTCGATTGCCTTTGCACCAATACCATCGATGCGAAGCAGGTCTTCCTCGGTCTTACCGATAAGATCGCCTACGGTCTCAATGCCAACCTCGCTGAACTTATTGGTCCAACGCTGTGACACGCCAAGATCGTCGAAGAGGTACAGCTTTGCGTCCTCGCTTGAAAGCGTGCGGCCATTCTTGGAGTAAACGCCACCGTTGTAATCCTCGTTGACCCAGTCAAGCTGTTTAGGAAGCTGCTCCTCGATGTCCTTAAGCTCTGCTGGTGCCCAGTCTGGAAGAGACTTAGCAAGAGAAGAGGTTGGGCCATCAATCTTGGTGCCGTGGTAGGTAAGCTCAACATCGTTGTATGCGGAGAGACCCGTACCTGCAGGAATCTGCTTACCAACAATAACGTTGGACTTGAGGTCAAGCAGGTGGTCAACGTCACCCTCGATAGCTGCAGAGGTAAGAACGCCTGCAGTACGGATGAACGATGCGCTGGAGAGCCAAGAATCAATAGAGCTTGCAACCTTCAGAGTACCAAGGATTGCTGGCTCTGCCTCTGGTGGAGTGCCACCAGCAAGAGCAATGTTCTGGACAGTCTCTGCAAAGACATAGCGGTCCACATACTGACCAAGCAGGTACGAAGAGTCACCTGGGTTGGTAACCTGAACACGACGAAGCATCTGACGTGCGATAACCTCGATGTGCTTATCGTTGAGTTCTACACCCTGGGAGGTATAGACGTCCTTAACGGACTCAACGAAGGTGTGCATAGTGGACTCAATGTCAGTGAGTCGACGGAGCATACGGAAGTTGACGAAGCCGCGGGTAATCTGGTCACCAGCACGGACAACAACGCCATCCTCAATGCCAGGCATGAAGCGGACAGATGCAGGTACACGCCACTCCTCGATGACACGGGAAGCATCGTCTGCATCAACAATACGCAGCAGGTACTCGGTGGTCTCTGGGGTAATGTGAAGAACACCAGAGACAGGAGCCAGGTCAGCCTCGCGACCAAGAATCTTCTCGTTGACGTTGCCGACGACGTCGAACATACGCGCAACGGTAGGAAGACCCTGCGTAATATCGTCTGCGCCTGCAACACCACCGGAGTGAATGGTACGCATGGTCAACTGAGTACCAGGCTCACCAATGGACTGAGCTGCGATAATACCAACTGCAGTACCAATGTTGACAGGACGACGGGTGGAAAGATCCCAGCCGTAGCACTTCTGGCAGACGCCGTACTTAGACTTACAGGTCAGAAGCGCACGGAGCTGAACCTTAGCAAGGCCGTGCTCAACAAGACGCTCAAGATCCTGCTTGGACTCAACATAGCCACCGGCAGGAATAAGAACCTCGCCAGTGTTTGGATCGCAGACATCCTCAAGGGTGCAGCGGCCAATCAGGTCAGTATCAACAGAAGTCTGACCAGGCTTAATCAGAGGATAGGTAACTGCCTCATCAGTACCGCAGTCCTCCTCACGAACAATGACGTCCTGTGCAACGTCGACGAGTCGACGAGTCAGGTAACCAGAGTCAGAGGTGTGGGATGCGGTATCTACCAGACCCTTACGAGCTCCGTAGGTAGAAATGAAGTACTCAAGAGGCTCAAGACCCTCGCGGAAGTTTGCCTTAATTGGAAGGTCGATGGTCTCACCGGACATATCCGCCATCAGGCCTCGCATACCAGCAAGCTGGCGAAGCTGTGTCTTAGAACCACGAGCTCCAGAGTCAGCCATCATGTAAATTGGGTTGTCCTCTGCAAAGCCTGCAAGCATCTCAGAGCCGAGAAGATCGGTGCACTCGGTCCATGCGTTAACAACCTCAACGTGACGCTCTCGCTCGGAGAGGAAGCCGTCCTCGTAGTACTCGTTGATCTGATCAACGCGGTCCTGTGCCTCCTGAAGCAGCTGTGGCTTGTGTGGAGGAATGACAGCATCCCAAACGGAAACGGTCAGACCAGCAAGGGTTGCGTAGTGGAAACCAGTCTTCTTGATGTTGTCCAGAATTGGTTCAACATCAGCCATTGGGTAACGGTCACAGCAATCGTTGACCAGAACACCAATGTCGGACTTAACCATCTTGTAGTTGATGTATGGGTAATCCTCTGGCAGGCACTGACGGTTGAAGATAATGCGACCAACAGTGGTCTCAAAACGCTTGGTACCCTCAGTAACGTCCAGATCCTCATACTGACCGCGACCAGTCATAACGCGGAAGATAGCGCGATTGCTATCAGCAACGTTTGCATCCTTGGAGCTTACGCGGACAACAACCTTTGCCTGGATATCAAGGTCACGGTTGGCCTCAATAGCCAGAAGAGCATCCTCAAAGCTTGCAAAGGTAAGAGTCTTAGCGTCTTCACCGGTCTTCTCGGAAGTGAGGTAGTAGACACCAAAGACCATATCCTGAGAAGGAACGGTCAGAACCTTACCAGAAGCAGGGCTTCTGAGGTTGTTGCTGGAGAGCATCAGAATGCGAGCCTCTGTCTGTGCCTGAGTAGAAAGTGGCACGTGGACAGACATCTGGTCGCCGTCGAAGTCTGCGTTGAATGGTGCGCAGACCAGTGGGTGCAGGTGGATTGCCTTACCCTCGATAAGGACTGGCTCAAATGCCTGAATGGACAGACGGTGAAGGGTAGGTGCGCGGTTGAGAAGAACGAGGCGGTCCTGAATGACCTCATCCAGAACGTCCCAAACAACTGGAGTACCACGGTCAATAGCGCGCTTTGCGCCCTTAATGTTTTCAACCTTGCGGAGCTCAACCAAACGACGCATGACAAATGGCTTGAAGAGCTCAAGTGCCATAGCGGATGGAAGACCGCACTGGTGCAGCTTCAGGTGTGGGTCAACAACAATGACGGAACGACCAGAGTAGTCAACACGCTTACCCAGAAGGTTCTGACGGAAGCGACCCTGCTTACCCTTAAGAGCCTCAGCAAGAGACTTCAGAGGACGTCCACCACGGCCGGTAACAGGACGGCCACGGCGACCGTTGTCAAACAGAGCGTCAACGGACTCCTGAAGCATGCGCTTCTCGTTGTTAACAATGATGGAAGGTGCGTCAAGGTCAAGCAGGCGCTTAAGACGATTGTTACGGTTAATAACACGACGATACAAATCGTTTAAGTCGGAAGCTGCAAAACGGCCACCATCAAGCTGAACCATTGGACGAAGATCAGGTGGAATAACTGGTACAACGTCAAGAATCATATTAGCTGGATCGTTGCCACCCTTAAGGAAGGCGTCAACAATCTCAAGGCGCTTAATGGCCTTCTCACGCTTCTGCTTCTGAGCATCCTCATTGGCGATAATAGCGCGGAGCTCCTTGGCCTCTTTCTCAAGGTCAATGTTGGAAAGAAGGTCGCGGACTGCCTCAGCACCCATGCCACCCTTGAAGTAGATGCCATAGTAGCGCTTAAGCTCGGAGAACAGACCCTCATCGGAGATGAGCTCTCTAGTCTCAAGCTGCATGAACTTCTCGAAAGCCTCACGACGAAGTGTCTTCTCTTCCTCGTACTCTTCCTCAAGATCAGCGACGCCTGCACGAATCTCGTCCTCAGAAAGAGGCTCAAAATCGCCAAACTCGTCATCCTGTGGCTGGCCCTGCTCGCGAAGACGTGCGATCTGATCGTCACGCTCTGCGTCGAGCTCTTCGATATCTGCTGCAAGCTCCTCACGAAGATCGTCTACGTCAGCCTCACGTGCCTCAGTGTCAACACTGGTGATTACGTAAGATGCAAAGTAGAGAACTTTCTCGAGGTCCTTGCTCTTGATGTCAAGAAGACGTGCCAGAGGGAAGCTGGTTGGACTCTTGAAGTACCAAATGTGGCTTACAGGAGCAGCAAGCTCGATGTGGCCCATGCGGTCACGACGAACCTTTGCGGTGGTTACTTCAACACCGCAGCGCTCGCAGGTAATGCCCTTGAAGCGAATGCCTTTGTACTTACCGCAGGCGCACTCCCAGTCCCTTACAGGTCCAAAGATCTTCTCGCAGAAAAGGCCGTCCTTTTCTGGCTTAAGGGTACGGTAGTTGATGGTCTCAGGCTTCTTTACCTCGCCATAGGACCAACCGCGGATATCATCAGCAGACGCTAGAGAAATTTTAATAGCGTCAAATTCAGTGGAATCGAAATCTGCCACAGTCGCTACTCCTTATCGGTGGTCGCGTCGCCTACAAGTGCGGATGCACCCTCAGCGTCTTGGGACAGGTCGGAAGCGGTTACCTCAGTGAAGCCAAGGTCGTTGAGGATCTCAACAGCGTTCTTCTCCTCAGGATCTGTGACCTTTGCGGTATTTGCACGCTTACGATAGGAGATTGGCTCAATATCAAGTGCCAGGGAGCGAATCTCTTTGACCAGAACCTTGAAGGACTCAGGAATTCCTGCAGTAGGAATGTTCTCGCCCTTAACAATGGACTCGTAGGTCTTAACACGGCCGTTGGTATCGTCAGACTTAACGGTGAGGATCTCCTGAAGGACGTTAGCAGCACCGTATGCATACAGTGCCCAAACCTCCATCTCACCAAAGCGCTGACCGCCGAACTGTGCCTTACCACCCAGAGGCTGCTGGGTAACAAGAGAGTAAGGACCAGTTGAACGTGCGTGAATCTTATCGTCAACCATGTGGCCGAGCTTCAGAATGTAAGAAACACCAACGGTAATTGGGCTCTTGAATGCCTCGCCGGTACGACCATCGTAGAGGGTAGTCTTACCACGCTCGTTGAGCTGTGGAACAAACTCCTCACGCATGTCCTCGCCGTACTCCTTGAGAGCCTTGTTGATCATGTTGATGTTGGTGCGGCGAACAATCTCTGCAACGGACTCATCAGTAGCACCGTCAAAGAGTGGTGTTGCAACAGGAATTGGGCCCTCAACGTAACGCTTAGAATCTGCGTCATCGTCATCCCAACCGTGTGCAGCGCCCCAACCAAGGTGGCACTCAAGCAGCTGACCAACGTTCATACGGGAAGGAACGCCCAGTGGGTCGAGAATAACGTCTACTGGGGTACCGTCTGCCATGTAAGGCATGTCCTCAACAGGGAGAACCTTACAAATGACACCCTTGTTGCCGTGACGACCAGCGATCTTATCGCCCTGCTGAATCTTTCTGCGCTGAGCAACAAAGACGCGGACCAGGTCATTTACTCCTGGAGGCAGGTCGTCTCCAGCCTCACGGCTGAAGCGAACAACGTCAACAACGCGGCCGTAGGAGCCGTGTGGCATCTTAAGGGAAGTATCACGAACATCGTGTGCCTTAGCACCGAAGATTGCGCGAAGCAGGCGCTCTTCTGCGGTCAGAGCAGTCTCACCCTTAGGAGTGACCTTACCAACCAGAATATCGCCAGGGCCAACCTCAGCGCCGATGCGGATGATACCGTCATCGTCGAGGTTTGCGAGCATGTCCTCACCAAGGTTTGGAATCTCGCGGGTAATCTCCTCAGCACCAAGCTTGGTATCACGAGCATCAATCTCGTGGCGGGAAATGTTAACGGAGGTCAGAAGGTCTTCCTGAACAACGCGCTCGGAGACGATAATACCGTCCTCGTAGTTGTAGCCTTCCCATGGCATGTAAGCAACGGTAAGGTTTGCACCAAGTGCCAGCTCAGAGTGGTCAACAGATGGACCGTCTGCGATTGGCTGGCCCTTCTCGACCTGTTGTCCAACAGTGACAATTGGACGATGGTTGATGCAAGTGGACTGGTTGGAGCGCTCGTACTTAGGAAGATCGTAGCGCTGAGAACCGTGCTCATCGGAGTAGATGACAACGTGAGCTGCATCAACCTCGGTGACCTCGCCGGCAAACTCTGCGCAAATAAGCTCACCAGAGTCCTGAGCTGCGCGGCCCTCCATACCAGTTCCAACAAATGGAGCGTGGGACTGAATCAGAGGCACTGCCTGACGCTGCATGTTTGCACCCATGAGGGTACGCTTTGCATCGTCGTGCTCAAGGAATGGAATGAGGTTAGCTGCGACGGAGAGAAGCTGACGTGGAGAAACGTCCATGTAGTCAACGTCCTCAACAGGAACCTGCGCAGGTGCACCGAAGGAACCGTCGAAGTCGCGGGTACGTGCAATAACGCGGTCTGCAACAACAATCTTGCCGTCTGCGTCAACCTCAACAAACTTCTTAGACTTAGGGTCAATTGGGGTGTTAGCAGGAGCAATAATGTGATTCTCCTCCTCGTCTGCAGTCATCCAGACAATGTCGTCAGAAACAACACCGCCTGTGACCTTACGATAAGGAGCCTCGATAAAGCCGTACTCATTTACGTGAGCGTACAGTGCCAAGGAGCCGATAAGACCAATGTTTGGTCCCTCAGGAGTCTCGATTGGGCACATACGGGAGTAGTGCGAGTTATGAACGTCGCGGACTGCGGTAGGAACGTTGGTACGACGGCTGGAGCCGGACTTGTGTCCTGCAAGACCGCCAGGTCCCAGAGCAGAAAGACGACGCTTGTGGGTCAAACCAGCAAGTGGGTTTGCCTGGTCCATGAACTGCGAAAGCTGAGAAGAACCGAAGAACTCCTTGATTGCAGCAACAATTGGACGGATGTTGATCAAAGACTGTGGAGTGATGTCGTCTGCGTCCTGAGATGCCATGCGCTCACGAACAACGCGCTCCATGCGGCTCATACCAATGCGGAACTGGTTCTGGACCAGCTCACCAACGGTACGAACGCGGCGGTTGCCAAAGTGGTCAATGTCATCCAGGTGCTTAGACTCATCACCTGCATGCACTGCAAGAAGGTACTGAAGAGCTGCGACAATGTCCTCTTTGGTAAGGACACGAACATCTGCAGGAATCTCTTCCTCAAGCTTCTTGTTGATCTTGTAACGACCAACGCGAGCAAGGTCATAGCGCTGCTCGTTGAAGAAGAGGCCGTCAAGCAGAGAACGGGCGGAGTCAACAGTTGGTGGCTCGCCTGGACGCTGACGACGATAAATCTCGATAAGAGCATCCTCACGTGTGGTTGCAACGTCACGCTCAAGTGTGTTGCGAACAACATCGGAATCACCAAGGAGCGAGAGGATCTCGTCATCGGTAACAGCAATGCCAAGTGCACGGAGGAAGACGGTAGCGCTCTGGCGACGCTTGCGGTCAATGGAGACGACCAGGTGGCCGCGCTTATCAACCTCAAACTCAAGCCATGCACCACGCGCAGGAATGAACTGAGACTTGTGGACCAGAACACCGTTGTCCATCTCTGACGAGAAATACACGCCAGGTGAACGAACGAGCTGTGAAACCACAACGCGCTCAGAACCGTTGATGATGAAGGTACCGCGCTCAGTCATCAGTGGGAAATCACCCATGAAGACAAGCTGCTCCTTCATCTCACCAGTCTCTTTGTTGACAAAACGGACGTCAACAAAAAGAGGTGCTTGATATGAAATGTCTTTTGCACGACACTCAGCCATTGAATTGGCAGGGTCGCCGAACTGATGGTCACCAAAGGTGACCTGCATGGTTCCAGCGCTGTTCTCAATTGGCGAGAACTCAGCGAAGGACTCTGCAAGGCCCTCTCCCATAAAGCGCTCAAATGATTCCTTCTGTACAGAAATCAGATTTGGCAGCTCCATAGCTGCGGGAATCTTACTGAACGTCCTGCGTCCAGTATGCGCCTGAGGCGTGGTGAGGGAAGTCTTTTTAGCGGTAGACACCAGGTTGTCCTCCTTCAAAAGGGTGGAAGGTGGCAATTGTCGCAACCTAGTAATTTAGTCAAGATTTTAATGCACGTCAACAGAAAAACACTTGATTTTTTAAGACGTTTTGACTATATTATCGCGTTTATGTTTTTCAACTGCACAAACGTTATGTTGCAGGTAAATCCTTGACTAACTCGTCTTTTCTAGTTGTGAAGATTTTATGGAGAAGTTCCACGGAGACAGAAATAGCTTTCGGTGAGCGGCGCTCCCCTGCCACGTCGCTTCGCATGGCGCTCCATGCGCTCCGAGCGCACGGGTTTCTCGCCAGGCGCGTCGGCCTTTTGCTGCACGCGCCTGAAAAGTGCAAAGAATCTGTATTTGCGCCACCGATTCTTTTGCAAAATCAGGCAAATCCACAGATTCTTTTGCATTTTTAGGCAAAAGTTACAGATTCTTTGAGGAAATCAGGCGCGAGAAAAACTAGGGTAAGTCACGCAGGAAGCTAGAGCAATCACGCAGGATTTATGAGCCTGAAATGCACGTCAAGTCTGAGCGAAAGTCCTTAGATAAGGCGAGAAAAACAGGCAAACAAAAAGAGGTCAGACCGAAGTCTGACCTCTCCAGTAAGCAATGTAGGATGGACTTACTTAAGGGTGACGGTAGCGCCAGCCTCCTCGAGCTGAGCCTTAGCAGCCTCAGCGTCCTCCTTCTTAGCGCCCTCGAGGACTGCCTTAGGAGCACCCTCGACGACCTCCTTTGCCTCCTTGAGACCAAGGTTGGTAAGAGCACGGACAACCTTGATGACGCCGATCTTGTTGTCGCCGAAGCCCTCGAGGACAACGTCAAAGTTGGTCTTCTCCTCTGCCTCCTCAGCAGCGCCACCAGCTGCAGGAGCAGCAGCGACAGCTACAGGAGCAGCAGCGGAAACGCCAAAGACGTCCTCAAGCTCGTGAACGAGCTCAGAAAGCTCGAGTGCTGGCATCTCTTTAAGGGCCTCAATGATCTCATCTTTAGTGACAGCCATGTCAATTCTCCTTTTTAAACGATGCAGCCTTTGTACTGCATCTGGGCAAAAGCCCGGCTTGTATGTGTGCGTTTAAGTGCGTCTACACTCTCACGCGGTTTGCGCCAATGCGCGGGTACAACAAAACGTTGCTTATGCAGCGTTCTTCTGATCTGCGACTGCAGAAAGAGCGGTTGCGAGTCCACGAGCTGGACCAGCGCAAACCTGTGCAATACCGGTAAGTGGGCTTGCAACAACGAAGACAAGCTTTGCAATGAGCTCCTCGCGAGAAGGAAGATCTGCGTAAGCCTTTGCCTCGTCAGCAGTAAGTGCCTGACCATCAGCGATACCACCAATGAACTCAACTTTCTTGAGCTTCTTGGCCTGATCCTTGATGACCTTAGCGGCCTCGACAGGATCATTCTCATAGAAAACGTATGCGCAGGTACCGGCGAGCATCTCGTCAATCTCTGGCATACCAGCGTTCTTAAGAGCAATCTTGACGATGTTGTTCTTATAGACCTTCATGTGAGCGCCTGCTGCGGTAAGTGCACGGCGAAGCTCCTGAGTCTCCTTTACGGAGAGACCACGATAGTCGATAACAAACAGGCCCTTGGAGTTGTCGAGAGAAACGGAAACCTTCTCGAGCAAATCAAGTTTAGACTGAGCTGGCATGTAGTACACCTCCTTTATCATGTCTCGGGCACGAGCGCCAACAGGTGCGGCCCTCACATGAAAAGACCCCACTTTGGCAACCAAAGCGGGGTCTGGATGTACTAATCTCAAGACCACCTCGGCAGGCGGGAATTCCCATTAAGCCTTGGATTCAAGGCGCCGGCTGTCTTTGGCAGCGAACGTGCAACTACAAGACGTCTGTCTTGCGTTGGATATTGTGCAGCAAAAAACTATCCAAGTCAAGGTTGAGTGCACAATTTCTTTCTCTTCACAAAAATTTGACGAGAAGGGCGGCTAAGCAGCTACGCACAGCTCAGCCACACACATCGGCCGCACGCATGCCGCAAGCCGAGTCCACGCCTACACCGCACGCGTGCTGCAAGCCG
Source organism: uncultured Atopobium sp. (assembly GCA_963525825.1). Classification (GTDB taxonomy): domain Bacteria; phylum Actinomycetota; class Coriobacteriia; order Coriobacteriales; family Atopobiaceae; genus Lancefieldella. The sequence continues at coordinate 68,894 of CAURLG010000001.1, read as the reverse complement.
AGTCCACGCCTACACCGCATGCACGCTTCAAGAAAAATCCGGTACCTGCAAGCAGATACCGGATTAAACGTGCTAGGTACTTCTAAGCGTAAAGCTTAGTCCTCCATGAGGTTACGAACCTTGGTTGGATCAACCTTGATGCCAGGGCCCATAGTAGAGGAAATAGCAACGGTCTTGACGTACTTACCCTTAGCGCTGGATGGCTTGACGCGAATAATCTCAGAGAGAAGTGCGCCATAGTTCTCAACAAGCTGCTGGACCTCAAAAGAAGCCTTGCCGATTGCAACGTGGCAGATACCAAAACGGTCTGCACGATACTCAACACGACCAGCCTTGAGCTCGTTAACCATCTTTGCAACATCCATGGTAACGGTGCCAAGCTTAGGGTTAGGCATAAGGCCACGAGGACCAAGAACACGACCAAGACGACCAACCTTACCCATCATCTGAGGGGTTGCGATTGCTGCGTCAAAGTCAAGCATGCCCTTCTCGACCTCTGCGATGAGCTCGTCGCCACCGACGATGTCAGCGCCAGCTGCCTCAGCCTCGCGGGCCTTCTCGCCCTCTGCGAAGACTGCAACGCGAACGGACTTACCAGTGCCGTGAGGCAGAGAGATGGAACCGCGAACGTTCTGGTCAGCCTTACGAGTATCGACACCAAGGCGAATTGCTACCTCAATGGTCTCGTCAAACTTAGCAGTTGCAAGCTCCTTAGACAGGGTTACTGCCTCTTTTGGGCTGTAGAGGTTTGCACCGTCTACCTTGGCAACTGCATTCTTGTAGTTCTTTCCGTGCTTAGGCATTATGTACCTCCTGTGGTTAGCGGGCGTCTGCCCTCCCACTCCTGCATCTTCCGTCCATAGTTACGCCCTCTTGGCGAGAAACCCAACTACGTGCACTAACGTCGGATGCTCTGACAAAAACAACCGTCAGCCACACTAATGGCTGACGGGAGTAAACACTACTCGGCGATGGTTACACCCATGGAACGAGCGGTACCAGCGACGATCTTCTTTGCAGCCTCAATGTCGTTTGCGTTGAGGTCAGGCATCTTGATCTCAGCAATCTTGGTGAGCTGCTCCTGGGAGAGCTGGCCAACCTTATCGCGCTGAGGAACACCGGAACCACCCTTGAGGTGAAGCTCCTTCTTGATGAGCTGAGCTGCTGGAGGAGTCTTGGTTACGAAGTCAAAGGAACGATCCTCGTAAACGGAAATCTCGACTGGGATGATGTCGCCAGCCTTGTCCTGCGTTGCAGCGTTGAATGCCTGGCAGAACTGCATAATGTTGACCTGTGCAGCACCCAGAGCTGGTCCTACTGGAGGAGCTGGGTTTGCCTGGCCTGCAGGAATCTGCAGCTTAATAAAGTTAACAACCTTCTTTGCGGGCATGTTAAGCCTCCTGTTTGAATACGTTTGAGTCTATTCTCGCGCACTCCCGAGAAGCAATCCACAAGGGACGAGAAGTGCGGGATAAGCCGTTAGTTACTAGTCTATCAGGGAAATCTGATCCATGGTGAGCTCAACCGGAGTCTCGCGACCAAAGATGGTGAGCATAACCTTAATCTTGCCGGACTCTGCGTTGACCTCAGAAACAGTTCCATCAAAGTCAGCGAGAGGACCAGAAAGAACGTGAATTGCCTGACCGACCTCAATATTGGTTGCTGTACGCTTAGGTACAGGGCTACCCGTCTTCATACCGCCGCGACGCATGATCTTATCGAACTCATCACGACGCAGAGGAACTGGCTTGCCGTCAATGCCAACAAAACCAGTTACGCCTGGGGTGTTGCGAACAACAGCCCAAGTATTGTCATCCAGCTCCATGCGAACAAGAACGTAACCTGGGAAAACCTTAGACTCTTTGGTCTCGCGCTTGCCGCCGTCCTTGACCTCAGTAACTTCCTCAGTAGGAATCTGAATATCAACAACAGCACGCTCAAGGCCATAGGTCTCAATACGGTGCTCAAGGTCTGTCTTTACCTTGTTCTCATAACCTGAATAGGTGTGAACTACATACCAGCGCTTAGCCATTGATTATCCCCTCAGTCCAGTAAAGGCGACGAGACCAGCAACAATGCCAGTATCAACCAGCCAAGTTACCAAGCCAAAGAAAATGATTGTTGCAATTACGGCTACAGAGAAACCAGCAAGCTCAGAGCTTGAAGGCCACACAACGCGGTGCATTTCTGTACGAACGCCTGCAAAATAAGCACCCAGGCGGCCAAAGAAGCCAGGGTTAGCGTTACGCTGAATGGACTTCTCCTGCTTCTTTGCCTCGGCCTTAGTGACCTTAGCAGAAGCTTCAGGAGTAGCTTCAGCCTGAAGGGCCTCACGCTGGGCGCGCTCTTCTGCGCGAGCCTTACGTGCGCTCCTCTTATTGCGCTCCTTATTTGCCATCCTACGCTCCCTTGGATGTTATACCTACATACAAACCGGCCAACCCTTATGGGAAGGCCGGTGAAGTTATCTGGCAGGCCAGGAAGGACTCGAACCCTCAACAAACGGTTTTGGAGACCGCCGCTCTACCATTGGAGCTACTGGCCTAGAACGAACCCACCTAGCCTAGCGGGTCTCGCGATGTACCGTGTGCTTGTGGCACCATGGGCAGTACTTCTTCAACTCCATACGATCTGGGTTGTTGGACTTATTCTTGTCCGTAGTGTAATTACGACGCTTGCACTCAGTGCAGGCGAGAGTAACGAGTGTACGCATTGATCCTCCTGAACACGGTCACGAGATGTATTCTCGAAATGTGACGCGGTTGCTTAGGTTAGCACCCACTACCCAGAGATGTCAATACTTTTCTCTAATTACTCTAGGCGTTCACATATTTTTTCTCGACAAAAAACCCGGCGCGCAAAAAGCACGCCGGGCAAGTTAGCAACTTTAAAAGGAGTTACTCGATGACGGTGGAAACACGGCCATCGCCGACGGTGTGGCCACCCTCGCGGATAGCGAACTTCAGACCCTGCTCAAGAGCGATTGGGTGAATGAGCTCGCAGCCAACGGTGATGTGGTCGCCAGGCATAGCCATCTCTACCTTGCCACCGTTTGCATCGGTGAGCTCGTAGATGTCGCCGGTTACGTCAGTTGTACGGAAGTAGAACTGTGGACGGTAACCAGAGAAGAATGGGGTGTGACGGCCGCCCTCTTCCTTAGTAAGAACGTAAACCTCACCGGTGAACTTCTTGTGTGGAGTAACGGTACCAGGCTTGCAGAGAACCTGACCGCGCTCGATGTCCTCGCGCTTAACACCACGAAGAAGAATACCAACGTTGTCGCCAGCCTCGCAGAAGTCCATAGTCTTACGGAACATCTCAATGCCAGTTGCAACAGAAGCCTGAGTTGGCTTAATACCAACGATCTCGACTGGCTCGTTGAGCTTGAGCTCACCACGCTCAACACGGCCGGTAGCAACGGTACCACGACCAGAAATGGTCATGACGTCCTCGATTGCCATCAGGAATGGCTTCTCGTTGTCACGAGCTGGTGTTGGGATGTAGGAGTCAACGGAGCGCATGAGCTCACGTACGGACTCAACCCACTTCTCCTCGCCGTTAAGAGCGCCGAGAGCGGAACCACGGACGATTGGAAGATCGTCGCCTGGGAAGTCGTACTCGGAGAGAAGGTCACGGGTCTCCATCTCGACGAGGTCGATGAGCTCGTCATCGTCGACCATGTCGCACTTGTTCAGGAAGACGATGATGTAAGGAACGCCGACCTGACGTGCAAGAAGGATGTGCTCACGAGTCTGAGCCATAGGACCATCGGTTGCAGCAATAACGAGGATTGCGCCGTCCATCTGAGCTGCACCAGAAATCATGTTCTTGATGTAGTCTGCGTGGCCAGGGCAGTCGACGTGAGCGTAATGGCGCTCCCAAGTCTCGTACTCAACGTGAGCAACGGAAATGGTAATACCACGCTGACGCTCCTCTGGAGCCTTATCGATGTTCTCGAAGGCGGTGAAGTCTGCCTTGCAGCCCTCGGTCTCAGAGAGAACCTTGGTGATTGCTGCGGTAAGGGTAGTCTTACCGTGGTCGACGTGACCAATGGTACCGATGTTTACGTGTGGCTTTGTGCGGTCAAACTTTTCCTTGGCCATTGCCAATCCTCCTTCTGGAACTAACCCTCGGGCTAGACCGTGGTGAAAAAACGTCTGTTTATACTCAACGGCGCAAATGTCTAGGACACGTACGCCGTAAAGAGTCTGGTACCGGCGACTGGATTCGAACCAGTGACGTCACGGGTATGAGCCGTGTGCTCTAACCAGCTGAGCTACGCCGGCATAAATGCCGCTTGAAAAATGGAGCCCGCGACCGGATTTGAACCGGTGACCTCTTCGTTACCAACGAAGTGCTCTACCTACTGAGCTACACGGGCGTGGTGGGGATACTTGGACTCGAACCAAGGAACCCAGAGGGAGCGGATTTACAGTCCGCCGCAGTTGCCGCTGTGCCATATCCCCAAATGCCGTTTTCAAGCACTCTTGAAGTAATTAGTACACTGTACCTTGCGGTTTAACGTACGCAGAAAGTCTTATTGAACTTCTGTATTACCTCGTAAGCGGGAAAATATTACGATTGAATAAAAATCTTGTCAACGTAATCCACCCAACCGGGCGTATCTTATCAAATTTTTTCCACAATTCCAAACGTTTTTCTCGCCACGATCCTCTGCGGTTTTCTAGCCACAGCTTCAAGCGAGTTTCTTACCACAACTCCGCCGATTTTCTCGTCACAACTCCAAGCGGGTTTCTGGCCAGACGCATACGGGCTTTTACGGTTGTCTATAGAAGCCATACGTTATACGTCGCGAATGCCCTATAATTCGCACGAAAAAAGCCAGGCAATGCCTGGCTGAAAATTCAAGTGGTGCCGCCACCAGGCTTCGAACCCGGGACCTACTGATTACAAGTCAGTTGCTCTACCAGCTGAGCTATAGCGGCATCAAGTGCAGAGGATATTCTATAGACTTTTCTGGCTTTGGTCTAGTCTCAATTTTCGAGAAATTTTTCTCCACAAACTGGTCGATGCAGCATGTAGGAGCACTTCCCTTCTGTAGGTGTGAACTTAGTACAAATTCGCTGTCCATCAAGTTTGGCCAGCCTGAAAACCGCATCATGTCTGTGTAAAACAGCTCAGACTTGGCGAGAAAAACCGGCAAATAGCTCAGACTCGGTGAGCTTTTCCGGCAAATCATTCAGACATGGCGAGAAAATCAGGCTCCATGAAAGCGTCCATGACACCACACCCAGATCTAAAGCTACGTCACGAAAGACCCGCCTGAAAAGTGCAAAGAATCTGTATTTGAGTCACCGATTCTTTAACAAAATCAGGCAAATCCACAGTTTCTTTGATGTTTTTAGGCAGAATTTACAGATTCTTTGCAGAAATCAGGCGCGCTGATTGCGCCCAGGCGCGCCGGACGCATTGGTGCGATCGAGCACGTTGGCACATCGCGTATGTAAGACGCTGACCTGGTCACCTATCTGCCTAGCAACTTCCAGAGTTTCTCGCGCTGTTCTGGAGAAATGCGGTTTTCAAGCGTCATGCGCGTACTGACCTGATCGCGACGCATCTCTTCGACAACGTTATCTGCTTGGGAAATCTCGTGGAGCAGTGATGCGCTTGCAATGCGCGTGACCTCGCCGGGGCCAAAGCCAGTCGTAGCGCGGATGTCCCTGTCCGACGTGACCAGAAATACCTTGCGACCAGCCTCTCGCGCATCCGTGACCAGGCGCTCGATGACGCTATCCGCGGACTCACCCGTCTCGGAGAAGACCAGTTGCACGCCAGCGTGGGTGCGCTCCGGGCGCTCGTCGTTTACATTTCCCTTTCCGTCGAACACAATAACGGCCTCGTAGGTGCCCTGCACAAACGTGGCAACGTCAGAAATGAGCGCCAAACGGGCGCGATAAAACGGATCGGTGTTGAGGTGATAGGCTCTCTCAGCAGCGGTTTCTTGTGCAGAAGAGCCGCGCTCATCCAGCAACGCCTCATAGCGAGGAGTTGCCAACATGACGTTATAGCCATCGACTACAAGCAGCGATTTTTTCTGAGCCATACCTTACGCTTCCTGGGCTTCCTGAGCTTACGCTTCCTGAGTCCTGCGGAGCCACTCGTAGCACATGACCGTTGTTGCCTGAGCAACGTTCAGGGACTCTACCTGGCCAAACTGAGGAAGTTTGCACGTAAAATCGCACTTCTCGAGCATAAGGCGAGAAATTCCTGAACCTTCAGAGCCCATGACAAGTGCAAGGCGACCTCCCATAGGAGCCTCCCATACGGACTGAGTGGCATGCTCGGTAGAGCCACATGTCCAAAAACCTGCGGCTTTGAGCTCTTCGAGAGCGCGCGGCAGATTTGAAACCTGAGCGATTGGCAGGTGAAGCACAGCTCCTGCGGAAGTCTTGTATGCTCCAACGCCAACTCGGGCGGCGCGAGCGTTTGCAATAACAACGCCGGCTGCGCCAACTACCTCGGCACTTCTTACAATTGCACCAAAGTTTCCCTCGTCCGTGACGTGATCCAAGACCACAACAAGAGCGTTTTCTGATCCAGCGCGCTGAATGATTTCAGAGAGGTCAGCGTAGGCAAACGGCTGCGTACGGACAATAACGCCCTGGTGAGCGCCATGACTTGAAAGTGAGTCAAGTACGGGCTTTGCAACACGCTCAACAGGAATACCCTCCTGCTCAAGCTGACGTGCAAGAGCCTCAATCTCCTGGTCTTTCTGCCCGCTTGCAGCTTGTACCAGAGCATTCTTCAAAGGAATACCAACGGTCAGCGCCTCCGCTACTGCGCGACGACCCTCGATAAGATCGGTTGCAGGCTTCTTGTTACCGGGACGTCCAGCGCCAGCACCTCGCTGTCCACCAGCACCTCGTTGACCGCGGGTGCCCTGAGTTGCGCGTGTGCCCTGTGCAGAGCGACTGCCTTTTGAGCCCTGGCCATTCTTGGCGCCGAAATAACCGCCCCAGTCGGCAGCCTTCTTAGAGCCGCGACCTGCAGCTCCACCGCGACCTGTGCCGCTGCGACCTGCAGCCCCACCGCGACCTGCAGCCCCACCGCGACCTGCAGCGCCACTGCGACCAGTGGAGCCACCGCGTCCGGCAGCGCCCTCGGAACGAGTGTTTTTTGAGGTAGAACGCTGATTTCTTGCCATAGTTAGTCTGCCTTACGCTTAAGTCGAGCGCCTGCGGCGGTATCTTCAATCAAAAGTCCAAGCTCAGCAATGCCGTCTCTAATTTGATCAGCAACTGCCCAGTTCTTCTGGGAGCGAGCCTCCTGACGAGCAGCAAGCAAAGCCTCTGCAGCCTCGTCAGCTGACGCGCCCTCATAGCCTGCCACCTGAGCGGCAAGCGCCACAAGCTCTTCTGGTAAATCAGAGGTAGATGCTGCCTGAGTCAAATCGATTCCCAAAGCTCCCGTGAGCTCGCACAACATATCTGCTGCACGGAGAACAGGACTTGCGCCAACGTTCTGACCAACCTCTGCAAGATAGGTATTTGCAGCAGTTACCAGCGCAAAGATAGCAGCAAGTGCACCTGCGGTATTGAAATCATCATCCATCTGAGCGTCAAACTCGCTCTGAGCTGTATTGATTGCCTCAGCAAGCGTGCTATCAGCGTCGGAAAGTTCGTGCTGAGCAGAAGACTGCTTGAAAGCCCAGCGGAGATTTGCAACGCAGGTCTTCATGCGCTCAAGCGTACCAACGGTGCCCTCAAGACGCTCAAACGAGAAATCAAGTGGTGCACGATAGTGCGTCTGAAGCATCAAAAGTCTTACTGCATCTGCAGGGTACTTGTCCAAAACTTCCTTGAGTGTGTAGAAGTTGCCCAAAGACTTGGACATCTTCTCGCCATCAACGCGAAGCATTCCGGTGTGCATCCAATAATTGGCGAGAGGAGCGTGCCAGGCGCAGGATGCCTGCGCGGTCTCGTTTTCATGGTGAGGGAATACCAGGTCAGAGCCACCGCCGTGAATGTCAATTGGGGTACCCAGGTAGCGATGAATCATGGCGCAGCACTCACTGTGCCAACCTGGACGACCTTCTCCCCAAGGGCTTGGCCAGCTAGGCTCACCAGGCTTTGCAGCCTTCCAGAGTGCAAAGTCAAATGGATCGCGTTTCTCGTCATTAACCTCAACACGCTCGCCTGCACGAAGCTGATCAAGATCTCGACCAGAAAGCACGCCATAGCCGTGGTCAGAACGGACCGAGAAGTACACGTCGCCCGAAGGCACCGCGTAAGCGTAACCCTGCTCAATCAAAGATTGAATCATCTGAAGCATGGCTTCAATCTCGTGCGTTGCGCGAGGACGAATATCTGGGTCCAGTATATTGAAGCGGTGCATCTGCTCGATAAACGCCTGAGAAAACTCTTCAGAAACCTCTTGAGCAGTCCTTCCCTGCTCAATGGCACGCTGAATAATTTTGTCGTCAACGTCAGTCAGATTCTGAGCAAAGGTGACCTCATAACCCTTGTGCATCAGATAACGGCGAATAACGTCAAACGAGAGGAAGGTACGGGCGTTTCCGATGTGAATCTGATCGTAAACCGTAGGACCGCACACGTACATGCGGATTTTACCCTCGTCGATTGGCTTGAACTCTTCTTTTTTATGCGTCTGAGTGTTATAGACAAGCATGCATACTCCTCGCAACCATTGTGTATTGGTGTAAGTATAAACGGTTTGTGGAAAACCTTTAAGTTCCATACCGTACTAAAAAAGATTCAATTTTGTTACCGTTCACGGATTAGTGCTGGATTTGTTTTTTTGTTTTATTAAACTTGATGAACAAAAATTTAAGAAATTTATATTTGAATCAAAACTGCGAAGAACTAGAAGACAAGAAATCTTACTCTTAACAACTTCAGAAGGTGATTCGAATGAGTAAGTTTTTTAACATTATCCGCTACTGTATATCTACCATTCTGGATAAGGGCAGTCTTGCGATTTTTCTCTTTCTGTCATTCTTTGTCACAGCGCTTATGGTGATCCAACCTCTTCTTGTTGGATTTGTAATTAATCTTTTTATTTCAGGGACAATTTGGAGCGAGATACTTTTCTATTGCGCTGTGGTTGCCGCACTAGGAATCCTTATTGCCGGCTGTTCCTATCTTGCTAAAACACGCTATTGTCAATTGCAGATTGACTCCGCATTTACCATTGAGCGACAGCTAATTGACAAGATACAACACGCTGATTCATCGTTTTTCTCGTCATATGATTCTGGACATTACCGCCAGACAGTTAATAACGACGCTAATGACGTTTCAATGTTTATACTTGCACAATGTGTGAGCTTTACAACAACTATGGTCTCCGTCTTAGGCACGCTTGCGATTATTTTATATTTGAATCCATTAACCGCTCTTGTAACAGCTGTTCTGTTATTAGTAAGTTTTATTATCTATAAGCAAATCCAAGCTTCGGCCTATAAAAGATACAAAGAATCTAAAGAACTGCGGTCCCAGTATGGATCGATTGAACTCTCGCAGTTCACTGATGTAGATTTCATCAGGCGTCATTCCCTCTTTGAGCGTTTCTTTAATCAGCACTATGCCGTCAATCAAAAACTTCGTAGCGCCATTCATGAGCAGTACAAACTTGAGTTTGGCGTACAAGAATTAAACAATGCTGTGATTGCTGTATTTCAAGCCATTGTGTTTATTACCTGTGCATATCAAATTTTCCTTGGAGCACTGCAGCCTGGCTATATTGCAACTATCTCAAGCTATTTTGTATCACTCTTAGGTTCTATTACGCTTCTTATGGAATTTGGCATGGCTTATCAGAGCATTACGGTAAGTATTAATCGAATTGAGCAGATTCTTGATTTACCTCAAGAATCCGTTGGTAACATCGTTCCATCAGAGAACGTCAATCAAATTACCTGCACAAATGTATCTTTCTCTTATCCACATTCAAATAAAGTGCTGATGAACAACTTGTCTTGTAGTTTTGCAAAAGGAAATATATACGCCATTACCGGTGGAAACGGTACAGGCAAATCTACATTTCTGAAGCTCATTAACGGAGAGTGGGCTTCTCATCTATCAGGCACTATTGCCATTAATGAGGATTTGCTCACTCAAATTAATCAGTATGAACTCCGAAAAAATACTCTTGGATTTACCGAACAAGAGCCAAGCATTGTTGACGATACAGTAAGAAATAATCTGACCTTACTCTGCAAAAACCAACCAACAGATGAAGAGATAATCAGCTATATCAAGCTGTTCAATCTGGAAAAATTGCTGCTTGGAGACGATCAAAATCTTGACGTTCGCCTGGGTGAAAGAAGCTCTGCTATCTCTGGTGGAGAAAAACAAAAGATTGCAATTATCCGCATGATGCTTATGAACCCAAGTGTTATGTTGCTTGACGAGCCAACCTCAGCATTAGATCAAAACAGTGTTGATGTCCTTCTTAATCTTCTCAAGAAGGTCAAGCAGGACCACATAATACTGCTCATATCTCATGACCCTAAAGTGGTGGAGGCAGCCGATCATATCGTAGAGCTGTAATTTATTTCGCGCTACGTCCTAGCAGCACAACTGCCCAGGCAGCAATACCTTCTTGAGTGCCCACAAAGCCAAGGCCTTCGGTAGTGGTTGCTTTAACGCCAACTTTATCTGGCGTAACACCCATGACCTCCGCCATGCGGTTTCTCATAGCATCGCGATGAGGAAGCAACTTAGGCGCCTGAGCTGCAACGGTGCAATCACAATCCAGAAGCTCAAAGCCCTCATTACGAACAAGCTGCATAACCTGGGACAGAAGCACCATAGAATCAGCACCCTCATAAGCAGGGTCTGTATCGGGGAAAAGCTGACCAATGTCGCCGGCGCGCATAGCTCCTAGCAGGGCATCCATAAGCGCATGAGCCAAAACATCGGCATCGGAGTGGCCGAGAAGACCTTTGGTGTGCTCAATTTTGATGCCACCTAAGATAAGATCTCTGCCCTCTACCAGGCGATGAACATCGTATCCGTGGCCAATTTTAAGCTCTGACATGCTCACTCTACAGCCCCACTTCCGGTTGCGCCTTCTACCAGGCGACGGCTGAGCGTAGCCTCAACAATTGCAAGGTCAGACGGGTACGTGACCTTCACGTTTTCTCGTTGCGACTCAACGCACAGCACCGTAAGACCAAGTCGCTCAACTAACGACGAGTCATCAGTTCCCTGATAACCCTCTTGTCGAGCCACCTCATGAGCTTCAAGAAGTGTACGTGTCTTGAACACCTGAGGGGTCTGAGCAGCCCAGAACGTTGAGCGGTCAGGCGTATCTACAATGGTTGCACCATCTACGCGCTTCAGCGTATCAGTTGCACGGTGAGCCAAAATTGCTCCCGCAATCTTAGGCGACTTTCTAACTGTTCCAATGACCTGCTCAATGGTCTCTACCTCAATGAGCGGACGAACCGCGTCATGAACAGAAACAAAATCATATCCAGCAGGCACTACCTGGAGCGCGTTGTAAACCGATTCCTGTCTGGTAGCACCAGACGTTGCAAAGTGAACAGGATTGTGGAGTACAAGCTTGCCCACAACACCATCCTGAACTGCAGCGCGTTTCTCGTCAGAGCAAGCAATCACAATGTGAGCCACACTTGGCGCGTGATCAAACGCAAGGATTGACCAGCTCATCAGCGGAAGACCGCAGACAGAAATAAACTGTTTACCGTCAGGATATCCAAAGCGCTCGCCAATGCCGCCAGCCACAATGACGGCCACGGTATCGGCTTTTGCTCCATGAGTTGTGAGGCGAGAAGGACGTGGCTTTGACACGACCTTTGCGCAAGTGCTGCTTGCAGCCATTATTCTGACTTACCCCACATTCTGCGGAGACTGTTAGCAAGTGCACCGGGGTTCTCGACACCCAGAGATTTGAGGCTGGACGTATCGTTTTCTGCAACGTGAAGCAGCTGCTGCAGATTGTCGTAGGCGTCAACAATTCTGGCCGCAATCTCATCGTTGACCACATGAACGCGGGAAAGCGTGCGCAGGCCCAGAGGCTCCATGGATGCATCTTCTCCGCGGCCATCGGAGTAACCAAGAATCTGGCCAACACTTTCTGCGGAACGGAGCTCAGTGTTTGCTGTCTCGTGGAAGCGGCGGCGAATGGCGCGCGCCTCTTCAGCAGAAGAATCTACAGCGTAGTCGCGAATCATCAGGTTATAGGCCTCGTCGATACCGCCCAAATATTCCTCGCGCTGCATAGCGGTGGTTTTGCCCTCACTACCTAGCTCCAAAAGACAAGAATCAAGCTGGTCAGCGGCACTCAAAAGCACCTCAAACAGGTAGAAAATGCCTGCTACATCTCCCAGAGTAACGTAGTTATCAAGCTCAAGAGCGGTTAGGCGTAAAAGTGCGCGATCAAGCTGCTGGCGCGTGTTTTGCATGGCAACCGAAAGCTGGTTGACGGTAGACATAATGGCTGGTACCGACTTTAGCGGAATAACGTGACCATCAACGTAGACCGTAATCAACGAACGGCGAGAAGACACAGCAATCACAATTGACTTGGTGAGCAAGCTCATGCGAGCAGCAGTACGGTGGCGAGTGCCTGTTTCTGCAGTTGGAAGCGTTGCATCAGGATTGAGGTGGAAGTTGGCGCGCAGAATTCTGGTGAGGTCTTTGTCCACCACTACAGCGCCGTCCATCTTGCAAAGCTCAAACAATCGATTTGCCGTGAAGGAAACATCAAGTTTGAAACCATCTCCGCCCGCAGCAAGGACGTTTTCTGTATCTCCCACGCAAATGAGGGCGCCCAGGCGACCAGCGATAATCATGTCCAGTGCAACGCGAAGCGCTGTACCAGGGGCAGTCATCTTCAGAGCGGTGGCAATACGGTCCTCGTTTTCTGTTGCGCTTGGATCAAGTTGCGTTGGCTCCATGGCTCTCCCTCAATTACTTGCAGCTTACAGGCTGCGTTTTGCGATCTGGTACGTTTACGGCTTCAATTTGTTTCAACATTTCAAGTATACGGTTTTGTTGCCGGCGCGTGTAGTGACGGTTTGGAGAAGACGGGTTTCTCGACGGGTGGATGGGCGGTCTGCTAGACGGGTTTCTCGCCTGGAGAACTGCACGAGTGATCTGCGATACAAAAAGACCCGAGGCAGAACCTCGGGTCAGAACTTGCTTACTCAGCGGAGGACATCAGATCGGACGAGCCGCCTGCGCTACCCTGCGGCAACGAGGATGGACCCATGCTGACATCCATCTGGTCAAGCTGCGCCATGGTCTCTTTCTTGCGAGGCTCAGGGATAACACCCGTGGTCTTAGTGAACACAAGCTTCTTGCCCTCAGCGTCAACATCAACAGCAACAATGTCACCTGCAGCCCACTGACCAGAGAGAAGCTCCTCAGACAGCGGATCTTCAATCATTGACTGAATGGTGCGGCGCAGTGGACGAGCACCGTAGACAGGATCGGTGCCGTCTTTGGCAATCAGGTCCTTTGCGGCCTCGGTGAGCTCAATAGACATGCCGTTGGCAATCAGGCGATCGCGCAGCTCAAGAACCATAAGGTCAACAATGCCACGAAGCTGCTCGGTAGAGAGCGACTTGAAGACAACAATCTCGTCCACGCGGTTCAAGAACTCTGGGCGGAATCCACGCTTGAGCTCAGACATAACGCGGCTGGTAATCTCTTTGTCGGAGAGACCCTTAGAACCCTCTGACGAGAAGCCCATAGTGTTGGTACGGGCAATCTCGCGAGCACCAATGTTGGATGTCATGATGACAACCGTATTGGAGAAGTCCACGTGACGGCCTTGACCGTCAGTCAAGCGGCCCTCGTCCAGAATCTGCAACAAAATGTTGAAGACGTCTGGATGTGCCTTCTCAATCTCATCAAAGAGCAGGACAGAGTACGGACGCCTGCGGACAGCCTTGGTGAGCTCGCCGCCCTCATCGTAGCCTACATATCCTGGAGGTGCGCCAACCAGCTTAGCTACAGTGTGGCGTTCCATGTACTCAGACATATCGTACGAGAGCAGGGCGTCTTCGGAGCCAAACAGGAACTCTGCCAGGGCTTTTGCAAGCTCAGTCTTACCTACACCGGAAGGGCCTAGGAAAATAAAGGAGCCGCCAGGGCGCTTAGGGTCTTTGAGAGGGCTACGGCTTCTGCGGATTGCCTTTGCAACCTTAACAACAGCCTCGTCCTGACCAACAATGCGCTGGTGAAGGATGTCTTCTGTACGAAGCAGCCTTGAAGCCTCAGTCTCGGTTAGGTTAGAGACTGGAACGCCGGTGATGCCAGAGACAACCTTTGCAATATCGTCCTCGTCAACGGTAACAATGTTCTTGTCCAGCTGCTCACGCCACTCAGTCTCCAGGCGATCCCTCTCTGCTACCAAGGATTTCTCCTGGTCACGAAGACGAGCTGCCTGCTCAAACTCCTGAGCGCTTGCTGCCTCGGATTTCTGGGTACGAACGCGGAGAAGATCTGCGTCTACCTGGGCAATCTCTGGTGGAAGGCTCATCTTGTGGATGCGTGCGCGGGCGCCAGCTTCATCGAGGACGTCAATTGCCTTGTCTGGCAGGAAGCGATCCTGGATATAGCGGCTCGAAAGCACAACAGCAGCCTTAATAGCAGCCTCGGTGTAGTGGACGTGGTGGTGCTTCTCGTAGCGGTCCTGAAGTCCGTGAATAATAGAAATGGTGTCGTCGTTGTTTGGCTCGCCGATGTTGACAGGCTGGAAACGCCTCTCAAATGCAGCGTCCTTCTCGACATGTTTACGGTACTCTTCTGCCGTAGTTGCGCCGATGACCTGGATTTCTCCACGAGACAGCGGCGGCTTAAGGATGGACGCAGCGTCAATGGAGCCCTCTGCGGAGCCGGCGCCAATGACGGTGTGAATCTCGTCAATGAAGAGGATGTCATTCTTGGATTTCTCCAGCTCAGCAACAACCTTCTTCATGCGGTCCTCAAACTCACCGCGATACTTGGAACCAGCTACCAGACTTGCCAGGTCAAGCGTCCAAACCTGCTTTCCGCGCAGGATGTCAGGGACGTTGCCGGATGCAATGAGCTGAGCCAAGCCCTCAACAATGGCGGTCTTACCAACGCCAGGATCGCCCAGGATAAGTGGGTTGTTCTTCTGACGGCGGGCAAGAACCTGCATGACACGCTCAATCTCGCGGTCACGACCGATGACAGGGTCAAGCTTTTTATCTGCGGCAAGCTTAGTAAGGTTGCGGCCAAACTGCTCCAGCATGGAAGCATCGTCGTTTGCGTTAGGACGCATCTGACCAGCGCCAACAGGCATGCCAAAGATGCCGCCTTCAATGCGAGGCTCTGCCATACGAGGACCAGCAGATGCATCTTCTGGAGTCTGAGCAACCAACTCATCAACGGCGTTTCTTACGGCGTCGCCCGAGACACCCATGGTACGCAGGGCATCCATAGCACGACCGTTACCCTCAGATACAATACCCAAAAGCAGGTGCTCAGTTGCAATATAGCTCTGTCCGTGGGTCATGGTTTCTCTATACGCGTCCTCTAGCACGCGTTTTGCGCGCGGAGTAAACGGAATGTGGCCGCCAGGAATAGGGTCTCCTGCGCCCGTGGTGAGCTCTTTTACGGTTGCCAGAGCCTCGTCATACGAGACCTCTAGCTTAGCCAAAGCCTGAGCAGCAATGCCCTCCCCCTCTTTGATGAGAGCAAGTAGCAGGTGCTCGGTACCGACATACATCTGGCCAAGACCGCGAGCCTCGTCCTGAGCCAAGCTCATGACTTTACGCGCTCTGTCAGTGAATTTATCAAACATGTGCTGAAACCTCTCAAAACTCTCTATATATTTCTGATTTATACCCATCAGAAGGCTCTGCAAACATACGACTCGCGTTGGATTTTTCTCCTCCGTACGAACCACACAAAAAGCCCGGTACCTGCAACGAGCGGATACCGGGCTGATGTGTTTGTGTGCTGCGTGGGGCAGCTAAAGTTCCAAGCTCTTAGCGTTTCTCGGGCTTGAGCTGTGGGAAGAGAAGGACGTCGCGGATAGAAGGCTGATCGCAGAAGAGCATCATCATGCGGTCGATACCGTAGCCGATACCGCCCGCTGGTGGCATGCCGTACTCAAGTGCGCGGATGAAGTCGTAATCGTACTCCATAGCCTCTTCGTCGCCCTGACGTTTAGCTTCCATCTGGGCAGCAAAACGCTCCTCCTGGTCAACAGGGTCGTTGAGCTCAGAGTATGCATTTGCGTACTCGGCGCCGCAGATAATGAGTTCGAAGCGGTCGGTCAGGCGAGGATCATCTGCCTTGCGCTTAGTGAGCGGAGAAACCTCTGCAGGATAATCGCAGACAAAGGTTGGGTTTACGATGCTCTTCTCACCAAGCTCGTCATAGATCTCAAACAACAGCTTGCCGGCCTGCCACTCTGGGTTCCACTCAATCTCATAGCGGTCCAGGACTGCGCGGAGCTTCTCGACAGGGGTGTCAATGGAGAGCTCCTCGCCGGTGACCTCGGACGCAATCTCTGCCAGTGACGCAACGCGCCAGTTGCCGGATAGGTCAACCTCGGTGCCCTGATAAGTGATGACCTCGTGGCCCTCCTCGCAGCCGCAAGCCTTGCGGGCAATCTCCTGGAAGAGGTTCTGGGAAAGCTCGCGCATGCCGGCCAGGTCAGAGTAGGCGGCGTATACCTCCATAGAGGTGAACTCTGGGTTGTGCGTGAGGTCGGTGCCCTCGTTTCTGAACTGGCGACCAAGCTCGTAGACGCGCTCAAGACCGCCAACAAGCAGGCGCTTCAGTGGAAGTTCGGTTGCAATGCGCAGGTAGTTCTCGGTGTTCAGAGCGTTGTAGTGCGTAATGAACGGCTTTGCGTTTGCGCCGCCAAGAATCTCCTGAAGAACAGGGGTCTCAACCTCCATGTAACCGTCTGCCTCCATGAACTGGCGGATGATGGAGATAATCTGAGAGCGCTTGCGGAATACGTCGCGGACCTCGGGGTTCATGATAAGGTCAACGTAGCGCTGGCGATAACGAACCTCGCGGTCGGTGAGGCCGTGAAACTTCTCTGGCAGAGGACGCAGCGACTTGGAGAGGACCTCCAGCGAGGTGACTGCCAGGGAAAGCTGGCCGCGGCGCGTACGCATGATAGCGCCGGTTGCGCCGATGATGTCGCCAAGGTCGAGAAGACCCAGGAGCTCCCAGTTCTTCTCGTCAAGGTTGTTGATGCGGCAGAAGAGCTGAATCTGGCCGGTATAGTCCTCTACCACGACAAACGCGATCTTGCCCTGGTTGCGGATGGCACGGACGCGGCCGGCCACGGAATAGACTTCCTCGCCAGTCTGGCCATCTTCGAGGTCAGCGTAGCGCTCCTCCAGCTCAGCGACGTGAGCGGTGACGGTGGATTTGATTGGGTATGGGTCAACGCCAGCATCAATGAGTGCCTGACGGCGAGCTTTGCGCTGAGCGCGCTCATCGTTGATGGAAGCCTCTGGGGTGGCTTCGGTTGCGTCGGCGGCGGTTGCAGCAGCGTTCTCTGCGCCGGTGGCGGCAGCACCCTCATCGGCAGACGAGCCACCAGCGATGTTGTTCTCTACTTCGGACATGTATCCTCCACGTAAAAACGCCCCGCGCCAGACGGACACGGGGCGACCAAAATCTTTTGTGCCAGTCTAGCGAGTAATAGAGGTAATGGTGTACTTCTTCACCTTGCCGTTTGGCGTGGTGAACTCAACCTCGTCGCCCTTCTTATGACCAATAAGAGCCTCGCCAGCTGGGGACTCATTAGAGATCTTGTGCTCAAGGGAGTTAGTCTCAGTAGTACCAACAATTACATACTTAGTTGTCTTGCCTTTTGCATCAGCAAGCTCGACGGTTGTACCGATTGCAACGGTGACGTTGCGCTTGCTGCCGCCCTCGACAACCTTTGCGACAGAGAGAATCTGGCGAATCTCGTTGATGCGGGACTCGTTGTGAGACTGCTCTTCTTTTGCAGCGTCATACTCGGAGTTCTCAGAAAGGTCACCAAAACCACGGGCCTCTTTGATGCGCTCAACAATCTCGTCGTGTTTCTCGCCCTCACGATAAGCCAGCTCATCGACAAGCTTCTGACGGCCTTCTGGGGTAAGTACAATCTCTTTAGTAGTGTCCATCGTGTTCTTTCTGTTGATGGGTCAGTCAGTCTATACGTGTGAGATGGGGTTACTCAGCCTTTTTGGACTCTTCGTCCTCAACGACCTCAGCCTCTGGCTCCTTGGCTTCTTCCTTGGTCTCAGACTCCATGCCCTCACGAACGCTCTTGACGGTCTCGCCGACAGCCTTGCCGAGCTTTGGAAGGTTCTTAGGTCCAAAGATGACCATAACAACGCAAACAATAATCAGAAGCTCAGGAATACCAAGTCCTAAAATCATATAAACCCCCAGAAAATCTTTTCCTGTAAAAGCGTTCAGAAAAAACGCCGTATCGGCTAGTATAACCGAGGGAAACCTTACTAACAAGGAATTAACATGGTCTTACATGATTTTTGGACATTTTTTATCTGGTCGACCGTAGCGGGGCTTGCCATTATTGGCATTTACCAGCTATTTCTGTTTATTCTGCGCGCTCGAGGCGTTTTTGTGACGCGTACCAAATTTGGCCTCACGATGATTTTTGACTCCGAAGACGCCGACGGTACGCCCATTAGACTGCTCAACGTTAATGGCACCTTCCAGTCCGTAAGCTACATTGCGCCTAAGCTGCGCTTTGAGCTTTGCGTCCACTATCACCGCATGATGGCGAAGGTCATCCAGCAGGTGGCACCAGAGGGTCACGTTGTAGTCATGGGCGGAGGAGGTTTCTCGCTGCCAAAATACCTGGCTACGCACATGAGCGGCGGCGTAATTGACGCGATTGAAATTGATCCAAAGATAGTCTTGCTTGCGCGCGAACATTTCTTTCTGGACGAAGCGCTGGCTGCAGCTTCAAGTGAGTTGCGCGTTGTCGAAGACGATGCGTGGAAGGTTCTGCAGAACGCAGATGCCGGCAGTATTGACGTGCTGGTAAACGAGGTATTTGCTGGTCGCAAATCACTTGGACCTCTGGGAACTATGGCTGGGACGCAAGTGGTTAAAGAAAAGCTTGCAGCTGACGGGGTGTATCTGGCCGATATTCGCTGTCCGCTGGAAGGTCGCGGTTCTGCGCTGCTTTCCCAAGTTGCAGGCGTGTTTGCGCAGGAGTTTACGCATATCGCTTACGTGCCCGAGTGGCCTGATACTCCTAAAACACCAGGTAACAACCTCTTAATTGCAACTGATGCGGATATTACGCTTCCTGAAGGTGCTGTTGTGGTGAAATAACATCGCTTTGAGAGCCGACCACTATCCAATTGACCGAGCAACATCCAATCACCTGAGAAAATTGCATATTCCACCTTGTTTATGCGGAGTTTTGTATCAAAAATATGACTCACCAAAATTTGACCCCTCTTTTGGGTAAAAAATCCGTTTAGTTGGAAGTCAAATCACGATCACGGAAATTCCTGACTTGCGTTTGCGCAGGTGACAAAAAGTGTCCAGATTTTGCTATTTTTATCCGTAACAAAACCGCAGGTAGATGGCTTGCATAAAAACTAGTCGCTACTGAATATTCCAACTAAACGGATTTTTTACCACTTGCATGACAAGCGCTCAGCAAAACCGCAGTTGGCATTAATCTGACTTACATTTCTCCGTTAAAACGATTCTTTCAAAAGAATTTGAAAACACGACTTTGGTATTTGAAAACACGACCTTGTCAGTTTGACTAAATTTATATATGCACTGGTGAACATATATGTTTAGCAAGAAATTTTTTCAAAAAAGAAGGGGATTTCTTCTAATTCTCGTACATTCATAACAGAATATGGGTATTGTTATCTCAGATAGAAACCATATTCTATCTGCGCCAAATACGGCAATTATTACAGCTGATGCACTAAGGAGGCATCATGAAGACGGGTTTTGAACTACTGAATGATCCATTTTTGAACAAGGGAACCGCTTTTACGCAGGAGGAGCGTCAGAAGTATGGCCTGGTAGGACTTCTACCTCCAAACATTCAGACCATCGAGGAGCAAGCTGAGCAGGCATATGTGCTTTTCCAGCAATATCCTGACCTTGAGACAAAGCGTCACTATCTCATGAGGCTTTTCTCCGAGAATCGCACGCTGTTCTACAACCTGTTCTCCAAGCACGTTGAAGAGTTCATGCCTATTGTCTACGACCCAACTATTGCTCCAGATATTGAGCAGTACTCCCAGCGCTATGTCGATCCACAGTATGCATGCTTCCTGTCAGTTGATCGCCCTGAGGACCTTGAAACCTCGCTGAAGAACGCAGCCGCAGGTAGAGACATCGACCTGATCGTCGTCACCGACGCAGAGGCAATTCTGGGTATTGGCGACTGGGGCACCAACGGTGTCGAGATTTCCGTTGGCAAGCTCATGGTTTACACTGCCGCAGCTGGTGTTGACCCTAATCGCATCATGCCTGTTGTCATTGATGCTGGCACCAATCGCCAGGAACTTCTCGATGACCCACTATACCTGGGCGAACGTCACATGCGCGTTGATGAAGATCGCTATAACGCATTCATTGACAACTTTGTAACCACCGTCGAAAAGCTCTTCCCTAATCTCTACCTGCACTTCGAGGACTTCGGCCGCTCGCACGCTGCAGCAATCCTGGACCGCTACAAGAACACCTACCCTGTTTTCAACGACGACGTCGAGGGCACTGGTATTGTTACCCTTGCAGGCATCCTCGGCGGCCTCAATATTTCTGGCGAGAAACTCGTCGACCAGGTATATCTCTGCTTTGGTGCAGGAACTGCTGGTTGCGGCATCGCTGAGCGTGTGCTGCAGGAATTTGTGGACCAGGGAATGGACCGTGAAGAGGCTCGTAAGCGCTTCTATCTGGTAGATCGTCAGGGTCTGCTCTTTGACGATATGGACAACCTCACTCCACAGCAAAAGCCTTTTGCTCGCAAGCGTTCTGAGTTCGCAAACGCTGACGAGCTCACCAACCTAGCGGCCGTTGTAAAGACGGTTCACCCAACAATCATGGTTGGAACCTCTACCGTTCATGGAGCGTTCACCGAAGAGATTATTCGCGAAATGGCAGCTCATTGTGAGCGCCCCATGGTCTTCCCTCTGTCCAACCCAACTAAGCTTGCGGAGGCAACCGCCCAAGACCTGCTGACCTGGACAGACGGTCGCGCACTTGTAGCCTGCGGAGTCCCTTCAGACGACGTCGAGCTCAACGGTGTAACCTACCAGATTGGTCAGGCTAACAACGCCTTAATTTACCCAGGCCTTGGACTTGGT
Source organism: uncultured Atopobium sp. (assembly GCA_963525825.1). Classification (GTDB taxonomy): domain Bacteria; phylum Actinomycetota; class Coriobacteriia; order Coriobacteriales; family Atopobiaceae; genus Lancefieldella. Next base: position 47,581 of record CAURLG010000001.1, on the reverse strand, counting down.
GCACTTGCATCAAAGGCTCGCCTACTCACAGACCAGATGATTTCCCTGGCAGCTCATTCGCTTGGTGGAATCGTCGACACCACAAAGCCCGGTGCGGCAATTCTTCCTCCAGTCTCCAAGATTACCGAGTTCTCCGAGCGTATTGCTGTTGGCGTTGCAGGGGAGGCAATTAGGCAGGGTCTGAACCGCGAGCCAATTGCCGATGCAAAAGAGGCAGTTGACGCCCTTAAGTGGTTCCCTGTCTACAAAGAGCTCTAATACCCAGCGCAAATCTCCGCACGGAATTTTGTCGGCGTGGAATTTAGCGAGAAGGTCCATTTACCAGCACTTCCAACGCACAACAAAGCCTCTTCTCAATGGCGAGAAGAGGCTTTTTTCTTGTAAGTTTTGGTGCAGTGCCCTACCCTGGCGGCAAGTTGGTCCAGCAGCACACTGCCCTTGCAATACCCTAGTTCAGCAGCATCTAGTCCAACAGCACGCCTTCAGCTGCAAGAGCGGAGCCGTCGAGGACGTTGCACTTTTGGATCTGGTGGACAAACCAAGTGCGGAATGCCTTTTGGTCAACGCCAACGCATACAGTTGCGTTGGGTTTCTCGCCAAGGTATCCGGCCAGGTCAACGACGGTGCAGCCAGTGGTTAAGCCTCCAGCGCATTCGACGTCCACAAACACGTCTTTGGTCTCAAACATCTGAGGTGCCAGCAGGTAGGCCACGGCCGTTGGGTCGTACATGCTGAAACCCTCCTCCTGGTAGTGAACGCGGTAGTTGAGCAGCAGCTTGACCAGCATGTCGCCGCTCTTGCCAGAGTTCTGGATGTTCTCGATGTCCTCGGGCATGACGCGAGCAGCGTCGCCCACCTCAAGGCCAACCATGGCCACGTGAACGCCGGATGCGAAGACAATTTTTGCTGCCTCGGGGTCAACACCCACGTTAAACTCAGACATGACGCCAAGGTTTCCGCGGGTCAGAGCTCCGCCCATCATAACAATGCGCTCGATATACTCTTTGACCTGTGGATATGCTTTCAGCAGCAGTGCGATGTTTGTCAGCGGACCAAGCGTCACCAGCGTGGTTTTCTCGCCAGCCGAAGCACCCTCCATGATGACACGATGTTGTGCTTCAAGTGCGGTTTCTTCGAGCAGACAGTCCGGCTGAATGCCGTCAAATTCGTAGCCTCTCATACCCGAAGCACCATGGACGTCGCTTGCGTCCATCGGTTTTCTGAGCAGTGGTTCGGCAGCACCGCGCGCAACAGGCACATGCTGATTCCAGAATTTGAGCAGCTTGAGGGCGTTGTTGGTGACGTTCTCGATGCCAACATTTCCGCTAACGGTAGTAATAAGCTTGATATCCAGCGCCTTTGCGGCCAGAGCAAAACCTAGCGCAATGGCGTCGTCGATGCCAGGATCGGTGTCGATGATGACGCGAGTCTTAGTTGAAAGCGTTGTCATAAGTCTCCTTTGTACGTTTGAGCTGCGTGTATGCTGTGTTTGAGCTATGCGTAGAACGTGTTTGAGCTGCGTTTGGGCTTGGCTTGAGCCGTTTTGCTGCGTGTGGGCTGCGAGTTATGAAACAACAATCACGGTAATTTTAACCTAAAACTCAACTACCTGCTGATACGTTGGAATTGATTGCTGGGCGCCAACCTTAGTGGTGGCAAGCGCCGCAGCCTTCGCGGCTACGTCGAGCGCCTGCTTGATGTCGTGGCCCTCTAGCTGCCCCGATGCCTGGAAAGCGGCGAGCGTGCCCATAAACGTGTCTCCCGCGCAGGTAGTGTCCACGGTGTCCACGCGATAGCATTCCTGCTGGTAGACGCCGTGTGCGTCGGCAGCAATCGAGCCCTTGGACCCCAGCGTCAACACCGCAGTTGCCACGCCGCTTTCTAGCACCTTCTGCACCGCAGCCTCGGGCTCAGCCAGCGGACTAATCTTGCCCTCGCCAAACAGGTCCGCAAACTCAATCTCGTTCAGGCAGAGCAAGTCCACACTGGCGAGAAGACCGGTGGTCATGGTAGCCGCTGGCGATGGGTTCACCATCGTATAGAGCCCCAGCTCATGCGCGTACCTGATAAGCTCAAACGTAGTCGACAACTCGCACTCAAACTGCGTCAAGAACACGTCACCTGGCTCCGCAATGCGATCGAGCACTGCTTTTACGTCGTCAACTGTACGTACGTGATTAGCGCCATGATCCAGGATGATGCGATTATCGCCTCCCACGCGCACAATCACGGCAACGCCAGTGGAGACTCCAGACAGCTCTTCTACCTGCTCTGCATTGACGCCGTAGCCAATAAGCGACTGCTTGAGGTCCTGTCCAAACGAGTCAGTGCCAACAGCACCAATCATGTGGACATCTGCACCCATTCGAGCTGCAGCAACAGCCTGATTAGCGCCTTTTCCACCTGGGCTGGTGACAAGATTTTTGCCGCCAATAGTCTCGCCCTGCTGAGGCATCTTGTCTGCCTCGATGGAGACGTCCATGTTCAGGCTTCCAAATACAATCACTTTGCCCATAAGATGCTCCTTCTTAGCAAGAGTCCAGTGTACGGCGTTTTATCGTTCTGCTTATCGTTTCTTCTCTGCGTTACTGTTTGACAGGGTTTCTCGCCATATCGCGGCAAATAAACACGCAGATTAAACACGTTATTTATTAGATATATAGTAATAGGTTGACCAATCTCGTCAACCCAACTACTCTTAGAGTGCTTGAGTAGACGGACGTTCATTTTTTAAGTGACGTTGCTCTTGCAAAACACCTAATTTTAAGGAGGTGCTTTATATGCCTGGTCGAAGTAGCGGCTTACGTATGACAGCCGACGATGATTCTGTTCATGTGCGTATGGGATATAAAGGAACCTCCCATAAAAAGTTTTAGATTTGATTTCAACTGAATTGAAACTGAAAGAGCTCTTATTGGCTTATACATTTACAGATTTACCTGCTCGTTTGTAATTATTTCGATTCTGTAGATATATGAATCTATGCCCCGGTTTCAGATCATTCTGTTTCAAATCTCGCACATAACAGAACGCTTTCAGCTTGTGTCATACACCAACCAATTAGTCATTCGTTCCCACTAATCATCGGAGGTGCACATGGCAATCATGAAGCGCACAGACCAACCAAAGACAACTCAGACCACCTCGGGAGAGCTTGGGCAGTCCTTGACCTTTGCCGCAACTCACTCGGTGAAGAGCGTCTGTAGAAAATTCCACACTACTCCGGACGGCCTTGCCATCGACATTGCGCAGGCAAAATACGACCTCGACGGGCCAAACGTCATTACCAGCGCCGCCGAAGAGCCCTTTATCATCCGCTTGCTCAAGAGCTTTGCCAGCCCCTTCACCTTCATTTTGATTGCCCTCGCTGGCATTTCTTACGTCACTAACGTGGCCCTTGCCGCAGATGGCGAGAAGGACCCGTCAACCGTCGTCATCATTACCGCAATGGTGCTTATCTCCGGCATTATCGACTTTGTCCAGAGCTCCAAGGGAGCTTCAGCAGCGGCTGCGCTCTCAAAAATGGTGACCTCAACCACAAGAGTTATTCGCCGCCCTATCGACTTTGACGACACGGGTGCTGGACAGGGCGCTGAACAGGGCACCGACCAGGACTTCGACCAGAACTTGGATGCCTCTGCAAATGCCGCCGTAGACTTCGAGGATGAATACGCCGCAGATGAAGCCGCCGACGATGCAGAAGACGGCGCCGACGAAGCCAACGCTCCTTCAGAGCCCAAACTTGCTTCCGCGCTGGGAGAAGAAATCCCTTTTGAACAGGTAGTTATTGGCGACATCATCCGACTTGCCTCGGGCGACATGATCCCCGCAGACTGCCGCGTTCTGGACGCCAAGGACCTCTTTGTCAACGAAACCGCACTCACCGGAGAATCAGAGCCTGTCGAGAAAACCGCTGGTGTAGTACACGCTCGCCGCCGCGCAGATGGAACCCGCTATCCCCTCTCGCTCTCTGAGTGCACAAACCTGCTATTCGCCGGCACCACCGTTCAATCAGGAAGTGCAACGGTAGTGGTGGTTGCAACCGGCAACAAATCCTACGTGGGCACCATGTCCGAGCTGCTCCAGCAGCCCGCTGGCGAAACCAGCTTTGACGAGGGCCTCAAGTCCGTCTCCAAGGTACTTGTCTCGTTCATGCTGATCATGTGTCCCATCGTGTTCTTTGCAAACGGATTCCTTAAGGGTGACTGGTTTGACGCGCTGCTCTTCAGCGTCTCTGTTGCCGTTGGCATTACCCCTCAGATGCTGCCCGTTATTGTGACCACTTGCCTTTCTCGCGGTGGAACGCAAATGGCCAAGCAGGACGTTATTGTCAAGAATCCGGCCGCAATCCAAAACCTGGGCGCCATGGACATCCTGTGCACCGACAAAACCGGTACCATCACCGCAGACGAGGTTGTGCTTGAGCGCCATCTCAACATTCTGGGCGAAGAGGATCTTCGCGTGCTCCGCCATGCGTACTTGAACAGCTACTTCCAGACCGGCCTTAGAAACCTTATTGACAATGCAATCATCAAGACCTCAAACGATGAGCTGCCCACTAACCTGCTGAGCATTGAGTACGAGAAAATCGACGAGGTCCCGTTTGACTTTGAGCGCCGCCGCATGAGCGTTGTAGTGAGAAATACAAAAACTAACAAAACGCATATGATCACCAAGGGCGCCGTTGAAGAAGTCCTCAACGCATGCTCCTTTGTTGACCTGGACTCTGAAATCAAACCGCTGACTCCCGCTCAGCGCAAGAACGTTATGGACCGCGTCTACCAGCTCAATCAGGAGGGTATGCGCGTGGTTGGCGTTGCTCAGAAGAGCGACCCTCGTGGCGTCGGCGAGTTTGGTGTAGACGATGAGCGCGACATGGTGCTCATTGGCTACCTGGCCTTTTTGGACCCACCAAAAGAAAGCGCTCGCGAGGCAATTGCCAAGCTCAACCAGAGAGGCGTGCAGGTCAAGGTACTTACCGGCGATAACGAAGGCGTTGCCGCTGCCGTATGCAAAAAGGTGGGTATCCACGTTGACGAGCTCTTACTTGGTAGCGACGTAGAGAACCTTAACGATGAGCAGCTCAAAGAGCGTGTCGAGAAGACCCAGCTCTTTGCAAAGCTTTCCCCTATGCAAAAGGCTCGTGTTGTCTCTGCACTCAGGTCCAACAACCACGTGGTCGGCTTCATGGGCGACGGCATCAACGATGCTGCTGCAATGCGCTCTTCCGACGTAGGAATCTCCGTTGACACCGCTGTTGACGTGGCAAAAGAGTCCGCTGACATCATTTTGTTGCAGAAGGATCTGCTGGTACTTGAGCACGGTGTTGAAGAGGGTCGCAGAACCTACGGCAACACCATCAAGTACATCAAGGCAACCGCAAGCTCCAATTTTGGTAACGTGCTATCCGTTTTGGTGGCCAGCTTCTTCCTGCCGTTCTTGCCAATGAGCGCGCTTCAGCTACTCCTCTTGGGTCTTGCATATACTGTTACCTGCATCGCGATTCCTTGGGACAACGTTGACGATTCGTTCCTCTCAAGCCCTCGCTCTTGGGATGCACATTCAATTACAAACTTTATGCTTTGGATTGGACCTATCAGTTCAATCTTTGATGTACTGACCTTTGCCCTCATGTTCTTTGTAGTCTCTCCCGCGCTTGCCGGAGGAACCTGGGCAGAACTTGCTGCAGCTGGAAACACCGCTGCTCAAGCACTCTTTATTCTGTCTTTCCAAACAGGTTGGTTCATCGAATCCATGTGGACCCAGACCTTTGTTCTCCACGCGCTCAGAACCAATAAGATTCCGTTTATTCAGAGCATGCCATCGGCATCGCTGCTTGCTCTAACCACCGCGGGAATCATTGTGGTCAGTACTCTTCCGTATCTGTCGGTGTTCGCCCAGCCCTTGAGTCTTGTTGCGCTACCTTTATCATTCTTTGGATGGCTAACTGCACTCATGAGCGGGTATATGGTTCTTATCACCATAATTAAGAGCCTCTACGTCAAGCGATTTGGCTCGCTGCTTTAACCTTGCTCTAGGAAGGACCACGATGGACGTAAAAGAAGCTATGGACCAGCGCATATCTCTGCGCGCGTACGACCAAAAGCCTATTGAGCAAGAGAAACTTTCTCAGCTCCAGGAAGCCATTGACGTCGCAAATGCCCAGATGGCAGAGGTAGCGCCTGATCACCCCGCAATCCTTACCATCGAGGGTCCTCACCTCGAGGACGGCACCTCCGTTCACATGAAGAACAGGTCTATTGTCGGCCCCATTTACCACTACGTAGCAGGTTATTGTGAAGACGCAATTGCCCGTGAACTCATCGGCTACTATGGCGAGAAGATCGTTCTTCTCGCCACCCAACTTGGCATTGGTTCATGCTGGATTGCTGAAACCATGGACTGGAAGACCCTGGCTCGCGTCGAGTACAACGGCCTTAAGCTGGGCATTATTATTTCTATCGGATACGCTCCGGGGAAGATTCCGCTCAAGCAGGAGGGCATTCGTACCGCAATTCGTCTGCGTACCAAAAAGCCTGCGCAGATTATGACGGCAAACGGTACTCCAACTGAACCGAAGCAGATGCCCGAGTGGTTTAACCGCGGCATTGATGCGGTTTTGGCATGTCCAACCGCCATCAACAAGCTGCCAGTTGTATTTGACCTGACAGATGGAGTGGTAAGCGCATCTATGCCTAACCAGCGCCACCTCATCCAAGACTATGACCTGGGTATCTCCAAGCTGCACTTTGAGCTTGCCGCCGACCTCAAGGGTACATGGGAGCTTGGACAACCTGGTCGCTTTATCGTTTCCGAGTAGCACGCTCTCCGATTAACGCCCAGCTCACCGAGTAATGCCCAGCTCACTGCATCTCTCAGCTCACAGCCGTCCAACAGCGTACCTCCAGCTCACCAGAGCACCACCAACAAGAAAGGACCACGTATGGCCTGTTCCGCACAACACGTTGCAAACAAAGTTCTCTCGTCCTACCAGTGGAGACTTGCAACCAAAAAGTACGACCCCACCAAAAACGTCTCTGACGAGGACCTTGAGGTAATCCTTGAGGCTGGTCGTTTAGCACCAAGCTCCTACGGCCTGGAGCCTTGGCGCTTCCTAGTTGTTAATCTGCGAGAGGATCAAGCCTCTGAGCAGTCACTTCGCCTTAAAGAAAAACTTTACGAGCCATGCTATGGTGCTCGCGCGTCCCTTAACGGTGCTCACTACCTGGTTATTCTTCTTGCTCGTAAGAACGTCAACGCAGAGTCTGCTTACGTCAAGCACATGATGCACGACATCAAGCAGCTTCCTGCAGACTTTGAGCCAACCTATGCAGCTGCTTTCAAAAACTTCCAGGAGAACATGTTTGACCTGGTAGGTAACGAGCGCGCGACCTTTGACTGGGCTTGCAAGCAGACCTACATTGCGCTTTCAAACATGCTTACCATGGCCGCTATGATTGGTGTCGATAGCTGCCCAATCGAGGGCTTTAACCGCGAGGCTGTCGATAAGATTTTGGAAGAAGAGGGTCTTCTCGACGGCGGTCAGTACAACGACTTTGGCGTTTCCTGCATGCTTAGCCTGGGCTATCGTGATATGGATCCTGTCCAGAAGCGTCGCCAGCCAGCTGATGATGTTATCGTCAGGCTGTAAAGAGCTATAAGAGTCATTAACTTTTAAGCTGCCTCTTATTTCCCGACACCGAGGAAATGGGAGGCAGTTTGTTTAGCAGGCAATTCTTTGTTGAGTGGGAAAGTCTTTGCTATTTAGGAAGCTTATTGCTCGTGCGAAACACGGTTGCACATAGTTCGGTCGCATGCCATTTTGGCACCAACTGACCTTTTCTGGTGCGAAATGACTTTCTCTAATCAAAAAATGGCCCATTTCTGTGCGAAGTGGTAAAAAATGCGTTTAGTTGGAGTATGCAGGATTAATAAATTTCTATGCAAACGATTTACCAGCACTTTTAGTTAGACAAATTTTACGTATGCATTCACATTATTTCTGAACTGCTTAAACGTAAATGCCAAAATGGCAAAACCAAAAATTTATTTCCAACTAAACGGGTTTTTTACCCAAAACAATACCTCCTGAATGACATATCAATTTTTTGATTAGTTTTTGTGCATATTAGGCAGCCTTTATGCACGCTGAGGTGTTTTCGAGCGCCCGCGTGCGCTTCATGCGCCCTGTGCGCCTCGTGCACCCCGTGCGACCAACGCGCTCTGGCGCGCCATACTTGCCACCGCGTAACCACGGCGCATATGGCGCGCTCGCACGAGCAACTCAACTAGCAGAAAGCGGCTAATTACCTGCGGATAAATCTAAAGCCGCGGCCAGAATGGATGTACGGCAAGAACGCTTGGTCTTCCTCGCAGATGTTTCCTGCGACGTTATCGCGAGCATCAAGCTCCAAAAGACCTCGAGCAATCGAAAGCTCACCCGTATAACGGCCATAAGCCTTGCTACTCACCAAAATGGCGCCAGTAGCAACAGTCTCCCAGGTAGAAGGCTTTGCGTCATACACCGGAGCATCTTTCCAGAGTCTGGACTCCTGTGAACGGATAATGTACGAGCTGGAATCAGGTCGGTCGGTCTGAAGTCGATCGTACAGATACTCAAAACCAGGCTTGAGCTCCGTCTTGAGCTCAATGCAGTTTCGCTCAAGCTGACCAATGCGCTTCCACGTAGCCTCGGTAACATCTGGGTCACCAATGAGTACCACGTCAGAGTCTGCATCATAAAGCGCAAGCATTGCCTGAATAAGCGCATCACCAGAAAGCCCACGGTGTTCCTCGACAGTTGGCAATCCCTCGTAGAGAGGACCGCGGAAAATCTCGCCAGGAACAAACGAGAGAATCTGGAATCCAAGCGACGAAAGGCGTGCATTAATCTGCGCGACATGCTCAAGCGAAAGGCCCGTATAGCTCTTGGGATAGTAATTGTGGCAGGCAGCAAAACGGGTAAAGTCGGCGCCAGCTGCTCGCCACGCAGAAATGTCATCTTTAGTAATGGTCGAGGCATTAAAGACCACGTGGAACTTGCGAGAAAGCTCAACTGTCTCTGCTGCGTCAAATCCAAAGTCAAGGCGCACATACGTAATGCCAAGTTCTGCAAGCTCGTCAAACTTTTGAACGCCAAGTTTGGAAAGAGTAGCAGGAGAAACATCGGCAATGAGGTTAATCTCTGCCTTCCTGCAAAGTTCCAAGAGCTTACGAGCCTCAGTGCGATAATCAATCCCCTCTTCCTCGGGAATCTGTAGCGAAGTGAATGCATAGTGGCATCCGGCTGCCTGCGCTTTTGCTACAACCTCAGCATTAGCCTCATATCCACTGGCAAAATACAGTGAAATTCCGGTGCGCATAAATCCTCCAAGTAAATTGCAAACGCTTTCTAAAAGACGGGGTTTCTCGTCAGGCGAGAAGACCGACGGGCAGCCGGTCGGGCGTCAGTCGAGTGTCAGTCGGGCGCCGGGCGAGAAGAAAAATCCCTCTTCCTAGGATACCTAAGAAGAGGGATAAACGTTTCTAGAACGTGCGGTTTTTACTCGCCGAAGACGTCGTTAATACGATCCTCGTCAACGCCGAAGAACCAAGTAAGTGCAAAGCCTGCAGCGTAAGCAAGAAGCATTGCAAGCAGGTAGAAGACCTGGTTACCAGGCTGGACAATCAGCAAACCAAAGAGGCCGGAGACGCCCTGGGAAACGGTACCAAGGTGGAAGAGGTAAGCAACTACGGAGCCAATACCGGAGCCAAGGCATGCGGTGATGAATGGCTTACCAAGAGGCAGGGTAACTGCGTACATAAGAGGCTCGCCGATGCCGAGCATACCAACTGGGATGGACTCGGTCAGGTACTTCTTGACGCGCTTGTTCTTGGTCTTGAAGAGGATTGCAAGACCAGCACCAACCTGGCCGCCGCCTGCCATCATCAGCAGAGGAAGCAGGTAGTTGATACCCTGAGTTGGGCCCTCTGGGTTGTTAAGCATAACGTGGATTGGGGTAAGTGCCTGGTGAAGACCAACGGAAACCAGTGGCAGGAAGGTAGAACCAAGCAGGTAAGCACCAAAGACGCCAAGCTTGTCATAGAAGAACTGAAGGACAAAGAAGATTGCCTGAGTGAGCCATGCACCTGCAGGCTGAAGAATCAGGACAGAACCAATAACACCGATGATGACGGTGCAAAGTGGAGTCAGGAAGGTGTCAAGAACGCTTGGCATAACCTTGTGCAGATTCTTCTCCAGGAATGCGAAGAAGATTGCGCAGATGATTGCACCAATCATGCCGCCTGCTGCTGCGTTGAACAGGTCAGAGGAAGCGACGATAAATGCGCCCTCCTTGAAAGCAACAGTTGGGAGGCTGAATGGAAGGTGAACCAGACGAGTTGCAACGCCGTCAACAGTCTTGGAAGCAAGAAGAGGCATACCAGCGTTAGCAATGGAGAGTGCACCAGCCATAGCACCAAGAACGCGAGAACCGCCAAACTCCTTGGCAGCGTTCTCTCCAGCGAGAACTGGCAGGTAAGCGAAAAGTGCCCAGCCCATGGTCCAGATAGCTGCGAACCACCACTCGTTAGCAAAAGCCTTACCAGTGGAGAAGTTGATAACGTTGATGATACCGTTGATCAGACCTGCAGAAATGATGCCAGGAAGCAGTGGAACAAAGATGTTAGCAATCTTCTTGAGGAAGCGCTGAACAGGCTTGTTCTCGTACTTAGCCTTCTGAGCTGCCTTGTTGTCCTTAGCTGCGGAAACAACGTCGTCCTCAGATGCGTCACCAGCAGCAACGCCGGTAAGCTTGGAGAACTCAACAATAACCTTGTTGACAACGCCAGGACCAAGAACAACCTCAAGGTACTCTGCATCCTCGACCAGACCCATGACACCGTCGATAGCCTTAATGGCCTCGGAGTCAACCTTTGAAGGATCTGCGGTCTTAATGCGGAGCCTGGTCATGCAGACCATGTTGCTCTGAACATTTTCTTTGCCACCGACGGCAGCAAGAATCTGTTCTGAAAGCTTGGTGTAATCCATACTTTCCTTCTTTCTCTCGTTGCGATGTTGCAACAAATACTTATCAAGAATACATAAAAAATGAACTTGGCGGTACAAGAATCCATACCTGTGGTTCAATGTTTCATGTTTTGACCTAATTTGAATGCTCTATTACCGCAGGTAAATTGAGCGTTTTTCAAAACTTTGCAACCATTTGCACGTCACGCTGATACCACTGACCGATGCGGCTGGAACAAAATGCTCACGCCCGTGTCATTTGTTCCCACCGTGGTTCCTACAGAGCACCTCTGACATGACCATGGGCAGCCTCAAGCTTGGCTTTTGCCTCTTCTACAGACATCTTGGTCAGCAGCATAACAATGGCAAGCTTTGCGTTACCATCAGCCTGATCAAGCGCCTGTGCTGCCTCTTCACGAGTGCAACCAGTTGCTGCCATGGTGATGTTCTGTGCACGAACTACCAGCTTCTTATTGGTCTGCTGCACGTCAACCATAAGATTCTGATATGCCTTACCCACGCCAACCATAGAGCCAGTTGAAATCATGTTCAGAATCATTTTCTGAGCGGTACCAGACTTAAGGCGTGTGGAACCTGTAAGAACCTCAGGACCGCAGGAAGGCTCAATGGCAAGCTCTGCCTCTTTGCCCACTTCAGAGCCCTTATTGCAGGCAATAGCAACGGTCTTGCAGCCCAGAGAACGAGCATAGCGCAGGCCGCCAATAACGTAAGGTGTGCGACCACTAGCTGCAATTCCAATAGCAATGTCGTTTTTATTCAGGCCAATCTTCTCAAGCTCCTCTTCGCACAGCTCAAGAGAATCTTCTGCGCCTTCAACTGCGCGTACAAAGGCCTTCTCGCCACCGGCGATAAGACCAACAACCACGTCAGGAGAAACGCCAAAAGTAGGCGGACACTCAACCGCGTCTAAAACACCCAGGCGACCAGAAGTTCCAGCGCCAAAGTAGACAATTCTGCCTCCAGCCTCAAGCGAAGAAACTGCCCACTCGATTGCCTGTGCTACCTGAGGAAGAACCTCTTTTACACCAGCTACCACGTTGAGATCTTCCTGGTTCATAACGCTGACCAGCTCAAGCGGGGTCATCTGATCCAGGTCCATGGTGTTGGGGTTTCTTGTCTCGGTGACAAGTTTTGTCAAATCAATCACGTTTCCACCTTCTGTGTTGTGATTTTTACGCAATATTACGCAATAACGTCGTTGGCTGTACCAGGCAAATCTTGGTCAGAAGAAAGCGTGTTAACGCGTTCAGCTGAATCCAACTTGCCAATATAGTTTGTCGAGAAACGCTTAACGCTCTTCTCGTAATTTCTATTTACATAGGCTGCAAAGAGCGCATCTACAACGTTGAGCTGGGCAATTCTTGAAGACATGGCGCCACTTCTCATAATGTGCTCAGTCTCTGCAACGCCCAAAACGTAGTCGGAGCGGTGAATCAATTCCGAGTCAATGCCACCGCGGGTAATGGCAACCACCTTGGCACCGTTTGCCTTTGCAATCCACGCACACTCAATGGCTTCGCGCGTAAGGCCTGAGTAGCTGACCACAATAGCAAGATCTTCTCGCCCCATGTTTTTAGCGTAGAGCATCTGAGAGTGGTAATCGTCGCTCAAGTTGCAGTTGATGTTAAGGCGCATGAGTTTGAGCTGCAGGTCTCTTGCAACCAGAAGCGAAGCTCCCATGCCAAAGAGGCAGATGGAATGAGCTTGCATCATGAGTGAAACAACTGAGTCAACAACCTGAGCGTCAAGCAATTGCCTGGTAAGCTCCAGTGAAGAAATGTTCTTTGCCGTAACTTTTTCGATGATCACATCAGTGGTGTCACCTGCGATAACGCCGCCGACAGCAATATCGTTGCTTTTATTGCTTACTGCCAGCTCGTAAATGAGCGCCTGCTGGAACTCTTTATAGCCACCGCAGCCAAGTTTCTTGCAAAGCCTGACAACCGTTGATGCAGATGTATACGTTTGAGCTGCTAGTTTATGGATTGATTGACCAACTGCCGCCTCTGGATCCGACAGAATATAGTCGACAATATCGCGTTCAGCTGAACTAGCATTCTTGCGATACTCTTCCAGACGTAGACGAACACCTCTCACGCAATCACCTCCGGCCGTCCAGTTGACTAAAACGTTTGACTATATTGTTTCACGATGCCATAAAAATTTCATCTGTAAAGTAGGCAGTGCCGTAAACGGTAGTATTGCGTGCGCAAGTGTAAGCGCGCTCCACGTGCGTTGCATGCGCGACTGCTCATGTTTTCCCAGCATAATGCGGGGACAATTGTCACAAAAACTGAGCCTTAATTTGGGTACGTTACTATCACTTCATAAAAACTTTTACTACCGAGTAGACATTTGACCACGTAAAACCTGATTAAAATATTTCATCTTTGCCTAAAAAATTCAAATTTAGATACCATTGACAGCTTTTTTGATACCACTCGCAGTACGTTAACGTACCCATTATTTCATCTTGGACAAACTAGCTGCAATTTTGATGAAACGCACGTCATTATAAGCGCAAATTATCTCAGCCAATTGAGATAGCAGGTGTTTCACCTAAGGCAAAACCGAAGGAGACGATATGCGCACCAACGAAGATTTGCACCAGAATCAAAACGCTCACTCTGAGCACTCATCTAACGCAGGCTCCCCTGCTGGACAGACCAGAAGGCAATTTCTGAGCAGAAGTGCTCTTGGTCTAGCCGCTCTAGCAGGTCTTGGCCTTACCGCCTGCCAGACAAAGGGTGGCGCAACTGCTGCTAAGGGAACCGCAAAGAAAGTTGACTCTGTAGACGGAACCTTCCAGTACGAGAAGGTCTTCCCTGTTCTCAACGACAACGAGGCTTTTGACGACTCTCTTGTTACCAACCAGCTCAACAGCTTTGTCTGCTTTGCTGGTCAGGGCACCGTCTATGTGAAGAGCTCCGAGCCTCAGAGCTTTGCGCTCTTTGTAAACGGTCACCAGGTTCCAACCGACAAGCTTGACGGCTCTTCCTGGAACCAGATTGACATCTCTGACGTAACCGTGAACGGCGATAACCGCCTGCAGGTCAGCACTGTTAAAGAGACCCAGGCAACCTTTGAGGTCAAGATTGGCTACCCAACGCTTATTGACGGCACCAAAGACTACGCCGACAACGACAACTTCAAGCTGATTGATCAGATTATCAACGCAGAGATTGCCAACGGCTTCACCTCTGCTCAGCTGGTTGTTACCAGGTACGGCAAGATTATCAAGAAAACCAACTACGGTAACGTCAATTCTTACAACAAGGACGGCTCTCGCATCAAAGACGGCAAGGCTGTTGACGACAACACCCTCTATGACCTGGCCTCAAACACAAAGATGTATGCCACTAACCTGGCAATTGAGAAGCTGGTCACCGACGGTCAGCTGGACGTTTCCAAGAAGGTTCAGGAGTACATTCCAGACTTCAAGGACCAGGAGGGCGATAAGATCCTGGGCAAGAACGAGCTCACCGTTCGTGAAATCCTAGAGCACCAGGCTGGATTCCCACCAGATCCTCAGTACCACAACCGCAACTACAACCCAGAGAAGCCTGACGATCCACAGCCAAACGCAAACCAGAAGCTGTACTCTCAGAATCGCGACGAGATTCTGCAGAAGATTATCGAGACTCCTCTGCAGTACGTCCCAGGTACCAAGACTGCCTATTCCGACGTAGACTACATGCTCCTTGGTTTTATCATCGAGAAGATCACCAATAAGCGCCTTGACCAGTACGTTAAGGAAGCTCTCTATGAGCCACTGGGACTCAAGAACGTCACGTTCAACCCACTGGACAACGGCTTCAAGGCTGACGGAATCGCAGCTACCGAGCTTAACGGCAACACCCGCGACGGCCTCATTACCTTTGACAACATGCGTACCGACACCATTCAGGGTACAGTCCATGACGAGAAGGCCTACTACGCAATGGGTGGTATCTCTGGTCACGCTGGTCTATTTGCCAACGCTTCCGACCTGGCTGTTCTTGTCCAGACCGTTATGAACCGTGGTGGTTATGGCAACACCATGCTCTTCAGCGAGGACGTTCACGACCAGTTCATCAAGCCAAAGGACACCAGCGTTACCTACGGTTTGGGCTGGAGGCGTAAGGGTCACATTGGCTACCAGTGGGCCTTCTCGCCAATTGCAAACGCTGCAACCGTTGGTCACACCGGCTGGACCGGCACACTTACCGTCATCGACGTCTACAACAACACCAGCTTGGTGCTGCTCACTAACACCAAGAACTCGCCTGTCATTGACAACAAGGTCAATCCTAACGACTTTGTGGGTAACCACTTCCTGACCGGCGGCTACGGAGTTGTTTCTACGCTGGCATTTGATGGCCTTGACGACGCAAACGCCGAGGGCAACAACGCCAAGCTCATGGACATGGTCATTGCCAAGTACAAGCTCATTCAGGCCGAGGCAGATTATCAGACTGACCCCGATAAGGCTTCCCTGAAGGCATTGCTTGAGGTCTGCGACCAGAGGAAAGACTCCAAGGTTATCAAGGACTTCCAGGCAAGCGATCTGTACAAGACCATCTCGGAGTTTGTTGGTAAGTAGCACGCGGAAACCGCTTACCGGCAGAGGCTTCGCTCAACGGTGAGAAGTGACTCCTTACGTAAAGCTCGTGTAAACAAGCTGCGAAGCGGGAATAAACGCAGTACACGAACAAGGTACGATACACATCTTGTCTAGCAACGGCCCTCTCCTCCGTCTAGACACACCAAAGCCCGGATGCTATTGCGCGGCATCCGGGCTCTTTTTGTGCGCACGCGTGCGCACGCTGGGCTTTTGAGTGCGCGAGTCGGGCGCGCCGCGAGCCTGAAAAGTGCAAAGAATCTGTATTTGAGCCACCGATTCTTTGTCAAAATCAGGCAAATCCACAGTTTCTTTAACGTTTTTAGGCAAAAGTTACAGATTCTTTGCAGAAATCAGGCGCGCCATGCGGTCACGAGCTTGCAGGTGCGTTCGCCGGGCGCGCAGCTTACAGTGCGGCGAGAAAATCCTCTGCTTGCTGAGCAATTGCCTCGTGAACCTCGGGTTCTGGCTCCCAAGTTCCCTCAGTCCAAGCGGTAACAGGAAGCGAGAAGCCATTGAACGGCTCAACTGGCTTAGTACGCAGAGCCAGGAACTGCTGCTTAACCACGGCGAGCGATCCTGCAGTCTTGTTTTTGCCACCAACACCGCTTGCAGTAACAACCTTGCCAGCAATGGCAGTCTCGGACTTCTTCTCATAATCGGAGGTGAGTGGACGGCTCAGCCAGTCCAAGATGTTCTTAACGGTGCCGGGAATGCTGTAGTTGTACTCCGGAGTAAAGAGCCATACGCCATCGGCGGCCATAATCGCGTCCCTGACTTTTTGGACACCTTCAGGAGCTGGGAATTCTTCGTCCTGGTTGAGCAGAGGGACGTCCAAAACGTCAACGACCTCAATCTCCGCCTTGCCTTCGAGTGCCTTTGCTGCAACCTGACTCAGCGTCTTATTGAACGAATTCTTTCGGCCAGAACCGATGATAAATGCAATTTTCTTCATAAGCAGACCTCTCCGCGAATGCTGTGTAAATAAAATCATGCACGAGCAAATCTGCCCGTACATGATTTGTGTACCCAAACGTTAGCTCTGTAGTCGTATTTAACAGAAGTCCGAGAAATTCACACAGCCCTCAAGCGCTTTTACCACCTGTTCAAGACCGGTGAGATCTTCTTGGGTAAATCTTGCCACGCTCGGACTATCAATATCCAGCACGCCAACTACCTGGTTATCCTTGACGATAGGAACGACCACCTCAGAGTTTGATGCAGAGTCGCATGCAATATGTCCCGGGAACTGATGCACGTCCTCTACCAGCTGACTTGTCTTTGTTTCCGCAGCCGTGCCACACACTCCCCGACCAAAGGGAATGCGCACGCAAGCAACTTTGCCCTGGAACGGTCCCAGGCGCAGCTCGGGAGTGCGCGGCTCGTGGGCGCTCGGGGCCGCGTCCGGTTCCACGCCCGAACCTGCGTCCGGCTCCAAGCTCGCGCCCGGCTCCGCGCGCGTCACCGTCGCGAGATCTACCAGGTAGAACCCTGCCCAGTTAATGTCGTCCAGAGCGTCCCACAGAAGGGCGGCAGCGTTGGACAACACCGGCAGCCAGTGAGCATCAACCTCAGCGAGCGAGACAATCTGTTTTGCAAGTAAACCGTAATCCGCCATGCTTACTTCTCTGGCAGAATCTCAATCCAGCAGCCATCAGGGTCTGCAATAAAGTAGAGACCCATCTTTGGATTCTCTTTAACAATACAGCCCATCTCCTCGTGAAGCGCGTGGAACGCATCAAAATCGTCAACGCGGAACGCAATGTGAGTGTCTTTTCCGCCGTTATCGTAAGGGTCTACCCAACCACGGTTCCACGTGAGCTCCAGCTCAAAAGGAGACCAGTCGTTTACCAAAAACGTGTTGGTCCAAGAACCGTCCTCTGGTCCCTTAACACGGTCAACACGGAATCCCAGAGCTTTCTTGTAGAACTCGACGGTTTTCTCGTTATCCAAAACATGAGTGCAACGGTGAACAAAACGTGCCTGCATAAATCCTCCTTTGTTGTACGCCTAACTCGCGCCTAGTTGAGCTCCTGCTCAAGCTGATCGACAAGCTCGCCGAAGTACTTGAGCGCAGCATTAACGGGGTCTGGAGTGGCCATGTCAACGCCAGCGCCGCGGAGCAGCTCGATTGGAGTCTTGGAGCAACCGCCGGACAGGTAGCCAATGTAGTCCTTGACCGCAGGCTCGCCCTCAGAAAGGATGCGCTGGGACAGAGCAATAGCTGCCGAGAAACCAATGCAGTACTGATAGACGTAGAAGTTGTAGTAGAAGTGAGGGATGCGCGACCACTCTAGCTTGATCTCTTCGTCCAGCTCAATGCCAGGTCCAAAGTACTCTGCGCAAAGCTTGCCGTAGCGCTCAGAGAGAACCTCGGTGTTCAAAGCCACACCGTCAGAGTTCATCTGGCTGATGTCGCGCTCAAACTCGGCAAACATGCACTGGCGATAGATGGTGCCACGGAAGCCCTCAAGGAAGTGGTTGAGGATGTACGCGTGACGGGCAGGATCGGTCTCGTGCTCAAGCAGGTAGTGCGAGAGCAGCGCCTCGTTACAGGTAGATGCAACCTCTGCAACAAAGATGGAGTAATCGGAGTAGGTAATCTCCTGGTTGTGGGACGAGAAATACGTGTGCAGGGAGTGGCCCATCTCGTGAATAAGGGTGTAGACATCGTCAAGGCCGCCCTGGAAGTTGAGGAGCATAACAGGGTTCATACCCTTGCCGCCTGCGGAATAAGCACCGGAGCGCTTACCTGGGGTTTCGTACACGTCAACCCAACGACTCTCCAGACCCTTTTTGACCAGGCTGACGTATTCCTCGCCCATAGGTGCCAGAGCCTTAACAATAAGGTCGCAAGCCTCCTCGTAGGTGAACTTCATGTCAACATCGTCAACAAGAGGAGTGTAGACGTCCCAGAAGTGCAGCTCATCCAAGCCCATGATACGCTTGCGCAGGTCAACGTACTTGTAGAACGCTGGGAAGTTCTGATGAACGGCGTCAATAAGGTTGTTGTAGACCTCAACAGGAATCTCGTTCTCTGCAAGAGCAGCTTCAAGGGAACTTGCATATTTTCTAGATGACGAGAAGAACTGCAGGTTCTTAACCTGGCTGGTCAGAATTGCAGCGGAGGTGTTATGGAACTCGCCAAAGCGGCTGTAAAGCTGCTTGAATGCGGACTCACGCAGGACGCGGTCAGCATCCATCAGCAGAGGAACAAATGAGCCGCTGGTCAGCTTATGGGTCTTGCCCTCGGAATCAACTGCATCGTCAAAGGTAAGATCTGCATCATCAAACATGGAGAAGATGTTGGTTGGCTGAACGGCCAGCTCTTCTGCGCGCGCCAGCAGTGCCTCTTCCTCAGCAGAAAGGGTGTGCTCACGCTGGTTCAAGATCTTGTTGAGCTTACGACGATAGAACTCAAGCGCTGGAACCTCTACATAGAACTTCTCGACAGATTCTGCTGGAATTGCAAGAAGCTCTGCGGCAAACCAAGAAGTTGCCTCGCCAACCTGCGTATATGTGCTGGTAGCGTTTGCAACGTATGCCTGATACTTGGCAACGCGGGTATCCTCATCGCTCTTGCGCTCGGCGTAGTTGATAATCTTGTAGAGCAGAAGAGTCATCTTGTCCTCAAGCTGCAGGAACTCCAGAAGAGCCTGAGCGGAGGTGGAAATCTTGCCCTTAAATGCAAGCAGCTTTGGGCAGTAAGCCTTGAGCTCCTCAAGTCCAACCTCAAATGCCTCATCACTAGGGAACATTGAGGACAGGTCCCACTTATATTTGCTGTCAATTTCTTCACGAGACTCGTATGCCATGAGCCTTCCTTTCTTGACCGGTCAGTATGTGCTGTTATTTAGTGTCCCACATACACGCCAATTTCATGCTGATAACAAGAAAAAATGAACCCATTTGATACAAATCGTCAATCGAGCAAAAGCCCTCACGTCTCCATCCCTACCGTTCACGGAAAATGTCAGCTTTGGTGAACAAGCAGCAAATCCGCACTCCAGCCAGGGATATAATCGCAGGTGAACAACGGATGGAGGATCGTCATGAAGATGCACCTCATTGAGCCCAACGCTTGCGCCCAGACCACACCAACTGTGTTGCTAATTCATCCCATGCTTTCTTCGGCAGAGGGAATGAAGACAGTTCTTGTAAACAACATGGGCGATGACCTGCGCTATCTTGTTCCAGATCTTGCTGCCCACGGAGAAGAAGACGCAACGGAATACACCTCGGCGTCCCAAGAAGCTGCGCAGATTCACGGCTGGCTGTTGGAGCACAACATAACCCACCTCTCCCTGGGCTTTGGTGCCTCTTTAGGTGGAGTGGTTCTGTCTGAGCTCCTCAAGTTCGACGACTTATCCTTTGACCACCTCTTCTTTGAGGGAACAAGCTTCTGGACGGGTGGATTCCTTGCTTCCACGCTTGAGTTTGTGCTCAAGAAAGTATTTCTTGCCAAGCACCGCAAAGCCATCGCAAACCCCGAGCTATCCGCGCAAAAGATGGAGCAACTTTACGGAAAAGTTGCAGCTAAACCCATGTCAGAGCAATTCATTGCGATGAGCGACCAAAGCATCCAGAACATCATTCATGACTGTAGCAACGTTGACCTCCCCGCCCTTAGCCCCGACGTACAACGCCGCTGCATCTTCGCGTACGGCGAGAAGGACTTTGACTTGAAACGTGCACGACAGGTTCTGCCCAAGGTCTATCCCAAAGCTACGCTTACCATCTGGCAAGGTTATGATCACTGCGAGCGCATGACTAGCGACTCAGCAGCGTATGGTCAGATGCTCAGAGAGCTTGTGGTTTAGAGAGCAAAACTCGTAAAATAGAGGAAACCAAACTAATCGAATGTGTCTATTAATTATTCATGTCATAGATCTTCACTACTTAATAAAGAGCATATTGAGTCAAAGATTTTGACAGCCTGCCGTTTACTTGACTCTCACAACCTCTATAGCATTCAACTGGGTCTAGATTTATTCCAAGAAAGTCAGGCATAAACTTATCCGGCGACATAATGACAAAACGCACTTCTTTCTCGTATTCCCAATCTTTGAATTTAGTAAAACAGGCACTAATATAATGACTTATGTCTGCCCAAGAAAATTGAAAATGACTTAATCTTTGTTTTGGCCGTTTAGTTGTATATACAACATCTCCCAAAACCACTAAGCCTGAGATAGTTCTATTTCCTTCCACAGAAATAAAATTATCTGAAAATATTTTTTTATATAAATCATCAAATTTATATCCATAACAATACCCTTTATGCTCAGCACCATAATGTGACCACATAAGAATATTATTGTATTCTTTGGTTAAGCAGAGCACTCTAAAATGTTCTGCAGCGCTTTTTCTGTTTTTAAAAGAACAATTACAGTCAAAAGGATCGTTAAATTCTTTTGGATGACAGAAAAATAGACTTCCTTTATAATTTTTTCTAATTTCGTCTATATCTTTTGAAGTATACTTAAACAGAAGATTTTTATTTAATTTTTTTAGATAGTTTTCAAAAACATCCGAAGTTTTATAATTTTCTGTCATCCCTGGGATAGCGGCAAATATTATTTTGCAATACTCATTTTTTGCTTCATCCTTAAAAAAATTATCTGGATCGAGAAATGCAGCTCTTAAATTTTTCTGAAAACATTCTTTGAACTCATCAGACAAAACTTTAATATTTGCGCTAATCTCATATTTGTTCAATTTCCTCTTACTATTTTTTTCATAAAAAATAGTAAGAGGATAATCACTTTGTAAATTTTTAGGTTTATGTAATAAGGAAATTCGTTTCTTTCTATCATAATCTTCTTTATCTATAACCAGCATGCTCGTTTTATCTAAATTATTAACGAAGAAATATCTTTTTCCATATGTCTCAAGAAAAGAAATTTTTGCTACTGCTATCCTATAATCTTCTAGATAAGACTTCATAATTATTCTCATCAAATACCTCCCTCTCTAATACTTAAAACCGTTTCAATAATTTTCTATTTAGAATAAATTTTCTTTTCTAAACACAATATTATTTTTTTTGTAAGATGATATCGTCGAATGTTTTTGTCTTTCATCAATACCAAATACCCTTAATCGCATATCGATTAAGGGTATTCCTTGAAAGCTGAGCAGAAGTAGGTGAAATAGAAAACCTTACTTAAACCAACCATGACTTTAAGGGACGGATTTTAAGAAGACTTCCCTACATCACTTCAAGAACATCCTTAACGACAAGAGATAAATCTGAAGCGTTGTCAGTAAGACTTTGACTTGCAAAGATAGTTATACAAATATCATCCTCAGGCTTTAATCTCAGCATCGTTAAATTATTTGTTGTAGAGTCTCCCTTCAAACACTTCAAGAACATACCATAAAACACTCATTCTGATGTACTATACTTCCCCACCATTTCGTCATAATGCGATCCATAGTTGGCCTTTTCAAAGATGAGTCTAAGTACCTTCTTGTATGAATCGGTAACTTCATTTGTATTCATGAACGTTTCATCATCGAAGGCACTATGCGATCCGGCGTTTGCCCAAGACATGAAAGAGCGAGCGATTTCACGATCAGGACTTTCCATCTCAGCAATAATCTTATCCATGTCAGGAATGCCCACCAATTTAAAGAACGTCTCAGTTATACGACGTGATATGTTCTGGACAGTAAGCGTATTACAATCCGCACGACAGAAGTCTTTCCAAAGCATCTCATAAGCACTGCTAACTGGATTATTATCGCAATGCTCGATTGTGGAATGTCCATCAGTTTTTCTGATCGCATAGTAGGATGTCTGCTTATCACCCTCATCGGAACGAACATATGTGACTTCTCGATGGAAAGTGATGTTATGGGTAAGAACAATTAGTTGCTCAATCATGCTTTTTTCATCTCTTGCTTCTTGTGCAATTTTTCGAACTAAAGAACTCACAACGAACAGGACATCTGCATCCATACTTGTTATTGGGTCGTCAATAACTACAACTCTTCGATCATTAACTCCAGTATTATTGAGACTGCCGCTCATGAGATGATAAAAGTAAAGAAATGTAAGAAAACTTGCCTCTCCCTCACTAAGAGTATCATTTGCAAGCGTGCCATCATTACGTACAACCTGGTAAGATTTATTATCGTCTGTTACAGAGACCTTAAAGTTAGTGAATCCGAAACGTTGGATAAGACTATTAATTTGTTCAGCAGTTTCCTTAATGTTCGTTAAACGCTTCTCCTCAATCTCTCTATTTTTTTTATTTGTCTCTATATCAGCCTCAGACTGATTGATTGATTTAGTTAAACCATCAATTTTCTTTTGAAGAACATTTTTGTGTTTTATCAAACCCTCTGTACGATCCTTCACGGATATCGCAGTTAAAAGCATCAGGTCATCGAAGAATTTTTCTTTTTCTTTTTTTCGATTCTTAACCAACTTGTTATGTTCGTTGACCCTGAGACTCGCGGCATTAATAAGCTTGGCAATCTCTGTGCATATATCTTTAGCACTTGCTATTTCGATAGTCATACTGGGCTTTGCGAGCTTCTCGTTTATTTGTGTAGTAGTATTTTGCACAATGCGCTTCAAATCAGCAATCAGTACCTTTAAGCTGTTAAGGTCAACAAAGTCTCTATAAACATCACTAATATTAGTAGCTGTCTCGATAAGTTTATATGAGCAATTCTTGTATTTTTGTGCCAATTCTTTGAGCTCTGATATATCCTTCTGATAAGACTCATCAAAAAAACTTTCAAGCTCGCTTTTTAGCTTTTCACTCACGCTGTGCTGTTGACAAAATGGACAGACGTCGCCGTTAATATAATTCCTTCCCTGATTAACCCAATCACTATTACCTAACCTCTTAATTAAATCACTAATAGCAATATTTTCTTTTCCAACTATTGGCTTAGTAAATATTGATGCGTTCTCTACGATCAGTAAGTCGGCGTACGAGTATGGCTCTAAAGGATCAACCTCTTTGATGGATTCATCGAATATAATTGCAACTTTAACTTTAAGTGCGTTAATATCGGGCAGAACATCATTTTGATTTAAAGCTTCTATTCTATTGAAAACATTATCTTTAAAATTCTTTTTTATACCAGTTCCTTTCCAGCTAACTGGTAGATTCTCAAGTAGCTCTGACTTTATTTTCCAACACACATCAGCTATTTCACTTTCATACTGATCCGATTCTTTTTGTGCTTGTATAAGATTTTTCCTGTTATTTTCTAACTTCTGTTGGGCTTTGTTAATCTCTTCAGTCAATTCACTAATTCGTGTCTTCGCTTCGATATTCTCTGTACCCATAGTAAATATTCCAGGAATCTCTGCTTTAAAGTTCTTAGAGACAAAATCCCTGTTGTAAACATATGTCTTTATATTTTGACCATTGTTCCATTCGAGAACGGAAGAGTCTTCGCACTGCGCTTCATTGTAAATTAGCCGGCTGATTGTAGTCTTGCCAGATCCGTTTGGACCAAAAATAAAACAAACTCGTTTCATCTCGTCCAACTCTGATTGTTTGGTAAATGGTACACACTGTGGAAGATTTATCTTAGTAATCATTGATTGTTCCTCCTATCCCAACAAGATTTTGATTGCCGCAATGACAAAGGGAAGAACTATCGTAGCGATCTCACTAGAACCTTTAATAATCTTGGCAACGATTTCCAATTTTTCGGCGAAGACAGCGGTATCTTTGCATTTGGCTGCACTATCCAACTGGCACACTGCCTCTCGCACCTCGTTCTTCACCTGTTCCTCAATATCAAGGTCAACAATAGCCTCAATTGTCTGTCCAAGTGTTATATCCTGAATTGTCGCGGAAGCGATTGCTGCATTGTTATTATTAAACGTTGGTGCAATGGTAATATTCTGTGCCCTGTTATCCATCTGATCCTGGAACCATCCTTCCGCGTAATTACGGCCTTTATCAGTAACTTGTACGACATAAGGTCTATTATCTGCCCACGTCACCCTCAGAAGATCGCGCCGTGAAAGCTCTTGATAAAGAGATACGTCATCGGATTCACCTGGAACTATCGTAGTCACATCTGAAACAGTACTCTTTTCCGTAGCCTGAACAGCAAGGGTGAGTAATAAAGCATCGGCGTAATCGCCCACAACCTCAAACTGTCTCCTAGCTTTCCTTGCTTCGTCGTAATGGTAAAGACCATCAATCTTCATGCCCTGAAAAAACGCGAGTTCTCCGCTCATGTCTGTTGTAAGGTTAATCATATTCAGATTTTTTAGTGAAATAAATGCGTCAGACAATCCTAAGCTCGTGAAATTAACTGTGCCTTCATTCTGATGAATCCACGCAATGGCAAGTGCTGCTTCTTGACGCAAATTGAGACCATTCATATCTTTCGACCCTTCATAAATCCGTGAAGATTAGCAAAGATAAAGCTGATATTACTCAAGCATCAATAAATTCCAAACAGGTTTACATCAGTATTATATAAGCCGCTATCCATAAACCACGATGCTTACTTCTGACCCGTTCTCAGTGATAAGGGGAATGTCATATCCAAGCGTCGCTGTCATTTTATACAGCTTTCCAATCCTCATGCTCTTTAACTTAAACATCTAATATAGTCTCTTCAGGGTTATCCTAAATTTGAATAAAAAAGTGTTGCATCAGCCCCTGATCTTCTAGCAACGTCTTGATGGCTTCCGACGCCTTCATTGATACTCCTTAGTTTTCGTTGCGTCGTAGACCGTTGTAAAGGCCATCCACAAGCAAATGTACTAAGTCCTTGCGGGCTTTCTGATGGCTCAGCAAGAAGTTGTAGAATTCCTCACTCTTGTCATAATTCTCTACGAGTGCATCTTCAGTCTGATCATCTACGGTGTTGGTGAAGTCCTGCTTGCTATTCACCTTAGCGCTCTGCTTGATATGTTCGTTTTCGCTCAATGAGCTTCGCAACGACATCAATGAACTTGCCGCTGTATCGATGTCGAAATGGGTGCTGAAACGTGCGTTCCACTCCGCGATAATCTCGGACAGTGCTGCAAACGTATCCTTAGAAAGTCCCATCCCGATACTGCGCGCGATGGCGACCTCTGGAGCTGCAACGAGCCCGCTGCCAACGTGCTCGTCGGCCTTCGTGACGGTGAAGTCTGTGAGGTCTACCTTGTCCGATATATCAATTCCGTCTTCATGCTTACCCGCTTTAGCGATTTCCCTGATAAGACACTGGCAGAAACGGTATTCCATGTGCATGTACTCATCCGTGAAGGGTGATGCCATAATAAGAAACGCATACTGACGGATGAAATGACGTACGATCCTGCGTGCCTTTTCTGCCTCATCTTCCTCCATTGATTTCACGATTGCAGCAGCACCCGAGAGCAGGCCCCACATGCGCTCTTTATCCTTTGAGGTCTGTCTTGACTTTGACAAAAGCTTGTAGAATGTGCGTACATCATCAGCGTCAAGCACTTGAAGTTCTTCGAGATGTCGTTCGGTCTCCTTGAGGTCTGTATAGGTCAGCGGGTTCTCGAGCACTGTGTTCTCGTAGTAGGGCGCAAACGCCTCCGTGATATCCTCATACGAGTTAACAAAGTCGAGAACATAAGGTCGTTTCTCATTTGGTGGACATATGCGGTTAAGACGAGACAGGGTCTGTACGGCGGAAAGTCCATGCAATTTTTTGGCCACATACATTGCGGAAAGCAGAGGTTCGTCGAACCCTGTCTGGTACTTATCTGCCACAATGAGGATGCGGTAACCGTCCTCATGGAAGAGATCAGGCAGCTTATCTTCCGCGAGGCCGCCGTTCATAAGCGACTCGGTATACTTTTCTCCGTCCACTACGATGTCACCGGAGAACGCTACCAGTGCTTGGATACACCCAAGCTTGTCCATGTGTTCTTTGCGCAGCCTATCGTATGCGAGACGGTACCGGACAGCCGCCTCGCGGCTGGACGTGACGATCATTGCCTTAGCCTTGCCGCCGAGATAGCCTCGAACTTTCTCGGTAAAATGGTTGACCATTACACGGAGGTTTCCTTCAATTGTTCCGTCGTTGGTGGCTATGAGATGTGTGAGCTGTCGCTTCGCTTCGGCAGACTCAAGCTCTGGATCGTCCGGTACAGACTTCACCACCTTACAGAACGAATCGTAAGTGATGTAGTTAGCAGTCACGTCGAGGATGAAGTCTTCCTCTATGGCTTGGCGCATGGAGTAGAGGTCAAACGCTTCTTTCTGTCCCCGTTCATTGAGTGTCCCAAACATGTCAAGTGTACGACCGGTCGGCGTAGCCGTAAAGCCTATGACGGCAACATTGCGCTGTCGACCGGAACGAACAATATCCTCTGAGATTATCTGTGAGACCTGTTCGATAGAAGAAGTCTCTTGTATGTCAATATCGGAAAGGGCGCCGTTAATAGCTGCCATGGTCTCACCAGAGGTTGAACCATGAGCTTCATCAATGAGCACTGCAAAATGTGACCTCGTGCCATCGAAAACTCCTTGGTCGAGATTAAGAAATGTGCCCATAGTACATACAACAATGCGATAGCTTCCTTTGAGCGCACGAGTAAGCTTACCGGACTTGCTCTTCTCGCCATACTCATCTGCTCTTCCATCGGAGTCGATAACCTTGATTATTCCTGACGCCTTGGCCATGTCCTGTACAGCCGCCTGCAGTTGACGATCAACCACGATACGGTCTGTCACGATAAGAACTTTGTTAAAGAGGAGGTCATCTTCGCCCTCTGCATAAAGCCCTGAGAGCTTATGCGCAAGCCAGCAGATAGTGTTAGTCTTGCCGGAGCCCGCACTATGCTCTATGAGATAATCGCGCGCTGTTTTATTGCACTTGATATCTTCTGCCACGCGCGTGACAGCCCTGAGTTGCTGGAAACGTGGAAATATGGGCTTTTCGTTCTTCTTCTTGTTCGTCTTACGGTCGCGCGAATAATAGATGAAGTCGTAGATTAACGAGAAAATGACATCCTTGGTTAAAACGTATTCCCACATGTACGAAGTGGCAATTCCGTTGGGCACCAAGGGGTTGCCAGCGCGTGTCTCATGCAATGCGCTTTCCTCGCGCATACCTTTGTTGAATGGGAGGAATTTCGAATTAGCCCCCATAAGAGCAGCACACGCCCACACCTCATGCAAGTCCATAGCAAAATGCGCTAAAGCCCCTACTTTAGGCATGAGCAGTGGAGTCTTGCAGTCACGCTCATACTTGTACTGTCTGATAGCATTGCGATAATCCCAACCAGTTCCAGATGACTCACATTTGAGCTCTATCGTAAAGATTGCAAGACCATTTAAGAAAATGACAAGATCGATGCGCTCGCCTTCCTTGTGATAGACTTCTTCCATCACAGAGAGCATGTTCTCGTCAAAGAGCACAGAAGCCTTATTATCAAAATTCGCAGATGGACGGGGGTAAGCAAGGCTAAGCTCTATGCCTGCATCGAACTGCACACCATGCCAAATACAGTCCACAAGTCCACGATTGGCGATAGCGTTTCTAATCTTTGAAAGAATAGTCTCATGCAACCCGCCATTATATAGAACATGGAGCTTTTCCATCTGCTCTGCTTGAGTCCGTTCAAGAAAATCGAAGAGTAGGTCTACATCCATCGCGCGTACAGGGTCATAGCTGCTAGCCTTGCGCAACTGGTAGCCGTTATCATTAACCAGGTGGTCGATGATAAGCTTCTGAAATGCAGACTCTGTAAGAGGATTTTTGCCCAAATGAAGCATATGAGCTTGTTCCTCAAATCCCATTACATCCACCGCTACATCTCCTTCCTTACACGACGCTTTCCCGTCACGTATTCGTAAATTAGGGATTGCCGACGACGCTTGAGAACGTCAATTTGTTTGCGTTTAGTTTCAAGGATGGTATCAATAGCTGCAATTCTAGCATCGAGATAATCTGCTATGGATATTTGCTCTGCAACCGGCGGAAGCGGTATAGGGGCATTTGCAATTAAATAACGATTAAGAAGCTTTGCAGAATATATATTTTCATTTGCGTTGTTAATCAATAGTGACGAAGCGTAGTAAAGGTATCTCAAACTATTTTCTCCTGAAGGAAGAAAGCTAGCGATTGCTTCATTTGTATAAAGTGAACACCCTGCAAATGCACATTTACCGACAGATAGTTTGAATGAATATAAAAGAGATCCCTCAGGCGTTAATTGAGGATGTTTTTCTTTAACAAATAATTCACTAATTCCTGTTTCTGACGTATTTATTATCGTATCAGCAGAAGTTAAATCAGCAATCGAGACCCAAGTAAACCCATCACTGTCATAATAAGCTGTATTAGAAGTATCTGGAGTAAACCCCGTTATAAATTTGTAGCAATACTTTAATTTTTTACACTCCCAGCTTTTAGGGATATCACCTATCCAATCGACTCCACTTGGTTTCAAAGGGATGTCAGAATTAAGTCCCTTAGTAACCGCTTCGTGAATAACCGAAGCATGGTAACGCTCAAGAGTCGCAATCTGATTCTCAAGAATTGAAACGGTCGCATTGATCGACGCGCACTTTTTATCAAGAAAGCCAGCAATCAAAACCTGATCCTCTATGGGAGGTACGGGCACCAGTATCCGACCCATCAGCTTTTCGCTAATCGCGGGATATGCAATACCCCAAGAGTACTTGTTGACTTGCTGGCAGAATAAGTCGCTAGTACAGAGGTAATACAGGTAATCGGAGATATGGTCTCTTGCACGGATGACAGAGAACCCAGTCGAGACAATTACGTCATCAGCATCATCAATCCGGGCAATTGCCTTAAGGTATGTTCTCACGGTCGACACAATCGTGTCTCCTGCGACGACTCGCTTCCTTGCTCGTGATGGACTTTCCGCAAAGGTCATCTCTGAATAGTTCTCGATTCCAGCCTCGCAACTTACCGAACTGATGTCCACGTAACGGAATCGGTAACCTGGGGAAATCGTCTCTGACAGGGAATCAGAGACAAAGTTATCTACATATTTCAGGGGCTTCAATATCCAGTTTCGGGAAAGATTCGTGATCATCTAACCAGATCCTTGATCTGCTCCTGGAGCTGCACTTCAAGTTCATTGAACTCCTCGAGCAGTCTCTCCGAGCTCTCAGGAGCCTCGTACTTGTAGAAATAGCGCGTAAAGGGAATCTCGGCACCTGTCTTCACATGCTTCTCATCCTCCTCATCAAACCACTTGGCATCAGGAACATACGGCCACACCTCGCGCTCAAAGAAGTTATCTACGTCCTCAGAGAGTTTCACGAGCTCGGTATCCTTAGTCGCATTGTCATATTCGATTGAACCATCTCGCTTATGGCGCAGAGGGGCGGTCTTATCCATATACGACATAGCATCTACTACCTTATCTATAACAGACTTGCGCTGACTAGCGGTCTCTTTCTCCTTGTAGTCAGGCAAATCTGAGAGTAGATCCCTGATTTTCTTATCAAACCCCTTGTAGTCCTGAGTTGGCGTATCCATCAGATTATCACGCAGCAGTTGAATCATCTGTTCGAAGACTGGCTCAGCCTTTTGAAGCGTTGCAAGTTCTCTTCTCTGCCTGGAGGTCATATCTTCCTCATCGATAAGTGAGAGCTCCTCCAGTTTTGCAGGATTGTGAAAGTCGTCCTTGAATTTCCCTTCGACAAGCGCATCAATACGTTCAGACGTTATTTGATAGCTGCGTTGGAGTGGCTGCTTGACCGTGTACTCCTTGTACAGGAACTCCTCATTAGGAAGAATATGGCAGTATTCACCTTCTTCAAAGGACATGTAAATATCTACAATTTCATCAATTTGATCTGGCGAAATCTGCTTGCGTTTATTACCCAGACTACGGCGCATGGGCGTCCATTCAGCTGTTGCATCAATAAGTTGTACTTTGCCGCGGCGCTTAGGAGTCTTATTCTTAGAGAGCACCCACACGTAGATACTAATGCCAGTGTTATAGAAAAGTTCTCCTGGTAGTCCAACAATGGCCTCAATGTAGTCGTTCTCCAAAAGCCAACGACGTGTCTGTGACTCGCCAGACGATGTGCCACCCGAGAAGAGTGGCGAACCATTAGAAATAATACAGGCACGTCCATTCTTCTCAGCAAGTTTGTATATAGCGTGCTGCATGAAGAGGAGTTGCATGTCGCTCTTTGCGGGGAGTCCTGCAGGAAAACGGCTGTCAAGTTTACTTGCTTCCTCCAAAACTGACTTCTCCCTGCCTTCAGCCGCGTCTTTACCACCCCACGCAAGACCAAAGGGTGGATTCATGAGAACAAGGCGCATTTTATCCTCAGGAAAACAGTCTTCCTTTATCGTGTCTGCCAGGCGTATATTTTCGGCACGCTGCCCCTTTATAAGCATGTCTGCTAGGCAGATAGCGTGAGTATCGGGGATGATTTCTTGTCCATAGAGATAAACGTCGCTTTCAGGACACATCTCATCGAGTTGCTCTTTAGCACAAGAAAGCATGCCACCAGTGCCACAGGCAAAGTCACCCACTTTGATTACCTTACCCGGTTCCTTAAGGTCATCACATCCTTCCGCAAGCACAAGACGCGTGATGAGCTGCACTACCTCACGCGGAGTATAGTGATCTCCAGCTTCTGCGTTTTCTGAAAAACGTCGAATCACTTCTTCAAACATATATCCCATTGCCACGTTATTTACGTGTGCGGGATCAAGATCAAGCTCAGAGAATTTACGCACAACGCCAGTGAGTTTGGCTCCCTTGTGCATCTTCTTGATTTCCTTGTCAAACTCAAGGTCCGAGAAAATCTGCTTGATGTTGGGCGAAAAAGCATCGATATATGTGGTGAGGTTGACAGGTAATTGCGGAGCATCGCCGAGAAGTTTTGCAAGCGTCCACTTACTAGTATTGTAGAATGGATAGCCAGACTTACGTCGTAGCATTACATCAGCGATATCATGATTTGCCTCGTATGCCTCATAGACTATATCCCTGGTATCTGCCAATGCGCATTCGATGCGTCGCAGGATAATCATAGGAAGAATGACATCGCGATACTTGTCTGGCTGGTATGTTCCGCGAAGGGTATTCGCTATACTAAAAACGACATCAATCTGTTTTTTTACATCAAGTTGATTTGTCACGGATTATTCCGCCTTTCAAAGCCTTGAAGCATATATAAAATATAGTAATAGAATGTTTACTATAAATAGTAAGTTGATATCAATTCTGAATCAATGTATATATTGATTCTTATCAATTCGTTTTATCTACTTGTCATTCTATTTTGATAAGAATTTTATTCTTGTTAAAAATATTCGCTACACTCATGACTAGGAAAACACTATTTGTGACAAATGCCTAAAGTCTGATCACGCACATATGCAAGTAGCCGCACAAGTACAACAATACAAAGCCCTGCTGCAAGCACCGTTTCAACAGAGGCTATTCCGTCGAGCCATTGAAGAGGCTGGCCGAGTTCAGTCAAGTATGCCGACGTCTGTGTACGCGCAATAACACAAATTACAAAGGGAAATGTAAACGCGGCGTGGCTGGGAAAGAATGGTTTAGTAAGACACCTGATGCACCATACAAAAGAAACTACATAAATAATTGAAGCTATTGCCAGCATAACCAAAAGAAACGGTACGGACTTTGACGAAATAGATTGAATATATCCCGCAATACAAAGACTTGTTGGAGCTGCATAAATACAGGCGAGCGACTCAGCAGAATCAGGCACAGGCCCATATTTAACGTACCGAATGCTTACTACTATAAAAAGCACCACAAAGCAGATAAATCCAAACCAAAATGCAATCGTACCAACACTTGCTTCAAAGTTAAACGCTGGCGCTGTAACACTGGCAACAACAATACCTACATACACAATGAACCAGCTGGCGTGCACATTCTCCCAATTAAATTTTGCAATATATCGAGAAGTAAAGAGGGCTATGCACAGGATGTGTAACGCAATTCCTGCAAACCAAAATAATTGTGCTGCATCACCAATATCAGCCTTCATATACACCGAAATCAGCATAACTGCCATCGGATATGTTGCAGCAACTGAAAGTCCAATCGGATTCAAGAGTTCTCGCAACACAACTTTTGTAGACACCATAAATTTGAGGGTATAGAGAGCTAAAAGAGCTATAGAGATTATGCCGCAGGCAAGATAAAGACCTTCGAAAGAAGTCTTAAAAAGATTTCCAAGTGCTGCAAAACCTAATGCAACACCACAAATAGCAACAGGAACTTTTTGGACATAGTTCATAAGGACTCTTCTATCTGTTTAGAAATCTCTTTTTATTTCTTTCAATAATAGATATTTTTTCATGGAAGCGAACTCAGTAGCAGATATATATCTATGCGTTGTAGTAATTAGCAAACAAAAAAACCCGCCTGGCTTCTGCTTCCGAGCATGTACACTGGCGGGTCTTCCTTATGCGATGTGTCTGCAATCTGCCCTGCCCCGAGCTCGAAGGCTAAGGGCGACCGCATGGGCCGACCTCCCGTCAAGACGATCGGCGTGGTGGCAGAGCGACCCTCTCAATCCGAAACCAAACGCAACGCCACAGCGAACGCCGAGGCCTCCACACGCCCCGACTATCGAATCGAACCCGATGCGCCACTCGAGTCTCCGGATGTCGCATCGAAAGGATGGCTGCCTTTTTGCCGCCATGAAATCCGGAAATTTAGATTCACGGCGAAATTGGAGATCATGCGTCAAAGGCATACCCTACGTCGTCGTTCTTCACCCTCATAGAGCGAAGACGGTCTCCCCGTCTATGGGCCCGCCTTCGGGCATAACACGACTCAAATCGCAGTGATCGGCCTCCTCTCGACTGCGTTATCGTTGACATCAAAGTTAGATAAGGTTAATATTAGACCGACATTCGTTCTGATATTAAAAACCCATCGGTATGGGACAAGGAATCGGAGCATTGCTTGAGAAAGAACAGCAAAAAACCTGCAGAGCGACGCAAGGAGCTCGTGGATGCGGCAGCGAGGCTCTTCGCGGAGAAGGGCTACGAGAGTACATCGGTGCGCGACATCCTGGATGCCGTGAACGGCGCTCCTGGCATGTTCTACTACTACTTCAAGTCGAAGCAGGACGTCTACGTGGCCGTCATGGAGGACTTCATCTCGGAGCGCATGGACCGCAAGTGCGCAGTCATGGAGGACGAGGGCCGGCCGTTCGACGAAAGAATCGCCGCTCTGCGCAGTCTCGTAACGGATGACGTCAACGAATATGTCCACTCCTTCGACCCCGAGCCGGGTGAGTCAGTTCCCGACGCCTCTTACAAACTCTGGGACATGGTCCAGATGATCGATCGTATGGCAGGCCCCTACACCAAGCTCATGCTGGAAGGGATACAGACAGGCAAGCTCAAGAACCGTCTCGGCGTAAACGAGAGCAATGCGCAGGCCTGCGCGCTGTTCATGCTGTACGGGCTCTGGGGCGTCATGTACGACGGGCGTTTTGCACCAGAGTGTGAGCAGCGTTCTCCTCAGGAGGCATTCGAGATAGCGCAGAAGCTGTTTTATTGATGTAGGCAGGTTGCAAAATCGCCGCTCTGAGCGGCGTGCAGGAATGGACTGATGACGGGAGCATCCAAATGGATGCTCCCGTCAGTGCATTTAAGAGAAAAACGGAACGAATTCGTTCCGATAGCAGTGAAAGGAGCACGGGTCTATGGAGGACGAGACAGACCTGGAAGACCCAGGTAAAAACTTGAAAAAGAAGCAGGGCATGGCCAGGCTGCTGGCCCTCTCTGAGCGAGGGAAGGGGCTTCTCGTGTGCGGCATTACGCTCGGCTGTATCGGGTCGGTGCTGCAGCTCGTGCCCTATCTAGCCTCATGGCGGGTCATAACCTCTCTAATGTCAGGTGTAGCATCTGGCTCGGCCCCCGAGGCGGGCTCCATGCTATGGTGGGGAGCCGTCGGCCTCGCGGGTCTTCTGTCTGGAACTGCAGCCTCCTGGATCGCTGGAATCGCCGCGCATGCGCACGCCTACCGCACGGTCTGCGACATACGCATCGCGGTCGCAGAGCATGTGGGACGCCTCCCGATGGGCTACCTCGACTCCTCGTCCATAGGGCAGGTCGAGCAGGTAATGGATGCGGATGTCGAGCAGGTCGAGGCATTCCTCGCCCACCAGGTGCCCGACCTCGCGAGCGCTCTCGCCACGCTCATCGTCCTCTTCGTCCTGATGTTCGCCGCGAATGTCTGGCTTGCCTTGGCCTGCCTTGCGCCAATTGTCATTGGAATCGCCTGTCAGCTGCAGGCGATGGCCAAGGTCATGAAGACGGGCGCGATCAAGAAGAACTTCGATGTCCTTGAACGAATCAACTCGTCGGCGATCCAGTACGTCGAGGGGATGCCCGCCATCAAAGCGTTCGGCCAGACCACGGCGTCCTTTCGCGGCTTCAAGGACGACACCGAGGCCTACCGGGACTTCACTGTAGGCATGACCGACCAGATCCGCCCGGGCTACGTGCGTTTCCGCGTCTTCACGCTTTCGGTCGCGACTTTCGCAGCCCCAGTTGCGATAGCACTGTTCCTCGGCAACCCCTCGGACGTCGCGCTCGCAGCCGTCTGCGTCTTCGCCCTCGTGGTCGGTCCCGCCGCCTCCTCGCCAGTACTCAAATTGCGCATGTTCGCCGAGAGCGTGAACACGGTCAACGAGGCGGTTGGGCGTGTGTGCGCAGTGCTTGATCTGGATCCGCAAGGACAGGTTTCGCAGGATGTCCGGGCGACTCCCCAAGATGCGGGCATTGCATTCGACCGTGTGACCTTCTCCTATCCAGGTGCCGAGAATCCCGCGGTAGATGGGGTGTCGTTTGCTGTAGAGCCCGGCAGCACTTGTGCCATCGTGGGTCCCTCTGGCGCCGGTAAGTCCACAATCGCCGAGCTAGTCGGCCGCTTCTGGGATGTGGATGAGGGAATGGTCCGCATAGGGGGAGTCGATGTGCGCGAGCTGGGGACCGATGCGCTCATGGACATCGTTGCCTTCGTTTTCCAGGACAGCTTCCTATTTGCAGGAACCATCCGGGATAACATCGCCATGGGACTGCCCAGCGCGACCGAGGATCAAATAGCCGCAGCGGCTTCGGCGGCCCAGTGCGACGAATTCCTCGCGCGGCTCCCGAAGGGAATCGACACCGTCGTCGGCGCAGGTGGTGTCCACCTGTCGGGAGGTGAGCGGCAGCGCGTGGCTATAGCGCGGGCAATCCTCAAAAGCGCCCCCATCCTCATCCTCGACGAGGCCAGTTCCTTCGCTGACGCACAGACGCAGTTCTCGATCCACCGCGCTCTGGCGGAGCTGACGAAGGGCAAAACGGTTCTGACAATCGCCCACAGACTTGAGACCGTACAGTCGGCGAACCAGATTATCGTGATGGATAAGGGCCGGATTGTGCAACGGGGCAGACATGACGAGCTCATAGGGGTCGATGGGCCTTATGCAGATATGTGGGTCTCCGGCGACAGAGCCGCCGACTGGAAGCTTGGCACAGAGAAAGCTGAGGTGTCGCTATGAGAGGCATTATCGAAGCAATAACCTGTGGAGAACCGAGGCGCATAGCCAGACCCGCATTCTGGAACACCATTGCCCAGCTCGTATGGTTTCTACCCTTCATCTGTCTGGCGCTGATTGTCGACTGCATATTTGGCTTCTATGCCACAGGCGGACTGAGCAACGCCGAACTCTGGCTCGCGTGGGCTAGCATGGCCGCCTGCTTCGTCCTTGCCCTCGCGGTCGAAAACATCGCATGCAAAGTGACTTTCCGTGACGGCTACGCTGTCGGCGCTGCGGGCCGCACAAGCCTGGCCGAGCATATCCGCAAGCTGCCCCTAGGAAAACTCGAGGGAAAGGGTGCTGGCGGCATCGCTACGACGATGATGAACGACTTCTCGCTCGTTGAGGCGGGCATGACGCACCTGCTCGCCCAGGCCATCAGCGCCGGTATCGTGGCGCTCGTCACGACGGGGGCGCTCTGCCTGCTCGACTGGCGCATGGGCCTCGCCCTCTTCGTTGGACTGCCCCTGTCTCTCGCCATCACCGCCGTTGCACAGGGCTTGCAGAACCGCGCGGAGAGGCACCTTGCCGCAACGAGAGTGGAGCAGACAACCCGAATCCAGGAGTATCTGAGGGGCATGCGCGCCATCAAGGCCCATCACCTGCAGGGCGCGAGCTTCACGACCCTCGCCAAGGCATGTGAGGACTACCGAGATGCCTGCATGGCAAACGAGAGCGCGACTGGCTCGCTCGGCGCGGTGTCGGAGGCAATTCTACGCAGCGGTCTGGCATGCATGACCCTCGCCGGCGTCTACCTGCTGGCCGGCGGCTCCCTCGATCCCACGGGGTTCTCCCTCTTCCTCCTCGTCGGCACGCGAGCTTTCGAGCCTCTTGCCGTGGCCCTCACGAGCTGGCCCGAATTGCAGCGCTGTGCGGCGGCGGGCCGCCGGATTATGTCTCTCTTGGGCGAGCCGGAGATGCCCGGCGAGTCCGATGCCCCCGAGGAGTGCAGCATCTCCTTTGACCACGTGTCGTTCGGCTACGACGATAACGAGGTGCTTCACAACGTGAGCCTGGACATAAGGGCTGGGGAGCTGACAGCACTTGTCGGACCCTCTGGCTCAGGCAAAAGCACGATTCTGAGGCTTGCCGCACGTTTTTGGGACCCGCAAGCAGGGCACGTTCTGCTCGGTGGGCTCGACGAGCGCTCCATAAACCCGGAGCACCTGCTCAGTCGGGTGTCGATTGTCTTTCAGGATGTCTACCTGTTTCAGGACACGATTGAGACCAACATCCGCTACGGGCGCGCGAATGCAACGCACGAGGAGGTCGTTCAGGCGGCCAAGGCGGCACGCTGCCACGACTTCATAATGGAACTGCCCAACGGCTACGATACCGTTATCGGTGAGGGCGGCTCGACTCTTTCGGGCGGTGAACGCCAGCGTATCTCCATCGCCCGCGCCCTCCTCAAAGACGCGCCTATCGTCCTTCTGGACGAGGCGACAAGCGCACTCGATTCGGAGAACGAGGCCGAGGTGCAGACGGCTATGGGCACGCTCGCACAGGGCAGGACTGTTGTCGCCATCGCGCACCGGCTGCGCACGGTGACGCGCGCCGACGCCATATATGTGATCGACAGTGGTCGCGTCGCGGAGAGCGGCACCCACGAGTCGCTGCTTGCCAAGGGAGGGACCTACGCGAAACTGTGGGGACTCCAGACAGATCTTGACGCCTGGCGCGCAAAGCACCCGCACGGCAACGGCGACACGCCCGCACGATGACATCCTCCGAAGACAACGGCGTTCATCAACCACAAGAGAAAGGAAACATCATGGAACCACAAAAGAAGAGTACATCCTCGAGGGCTGCTATTTCCGCAGGCGTGTTCATTGCGCTCTACCTGGCCGTCTACGTCATCATCGGGATCGTGTGCATGCCGGTGCCGATTCTGTTTCTGCTCATGCCCGCCCTCGTCGCCCTACTTGCGGCACCCATCTTCCACATAATGCTCGCCAGGTCACCCTCGGGCGTGCCCATCTTCATCGCCGCTGTCCTTCCGAGCCTCGTCCTCATCGCCTCGGGACACATCCCCATCGCACCTGCTGTCTCGGTCCCTGCGGGCATCGTTGCGGTGCTCATCGCACGTGCTGGAAAATATCGCAGCTTCGCATGGAACGCCGCAAGCCACGCCGTCTTCTCCTGGAACCTGCTCGGAGGCTTCGTGCCCATCTGGTTCATGCGCGACTACTTCTTCCAAGACATCCTTGAGCGGGGTATGAGCTCAAGCTTCTGCGAGACGCTCTATGCGCTCACGCCCGACTGGGTGCTTCCGGCCATGATGGTCGCCATCGTCATCAGCTCGATTTTGGGCTCGCTGATTGCGCGCAAGCTGCTCGCAGCCAAGCTCGGACGGGCAGGAATCCTGTGAACCCCCTCGAAAAGCTATATACGGAGCAGGGTCACAACGGAGGCATTGTCTTCGACCCTCGAACGAAGGCGACCCTGCTCGTCCTGCTCGACATAGCCGTCTTCCTCGGCCGCTCACTGCCCTACGAGGCCGCTGTCTTTTTGGTTTGCGTCCTGATTGTGGCAGTCGGCGGCATGGCCAACACCGCCCTGCGCTACTGCGCGGTCTTTTCCCTGCTCGTTGCCGTCCAACAGCTAATCGGTCCCATGGTGGGCCAAAGCGCCGTGCTTTCCCTCGTGCAATTCCTGGCAGTGGCGGTCCGCAAGGTCCTGCCATGCCTGCTTGTGGCTTACTGGGCCGTGGGGACAACCGGCGTTAGCGAGTTCGCGGCCGCCCTGTGGGGAAGCGGGGTGCCGAAGAGCGCCATAATCACAACATCGGTGGCCTTCAGGTGCTTCCCGACTATTAGCGAGGAGTGGCGCGCCATAAGGTCCGCCATGAAGATGAGGGGTATCGGAACGGGCCTCTCATCCTGGCT
This sequence comes from uncultured Atopobium sp., assembly GCA_963525825.1. Classification (GTDB taxonomy): domain Bacteria; phylum Actinomycetota; class Coriobacteriia; order Coriobacteriales; family Atopobiaceae; genus Lancefieldella. The sequence continues at coordinate 8,530 of CAURLG010000001.1, read as the reverse complement.
GTTCCATCCCATCCAGACGATAGCCCACATCTATGTGCCGCTTTGCGCCTCCGTGATCTCTATAAGTGACGAACTCGCGGCTGCAGCTCTCTGCCGCGGCATGGACGATCCAGCTCCTCACACCTGCCTGGCGCAGATTGGGTTGCGCACCCAGGACTGGTTAGCTCTGGCGCTTGTAGCTGCGGGAACGGCCGCGGCAGCGGCGTTCGCCATTGCCGGGAAGGGGCTCTGAGACGATGGGCCAGCCGATGATATCGCTCACCAACGTCAGCTTCTCCTATCGTGGAGCAGAATCCCCGAGCCTATCGTCGCTGTCGCTTGACGTGAAGGCGGGAGAATGCGTGCTCCTGTGCGGGAAGAGCGGTTGCGGAAAGTCAACCGTCCTCCGCCTGCTGAACGGCATGATACCCGAGTTCTTTGACGGTGACCTTACTGGTCGCGTGAGGGTTGGCGGCATGGATCCCACCACCTGCCCTCAGTACAAGGTGGCCCGCCAGGTAGGGACTGTGTTCCAAAATCCCCGCACGCAATTCTACACCCTCGACACCACAAGCGAGGTGGCCTTCGGCTGCGAGAACCGTGGAATGCCGCGTGCCGAGATCTCACGTAGGGTGAACGAAGCCGCAGCCGATTTGGGCATCGCGGCACTCATGAATCGCAACATCTTCCACCTCTCGGGGGGTGAGAAGCAGCGCGTTGCCATCGCGAGCGTCTATGCTACCGGCCCGGAGGTGCTCCTACTGGACGAACCATCGGCGAACCTCGACTTCCCCGCAATCAGGGAGCTGCGACGTACCTTGGACATACTAAGGTCGAAAGGCAAGACGATCCTCATCGCCGAGCATCGCACGTGGTACCTCGAGGGCATAGTCGACCGCGCGGTCTACCTGGACGGCGGGAAGGCTTCCGATGTTTTCGCCATGGGCGAGCTCGCCTCGCTGACCCGCAGCCAGCGCCTTGAGACGGGCATACGACCCGTGAAGCTGGAGGGATTCGACCTCCCGAGGACAGTCGCCCCAGTGAAAGACACGCCCATGCACGAGATGCATCTCGCCGACCTCGTCTTCTCATACTCACGACATGCCGCCCCCTCCCTCTCCGTCCCCGACGCGCAGTTCGGGTCGGGTCGCGTCGAGGCGATTGTGGGAGACAACGGTGCGGGCAAGTCGACCCTCGCCTCGGTGGTGTGCGGGCTCGCCAGGGAACAGCGAGGCAGCATCGAAATCGACGGCGCCGTGCTCTCCGCGAGAAAGAGGCTGCCCCTTAGCTACGAAGTGATGCAGGAGGCCAACCACCAGCTCTTCTGTGATAGCGTCGAGGAGGAGGTCGTCCTGGGGGCGAGCAACCCTGGTACCCGAGGCCTGGAGTCGGTGCTAGGTCAGTTGGACCTCCTCGACGTGAGGGGGCGCCACCCCCTGACGCTGTCGGGAGGGCAGAAGCAGAGGTGCGCCATAGCGGCTGCCATGTTCTGCGGCAAGAAGGTGCTGGTCTTTGACGAACCGACGAGCGGGCTCGACTACGCCCATATGGCGCAGACGGCCACGCTGCTGCGGGAGCTTGCCGCGTCCGGGGCCTTCGTCCTCGTCGTGACGCACGACTTCGAGCTGGCGCTGGCCGCCTGCGACAGGGTTACCGAGATGAAGGGCGGAAAGGTCACCGCCCAATACGGTCTCGACAAGGGTGGCGTGGCCCGGCTGCGCGAGTTCTTCGGAATAGGGTGACCCTTCGCATTTGAGAAGAAAGGATTTTAATTTGCAAAGCAAAAGATTATTCTCCACCCGCATAGCGGGTGGTTTTATGTTTCGCGCGTAACACGCGCTCAACAGGCTAAAGCCTCGAAAATAATAAGACCAAGCAGGAACCAAAATTCCTGCTTGGTCTCTGCAGTACGCATGTTTAAATGGCGCGTATGTTCAAATACGTCTATTTCTGAGGATACAGAACCTCAAGGATCTTCTCGGCAGAATCAAATGCACGTGGCGAGTAGTCGATGTACTCAGAATATGGAATCTCTACGATGCTCTTGTTGGCAATAGCTGGGACGTTCTGCAGGGAGCTCTCGCCCAGGAGGGTGTCTTTAGCTGCGGCGTCAGTTGCCTTGTTGCGCTCTGCGGTGACGTAAATAATGACGTCAGGATTGAACTTAATCAGATTCTCATACGTCAGGCCGTTTGCAGACTGAGTTGTCGCAGGAGTAGCTCCAAGCTGGTCGATGATAGTAAACTCAAGGCTCTTCTCGCTACCGCCAAAGAGACCAAACGTGCCGTCCTTAAGGTTGGTCATAACTAGCACGGTCTTCTTTGCATCTTTCTCGTGTGCTTTAACGCGCTCGTTAATGGCATCAAGGCGCTTCTGCAGGTCAGCGGTATAAGTGTCGGCATTACTCTGAACGTCAAAGATAGCTCCAAGGTTCTTAATATCAGAGATAATTCCGGCAAGCGTTGGATCGCCCTGCTCAGAAGATGCCAGCTGGGTATAGACAGAAATGCCAAGGTCAGCGTAGTCCTTCGGAGAAGTCTGGTCCTTTGAAGTAAAGAGACGTGAGCGTCCCACAATAAGGTTTGGATTAGCGGCAACAACAACCTCGCGAGAAAGGCTCTTCTTATCGCCCAGCTGCTTGATGTTCGCATACTCGTCAGCAATATCTGAAGGCATTGGCGCATCAGGCTTGATAGTGCCAATAATCTTGGAACCAAGGCCCAGACGCAGCAGAATCTCGGCTGCGGAGTCTGTCAGCGTAACAACACTCTCAGGAGCCTTGTCAAACTTGGCCTCAAACTCATTGCCGTCACCGTCATAGAGCTTGAACGATACGGGATAGCTCGTATTGGCTGATTTCTTTTCTTCTGTAGCAGGGGTAGATGGGCTAGACGTTGCATTGTTGCACGCAGTAAGACCCAGTCCAGCAGCAGTTGCAGCAAATCCTGCCGCAATGCTCAAAAAATTCCTTCTCGTAAAGAGATTTGAACTTACACGAGGATCCATCGGATATCCTTTCATTCATCTGTTGATATTCAACAGGCGATTAATACACGTAATCAATGCTGATACCGTTTCCAGCAGTTGATGGGCGGACCATGCCCTCAACGCCATACACATCAGCAAGTAACTCAGGGGTCACAATGTCCTCAGGTGTTCCCTCGGAAACAATAGTCCCCTCTTTTAAGAAATACAGGCGGTCGACATAATGAGCTGCCATCACAATGTCATGCAAAACAGCCAGGCAGCTGATACCAAGATTGCGAACAAGGCGCAAAATATCAATCTGGTACGTAATATCCAGGTGATTAGTAGGCTCATCAAGCACCAGGAACTCTGGTTCCTGAGCCAACGCACGAGCCAACATGACACGTTGTTTCTCGCCACCTGAAAGCGTGGCAAAAGAACGGTCCTCAAAGCGAGAAAGGCCAACTTTTTGAATAACGTCAGAAACGATTGACTCGTCGTGATCGGTTTCTTTTGATAGCGCCGACTGATGAGGGCTGCGTCCCAACGACACAATCTCGCGAACGGTAAAGTCAAAGGATAGCGAGTTAAACTGGCTTACAACCGCAACCTTACGCGCAAAGTCACGTCGTGATATCTCAGTGGCGTCGCGCTCGTCCCACAAAATCTGGCCGTCATAGCGATGACCAAGGCCATAAATTGCCCGTAAAAGCGTAGACTTGCCTGATCCATTAGGGCCAAGGATACCCACAAACTCGCCATCTTTCACGTTAAGCGAGACGTCCTTTACAATCGGCTTGTTGTGAATGGTGACCGACACATTTTGCACTTCAAGGCGCATGCTACTCACCATCCCTAAAGCTGTAGTTACGTGCAACCATGATGTAGACAAAGAACGGCGCACCTACAACAGCGGTCAGAATGCCAATAGGAACTTCGGCGTTGCCTAGGACGGTACGAGCACAGGCATCTGCCCAGAGAATAAAAATAGCTCCAAGTACCAGCGCTGTTGGCACCAGCCTTCGGTGATCGGACCCAACAAACGAGCGCGCAATATGCGGAATGATAAGACCAACAAAACCGATGGTTCCCACTGATGAAACAAGCGTGCCAACCATGAGGGCAGAAATGGTCAAGTATGCCCACCTGCACAGATTGGTGTTGAGGCCAAGCGTTGTTGCGGCCTCGTCTCCCATTAGAAGCACGTTGAGAGAGCGGAACTGCGTTAAGAAAAACACACTGACGAGAAGTACTACAACAACGGAAACGCCAACATTTCCCCAGCTTGCTCGTGCCAAGGAGCCCATGGTCCAAAACTTCAAATCCATCATGCCCTCAGCGTTGGCGGCGATTGTAATAATGAAATTAGAAAGAGCCGTGAACAGAGCGTTCAAAATCATGCCCGAGAGAACAAGCTTTGACGACGTCATATGGCCGCCGGTAGATGCCAGCAACAAAACGCCTACAGTTGCTATTGTTGAACCAATAAACGAGAACAGCGGCACCGAAGAAATTCCTACAACGTGTACCGCGCCGGCTCCAAGCATGATGGCACAGGTGGCTCCGCACGAAGCTCCTGATGAAATGCCCAAAATATACGGCTCAGCCAAGGTGTTTTGAACTGACGCCTGCATGACAACGCCCGCTAGCGCGAGGCCAGCTCCGGCTACCACACCCAAGATGATGCGGGGAAAGCGCAGCGACCAGACGACCTTCTCGACAGGTCCTCCTGCAGCTAGAGCCTCCGATAGCGGCATGCCAAAAAGATGATGTGTCAGCACGGCATATGCGTCTTGTAGGGACACACCAATAGCGCCCATCGTTGAAGTTATTACAATGCTCGCTGCCAGAATTGCAACGAGAACGCCCATGAAAAGACGGAACGGACCGGCTTTTCTTATCATACGTTACCCCTCTAAAGTGACGCTGCGTTTTTGCACACAACGCACAACGAACAATGCGCGTTACACAGAAGCAGCGGAATTTTTGAAAGTTAACTATATATTACTTTTTGAATTGTGAGAAGACTGTGAGTTGAGAAATGCTTAAAATACCTACACCCCTCCGTGGGATGCTCTCCGCGAGGCGGCTACTGCGAGACGACGACGGCACCAACAGGCAATAACAGACGAGGTCAGACAAGGAACTTCATGGATCTATCAGCTTTACCAGATAACACAATCACTATTGGAGAACCCTCCGAAGTTCCTGGTCTTCTTGTTATTCTCCATGGTTCCCTGCTGATGCCTAAGATAGCTGCGCTTCTTGCTTCCGGGAAACTTGACGCGACCAAGCTCCCCCAATGCCTTGTCATTACTGCGCCGTCTAATCAAGATTGCTATTCCCCTTGGCCAGCGGCAAGCGCGCGAACTGAGGCTCCAAATTTTGGAGGATTTGGACGAGAATTTCTTTCTGACGTCGTACTTCCTGCTGTCGAGAAGTACGCTGCTCTAGCTACTCATACCGCAGAGGATACATGTCCTCTTACTTTGCTAGGCTATTCCTTATCGGGGTTGTGCAGCCTCTTTGAGATGCAGACTACCTGCCACTTTGACCAGTATCTTCTGGCAAGTCCAAGCACGTGGTTTCCCGATTTTGTTGAAACTTTTGATACGAGCCATGTGCGGGCGGACATTCGCTGGTGCATCGCAAGTGGCGAAAACGAAGGTAAAAACCATCCTGAGCCCCTGCGCTCAGTGAGGAAGACAACTGATGCGTTGGTTGAGAAGCTATCGGCTGCTGCCCCGAAGTATCAACGTATGTTGGATTCTTACGATCATCACAAGGGTCTTGAGCTTAGATTGCAGCGTTTGTTGAACTTTGGGTTTGGCGCGTAGAGGGGTGTTTTTCTGCGCGGAAGCGATTTTTGTGTGTAAAGGCGATTCCTGTGCGCGGAAGCGATGTTGGTGGCTTGCCCAACGGTCTACTAAGACAGCCGCCTGAGCAGCGTTGATTGCTAACAAAAAACCCGCCAAGGGCGGGTTTGAAATTCTTATGGTCGCGGGGGCAGGATTTGAACCTACGACCTTCGGGTTATGAGCCCGACGAGCTACCAGACTGCTCCACCCCGCAATGCATGCGCTTATGCGCGAACAAGTACTATACCTCGCAGCTCTCTCTACGTCAAGCAAGATTGACGATTTTCTCGCCATAAAGGTGTGACATGGGTGTGCAAGGACCAAGAAAGTTGCGCTGACGTCAGCACGATTGGAGCCAGACGGCTAAACTATTGATACTGTCTTTGGGGCGCTGTGCTTGCGCCAAACAGCTATCGAAGGACTTTTGAGGATGACATTACACGAGCTCCTGGCGCTCTTTACCAGCAAGAACATCGAGTACACTACCGCGCATCTTGACGCGGTGAATCAAAACGCACAGCTTATCGATGTTGCAAGCGATTCTCGTGAGGTCACCCCCGGCTCGCTGTTTGTCTGCAAGGGCGCGAGTTTCTCGCCAGCGTATCTGGCAAGCGCGGTGGAGGCTGGGGCTGCTGCGTACCTCTGCCAGCAGTCGCTCGCGGAGGAGTTGCAGGCAGTGGCGCCAAACGTAGCCGCTATTTGCGTGGATGACGTGCGCCTTGCCATGGCCTACGCGGCCGCAGGCGTTGCGGGCCACCCCGACAAGAAACTCACCACCATTGGCATTACGGGTACCAAAGGCAAGTCTACCTGCTCGTATATGCTGCGCGCCATCCTTGACGGCGACGAGCCGTACTCCAAGTGCGGCGTGATTGGCGGCATCGAGGTGTTTGATGGCAAGGACACGCAGCCCGCGCACAACACCACGCCCGAAGCTCCTGAGCTGTGGCGTCACCTCAAGCATGCCGCAGAGGCCGGCCTCCCCTACGTTGACATGGAGATTTCTAGCCAGGGACTCAAGTACGACCGCACGGTTGGCCTCAATCTGAGCGTCGCCGTGTTCCTAAACATTGGAACCGATCACATTTCCCCTGTTGAACACCCTACTTTTGAAGATTACTTTGAGAGCAAACTGAAGATTTTTGACCTTGCTCGCGTGGCCGTCATCAACAAGAACACCATGATGTTTGACCAGGTCATGGAGCGTGCGCAGAGGTGCGAGAAGGTCCTGACCTTCTCCACAACCGATTCCGACGCCACCGTTTGGGCGGACGAAATCACCCCTCACCAGGGCATGGTCACGTTTACCGTGCATGCGCCAACCTGGACCGGTGCCGCCGCGCTGCCTATGTCCGGCCTCTTCAACGTGGAGAATGCTCTTGCAGCAATCACCGTTGCCGACTACCTGGGCATTCGCGAGAAGGACGCGGTGCTTCCACTGATGAACGTTAAGGTGCCAGGCCGCATGGAGCTCTTGAGCTCGCCCGACAACAAAGTCACGGGCTTGGTCGACTACGCCCACAACAAGCTTTCCTACCAGAAGCTTTTCTCGTCAACGTCCAAGGAATTCCCTGGTTATGGCCGCTATGTGGTCATGGGAGCCGTTGGCGGCAAGGCGTACAACCGTCGCCAAGAGCTGCCTGAAGAAGCTGCCAAGTGGGCGGACCTGATGATTTACACCACCGAGGACTGCAACATGGAAGATCCTGCGGTGATTTGCGCGCAAATGGCCGAGGCCACGCCCGAGGGTGCCGCGCACAAGATTATCCTTGACCGCTACGACGCCATTTACGAGGCAGTTTCCGCAGCTTACGACGACCCTCGTCCGGCGCTAGTGTACCTGCTAGCCAAGGGTGACGAGCCGTTCAACATTATCGGCGGCAAGCACGTTCCGTGGATGACGGATGCTGCCGCGTTCAAGGCCGCTGTCCGAGCCAAGCTGGACGAGCGCGCTGGCCGTACCGCGCGCGGGTAGCCGCGGGCAGCGGCGCTGCTGCGAGTGCGGGAACAGCGTCGTGTGCAGACAAACTTGCAGGTCAAGCGCGCGAAGCGCCGCTGCGAGTGCACGGGTTTCTCGCCAGGTGCTGCAGCGAGCGCAAGGGTTTCTCGCCAGGTGCGGATGCAAGCCTGAAAAATGCATGAAGTCTGAGCGAATTTACTCAGACTTGATGAGAAAAACCGGCAAATAACTCAGACTTGGCGCACTTTTCCGGCAAATCGTTCAGACATGGCGAGAAAATCAGGCTTCATAAAAGCGCCCATGAAAACCACCTGCCATCATCCCGGATTCAAGGTCACGTCACGAGAACTCTGCCTGAAAAGTGCAAAGAATCTGTGTTTGGGACACAGATTCTTTGATGAAATCAGGCAAATCCACAGATTCTTTGATATTTTCAGGCAAATTTTACAGATTCTTTGCAGAAATCAGGCGCGCAGCGGTCGCGCGCAGCGGGCTCGCGCAGCGGGCTCGCGCAGCGGGCTCGCGCAGCGGGCTCGCGCAGCGGGCTCGTGCTGCGGTCGCGCGCCGAGCACGCTGCCCGTCTGGCGAGAAACCCGGTCCACTCCCAGCGTTTCCGCACAAGAAACCCGGTACCCACATGAAGTGGATACCGGGCGGAAAGCACGTTTGTGCAGCTAGCGCGGTCGCGACGCGCGGGCGGCGCTCGCAGCTCGCGACGTGTTACTCGTTGTCGCCGGCGGTTGCCTGAGTTGCGGAGATTGCCTGA